>NZ_JASHIU010000002.1 GCF_030733545.1 Oceanicaulis sp. MMSF_3324
GCGCCCTTTTCATGTTTCAGGTTTCAGACCGCTTACTGATCTTCGCCGTCTTCCGGCTGCGGCTCGGCGTCCATATCGGTCTCATCGACCATCGGCGCTTCGTCACCGGTCTCTTCGTCGACCATCACGGGTTCAACCGCGTCATCGCCAGCCACCGATTCTGCATCGGCATCCTCGTTGACATCGCCTTCAGCCATCGGGGCCTCTTCGGCCGGGGTGGCAAGCGGCTCGGGGAAGGGCATGTCCGAGCTGCCTTGCTCGTGCATGTAGGCGATCAGGTTGATGCGGTCTTCCTGGTCGCGCAGGCCGGCGAAGCTCATCGCGGTGCCGGGCATGTAGCGGCGCGGATTTTCCAGGAAGTTGAACATGTTCTCATAGCCCCAACCGTCCACGGTCTCGGCATATTCCTGCATCGCACCGGAATAGTTGAAACCATCGACAGCGGCGACAGCGCGGCCCAGAACACCATACAGGTGCGGACCCGTGCCGTCGGCCATGCCGGAATCGAAGGTGTGGCAGCTGGCGCAACGGCGCGCCACGCGCTCACCGGCGCTGATATCGGCGGAGGCGAGCAGAACGCCGAAATCAATCGGACCCTCTTCCTCTTCCTCGGCGCCCGCAGAGCTTTCAAGCGCGGCGAGATCAACCGGGTAGCCGTATTCCTCGGGCTGTTCGACATTGAACAAGCTGTCACCCAGCGTGGTCAGCCCCAGGACCACCAGGACGATCGCCAGAAGTGCGGCGGCCAGCTTATTGAAGAAAAGAGAGCCCATGAGCGTCCTCACCGATCCCTACTGATTAAAACGGAGTGTGGCGGTGTTTGGCACGCTCCGACGAAAGAGGCAACCAGTTCACACCGCTTCGAAAGGTAATGCCCAGCTCAATCTGACAAGCGCGACAGGGGGTCGCAGGTCTCAGTCTGAACCGGCAGCGAGCCATCTTTCTATCAGCATCCGTGCAATTGAGAAGTGCGATGGCATCATCCGGGCGATCTCGCTGTTGAAAAGCGTGCGCACCTCGCCGCGGGTGAACCAGCGCGCATCTTCCAGATCATCGTCAGGAACAAGTTCGCCCGGCTCGGCTTCCGCCATCAGGCCGATCATGAGCTGGGACGGAAATGGCCAGGGCTGGCTGGTGACATACTCCACCGAGGTCACCTTGAGATGGACTTCCTCGGCCACCTCGCGCGCGCAGGCGGCGTCAATGGTCTCGCCTGGCTCCATGAAGCCGGCCAGGGTCGAGTACATGCCTTCAGGCCAGTTCGGTTGTCGGCCCAGCACGCATTTGTCGCCCGCATGCACCAGCATGATCACGCTGGGATTGACCCGCGGGAAGTGTTCGGTCTGACAGGTCGGGCAGACGCGTCTGGATCCCGCATCCGCGCCCACCGTCTTCTCTCCGCAATTGGAGCAGAATGTATGTTCGCGATGCCACATCAATAAGGACCGAGCGCGTCCGAACGTGCTGGCGAGCTCGGGCGGCGCATGAATGGCCGATTGCCGGAAATCGGGGCCCTTCTCCGCCACGCCGGGCTCCAAGGCGCCCGCGAACCAGGGCGCCCCGTCCAGCAGCCCCAGGAAGATCAGGCCGGGTGATTTGAGCGGCAGCCGGGACGCGTGTTTGGCGCGCATGACAAGCGGCCCGCCATGCTCGTCCATCGCCAGGTCCCCGCCGGCGAACAGAACAGCCTGCGCCTTGCGGTCGGCAAGCTGACTTTCGATCCACTCCGGATCGCATCGGAGCAATCCCGCATGATCCAGCGCGGTGTCGGTGAATGTCAGTTCCATGCCCGCCTTCTAGCGCGCATCGGGGGGCGGACGCCAGTGTGAAACGACCTCACACATGGCTCTCCATCGTGTGAAATCGTGTTGATCGATCAGTCTCTTCTCACACCCGGCTTGCTCCCCCATCTGCGGCTCGTTGCCTTGACCGGCGTCGCATCCCGCCACGCCGCCCCCCTCAGGATGGAGCCTTCCATGACCGACTTTAATCTCTACGACGAAACCAATGCGCCCGAAGCCGCCCGCCCGGTGCTCGCCACCGCCAAGAGCGCCTTCGGCTTTGTGCCCAATCTTCTGGGCACGCTGTCTGAAAGCCCGGCGGCCGCCGAAGCCTATCTGACCCTCGCGGGCATTGTGGACAAGACGAGCCTGAGCCCGGCCGAGCGCCAGATCGTGCTGCTGACCGTGTCCTATGAAAACACCTGCCATTACTGCATGGCGGCGCATTCCACCCTGGCGGGCGGCGCAGGCGTTGACGCGGCGACCCTGAACGCCCTGCGCACCGGAACTCCGCTGCCTGACGCACGCCAGAACGCCCTGGCCCGCTTCACCCGCACCCTGGTGCGCGAACGCGGTTACGCCAATGACGCTGACATCAAGGCCTTCCTCGACGCCGGCTTCACCAAGGCGAACATTTTCGACGTCATCACCGCGACTGCGCTGAAGACCATCTCCAACTACGCCAACCATATCGCCGAAACCCCGGTCGATGACGCCTTCAAGGCCCAGACCTGGGCGAAACCGGCCGCCGCCTGACCCTTGCTCAAACGTTAACAGATCGGTGCGATGGCGAAATTCCGTCCGGGTTTCGCCACCGCCCGGTCACCCTTCGCCACGGCTTGGTCATAATGCGTCGCAGAACTGCAACACTGCGTTTTTACAGACATTTTCAGAAGCAGAAGCGGTCTTGCGAAGTCCGAAATCCGGGCACAGCTTCCTTCGCGGGCTGGGGCTTGAACCAAACCCACTACGCGTCACAGAAAGACAAAAACCATGCAAAAGACGATCCTCCTCTCCACCGCCGCCGCTCTGCTGATCGCGGGGGGCGCCTCCGCGCAAGACTCCCAATGGAATATCGGCGCGGGCTACACTTATTTTGACGCTTCTGACGTCGAGCTGGACGTTATCAATGTCCGCGGCGGTTACGACATCACCGAGTATTTCGGCGTTGAAGGCGAACTGCTGGTCGGCCTTGAAGACGAAGACTATTCCTTCGGCGGCGTCCCGGCCGAAGTGGGCCTGGATTACGGCCTGGGCATCTACGCCAAGGCGCAATACCCGCTGGCCGAGCAAGTCTCTGTGTATGGCCGCGCCGGCTATGCCTATCACGAGTTCGACGCCTCGCTGGCGACCGCCAGCTTTGACGACAGCTCGGACGCCTTTGCGTTCGGCGGCGGTCTGGAATGGGCCGTTTCCGGTCCGAACGCCGTGCGTCTGGACTACACCCGCTATGAGTATGATGGCGACGGCGATGCAGACGCCTTCTCCATCAACTATGTGCGTCGCTTCTAGGCGATCTGCCTGAACCGATACGGGAAACGGGCGCGGCCAAGGCCGCGCCCGTTTTGTATGCGCTGCTGCGGCGAAATGGACCGAGAGAGAAACAGCACTGGACAAGCCTGCGCGCTTTCCTGAAAATGCGAATTGTTCGCAATAAGGAGAGTCGCCATGGCGTGCGCTGTTGTTGAATTCCCCACCTTGAAATCGGAGGTCTGCGCCCCGTCCGTGACCGATTGGCTCGACAGTCAGGCGCGCGTGATCGACATCTGGATTGATCGCCTGGTGGCGACGGGCGGAGATGTCGGGCTGATCGCCGTGCTCGATCAGCATGCCGCTTTTCTGCGCGAGGCTCTGGAGCGCAGCGCAGACGCGGACCCGGCCTAGGCGGCCGAGCTGATCAGATCCGCGTAAAAGTCGTTGTCGAAGTCGGATTTGGCGGCCAGGCCTTCGCGGCCGCTCAGCTTCACCGCATCGCGGAAAGCGGAATAGATCAGACGGTCAGACAGGCTCATCTCGCGTTCGGTTTCGCCATTGCCGCGAATGCGCGCCCAGCGCCAGATCGCCAGTTTGAGCGCAATGCTGTTCCAGTCAGACGCCTCCTGTGCGCTAACGGCGGGCATGAGGTGAACCAGGTCGGGGTTTTCCCCTTCCGATTTCATCTGCTTGAGCTGTTCAAAGACGAATTCAATGAATTCAGAGTCGTTCACACACACACTCCGTTGCGGCTGAACGGCGTTCAATCGCCGAGGCGGCGGGTATAGTTAAATCTGAATGGAGGTCACGTCCCGTAATTCAGGGACAAAGCAGGGCAAGGCTGCCTTATTTCCCCTCATTGTCGCCTTACTGGCGAGAACGCGTCTGAATACGTTCAATTAAAGCGTTATCAATCCGCTTCTTAGCGCTTTGAGCACGGCCGAGATCCGATTGGGCGCTTCGAGCTTCACAAAGGCCCGGCGCAAAATTGTATCCACAGTATGAGGGGACACGCCTAGAATCGCCGCGATGACCGCGTTACTTTTGCCACGGGCGAGCCATTGCAGAACTTCCACCTCACGTTCGGACAGGTGCGGCGGCGCCGGCGCATCCCTTTTCTGCAGAATCAGGGTCCGGCTGAACAATTCCTGGCTGGCGAGCTGGAGCACGCGCAATTGAATGTCGGTCAGGTCGAAGGCGCCCGAAAAGCGCCCGCACGCCACAAAGGCCGCCAGGCCATACGGGCCGAACACCGGAATGGTGAAGCCGTCGGTGAACCCTGACTCCCGCAGCAGCGTGAACAATCGCTGGCTGAAGCGTGTTCCGGGCGAGGTCTGTTCAACATCAAACCAGAACTGAGGCTGCAACGCCGTGGCGGCGCGGCTGGTCACCGGATCATGTTCGAACAGACGTTCTTCGAGATAGGCCTCATGCATCTGGGCGGGGAAGGTGTTGTATTCGAACGTGAAAGACGTGTCCGACGCCTCAAACGGGTCAGGCAGGACCTGGTAGCCGAAGGCCTCGACCCCGTAGAGTTCGCTAAAATCCTTGAAGGCGTGACAGAGCGCTTCCTTGTCGTCCGCGTCAGCACTGTGCTCCAGAAAGGCAAGGAGCGTATCGGTCATCTCTTTCCCCGTGATTGAGAAAAGAGGAACACCCAAACGCGAAAATGGCAAGAACGAAACCCGCCCTCGCCATATACAACAACGACTTACCACCCAAGGCTTGCCCGGTCGACATGGCCGGGCCGCCCCAGAGCGCCTGCCCTCATCATCTGGCTCCGCTGCGGTCTTTCTTGTCTCTTTGGTCAACCAATTCCGGCCAGATCGGATCTGAAGCCCGAATTCGCCAGAGATGACAGTCGAGCCGAAGCCCGCCTTGAGAAAAAGTGAAACTTTGGAAAGCTGTGGACACCTGCGGGCCCGCCTTGCGTTCGCGCGGCTCAAACGCGATATTATGCACAGGAAGGCCGGCGGCGGACGAGCCCCTCGCCAACCCGGTCAGGTCCGGAAGGAAGCAGCCGTAACGAGTTTCGGTTCGGGTCGCCGTCCGGTCTTCCGCCGTCTTCCGCGTCAGTTCATCTCCCGCAGCACCCGCTTATGGGCGCGCGGACCCGCGCGAAGGACCCTCTCCTGTGATGGATGATCCCCATTCCGACGCGCCTGAGTCTGACGTCGCCGAGGCGTATGACGGCCCGGCCCTGCCCGGTCTCGAACCCGAAGCCGCCAGCGATCCCGGCTATCAGGTGCTGGCGCGCAAATACCGCCCGCAAACCTTTGACGACCTGATCGGCCAGGAGCCGATGGTGCGCACGCTGACCAATGCGTTCGCCTCGGGCCGCATCGCCCACGCCTATATGATGACCGGCGTGCGCGGGGTGGGCAAAACCACCACGGCGCGCCTGATCGCCCGGGCGCTCAATTACGACACCGATGAGGTGCACCAGCCCTCCATCAATCTCACCCCGCCGGGCCGGCATTGCGACGCCATTGCGCGCTCGGCCCATGTGGACGTGATGGAGATGGACGCCGCCAGCCGCACCGGCATTTCCGACATCCGCGAAATTCTGGACGGGGTGCGCTATGCGCCCGTCAGCGCGCGCTACAAGGTCTACATCATCGACGAGGTGCACATGCTGTCCACCTCGGCCTTCAACGCGCTGCTCAAGACGCTCGAGGAACCGCCCGAGCATGTGAAGTTCATTTTCGCCACCACCGAGATCCGCAAGGTGCCCGTCACCGTGCTGTCGCGCTGCCAGCGCTTTGATCTCAAACGCGTGGATCGCGAAGTGCTCACCGACCATCTGGCGCGCATCTGCGAGAAGGAGAACGCCAGCGTGGAGCGCGACGGCCTCGCCGCCATCGCCCGCGCCGCCGAAGGCTCGGTCCGTGATGCGCTGTCCCTGCTCGATCAGGCGATCGTCCAGGCCGATGCGGGCCAGAGCGTCACCGCCGACCAGATCCGCGACATGCTGGGTCTGGCGGACCGCTCGCGCGTGCTCGATCTTCTCGAAGCGGCGCTGGAGAACCGGGCCAAGGATGCGCTCGACGAGCTGCGCCACCAGTATGACTCTGGCGCCGACCCGCAAGTGCTGATGCGTGACCTTCTAGATCATCTGCATGCGGTCAGCCGCATCAAGGCGGCGGGCCCGTCCGCCGATCTTGGCGAAGCGCAGGAAACCGTGGACCGGCTGGCGAAGCTGGCCGAGGCGCATTCCCTCGCCTCGCTGGGACGGCTCTGGAAGACCGCGCTGACCGGGCTCGAGGATGTGCGCAACGCGCCCGATCCGGTCTCGGCGGCGGAAATGGCGGTGATCCGGCTGATGGCCGCAGCCAGCCTGCCCAGCCCCGAAGACGCCGCTCGCCTGCTCGCCGGGGTCGCCGCCCCGTCAGGCGGTGGGGCAAACCCTAGCACCGGTCCGGGGGGCGCGCCGTCCGGACCGCAAGCGACTTATGCGGCGCCGCCCGAGCCCGAGTTTCACGGCCCCAAGGATCTCGACGCCCTGATCGCCCTGGTCGACGAAGCGCGCGATATCGGCCTGAAGCTTGATATCGAACGCTGTTTCCGTCCGGTCTCGATCAAGCCCGGCGCCATCGTCTTTGAACCCACCGAAAACGCGCCCAGCAATCTGGGCGGGCGCATCGCCGCCTTCCTGCAAGAGCAGACCGGCGAGCGCTGGCTGGTGGATTCCAAACCCAAATCCAAGGGCGGGGAGACCATCGCCGAGCGTCGGGCGCGCGAGCATGAGGAACGCATGGACGCCATCCGCCGCGACCCGGCCATGGTGAAAGCGCTGACCCTGTTTCCGGGCGCGGAAATCCTCACCGTTGACGAGGCCGCGCCGCTCCCCACATCTGAAGACGAAGACGACACCACTGCGCGGCAGGAGAACTCGCGATGAAAGACCTTGGCGGGCTGATGAAAAAAGCCCAGGAAATGCAGGCGAAAATGGCCGAGGCGCAACAGCGCCTTGAAAGCCTTGAAGTCACCGGCGAAGCCGGCGCAGGCATGGTCAAGCTGACCCTGACCGCCAAGGGCGAGATGCGCGGATTGGAGATCGACAAATCCGTCATCGATCCCGAAGACCCCGCCATGCTCGAAGACCTGATCAAGGCCGCCCATAACGACGCCAAGCGCAAGGCCGACCAGGCCCAGGCCGACGCCATGAGCGAAGCCACCCAGGGCATGGGCCTGCCGCCGGGCATTGATCTGCCGTTTGGCACGAAGCCGGGGCCGTTCTAAAGGGCGTTTTCACACGTCAACGCCAATCCCATCCCACTCCCCTCCCTGAGGGGAGAGGTTAGATGAGGGGTGAGCAGCACTTCATCCGGCTGCGAGCTCAGCCATTGAAACGCACCCCCTCACCCGACCTCTCCCCCTTGTCCAAGGGGGAGAGGGGAAGCTCACCAACGTGCTACGCCTTTCGCTTGGCCTGAACGCTCGCTCCGCCCTACCCTCACAAATGTGATTCTCTGCGTTGAGGCCGCCATGTCCGCTGGTCCTGAAATCGAGCGTCTGATCCAGCTCCTGTCCAAGCTGCCCGGCCTGGGGCCGCGGTGGGCGCGGCGCGCCTCGCTGTCGCTGCTCCAAAAGCGCGATCAGCTGATGAAGCCGTTGGCCGAGGCGATGGCGGATGCGGCTGACAAGATCAGTGCTTGTACTGAATGCGGCAATCTTGATGTCACCGATCCCTGTGCGGTGTGCCGCGATCATCGCCGTGATGACAGCGTGATCTGTGTGGTCGAAACGGTTGGTGATCTGTGGGCGCTCGAACGCGCCTCCGCCTTCAAGGGCCGCTATCATGTGCTCGGCGGCGTTCTGTCTGCGCTCGATGGCGTGGGCCCCGAAGACCTCAATGTGGCGCGTCTGATCGAGCGGGCGAACCACGAGGATGTGAAAGAGATCATCCTGGCGCTGAACGCCACGGTGGATGGCCAGACCACCGCCCATTTCCTGGCGGACAAGCTGGCCGAGGCGAGCGTGGACATCACCTCGCTGGCGCGCGGCGTGCCGGTGGGCGGCGAGCTCGATTATCTCGATGATGGCACGCTCACCGCGGCCTTCCGCTCGCGGCGTCCGGCGTAAGCGTCTCAAACATCATCTTTCTCAATGTGTCATAGAGAATGAAACCCCGGCCAAGCGCAGCGTAGAGCCGGGGCCTCCATCAGAATAAGGCGCTTTGAGCGCAAAGAGGTCCCGGGTCTTCGCGATGCTCGCCCGGGAATTCATTGGCTCAGGACCTGAAACCCCACTTGATCTCAGCGCCCAACCCGCCTGTCATGACGTTCCAGCCAAGGAGCCTGCCATGACCCGTCGTACGCCCCATCCCGCCGGAACTGTCACCCGCATCACGGTCCAGTCCAAACTTCTGGAGGGCAATCTGCTGGGTGATCCGACCGAGCGGGTCATCGATGTGTATGTGCCCCATGGCCATGACGGGGCGGGCCTGCCGCTCCTGGTCGACCTGGCGGGGTATACCGGCTCGGGGCTGAGCCATTCGGCGTGGAAGAATTTCGGCGAGAACCTGCCCGAGCGGCTGGACCGGCTGATCGGGGATGGCGTTCTGCCGCCGGTCGTGGTGGCCATGCCTGATTGCTTCACACGGCTGGGCGGCAACCAGTACATCAACTCCGCGGCCATGGGACCGTGGGAGGACATCCTGATCACCGAATTCGTCCCGGCCGTGGAAGACCGCTTCCAGTGCGGCGGCGCTGGCCAGCGCGGCGTGTTCGGCAAGAGTTCGGGCGGCTATGGCGCGATCGTCCACGCGCTCAAGCATAATGACTTCTGGTCCGCCGCCGCCTGCCATTCCGGCGATATGGCGTTCGAGCTGTGCTATGCGCGCGATTTTCCCGCCGCGCTGCGCGCCATCGCCAAACACGGCTCGGTCGAAGCCTTCATCGAGCACATCGAAACCAGCCACAAACCCAAGGGCGACGACATTCATGCGCTGATGTCACTGGCCATGGCGGCGACCTATGACCCGGACCCCAGCCAGCCTTTCGGCGTACGCCTGCCGGTGACGCTCGACACCTGCGAGCGCATTGAAGACCTTTGGAAAAACTGGCTCGCCTGGGACCCGCTGACGCTGGTGGAGAGCCATCATGAAGGGCTCAAATCGCTCAAGGCGCTATTCATCGATTGCGGCGATATCGACCAGTATGATCTGGTCTATGGCGCGCGCCGCCTGCACCGCCGTCTCGACGCGCTCGGGGTGTCCCATCGCTATGAAGAATTCCCCGACACTCATTCCGGCATCGATTACCGCATGGATGTCAGCCTGCCCTGGCTGGCGAAGGCGCTGGGCTGATCAGGCGGTGCCGGGATAAAAACTCGGCACGACCTGGCCTACTTCCACCCGGTTTCGACCGTTCGATTTCGCCTGATAGAGCGCCCGGTCCGCCAGCTCGATCAGCTCTTCCGGAGATAGGGCGTAGGAGTAAAGCGGCGCCACGCCAAAACTCGCGGTCACCTCGATGTCCGCGCCCTCCGGCGTGGACAGGGTCAGGCGCTCGATCGCCCGGCGACAGCGCTCCGCCGCCACCACGGCCTGATCCAGGGCGCACTCGGTGAAAAGGACGGCGAATTGTGCGCCGCCCAGCCGCCCCAGCTTCGAGCCTGCACGCAGTTCGGTTTCACACGCGGCGATGACGCTGCGAATGACCTGATCGCCAAGCGCGCGGCCATGGGCGTCATTGATCCGCTTGAAGCGGTCGATATCAAACAGGCTGATGCACAGGGTATTCGCATTACGCGCCGCGCGCTGGATCTCTTCTCTCACCATCGCCATCCAGGCGCCGTGGACCATGACCCCCGTCAGCTGATCCGCGCCGGACTGGAGCCGCAATTCGAGCTCGTCCACGACCAGCCGGGCGAAACGGCGCAACAC
Organism: Oceanicaulis sp. MMSF_3324; assembly: GCF_030733545.1. Classification (GTDB taxonomy): domain Bacteria; phylum Pseudomonadota; class Alphaproteobacteria; order Caulobacterales; family Maricaulaceae; genus Oceanicaulis. The sequence goes on from NZ_JASHIU010000002.1 coordinate 10,144, forward strand.
CCTCAGATCATAGTCGGAAAAGGTCCGCGGCTGTGTGTCCATGGCGAACAGCGTGCCGATCGCATACCCGTCCGGCGTCACCAGCGGCACGCCCGCATAGGCCCGCAAATGCTCTTCGCCCGTCACCAGCGGATTGGCGCTGAACCGTTCATCCGCCGTCGTGTCGGGCACGACCATGGGCTCTTCTTGCTGAATGGCGTAATGGCACAGCGCAATGTCGCGCGAGGTCTCGCAAACCTCGAGCCCGCGCTGGGCCTTGAACCATTGCCGGTCAGCATCCAGAAGGCTGACTGCGCATATCGGGACTTCCAGTATGTCCTCGACGAGAGAGATGATGGTCTCAAACGGACGCTCGATCTGGGTATCCAGCACCTGATAGCGGCGCAGAGCCGCCAGACGACCGGTTTCGTCATCCAGTTTCACCTTGCCGGGCAAGGGCGCCTCCATCCACCAAGGCTGTGCGTGATTGCACCCCAGAATGATGGCGGCAGGCTTGATCAAGCTTTAATCAAGAGAACCGGATCGGCTCAGCCCAAACGGTAAATCCCGCTGATCGGCGCATAGTTAAAGGCGATGCGCTTGGCGGCCCGCGCCAGGTTCTCCTTTACTGTCAGCATATGGTGACCATTGGCGTGCAACAGGGTCTCCGCATCGGTCATCACGCCCACATGTCCTGGCCAGAACACCAGATCGCCGCGCTGAAGGCCGCTAAACCCTTCGGTGATCTCGATGGCGCGGCCGTGCTGTTTCGCCCAGGACTCCTGCGGACCGGAATCGCGTGGGGGATAACGCCCCGCTGCTTCCATCGCTGTCTGGATCAGCCCCGAGCAATCCAGCCCCAGGCTTTCCTTCCCGCCCCATAGATAGGGCGTGTGCTCGAAACGTTCGGCGACAGCCACCCAATCAGATTCCACCGGTTCGCCAACCGCGCGCAAATGATCCTCCAGCACCCAGCCCATGCGCTGGGCCTCCACGAAGCGCCCCTCGCGTCGCGCGCCGACGATTTTGGCGTTCATGGAAATCAGGCAGACAGGCGCGCTCTTCATGTCCGGTTCGGCGTACACATAAGTGCGCAGGGTCTTCACAGCATGGGTCGGAATCAGGGCCGGAGCGGACAGGGTCGCCATGTCCGCCCAGCCTTCGTAATTGTCCAGAAGCGCCCGACCGCGCGCCCAGCCCGCCTGTTCCTCGATCAGCTCGAACAGCTCGCCGGCCAGCATCTGCGTCTCCATTGCCCCGTCATCTGTCGGGGTCCGACGGAGCGCGCTGACGCCGGCGGTGACCTGGTACACGGATTGCTCAGCGTTCATCGCTCAGCCTCCAAAGCGGGCTTTCAGGTATTCATAAACAGCGCGACCCGCCAGCATTTCTCCGCCTTGCGGGCGCCCGGGGCGCGCAGACGGCGTCCAGCCGAAGATATCGAAATGGGCCCATTCCTTCGCATCCGCGCCGAACCGGCGCAGGAACAGCGCCGCAGTGATGGAGCCGGCGAACTTGCCATTGCCGGTGGAGCTGAGATCCGCGATCGGGCTGTCCATCCACTCGTCATAGCGGTTCCACAACGGCATGCGCCAGACCGGGTCGTCAATGCGCCCGCCCGCTTGCGCAACGCCCTCCGCAATGGCGTCCACATCGGTGTAGAACGGCGCCACATCCGGTCCCATGGCCACACGCGCCGCACCGGTCAGGGTCGCCATGTCGATCAGCAGATCAGGCTCGGACTCGCACGCCTTGGTGATCGCATCGGCCAGCACCAGACGGCCTTCAGCATCGGTATTGCCGACCTCGACGGTGAGCCCCTTGCGGCTATTGAGAATGTCGCCGGGGCGGAAGGCATTGCCGGAAATCGCATTCTCAACCGCCGGGACCAGCACGTGCAGGCGCACGGGCAGCTTGGCGTCCATGATCATGGACGCCAAGCCCAGCACAGTGGCCGAGCCGCCCATATCCTTTTTCATCAGCAACATGCCATCAGCGGGCTTGATGTCGAGACCGCCGGAGTCAAAGCACACGCCCTTGCCCACCAGCGCCAGACGCGGATGGCTGTCATCGCCCCATTCAAACTCGATGAGACGCGGCGCATCGTCGGCCGCCCGGCCGACGGCGTGGATCATGGGATAGTTCTGCTCGAGCAGATCATCGCCCGTGATCACGCTGAACCGGGCGCCATGGGCTTCGGCCAGCTCCCGCGCCGCCGCTTCAAGATGGGACGGCAGCATGTCGCCGGCCGGCGTGTTGATGAGATCGCGGGTCAGCATGACACCGCGCGCCACGCGCTCGGCCTCGGCCACATCACAGCCCTGCGGACCGACCAGCCGCGCCGGAGCGCGCTTGGCCGCCTTGTACCGGGTGAACTGATAACCGCCGAGGGCGAAGGCGATGGCGGTCTGGGTGGCGTCCCAGCCCTTGGGCAGGCCGTCATAGCTCCAATCGCCCTCCGGCAACGCCAGGGCCGCGCCCGCCGCCTCGAACGGGGACTGGCCCGCCCCGGCGCCCACAAGCGCGTCCAGGCCCGCCTCGCCCGGCAGCATCACCACCTGCCCCGGCGCCGCTTCAAAGCCGCTGGCGCGGGCATGGGCGGCGCTCGAATCGCTCAGGCGCGCCAGTTCGGCGTCCAGATCGCCAAAGGTGACAAGGCGCGCCGTGCGGGCGAAATCGGAGGGAGAGGCAAACAGGTCCGTCATGATACGTCTTTCACTCAATGGCTTGCGGCATACGCCAGATCGCGCGTCAAAAAAGACAGGGTGAACGCGATGGAAACGTTAACGACTTCTTGACCGGCGCACAGGCATTCTCTTCACACACACCTAGAGACAAAGCGCCCGTCGGCAAAAGGTAGAGCATGGCCCGCCCGTCCCCTGCAATCGTCGCACTGAGCATGAGCGTGTGTCTGCTGGCCCTGAGCGGCTGCGCCACCCATGCCGAACTGCAACCGACCGAGCAGGAAGCCGAACTGACCGAGACCCTGCAGGCGCGCTCGATCGCACCGGCCACCGCCGAAGAGCGCGAGGCCATCCACAATCAGGATCTCCTGACGCAGGCCGCGTTCTGGGCGGAAGCGTATGAGCTTAATCCCGGCGACCGGGAAGCGGCGTTCGAGCTGTCCTCGGTATTGCGCCAGCTGGGCTCGACCCAGCGCGCCGCCGAAGTCTCCCGCCAGGCGCTGGCGCTCTATCCCGATGACCAGGAGCTGTTGAGCGCCCACGGCATGGCGCTGACCGCAGACGGACGCGGCGCGCAAGCGGTGGAATACCTGATGCGGGCCCTGAATGCCGGCGCGCCGGACTGGCGTCTCGTCAATACGCTGGGCGTGGCGCTCGAGCAGAGCGGCCGTCCCGATCAGGCGCGGGCGCGTTTCATGGAAGCCCTGGGCATGCAGCCCGGCGAGCCGGCCATCATGAACAATCTGGCGCTGTCCCATCTGCTGGCCGGCGAGCCCGAGCGCGCGGAATCGGTGCTGCGTCAGGCCATGCAGAATGTCGCCGCCGGCCCCGAAATCCGTCAGAACCTCGCCATGGCGCTGGCCCTGCAGGGCCGGTTCGACGAGGCGCGGGAGATCGCACTGATCGATTCCACGCCGGAAATGGCGGAAGCCAATCTCGATTACATTCGCAATCTGATGAGCAGCCCGCGCAGCTGGGAACAGCTGCGGCGCTCCGAAGCGCTCGGCGGTTAGAGACGATCAGACGTCCTTGACGTCCGGCGGCGGCGCCATGGGCGGCGGCGCAGTCTGCACCTCTTCCACCTTCTTGAGCGGGAAACGGGTCTTCAGCCACTGGCTGACCATGATCTGGTCAAAGCGGAAATCCTCGGCCTCCTGCCGCAATTCGGCCGGGGCCCGGCCATCCTTGGACGCCTCAATGGCGCGATAGAGCGCATACAGCCGCAAATAGCCCTTGTCGTCCTTGCTCAGCGAGGTCTCGTCCAGCCCCGAGCAAACCTCCAGCAGCTTGGCGTTGCCGGACCGGCGTTTGCCGCTGGCCAGCTCGACCACCGCCATGGCGAGGGCGGGCTTCCAGCCGCCATCAGCGTATTTGAGCTTTTTGGGAACGGCGGACAATTCCTGGCGCGCTCGCGCCAGATCGCCTTCCGCCAGCGCATCCAGGGCATGATCCGCCGCCTGCTCCGCAATGCGGATCGCCTCACGGCGCTTGGCCACAGCCTTTTCACCACCGAACATGCCTTGAAGGCTCCCTCAGAACGCGACGCCCCGACCTAGCGCAGAACGAAGGCGCCAGACTAGCTGGGGTTACATGTTTTGGAAACTGATCGCGGCGGGTCCGATGATCACGACGAACAGCACGGGCAGGAAGAACAGGATCATCGGCACGGTCAGCTTGGCGGGCAGCGCGGCGGCTTTCTTCTCCGCATTGCTCATGCGCATGTCGCGATTTTCCTTGGCCATCACGCGCAGCGCCTGGCCCAGAGGCGTGCCATAGCGCTCCGCCTGGATCAGCGCCGTCGCCACCGCCTTCACGCCGGGCAGATTGGTGCGCATGCCCAGATTTTCAAACGCCGCGCGCCGGTCCTGCAGATAGGCCAGTTCGGCGTTGGTCAGGGACAGTTCCTCGGCCAGCTCCATGGAGTTCGTGCCGATCTCGGAGGCCACCTTGTGAAGGGCCGCCTCGATGGACATGCCCGCTTCCACGCAGATCAGCAGCAGGTCCAGGGAATCGGGGAAAGCCTGCATGATCGAGTCGCGGCGCTTGGCCGCCTGATTGGACAGGTAGATGCCCGGCGCATAATAGCCTAGCACCGCCAGCACCATCACGATCGTCAGGCGCTGCATCACCGGCAGGCCGAAATCATTGACCACCCAGAAGTAGAAGAAGCCCAGAAGCCCCATGACCGGCGGAATGGCGAAGCGAGCGAAATAGAAGGCGTAGGCCGGCCCCTGGCCGCGATAGCCGGCCTGGATCAGCTTGGTCTTGAGATTGGCGTCTTCCAGCAGCGTCGCCAGATTGAGCTTCTCCACCACCTTGCGATAGAGCGAGCGCGTGTCCTTGCCGCGCAGACCGCCCTTTTTCTCGCTGGCGGACTTTTCAAGCTCTTCACGCGCCTTGCGCCGCAATTCCTCGCGCCGGTTGGCCACGGCCTTCATGCGCTTGTTCAGATTGTCCCCGCCCATGGCCGGCGCGGAAATGGTCCACACCGTGGCGAATACGAGCCCGGCCGCGATGACCGCGAACAGGTTCGCCGGGGTCACGATCCACTGGATGAAATCTTCCATGATCGCCCCCTACATCTTGAAATTGATCATGCCGCGCATGACCAGGATGCCGGTGAGCATCCACACGCCCCCGCCCAGCAGCAGGAAATGCCCGGTGGGCGTGGTCAGGAGCGGCGTCATGTAGTCAGGCGACATGATGGACACCATCACGCCCACGCCCGGCGGCAGCGAGCCGATTATCCAGGCGGACGCCTTGGCCTCGGACGACAGGGCGCCGACCTTCTCGCGCATCATCTTGCGCGCGCGCAGGACGGCGGAAAGGTTGTTGAGCGCTTCGGCGAGATTACCGCCGGTCTTTTGCTGGATCGCCAGAACGGTCGTGAAGAAGGACAGTTCGGGCAAGGGCATGCGGCGATGCATGCGGCGCATGCCTTCTTCCACATCGACCCCGACGGCGAGCCCTTCCACCAGAAGCTGGAACTCCTGCTTCACCGGCGCCTCGCCCTCCTGGGCGATGATCTTCAGCGTCTCATTGAGCGGCAGGCCGGATTTGACGCCGCGCACGATGATGTCGAGCGCATCGGCGAAGTTCTCGGTGAACTTCTTCTGACGACTCTTGCGCATCATGCTCAGCACCCAGCGCGGCAGACCCAGCCCCGCAATGAAGGCGGCGGCGATCGCGAACAGGATGTTGAGCCCGGCGATGACGATCGCAAAGGCGGCGAGGAACCCCAGAATGGCGGAAAACATCCAGAACTGAACCGGTCCGGTCTTGAACAGCCCCGCCTGATCCAACCGCGCGCGCAAGGTCAGCGACTTCTTGCGCTCGGCTTTCTGGCTGCTCTCAAGCTCCTTGAGCCCTTCCTGGATCTGGCGGCGCTTCTGGGCGGCGCTGTCGACCGGCGCGCCGCGTCGGCGCGGGCTCTGCACGGGCCCGCCCACAGCGCCTTCCAGACGCGCCTTGCGCGACTTTTCCTCGCTTGAGCCGACAAAGACCCAGCCAATGCCCGCCACGGCGAGAAAGGCGCATCCGGCGGCCACGAAGAGGGCGAGATCGGGCGTCATGGCTAGGCCTCCGATGCGTCGAGCGCGGCGGCCAGCTGGGCGTCCAGACCGAAGTAACGGGCCCGCTCCCAGAAGTTCGGACGGGCAATGCCGGTGGAGACGTGACGACCGGCGATGTCGCCGTTCTCGTCTTCGCCGGTGATCTCGTACAGGAACAGGTCCTGGGTGATGATCACATCGCCTTCCATGCCCAGCACTTCGGTGATGTGGGTGATCTTGCGCGAGCCGTCGCGCAGGCGCGCCGCCTGCACGATCACGTCGATCGAACCCGAAATCATTTCGCGAATGGTCTTGGTGGGCAGGTTGTAGCCGCCCATGGTGATCATGGATTCAATCCGCGACAGCGCTTCGCGCGGAGAGTTGGCGTGCAGCGTGCCCATGGAGCCGTCATGGCCCGTGTTCATTGCCTGCAACAGGTCAAACGCTTCCGAGCCGCGCACCTCGCCCACGATGATCCGTTCAGGACGCATCCGCAGACAGTTCTTCACCAGGTCGCGCATGGTGACCTGGCCCTGCCCTTCGAGGTTGGGCGGACGGGTTTCAAGGCGCACCACATGCGGCTGTTGCAGCTGAAGCTCGGCGGCGTCTTCACAAGTGATGACGCGCTCATCCTCACCGATGAACCCGGTCAGACAGTTCAGGAGCGTCGTCTTGCCCGAGCCCGTACCGCCTGAAATCAGGACATTGGCGCGGCAGGCGCCGATGATTTCGAGGATGCGGGCGCCTTCGGGCGAGATCGAGCCGAACTCCACAAGGTTCTGGAGCTTGAGCTTGTCCTTCTTGAATTTCCGGATGGTCAGGGTGGGACCGTCCAGCGCCAGCGGCGGCGCGATCACGTTCACCCGGCTGCCATCAGCGAGACGCGCGTCACAGATCGGCGAGCTTTCATCTACGCGCCGGCCCACCTGGGACACGATGCGCTGGCAGATATTCATCAGCTGGCCGTTGTCGCGGAACCGGATATTGGTCTTCTGGACCTTGCCCTTCACCTCGATGAACACATCGCCCGCGCCATTGACCATGATGTCGGCGATATCGTCACGTTCCAGCAAGGGTTCGAGCGGGCCATAGCCCAGAACGTCGTTGCAGATGTCCTGGAGCAGCTGTTCCTGCTCGGCGATGGACATGGCCACATTCTTGATCGAGATGATCTCGGTGACGATGTCGCGGATCTCGTCGCGGGCGGTCTCATTGTCCAGACGCGCCAGCTGGCCCAGATCGATCGTGTCGATCAGGGCGTTGAAGATGGTCGTCTTGACCGCATAGTACTCCGCCGACCGCTCCGTCCCGATCGAGGCGACCTGGGCGGCGGGTTTGGCCTTGATCGGCGCGGAGGCCGCCGGTTTGGGCTTGGGCGTCCTCGAAGCGGGTATCACAGGCGCTTCGGCCGCAGCGGGCTTGGGCGAAGACGCGGGGCTGGGCGCAGGCGTCCGCGGCTTGGTCGCCACACCGCCGGAACCGCCCTGTGCAGGGCGCGGAGCGCTGCCCCCGAACTGGCGGGGCGGGTTTTGCGGACCTGTGGGACGCTTTCCGAACATCGCCGAGCGTTAGCCTTTGCCGAGGAGTGAGCCGAACAGAGATTTGCGCCGCGGCGCCGCGGGCGCGCGCCCGGTCAGCTGGGCGGCGAGATGTGCAAAGCCGTCAGACGCCTTGGACTTGGCGTCCACCTCAGCGATCATCTGGCCGTTATTGGCCGCCTTGCCGAAGAGCGCCGGTTCAAACGGCAGCACCAGAGCCGGCGCCGCGCCCAGAGCATCCGAGAAATCCTTGAGCGGGATATCGGGCTTTTTCGGGCAACCGGCCATGTTCACCACCACCTTGGGCGGCTCGTCATTGGGCCGGGCGTTCTGCACCAGATCAAACAGGTTCTTGGCGTTGCGCAAGCTCGCAAGATCGGGCGTCACGGTGACCACGACCTGATCCGCGCTCAGAAGCGTATGGCGCACCCAGGGGCTCCAGGCGTGCGGCAGGTCGAGCGCAATGAAGGGCGCCTGGCGGCGCACCTTGTCGAGCACCGTTTCGAAGGCATCGGGCTGGAAATCCCAGTCGCGCTCCAGCGTGGCGGGCGCGGAGAACAGGCTCAGCCGCTCGGTGCAGCGCACCAGCAGGCGGTCCAGGAGCGCATCATCCAGACGGTCAGGCTCTTCCAGCGCTTGCGCGATGGTCTGGGCCGGGTCCTGATTGAAATCCAGCCCCGCCGTGCCGAAGGACAGATCAAGATCGACCAGCACCGCGTCAGAACGCAGGCCCTCTGTCATCTGCCAGGCGACATTATGGGCGATCGTGGAGGAGCCCACCCCGCCCTTGGCGCCGATAAAGGCGATCGAGCGGCCCGCAAACGGCGCTTCGGGATCCAGGAACAGCCCCGAGATCGTCGAGATCAGGTGCAGGGGCGTCATTGGCGGCACGAGATATTCGCTGACGCCGCGCTTCATCAGCTCGCGATACAGGGTGATGTCATTGGCCGCGCCGATGATGATCACCTTGGTGTCGCCGTCACACACAGCCGCCAGGTCTTCGAGCTGCTGGAACAGCTCCCGCCCGCGCATGCCGGTCTCAAGGATCAGCAGTTCGGGCGTGCTTTCATCGTGAAAGCGCTCGATCGCGGCGGACAGACCGCCCAGCTCGACCGTGACATGGGTGCGCGCCATGCGCCGGTCATCCGCGGCGTGATGGATCAGGCGGCCCGTTTCGGGGCTTTCGCAAAAGGCGTGAATGGCGATCCGCGGCACGGGCTGGTTCAGCAGCGATTCATCGGGCGCGCTGACCGCGGCGATTTCACCGCTCATCCCGCCCGACGCCAGCGGCGTGGTCAGGGGCAGCGTATCATCTTCCCCGAACGGATCGGGTTCGCGGGCGACCGGTTCAGCGGGCTGGGCCGCCGGACGCATCGGCGTGGCCGGTTCATAGCCGCCGAAATCATCATCGTACTCGGAGTCACGATTGGCGTCCGCCAGTCGCGCCCCGAACGGGCGCGCACCGGGCGCATCAGGCAGCGGCGCGTCATCAACATCGCCAAATCCATCATCCTCACCCAGAAGGCGGCGCTCTATGCTTTCAGCGCCATGGAACGGATCATCGTCGGACGCCGCTTCAAGCGGCTCCGCTGGCGTGTACGCATCGTCGGAGACAAACTCGTCCGCGGCGTCAAAGGCGTTATCATCAAAGGCGTCAGCGGTGCGGTTCATAGCCATACCCTGTTAATTGCCGACCGAAGAGCTGACTGCGCCGCTCTCCCGATCGGAACGCTGGCTGGCGGTGCTTTCGCCTTGCCGGTAGTTATCAAGAACGGTCTGACGGCGACCGGTGTCGGGGCCGTCCATCGTGCGCGGCGCCACAAGATCACGCGGATCCGCGACCATGTTGGCGAGATTGTTCGCCGTGGCGCAGCCGAAACGCGGCCAGTTCTCATTGGCGCGCACATTGGCCATGTCGTTCCAGCGCGTGTCGCACTCGGGCGCGATCGCCTGATAGCGGGTGAAGGAGAAGATGACCGGCGCGCTGGTCCGACCGCCGGCTTCATAGGCGCCGCCCGCAATCTGACGCCAGTCCAGGCCCGCCGCATAAAGTTGGGTCCGGGCCTCGGCGATGGCGCTGATGGCGGCGTCCGCATTGCCCGCATTCTGGGGATAGGAAATCACCAGCGGGCCATGACCGCGCGCCTTGTATTCTGTGGCGACAGCATTGATGACGTCGATCTGGTTCCAGGTCAGCCCGTTATCACGCGCGCTGACATCCATGCTGACGCGCACGGTTTCCGGGGCCGCCGTCGCACGCGGCAGGGGCTGGGGCGCAGAGGCGCAGCCTGCAAGGGTCAGAGCGCTCAGGGCCAGAAGGGCTTTGAAGACATGGTTCATCTTAGCTACTCCAGCACAAAGCCGATCGGACCCGACCAGCCGCGGTTTTCAACCTGCGCGCCCGGCGCGGCGTAAACCCGGTTCAGCCGGCCCAGGAAAGCGCCCGCCGCCACGGACGACACGGCGAAGCCTTCGGCCGGGCTTTCCACGTCATCAGGATTGAGCGGGTCGACCAGATACGGGGTGATCACCACCACCAGCTCGGTTTCATTGTTGGCGAAATCACGTGAGCGGAAGAGCGAGCCCAAGACCGGCATGCGCTCGATGCCGGGCACGCTGTCCATCGCCTGTCGCGTCTCTTCGCGGATCAGACCGGCGATGACCATGGACCCGCCCGAAGGCAGCTCGACCGTGGTCTCCGCCCGGTTCACCGACAAGGCCGGAATGGTCACGCCGGGCACAGTCCCGGTGACATTTCCCTGGTCATCGGTGGTGACGGACTGGCTCAGTGAAATCGCGCCCTCATTGGACAACTCTGACACTTCCGTGGACACCCGCAACGAGATCCGGCCTTCCGACATCACGACCGGGGTAAAGCCCAGGCCCACGCCGAAGGGTTTGAATTCGATGGTGACATTGCCGTCGCGGTCACGCCCGACGGGAACCGGGAACTCCCCGCCCGCCAGGAATTGCGCCGGCTCGCCCGATATGGCGGTGATGTTCGGCTCGGCCAGCGTCCGCACCAGCCCCACGCGCTCGAGCGCGTTCAGGGTCGCCGAAACCGAGCTTTGCAGAACACCGTCGACAAGGTTTTGCGTGCCCAGCGAGCCGGTCAGCCCGCCCAGCGCGGCGCCGGCGACGCCAAACGCGTTGGAGGTGCCCCAGCTGCTCGAATTCTGGAAACGGCCCTGCTGATAGACCTCGTAAATCGGCGCACCGAACTGGTTGAGCAAAGGTTCGCCCCGGTCATTGGTGGCCGGGGTGCGCACGGTCGGCGTGAACTCGCCAAACGCCTGCTCGCCGCTGAGATTGACGCCCAGCTGACGCACCAGCGTGCGCTCCATTTCCACGATCCGAACCTGAAGCGTGACCTGGTCGCGCCCCTCGATCGTCAGGAAGGAGACAACCTGTTCAGGATTGTCCACCCAGCGCTGCGCCACCTGCAGGGCGGTATCCGCCGCAGCGGCCGAAGGCACCTGGCCGGAGAGCACGATATTGGCGTTCATGCTTTCAGCCTGAATGCGACCCTCGGGCACAAACCGGTCAAGCGCGTCCTGCAACGCGGCAATATCGCGTTCGACCCGAACATTGAGATCCAGGATCAGCCCGCCATCAGCGTCAAAGAAGAAGATATTCGTCCGACCAACCATCTGGCCCAGCACGAAGGCGCGACGCGTGGTGCGCACAACCGCACTGGCGACCTCATCATTGGCGATGACCACATCGGCGGCGTCGTCGGGCAGATGAATGACCGCGGCCTGTCCCAGCGGCAGTTGCAGGCTTTCAGACGCCGGGCCCTGGCCGGGCTCGCGGATATGGACCTGCAGCGTGTTGTTGGCCTCGGTGCGACCGCCCGACAATTGAGCCTGGGCGGGGGAGACGCACAAAACCGCCAGAGCGGCGGCGAGACCGAAAATATGTGAGACACGGACCATTACGGCGTCCCTCCCAGCGCAACGCGCTGTTCTGCGCCATACCGGATGATCCGCACTTCCCGACGGGGGCCCGGATCCTCCGAAGTCTCCCCTTCGCTCAGGCGCGGTCCGCCATCGCGATCAGCCACCGAGCGCAGGGCCAGAACGATGTCGCCTTCCGCGACACCCAGCGCCACCGACCGGGTCTGCCCCGGAGTCAGCTCCAGGGTTGCGGTCGAGCCGAGCACCACGCTCTCGCCGTCATCCACATAGGTCTGGTCAATGGCGAGAACTCGCACATTTTCAACAAGCAGTTCAGAAATATAGCCCATGTCGCGGGCCGAGGTCGTCACCAGCACATCCACCCGGTCATTGGGCAGGATAAAGCCACCCGCGCCGGATTCCGCCGAAATCGGCACGGCGACAGCGCGCATGCCCGGATCAATGACCGCCGCCATGAAGCCCGCTTCGCCCGGCTGGACCAGCTTGCCCGGAAGGATCGGCTCGCCTTCGACAAAGGCGGCGCGCGTCACGGCGCCGCTCATCTCGTCCATGGCGCCCGGACGCATGTCACGTGTGACGAAGGCCGGCATGACGGCTTCGACGGGCCAGTCCGCCCAGCGGAAATCAGCGCCCGTAACTCGCGAAGACGGGCTCATGTCCCGGGCCGCCACCAGCACCTGAGCGACTTCCGGCTCTGCGGCCTGTTCGGCGACGACCGGGGCCGGCGCCGGCGCAGGTTGCATCGCGCCGCGCACGAAGACAGCGGCGAAGACCGCCGCCAGCGCAGCGACTGCAAGCACGATCAAGCGGAGAGCATTCATCTCGGACCCCAAAACCCTTTTGCGCACAAGGCGTCAGCAGGCATCAGAGCCGATAATTCTCAAGGCCGCGTTAATGCACGGTGATCAGGAGATTAACTAACTTGTGTAGGCCGCGAACATTTGCGCCTGGGGCAGCACCAGCAAGGCCCCTGCCGCGATGGCGATGGCGTAGGGCACGGGCGCGCCCTGGGCGAGCGCCGTGGCGCCCAGCCGGTCAGACGAAATCGGAAGCAGGGTCGCCACCTGGCGCAAAACCACCAGGATCACCGCCAACACGCCGCCCGCCGCCACAGCGATCAGCAGGAAGGCCAGCGCATCGGGCCAGCCGAACCAGAGCGCGCCGGCCGCCAGCAGCTTGACGTCTCCGCCGCCAACCCAGCCCGGCGCCCAGAGCGCCATGCCGAGCGCCAGCACGCCGATCCCCGCCAGCAGCGACAAACCCGCGCCGGTCCAGCCCAGCCCCAGAAACGGCGCCGCCAGCACCCAGCCCGCGATCATCACGCCGGGAACCCAGTTGGGGATGGTGAAACTGCGCACATCGTACCAGACCGCGCACAGCATCAGGAAAACAAAGCCCAGAAGAGCAATATTGGAAATCATGGCCGACGCCCGCATCCGTCACATCAATGCGCGGACCCTAGGCGGTCATGCTTAAGGCTTTTCAAACAACGCACAGATCCCTGCAAATGCAGAAAGGCCGCCCCTTCCAGGACGGCCTTTCAACTCGATCAGCGTCGATTGGCGCAGACGATTAGGTGCCGCTGCCGCCGGAACCGGCGCTGTTGGCGGTCGAGAGCTGGGTCCCGACATTGCTGAAGGTGGTGCTGAGGTTGGTGCCCAGCGTGGTGACAGCCGTGATGATCACGACCGCGATGAGCGCAGCAATCAGACCGTATTCGATCGCAGTAGCGCCAGACTCATCTTTCAGAAAGCGCGAAACCAGGTTTTTCATCCCATCCACTCCGTTTGGTTTTATCAGACCCAGGATCACGGCTCTTCCCTGCCCCGTCCTGAATGCAGGGTGAGTTAAACCCGAAGACGATTTAAACCGGGTAAAAATCCATGCTTTATTTTGTGTAAACGACCACTTTCTGAAATATGCTAAATAGAACGTAAATGAATTTATATTTGATCACGCTATGTAAACAGGTGTTCTCAATTCGCAAAGATCAAATATCAGCCCTTTTGCAAGCGCGACTGCCCCAGTCCTCCAGACCCTGGCTGGCTGTTTAGGTTTCCTTCACGGGCGAGGTCCATCATGCGGGCGTCCTACTAACAAAGAGGCCTGTCATGGGTTTTCGCACGTTCTGCATCGCAATCGTCATGGCGCTTGGCCTGGGCGCGGCCCAGGCGAGAGACTTTGTCGTCACCGCGGACCAGGCGGGCCTGATCCGTCTGCCGGGCGACGCAGCGGGCGTCATTGTGGGCAATCCGGGCATTGCCGACGCCATGCTCTATGACTCGCGGACGCTCTTTGTCACCGGCAAGGTCTTCGGGCGCACCAATCTGATCGTGCTCGATGGCGCCGGCCGCGTGCTGTACACCTCTGACCTCGTGGTCTCGCAACCGGATTCAGGCACGGTGCAGGTCTTCCGCAACTCGGATCGGCCCGAAACCTATGTGTGCGCGCCGACCTGTCAGGCCATTCCCCAGATTGGCGACGAGATGAGCTGGTTCGATGAGGTCGACCAGCAACGCATCTCCGCCCGCGCCGGCGCCCGTGATGGCGCAACTGCGGATGTGGGCCCGAATTAACCGTATGGTTTCATCGCGCATTAAGCGCTTTGTGTCAGTGTGATCCTTCATATTGAGGGTCGCATCATGCCGTTCAGGCCGATGATCAAAACAGCATCACACCGGTTCATTCGTGCACGCGAAGGCGCTGCAGCGGTCGAGTTCTCCTTGATCGCCGCGCCCTTCTTCCTGTTGATCTTCGCCACGCTGGAAGTCGCCCTCTTCTTTCTGGGCTCCACCATTATCGAAAACGGCGTGAATGAAGCCGCGCGCTCCATCCGGACCGGCCAGCTGCAGCAATCAAGTCAGTCGGTCGAGGATTTCAGAAGCTCGATCTGCGAACGCATCAGCTCGATCGCCGATTGCAGCCGCATCCAGCTGGATGTGCGCACCTTCGAGTCCTTCTCCGAAAGCACATCCATGGACTATCCGCTGGATGAGAACGGCGACATCGACAACAGCGATTTCACCTTCGATCCGGGCGGCGGCGGCGATGTGGTTGTGGTGCGCGTCTTCTATGACTGGCAGCTTCTGGCGCCGGGCGTGGTGTCGGGCATGACGAATATGAGCGGCAACAAGCGCCTGATCACGGCGACCTCCGTGTTCCGCAACGAGCCCTTCGAGTAAGCCATGCGTCAGGTGTTTCGTCTCTTCACGGCCCTCAAGCGCGACCGGCGCGGTGTTTCCGCGGTGGAGTTCGCCTTGCTCGCGCCGTTCATGATCGCGCTCTATCTGGGCTCGGTGCAGCTGACGCTGGGGCTGACCGCAGACCGCAAGGTCTCCCAGGTCGCCAACTCGGTCGCCGACCTTGTGACCCAGGACGACTTCGTCACCGATTCCGATCTGGTGGACATCTATGCGGCGGCGGACGCCATCCTGAACCCGTTTGATCCGGAGCCGCTGGCCCTGCGCATCACCTCGGTGCGCATGGACGCGGAAGGCGAAGTCTTCGTGGACTGGAGCGAGGGGGACGGCATGACCCCGCATGACACCGACAGTCTGCCCGATCTGCCTGAAGGCCTGATGGCGCCCATGAACTCGATCATCATGGTGGAAGCCACCTACCGCTTCTCCACCAATCTGGGCGAGCTGACCAAAACGCCGATCACCCTGTCCGACACGGCCTATCTGCGCCCGCGGCGCGGTCCGTGGGTGCGGCGCGGCTAGGCTGCCGCTTCGCACACGGCCCGGAACAGCGCCAGATCCGCGTCCGGCGGCGTCATGGCGTCACCATCCACAGACACGATCGGGGTCAGCCCCATGACCGCATTGGTGACAAAGCCCCAATCCGCCGTTTCGAGGGCGCTTGGGGCGTACTCGCCCTCGCACACCTCGACGCGCTGCTCGCGAAGGGCGTCAAGCAACGCGGCGCGGGCTGTCCCCGGCAGGCAACCGCATGACAGGGCCGGCGTGAACACGGTCCCGCCCCTCACCCAGAACAGATTGGCGCTATCCGCGCTCGACAGATGGCCGTCACTGGACAGGACCAGGGCGATATCGGCGCCCGCGCGTTGCGCCGTACGCCGCGCGCCCAACATGTCGGCATAGCCGGTCAGCTTATGCTGGCTTGAGAGGTTGCGCCCATCCCGGCGCGCATCCGGGACAATGCGCGCGCTCAGCGTTTTTGGCCGGTCCGGCAGGGGGCGCGCGGTGATCAGCACGGTTGGCGACACAGCGCCTGTCGCCTGCATGCCGCCCCCCATCGCCCCGCGTGATACGGTGAGCCGCACCACGGCGCGCTTCAGCCCCAGGCTCTGGCAGAGCGTCTGAGCTCCGTGCTCAAGCTCTGCTGCGTCTAAGCGGGGGATGTCCAGTGCCTGCAAGGCCCGGTCAAGGCGCGCCCTGTGCCGGGGCCAGCGCCGGATCTCTCCGCGCTGACACGCCATGGTTTCAAATGCGCCATCGCCCAGAAGGAAGCCGCGATCGGCTGGATCGATGCGCGCCTCATCGGCTTGGACCAGCGCGCCGTTGAGCCAGACCTGCGTCATGCATCACCCTCCAGAGCCGCGCGCAGCGCCGCCGCCTTGTGACGGGTCTCATCGAGTTCGGCCTGCGGCTCGGAATCTATGGTGATCGCCCCGCCCGACCGCACCTCCACGTCCCAGCCCTCGTCCGCGCGAGCGAAGCTGGCCGTCCGGATCATCACGTTCAGATCGCACGCCCCGTCCGCGCCCAGCCATCCCAGCGACCCGCAATAGGCGCCCCGGCTTTGCTGTTCGAGTTCGGCGATGATCTCCATGGCGCGCACTTTCGGCGCGCCTGTGATCGAACCGGGCGGGAAGGTCGCGCCGATCAGGTCAAACACCGTGCACTCGGAAGCCAGCTCACCAGTCACGGTCGAGACCAGGTGATGGACATTGGCGTAGCTCTCCACGCTGAACAGCTCGGGCGTTTTCACACTGCCCGGCCGGCAGACCCGCGCCAGATCATTGCGCATCAGATCGACGATCATCAGGTTCTCTGCCCGGTCCTTGAGCGAGGCTGCCAGCGCCTGGGCTTCGTCATTGTCGCGCTCCGGATCGGCACGGCGCGGCCGCGTGCCCTTGATCGGTCGCGTCTCCACCTCGCCTTTCGAGGAGACCTGCAAGAACCGTTCAGGCGAATTGGTCAGCACCACCTGATCCGCGTTGAGCCGGAAATAGGCGGAGAAAGCGGCGGGACTGTTCCGGGTGAGCCGCTCGAACACGCTCAACGGCGCCGCGCGCCCGCCCACATGCCCCGTGAAGGCGTGAGACAGATTGACCTGGAAGATATCGCCCGCAGCGATGTAGTCGCGCGCGCGCTCCACAGCCTGAAGATACTGGCGGTCCAGCCAGGCCTGGCTCAGCGTGCCCTGGCTGGTTTGCTCCAGCTTGGAACCGGGCGCATCCAGACAGGCCAGACGCTCGACAAGCCTTTGGGCCGCCGCACGCTCGCCCAGGGCCTGCACGGTCCGGTCGTGATGGTCAAACTCCAGCACCGCCCCATACCAGCCCATCGCCACTGCCGGGCAAGCCGCCAGCCCCGGCTCTAATACCGGCACGCGTTCAAACGCCTGCCCCAGATCATAGCCGAGCAAACCCGCATAACCGCCCGAAAACCCGCCTTCGCCTGTGGCGTCAGACGGGCGAAACCCATCGCGCAGGCGTTCAAATGCCTGCGCAGGATCGCTCTCTTCAATCGTGAATTCGGGGAAGGCGCACAGATAACTCTTGCGGCCCCAGGACTGGCCACCTCCGCCTTGCAGCAAGAGCGTATAGGGCTCGGTGTCAAAGGCGCGCAACGCCCGAACCGGCTCAACCCAGTCCAGGCTCTGCGCCCCCGTCTGGCGCCGGCTCACGAGGTTTTAAGCCGCTCGTGCAATTGCGCGATCACGGCCTCGCTCAAACCCAGCTCATTGCGCAGATACCCGGTGACGTCGCCCATGGCGTCAAAGGCGGTCGCCAGATAGCCATCCTCCACACCCAGAAAGGCGCGGATTTCCCGGTCACCCACATCCCGGCCCATGCCGTCGCGAATACGCTTGGCGAACCGGGGCGCCAGCTCATCATAGTCCACGGCCGTATTGGTCATCAGATAGTCTTCGCGCACCGCTTCGGGATCCACGCCCAGCTCGGTCAGCAGCAGGGCGCAGAAAATGCCCGTCCGGTCCTTGCCCGCCGCGCAATGAACGACAAAGCCGTCCTCGTCTTCGGCCTTCGCGAGCGCTTCAAAGCCCGCCTTGAACACCGCCTTGTTGCCCGGATCAAAGGGCAAACGGCGATAGGTTTCCGTCATGAAGCCGCGAATATTGTCCAGCGTCAGATCGCTTTCACGCAAAAAGGCCAGATGCGGCGGCTCGGCATGCCCGGCATGATCGGAGCTCAGAATGGTCACCGCATCATGATCGGTCCAGTGAGACGGCTCCAACTCGCGCTCCTTGGGGCGGCGCAAATCGGCGACATAGCGGATGTTCAGGCCATTGAGGGTCTGCACGTCCTCATCGGTCACGCGCGAGAACTGTCCGGACCGGTACAGGCGGTCACGCACCTTCCCGCCGGACTTGAGCGGATAAGCGCCGAAATGGCGGAAATTATAAACACCGTCGAGGGGGAGAACGCGATCTGTCATGTGGCTGAATTAGAACCGAATAGTTTTATGAGCAAGGGATACGGCGAAAAGCTACGAGCATAAGCGCCAATTAAGACTGTAGCGCTACGGCTGTCTCTCCTTAAGGAGAAACCTTTGCGCGTACTCAGCTGTCTCGCTTTCGAGCACCATTTCCCAAGCGTCCTGCTAGCCGGGCTGGTCTGTGTGATCAGTTGCCTGCTCAGCATGCGCCTGCAACGGCGCAGCGAGGACACGGACAGCCTGACCCAGGTCGCCTGGCTGGTGGTCACCGCCACCTGCCTGAGCGCCGGCATCTGGTCGACGCATTTCATCGCCATGCTGGGCTATCGCCCCGCCGCGAGCGTTAGCTTGCAACTGGAAGAAACCGCCCTGTCCGCCCTGATCATCATGTGCGGCGCCCTGGTGGGCTGCTATCTGGCGACCTTGCGCTTCGTCTTCGCCAAGGCGCTCGCCGGCGTTGTCATCGGCCTGTCCGTCACCGGCATGCACTATGCGGGCATGATGGCCTACCATCTGGACGCCGTGGTGATCTGGGATGCGCGATATGTCCTGGCCTCGGTGATCTTCGCCGTATTCTTTGGCGTCTTCGCCTTCGAGGCGTCCGACCGGTTCGACACCGGCTGGAAAAAACTCATCCCCGGCGGCCTTCTGGCGCTAGGCGTGGTCTCCCTGCACTTTACCGGCATGGGCGCAATGACCGTCGTCTCCCTGGGCGGCGCGGAAGGGCTCGACTCCATCACCTTCCAGATTCTGGCGCTGACCACCGCCATCACCACGCTTGTGGTGGTGGGCGCTGGCGGCGCCGGTTATGCCGTCGAGGCCAGCCTGCGCGAGCGCACGGACCGCCATCTGCGTCATCTGGCCCTGCATGATGTGGTGACCGACCTGCCCAACCGGGCTTACTTCACCGCGCTGGTCGAGCAAGCCATCCAGGATCGCAAGACCCATAAGCTCGCGGTCCTCGTCATTGATCTCAATCGCTTCAAGGAGATCAATGATGTCTGGGGCCATCAGGCAGGCGACGCCGTTCTGTGCGATATCGCCGAACGCTTGCGCAGTCATGAACGCCCCGGCGGCTTCGCCGCACGGCTGGGCGGGGATGAGTTCGGCATCGTATTCCCGGTGGATGACGAAGCAGAGCTGGCCCGAGAGCTCAAGCTCATTGAATCGCTCTTCATGACGCCCGTGCGCCATGCCGACTTTGAAATCGTCACCAGCGGGAGCCTGGGCGTGGCGGTCTATCCCGAGGACGGGCGCGATTGCGAAACCCTGATGCGCAACGCCGATCTGGCCATGTACAAGGCCAAGACCGACCCCATAAACCGCATCCAGCATTATGAGCATGCGCTGGGCGAAGCGGTTCGCCTGCGCCGCGAGCTGGCCCAGGACCTGCGCACCGCGCTCGAAACCGGCGAGCTGCGCATGTTCTACCAACCGCAGATCGACCTGAAGTCCGGAGAGGTGTGCGGGTATGAAGCCCTGGTGCGCTGGCCGCATCCGGAACGGGGCATGATTTCACCGGCCGAGTTCGTTCCGCTGGCGGAAGCGAACGGCCTGATCGGGCGGCTGGGCGACTGGGTCCTGGAAACGACCTGTCAGGAAGTGGCGCAGTGGTCGGGCTCTCCCAAGGTGGCGATCAATCTGTCCGCCATCCAGCTCAATGACCCGCAACTGGTCAACAAGGTGCTCCAGGCCATGGTGGCCACCGGTATGAGCCCCAGCCAGCTCGAGATCGAGCTGACCGAAACCGCGCTGATCCATGATCTGGGACAGTCGCTGAACGTGCTGCGCCGGATCAAGGCGCTGGGCGTATCCATGGCGCTGGATGATTTCGGCACCGGCTATTCCGCGCTCGAAACCCTGCGCCGTTTCCCGTTCGACAAGATCAAGCTCGACAAGGGCTTCACCGACGGCCTGTCCGATGGCGGACGCTCCAAGGCCGTCATCAGCGCGGTGGTGACGCTGGCCCGCAATCTGGACGTCCCCGTGCTGGCGGAGGGCGTTGAGACGAGCGACCAGCTGGACGCCTTGAACATGATCGGATGCGAGCAGGCCCAGGGTTATCTGATCGGTCGTCCGGCCCCCAGCGAGAACGGTCAGCCGCCTCAGGTTCTGGACGTGATGTGGCGGCCGGGAAACCCGACCGCCACATACTCGACCGGACTGACCGGCTAGACCCTAGCGGAAGGGCGGTTCGTCAAAGCTTCTGAGCTTGCGCGAATGCAGCGCATCCGCGCCCTGCCGCTTGAGGATTTCCACCGCCTCGATCCCCGCCGCCAGGTGCTCTGACACTGACTTGGCGTAAAACCGGTTGGCGGCGCCGGGCAGTTTCAGCTCGCCGTGAAGCGGCTTGTCGGACACGCACAACAGCGTGCCATAGGGCACACGCAGGCGGAAGCCGTTCGCGGCGATGGTGGCGCTTTCCATGTCCACGGCGATGGAACGGGACTGATTGATGCGCCGCGCTTCCTGAGTGTAGCGCAGCTCCCAGTTCCGGTCGGCGTAGGTCACCACGGTGCCGGTGCGCAGACGGCGCTTGAGCTCGTCGGCGTCATCACCGCTGACGCTTTCCACCGCCTCTTGCAGGGCGACCTGGATCTCGGCGATCGGCGGGATCGGAATCTCCACCGGCAGATCGCGATCGAGCACGCTGTCATAGCGCAGATAGGCGTGCGCCAGCACGTAATCGCCCAGACGCTGGGAATGGCGCAGACCGCCGCAATGGCCGATCATCATCCAGCATTCCGGTCGCAATACGGCCAGATGGTCAGTGATGTTCTTGGCGTTGGACGGGCCGACCCCGATATTGACCAGCGTGATGCCCCGGCCATCCTTGGCCTTGAGGTGATAGGCCGGCATCTGGAAGCGCCGCCAGGGCGCCGCGCTGATCTCGCCCACCGGGTCTTCGGTATTGGCGTCCACATTGACGAAGCCGGCGGCCGACAGCGCCACGTAATCGGTGCTGTCATCCTTCACCTGCTCCACCGCCCAGTCCACGAACGCATCCACATAGCGATGGTAGTTGGTGAACAGGATGAAGGGCTGCACATCCTCATAGGGCGTGCCGGTATAATGGCGGATGCGCTGCAACGAATAATCGGTGCGCACCGCGTCAAACAGGCTTAGCGGGCGAGGACGGCCCGGCATTGAGGGACGCTCGCCATTGGGCAGCGCGTCATCAATGCCCGCCAGATCCGCATAAGGAAAGTGGCGCACCAGCTCCGCGGGGGAGGCCGCATCCATATCCAGATCATCGGCGCCGTCGAGCACATAGGAGAACGGGATCTCCTGCACCGACAAGCCGGTCTCGATCTTCACCGGATAGGTGTCGGACAGAAGCTCGATCTGCTCGACCAGATAACGGCGGAACTCTTCGGGATGAGTGATCGTCTGTTCATAGACGCCCGCTTCGGAGAACTTGCCGAAGGCGCGGCTGACCGGCGGCACGGCGCCGTCCGGCTGGTAGATGATGCGCAGGGCCGGATAGGCGAAGGCGCCGGCGAAACGATCCGCCTCGGACGGCGGCGGGCCGCCATCGAGATAGATCTTCAACTCGTCGCGCAGCGCCTTGACCGAGGCCTCGAACAGGACGCACAGCCGGTCGACCGCCTCGGAGGCGGAACCGGCGCGCTTGAACGTCTTCTCGACCGCTTCGTGGGACACGATATCGGTATCGCCCAAAGCCTAGTCCTCTCGCTTGACGAAGGTCACGGTGAACAGCGGTTCGCCGTCGAACACCGGGTCGGTCTTGCCGTCCTCGTCAATCATCTGGAAGGCGGTGGGCTCGATGCGGCCTTCCATGCGGTAGCCGCGTTCAGCCATGCGACCGCGATGAAATTCGAGGGCCGCCGCTGAAAACGTCTTGGCCAGGAAGGTGATGCGATGCGGTTCGTCTGCCATGGCGGCCTCCTTTGAAACTCTTGTGCGCGCGGAGCGCGGTCCTAAGTCGTACCGCTATCTCCGCGCGCTTCCAAGCCGGGATGACCGTCTGAAGCGAGGCTTTTACTGCGCCGGGCAGCGACCGTCCGTCACACGCGCCACCACTTCGGGGTCGCCATCGGTCTGAGCGGGCTCCAGCCCCAGGGCGCAGGCGATCATCAGATAGACGTTGACGTTCTCGAACGGCGCCACCTCGCCAATCCCGTCAAAACGGGGCCCGGCGGCCACGAAAGTGGCGCCCATCACAGGGTCCATATTGTCATAGCCATGGTTGCCCGGAATGATCCGGCGCGGCGATTGCTCGAGGCTCGGCGCCACGATGGACCAGCCCGCTTCGGCCACCACCAGAAGATCGGGACCGCGGGTCGGGTGGTCGAGATGGTAGTGCGCCGGCATCTCGTGCGCCTTGTAGGCCACCACATGCGCATTGCCGGACCCGTTGATGGCCTCGTAAGCGTCATCAATGGCGGCCTCGTCGCCCTCTTCGGAGAACAGGAAGATGTAAGGATGCGCGCCGGCGCCCCAGCGGCCCTCCATGTGCGGCGAGTACACGCGATCAAAATCGATCCACTCATCCACCGCCACGATGCGCTCGTCAGACAGCTGGGCCATGCCATGGTCGGACACGATGATGATGTTGGTGGTCTCCAGAAGGCCCCGGTCGCGCAATCCCTCGACCAGCTGTCCCACATAGCCGTCCACTTCGGCGACGGCTTCGGCGACCGCCGCGTTCTCAGGCCCATTGCGGTGGGCCACGCTGTCCACGCGGTCAAAATAGACCGCCGCCAGACGCGGCGCCTCCTCGGCCGGCGCATCATACCAGGCCAGCACCTCGTCCACGCGCTCCTGATAGGGCTTGTCGTGCTGATAGGGCGTCCAGATCGACGGACGCAGCCCGTCATGCTCCACTTCCGAGCCCAGCCAGAACATGATCGCGCTGGTCAGGCCCTCACGCTCGGCGGTAGTCCAGATCGGCTCGCCCTGCCACCAGAACGGGTCCTGGGCCGACATCGGATTGACGAACCCGGTTTCCGCCTCCCGGTCATAGGGCGCGTTCTCGGTCATGCCGTGGTTCTCAGGATAGAGCCCGGTGGCGATGGAATAGAAATTCACGAAGGTCTTCGATGGCATGACCGGGATCATGCGTTCGGCCTCCACGCCGCGGTCAGCCAGCGCCTCCAGATACGGCGCGTCATACAGATCCAGAAAATCGTGACGCACCCCGTCCAGACCGATCATCAGAACCCGCTCGGGCTGTTCGCTGGACGCCGTTACGGGCGCGACGGGCGCGTCCGACACGCTGGCGCAGCTCGCCAAAGCCAGCGCACTGCACGCCGCAATAGTATAGACAAAAGACCGAAACATGACGCATCCCCATGCGATGACTGGAAATTTCAAGCTCGCCCTAGCCCATGCCGCACCCGGGGTAAAGTGAACACCGCGAATGAAAACTTTCGCACTGCAACATGGCGCGCTATGGGATCGGCCTTCTTGTAATTCTGGACGATCCGATGACTGATCAAACCCCTCACGCCAACCGTGTCTGGACTGTTTTGAAATTCGGCGGCACCTCCGTGGCCAAGCCGGAAAACTGGGCTGTAATCGCAAAACTTGCGAAGGCCCGGCTCAAACAGGACAAACCGGGCGGCAAGGTGCTGATCGTCCATTCCGCGCTTTCGGGCGTGTCGAACCGGCTCGAAGCCCTGCCCGACCTGGCGCTCAAGGGCGATGTCAGCCCGGAGATCGCCGCCATCAAGGCGGTCCATCTCGATTTCGCCGAGAGTGCGCTGCTCGATGGCGCGACGCTGCTGGCCGAACCGTTTGAAATCCTCGACCGTCTCGCGGCCGGCATTGCGCTGGTGCGTGAAGCCAGCCCGCGCGTGCGCGCCGAATTACTCGCCCTGGGCGAACAGATGGCGAGCCGTCTGGGCATGGAGCGCCTGCGTCAGGAAGGGCTGAGCCCGGTTTTCCTCGATGCCCGGGACGCCCTGAAGGCCGCGTCCGACAGCGCTGACCCCAGCGGCTATCTGTCCAATTCGGTGATCGACGGCGCGGATCCTGAGCTGCAGGCGCAGCTTGGCCATGCTGAGCTGGTGCTGACCCAGGGTTTCATCGCCCGCAACAGCCGCGACGAAACCGTCCTGTTGGGCCGCGGCGGATCGGACACCTCGGCGGCGTATTTCGCCAACAAGCTCGAAGCGAAGAAGCTCGAGATCTGGACCGATGTGCCCGGCCTGTTCAGTGCCGATCCGCGCCTCACCGAAGGCGCGCGCCTGTTGCAGGCCCTGTCCTATGACGAGGCGCAGGAAATCGCGACCATGGGCGGCAAGGTGCTGCATCCGCGCTGCATCGGCCCGGCCCGCCGCGCCAATGTGCCCGTGGAAGTGCGCTCCACCCTGCGGCCGGATCTGGCGGGCACCCTGATCACCGCCAAGCCCGGCGATGACGCGCCCCAGCTCAAGGCCGTGTCGGTCAAGTCCGGCGTGCGCATTGTCGCCATGGAAGGCGCGGGCATGTGGCGTCAGGCCGGTTTCCTCGCCGATGTCTTCGCCTGCTTCAAGGAGTGCGGCGTGTCGGTGGACCTGGTCTCCACCTCCGAGACCAATGTCACGGTCAGCCTCGACCCCGATCCCAGCCTCGATCAGGCGCGACTGGACGCCCTGCGCGCCCGGCTCGAACGCTTCTGCCGGGTGAAGATCATGGATGATGGCGCCGCGGTGTCTTTGGTGGGCTATGGCGTGCGTCGCATCCTGCACAAGCTGGCCCCGGCGCTGGAAATGTTCCAGGACAAGCCGATCCGGCTCGTCAGCCAGGCCGCCAATGATCTCAACTTCACCGTCGTCGTGGACGCCAGCGAGGGCCGCGCCCTCGCCGCGCGCCTGCATGAAGAGCTGATCGCCCCCGCCCCGGCCGGTCCCGTCTTCGGGCCCAGCTGGGCGGAGCTGAACGAGACCGCCTCCAGCACGCCGGCCCGGCCCGATCCGTGGTGGGTCACCAAGCGCGAGCAACTCATCGAGATCGCCCCGCAAACCGGCGGGCGTTATGTCTATGACCGCGACACGATCAAGGCGCGCGCGGCCGCCGTGGCCAATATCAAGAGCGTCAATCGCGCCTTCTACGCCATGAAGGCCAACCCGCATCCCGAAGTCCTCAAGACCATTTTCGAAGCGGGTCTGGGCTTTGAGTGCGTCTCGCCGGGCGAGCTGATGCGGCTCAAGGACACCTTCCCCGATCTGGATCCCAAGAAGGTGCTGTTCACGCCCAATTTCGCCGCGCGCCATGAATACGCCGCCGCCATCCAGCTGGGCACCAACCTGACCATTGACGGTCTGCACCCGCTCGTCGAATGGCCCGAGCTATTCAAGGGCGCCGAGGTCATCCTGCGCATCAATCCCGACCGCCCGCGCGGCCACCACCAGCATGTGCAGACCGCCGGACCCAAGGCCAAGTTCGGCATTCCGCTCGATCAGCTCGACGCCGCGCGCGAGGCCGCCGACAAGGCGGGCGCCACGGTCATCGGTCTGCACGCCCATGCCGGCTCCGGCGTGGTTGAGGCCGGCCATTGGCGCGAGATCGGCGCCATTCTGGCCCGCGCCGCTGAAGACTTTTCCGACATCCGCATCCTCAATGTGGGCGGCGGCCTCGGCGTGCCCGAAAGCGCCGAAGCGCCCGCGCTGGATCTCGCTCTGGTGGATGCCGAGCTCGCCAAGCTCAAGCAGGCCCTGCCCGATTACGAGATCTGGATGGAGCCGGGCCGTTATCCGGTCGCCGAATCCGGCGTGCTGCTCTCCGCGGTCACACAGGTCAAACACGCCTTCGGCACGCGTTTCATTGGCCTCGGGACCGGCATGAACTCACTGATCCGCCCGGCGCTCTACGGCGCCCGCCATGAGATCGTGAACCTGTCGCGCTATGACGCGGACGGCACGGGCATGGCGTCCATCGTCGGCCCGATCTGCGAAAGCGCGGACCTTCTGGGCGCAGACCGTCTGATGCCGGACACGACCGAAGGCGATGTCATCGCCATCGCCGAAGCCGGCGCCTATGGCGCGGTCATGTCCAGCCGCTACAATCTGCGCGAACCGGCGGATGAAGTGGTGATTTAGGGGGGGACAAAACCCCTCTTCCCCGGCGCAGGCCGGGGCCCAGAGCCGCAGATGCGGCGTGCTATGATCTCTGGATCCCGGCCTACACCGGGAAAGAGGACATGAAAAAGCCCCGGTCACATCGACCGGGGCTTTGTCGTTTCGGAGACGACCTAGAGCGGCCGTGCTTCCGCCCTGGTACAAAAGAACACGTCGAACCAAACTCCTTGCCTATCTTTCAAAACCGCTCACTTGACACAGTGTAAAGTTCCGGTATTTTGCGCCCTCTTAGATAGCGCATCAGCCGGCTTCTTGTGACGTGTCGCCGCCTGCGACACAGAGGATTGAGCGCGTCTTCCGCCGACTGATATCAACCACAGAGGGAGTTTCCATTTGTCCGCTTTTTTGACCCGAATAGCGAAAGGCCTTGGCCTGTCCGCCGCTGTCACGACATGTCTTCTGTCCGCTCCCAGCTTTGCGCAATCTGATCCTGCCAGTTTTGCCGACAAGCTGCGGCCACGCGTCTGGATTGGCGACGCGGAAGAGCACTATTCTCTCGACCAACGCATGGTCGACTATGGCGTGCCGGGTGTGGCCGTCGCCATCATTGAGAATGGGGAAGTCGTTTTCGCCTCGGGATATGGCGTGCGACAGTCCGGGACGACGGACCCGGTTGATGCTGACACGGTGTTTTCAACGGCGTCCATCAGCAAGGTCGCAACGGCGAGCCTCGTACTGAGGCTTGCACACGCAGGCGCCCTCGAGCTGGACGCCCCTGTCGCCATCCAGCTGGAGAGCTGGTCCCTGCCCGATTATCCCGAGTTTGACGAAGATCGCATTACCCTGCGCACGATCCTGTCGCATACATCCGGCTTTAATATGCACGGATTTCGAGACTTTCAGCCTGGCGGCGATCTGCCCTCGACGATCGATACGCTTGAAGGCCAAAGCCCGGCGGTGAACGACCCGCTCACACTCTTGTTCGAGCCCGGAACCGCGTACAAGTATTCCGGTGGCGGCTATACGCTCGCTCAACAGATTGTCGATGATGTCGATCCAGCAGCAGATTTCGATACGATCGCGAACACGCACCTGCTGGCGCCACTCGGCATGACCCGCAGCACCTTCACCAATCCGCTGCCGCCAGAACATGGCAATATCGCGATGGCCCATGGTCGAGACGGCACACCCGCCGCGCTACCACGCGGCTATGAGGCCTTCCCGGAGCGCGCAGCGGGGGGGCTTTGGGCAAGCGCGAATGACCTCGCAAGCCTGGTTGCCGGCCTTTTGGCCAGCTATCGGAGTGATGACGGCTTCCTGCCTCGCTCTGTGGCACAGGACATGATGACACCCGTATCGCCCAGCGAGCATGGGCTGGGGCCGCGAATCGAAGGGCGCGATGATCAGCTTTTATTTCACCATGGCGGCGTAAACGACTCCTATCACGCCTGGATCGAGGGGCATCTTGCGACCGGTGACGGCGTGGTCATTCTCACCAATGGCGCCAACGGCAATGGATTGATCACGGAAATCAGAAATGGGGTTGCCGATGCGATGAATTGGGAGATCAACGCGCCGATCCGGGTTCCCGAAATCGCCCTCTCCGCAGACCAGCTTTCGGACTATACCGGCTGGTACCGCGTCGACACCGACTTTCCCGACGCCTTGCGCCGCATCATGGTGCGTGGGCTCTTCGAGCAGCGCATTCACATTGAGACAGACGGCGAAAGGCTGACCCTGAACGTGGGCGACGATGACGGCGCGATCGCCCTGATCCCGCTCTCCACGAACCGGTTCTGGATCGAGGGATTCGGGTTACGCTTGGGCATTGCTGAACTGGAATTTCATCGCGATGCATACGGAGACACGCAGTCGGTCACCTTCCATTTGCCGAATGCCAGCTCTCACTATGTTCGCGACTAACAGCGTGCCGGGCCTTCGCTTTGCTCATCCCAGGGGCTTCAGTCTTCTCTTTCACGGCAGAAGCCGGGGCCCTGAGCCGGACAATCTCTTGATCCCGGCACTCGCCGGAAATGAGAGGGTGAAAAACACAAAGCCCCGGTCACATCGACCGGGGCTTTTCGTGTCAGGAAGGACGCGACCTAGTCGTCGTCTTCTTCATCGTCATCGTCATCATCATCGTCGTCATCCGCCTCGATCATCGCGGCGGTGGCGCTCCAGCCATAGGCGTGGGTGATGACGTGGTGGAGGGTGTTCTGCTCCATCGTGCCATCCACCAGATGCGCCCAGGGGCCGACGGCGTAAGCGATCACGTCTTCGCCCGAATGGGTTTCGGACCCCATGGGCACCGCCGCTTCCTGGCGATAGTTCGGGTCCATGACGATGGCGTCGGTCAGCGGTTCGGCATCCTCGCCACGCGGGCGCAGCGGGCCGCCATTATGATAGCCGAGCGTGGTGTAGGGACGTCCATCCGCCGCCGGCAGCGGCGGGGTGTCCGCATCGCTCAGGTTCGGCGCGGGCGGGCGCACCAGCCCGAGGATCGGATTGCCTCGGCGCGGATAGCCCGCAATGGTGAAGACATGGCCGTGGTCGGCGGTCACGAGGATCAGCGTCTCGTCGAGATCCACCATGGATTCCGCCGTCGCGACGGCTTCAGCCATAGCCAGCGCGTCATTGAGCGCGCGGGCGGCGTTGGCGCCATGGTGGGCGTGGTCGATGCGGCCGCCCTCAACCAGCAGGTAATAGCCGTCCTCATTGTTGGACAGGCGCTCGATGGCGAATTCGGTCAGCTCCGCCAGCGACGGCTCCTCGGCCGGATCCCGGTCGAGCTCATAGCTGAGATGGGAGTTGGTGAAGAGGCCTAGCACCGGCGCGTCATCGTCCGCGTCCAGCGCGTCGAACCCGGCGCGGTCAGCCACATAGACGCCGCCCAGATCGGTCCATTCCGCGGTCAGATCGCGATCCTGGCGCTGGCCGCCCTGATCGGCGGTGACAAAGGCCGCACGACCGCCCCCGAGCGCCAGGTCCAGACCATCGCCATAGGCGCCCGAGCGCGTGCCGATCAGCTGAGCGGCGATATCGGTGCAGCCCGCTTCCACGGCGGCGGCGGGCAAGGACACATCGCTTTCCCAGCCGCGATCGGTAACGTGAGCGTAGGTGGTGGCCGGGGTGGCGTGGGTCAGGCGCGCCGACGACACGATGCCGGTGGCGAGACCGCGTTCCTCGGCCATTTCCACCAGGGTTTGCGGCACCGGGCCGCCCTGGCAGGGCTCGAGCATGTCACGGGCATAGACCGAGATCGCGCCCGAATGGGTTTTGACGCCGGTATGGATGGCGGACGCAGTGGCGGCGCTGTCGGGCACCTGGGCGTTTTCAGAATAGGTCTTGATCAGCGCGGAATGGCCCCAGCGCTCGAACGGCAGATAATTCTCTTCCCCGCTCATGCCCTGGTTCTGACCGTCAAGGATGCGCGAGGCGACGATGGTGCTGAGGTTCAGCCCGTCACCGACAAAGACGATCACATTGCGAGCGCGCCCTTCGCGCTGCGGTCGGCTAAGGCGGGCCAGGATCTCGTCCTGGGCCTGCGTGCGCCAGCCTGCGCCCGGGCCCTCAAATTGCGCCGGCGCGGCGGTCGTCTGGGCCGGCGCGTCATCGCGTCCGCTCCAGTCGGCATCGGATTGGGCGGTGACGGTCTGGCAGGCGCACAACGATAAGGCGCTTGCAGAAAACAGGGCGGCGCGGAAGAACATGGTTGATCCCTTCTCTGACACTGGTGAGGGTTTAGCGCGGGACTGTGACAGATCAAAGCATCTGTCCTGCCTTCCATGCGTTATAAACGGTGAACCCGGAGTCCTCGGAGGCCAACCTTTTGAAAACCTTGTCGCTTGTGCTGAACGCCCATTCCGGAACCACGCGCGAGCTGGGCAAGGACAGGGTGCTGGACGCCGTGCGCGGCTCCGCGGACTGGGCCGAGGTGATCGTGCATGACTGTTCGGAGACGTTTCAGGAGCGGGTCAACAAAGCCTGCGCCGAACCGTCGGACTATATCGCCGTCGCGGGCGGAGACGGGACCGCCGCCGCGGTTCTGAACGAGCTGGTGCGCACCCAATGCCGCACGCCGGTCATCCCTCTGCCGCTCGGCACCGCCAACCTGTTGCCCAAGCGGCTTTATGGCGACCGGTCGATCGAGACCATCCTGCGCGAAGCCCCCGATTACCCGGTCGAGCCCCTGCATGCGGGCGAGGTGGACGGGCATCTGTTCTTCTGCGCGCTGATGGCGGGGTTCCCGGTCCGCTTCGGACAGGCGCGCGAGGCCCTGCGTCCGGATGGACAGGGTCGGCAGCCTGCACGCGCCCTCACCTATCTGCGCAAGGCCTGGCGCGCCTTCGGCTCGACCCGCATGCGGCTGACGCTGGATGATGACGAGGTGAAGAAGCTGCGCCGCGCGAACGCTTTGATGACCATTCCCGGCGGCGCGGGCGCCATGATCCATGGCGCGCGGCCCGGCGATGAAGTGCTGGAGCACATCTTCACCCATACCGAGAACATATCCGACGCCCTGGGCGCCCTGACCGGATTTCTCGGTGAAATGCTGAATATGGGCGAGCTGCATCCCGCCCGCTCCGAGCATAGCGCCGTCCTGGACGGCCCCACCAAGATCCCGGTCATGCTCGATGGCGAGGTGTTGACCCTGAAGACGCCCATACGCATCTCCTTAAAGCCCAACGCCGCCCTGTTCGCTGCACCGGAGCCTGACGCATGACACGCCTGGCGCAAATCTCAGACCTGCATTTCGGGGCGGAATCCCCCGGCCTGCCCGAAGCCCTGCTGGACACGCTCAACACGCTCAAGCCCGATGCGGTCATCGCGTCCGGTGATTTCACCCAGTATGGCCGCCGGCGCGAGTTTGACGCCGCGCGCGATTTCTTCAGCGCCATCGAAGCGCCGGTCATCGCCGCGCCGGGCAATCACGACACGCCCTATCTCAATCTCGCCGCACGGGTCGCCGCGCCCTGGGCGCGCTTTGAAAAACGGCTCGGCAAGGGCGTGACGCCCAGCTGGCGCTCCCCCACGGCGGCGGTGGAATCCTATCTGACCGCGCGCGGGCTTCAGGCCCAGCTTGACTGGTCGCTGGGTCGGGCCAATCCGCGCCAGGCCGCCCAGATCGCGCAGAGCTTCAATGACTTCAGAGGGCTCAAGGTCGTCGCCGCCCACCACCCGCTCATGGCGCCAGGCGGGCTGAAAGGCCGGGCCAAGACCCGCGGTGGCCGTGAAGCCGCGGACATTTTCGTGCAGGCGGGCATGGACCTTGTGGTCACCGGCCATCTGCATCAGGTCTTCGCCCTGCCCCAGCGCCGGCCCGATGGCGGGTCGTGCTGGTTCGTGGGCGCCGGCACGGCGCTGTCGCATCGCACGCGCGGCGAACCGCCCAGCTTCAACCTGTTTGACAACACGCTCGAAGGGTTGAGCCTGACCGTCTATGCCGCCGAGGATGGAGAGAACCGCTTCACCCCCGGCAAGGTCCAGCCGCTGCACCGCTAAAGGCGCATCCCAAGCAACAAAAAGCCCGGCGCCATGCGCCGGGCTTTCCGTTTGCGAACTATAGCCCTGTTACCAGATGCGCACGCGCTGTTCCGGCGGCAGGTAAAGATCGTCATCCTCGGTCACGCCGAACGCGTCATACCAGGCGTCCAGGTTACGCACGACGCCGTTGATGCGGTACTGCGCCGGGCTGTGCGGGCCCTGAACGATCTGGGCGCGCAGGGCGTCCTCGGTGTACAGGTTCCGCCAGACTTGCGCCCAGGCAAGGAAGAAACGCTGATCGCCGGTCAGACCGTCGATCACCGGCGCTTCGCCGCCATGCACTTCGTCCACATACTGACGCCAGGCGGTGTAGGCCATTTGCAGGCCGCCCAGATCGCCAATGTTCTCGCCCATGCTCAGGCGACCGGACACGCAGCTGCCTTCAAGCGGGCAATAGGTGTCGTACTGGGCGCCCAGAGCCGACGCACGCTCTTCAAAGCGGCTGTTGGTCTCTTCGGTCCACCAGTCCCGCAGACGGCCCTCGGCGTCATAGCGACGACCATTGTCATCAAAGCCGTGGCCGATCTCGTGACCGATCACGCCGCCAATGGCGCCAAAGTTGATCGCCATGTCGGCGTTCGGGTCAAAGAACGGCGCCTGCAGGATGCCGGCCGGGAAGGTGATCTGGTTGGCCAGCGGGGAGTAGGACGCGTTCACGATTTGCGGCGGCCAGCCCCATTCGCGAGTGTCCACCGGGCTGTTGAGATCCTCGATCTGCTCGGCCCAGCCGAACTCGGCCATGCGCACGCGGTTGCCGAAATAATCGTCGCCGGTGATCTCCAGGCCCTCATAGGAATCCCAGATTTCCGGATAGCCGATGCGCGCTTCAAAGCCGGCCAGCTTGGTCAGGGCTTCTTCGCGGGTCTCGTCATCCATCCATTCGAGGTTTTCCAGACGCGCTTCAAAGGCCGTGGTCAGACGCGCGACCAGGTCTTCCATCTGGGTCTTGGAGCTCGGCGGGAAGTGGCGATCCACATAGATCTGGCCCACGGCATGGCCCAGGGCGCCGCCCACCAGGTTGACCGCACGGCGGTCACGCGGCCGCTGCTCGGTCTGACCGCGCAGGGTGCGACCGAAGAAGTCAAAGCTCGCCTCGTCAAACTCCGAGGTGAGCCAGCCGGCGCGATCGGAAATGAAGCTGAACGCCATCCAGTCCTTGATGGTCTGAAGGTCGGCGTCCGCCAGAATGGCCGAAGTCTGCTCGATGGCGGTCGGCTGAACCACGATCAGCTCTTCCACATCCAGACCCAGATTGGCCATGCCTTCGGGGAAGTTCAGCGCCGGCGCCAGCGCGTCCAGCTCCTCAACGCTCATGACGTTGTAGGTCAGCGTAACGTCGCGGCTGTCCTCACGGGTCCAGTGCGCTTCGGCGATGCGGGTTTCAAAGGCCAGGATATCCTGCGCCTTCTCTTGCCCGTTCTCGATGCCGGACAGTTCGAAAATGCGCGCGATGTAATCGACATAGGCGTCGCGGTATTGCTGGAAGCGTTCGCCTTCATCGAGATAGTAATCGCGGTTGCCCATGCCCAGGCCGCCCTGGAACAGGCGCAGCGCGTTCACGGACGGATCGGACGGGTCGGCCCAGACGGCGAAGCCATAGGGCGACTGATGATGCACGCTGGCGAACAGCGCCGTAGCGTCATCCAGACTCTCCACCGCGTTGATCTCGGCCAGATAGGGCTCGAGCGGCGCAATGCCGGCGGCGTTGATGGCGTCTTCGTTCATGTAGCTGGCATACAGATCGCCCACCAGCTGGTTGTTCGAGCCTGCTTCGGCGTCCGCTTCACCGGCTTCGAGGATGATCGCCTGAACGTCTTCTTCGGCCTCTTCGGACAGCACGGTGAACATGCCATAGCGCGAGCGGTCGCCCGGCAGCTCGGTGGTCTCCATCCAGCCGCCATTGGCGTACTGGTTGAAGTCGTCGCCCGGATCGGCGCTGGTATCCATGCCGGCCACGTCAAAACCGAACTCGCCAATGACCGGCGAGGCGTCGGCCTGGGCGGTTTCGGTTTGAGCGGCGGTGTCGGTTTGCGTGGAAGCGTTGCTCTCAGGCGCCTCGGTCGGGCCGCACGCGGCCAGGCTGAGCACGGCCAGCGCCGAGCAAGACAACAGGATCTGTTTCATATGGGTTCCCCTTAGCGTTCACATCTGACCCGCCTCGCAAGCGAGAGGGTGTCAGAATTGTGGCGCACCCTCACGTCCGGCAAGATGGATGGCAAGTGAAATTGCGGAAAGACTGAGCTAAACCCATGAAAAAGCCCGGCGCCTGAGCGCCGGGCTTGAACGGTTTCGATCGAGGTTGGTCTACCAGATCGAAACGCGTTGTTCGGGCGGCAGGTAGAGATCGTCGCTCTCATCCACGCCGAAGGCGGCGTACCAGGCGTCGATATTGCGCACCACGCCATTGACCCGATACTCGGACGGGCTGTGCGGATCGGTCCGCAGGCGGCTGATGAGATTGTCCTCACGATACAGGCGACGCCAGACCTGGGCCCAGCCCAGGAAGAAGCGCTGATCACCGGTGAAGCCGTCAATGACCGGCGCTTCGCCGTCATAGTGCTCGTCGACATAATCGCGCCAGGCCGAATAGGCCATTTCCATGCCGCCCAGATCGCCGATGTTCTCACCCAGGGTGAAGCGGCCATTGACCGTGTAGCCTTCAATGGGTTCGAACTGGTCGTATTGGGCAACGAGCGCGTCAGAGCGTTCGATGAAGCGCTCATTGGTCTCTTCGGTCCACCAGTCGCGAATGCGGCCCTGGGCGTCAAAGCGACGGCCCTGATCATCAAAGCCATGGCCGATCTCGTGGCCGATCACCGCCCCGATGCCGCCGAAATTGACCGCCATGTCGGCGTTCGGGTCGAAGAACGGCGCCTGCAGGATGCCGGCGGGGAAGGTGATCTGGTTCAGCAGCGGATTGTAGCTGGCGTTCACGATTTGCGGCGGCCAGTCCCATTCGCGACGATCCACCGGACCGGCGAGATCCTCGAGCTGTTCCGCCCAGCCAAACTCGGCCATGCGGATGCGATTGCCGAAATAGTCGTCCGCCCGGATTTCGAGACCCTCATAGGTGTCCCAGACTTCGGGATAGCCGATGCGCGGCTCGAAGGTGGAGAGCTTCTCCAGCGCCTGGGCGCGGGTTTCGTCATCCATCCAGCTCAGAGTTTCCAGACGATCGCGGAAGGCGGTCTGAAGACCGGCCACCAGCGCTTCCATCTGGGTCTTGGATTCGGGCGGGAAATGACGGTCCACATAGATCTGGCCGATGGCGTGACCCAGCGCGCCGCCGATCAGGTCCACGCCGCGCTTTTCACGCGGACGCTGTTCTTCAATGCCGTTCAGCGTGCGCGAGAAGAACTCAAAGCTCGCCTGGTCAAACTCATCGCCCAGCCAGCTGGCGCGATCAGACAGGAAGTGGAAGGTCAGATAGGCCTTGAGCGTGTCGAGATCGGTTTGAGAGAAGATCTCGCCCGCATCGGCAATGGCGCTCGGCGTGGCGACCATGAAGCTGTCCTGATCGCCCAGGCCGAAAGCGTCGAGATTGGCGCGGAAATCAAATTCGGGCGCCAGCTCCACTACTTCATCCAGCGACATCACATTGTAGATCTCGGTGATCTCGCGGGTGCGCTCCTGGGTCCAGTGGACCTCGGCCAGCGCGGTTTCCAGCGCCATGATGGCTTCGGCCTTCTCCGCGCCGCCTTCCATGCCGGCGAGATCGAATATGGTCTCGATATAGTCGACATAGGCCGCGCGATACCGCTCGGACGCCTCGTCGTCCTCAAGATAGTAATCGCGATCGGGCAGGCCCAGACCGCCCTGACCCATATACAGGGTGTATTGGGAGGTGTTCGCCGGATCGGGGATCACGCCCACGCCCCAGGGCGCGGCGTAATGCACGGTGGCGAACAGGGAGGCGACATCCTCCCAGCTCGACGCGGCGTTGATCTCGTCGAGATAGGGCTGGGCCGGGGTCAGGCCGGCGGCGTTGATGGCGTCTGCGTCCATCCAGGACTTGAACAAATCCCCCACCAGCTGGGCATTGGAGCCGTCGGCCGCGTCGGTCGCGGCGGCTTCGTCGATGATCTCCCGGACATGGTCTTCCGCCTCGATGGCGAGCTTGGTGAACATGCCGTAATTGGAGCGGTCGGACGGGATTTCGGTGCGCTCGAGCCAGGCCTGGTTGGCGAACTGGAAAAAGTCATCACCGGGATCGAGCTCGGCGTTCATGCCGGTGGCGTCAAAGCCGAACTCACCCAGGACCGGCGCGTCTTGCGCAAAGGCCGGCGCTGCGGCGGCGAGCGCGAGCACCGCGACGCCAGACAACAGATGTTTCATAGTCTTCCCCTTGATTATCGTATCGTTCCGAGCGCCGAAAAAGCGGGCGCGAAAGTTGGGTCCTGCGGCGCGAGGCGTGTGAGGCGTCACCCGCGCCGCAGGATCGTGAGGGTTATTCAGCCGGGGCCGTTCCCTCATCCGGATGGCCGACATCGACGCCATCAAGGCCCGAGTCATGGCCGATATAGCTCTCGCCAATGCGCGGCTGTTTCTCGCCGGTCCACATCCCCTTGAAGAAGCGGCCGATATCCGCGCCGATCGCATACAGCGCCGGCACCATCAGCAGCGTCAGGAACAGGGCGAACACCACGGCAAAGCCCAGCGAGATCACCATCGGCTTGAGAAATTGCGCCGCGGTGGAGCGCTCGGCGATCATCGGCAGGATGCCGATGAAGGTGGTGACCGTAGTCAGAAGGATCGGACGGAAGCGCTGCACGCCCGCATCCACCAGGGCCTGCATGGCCCCGACGCCGCGATCACGCAGACGGTTCACGAAGTCCACCAGCACCAGGTTGTCGTTGATCACGATCCCGGCCGCCGCGCCGATGCCGAACATCGAGAACAGCGCGAAGGGCTCGCCCAGGATCAGGTGACCGAACACCGCCCCGGCATAGGCCATGGGAATGGCGGTCATGATCATCAGCGGCTGGGCGTAGGAGCGGAAAGCCACTGCCAGCAGGACATACATCATCACCAGCATCATCAGCTGATACTTGATGACCTCGGCCAGGAACTGGGCTTCGCCCTCCGCCTCGCCGATGGCGCCCGTGGAGATGCCCGGATACCGCTCTTCCCATTGCGGGAAGAAGTTCTCCTCCAGCTCCTGGCGGATATTGGCCGCCGCATCATTGTCGGTCAGCTCGGCGCTCACCGTCACGGTCCGCTGACGCTCCCGGCGGCGGATCTGGTTGATCCCCGGCGCGAACTCGGCGTCGACCACAGCCGCCAGCGGCACTTCCCGGCCGTCATTGGTGCGGATGCGCAGATTGTTCACCGCATCCAGGCTGTTCCGCGCTTCACGGGGATAGCGCACCATCACCCGCACATCCTCGCCGTCGCGCGGCAGGCG
This sequence comes from Oceanicaulis sp. MMSF_3324, assembly GCF_030733545.1. Lineage (GTDB taxonomy): Bacteria > Pseudomonadota > Alphaproteobacteria > Caulobacterales > Maricaulaceae > Oceanicaulis. The sequence goes on from NZ_JASHIU010000002.1 coordinate 47,429, forward strand.
TTGCACTTCATAGCCATAGAAGGCCTGGCCCACCTGACGGGTCACATCGGCCAGCGTCAGACCCAGGGCCTGAGCGTCCGGACGCAGGGTCAGGCGCAGCTCGTCGGCCGAGGATTGCAGATTGTCGATGATGTCGTAGGTGGTCTCGAAGGTCCCCAGATGCGCCCGCAGGTCCGCCGCAGCGGCGCGCAGGACATCCAGATCGGGGTGGTTGATCGCGAACTGGATCGCCGGGCCATTGCCGTTGAGCGTCGCTTCGAAACGGATCTCCTCCGCATCGGGCACCGGGCCCAGAGCGTCGCGCAGACGCTGCGCCACATCCGCGGTCGGGGTGCGGCCCGGACGGTTTTCCGGCGGCGCGATATTGATCCAGGCGCGCACCGAGCCATCCGTGGCCAGGGTGGAGCGCGAGCGGATCATGTCGGTTTCACCCGGAAACTCCTCGCGATAGGCCTGCTGCACTTCCAGTTCGGCCTCATCCAGGCGCGCGCGGATTTCATCGGTCCGCGACCAGGGCGTGCCGTCGGCGAGCTGGATGTTCACCCGGATCAGATCGCTCTCGATCTCGGGCATGAAGGCGGACTTCACATAACCGTTCGCCTGCAGCGCAATGGCCAGACCAAAGACGCCGATGAAGAACACCAAGGTGGCGTAGCGCAGACGGATGGCGGTCGCCAGGATCGGGCCGTAGACCGAGTGGGCAAAGGCCACCAGGCTGTCCGCGATCATCGCCTGGAACTTGATGAACGGGCCGAAGAAACCGCCGGTTTTCTGCGGTTTGATGTGCGCCAGGTGCGCCGGCAGGATCAGCAGGGATTCAATGAGCGAGAAGCCCAGCGCCGCAATGATCACCAGAGAGATCTGACGCGTGAACTGCACTTCCGGTCCCGACAGCATCATCCAGGGCGCGAACGCCATCATGGTGGTGATGACCGCGAAGACGACGGGCTTGGCCACCATCTGGGTGCCCACGACCGCAGCCGTCATGCCCTGCTCGCCCCGCTCCACGCGGGCGTGAATGTTCTCACCCACGATGATGGCGTCGTCGACGACCACGCCGATCACGATCAGGAAGGCGAACAGCGACAGGAAGTTCAGCGTGATGCCGATCATGGGCAGCACCAGGAAGGCGCCGGCGAACGCCGTGGCGATGCCGATGGTCACCCAGAACGCCACGATGGGACGCAGGAACAGCACCAGAATGCCCAGCACCAGCACCAGCCCCAGAAGGGCGGAATTGCCGATCACCAGCAGCTGGGAGTTGAACTGGTCCGCGCCGTCCCACCACACCGACAATTGCACGGTGGAGGGCAGTTCGGCGTTCTTGCGCTCGAGATAGTCCTGCATGGCGTTGGACACGTCGATGATGTCCGAGCTGCCGGTCGAGCGGATGGCGATGATCACCATCTGCTCGCCATCGAAGGTGGCGTTCAGATTGGCGTCCACCAGGCCGTCAATGACGGTGGCCACATCGCCCACGCGCACCACGCCGCCATCCGGCGTCTGGCGCACGATGATATTCTCGAATTCGTAGGCGGTGTCCGCCAGCTCGCGTGAGGCGATGCGCACATCCCCAAGATCGGTGCGCACCGAGCCTGCAGAGGCATTGATGGAGGAGTTGGAAATGGCCTGTGCAATCTCGGCGAAGCCCACGCCATACCGGCGCATGGCTTCCTCGGACACTTCAATTGCGACTTCCTCGCCCAGCACGCCCATCACCTCGACCAGCGAGGCGCCGGGAATGGTGGAGGAAATCTCGTTGCGGATTTCACGGGCGATCCGTTGCAGGTCGCGCCGTTCGATCTGGCCATGCAGGGCGAAACCGGCGATCTGGTCGGAGTTCTGCCAACGCTGCACCTGCGGACGATACGCCTCGCGCGGCAGGTTGTTGATGGAGTCCACGCGCAGCTTGATCTCGTCGATGAAAGCCGCCGCATCCTGGCTGGGCAGGCCGGAGACATAGACCGAGCCCGAGCCTTCGCGGGCCACCGCTTCGAGCTCGTCCACGCCGTCGAGATCGCTCAGCGCTTCCTCGATGCGGACAATGATCTGCTCTTCGATCTCCTGGGGTGACGCGCCCGGCCAGGCCACCGAGATCGATGCGCCCGGGAACACCGCGCCGGGATTGTTTTCCCGTTGCATGGAGAAGTAACCCACCACGCCGCCGATCAGGGCGATCAGCATCAGCAGGTTGGCGGCCACCGAGTTCTTGGCCCACCAGGCCAGCAATCCGGTGTGTTTATCGTGTTCAGGATTATGAACCATGATCGTTCTCCTCAATCCTGATTAATTGGCCCGCGATGCGGTATTGGTCTCCTGGACCAGCGCTTCGCTCTCGGAGGCGTTATCCGCGTCGTTTTCGGCTTCGGGTTCGGGATCCAGCGGATCGCCATTGGCGTCCACAGCCCGCACCAGCATGCCTTCAGCGGCGCCGCGCAGCGGCGAGGTGACGACCCGGTCGCCCGGCTGCACGCCTGCGGTCAGGACCACGCGCTCGGCGCTGGTGTCGACCACGGTGACAGTGCGGATGCCCAGCGTGCCGTCCTGCTCAGCCACATAGACCTCGCTGGAGCCGCGCAGGGCGCTGCGGGGCAGCACGATGGCGTTGTCCAGTTCTCGGCCATCAATGCTTGCGGTGACAAACAGGCCCACAGCCAGGGGCGCGCCCGCCTCTTCGGCTGCTGCGCCATACGGGTCTTCCACTTCGATGATGGCGCTCATGGTCCGGGTTTGCGGATCAATGGCGCTGTCGGTGCGGACCAAGCGGCCTTCCCATTGACGCTCCTGGCCCGCCACATCGGCGCTCAGATGCGCCGGGCGGCCCGGATTGGCGTCGGTCGACTGAAAGGCCAGCGGCAGGTTCAGAACCGCCAGTTCGGCATTGGTCAGCGGCAGGCGCACCTGCACGCGATTGGTGGCGAACACGCGGCCCAGCCCGGTGCCCGGGCCCACATACTGGCCCAGATCGGCGTTCTTGGCCCGCACGCGACCGTCAAACGGCGCGGTGATGCGGGTGCGGCTCAGATTGAGGCGGGCTTCATCCAGGCTCGCCTGGGCCGAAGCCAGCTGAGCCCGCGCTTCGGCCATTTGCGGCTCCCGCAGGGTCAGGGCGCTGGCTTCGCCATCGCCCAGGGCTTCCCATTCTTCCGCCGCCAGTTCGGATTCAGCCTGCTCGCGCACCAGTGCCTGACGGCTCTGGGCCACCAGCGCTTCGGCGCGGGTCACGGCCAGGCGATAGTCCGCATCTTCCAGACGCACCAGGACTTCGCCGGCTTCAAAGAAACCGCCCGCCACGAAATTCGGGTTCACATAGGTGATGCGACCGGACACCTGGGCGGTGAGATCAATCTCGGTGAGAGGGGTGACCTCACCCTGCGTGGTGACAGACAGCTGCACCGGGCTGAGCGCCGCTTCGGTGACAAAGACCGCAGACGGACGCGCCACGACTTCCGCGCGCTCGGGCTGGGGCGCCGCCGCCGCGAGAACAACATAGATAACGATAAAGATCGCCAGCACCGCCAACGGCAGTCCCAGTATCAACAAACGACCAACAAACTTGCTCATGACCAACCTCTTTTGTCCCCTGACCGGTTTTCCGGTCTTATGATGTCCTAGTTATCGATATTGGATGCAGGCAGACCGCCGCCGGCGCTGAAATCGCCCGCAATGGCCAGGTGCAGCGCGATCCGGTTATCCACCCGGTCATTCCGCGCTGAAATGAGAGCCGACTGCGCCGAGATCTGACGCGTTTGCGCATCAATCAGCTCGAAAATCGTCGACAGACCCGACGCATACTGCCGCTCCACGAGCGCCAGCGCTTCCCGGGCTTCATCCGCCGCAACCGTGAGGGCCGCGACCCGCTGATCCAGGCGACGATCCGCCTCGATCGCATCTTCCGCTTCGCGCAGCGCGGTCAGCGCCGTGCTCACCAGATTGGCCGACAATTGTTCGGCCTGGGCTTCAGCCCGATCGCGCTCGGCGCGCAGACGACCGCCCTGGAAAATCGGCGCGGTGATCGACCCCGCAATCGTCTGGACCAGATCATCAAAGTCCAGCGCATCTGCGATGTCCGCACCGCCATCGGCCAGGCTGGCGCGCAGGCCCAGACCCGGATAGAGCGCTTTTTGCGCCGCCGAGGCAGAGAAGCCGGCCGCAGCGAGACGCGCTTGCGCCGCAACCACGTCCGGACGACGCGAGAGCAGGGTTTCAGGCTGCCCCGGATTGGGCAGCGCACCCAGCTCCGGCAGCACCGCGCCGGACGCGATGGAGGCGGACGGGTAGCGACCCAGGGCGACTTCCAGAACGCGCGCCGCATTGGCTTGCGCCCGCAGGCGCGAAGCGAGCGTGGCTTCCGAAGACGCCAGCGCCGAACGCGCCGTGCGCACATCCGAAGACCGGACCACGCCGCGCTGGAAGCGCCGCTCTACGATTTCAAGCTGATTGGTCCGCGCCTCGACATCGGCCCGGGCCAGGTCGGCCTGCTGGCTGGCGGCGATAAGCGCATACCAGGACCGCGCCACAGAGGCCGCGATCGACAGGCGGGCGCCGTACCAGTCTGCTCGCGCCGCTTCGGCGGTCAGAGCGCCGGAACGCGCCTGGTCGCCCAGACGGCCCCAGACATCGGCCTGCCAGTTCACTTCGAGACCGGAACTGAAACCGGTATTGCCCGGCTCCTGGTCCGTATAGCCCAGCGAACCGTCAAGGCTCGGCAGGCGCGCAGCGCCGGCGGAGCGGGCGCCCGCACGGGCCGCCTCATAATTGGCGAGCGCGGACGCGACGGTCGGATTGGCGTCCATCGCCTCGGCCACCAACGCCTGAAGCACCGGATCATTGAACGCGGCGACCCAGTCAGCGGGCGATGCATCCAGCTCGGCCGGAACCGCGGAAAACGTTTCAGGCGCTGCAACGAGCTCGGTCGCGCCTGGCGTGGCGACGCTGGCGCAAGCGCTCAACAGCAAGGGCGCAAAAAACGGTGAAATACGCAAAAGGGACACGGGCCCTCCCCCGGAATAATGACTGAACTTGGATTGCACCCTAAAAGCGCGACCTCGAAAGTCAATCAAAACTTATCGAAAAACGCTAAAAGTTTCTCGAATTACAAAAAATTTATACAGGCATTCACGCCCGCCGGCCGGGAGAAACCGCAAGACAACAAGGGTTTCCGGCGTGTCACATTCCCATGCTACGAAAGGGTATGACTGAAGAACGTGACTCGACTGCAAAGCGTCTGACCGGGGATCGTCCGCGCCGCCGGGACATTGCCTTGAGCGTGTCCATCGGCGTGGTCGTCATGATGGTGCTCGCCATCGCCGGGGAACTTTCCGCCGGCGCCTTTCTGGGCGGGACGGTGGCCTTTATCGCCCTGGGTTTCGTCTATTATCTGACCGCCCTGACCACGGCCGAACCCAATCCGCGCCCCACCTCGGTGAACGCGCCGCGCGACCTTGAGGGCGAGGCCAGCGTGACCATGCTCGAGCGCTTGCCCATCCCGGTCCTGCTGATCGGCGCCGGCGGACGAATCGAACGCGCCAATCCCGCCGCGCGCACCTTTCTAGGCCTGGGCGCAGAGCGCGGCCTGCTCTCGACCGTGCTGCGCCAGCCACGGGTGCTGGAAGCGGTCAGCGCCGCCCTGCGCGGCGACAGAGGCGCCACGGTGGAGTATTCAACGCTGGCGCCGCTGGAAAGCCATGTGCGCGCCTTTGTGGAGCCCATCCGCCTGTCCGCGCCCGGGCCCATGCCCTTCCGCGCCATGCTGGTTCTGGCCGACGACACCAATTCCAAGCGCGCCGAGCGCATGCGGGCGGACTTCCTGGCCAACGCCAGTCATGAGCTGCGCACCCCCCTCGCCTCGCTGGCCGGCTTTATCGAGACCCTGTCCGGCCCGGCGCGGGACGATGAAGAGGCCCGCGACCGCTTTCTGGAGATCATGACCGTTCAGACCGAGCGCATGCGCCGGTTGATCAATGATCTGCTTTCGCTGAGCCGGGTGGAGATGAACGAGCATATGCCGCCCACCGGCTCGGTCGATCTGAACAATCTGACCCTCGATGTGTCCGAAGCGCTGGTCCCGGTGGCGGCAAGCCGCAACATCCGCGTGGAGATCGACGAGGCTGATGTCCGGGGCGGCGCCCAGATACGCGGCGATCGCGACCAGCTCTACGAGGTGATCGAGAATCTGGTGCAGAACGCCATCAAGTATTCGCCCGACGGGTCACGCGTGAAAGTCAGCGTCCGCCACGGCGTTTCCCGCGACGCCGCCGAACATCTGGGCGCGCGGATTGATCCTGATTCCGGCCGCCTGACCCTGACGGCCCCGGCGCTCGACCCCGACGCCAAGTTCGGCGTGGTGCGCGTGCAGGATGAGGGTGGCGGCATTGAACGGCGCTATCTGCCCCGTCTGGCGGAACGCTTCTTCCGGGTTGATGGACAAAAGAGCGGTCCTACTTCGGGCACCGGCCTCGGGCTGGCGATCGTCAAGCACATCGTCAACCGCCACAGAGGCGGCTTCACCGTGGAAAGCGCGCCCGAAGTCGGCTCCGTGTTCACGGTCTTCTTCCCCGTGGCGACAGCGGCCAGCCAACCGGACACAGTCGAAGCGAACGCCAGTTCGGACATCGCAGCGCCCTAGCGTCACTTACGGCGTCACATAACTGTCATCAAACTTACATATTGGGTTGATCGTTCCCGACCATGGTCCGCCGCTGATCAAGCTTAGGGACGATACGCGCCTCGCGCAGAGAGTCGCGTCCCGACCAGGTAGGTTTCATGCAGTCTTCGCTTTTCGCTGTCCTTGCACTGTTGGTGCTGACAGCGGTCGGATTTCTGATCGGTCGCCGTCGCGCTGTCGCGGCGGGGAGCGGTCGTGCGTCCAGACTGCACTCCCTGCCCAATTATTACGGCTATTATCTCGCACTGTGGACCGGGCTGCCGGCCTTCGTCCTGCTCGCGCTTTACGGCCTGTTCGGCGCCAGCCTCGTGAACACGCTGGCATTAGGCGAGCTTGAACGCGAAGCCGCGCCGCTGATCCGCGAATATGAAGCCCAGCTCGCGCGCGATGACCAGTATCAGGCGCTGGCCGAGGAAACCCAGCAGATCGAAGCCGAAGCGCTGTCCGCCCGCAATGAGATGTTCCGCGCCGAGCGCGAAGGCGGGGACGCCGAACGCTATCTGCGCGCCCTGGGGGCCCTGACCGCCCAGCGCAATGAAATTGCGGCGGAGCGACAGGTCCGGCGCGACCAGGTCGCGAGCTCCGTCGCCGCGCGCGCCCCGCGCACCATCCCCGGCGTCCGCGCCCGGGCCGGCTTTGAATACTGGCGCGCGCCCAGCGAACGGCGCGAACTGTTCATCGCGGACGCCCGCGCCCTGGCCTTCAATGAAGGCCTCGCCAGCCGCAACACCGAGGAAATCCGCGCCGCCGCCCTGGCGCTGCGGCCCTGGGAAGACCTGTTCCGCTGGAGCGCGGCCGGGGTCGCCCTGGCCCTGTCCGTCGCCGGACTGGCCTATGCGCGCACCCGCATCCGCGCGAGCTTCCGGGCGCGCGACCGGGTGGAGGGCGTGGTCGGACTGGCGCTGATGATGACATCGGCCATCGCCATCCTCACGACGCTGGGGATCGTGTTCTCGCTGTTGTTTGAATCGATCCGCTTCTTCGCCTCGATCGACTGGCGCATCCACGAATTCCTGTTCGGGCTGCACTGGAGCCCGCAGATCGCGATCCGCGCCGACCAGGTGGGCCAGTCGGGCGCCTTCGGCGCCGTCCCGCTCTTCGCCGGCACGGCGCTGATCACCCTGATCGCCATGCTGGTCGCAGCCCCGATCGGGCTGATGGCGGCGATCTATCTGTCCGAATACGCCAGCCCGCGCCTGCGCGCCTGGGCCAAGCCGGCCCTTGAGATCCTCGCGGGCGTGCCAACAGTGGTCTACGGCTTCTTCGCGCTTCTGACCGTGGGGCCCTTCCTGCGCCAGTTCGCGATGATGCTCGGCTATGAGGATGCCGTGACCCAGTCCGCCCTGTCGGCCGGTCTGGTCATGGGCGTGATGATCATCCCCTTCGTCTCCTCGCTGTCCGACGACGTCATCAACGCCGTGCCTCAGACCTTGCGCGATGGCAGCTACGCCATGGGCGCGACCAAGTCCGAAACCGTGCGCCATGTGGTTTTCCCCGCCGCCCTGCCCGGCATTGTAGGCGCGCTGCTGCTGGCGGTGTCGCGCGCCGTGGGCGAAACCATGATCGTGGTCATGGCCGCCGGCCAGGGCGCGAACCTGACAGCGAACCCGCTGGAATCGGTGACCACCATCACCGTCCAGATCGTCATGCTGCTGACCGGGGACCAAGAGTTTGACAGCCCCAAAACCCTGTCCGCCTTCGCGCTGGGCCTGGTGCTGTTCGTCATGACCCTCATCCTGAACATCATCGCGCTGCGCGTGGTGCAACGCTTCCGGGAACGCTATGAATAACGCGCCGACCATACGCGACGCGGTTCAGGCGCGCCTGGCCAAGCGTCATCGCGCCGAAATGCGCTTCCAGTTCTATGGACTGGCGGCGATCAGCGCGGCTGTGCTGTTTCTCGCCGTGCTGCTGGGCTCGATCATCATCCAGTCCATACCCGCATTTACGGCGCACCGGCTGGTGCTCGACGTCGAGATCCGCCCCGAAATCGCCGACCCGCGCGGTGATGGCAGTGAAGCCTCCCTACGCCGGGGGTCTTACAACACGCTGATCCAGAACAGTCTTCGCGACCAGTTTCCGGAAGCCGGCTCGGTGGGCGAGCTGCGCGAACTGTTTGGCCTTTACAGCGCCGTCAACGCCGCCCGCCTGCTCAATGAGGTGGTGAACAATCCTGAAGTTCTGGGCGAGACCCTGCCCTTCAGCCTGCCGATTTCGGACGATGCGGATCTCTATCTTAAAGGCCTCACCACAGACGAAGAGTTCCTGCCCGGCGCCGCCCCGCTGACCCTGGAACCGGGCATGGACGATGCGTTGACCCTGCGCTCTCAGACCGGCGCGCCCGTCTTTGATGTCTTTCTCGATCTCGTACAGGCCCGCCAGGACGCCGCGCTCGATCAGGCCCGGATCCGCGCCGAGCGAACCGCCGCGCGCGCCGCCGAAGAGCTGGACACCGACACCCGCAACAGCCTTGAGGCCGAGGCGCAACGCGCCCGTGACCTTGTCCAGGCCTTGCAAGAAGCCCGTTCGGACACCGGCCCGGTCCGCCTGAATTCCCAGACGGCGTCCCTGATGCTGCGCGCCCAGGGCGGCGTCCTTCGCATCAATGCGCTGGCCCGGGACGGGCTGAGCGCGGAAGGGACCTGGCTGGTCGGCCCTGACACGGCCTCACAGACGGCCCAGGACTGGTCGCTCTGGGTGATCGAAACCCCGTCCATCGCCCGGCGCATCACCGATCGTCAGATCGTCTGGGCGCGCACGCTCAAGGAGCGCGGCCTGATCAAGAATGGTCTGAACACCACGCTGTTCACCAACGCCGACAGTCGGGAGCCCGAGCTGGCCGGCGTCGCCGGGGCGCTGGCGGGCTCCATCCTGACCATGGTCATCACCATGTTGCTGGCCGTGCCGATCGGCGTGGGCGCCGCGATCTATCTTGAAGAGTTCGCGCCCAAGAACCGGCTGACCGACTTCATCGAGGTCAATATCAACAACCTCGCCGCCGTGCCCTCGATCGTGTTCGGCCTTCTGGGGCTTGCCGTCTTCATCAACCTGTTCGGCTTCCCGCGCTCGGCCCCGCTCGTGGGCGGCATGGTGCTGGCGCTGATGACCCTGCCCACGGTGATCATTTCCGCCCGCGCCGCCCTCAAGGCGGTGCCGCCATCCATCCGCGAAGCCGCACTGGGCGTGGGCGCCTCGCGTACCCAGGCCGTGTTCCACCACGTGCTGCCGCTGGCCATGCCGGGCATCCTCACCGGCTCGATCATCGGTCTGGCCCAGGCGCTGGGCGAGACCGCCCCGCTGCTGATGATCGGCATGGTCGCCTTTATCGCCGACCCGCCCACGCTGGGCCTGTCAGGCTTCACCGAGCCGGCCACCGTCATGCCGGTTCAGATTTACATTTGGTCTTCAAGCGCCGAGCGCGCCTTCGAAGCGCGCACCGCCGCAGCGATCCTGGCCCTGTTGACGCTGCTGGTCAGCTTCAACGCCGTCGCCATCTATCTGCGGCGCCGCTTCGAACGGAGATGGTAGGACAATGTCAATGACGCTCGATTTCCCCATCGACAACCCGCCCACCCGGTATCACCCGCTGACCACCCAGTTGCCGATCAAGGTGGCCACCGAGGATGTCAGCGTGCGCTATGGCGGCAAGCTGGCGCTCGAGGACGTGACGCTGGAGATCCCCGATCGCGCGGTGACCGCCTGCATCGGGCCGTCCGGTTGCGGCAAGTCGACCTTCCTGCGGTGCGTGAACCGGATGAACGACACGATCGATACGGCGCGCGTGTCGGGATCGATCCGGATTGATTCCGAAGAGGTCAATGGCCGCGATGTGGACCCGGTGGTGCTGCGCGCCCGGGTCGGCATGGTGTTCCAGAAACCCAATCCGTTCCCGAAATCGATCTATGAGAATGTGGCCTATGGCCCGCGCATTCACGGCCTGGCCGAGACCAAGGCCGAGCTCGACCACATCGTCGAGACCAGCCTGATCAAGGCCGGGCTCTGGGCGGAAGTGGCCGACCGGCTGCATCATCCGGGCACCTCGCTGTCGGGCGGCCAGCAACAGCGTCTGGTCATCGCCCGCGCCATCGCGGTGAACCCCGAAGTCATCTTGATGGACGAGCCGTGTTCGGCCCTCGACCCCATCGCGACCGCGCGCATCGAAGAGCTGATCGACGAGATGCGCGAAAACTACTCGCTGATCATCGTGACCCACTCCATGGCCCAGGCCGCACGCGTGTCGCAGATGACGGCGTTCTTCCACCTCGGAAAACTCGTCGAGTACGGACCGACCGAGGAAATCTTCACCAACCCGCTCGACCAACGCACCCAGGACTACATCACCGGACGTTTCGGATAACCCCCGCGCAATCGGACCTTTGAAAGGCCAACGCAATGAACTCGACGCACAACGCGCCGCATATCGTCAAAGCCTTCTCTGAAGAGCTGGAGCAGCTGACCGCCGATGTGGCGGCCATGGGCGGGCTGGCCGAAAGCATGGTCAGCGACGCGCTGCAGGCCGCCGCCAATCGCGATGGCGAGCTGGCCGATGAAGTGCGCTTCCGTGACGCCCAGGTCGATCAGATGCAGCGCGATATCGAGAAGAAGATCATTCGGCTGCTCGCCCTGCGTCAGCCCATCGCCCAGGATTTGCGGGTGTGCATCGCCGCGCTGAAAATCGTCGCCGACCTCGAGCGCGTGGGCGATCTCGCCAAATCCATCGCCCGGCGCGTGCACACGCTGAACGCCTCCGACCCGACCGCCCTGAACGGCGCCGTCGAGCGGATGGGCCGCGTGGTGCAAAGCCATCTTCATCAGGTTCTGGACGCATACGCGACGGGCGAAGCCAGTCGCGCGGTGGCGGTCTGGGAACGCGATGACGATGTGGACGAGCATTACAATGCGCTCTTCCGCGACCTCGTCACCGCCATGCGCGAGGACGGCTCGATGATCGAGCCCGGCGCGCATCTGCTCTTCATTGCGAAGAATCTCGAACGTATCGGCGACCATGCCACGAACGTCGCCGAAGTGGTCCATTACCTGGTTACCGGGCAAGAGCTGACGGCCGACCGGCCGCGCGGCCCTCGTCCAGAAACGTCCTAGCGAAGGGGGTTCGCCATGCAACCGCATGTTCTGGTCGTAGAAGACGAAGACGCTCTGTCCGAGCTGCTTTCGTACAATCTCAAGAAGGAAGGCTTCCGGGTCTCCCTCGCCGCCGATGGCGAAGAGGCGATGATGCTGGTCGAGGAACGTCAGCCTGACGTGGTCGTGCTGGACTGGATGCTGCCCAAGATTTCCGGCATTGAAGTCTGCCGCCGCCTGCGCAGCCGGCATGAATCACGCAATCTGCCGATCATCATGCTGACCGCGCGCGGCGAGGAAGCCGATCGCATCCGCGGGCTGGACACCGGCGCAGACGATTACATCGTCAAACCCTTCCTGATGAAGGAGCTGTTTGCGCGCGTCCGCGCCGTGCTCCGCCGCATCCGGCCGGGCCTGGCTGAAGACTCCGTGACCGTGGGCGACATCACCATTGACCGGGTGGCGCACCGTGTGGTGCGTTCAGACCTTGAAATCCATCTGGGTCCGACCGAGTTCCGACTGCTCGACTATCTCATGCAGCACCCCGGCCGCGTGTTCTCCCGCGAGCAACTGCTTGATGCAGTGTGGGGCTCTGACGTTTATGTGGAAGCCCGCACGGTAGACGTGCATATTGGACGCCTGAGAAAAGCATTGAGCGCAGGCGGGGAACATGACCCGATCCGCACCGTGCGCTCGGCCGGTTACGCCCTGAACGCCGGCTGATCGTGAAAGACACGACGCTTCAGGAGCTGCAGACCCTGCGGCGTCGTTAAAAAGGCCGGCCTGGACATCCAGGCCGGCCTTTAATTGTCAGGTCTGCGAAAGCCGCCTAGAGGACTTCGAACAGACCGGCTGCGCCCATGCCGCCACCCACACACATGGTGCAGACAACGTATTTCGCGCCGCGGCGTTTGCCCTCGATCAGGGCGTGGCCGACCATGCGGGCGCCGGACATGCCGTAGGGGTGGCCCACCGAGATCGCGCCGCCATTGACGTTCAGGTTCTCGTTCGGAATGCCCAGCTTGTCGCGGCAGTACAGAACCTGCACCGCGAACGCCTCGTTGAGCTCCCACAGACCGATATCGTCCATGGTCAGGCCATTGGCCTTGAGAAGCTTGGGAATGGCGTAAACCGGACCAATGCCCATCTCATCCGGATCAAGGCCGGCCACCGCAATGCCGCGATAGGCGCCCAGTGGCTGGAGGCCGCGCTTTTCCGCTTCCTTGCCTTCCATCAGCACGGCCGCAGACGCGCCGTCAGAGAGCTGGGAGGCGTTGCCGGCCGTGATGAACTTGCCTTCCTTGATCTGCTGACCATTGGCGAAGACCGGGTTCAGTGATTGCAGGTTTTCAAGCGTGGTGGACGGACGATTGCCCTCATCCTTCTCCAGCGTCACGTCCTGCTTGGAAATCTCGCCCGTCGCCTTGTCCTTCACCAGCATGGTGGACGGCAGCGGCACGATCTCATCGTTGAACTTGCCCGCTTCCTGGGCCGCGGCCGTGCGCTGCTGCGATTGCAGGGCGTATTCGTCCTGGGCCTCACGCGAGATGCCATAGCGCTCGGCGACCACTTCAGCAGTCTCCAGCATGGACATGTACAGGTCCGGGCGATGCTCGTTGATCCACGGATCGAACGCCTTGTGCAGGTTCATGTGCTCGTTCTGCACGAGGGAGATCGACTCAAGGCCGCCGCCGACGGTGACGTTCATGCCGTCGGAAATGATCTGCTTGGCGGCGGTGGCGATCGCCATCATGCCCGAGGCGCACTGGCGATCCATGCTCATGCCGGACACCGAGGTCGGCAGACCGGCGCGGATGGCGGCCTGGCGACCGATATTCTGGAAGGTTGAGCCCTGCTGCATGGCCGCGCCGAGGATCACATCCTCGATCTCGTCGGGGGCGACCTTGGAGCGCTCGACGGCGTGCTTGATGGCGTGGCCGCCCAGTTCCTGGGCCTGGGTGTCGTTGAACGCGCCGCGATAGGCCTTGCCGATCGGCGTACGGGCGGTGGAGACGATAAGCGCTTCACGCATGGTAAAGCTCCTTTGCTGGCTTAAAGGATGGAGACCTAGCCCAGGGCGAGGTCGAAATGCTTGGCGGCGTACTGGATGAACTTGAAGGTCTGGCGCGCGCCTTCCTCGTATTCTTCCTGGCCATGATCAGACGTGATCTTGTCGAGATTGGCCATGACGTTTTCGGCCGTCTGCTCTTCAGGCGGCAGGTAGACGCCCGGCGTCTCGTAGATCTTGGTGGCGGCGTACCCGCCCGCGCCGGCGCACAGAATGGTACGTTCGGGGGCGTTCTCCGCGCACAGGGCGATCAGCCCCGCCGTAACGCTTTCGGGCGTCATCAGCTTGGCGGCCTCTTCGGGGATCAGCCCTTCGGTCATCCGGGTATGAGCGGTCGGGGACAGGGTGTTGACCTTGATGTTGTTCTTGCGCCCTTCCAGATGGAGGACGTTCATCAGGCCCACAACCCCCATCTTGGCGGCGCCATAGTTGGACTGGCCGAAATTGCCATAGATGCCGGAGGATGAGCTGGTCATCACGATCCGGCCATAACCAGCCTCTTTCATGTGATCCCAGACCGCCTTGGTGCAGACGGTCGCGCCCCACAGATGGACTTCCATCACGGCGCGGAAGTCGTCCAGGGTCATCTTGGAGAAGCTCTTGTCACGCAGGATCCCGGCATTGTTGACCAGGATGTCGACCTTGCCCCACGCCTTGCGCGCGGCTTCGACCATGTCGGCGACTTCATCGGGCTTGGTGACGTTGGCGCCATTGGCCATGGCCTCGCCGCCAGCGGCCTTGATCTCTTCGACGACGGTTTCCGCCGCGCTCAGGGACGCGCCCGTGCCGTCCACGGCGCCGCCCAGGTCATTGACGACGACTTTCGCGCCGCGACGCGCCAGCTCCAGTGCATGTGAACGCCCCAGACCCGCGCCCGCGCCGGTCACAATGGCGACGCGGCCATCAAAACGAATATCGCTCATGGCAAAATGCCTCCCTGATCAATCGGTCTTTTCGCGTATGCGAACCGGTTTTGATCAGGAAAGCAATTGCTGCGGCGCCGCGCAAGGTACTTAAGCTATAAAAGAAACGCCGGCTCAGAGACGGTGTCGAACCCGCTGCGGCAGATGAAGGCCTGCACAGATGCATTCGAAAGCTCTGAAATAAATGCGGAATCCGTCAGCGGATGACGTCCGTCGCGGGACAGCTTCACGCTGCTGCGTTCGTCGGACTTGCCGCCCACATGACGCTCCCAATCATCAAGGGCGTCCTTGATGATCTGCGGGTCGAGATTGAGGGCGTCCACACAGGCGGACAAACGCGCGCCGGTCGTGTGGCGCAGGTCCAGGACGATCTGGAGTTTGAGCACTTCCTCGATCGGCCACAGACGCATCCGGCCCCCATGGGGACGCACGCCATGGACCGCCTTGATGAAGCCCAGCCGCTGGAGATGGCGCAGAACACCCGTTGAAACCGGACGATCCACCGCTTCCGTGATCACCTCGTCATCGGTGAGCAGTTTGCGGAGCCGCCAATCATAGACCAGCAGTGCGCCCAGCGCGCCCGGGTCGCGCAAGGTGAAGTCCGTACGTTCAGCAAGTGCTGCCATGTCAGCCCCCTTTGCCCACGCTTCAGTGATTCTGAATGCGTATAATGAGTTCGTCTAATAAACATATTCGCCGAATTGTCTTAATGAATAATTTCGAGAATTCCTGAGTTATATGCGAATAACTCGCAGAACTGAGATCCAGTTGATTGTTTTATTTGAACAATTGAAAATTACGCACCAAAACGGCACATCGACCTTGGTCGCAATCACGCACGCGCAGGGCGCGAAAGACCACAACCCGAATCTGTTCAACGAGAACCCTGAAATTCCAGGTGAACAGATTCACCGAAATGATCAGCTCTCGATGATGAGAAGCGCGCCTGACTAGTCGGAACCCGTATCGGTTTCCGAAAGCAGGGCCTGATAGCTGTCGACCAGCGCCATATAGGGCGGAACATGGGTGTTCTGCAGCCCCTGGCTCGTTGCGATCGCCATCTTGATCTCGAAATGCAGATGAATGGTGGTGGCGTTTCCACCAAACTCGTTGGAGACCAGCCCCAGGCGTTCGCCCCGGCTCACTGGGTCGCCCGGCTCCACCTCCAGGCTGTCCCGCTCCAGATGTAGATAGGTGTAGCGCACCCCGTCCGCACTCATCAGCCGGACCGAATAAGACCCGACCGAGGTGATCACGCCATCATCTGCTGCGACGGCCCAGTGTCGGGCATCTTCACAACTGGCGGGGCGGATATCCTGGCCCTGATGGCCCGTGCCTGACGGGCACATGGGCGTGGCATAGCCACGCGTCTCACAGAAATTGTCACGCCAGGCATAGCTGTAGTTCGCTGCCGCGCATTGACCGCCGCCCGGCCCCAGATAACCGCCATGACCGTAGACCTGGGAGTTGGCGTAAGCCTGCCCCGCTTCGAGGGGGAACCGCATGCCCGGCGCATAATTGATCTGGGCGACCTGACCCGCACCGCTATCGGGAACCAGATCCCCCGGCGGCAGGAAGGCCACCGGGTCCAGCCCCTCATCCAGAAGCGGTCCGTCCGGTTCAGGTTCAGATTCAGGTTCAGGCTCGGGCTCGGGCTCGGGCTCCGGCTCCGGCTCCGGCTCCGGCTCCGACTCCGGCTCCGGCTCCGGCTCCGGCTCCGCGATGTCCTCAACCGGCTCTTCCGGCGCAATGGGGGTTTGACTGTCAGGCCAGCACACCAGGACGGCCCCGCCGATGAGCGCCGTCAGAGCGGCGAGGACCAGCTCTATCGGGCGCGGCATCACTCAGCCTCCCCGGTCCGGGCGCCCGGCATCAGCTGGAGCGAATTGCGCAGGCGGTCGCCATAATCGGGTTCAACGCATCGCGGATCAGACTGCGGCGACGCGCATTCGAGCGTGATCGAATAGGCCGCATTATATCGATTGAAGGTGATTTCCCGGCCATAAGCGGTGGGCGTGCTGCGGTACCCCTCCTCCCCGGTCCCGCGCAGATGGCGCGCGGTCAGCGGGTCAGGCGGGCGGGCATGGGCCAAGCGTGTTCCGAACACTTCGATCAAAATCCCGTCGCCCTCGATCACGAGCGTGTAGAAATCGACACGCGGAAAAAGTCGCCCCTGGACCGGAGCGTCAAAGCCCAGCGACTGTTGCGTCGGCGTCAGGACGGGGACTTCACTGATCACGGCCTCATCAGCGGTGATATTGCCGGCCATGACAGGAGCGGGCGCCGCGCGCACCGCGGTAAAGCGCGCGCGTTGACGCTGCTGCATATCCTCGCGCACGGCCTGCCAATCCACTGCAACAGCGACGGGCGCGTCAGGGCGTGGCTCTACGGGCTGTACATTGGTCAGACGCGCGCTCTGGGCCAGAGCCGTGCCCCCCATCCCCGCCAGCATGACGGCGATGACAATGCGCCTTCCCCATAGAGCCAACAGCCTCAGCATGCGCCCCTCCTAGACATGGACGCATGTTAATCTATTCTTAACCGTCTGACGACGCCTTTTGGCCCACGCCTCAGACGGCCTTTTCAATCAGCGACTTGCTCCGGCCTTGGTGCGAACCACGCATAGACGGCCGGCACAATGAACACCGTCACCAGCGTCGAGCTGACCAGCCCGCCGATCACCACGGTCGCCAAGGGGCGCTGCACCTCCGAACCGACGCCGCTTGCGAACAGCAAGGGTGCAAGTCCCAGCATGGTGGTCGCCGCGGTCATCAGGACCGGCCGCACGCGCAAGAGCGCCCCCTGAACACTCAAACTGTCGCGATCGCCGCCCTGCCGCGCCAGACGATCCAGGAAGGAGACGAGCACCATGGCGTTGCCCAGCGCAATGCCGAACAAGGCGATAAACCCGACCGAGGCGGGCACGGACAGATTCAGCCCCGATAGCCAGAGCGCCACCAGCCCGCCGACAAGCGCCAACGGAATGTTCAGGACAATCAACGCCGCGCTCTTGAGTCGACCGAACGCGGCCAACAGCAGGAGAAACACCAGCCCCAGCGTCACCGGCACGATCACCGCAAATCGGGCGTTCGCCTGTTGCTGAAGCTCGAACTGACCGCCCCATTCCAGGAGATAACCCGGGGGCAGCTCGAGCTGGTCAGCGACTGCGGCCTGCGCGTCTTGCACAAAGGAGCCGATATCGCGTTCGCGGACATTGGTCTGGATGGTGATGAAACGCCGTCCGTTCTCCCGCGTCACCTGACGCGGCCCCTCGATGCGCTCGACCCGCGCCAGCGCCCCCAAGGGCAGACGCTCGCCATTGGGCCCTTCAATCAGGGTGCGGGCGATCCGTTCGGGCGTGTCCCGGTCCGCTTCGGCATAACGGGCGATGATGTCGAACCGGCGTACGCCGTCAAACACCTGGCCGGCCCGGGCGCCGCCAATCGCATCCTGGACCGTCTCCAGCACATCGGCGACCTGAAGCCCGTATCGCGCCATGGCGGCGCGATCGACCTCGATGCTGATCTGCGGAGCGCCGCCGACCTGTTCGACCTGCACATCGGCCGCGCCGCGCACGGTGCTGACGACAGCGGCGACCTCATCCGCCTCCTGCGCCAGCACATCGGTGTCAGGCCCGAACAGCTTGATGGCGATCTCGGCGCGCGAACCGGTGAGAAGTTCATCCGTCGCCGCCGCAATGGGCTGGGTGAAATTGAACTGCGCGCCGGGGAAGTCCTCGAACGCCGCGCTCATCTGCGCCAGCAGGGCCTCCTGATTGCGCACCGCGCCCCATTCGGCCCGGGGCTTGAGCGCCAGAAAGGATTCCGCGTTGTTGACCGGATCAGCATGAGCGCCGACTTCGCCGCGTCCCACACGGGTCACGACACGCTCGACCTGGGGAAAGCGCTCCAGCACGTCGCGTTCAAACCGTGTCACCGTCTCTTTCGCCGCATCCAGGGAGATCGACGGCGCCATGGTCATCCGCACCAGGATATCGCCTTCGTTCAGACGCGGTGAGAATTCAGAGCCCAGACGCGTGAAGGCGAGCGCCCCTGTGGCGAGCATCGCCATCGCCAGTCCCGCCGCCAAAGCGCGGCGCGCCACGAAAAAGCCGATCGCGGCGCCCAGCCGGGCTTCGAGCCTTCCGGTGGGCTCTGTCCCAGCCGGACGGGCGGGCGCTTTGAGCAAGCGGCTGGCCGCCGGCGCGACGAAAAGCGCAAACACCAGTGATCCGGCCATGGCGAGGATCACCGCGAAGGCCAGAGGCCGGAAGGTTTTCCCCTCCACGCCCTGCAAGGTGACAATGGGCAGGAAGACCAGCATGACAATCGCGATGGAAAAGCCGAGCGGCTTGATCACCTCCATGAGGGAGGCCGCCAGCAAGGCGGTCTCATCCTGTCCCGCCTCGCCAGACAGCCGGCGGCGGGCATTCTCCACGATCACCACCGCCCCATCGACCATCATGCCGATGGCGATGGCGATGCCGCCCAGCGACATCAGGTTCGCCGACACATCCAGCACGCGCATGGCGATCAAGGCGAAGGCCACCGAAAAGGGTATGGAGGCCGCCACGATCAGGCCCGGACGCCAGCCGCCCATGAACACCATCAAGAGCACCCCGACCAGCAGCGCGCCCTGCCACAGCGCGGTGGTCATGGTGGAGACCGCCTGCCCCACCAGCTCGGACTGATCATAATAGGGCCGCGCCACCACGCCGTCGGGCAAGGCGTCATTGACCGCCGAAAGCCGGTCCGTGACGGCGGCGATGACCGCATTGGTGTTCGCCCCGGTCAGTTTGAGCACCAGCCCGGCGACCACCTCGCCCTCGCCGTTCATCGTGGCGAGCCCCTGACGTGGCGCTCCGCCGACCGCAATGTCGGCGATCTCACCCATCACCACAGGCACCCCGTCCACGGCTTTCACAACCACCTGGCGCAAATCCGCCTCGCCGTGCAGCAGGCCTTCGGCCCGCACGGTGTATTGCTCATTGTTCTCGACAATGTATTGAGCGCCGGCATTGAGGTTCGCCCGTTCCAGCGCGGTGATGACATCGCCCATGACAAGGTCATACTGAACCAGCGCCTGGGGCCGCACATTGACCTGATACTGACGCTCATACCCGCCTAGCGAAAGCACTTCGGTGACCCCGGGCACGGTCTGCAGATCAAGCTTCACCAGCCAGTCCTGTACGGTGCGCAGGCCAATCAGGTCCGCGTTTGCACTCTCGAGATAGTAGAACAGGACCTGCCCCAGCCCGGTGGTGATGGGCCCCAGCTCCGGCTCTCCGAAGCCTGGCGGCATGTCCGCCCGCGCCGCGTCCAGGCGTTCGGAGACCAGCTGGCGCGCCAGGTAGATATCGGTCCCATCCTCGAAATAGACCGTCACCACAGACAGGCCGAAGGTCGAGTTCGAACGCACCTGGTCCAGTCCGGGCAGGCCGCTCATGGCGGTCTCTACCGGAAAGGTGACATAGCGCTCGACTTCTTGAGGGGAGAGCCCGTCGGTGACCGTGAAAACCTGCACGAGCGGCGGCGTAATGTCGGGGAAGGCGTCCACCGGCAAGGTCCGCCATGACCAGACGCCGGCGACGAGCACAGCCAGGAAGGCGAACAGGGCCAGCCCCTTGGCCGAGACTATCTTGTGCGCCCAGCCCAGGCGCTCAGGGTTGGACGCTTTAGTGGTTATGGCCATCACCGAAATCTCCCTTCTGGAGTTCGGCCTTCAGCGCAAAGGCGCCGGCCACCACAATCTCTTCGCCCTCGCTCAGACCGGAGACGATCTCAACAAAGTCAGCGCTGCGCCGCCCCAACCGGACCGGGCGCGGTTCAAACCCGTCGCCCTCGGGCACGAACACTACGCTGTCCCCCTCAAGGGTCTGGACAGCGCTGGCGGGCGCCCGAAGCAGCTGAGCGGCCGCGCCGTCTTCGAGCTCCACAGTGACGAAGGCGCCGGGCATCAAACGTCCCGCTTCATTGTCGACGATCAGCCGGGCCAGGCCCGTCCGCGTCTCTGCGCCAATCTGGGGCGCAATGAAACTCACCTCGGTTTCAATCACCGCCTCGGCTCCCCAACGAATGCGCGCGCGAGCGCCGGGACGCACGCGCATCAGATCCGGGCCATAGACCGCCGCATCCACCCAGACCTGGCTGGCATCCGCGATGGTGAAGGTCGGCATTACATCGCCCGCCTCGGCGAACTCGCCGCGCACGGCGTGGCGCTGCGTGATCACCCCGCTCATGGGCGCGCGCAGCGCATAGCGGCTCAGGGACCCGGTTTCGGGGTCAGCGAGCGTGTCGCGCGCCGCTGCATCAATGCCCAGCGCATCAAGCTGGAACTCGGCGCTCCTGACGGCGATGCGCGCTTCTTCCAATGCGCGTCTCGCGGTCTGAAAGCGGCTCTCGGTGGATACGCCCCGATCAAAGAGTTCGCGTTCACGCTCGAATTCGGGGCGGACCAGCTCCAGCGAGGCGAGCGAGGAGAGATAGTCCGCCTTGGCTTCCGCCAGTTCGCGGCTGTCCACATAGGCCAGGAGGTCTCCGGCTTGCACGGCATCGCCCACGCTGGCGTGCACTTCGCGGATCACGCCCTCTACGGGCGCTGAGACCAGCGCGATCCGGTTCTCGTCAAACCGCACCTCGCCGGGCAGTTCGACCCAGCCGCCCACCGGCCCGGCGTCGACAATGCCGAGCGTGACGCCCAGCGCCTCACGGTCTTCATCAGACAGCCGGACCCGTTCATGGTCCTCCGCCCCTTCGTGATCGTGATCATGCCCTGCGTCATGGTCTTCAACAGAGCCGCCATGGTCATGGCCAGCCGTTACCGGGGACGGCGCGCCACACGCCGACAGCCCGAGCGATATCGCTGCGACAGCCGCAGCGAGGGGGAAGGCGTAAAGCCTTCCATCAGTCTTGAAAGTCATGGAAATCCCTGAAGGTCAGTGCGTCGTGAAACGGTTCAGACGATGACGCTCCGGGGCGGGGCATAAGGCGGCGCGGTGGCCCGCGTGCTGAACGCCTGGGGCGCACTGGCGCGGGTCAGGCCGCGTTCGGCCAGCAGCGTGGGTTCGACCGCTGTGGGCAGCAACACCAGATGGTGGGTCACACAGGCCTCCTGACAGGGGGCCTCTGCGTCATGATGATCGTGATCGGCGTCCGCATGGTGGACGGAATGGCCCTGCCCGGCCTTGATCATCAGATCGTCCGCCGCACACGCCATTTGCGCGCTGACCATCAACACGGTCAGCACCATGAGCAGGAAATGAAACGGGCGGTGCAGCATCGTCGAAACGATAGCCAACACCGCCCGTCTGAACAAGCACGCCTGGTGCGCGCTATCGTCTAGCTGACCATTTGCTCGCGCAGTTTGCGCGACGCCATGACAAAGCCGATCAGACTGGTCGCGCCGAACACCGCCACCACGATGATCGCCCAGCGCAGGCCCTCGGCCACATCCATGCCGCTGGCCGAGAAGCTGTCAGAGAGCAGGCCGACGCTGAGCGGACCCAGCCCCAGACCGATCAGGTTGATCACGAACAACAAAAGCGCCGAAGCGGTCGCACGGGTTTGCGGACGCACCAGCCCCTGGGCCGTTGCGAAGATCGGCCCGTACCAGACCGCGTTCAGCAGCACCGGAATGGTCAGAAGGATCAGCGACAGCGATACCGAAGGGGTGAGCATGGCCCACAAGAAGGGCGGCACGGACAGCACCGAAGCAAGGGCGGGCACCAGGGTATAGGCCCGCGCATCCTTGCGACCCACATGGTCGGAAATGAAGCCGCCCAGATAGGTGCCGATCGCGCCGAAAATACCGATCAGAATTCCGAGCACCAATCCAATGAACCCGATCGGGCCCAGCGCCACCCCGGTCACATTCTCCAGATTCTGGGAAATCGCCGCCAGACCGTCGGTGTGGTTGCGCATGTAGAAGGAGCCGTAAAAGGCGATATGGCCGTAAGACACCATGGCGTTGATGGCTGCACCGAACGCGATCCACCAAAAGGCGGACTTGCCGCGCAACTCACGGGCAGCTTCACCCAGGGTCGGGCCGGTATCGCTTGGCGTCTTGGGCCGGTCCGTACGCGGTTCGGGCAAGGTGAACCAGGCGAGCAGCGCCATCAGAACGCCCGGAGCGCCCGCCACAAAGAAGGCCGCCCGCCAGCCATAGGCGTCTGCAATGAGACCACCTAGCGCCATACCCGCCAGTGAGCCGAGCGGGATGCCCAGCGAGTAGTAGGCCAACGCCGAGGCGCGTTTCTCCTTGGGCGCATAATCAGAGATCAGCGAGTGCGCCGGCGGCGTACAGCCTGCTTCACCGACGCCGACGCCAATCCGCGCCAGCAGAAGCTGGGCGAAATTGGTCGCCAGACCACACGCCATGGTGAACAGGCTCCAGACCGCCACGGCCACCGATATGATTTTCACCCGGTTGCCGCGCTCGGCGAGCCGCGCAATGGGCAGGCCCAGGAAAGTATAAAACAGGGCGAAGGCCAGGCCGGTGAGCACGCCCACCTGCCAGTCCGCCAGACCCAGCTCGACCTTGATAGGCTCGGCCAGGATGTTGACGACCTGACGGTCAAGAAAGTTCAGGATGTAGATGACCAACAGCACCGTCAGGGCATAGCGCCGCTTGGGCGCGGCCAAGGGCTGGACAGGTGGTTGATCGGATGCGGCCTCAGCCATGATGGACTCCCCGGAAATCTTGTTCTGTTTTTTGATGGCGCGCGTTTAACGGCTGCGCGCCAGAGCCGGATTGCTGACCCTAGTTGAAGGGTGCGTTCTCCTGTGCCTTGCGCCGCAGGAAGGGGCTGATTTCAAAGCCCTGCGCGAAACGGTCCGCATGCTTCTCCAGTCCGTCGAGCACGGTTTTCGCGCCGATCTGATCCGCCCAGAACATCGGCCCGCCGCGATAGGTCGGCCAGCCATAGCCATACACCCAGACCACATCGATATCGGAGGCGCGCTGGGCGATGCCTTCATCAAGGATCTTGGCGCCTTCATTGACCATGGGATAGAGTAGGCGTTCGCGGATTTCCTGATCATCAATCGCGCGTTGCTTATAGCCGGCCTTGTCAGCGAACTCGGCGATCAACCGCTCCACATGCTCGGACGGCGCGCCGCGACGGTTCTGGTCGTAATCATAAAAGCCCGCGCCCGTTTTCTGGCCCCGGCGATCCTGCTCGCACAGGATTTCGCGCACCGTGGAGGACGAAGTGGCGTCCGGATCCCAGCCGATGTCCAGCCCCGCCAGGTCCGCCATCTGGAACGGGCCCATGGGCAGGCCGAACTCCACCAGCACCCGGTCCACATCCCAGGGCTTGGCGCCCTCGAGGATCAGGCTGTTGGCCTCCGCCTGGCGCTGGGCCAGCATGCGGTTGCCGATGAAGCCGTGACACACCCCGGCGACCACAGCCACCTTGCCGATCTTGCGCGACAGATCCATGGCCGTCGCCAGAACCGTGTCGGCGGTCTTGGCGCCGCGAACAATCTCCAGCAACTTCATGATGTTGGCTGGCGAGAAGAAGTGCAGACCGAGCACCGATTCAGGCCGCTGGGTCACCGCCGCGATCTCGTTCACATCCAGATAGCTGGTGTTTGTGGCAAGGATCGCATCGTCCTTGGCGATGGAATCCAGCGCCGAGAAAATCTCCTTCTTGATCCGCATCAGCTCGAAGACCGCCTCGATGATCAGATCACAGTCCGACAGGGCGTCCATGTCCAGGGTCGGGGTGAGACGCGCCATGGCCGCCTCAACCTGGTCCTGGCTCAAACGTCCCTTGGCGGCGCTGGCCTCGTAATTCTTGCGAATGGTCGCAACGCCGCGGTCGAGCGCAGCTTGCTCGCGCTCCACCAGGGTGACCGGGATGCCCGCGGACAGGAAGTTCATGGTGATCCCGCCGCCCATGGTGCCCGCGCCGATCACACCGACCTTGGACACTGTCTTGCGCGGCGTGTCCTTGGCGATGTCATCAATCTTGGCGGCGGCGCGTTCGGCGAAGAACAGGTGCCGCAATGCTGCGGACTGGTCGCCCGTCATCAGCTTGGTGAACAGTTCGCGTTCCAGTTTCAGCCCTTCGGACAAGGGCTTCTCGGTCGCCGCCCTCACCGCCTCGATACAGGCCTGCGGCGCGTCCATGCCACGGAAGCGGCGGGCGTTTTTCTGGGCGAAGGCGTGAAAGACCTCCGCATCCGCAGAGAGCTTGTCCGTTCGCGCACCGCTGCGGCGCGGCCCGTCGGCAATCCTGGCCCTGGCAAACGCGATGGCCGCGTCGCGCAGCTTCTCCGCCTCCACCAGCTCATCCACCAGACCGAGGCTTTGCGCCTTTTCCGCCGAGATCGGGTCGCCTTTCGCGATCATCTCGAGCGCAGCTTCCACACCGACCACCCGCGGCAATCGCTGGGTGCCGCCTGCGCCCGGCAACAGGCCGAGTTTGACTTCGGGAAGTCCCAGCTTCGAGCCGCGAGCCGCCACCCGGTAGTGCGCGCCCAAGGCCACTTCCAGCCCGCCGCCCAGCGTCGTGCCGTGCAGCGCCGCGACAACAGGCTTGTCCAGCGCTTCGATCGCCTCGATCACTTCGGGCAAGGACGGAGACTGGGGCGGCTTTCCGAACTCGGTGATGTCAGCGCCCGCATGAAAGGTCCGTCCGTCAGCGGCGATCACCACGGCTTTCACCGCGTCATCGGACCCGGCGGCTGTGACAGCGTCCATGAGGCCGGACCGCACCGCATGGGAAAGCGCGTTCACCGGCGGATTGTCCGAGACGATCACGAGCACGCCGTCCGTCACCTGAGTCTTCACTGTCATCACGTTTGCCTCTTTGCGTCTTGCTGCAGCATACCGATTTTTCTATCGCCTGATCACGGCGGTCAAGGATTGTGCGAGGGAATTTGATCAATTGCCGTTCGCGCAAGCATGATCTAGCGTTTGAAAAACGCAATATATATATACCTTGGAGGAAACATGATGGGCGCGCGCGAATGGCCCGCGCTTACGGCGCAAGCCGCTCAAGAGCAGCTATGCGCGCCGGGGGCGCTTTTCGAATTTACGGTACAACAGATCAATGGCGCGCCCGTTCGGGTGTGGAAGAACGGACCGCAAATCCTGCCCGATCTGGTCGAAGCCGCAAAGGTGCACGGCGACCGGGACTTCATGGTTCTCAATGATGAGCGGCTCAGTTTTGACGCCTTCCGGCGCGCCACCGCTCATCTGGCCGACGCCTTGCTTGCGCGGGGCGTCGAGCCGGGCGACCGGGTTGCGATCGCCATGCGCAACCTGCCTGAATTTCCCATCGCCTATTTCGCCATCACGGTCCTGGGCGCCATCGCCGTGCCGCTGAACGCTTGGTGGACCGGGCCCGAGCTCGAGTACGCGATAAGGGACAGTGGCGCGCGCACCCTGATCTGCGACGCCGCCCGCTGGCACATACTGGCGGATCAGGCGATCAGCTGTGACGTGCTGGTCAGCCGCGCAGCGCCGGGCGCAGCGCCCGAACGCCTTGAAGACCTGATCGGCTCGCCGAACGACTGGGCGACGCTGGCGCCGCGCCCCCTGCCCGAAATCGACATCGCCCCGGACGATCCGGCGACCCTGTTCTACACCTCCGGCACAACCGGTAAGCCGAAAGGCGCGCTCGGCACCCATCGCAGCTCGATGAGCAATGTGCTGTCCACCGCCTATGCCGGCGCCTTCGCCGCCCTGCGTCGCGGCGAGCCTGTGCCCGAGCCTGAACCGCGCGCCTCGCTCCTGCCCATACCCCTATTTCACGTCACCGCCTGCAATGCGCGCATGCTGTCGAGCGTGCATGTGGGCCACAAGACCGTGCTGATGGACAAATGGGATCCGCTGGAAGCGCTCCAATTGATCGAACGCGAACAGATCACCCATACCGGGGGCGTGCCCGCCATCGCCTGGAGCCTGATCGAACATCCGCGTCGCAAGGAATTTGACCTGTCCTCCCTCACCGGGGTCGCCTATGGCGGCGCGCCCGCTGCGCCCGAACTGGTCCGCCTGATCGCCGAAGATCTGAACTGTGAGCCGGGTACGGGCTGGGGCATGACCGAAACCAGCGGCACGGTCACCCGCCATGATGGCGAGGATTATCTGAACAGGCCCGACAGTTGCGGCCCGCCCGTGCCCGTGGCGGAGCTCAAGATCATGAGCCTGGACGGCGAAACCGAACTGCCCGCCGGGCAATCGGGCGAGCTGTGGGCGCGCGGCCCGATGGTGGTTCGCGAATACTGGAACCGGCCCGACGCGACGGCGGACACCTTCAAGGCGGGCTGGGTGCGCACCGGCGACGTCGCCCGGCTCGACGAAGAGGGCTTTTGCTACATCGTTGATCGCGCGAAGGATGTGATCATTCGCGGCGGCGAGAACATCTATCCAGTGGAGATCGAGAACCGCCTGTATGAGCATCCCGCCATTGTGGATGCCGCCGTGGCCGCGATTCCCCACCGCACGCTTGGAGAGGAGCCCGCCGCCCTTGTCACCCTGGCGTCCGGCGCACAGGCGGACGAGGCGGACCTTCAGGCCTTCGTGCGCGAGGCGCTGGCAAGCTTCAAGACACCCGTCCTCGTGCGCGTTCATGACGGACCGTTGCCGCGCAACGCCAGCGGGAAGATCCTGAAAACTGAAGTCAGGCGCATTCTGACGGAACTCGCTGCCACGCGCGCCTCGGCATGACGGCGAGACGCGCTATAGCGGTGGCGTTTATCAGCAAGCCCTTTAGATTAACGCCATGACCGAGACAGGCCTTTCCGCCGCGGCGAGTCGCTATGACCGCAAGCGCGACCAGATCATTGCTGCGGCGACCGAGCTGATCAACGAGCTCGGCTATAAAGGCATGACCTTGACCAAGGTCGCCCAGGCCATCGAGCTGAACACGACCAGCATCACCTATTACTTCAAGCGCAAGGAATTGCTGGCGGAAGCGATTCTGGAAGCGGCGATCGAACGCTACAATAGGATCGTCGATCAGGCCGAGCTTGAGCCGACCCCCTTTGACAAGCTGCACCGCATGGTCTGGGCGACGCTGGAGCAGTTTGCGCAAATCCGCTCGGGCGATGCCCCGCCCGTGGCGAACCTGTCCCACATTCGCAGCCTGAACGAACCACTGCGCACGCGCCTCAGCGACCAGTACATCGTCATGTTCCGCCGCGTGCGCCGGTTCTTTGAAGAAGACGACGGATCGCGCAAGCATCTGGCGACCGCGCAAACCCACGTTCTGCTCGAGAACCTGTTCTGGGCCCAGGCCTGGTTGCGGCGCTATTCACTGGGTGATTTCGAACGCGTGGCCCATCGCTTCAGTGAAGTGCTGGCCTATGGCGTTTCCGGTGCGGGGCGGGACTGGGACCCGGCCTTGCTGGCCCTTGAAGAGCCCGAAACCGTCAAAGGGCTGGGCGACATGAATATCGCCTTTCTCAAGGCGGCCGCCATCACCATCAATGACTGGGGCTATCGCGGCGCGTCTGTGGATCGCATCGCGGCCGAGCTATCCGTCACCAAAGGCAGCTTCTATCACCATTTGCAGAGCAAGGACGATTTGGTCCTGGCCTGCTTTGACCTGAGCTATGCCCGGGTCTCGCTTGCCCAGAGGGCCGCCGAGCGCATTGAAGGCGACCATCACCGCAAGCTGTGCGCCTCGGTCGCATCCTTGCTGGAGCTGCAGTTCTATGGCGACTCCCCACTCCTTCGGACCACGGCGCTCTACGCCCTGCCACCCGATGTCCGAGCCGGCGTCATTGAACGCTCCAACCGGATGGCGCGGCGCTATGCGGGTGTCCTGATCGACGGGATCACCGAATCCTCAATCAAGGCGATTGATCCGCTGATCGCCGCGCAGATGATCATGGCGACGCTGAACACGGCCTATGAGATGCGGCGCTGGGCCGAAGTCCAAGCGCCCGAGCAAGCCATAAAGACTTACGCGTCAATCATCACGCGCGGGCTCATTCCCAACCGCTAGACACCCCGGACAGCCTCACCCCTTCAAGCTGACAGGCGAATTGCGCTCGCAACCCCCTACAAACCCAATATTCAAAAAGCACCACTATTGCGCCGCAACACTTCGCAATAGCGAGAAATTTAATACGTACCGGTTTTTCTTTTTTCTTGAAAGCGACCACAGAAGCTGTAGCGTTTTTGCGATCGGGGCGGATGGGAGACTCACACTCAAACGAACTGCGTCCGGCGCGAACCGCGCCTGAGGGAAGGCCGGGGCCGGCCTGTGCGAACGCATCAACGGCCCGAAAGAACAAGCGCCGGAAAGGCGCGACGAACTGCGGTCTCAACCGCGAGGGACATGGCCTGCATGGCAGGTCGGGAGGAGAACACGATGACAATCAAGTCAAAGCTCATGCTGGGGGCGGTCTGCGCGCCACTGGCCTTCATGGCGGTCACGACCGCTTCTGCTCAGGAGAGCGCCAACCCTGCACAATCTGATGACGCCGCGATGCCGGTTGATCGTGTGGTCATCACCGGCTCGTATATCCGCGGGCGCGGTGAGGACGGCGCATTGCCGGTGGATGTGTTCGGCGCTCAGGAGCTGGATAATCGCGGCATCGACAGCCCGCTCGAATTCATGAAAACCCTGCCGTCGGTCGGTCCGGTCCTGGGCGATTCCAACCAGTTCGCCGCCGGCACCGAACAGGGCGTGGGCTCGATCAACCTGCGCAGCCTCGGCCGTGAGCGCACGCTGGTGCTCTTCAATGGCCGCCGCACGATCTCCAGCCCCGGCACCGGTTCGACCGACACAAACCTCATCCCCTTCTTCGCGGTTCAGCGCGTGGAAGTCCTCAAGGACGGCGCGGCGTCGACCTATGGCTCCGACGCCATCGCCGGGGTGGCCAACTTCGTGACCTACAACGCCTTTGAAGGCATTGAAGTGTCCGGCAGCTACAATTTCATCGACGGCTCGGACGGCAATTACCAGGCCAGCGTTCTGGCAGGCGAGCGCTTCGGCAATGTCGATGTGATGGTTGGCGCAGGCTGGCAACGGCGCAATGAACTGCCCAACACCGAGCGCGCCTTCACCCAGACCGAATATGATGTGAACCCGACAGGCTATTCCTTCCTGTCCAATCCAGGCACTTATCTGCCCATCATTCCCGGTTTCGGCGTCGTGGGCATCGGCATTGACGGTCAACAGCTGGACACCTGCACCGCCATGGGCGGCATCCAGGGCACCTTCCCGACCTCACCGACCAGCGCTTTCCCGGTCTGCCGCTACTCCTATGTGGACTTCAGCAATCTGGTTGAAGAAGAAGAGCGCTATCAGATCTACGGCCAGATCGATGTGGATCTGGGCCCGAACACCACTTTCCACGCCGAAGCGATCTATGCGGGCATGGAAATGATCGATTACGCCGGTTCGCCCAGCTACCCGCCGGTGCAGGGTCCGCTGGGCCCGGGCAGCGCCAATGCCTTCTCCGTACCCGCCTCGAACCCGGGTTATGCGGCCTATCTGTCGCAAACCTTCCCGGCGGGGTCGCCGGCCTATCTGTCCTCGCTGTCGAACATCTTGTTCTTCCGCCCCTTCGCTCTGGGCGGCAATCCGCTTGATGAGCGCGGCGCGGGCCTGGGCAGCGCGGAAAACGAGGCCTGGCGCATTGCAGGCGGCTTCGAGCACGATTTCTCGGACAATTTCGGCGCCCAGCTCTATGCCACCTACATCCACTCAAACCGCAAGAATGCGGTGCGGGACTTTGTGGGCGACCGGCTGCAGCGGGCCATCAACGGGTTTGGCGGCGCCAGCTGTTCGAGCAGCACGCCCGGGGCGAACGGGTGCCAGTACTTCAACCCGTTCATCAACTCCGCGCCGGGCCATCCCACCCTGGGGCTGACCAACCCGGCCTTTGTGCCGGGCAATGAGAACGATCCGGCCCTGATCGAATGGATGTACCAGCCCAGCGGCACCGATCAGACCGAGGACCAGTTCATCGTCGACCTGATCTTCAGCGGCTATGACACGCTGTTCGGCCAGGAAGTGGACTACGCGTTCGGCGCCCAATACCGCCGCACCGAGTACGAATCCCTGCCCGCCAATGTCTTCAGCGATCCGGTCGGTTTCCCGTGCGCGATCGAAGGCGATCGCTCCTGCCTGGACGATCCCAACGACGCCAACCTGCCCACGGGACCGTTCATCTTCCTGGGTCAGTACTCCACCGTGAATGTGGAGCAGGATGTCTACGCCCTGTTCGCCGAAGCCCAGATCGAACCGTTTGACGGCTTCGAACTGACCGGCGCAGTCCGTTACGAGGATTATGGCAATCCGGTCGGCTCCACCTTCAATCCCAAGATCTCGGCGCGTTGGCAGGTCAGCGACAATGTCGCCCTGCGCGCCTCGGTCGGCGACACCTTCCGCGCGCCGCTGCCCAGTGATCTGGAAGGCGACGGCCTGACCCTGGTCGAGGGCATCGACGCCGCCGGCGGCGCCTTCAAGGCCAACCAGATCGCCGGCAACCCCGATCTCGATCCGGAAACCGCCTTTACGTACAATTTCGGCATTCTGTTTGAATCGGGCGGCTTCAGCGCCAGCGTCGATTTCTGGAATTACGACTTTGAAGGCCGGTTCACCGAGCTGCCTGTTCAGGCCATCGCCAGCGCTGTGGCGCCGGGCCCGGTCACGGACGGCACCCAGGCAGTGGATTGTTCCAGCCCGTTCACCGAATTTGTGGTGTTCGCAGGCGGCAGCTGCACCGCCGGAACCACGGCGAACGACATCTCCCGCATCCTGGTGCAGGTCGTGAACGGCCCGGACGTGACCACGAACGGTCTCGATTTCTCGCTCAATTATCGCGGCGATGTCGGCCCGTTCGACTTCAGCGGCGGAGTGAACGCCACCTATACCGCCAAGTACGAGTTCGGCGAGTTCGTCTATCAGGGGCTGACCTTTGACGGCTCCTATGACGCGGCCGGCTTCGCCAATTATGACCGCGCCCCCGGCACGGTCTCGCCCTGGCGCGCCAGCGGTTTCGCGAGCTTCACCTATGGCCGCTACAACGCGACCTATTCGCTGACCTATATCGACGGCGTGGACGACAATCGCTGTCCGGACACGGGGGCGTGCACCCAGACGCCCGAATTCGGTCCGACCGATTTCGGACGCACGGTGGAATCCTATACCCAGCATGACCTTCTGGGCACGGTGGATCTCGCCGCCTTCGGCGCGGATGTGCAGTTCCAGGCTGGTGTGGAGAACATCTTCGACACCGACCCGCCTGCGGCGCGTCTGGAGTTGAGCTACGATCCCTATGTCGGCAACCCGCTGGGTCGGGTGTATCGACTGGGACTGACAGCCCGCTTCTAGGTCCGGGACATCTCCCCCTGAGGGCCGGGCTCTGTCCCGGCCCTTTTCTTTTTGAACTCTGTGCAAGGAGCGCCCTTCATGACGCTTTTCGATCTGACCGGAAAAACCGCCGTGATCACCGGCTCTTCACGCGGCATTGGCCGCGCCATCGCCGAACAGCTGGCGCGACAGGGCGCGCGCGTGGTGATCTCCAGCCGCAATCAGGACGCCTGTGAGGACGTGGCGAACGCCATCAATGCCGAACATGGCGAAACCCGCGCCCTGGCCATCGCCGCCAGCATTTCCTCCAAGCCCGAACTGGAAGCTCTGTTTGAAAAGACCCGCGCCGGTTTCGGCCCGGTGGACATTCTGGTCTGCAACGCGGCGAGCAATCCCTATTACGGCTCCATGGACGGGATTACGGACGAACAGTTCCAAAAGGTCCTGAACAATAACATCATCTCGAACCACTGGCTGATCCAGATGGCGTTGCCCGACATGCGCAAGGCCAAGGATGGCGCCATCATCGTGATCTCATCCATCGGCGGCTTGCGCGGCTCGCAGACCATCGGCGCCTACAACATTTCCAAGGCCGCGGATTTCCAGCTGGTGCGCAATTACGCCCTGGAAGCGGGCCCGGACAATATTCGCGTCAACGCCATCGCCCCCGGCGTTGTGAAAACCGATTTCGCCCGCGCCCTGTGGGAAGACCCCAAGGCCGAGGCGGCGGTGTCCAGACGCACGCCCCTGCGCCGCCTGGGCGAGCCTGAAGACATTGCGGGCGCTGCCGTTTACCTCGCCGGTCAGGCGGGCGCCTGGATGACAGGTCAGATGATGGTGATTGATGGCGGGGTGACCGCCGGCGTCCTTGAATAAGGGCGCCGACGGTCCGTGCCTCAGGCCGCGCTGGCGAGCTTGAGATAGCGCGCCATATGGGCGTCTTCATCGCCGAGCACATGGTCAAGCATGACCAGTCGCTTGGCGAAGTGCGACAGCGGCATTTCCCAGGACATGCCGATGCCGCCATGCATCTGGATCGCCTCTTCGGCGGTCAGGGCGCCCACCTTGCCGGCCGTGTATTTCGCCGCCGACCCGTAACGATCCCGCGTCGCCGGGTCCTTGGCGAAATACGCCGCGGCGTTGATGGCCGCCGAGCGCGCCTGTTCGATTTCCAGCGCCACGCTGGTCATGCGGTGCTTGAGCGCCTGGAACGCGCCGATCGGCACGCCGAACTGCTTGCGCGTGCCCAGATACTCGATAGTCGCATCGCGCAGGACTTCCATCACGGCGACCGCTTCCCAGACCGTGGCGACCAGCCCCAGAGCGCGCGCCTTCGAGATGGCGTCCTCTCCGGACACCAGAAGCCGGGCAGACGCGCCCTCCAGGGTCAGCTCGCCGGCCGCGCCGCCATCCACCAGCGGATAGGCGCGACGCTCCACGCCTTCGGCGTCCGCCTCGACAAGGAAGCTCGCCCAGCCCGCATCGGCCTCGGCCGTCACCACGATCAGGTCCGCAGAGCCCAGATAATCGACCACGCCTTTCGCGCCGCTCAGACGCCAGGCCTCGCCCTCCTTCACCGCCTTGACCGGGTCGGTCACGACGCCGTTGGAATCCATGGCCGGATCATCGGCGAACGTCAGGATTTTCGAGCCTGCAATCACCTCTCCCAGAAGGTCCGCTTCACCCGCGGCCTCCAGGATATTGCCACCCAGCAGCGTGCCCAGGAACGGCCCGGTCGCAAGCGCTTTGCCGACTTCGGCAAACACGGCGCCCGCGTCAAAGGCCGAGCCGCCATAGCCGCCGGCCTCTTCACCAAACAACAGGCCCAGCACGCCCAGTTCAGCGAGGCCCGCCCACATGTCGCGGCTGAAGCCCGCTTCGCTCTCGGCGGCGGCCTGACGGGCTTCCCAGCCCAGCGTGTCGGCAAAATAGCGCGACAGCGAATCCGCCATCATCCGGCGATCATCACCCAGTGAAAAATCCATGATTAGAGCCCCATCATCGATTTGCCGATGATCTCGCGCTGCACCTCGTTGGAGCCGCCAAAGATCGAAAGCTTGCGATTGTTGAAATACTGCGACGCCACAGGCGCGGCCCATCCCGGCCCGACCGGTTCGCCGTTGAAGCCGCCTTCCAGCGCTTCATCCAGGAAGGGTTGGGCGTAGCGCCCCGCCGCCCGACGCATAAGCGCCGTGATTTTCTGGCGAATTTCAGTGCCGCGAATTTTCAGCATCGAGGATTCCGCCATTGGCGTCTGGCCGCGGCCGACGCTGTCGAGCACGCGCAGATTGGTGGTGCGCATGTTCTCAAGGTCGATTTCCACTTCCGCCATGCGTGCTGCGAACAGCGAGTCTTCGATCAGGGCAGATCCGTTGCGTCGGGTCGTGCGCGCCACTTCCTTGAGCCGCTCGAACGCCGCCATGGAGGCGCCGACGCCGGCGATATTGGTGCGCTCATAGCTCAAGAGGTATTTGGCGCAGGTCCAGCCCTTGTTCTCTTCACCCACCAGGTTCTCGACAGGCACTTTCACATCGGAGAACCAGACCTCGTTCACCTCGTGATCGCCATCAAGCAGCTTGATCGGGCGCACTTCGACGCCGGGCGTGTCCATGTCGACGAGGAGGAAGGAAATGCCTTCCTGCTTCTTGCCTTCCTTGCTGGTGCGCACCAGGCAGAAGATCTTGTTGGCGCACTGCGCCAGGGTGGTCCAGGTCTTCTGGCCATTGATGACGTAATGATCGCCCTCGCGCACAGCGGAGGTTTTTAGGCTGGCAAGATCCGACCCGGCGCCCGGTTCGGAATAGCCCTGACACCACCAGTCAGACCCGTCCAGGATGCGCGGCAGCCAGTGTTTCTTCTGCTCTTCGGTGCCGAACTTGATCAGCACCGGGCCCAGCATGGACACCCCGAAGGGCACGACCCGCGGCGCATGCGCCATGGCGGTTTCGGTTTCGAAGATGAAGCGCTGGACCACACTCCAGTCGGTGCCGCCCCATTCCACGGGCCAGTGCGGCGCCAGCCAGCCGCGCTCATTGAGGATGGCGTGCCATTCCTCCATGTCGGCCTTGGTCAGCCGCTGCCCCTGGCGCACCTTGTCTGACAGGCGCTTGGGCAGTTTCTCGTTCAGGAATTCACGCACTTCCTCGCGGAAGGCTTCGTCCTTTTCAGTGAAATCGAGATCCATGACGGTCTCCTCCGCTTTTCTAGTCGACCAGCTCGAACAGGCCGGCCGCGCCCATGCCGCCTGCGACGCACATGGAGACGACTACATATCTAACACCCCGGCGCCGGCCTTCCAGCAGCGCCGCCCCCACGAGACGCGATCCGGTCATGCCGAAGGGGTGGCCCACCGCGATCGCGCCTCCGTTCACATTGAGCCTGTCTGACGGCAGGTCCAACCGGTCGCGGCAGTACACGATCTGGCTGGCGAAGGCCTCGTTGATCTCCCACAGGCCGATATCCCCGACCCCGAGACCGGCGCGCTTGAGCAGTTTCGGGATGGCGAACACCGGGCCGATGCCCATTTCGTCCGGCGCGCAGCCGGCGACCTGAAAGCCCCGGAACACGCCCAGCACCTCGCGGCCTTCGGCCTTGGCGGTTGCGTGATCCATGACCACTTGCGCCGCCGCGCCATCCGACAGCTGGCTGGCATTGCCCGCCGTGACAAAACGGCCTTCCGCCACAGACTTGCCCCCGCTCCAGACCGGCTTGAGACCCCTGAGCGCCTCATAGCTGGCGCCCGGGCGCACGCCTTCGTCCGCAGTCAGATTGACGGCCTCGCGCCCGGTTTCGGACCCGTCCTTGGCGCGCACGATCTTCTCGGCGGGCAAGGGCGCGATTTCCGCTTCCTGCCGCCCTGCTTCAATCGCGGCGGCTGCGCGTTGCTGGCTCTGGACCGCATACTGATCCTGCGCCTCGCGGCTGACGCCATAGCGCTCGGCCACCACTTCGGCGGTTTCGATCATCGCCATATAGGCGTCCGGCTCGGCGGCCATGACGCTTTGAGACCGCCAGCTTTCATCGGGCAAGCCCGGCAGTCGCGTCATGGAGACCGACTCCACCCCGCCCGCCAGGATCATGTCCGCATCATCGGCCATGATGGAGCGCGCCGCCAAGGCGACGGCGGTGAGGCCGGACGCGCATTTGCGATCTAGCGTGGTCGCCCCCAGCGACTGGGGCAGCCCCGCCGTGAACAGGCTCATGCGGGCGAGATTGTAGAATTGAGGGCCGTACTGATTACCCGCGCCGAAGATCACATCATCGAGCCTTTGCGGATCCACGCCCGCGCGCTCGACCGCCGCTTTCATGACATGAGCGGCCAGCCGATCCGGCGCCGTGTCGTTGAAGGCGCCGCGGTGGGCCTTGCCGATCGGCGTGCGCGCTGTTGAAACGATTGCGGCTTCACGTGTCATGACACTCTCCCCAGGCGGGCGGGCAACCCATACCGTTCTTTCTATTTTCTGTAAGCGGTTATGCCGCGCTCGCACGGAAATCGCAATAACACGGCGTTATATGTCGACATTTCAGTGCAGCTACGTCAGAGTTCTACATACCCAATACACAAAAATTGACAGGGGAGGACATCATGGCGCTCACATCAGGAAGCCTTATTCGAACTTGGGCCGGGGCAGCACTGCTGTCGGCTGCAACCGCATTGCCCGGCGCCGCTTACGCTCAGGGCGAAGCCGGCGCCGCGCCAGACTATGATGACGGCTCGGTCTGGCTGTGCCGCCCGGGACGCGAGGATGCTTGCGCGGTTGATCTGGACGCTGCGGTCGTTCAGCCGGATGGCTCGGTGACCATGGATATTCACCAGCCCGCACAGGATCCCGCGATTGATTGCTTTTACGTCTATCCGACGGTTTCGGTAGACCCCGGCGTCAACAGCGATCTCGAAATCGGCCCGGAAGAGCGCGGCGTGGTGCACGCCCAGTTCGCCCGCTTCAGCGAGGTCTGCCGTCCGTTTGCACCGCTCTATCGGCAGGTGACCCTGACCGCCCTGCGCGCGGCCATGGCCGGTGATGGCGACGCCATGTCCGGCGGCGCGCTGGCCTATGGCGATGTGCGCGAGGCGTGGCGTCATTATCTCGAGCACGACAATGACGGTCGCGGCGTCATCCTGGTCGGGCACAGCCAAGGCGCGCGCATGCTGCAAACGCTGATCAGCCAGGAGATCGAGGGCGAGCCGATCCAGGATCAGGTCATTTCCGCCTATCTGATCGGGTGGAACGTCCAGGTGCCGGAAGGCGAGACAATGGGCGGCGACTTCAACGCCATGCCGATCTGCACCGAGGCGGGCCAGACCGGCTGCGTGGTCTCCTATGTCACCTTCCGCGATGACGTGCCGCCGCCGGCCAATACCCGGTTCGGACGCAGCCCGGACCCGGCCAATCAAATCGCCTGCGTCAATCCCGCCAGCCTCTCCGGCGACGGACCGGTCATGCTGGACGCCTATCTGAGCAATGGCTCGGACGGGTACGACATGGCGAGCCAGAGCTGGACCGAGACCCAGGATGTGGACGCCCGCTTTGTCAAACTGCCGGACTTTCTCAGCGGCCAGTGCGTCAATCGCGATGGCGCGCAATACCTGTCGGTGACCGTGAACGCTGACCCGTCAGACCCGCGCACGGACATCCTGACCGGAGACGTGATTGCCAATGGTCAGGTTCTGGCGGACTGGGGCCTGCATCTGGTGGACATGCATGTGGTCATGGGCGATCTGATCGACCTGGCCGAAACGCAGGCGGACGCGTACCAGAACCGCTGACGCCAGCGACACTCCATGAGCAAGGCGCGAGTCCGCAGGACGGGCCCGCGCCTTGTTGCTTAAGAGCCCGAGCCGAGCTTGCGCCGGGTCTGCTGCATCAGGGACTCAGGGGTGAAAGGTTTGGTGATCACGGTCACGCCTTCGGGGAATTCGGCGATGGCGCTGTCGGCTTCGCCGTATCCGGTCGCCAGGATATAGGGCGTTCCGCGTTCGCTCAGCGCCCGGGCGACTTCAGCCGATGTCTGATCGCGCAAATTCACGTCCAGCAGCGCGAAGACGATCGGTTCACGCTCGATCAGGGCCAGGGCCTCCTCCAGGCTGCTCGCCATGTGCGCCTTGCTCGCACCGCCGCGCTGGAGCGTCTCTGACGCATCCATGGCGACGATCATATTGTCCTCAAGCACCAGAACCTCGCCGCTCAGCTCGCCCGATACATGCGCCTCAACGGACTCTGGAAGGGCCGGTCTGGGGGCAGGCGCGCCTTCGGGCGCAGCCTCTTCCGGCGCCCCTTCTCGGACGATCCTGGCCGGCAGGGTGATGTCCGCTTCAAAGCCAGCCGGCTCGTAGCGGGTTTCAACCGAGCCGTTGAGCTCGAAGGGAATGGTCCGCTCGATGACGGTCGATCCGAACCCGCGCCGCGACGGCGTCGCGACGGGCGGTCCGCCGACTTCGCGCCACTGAATGTGCAATGCGCCGTCTTCACCAAAGCGCATATCCACATGAACGACCCCGGCGTGCCCGGTCAGGGCGCCATATTTGGCGGAGTTGGTGATCAGCTCGTGCATCACCAGCGCCAGGCTCGTGAAGGCCTCCGGCTCAAGCATGGGGCTGACGCCGCTCAGCCTGACCCGATCGCCCTGGGCGTCCAGATAGGCCGCCGCCTCCACTTCGATGAGTTCGACCAGGGAAATCGCCGACCATTCCTTGCGCGTCAGCTGGTCATGGGCGCGCGCCAGAGCATGCACGCGCTGATCCAGCACCTTCTTGTAGGTGTCGATATCATTGGCGGCCGGACGCCCCTGGGAGACCAGACCCTGGATAAGATTGAGGATATTGCGAACCCGGTGATTGAGCTCGGCGATCAGGAAATCCTGCTTCTCCGCCGCCTTGCGTCGGGCAATGTTCGCCTCGTCCGTCAGCTTCAGGACAACCTCGATCAGGGAGACGCGCAAGGCCTCCGCAATCCGCAGCTCGCTCTCGGTCCAGGGCGCACAGGCCCCGCGCACCATCTCCTTCCACTCGGCAAAGCTCTCCCGCGGCGTCAGGGCCCGTCCGCCCTCCTTGGCCTCCACAGGCTTGTTCGGGTCGCCGCCCCAAACCACCGAGCGGGCGATCTCACGGCGAAAGAACACGATGTAGTCGCGCGGCGTGCGCGAGATCGGCACCGCCAGCAAGCCGGCGATGCGATCACCGAACGCTTCGGCCTCTTCAAAGACCGAAGACAGGTTTTCGACGCTGTAGACCTGACCGGCCGGCGCGGTGTTCAGAAAGCGGGCCAGCGACTGGAAGGCCTCTTCTGACGGCGCCTCTCCGCGAGCCTTGAAACGCCCTTCGGAAAACACGGCCAGACCATCGCTGGGGATAATCCGCGACAGCTCATCGGCCAGTATGTCGAACCCTTCCACGAAGTCCGTGCCCGAAGACAGGCGCACCATCAGATTGTCATGGATCGCGCGGGCTTCGCCCTCCTCCGCGCGCGCCGCCAGCTCGATCTTGTGCACCAGCTCGTAGGAAAAGAACTGCGCGAACAGCTCGATGGCTGTCCGACGCTCATAGTCCACATAGCGCGGGGTCTTGTGGTGGCATGCGATCAGCCCCCAGAGCTCCCCATCCTTCAGAATGGAGACCGACATCGAGGCCTCAACGCCCATATTGCGCAGATATTGCAGGTGTATGGGCGACACGGCGCGCGTGACCGCCAGGGACAGATCCAGGGGCTCGCCCTGCGCGTCGAGCTGGGGCGTCAGTGCCGAGACCTCCCCGTTCACATCCGCAATCAAGCGCAGGACGCTGCGCTTGTAGAGCTCGCGCGCCTGCTTGGGAATGTCACTGGCCGGAAAGCGCAAGCCTAGGAAGGGCTCCATATCGTCACGACGACGTTCGGCGATCACTTCACCGCTGCCGTCTTGGGCGAACTGGTAGACCATTACCCGGTCAAATCCGGACAAGGCGGCCATGGCCGAAGCGGCTTCATGACACGCAGCCTCTATATCCTCCGCCTGCTTCACACGCCCCACAAGCGGCATGACCGTGGACAAATCATCGCGGTGGCCGCCGCCGGCCTTGGGCTCGAATTCGAACACATACGAGCTGGCGGACTGATGGATGGAAATATCGAACAGCTCACCGGTCTTCATCACGTCATAACCGAACAGGCGCACGACATTGGTCTGGACAGAGAGCAATTGCAGCTTGGCCCGCAGGTCGTGCACCGCTTCACTTGGCAACAGATCGCCCAGATGGGCGCCAATGGCGGCTTTCGGCTCTATGCCCAGTATGGTCTCGAGATTCTCGGAAACATGATTGACCATCAGGTCCGAGGACGCGGACACCAGTCCGCCATACGCCTGAACGCCGCCCAGGAGGTGAATGGGCTCCTGGTCGCACTGGCTGAGATCGGGTGCGTTTGTCGCGCCAGTCTGAATTGTCTCATGGCTCATTGGACCTGGCCCTCCGCCATGGCGGGCGCCTGAACGCCGCGTCCGCTCTCGATGAACAGCCCGAAGACCGCCCTTACATCGCGCACAATCCGCGCAGCGCGTCGGCCATCCGGCGCCAAAGCCGACAAGGCGGCGCACACCGTGCGCCACAACTCGGGATTATGCGGCAGGTTCAGATAGCCGCCCGCGGCGCGGACGACCGCGTCCCGGCTCTGCAACCAGCGCCGCGACAGGAGCTGCGATCCCAGGCGGGAGCCGCACACCACGTAATCAATGGCCAGCGGATCAGGCGCACGAGCGAGCACAGGCGCGCCAGGCGTGAAGGCGCTCGCAGGAAAACCGGCAAGGTCCGCTTTCAGCTGCGCATTCATGCGCGCCAGCAAGTCCTGCGTCAGGCAGTGCCGGTCGGCATAATGACCAAGCACCCCAAAGCTCGCGGCATGAATGAGCAAAAAGCGCTGGTAATCCTGACGGTGTTGGAAATCGAGTTGTGAAAAAAGGGCGTCGACACAGTCGTGCGCCTCCCTTGCCCCATCTCTGAGGGCAAAGCGAAAATCGTGACACATTTGTAGAACCTGCAAAAATCCTAGGATTCGACTTAAATTGTGAACGCTATGGATGACCTGCAGGGTCTCATCACATTCGCTGGGCCTGACATAGGCTTGCGCCGATAGTGTCAGTCATGTCGCGCAATCGCAAGCGAACTAAGCGGCGGCGCAATTCCTGTGGGGCGAATCCATCGCCCGAAGACGCGCGCAATCCTGTCTGATGATCCGGGCCCGATGATTAATCCCTGCGCAAGTTCGCCCCACTTATCTTGCCATGACTGGCGGAGTCCCCCATGCCCAAAGCAAGTGCAAGATCAATTGTTGAGAAATTTTGCCTGGAGCTTCCACGCGAAATCCAACAGGTGAACGCGATCCTCAACGCACAATCGGACTCTCGCTTTGAACACGCCAAAAAGCTCAAGAGCCTGCAGGAAGAATGCCACAGATTGCGCGGCAGCTCTTACTGCATGGGGTTTCCGACCCTCGGGGCGGAGTTCACGAAAATGGAGCAAGATTGCGCCCTGCCCCGTGACCCCAAGGAGGCCATGGACCCGCGCAAGATCGAGCGCATCCGCCTGAGGCTGGCCAAGGTCAAAAGCATCGCGGGCAAGCTCTCCGCGGATCAGTCCCGGCTGGTTCACAGGCTCGAAAACGCGACCAGGCCCGCACAGCCCCCGGCGCCGCCCAAACCGTCGAGCCCGCCCGACGATGATTTTTTCATGATCTAGAGAACCGTCCGCCGTGCGGGGCGACGGCCTAACCTGAGCCCACACGCGACGCGCATGCGAGCCAGCAAGCGCGCTTTGATCGCGCACAGCCGTATGCATTCAAATATCGTTTTGGAAAAGATGGCGCGCCGGGGAGGATTCGAACCCCCGACCCCCAGATTCGTAGTCTGGTGCTCTATCCAATCTTTTCAATGTTTTACTTGTCCTATGCAGCATCCGTGCAGCATGCTGACGCCAGCCCTGTTCCCGGCTCGTGCCGGGTCCGTTCCGGATGACCGCACTGCCAGAATGGAGAAGTCCTAGAAGAAATCAGGCTCAATGAGCCGGGTCCTTCGGGTACAAACCGTCCCTCGAAACGAGTTGACCCATATGGGAGACAACCAAACCATAGTCCCGGTCCCGCGTTGCCTCACCGGCTTTGACCGGCTCACAATCAGGCTCATTGCACCCGCTGGTGCAGTCGGGTGACAGCTCGACTTGCGACCTCCAGCATTGTTGTGAACCGACCAGTCGTGGCGCTATCCAGAGCTGAGCGCAAGCAAGGCTTCACCCTCAGCGCGGGTTTCTCGACTACGCGGCGGAGCAACACGGCCATCAGTAGCGTGCTTGTCCCCATGATCGCGAACATCGCGCCAGTCCCAATGTCGGGATTAAGCGCGACGCACACCTGACCGACCGGCCAGTGCAGGATGTACAGGCCGTAGGAGATATCCTCGACCTCGCGCACCTGACGGCCAATCTCGCCGGGGACCGTCTTGAAGCCGAGCCACAGGAACACATAGGCGCTGGCGATCTGACCAGCGATCATGCCCGCCGGTGTGGCGTACAGCGCGAATGCTCCGAGGCAGAGCAGCGCGGCCCGGCGGCGTTCAAGGCGATCCGGTGGCGGAAACGATAGAAAATCGCTCCGGTCAGGAAGGCCGGCCCAAACCGGGACATGACCTCGACCGTGTCATCGAGCGGCCCGGAATAGGGAAACGCCTGGACCGTCAATGAGACCATGACCGCCAGGGCGAACAGGACCGGCACGTCCCAGCTGCGCCGCCAGACCCCAACCGTCGCCGCAGCTCCGGCGAGAACATAGCAAACCAGCTCATAGCGGATCGTCCAGAGCGGCCCGTTGATCTCCGTTATTGGGTTGGCTTCGAACACGCCGGGCAGCGTGCCCGTAAAGAATCAGGACGGCGAACCCGATCCGCATGGCGGTGAAATTGTTCGACCGATCTTCAAGCCGGCCGTGTCCGGGTGCGGTTTGCATGGCGCGCCTTTCCTCTGCCTGTCTCGGTCTCACGCAAACAGTGGCCCAGCAGCAACGCGCAGGCGTCGAGATAGGCGGTGCAGCGATCCTGAGGGAGGGCCGGTTGCGCCGCGTATAGAGGACGAGAGCGCCGTAGGCCCATGGGAGGATAAGTTGGATCATCAATGCCATGAGCACGACGCCCCGTCTCACAAGCACGATCCAGGGCAGCAGCCCGGCGGGAAGTATG
The DNA here is from genome assembly GCF_030733545.1 of Oceanicaulis sp. MMSF_3324. Lineage (GTDB taxonomy): Bacteria > Pseudomonadota > Alphaproteobacteria > Caulobacterales > Maricaulaceae > Oceanicaulis. The sequence goes on from NZ_JASHIU010000002.1 coordinate 90,637, forward strand.
ATCGCATTCCCAACGACTTTGACGGCGTCGTCTACACCTGTCCCATGCATCCTGGCGTTCGTGAGCCGAAACCGGGGCCCTGCCCGATCTGCGGTATGGCGCTTGAGCCGGAGAGCGTGATCGCCGGGGATGAGCAGGACAGCGAGGAATTAGCTGACATGACCCGGCGCTTCTGGGTCAGCGCGGCGTTCACGCTGCCCTTGTTTCTCTACACTATGGTGGAGATGGTGCCGGGCAGCCCGTCGCATGCGCTGATCAGGGGCGCGTCAGCGCAATGGCTACAGCTTCTTCTGGCCTCTCCCGTCGTCCTGTGGGGCGGTTGGCCCTTTCTGGTGCGCGGAGCGCAGTCGGTTCGCACCATGAACCTGAACATGTTCACCCTGATCGGGTTGGGTGTTTCGGTCGCCTATCTTTACAGCGTCGTCGCCACGGTGGCGCCAGGCTTGTTTCCAGATGCGTTCCGTCAAGCCAGTGGCGAGGTCGGGGTCTATTTCGAGGCCGCCGCGGTCATCACGACGCTGGTTCTGCTTGGGCAGGTGCTTGAGCTTCGCGCACGTAGTGCGACTTCGGGGGCGATCCGCGCGCTCCTGGAACTTGCACCACCGACCGCGCGACGGATCGAAACAGACGGATCGGAAGCGGAAGTGGCGCTCGACGAGCTGGCCGAGGGCGACCGGCTGCGGGTGCGCCCCGGCGAGAAAATTCCGGTGGACGCGACAGTGGAGGACGGCTCCAGCACGGTCGACGAATCCATGATCACCGGCGAGGCCATACCTGTCGCCAAGCAACATGGCGACGCAGTCACGGGAGGCACCGTGAACCAGACCGGTGGGCTGATCATTAAAGCGACAAGGGTCGGCGAAGACTCAACCCTCTCACAGATCGTTCAGATGGTCGCCGAGGCACAGCGAAGCCGCGCACCGATCCAAAGACTGGCCGATACGGTGTCGGGTTGGTTCGTTCCAGCTGTTATGGCGGTCGCGGTGATCTCCTTCATTGCATGGTCGACCTTCGGCCCTGAACCGGCGATGACCTATGCGCTCGTCAACGCAGTCGCCGTCCTCATCATCGCCTGTCCGTGCGCACTCGGGCTCGCCACACCCATGTCGATCATGGTGGCGACCGGTCAGGGGGCGAAGAGCGGCGTCCTTGTGAAGAATGCCGAGGCCCTTGAAACGCTAGAGAAAGTTAACCTTCTTGTCGTCGACAAGACCGGCACGCTCACAGAGGGCCGCCCCAAGCTCACCTCGATCAAGTGTTTCGGCGAGCTTCCAGAGGATGACGTATTGGGCCTTGTCGCCTCACTCGAGCAAGGCAGTGAGCACCCGCTCGCCGCCGCGATCGTTGCTGGCGCCCAAGCGCGTGGCGCCTCAATCAGCGATGTTTCTGAATTCCAGTCCACCACGGGGAAGGGTGTGGCAGGCGAGGTTCGTGAGCACGCGGTCGCGGTTGGCAATGCGGCGATGATGGAGGCGTTCGGCGGAATGCCCGCCGAAATCGCTGCCGAGGCCGACTCCTGGCGGGCAGAGGGCCAGACCGTGATGTTCGCCGCCATCGACGGCACGGTCGCCGGAATGATCGGCGTCGCCGATCCGATCAAGGAAACGACGAGCGATGCGCTTGCCGACCTCCATGGCGCGAATATCCGTGTGGTGATGTTGACAGGCGACAACCGGCGCACAGCCGAAGCCATCGGCGCCAAGCTTGGTATTGACGAAATTCACGCCGATGTCTTGCCTCAGGACAAGAGCCGCATCGTCAAAGAGTTTCAGGGGAAGGGCTTCATCGTCGCCATGGCTGGCGACGGCGTGAACGACGCACCTGCGCTCGCCGGTGCGAATGTGGGCATCGCCATGGGCACAGGCGCTGACGTGGCGATGGAAAGCGCGAGCGTCACCCTGATGAGCGGTGACTTGCGAGGTGTCGCGAAAGCGGTCCGCCTTAGCCGCGCCACGATGGCCAATATCCGCCAGAATCTATTCTTCGCCTTCATATACAACGCAGCCGGCGTACCGGTGGCTGCTGGGCTTCTATACCCCGTCTTCGGCGTTCTCCTCAGCCCGATGATTGCAGCCGCGGCGATGAGCCTGTCTTCGGTCTCTGTGATCGGCAACGCGCTGCGTCTTCGCAGCGTTCGGCTCTAGGCAGACGCTGGAGGCCTTCCCTTGAAGAACGACAAACGCTCGGCGAAATACGCCGCAAACAGTCTGACCCTCGCCGGTGCTGTAGCTATGGGAACCGGGGTCATGATCGGTGCGGGGATATTCGCGCTGACCGGCCAGATCGCCGAATTCGCCGGTCCCTGGTTCCCGCTCGCTTTCCTGGTGGCCGCCGTGATCAGCGGTTTCAGCGCCTACACCTATATCAAGGTGTCCAACCGCTATCCGTCTGCGGGCGGCATCGCGATGATTCTCAACAAGGCCTACGGTCCGGTCGCTGTGACCGGCGGATCAGCTCTTCTCATGGCCTTCTCCATGATCATCAACGAGAGCCTCGTGGCGCGCACGTTCGCCACCTACACGCTGCAGCTCTTTCCAGGTGATACGCCGTCTGTGATCATCCCGGTTCTGGCGGTTGGTCTCATCGTGTTCGCCTTCATCGTGAACGTCGCGGGAAACCGGTTCGTCGGAGGCCTTTCCAAGGTCGCAGCGGTGGTGAAGATCGGCGGCATTCTGGTCTTCGCGATCGTCGCGTTGGCCGCAGCCGGGTTCAGCTTCGATCCTGCGACGGGCGATGAACCGGCGCACGCGGGTTCGATTGGCGGCTTTCTCGCCGGCGTCGCTCTCGCCATTCTCGCCTACAAGGGCTTCACGACCATCACCAACAGCGGCTCGGAGCTTAAAAATCCGCACCGCAATGTCGGCCGCGCGATCATCATCGCACTCGCAATCTGCCTCGTGGTTTACATGCTGGTCGCCTGGGCGGTCGGCTCGACGCTTTCCATTGAGGAAATCATCGCCGCGCGGGACTATTCGCTGGCTGAAGCTGCTCGGCCGGCGGTGGGAGATCTCGGGGTCCAGTTCACCGTGACGCTCGCCATCATTGCGACCGCATCGGGCGTCATCGCAAGCATCTTCGCCGTCTCGCGCATGATCGCCATGCTGACCGACATGAAGCTGGTCCCGCACAAGCATTTCGGAATGCCTGGCGACATCCAGAAACATACCTTGGTCTATACGGTGGTCGCGGCGGGAGTCCTGGCCGCCTTCTTCGATCTGAGCCGCATCGCGTCGATGGGAGCGATCTTCTATCTGGTGATGGACATCATCATCCATTGGGGCGTGCTCCGGCGCATGCGCGAGGACGTCGACGCGAACCCGGTCATCCTGGTCAGCGCGATTGTTCTCGACGCCGTCGCTCTCGCCGCTTTCATCGTAATGAAGGCGCTGAACGACCCGATCATCATCGGGATTTCGCTTGGAGGCATCGTCGCGATCTTCGCATTCGAAAGCTGGTTCCTACGCCGTGCTCAAGCTGAGGGTCTGCGGGACGGTGAAAGCTCGAGCTAGGAAGCCGGACCGCTGACCGTTGTCGCCCATGTGACGAGTGCGAGCGCTGTGAAGAACAGCACCGTGTCAGCACTAAGCGTGATTTGCAGGAGCCGGCGTCCGCGGGGCAGATCGGCGGCGAGTATTCGGCTCACGAGCTGCTTGTTGACGGCGCCGAGTGCGAGCGCCACCAGGGCGACGGCGAATTTGGCGGTCAGGAGCTGTCCGTAGGGGGTGGTGAAGAGTTCGGTCAGCCCCCCGGCCAGGCGCCAGGCGAGATATCCGCCTGCGGCGAAGACCATAGGGACCATCCAGACCGCCGCTTCGCTGAAGCGGCTTACGGCGCTCGCGTCCGAGCCATCCCCCACCCCACGAGGCCAAAGGAGCAGCGGGGCGATGAACCAGAACGACGCGGCGAGCCCATGGATCGCCACGCCAATCTGGGCGGAGAGCCCGTCTTCCAGACCCGCGGCATGACCACTCAGGGAGAACGACGCGGCGATGAGTAGCGCCGCGGCGAGACCGAGCAAGCCCAGCTTGGCGAGGGAGGCCGCGACCGCCGCCACAAGTCCAAGGCTAAGCACAAGAACCTGAGCTTGCCGGCCGGGCCATATCCAGCCGAATGTCATCGGATCGAGCGCAGAGGCCCACGCGCCGCCGAGCTGGGCGTTCATCGTGAGGAGGAGGATCGCGTAGCAAAGAGCTGCTGCCAGGGCAGAGCCGACGACAACGTTCGGCCTCACCCGGCGCGCAAGATCGCCGCCGAGCGCGATCGCCCAGCCCAGGCCCGCCGACATCAGCGCAGCGGCGAGGACGCAGAGCTTCGCCGCGAAGACAGCCAGCGTAAACCCGTCAGGCATCGCCGCCGGTCACAGAGAAGCTGATCTCTCCCGTCATGACGTGGCCGTCTCGTGCAAGCGCGCGCCATTCAAGGACGTATGCGCCTTGAGACAGCTCAGGAAGCGGCGCGATGTGCTCGACCGCAAATGACCGGTCTGGCGAAAACCCGGTTTCAAGCGAGCTCCCGTCGGCGGTCTCCAACTGCACCGACGCCAACCCGACCTCCGCGGTGAATTCAAGCGTGATCTGGCTCGGCGCCGTTACCAGCGTCGCGCCATCCTCGATCGAGGAGGACCTGAGGCCGGCATGGGCGTGGGCGGCCGCAGTGAAACTCACCAGGGCGACCGCAGCGGCAAGGCCGCGCACCATTATTCGCTCGCTCCGGCCGGCGTCATCTCCACGATGCGGAAGACGTCGTCGCGTCCGCGCCGGACGGTGAAGCGCACCGTGTCGCCCTCGCTGAACCCGGAAAGATCGACCGTGCCGGTGACGGGTATGTCCATGGTCATTTCCGGCCAGTTGATCTCAGGCATGGGCGGGTGGGTGATGTTCACCGAGCCGGCGTCCGAGTCGATGGTGTTGACCACGCCCTCGGCGGTGGCTTCAGCCGCCGCCATGCCGCCGGACATGGCGCCGTGATCCATACCTCCATGGTCCATTCCCGCGTGCATGTCGCCGCTAGCCATTTCGCCATGGTTCATATCACCGTGGTCCATGCCGGACGAAGCGGTCTGCTCGCCAGCAGCGGACGCTTCGGCGGCGACCGCCGGCGCCTCGGTCTCGGGCTCCGAGCAGGCGGCGATCAGGGCCGCGGTGGATGCAGCGATCAGAAACAAGGATGGACGGGTCATGGTCAGGCCTCCGTTCGGGTTGAGAGTGAGTTTGAGACTTCGGACGCATTCCGGTCCAGCCTGAGCCGGAACGCCTCCCAGAGGAAATAGATCGCCGGAACGACCAGCAGGGTCAGCACCAGGGTCGAGACCATGCCGCCCACCATGGGCAGCGCGATCCGGCGCATCACGTCTGCGCCGAGCCCGTCGGTGATGAAGACCGGCGCCAGGCCGGCGAAAATGGTCAGCACCGTCATCAGTTTCGGACGAAGTCGCATGGCCGCGCCGGCCATCACCGCTTCGAACAGCTCGTCCTGAGTTCGGGGCGGATGCTCACGGACCTGCTGGTCTAGGTAGAGCACCATCACCACTGCGGTCTCCACCGCGATGCCGCCAAGCGCGATGAACCCGACAGCGGTCGCGACGGACATGTCGTAGCCGGCGAGCCAGAGCGACCACAAACCGCCGATCAGGGCGAAGGGCAGCGATGCCATGATCATAAGCGTCCGGTCCACACGCCCGAAATGCAGCATCAGCAATACGAACACGATCAGAATGGCGGCGGGTATCGCGAGCGACAAGCGTTCGCGCGCCTCGATCATCTGTTCAAACTGGCCCGACCATTCCACCGCATAGCCGGACGGCAGCGTGACCTCCTCCGCCACCACGCGCTGCGCGTCGTTGACGAACGAAGCGATGTCGCGCCCGGCGACGTCGACGAACACCCAGCCGGTCAGACGGGCGTTCTCCGAGCGGATCATGGGCGGCCCGTCGACGAAGGCGATGTCGGCGAGTTCCGACAAGGGGATCTGAGCGCCGTCACGGCTTGTCACCAGGAGGTCGCCGACTGCGGACGGCTGGTTTCGGAACGGCCGGTCGTAGCGTACTGCGATGGCGTAGCGCTCGCGTCCCTGAACGCTCTCGCTCACCGGGCGTCCGCCCATCGCGGCGTTGATCACCGCCTGAACGCTGGCGAGATCGACATTCTGCCGCGCCAGCTCGCGGCGGTCCGGCGTGATTTCCAGATAGCGCCCGCCCATGGTGCGGTCCGCGAACGCCGAACGTGCGCCGTCCACGCCTTCCACGACTCGGGCCAGATCGGCGGCGACGCGTTCGATTTCGAACAGGTCGTCGCCGGTGATCTTCACACCCACGGGCGTGCGCACGCCGGTCGAGATCATGTCCATGCGGATCTTGATCGGGTAGCCCCAGGAATTGACGAGCCCCGGCATCGCAACGCGCTCGTTCAATTCCTCGATTAGGGCCTCCGGCGTGAGGCCCGATCGCCATTCCTCCCGCGGCTTGAGGCGTATCCAGGTCTCGATCATGGACATGGGCGCGGGATCGGTCGCCGTGTCGGCCCGCCCGGCCTTGCCGAAGGCCTGTTCGACTTCGGGGACCGTCATGATCAAACGGTTCGTGGTCGAGAGAATGTCTCGCGCCTCGGCCGTCGAGACGCCGGGAAGAGTCGTCGGCATATACAACAACTCGCCCTCGTAAAGCGGCGGCATGAACTCGCCGCCGAGTCGGGCGAGCGGAAGCGCCGAGCTCAGCAGCAGCACCATCGTCAGGCCAATCGTCACCCAGCGGAACCGCAGCGCCAGGCGCAGGACGGGCCGATACCCGGCGATGAGGACCCGCATGATCGGATTGGCGCGCTCAGGCCGCACGCGGCCGCGTACAAGCAGCATGATCAGAACCGGAACCAGCGTCACTGACAGGGCCGCAGCGAACGCCATGGCGTAGGTCTTGGTGAAAGCGAGCGGGGAGAAGAGCCGGAAGCTTTCACCGGTCAGGGCGAAGACGGGAAGGAAGGACACCGTGATGATCAAAAGCGAGAAGAAGACGCCTGGCCCGACCTCCTGCACTGCCTTGATCCGCGCGGCGTCCCGATCGGCCTTCGAGGCGTCGGGCGGTAGGTCTGCGAGGCGGCGGTTGGCGTTCTCCACCATGACGATGGAGGCGTCGACCATGGCGCCGATTGCAATGGCGATTCCGCCCAGCGACATGATGTTCGCGGTGACGCCCTGAGCCTGCATGACGATAAAGGCGGCGAGGACGCCGAGCGGAAGGGTGATGACCGACACGAACGCGGAACGCACGTGGAGGAGGAAGATCAGCACCACGAGCGTGACCGCGATCGCCTCCTCGATGAGCTTGTGCTGAAGATACTCGACCGCGCCTTCGATCAACGGCGCGCGGTCGTAGACTGAAACGATCTCCACGCCCTCCGGCAAGCCGGCCGACAATTCGTCGATGCGTTCGGTCACCCGGTCGATGACCTCAAGAGCGTTTTCGCCGTCGCGCATCACGATGATGCCCGAGACCACTTCGCCCTCGCCATTAAGCTCGGTCACGCCGCGCCGCAGCGCCGGCCCCTCGATGACCCGGCCGAGATCGGCGACGGTCACCGGAGCGCCGTCTTCGGCGTAGAGCGAGACCTGCTCAAGCTCTCCGGCCGTGGTCACATAGCCTCGCGCGCGCACGAAAAATTCCGTCTCGGCCTGCTCGACGATGCTGCCGCTTGCTTCAAGCGAAGACCGGCGGACCGCTTCGATCACGTCAGGAAGCGCCACACTGAACGCGCGCAGCCTGTCCGGATCAAGAAGCACCTGAAACTCGCGCTGGAAGCCGCCGACCGAGGCGACCTCCGCCACACCGTCCACGGCGGCGAGTTCAAAGCGCAGGAACCAATCCTGAAGGGCGCGCAAATCGGCGAGGTCGCGCTCGCCGGTGCGGTCGACGAGGGCGTACTGATAAACCCAGCCGACGCCTGTGGCGTCGGGACCGAGCTCCGGCGTCGCGCCGGCGGGCAGTTCGGCCTGCATGCGCGAGAGCGCCTCGAGCACGCGGGAGCGCGCCCAATACTGATCCACCCCGTCCTCGAACACCACGTAGATGAAGGAGGAACCGAACATGGAGACGCCACGCACGTCCTCCGTCCGCGGCAAGCCCAGCAGCGCGCTCGCCATCGGATAAGTGACGAGGTCTTCGACCAGCTGAGGGCTTTGCCCCGGGAACTCGGTGCGCACGATGACCTGAGTGTCGGTCATGTCGGGCACCGCGTCGAGCGGCGTGGACTGAACCGCGCGAATCCCGCCCACCAAGAGCACCGCCGCACCGATCAGGACCAATAACTTGTTCTGGATCGACCAGGCGATGAGGCCGCCAACCCAACCCTTGGACGGGTCGCGGAGCCCTGAGTCAGTGGTTTGCATGACTGCCCCCGGCGCGCATTGCGTCTTCGCTCATGCCTTCGGCTTGTTCACGCTCCGCCGCGGCTTCTGGCCACGTCACCCGTCTCGCGTCTTCATCGCCGTAGGGGTTGAACGGCCTTGTGGTCCCGGCCTCAAGCCAGGCGCGCCCGTCCGCTTCATAGATCGACAGGCCGAGCGCTTCATAGCGCTGCGGCCGGCTCATCAGCCAGGGCCGGAGGGTCTCCACCAGGTCGTCCAGACCGCCTCGAAGTTCGGACGCGGTTCCCGCCTCGGTCAGGTCCTGAAGAGTCTTGGCGGACTCTTCCATGATCCTTCGCAAACGCCCCGGATAGCGGTCTGCGATCATCTCTGCAGCGTCGATCGCAGGCTGGAAGAAGGACGGCTGGACCGGGTAGCCGTCTCGCAGCGCCTCGTGGACATAGAGCGCGGCGTCCACGACATGGTCCACCATGTCGAGCTCGGCCTCGGACAGTTCAAGCGCGCTCAAGGGCGCGTCGCCGCCCTGCATGCGCGCAAAGCTCTCCCGCAGACGGCTTTCGCTATCAATCAGAAACTGGCCCGAGGCGACGATGGTCTCGCCTTCCGACAGGCCGCGTCTTACCTCGGTGAAGCCGTTTTCGCTCATCCCCGTCTCGACCGCACGCGGCTCGAACCGGCCGCCACCAAGCCCGACGACGACGCGCGCGCCATCCTCGCTGTAGAGCACGGCTTCAGTGGGGACCGCGAGACGTCGCTCGATATCGCCCGCAAACGTGACGCTGGCGAACGCGCCGGGGCGCAGCGCGCCGGACGGGTTCGGCACGGCCACGCGAACACGGCCTGTCCGTGTGCGCGCGTCGAAAGTCGGATAGATGTAATCCACTTCGCCGCTGACCGCTGCGCCGCCGCGAGCCAGCCGCACATCGGCGCTCTGCCCCTCGGCGAGGTGCACCAGATCGCTCTGCGGCGCCTCGGCGATCACCCAGACCGTCGAATAGTCCTGCAGCATCAGGACGTCCGCACCGACCGGCAAGTAATTGCCCTCGGCGACGTTCAGCTCGGATACGACGCCATCGCGTTCGGCGAAGACCGGGACGGTGCGAAGGGGCTCGCCGCGCTCGCGCATGCGGGCGATGGCGATCGGCCCCATTCCCAGCGCCTCAAGCCGGCGGAGCGACGCCTCGGCGCGGCGCGCATTGGAGGCGCGCGCCGAGAAGTAATCCATCTGCGCGGCCACAAGCTCGGGGCTGTAGAACTCGAACAGCAGATCGCCGGTGCTCACCTCGTCGCCGACGGCGCGCACGTAGAGCCGTTCGATCCAGCCCGGCGTGCGAGTGGAGACAGCCGACTGGAGCCGCTCATCAGCGGCGATCTGGGCGAACGCTTCGATACGCCCGCCAAATTCGGCGGGCGCGGCTTCGGCGGTCCGTACGCCCACCGTCTGAAGCAGGGCGGGAGAGATGGTTACGGCGGGACTCGCGCCCGCTGAAGAGCCCGTTGCCGCGTCCGCGCCGCCGCTGTCCATAGGCACCAGGTCCATGCCGCAAATCGGACAGCTTCCCGGATCATCCGAAATGTAGTGAGGGTGCATGGGGCAGGTATAGCGCTGCTCGCCGCCCTCCGCCGTTTGCCCCTCGGCGATATATGCGCCAAATGAGAGCGGAACCGGGGCGACAAACACCGAGACCGCCGCCAACATCATGAAGAGTGCGTGTTTCATCAGATCAATCCAGCGTCAGGGCATGCATGCGGGCAGCGGCGCGGTCGGCCTGGAGTTGCAGCTGCAAGACACGAACCCTCACCTCAAGCGCGTTCGCCCGAGCCTCTAAAACAGGGCGCAGATCGCCAGAACCCGCTTCATACTCACGCTGCGCCGCGTCGGAGAGCGCTTCAAGCGCTGCGATCCGATCTTCGAGGGCGGTGCGTGAGCGAAGGGCCGACGCGAACGCCGCCGTCGCCGCGCGGTATTCATCAAGCGCGTTGCGTCTGGCGTCTGCGGTCCTCAGCGCGGCGGCGTCCGCATCACGGCGCGCGGCCTCCAGTGCAGGCTGCTGATTCCACCGCGACCAGAGCGGGATCGACACACCGACGCGCGCCGAAACCCAGTCATCGCCCTCGAACATCGCTCCTGATTCACGCTGGAAATAGCTGACCGACACTTCGTAGCCGAGGTCGAAATCGCGCTCGCGGATTTCGACACCCGCCTCAGCGGCACGCGCCTGAGCCTCTGCCAAGGCGACCGCGTGAAAGCGGAGCGGCTCGTCGCTCATCGGCGGTTCGATGGTCTCAAGACGCGGCGCGGTGTCGACAGCGCCCACCAGGCTTTCCAGCCGACTGCGCGCCTGGGCCGCCATGCGGGCGGCGTCCGCGGCGGTCGTGTCGGCGGCGGCGCGCTCCGCATCGATATCGGCCAGCGCGGCGAACCGGCTTTCGCCCGTGGCGGCAGCGCTTTCAAGCACCTCAGCAAGGTCGTCGTAGACTGCAAGCTGGCGGGCGACGAGCTGTTCGATAGTGTCGGCCGCATCGATCTCGCGGAGCGACACGTGGAGCGCCGCTTCAAGCTGGTCGCGGCGCATGCCCATCATGGTCAGCGCGATGTAAGCGCGGGCTTCGTCAGCAGCCGTGCGGGCCTGGCGCAGCCCACGGCTGGGCAAGGCCTGGGTCACCGTGACCGATTTCGAGCTCGGCAGGTATTCGTCGAACTGGAACGGGTCGTTCACCGGCACATTGTTCACGCCGAGCGCAATGCTTGGGTTTGGCAGGCCGAGACGGCTACGCCCCTCAAGGCGACGCGCCTCGGCCTCGACCGCAAGAGCGGCGAGCGCCGGGTGCTCGTCAAGGCGCGCGCTCAAGTCGGCCAGCGCGGGAGCGGGCGTCGCAGAAAGGGTGGCGGCGAGCGCGGCGAGTATCAGCATGAGAGTTCATCCTGTGTGTTTCACTCTCTCTACGCGCTGGAAATGCGCTTCCCTCACCGGGCTCACAGAAACCGGCACAGATCTGATCTGCAATGAGTTTGAGGGAAGGCGCGCTGGCGTGCGTATAATGGGCATGATCACCAATAGGAGCCGCGCGATGACAGACATCGACCGCGTACTCAAAAAGATCGGCGAAGAACCGGCGACGGCTGACCTCACCGCAATGGAGGCTGAGGTCTGGGCGCGTATCGACGAGCAGAGGCCCGACACTCAGACGGGGCAGTGGACGTTCGAAGGGCCTGTCCAGATTCTGACCAGTCCTGCAGCGGCGATCCTTATCGCCCTCCTCATCGGAGCTGTAATCGGCGCAACCAGCCTTCAGAGTTCGGGCGCGGCGGGCCCTATGAGCGCCTTCTCGGCATCGGCGCCATACGCCCCTTCGACGCTGCTTGGAGGTTCGCCGCAATGAGCAAGCTCGGCTTTTATCAAGGGCTCTGCGTCGTCCTGGCCCTCGCCGCCGGCGCCCTCGGGGCCTGGTGCGTCACTCACTATTTCGCGCCAGCCGATAGCGGCCCGTCGCTCCATCAGATGGTCCATCGCGAGCTTGAGCTTTCATCAGAGCAGGCCGAAGCGATCGCCGAAATCGAGGCGCGCTATCAATCACGACGCCGCGCCCTGGAAAACGAGATGCAGGCTGCCAATGCGCGCCTCGCTGCAGCGATTGACGCGGACAAGGCCTATACCGACGAGGTCCAGTCCGCGATCGAGGACTTTCACGGCGCCATGGGCGCGCTCCAGCGCGAAACCATCGTCTTCGTCCTTGAAATGCGCGAGGTGCTTACTGCCGAGCAGCAGGCGCGCTTTGACGCTACCGTTACGGCGACCCTGACACAGACCGGGCAGTGATGCAGGACGCAGATGCATCGGACGGCGATCTGGCGGCCAGGGCGCTTGCTGGCGAGGACCGGGCCTTCACGCTGCTCATGCGCCGGACCAAGCAGCCGCTTTACCGCTTCGCTTGCCGTCATATCGGCAATGACGACCTCGCCTACGACATGGTCCAGCAGGCTTTCGTTTCAGCCTGGCGGTCGCTGCGCAGCTATGATCCCGCTTATCCTTTCGAGACATGGATGCGCACCATCGTGCGCAACAAGTGCCGCGACGAACAGCGCAAGGCGCGCGTCCGTCGCTGGATCACCCTCAGCCCGGTCGCAAACTCCGGCGTCCAGCTGGACGCTCCGCACGAGGCCGCCGACCCCGAACGCGTTACGACAGAGCGCGATGAGCTGGAACGGGCAAGAGAAGCGATCAGCGCTTTGCCGGACGGTCTCAAGACACCGCTCATTCTCACCGCCTTGGAAGGGCTGACCATGTCTGAAGCCGCCCGCGAGCTCGGCCTCACGGAGAAGGCCGTGGAGAACCGACTTTACCGGGCCAGGAAGAGATTGGCGGAAACGCTGAAGCGCACACGCTGACGCGCTTAACTTATCGCGCGCAGTCTGAAAGTGGCCCAGGTCCCTGGGCGCATTGTGAGTTATGGGACCGCTGAGGGCCCGCGAACTTCCGGCTCTCAGATCTGTGTCGCACGGCAAATGGAGCCTCACAGCTCCACACGGGACGCACCGAAAACTGCGATGATCTTGGGAAGAATGGCGCGCCGGGGAGGATTCGAACCCCCGACCCCCAGATTCGTAGTCTGGTGCTCTATCCAGCTGAGCTACCGGCGCCTGTTTCGTCCTTGGGGGCGCTGGGCGTCCCTGTCGGCGAGGCGCGGAAACTAGCCAAGGCTTGTCAGCTTGGCAAGCGTCCTGACTGCGCTTTTCTCACCTTTGATGCAGCGGGGCCGAACACGCCTGAAACCGGGGGTCCAGGCCGCATCCGGCCCCGTCGCAAAACCCTTATGCCGCGCGCACCGCGGAGAGGAAGTCGCGGACGCGTGTGGCCAAGCCACCCGCTTCCTGGCGGACCGTCGCGGCGGTTTCCTGCACCGTGCCGGCCTGGGAGCTGGTCTCGTCCGCTGAACGGCTGACCTGTTCGATATTGGCCGACACACGCTGGGTCTCGGACGCCGCGCTTTGCGCCGAGCTGGCGATTTCCGTGGAGGCCGACCGCTGCTCGTCAATGGCGGCGTTAATGGCCGAGGCGACATTGAGCATCTCGTCGATCACGCCGCGCACTTCCTGCATGGCGCTCTCCACGGCGCCCGTGGCGGACTGGATCTGGGTAATCTGGTTGGAGATCTGCCCCGTGGCCCGACCAGTCTGTTCAGCCAGGGTCTTCACCTCGCTCGCGACCACGGCGAAGCCCTTGCCGGCCTCACCCGCACGCGCCGCCTCGATGGTGGCGTTCAGCGCCAGCAGGTTCGTCTGCTCGGCGATATCGGAGATCAGCTTGACCACCTGGTCGATTTCATTGGCCGCGGTCGTCAGCTGGTTCATCTCGGTGGAGGCGCGCTCCATCCGGTCCTTCGCCTGCCCCGACACATCGCTGGAGCGCTCGACCTGGGCGGCGATTTCAGACACCGATGCAGACAGCTCCTCGGCGGCGGAGGCCACCGTCGCAACCGCTTCAGAGGCGGACGCTCCCGCGCCGGACACTTCGCCCGCGCGGCTGGTGGTGTTCGACGACGCGCCGACCAGAACTTCGGCGGTTTCCTGAAGCGCGCTGGCGGACATGGTCACCGCCTCCAGCGTGCGCTCCACAGCGGCGTCAAAATCGGCCGCCAATTGTTCGATCTTGCGGGCTCGTTCGGCTTCCGCTTCGCTGGCGCGCAGGCTTTCGGCCTGCAGGCGAGCCGCTTCCTCGCCGCTATTGCGGAAGGTTTCCAGCGACGCCACGATAGAGCCCAGCTCGTCGGCGCGTTTGAGATGGGTGACATCCACGGTGAAGTCGCCCGCCGCCAGCTTCTCGGTGGCGCTGGCGATGGATTTGACAGAGCGGCTCACCGCACGTCCGAAGCCGAACGCCACAGCGGTCAGGCCCAGAGCCACGAGCAAGGTTGCAATGCCGAACATCCATTTGGTCCGCGATGCGGACGCGTTCGCCGCCTCGGCGCGAGCATTGGCTTCAGCGACCGCCGCCTCGCTCAGGCTGACAATGTCGGCGTTCATCTGCGCGAACACCTCATCGAACGGTTCGATGAAGCTCACCGCGCTGGCGAAATCCATTTCCAGCATGGAGCCGACCACTTCCAGCCCGCCCGAATACAGCTCCAGCTGCTCATCCAGGTCAGCGAAAATCTCGTCATTCGCCCCGCCGGCTTCGTTATGAATCGCATCGAAACTGGCGCGCAGCTCGGCGACCCGGTTCATATAGCCTTCAAACTGGGTGAAGACGTCCACATCGCGGCCCGCCGCCACGGCGGTCAGCGTCTGGTAGACATCGGCGTTCAGGGCTTCGGTTTCGGTGCGCAGGCCGTCCAGTTCGATCACATTGGTCAGACGCTCGACCGTGTCGCGCTGGCTGTTCGCAACGCCATTCAGGGCGAAACCGCCCATCAAGGCGATCCCGATCAAGGCCAGAACCGCAAAAGCCGGCGCAACGCCGAATTTCAACGAGAATGGCCAGTCATTAAAACTCAGACGCGTGAACATTAGTATGCGACCCCTTTAAAATCCCAGCGCGAGCATATGGATATGACCAACCTAAACCTGACTTCTTAATAGGTTATTCATGCTCTTCGCAGAATTCCGCCGCCCCGCTGTGGCGAGGCGGCGAAACAGGCAGGCTTTAGAAATTCGCCCGCAGACTGACCCAGTAACGGGCCTCGGTTTCATAGACGGGCGTGGTCAGCTCGCCATCACCGAAATTGACGTTCTGGGCCGTCAGGCTGAGGTCCAGATTGTCGCTCAGCTCATAGCTGGCCCGACCGGAGAAGGAGATGTGACCGTCAATGTCACGCGATGCGACGGCGCCGAAGACCGGCTGGAACGGCATCACCGTATCAGAGACATAGTTGGCATAGCCATCCAGGCTCAGGCGACCAGACGTCCAGCCCAGATGGGCGTTGACGGTATGCTCCGGCGTGATGCCCTCAAAATCCGTCAGCGTAGTGGTCGGGAACGGCGTCAGATCATCTTCCACCGACTTGTAGGTGTAGCTCAGATCCCAATCGACAGTCTCGCCGATCATGCCCGCCAGCGAGCCCTCAAAGCCCCACAGACGGGTCTCACCGCGATTGCCGAAGCGATAGGCCGGCAGAGGCGCGTTCGGCGGGAACAGGTCCGGTGCGCCGCCCAGCGAGGACTTCACATCATCGGTGTTCTGCCAGAACAGAGCCGTCCGCAGCTGGACGCCATTGGACAGATTACGGTCATAGGCGAGCTCGATATTGTCCACGATGGACGGCTGAATGTTCGGATCGCCGATCAGGACCGCCGTGCCGACGGGCAGCAGAAAGCCCATATCGAACATGGTCGGAGCCTGAATGCCGCGCGCCGCCGAAAGACGGACCGTACCGCCCGCTTCGGGCTTGTAGACGAGAGCGGCATTATAGCTGAACTCTTCGAAGCTGACGTCGTAATCGGACTGCGTATACGGGTAGAGCGCCGGATTCGGCGACCCGTCACGGCTCCAGTCCACCATATCATAGCGAACCGCGAGGGTGGTCTCGAGCTTGTTGGAGAACTTGTGGTTCCACATGCCCGAGAACGCCAGGGTCTCGTAGTTCAGATCTCCGGCGGTCGTGTCGGGGAAGGACGCGGTCTCGGCGGTCCGGAACTCCACGGCGAAGCGCAGCGTGTCGTTTGAACCGATCTTGATCAGGTCCTGCAGTTTGAACGACGTCAGCTCGCCATCCAGATCACCAAAGCTGTAGGTGATATCGGATTCATTGCGATAGGCGCTCAGCGTGATGTAGCCGAAATCGGTGTCGGCGCCGAGTTCGCCCTGATAGGAAGTCAAATCGTAGGCGTTTGCAGCCGACGAATAAATCGAGGTCAGCTCGAGCACTTCAGCTTCAGACTGGGTGTACTCGAACGTCAGGCCGACATTTTCCGTGAATTTCACGGAGCCGCCCAGTGCAAAGTGCTCGCGCTCGAAATCAGGGTTGCCGGCGCGCAGACTCACAGCCTCGGTGGCGTCCGGCTCAACGTCAAAATCGCGACCATCGGTGCGACCATAGCTGAAGCGCAGGGCGATCTGGTCATTCAGCGCGCGACCGCCCGACAGGCGATATTGCTGATAGCCGTTCGTGCCCACTTCGGCGGTGGCGTTGGCGAAGTCGCCATAAGCCGGGTCGCGGGTGATGATATTGATCACGCCCGCTACAGCGTTGAAGCCGTACAGCGCCGATTGCGGGCCTTTGACGACCTCGATCTGCTGGATCTCGTCCAGATTCACCGGCAGGGTCGACCAGGCGGTGTAGCCATAGCTGTCGAGATAGACTTCACGGCCATTAACCAGCACCAGCAGGCGCGGCGTGTAAGGAGATGCGGCCGAGCGGATGCCGACTTCACCCTGGCCCATGGAGAACCGGGCGACATCAATGCCGCTGTAATGGCGCAGAATGCCGGGAATGTCGTATTCCGGCGCCTGGGCGATCTCATCCTGGGTGATGATGATCATAGTTGCCGGGACATCGGTGGAGCGCTGCGGCGCGCCCGTGGCGCCGGTGGTCACCGGCTCACCGAACATCTCGCCCATCACCTGATAGTCGATGGACTGGGCGTTGGCGGCTGCGGACGTCGCAATCAGCGCCGCCGCGGAATAAAGCAGTGTATTTTTCATCGTCTCGAATCCTTCCGAGGCAGCGTTAGATTTCTTCGACCATCATGGCGAAAGCAGTGGAGAAGCTGACCGAAGCCGAGCTGGCGGCCGCGCTGTTCACGACGATGCGCACCGAAGGCTCGCTCTGCACGCCCATGACGCAATTGCCGGCCTGAACACAGGTCATGTCCGTGGACACGGTCATCACACCTGCGGAGGTGGCGGCCTGAACCGCGCCGGCGTCGGTCGCCGCACCGCCCAGGAAGACTGCCGCGTCCACGCCGCTGACCGACTGACCCAGCGGGACCAGCTGACCGTTCAGGGTGACGCGACCCGCGCTGAGCCCGCCCGCCATGGCGGCGTTCAGGGCTTCGGCTTCCGCCGCACTGGCCGGATCAAACACAATCGCCACCGTGCGGTCGGAACCGGACGCGCCTTCAAGGAAGCTCAGCGCCCGACCGACAACCGCCAGGTCGCGCTCGGTGGTTTGCGCGGAGGCCGCGCTGGTGAGCAGAACGGACAGGCCGACTGCACTTAAAATGCGGATCATTCTCATACCCCAACACAAGTATAGTGAACTCGTTCATGGGGATGTCTGCAGGTTAAGCCGTGAATGACCTCTTAATCGAGTGTTCCCCTGCCGGGAGAAATATGCATATTTATTAACAATATCAGAGGCTTATAATTATGCATTTTTATGTCGGGAGTTATTGTCGCATTCGTCAAGGTCGTGACGCATGCACGGCACGGGCGATTGAACGCGTTAAGCAATCTGCGGCGTGATTTCCAAGCCGCGTCAAAGCGTAAGCGGACGGCTCGGCCAACACATGGTTTCCCGTGGCCAAAGCAAACACCACATCGCCGTCAAATGGCGCATGTATAGGCCGGATGGCGCGCGCCAATCCGTCCTGCGCCATGACAGCCAGACGTTGCGCCTGACTTTTGCTCAAAACCGCATCTGTCGCGACGACCGCGATCGTCGTGTTTCCAAGCGGTCGCCCATCCAGCTTGGCATCGCCCCAATCGCCCGGATTCATCTGATACTCCGGCGCGGGACGCGCGCCGCCGAACTCGGCATCGATTTCATAAGGCCACGCCCAGAACGCATCGCTGCCCGGCATGTAGACCGATCCAAAACAGTTCACGCAGGCGAGCGCGGCCACGGTGATCCCCTCTTCGGTGACGATGCTGGCCGAGCCCGTGCCGCCCGGATGCGCGCCAGCCTGGGCGCCATATCCCGCACCGGCCTTGCCCAGGCGCAACGGTTCGCCGGCCTTTCGATAGGCCGCCGCGCCCAACGCTGCATAGGGCGGCGCATTGCTCCAGTCCTTGTCCCCGCCATTGGCGAGATCATACAGAATGGCGCCTGGCACAATGGGCGTTGGCGGCACCCCCGGCGTTGGAAACAAGGCGAAGCCGCGCCCGTCCTTGCACAGCTCTGAGGAGACGCCATCGGCCGCCGCCAGACCAAAAGCCGACCCGCCTGACAGGCAGATCGCATCCACCCGCTCCACCAATCGACCGGCCGCCAAAGCATCGGTTTCCCGCGTGCCAGGCCCCCCGCCCGCCACGTCAACGCTGGCAATGGCGGGCTCCTCGCACACCACAACCGTCACCCCGGTGCGTACCGCTTCGTCCTCGACCTGGCCCACGCTGAGGCCTGCAATATCAGTGATGTCATTATTGGGTCCGGGACCGATCATGGCGCATTCCTTACATAGGGCGCCGTGCAGAATAATCGGCTCCAGACAAAAAACGACCCCCGCCGGAACGCTCCGGCGGGGGGCTGTGGTCACAGGCGCATCAGCTTACCAGGTGTAGCGGATGCGGCCGTAGACATAGCGTCCGGAAAACCCGAACGGGCTGAAGCCCGAGAACGGGAAGATGTCCGAGAACGTCCCCGCCAGATTCGGGTCTTCGGATGTGGCGTCCGGATATTCGTCAAACAGATTGTTGGCGCCGAAGGACACGGTCAGCCCCTCCGCCACATCGGCAGAGAATTCCGCATCCACGATGGTCTTGGGATCCAGCACCTCATCGCCCGAACCGTCTGCGGCGGAACCCGGGTCCACGGTTTCGCCGAACCGGGTGGCGCGCAGCACGCCGCCAAAGGCGCCGCGACTCCAGGTCATCGACGCAATCAGCTTGTCGTCGGGCTGGCCCTCCTCAAAGCGTGCGATCTCACGACGCGCGAACAGGGTCACGCCCGGCAGGACTTCAGAGCTGGGCGCCTGGGTGACGTCGGTTTCATTGCGGTTATAGCCCAGCGTGAAATCGAAATCGCCATAGCTCTCGGTGCCCACGCCATAGGTGGCCACGATATCGACGCCCCGGGTTTCGGTTTCAACGCCGTTGATAAAGAAGCGCGCGCGGCTCACGCCGGTCACGCCCGCAGCCTGCAACAGGTTCTCCACCGTCGAACCCGACAGGTTTTCAGACAACACGATCCGGTTGTCGATATCGATCGCGTAGGCATCCACGGTGAGGCTGAACGCACCCTGGGTGAAGACAAGGCCGCCCGAATAGTTCACGGACTCCTCGGCATCGAGCGGCTCTCCGCCCAGCGCCGCAGCAACCGGACTGTCAGCGGGGAAGGTGCCCACTTCCACCGGGGTGGGCGGCGTTCCCACAAAGACCGTCGAGGTCGAGGTGAAATAGGCTTGCTGCAAAGACGGGGCCCGGAAGCCGTTGGAGATAGCGCCACGCAGAGCCAGCGACGGGGTCAGCTCATAGCGCGCAGACACACGGCCGGTCACGGTTTCACCGAAATCGGAATAGCTTTCCGCTCGCAACGCGCCGGTCAGCAGCAACCGGTCGGTGACATCGGCTTCAAGATCGAGATAGACACCGATGGAGTCCCGGTCCTCATCAACTTCATTGCTCGGCTGGAAGCCCGGGAAGACCTGGCTGCCGCCGGCGAAGGACGGATCTCCCGTGATATAGCTGGCTTCCTCGCCCGCCTGGATTTCATAGCCCTCAAGTCGGTATTCGGCGCCGAAGGCGACCGAAAGCGGGCCCGCCAGGCCATCCATCTCAAAAGAGCGGACGAAATCGAGATTGGCCGTGATCTGGTCGTAGATCAGTGCGCCCGCATCGAAAGAGGTGGGGCTGGACGCGCCAAGCGAGGTGTTCAGCGAGTTCTCCACGCCATAACCCAGCTCGTTGCGGCCATAGCCCAGGGACGCATCCCAATCCCAGCCGCCAATGACACCGCGTGCGCCGCCGACTGCGGAGAAGTCCTCGATATCAGTCGTAATGAGCGGCAGGAAACCGTCAGGATAGATCGCAAGGACATTGCGGCTGTCCTGGGCGCGGCGATAAAAGCCGGCCGCCTCGCCTTCCCGGGTCTGATACCCCGCCCAGCCGTAAAGCTCGGTGGTGGCGTTCAGGGGCAGGCCGGCATTGGCGAAGAAGGAAAAAGCCTCCGCTTCGGCCAGACCGAACCGGTGATTGATGCGATCAAAGGTCAGCTCGCGCGGATCAAGTCCGCCGCCGGGCAGGCTGGGATATTGCTGACGCGGATCGGGACCCGCGCGATTGGTGGGTTCGCGATCCAGATACTCCGCCGAGAGGGTCAGGAAACCGTCGCGCCCAAGCGGCAGGCCCACCCAGCCGGACAGGTTGAGCGTGTCGCCATCACTGGCCGAGCGCTCACCCGTGCTCAGCGGAATATCAGTCGCATACTGGCCATAGGTCGCGCTGACCTGACCGCCCTCGCTCGCTTCGCGCAGCTGGACATCGATCACGCCAGCGATCGCGTCAGAGCCATATTGCGCCGACGCGCCATCACGCAGCACCTGCACCTGACCGATCGCAGCGGTCGGAATGGTGTTCAGGTCCACGGCCGCCGACCCGCGGCCGACCGAGCCGCCCAGATTGACCAGCGCGGAAGAATGACGACGGCGGGAATTGACCAGCACAAGCGTCTGGTCTGGCCCCAGACCGCGCAAGGTGGCGGGCCGGACATGGTCCGTTCCGTCGGTGATGGACGGGCTCGGGAAGTTGAACGAGGGCAGCGTGTACGCCAGCGCCGCATTCAGTTCGGTGATCCCGGTGTTTTCAAGCGCACTGACATCCACCACGTCGACAGGCGCGGTGGTTTCAAGCGCGGTCCGGCCTTCAGACCGGGTCCCGACCACGACAATGACGTCATCATTGTCCGCCGATTGCGCATAAGCCGTCGCAGCCGTCAGTGCAGCTAAGGAAACGGCGCCTAATAGTTTCTTCATTGTGTCACACCCCATTTGCTGAAAAGACACAGAACCAAGTGCACCCCTCTTTGCACGCTCACTCCGAGTCATAAAAAATTACCCTGCTTTTGAAGGCTTGGGCCCGTTTATGACGCTAGAGTCGAGCGTGAAGCTGACGGATGTAGCCGAGCAACACAATTCAGAAGCCCTCAATATGGATTTAGAAAAACTAACCAACGAGACCGCTTCTTCCTTGCCCCTCAATGCCTTGAGGACATTCGAGTGCGTGGCCCGTCACGGAAGCGTGACCCGGGCCGCCGCGGAGCTGGGGGTGACGAGCGGCGCCGTCTCGCAACAAGTGCGTCTGCTGGAAGAGCTGATCGGCGCCAAGCTGACTGTGCGCGCCGGGCGCGGACTCGCTCTGACCGCCCAGGGCCGGGCGACCGCGGAAATGGTCCATGACGCCTTTCAGCGTCTGCGTGAAGCCAGCATCCGGCTCAGCGCGCATCAGGATCCAGGACTGATCCGCCTGGGGGCGCCGGGCGCGTTTGCCGCCCGCTGGCTGTCATCGCGGATCAATGCATTTGAGGCTGACCATCCTGAATACCGCGTCCAGCTGGTCACTGATCCGGCTCCGCAAAGCCTGCACCGGTTCCAGCTGGATATCGAAATCCGCTTTTCGCCCGCCCCGCCTCAGGGCGTGCAAACCGTGGAATTGCTCAGCGAAAGCCTCACCCCGGCAGTCGCCCCCCACTTGCTGCATCCTGATGTGGAGCGTGTGAACTGGCGCGCCGCTGTCGAAGCCCTGCCCCTCGTCCACCATGAACGCACCGGCGGCGAACCGGTCGGCCCCAGCTGGGCGCAATGGCTTGAACAGCGCGGCGTCCGCCGACAGGACACACTGAGCGGAGACCGCTACAACCGCCATGACCACGTTCTGGAAGCCGCTGCGCACCAGCGCGGCCTTGCACTGGCCCGGCGCAGCCTGGCCGAGCCCGACATCCAGTCAGGCCGACTTGTTTTCTTGATCGGCGCAGGCGTGACCCCACTTGGCTGGGGGTATCATTTGCTGTGGCCTGAAGGCCGCGCGCTACACAACGCTGCACGCCAGTTGAAAGATTTCTTGATGGACGAGGCCCGTCCGTTTGAAACTCCCGGCCTGTAATGGCCCAGTCGTGAACCGGCCCTTCAAGGCTGTGAAAGGATAGCATGACCCGTATCGCCCTGCTCAGCGCCGCTTCTGCTCTCGCGCTCGCCGGATGTAATGCCCCTTCCGAATCCGAGACGCCCGCCCCGACTCCGACGCAACCCTCTGAAAGCCGGGCGCCCGTTGGCGGTATGGTCGCCGCGGCGAACCCCGATGCCGTGAAAGCGGGTATCGCCGCCCTGCAAGCCGGGGGTGATGCTGTGGACGCCGCCATTGCGATCCAGACCGTGCTGAGCCTTGTGGAACCGCAGAGCTCCGGCATTGGCGGCGGCGCCTTCATGGTGCACTACGACGCCTCGTCGGGAGAGGTGAACGTTTACAATGGACGCGAACGCGCGCCAATGAGCGCGGACGAGGACCTATTCATCAACCCTGAGACCGGTCAGCCCTACCCCTATGTGGACGCCTGGCGGTCCGGTCTGTCGACCGGAGCGCCCGGAGCGATCGCCATGCTTCAGATGGCGCATGCCGAACATGGCCAGCTGGACTGGGCGGACAATTTCAGCTTTGCGATCGATTTGGCCGACAATGGTTTTGAAGTCGCCCCGCGCCTGAACAATATCGCCCAGCGCATGGCGGGCTTCACCGATATGGAAGAGACCGGCGCGGCGGCGGATTATCTGTTTGACGAGAACGGCGAGGCCTGGCCGGTCGGTCATGTGCTGACCAATCCCGACTACGCCGCAAGCCTGCGCCTGATCGCGGATGACTGGCGCAATTTCTATGAAGGCGATCTCGCCCGCGCCATCGTCTCAGCCGTCAATGAAGCGCCCCGGCCGGGCTATCTGACCGAAGCCGACCTGGCGAGCTATGAGCCGGTCAAGGTCAGCGCGTTGTGCTCGCCCTATCGCGACTATCAGATCTGCTCGGCCCCGCCGCCCGCTTCGGGCGGCATCGCCGTGGGGTCGATCATGGGCATGCTCGACACGTTCGACATGAGCGCGCATGGGCCGAACACCGCTGAAGGCTGGGCGCTGTTCATCGAGGCCAGCCGCCTCGCCTATGCCGACCGCGACCATTATGTGGGCGATGCCGACTTCGTGGACGTGCCGGTCGAGGGCCTTCTTGATCGCGATTATCTCGCCGCGCGCGCCCAGTTGATCAATCCGCAACAGGCCATTGCGGAAGTCAGCCATGGCACGCCGCCGGGCGCCGAAGAGCGCCCCGAAGACGCCACCGACGACCGCCCGGGCACCAGCCATTTCGTGGTGATGGATTCGGAGGGTGATGTGGTCTCCATGACCACAACCGTTGAAAGCCCGTTCGGATCGGGCCGCATGGCCGGCGGTTTCTTCCTCAACAACCAGCTCACCGACTTCTCCTTCATCGCGCGGGATGAAGAAGGCCGATTGCTGCCCAACGCCGTGCAGCCGGGCAAGCGCCCGCGCTCGTCCATGTCCCCGACCATCGTGCTGGACGCCAATGGGGATTTCGAGCTGGCCACGGGCTCACCGGGCGGCAATTCGATCATCGCCTATACCGCCAAATCCCTGGTCGGCATGCTCGACTGGGGGCTGAGCCCGCAAGAGGCCGCCGCCCTGCCCAATGTGGTCGCACGCGGCGACACGGTGAATATCGAGGAAGGCTTTGATGAAGCCATCATGGCCGAGCTGCGCGATCGCGGCTTCACGATCCAGGGCGGACGCGGGGAAAACTCCGGCATCCATATCGTGCGCGAGCTTGAAGACGGCACGCTGATCGGCGCTGCCGATCCGCGCCGGGACGGCACGGTGGAACAGCCCTGAGTTCACTACAAACACCAATGAAAAGGGCCGCGCCATGCGCGGCCCTTTTTGCGTCTAGCGCCCGGCTGACAGGCGTTTTTCCAGCCGGGTCGAGAACCAGTCCACGATCGCTTTCCACAGCGCATCCTTGAGCACAGCGCCTTCCACGGAGTGTTCGAGATTGGGGTTGTCATTGATCTCCATGACCATGACGCCCGCCTCGGTCTGTTTGAGATCCACTCCGTATAACCCGTCTCCGATCAGGCGCGCAGCGCGGACAGCGGTCTCCACCACGTCCTGCGGCGCGTCCTCGATGGCCAGGGTGGAGGTTCGCCCGGCGGTCATCTTGCCGTTCTCGCCATGCTTGACGATCTGCCAATGCCCTTTCGCCATGCCATATCGGCAGGCAAAGAGCGGCTTGCCCCCCAGCACGCCAATGCGCCAGTCAAAGCTGGTGGGCACAAAGCCCTGGGCGATCAGGAGCGCGGTCTCGGCAAACAGGCGTTTCGCGCCCGCCTGGAGCTCTTCCAATGTTTGCGCCTTGACCATGTCGAGCCCGAACGAGCCATCTGGCGTTTTCAGGATCACCGGCGCGCCCAACCGCTCCAACACCTTTTTGAGATCGGACTTCTTGTCGATGACTTCGGTGGGCGGGATCGGCACGCCCGCCTTTTCCAGCAATTCCTTGAGATAGACCTTGTTGGTGCACCGGATCATCGACACGGGATCATCGATCACCGGCATGCCTTCCTGATCGGCGCGGCGCGCGAAGCGATAGGTGATATTGTCGATCGCGGTCGTCGCCCGGATGAAGAGGGCGTCAAACTCGGCCAGGCTCGGCAGGTCATTGGTATCGAGCACTTCCACATCCACGCCCATCTTGCCCGCCACATCAATCAGGCGATTGATGTCCGACGGCTGTGACGGAGGCGTGTGCTCATGGGGGTCGACCAGCACGGCGAGCGACCATTTGGCGGGCGCCCTGGCTTTGGGGTTGCGCACGGTGGTGCGGGTATAGCTCCCCAGCGCATCCAGAAAGAAGGCGCGCTGCTCCGCGCTCATTCTGTTTAGCGAAACCGGACGAATCCGGGTGATGCGAACCGTGCGCTCCAGACTGATCTCAAGTTCGAGCGCGGGGGTGCGAAACCAGTCGCTGACCTCGCGCGCCAGGCGCTCATAGCCGGTCTGGGCCGTCTTGGAGAAGGCGATGAACACCTCCTCCACGGGCGCGACACCCTTGGCCAGCGTATCCGCCAGCCGGGCGTTCAGGTCCGGCAAGGCATGGGCGTACAAATCCTTGCGCGACAGCTCGACCATGGTCTGCACGGTCGGGCTCACCCGGTGACCGCGCGCCTCAGCCAGCAGCGCGGCGTAATACCCCGCGCCCTGATAGGCATATGAGCGCGCCAGATTGAGCACATAAGGGCGCCGTCCGGCGAACAGGGTCGGGTTCGCCAGATAGTCTGACACCCGCATCACCTTGTGCGGGGTCTCGGTCTGTTTGAGGTCGGAATCGCTTTCGACCAGGATCAGCCAGTCCGTCATTGTTCAAAAGTCTCCGCAGGCTCTTCAGGCACTGCTCTGTTCATGACCATCGCAGCTGTTCCGTCTGCGTAATGGCCAGGTTTGGCCCCGGCTTCGACGAAGCCGCATTTGCGATAGAGCGCGCGGGCCGCAGGGTTGTCAGGTCGGACTTCCAGGGACAGACGCGCGCAGCCCGCCTTGGCGGCATAAGCCAGTGCAGCTTCGACAAGCCTGCGCCCCACGCCCTGGCCCTGATCGCGTTCGTCAACCGCAAGGGAGTAAAGCCGAGCGGCTTTTGCGCCCTTTCGGATCAGCACGACGGCCGCGCCACAAACGCCCGCATCGGATGCGGCCACCTGCACACACCCTTCACGAGACAGGAAACGTCGCCAGCTGGGCACGGAAATCCGGTCGCCAGACGGAAACCGGGTCTCCAGCTGCATCAGGGCGGGAAGGTCTGAAATCGTCGCTGCGCGAACACTGACGCCTTGCGCCATCGAAGCGGGGACTCCACACGGTGACAGTCTGTCCGGCGCGCCCTCGCGCGGCTCTGTCATCGCGGCGGTGAATACGCCTGAAGAGGCTGACCCGCAACTGAAAACAAGGGCAGTCCCAGCCCTGAAACAATTTGTTTTCAGTCGCGGACAAACTCCCCTTGCCGAAAACAGAATTCAATCGCCATCTATTGCACACGACGCATGACGCGTCGCGACGCCCCAGCATTCGCCGGCGCCTATCTTGTTATGGAGAGTGTGCGCCATGCGCACGCAGTATCAGTCCTCGATCGCCAGCTCGGCCCGTTCGGCCCTGTGTGGCGGTGAAGCCGCCTCTCTTTACAGACCCAGCAGCTCCGACGCTCACCTGCATCCCGGCGCGGTCAAATCCCGCCAGGGCAAGGTTCGCGCAGGCGATCTGTGGGCCATGCTCTTCACGGTCGGCCGATAGGCCCCGGAAGGACTGCGGGCGGATCTGTGACCCGCCCGCCTGTTTTCCATCAAACATCAGGATCAACGGCCATGGCCGGATTGAAGAAAACGGGCCCTGCCCAGAAAGCCAAGAAGCGGCGCACGAGTGAGCCCTGGACCCCCAGCTATCCCTTTGACGCCAGCGATCGCGCCTCCCGCTTTCACACGCACCGCTGGGAGACCGATAGCCATCGCTATGATGGCGAGTACGAGGAGCGCTAAAGCGTCTCCATGCGCCTGAAGGCCCGGCCGGACGGAATGCGCTGTCCGGTCAGGCCGAGGCTGGAGCTGTACGCAGGCAAACCTCGAACACGGCGCCCTCCGACGAACTCGACTGCAGGTGCACATCCCCGCCCATGACCCGCGCCAGTTCACGCACGATGGACAGGCCCAGACCTGACCCGCCGCGCGAGCCGGAGCGGCCAAAGGGCTCGAACAGCGTCTCTGCGATCCGGTCCGGAACACCTGGACCGGTATCGCAGACCTGCACCCGAACCGTGTCGGTATCGACATGCGCACGCACATGGATCAGCGGCGTGGGGCTCTTGTCCATCACCTGAAGGGCATTGCGGAACAGGTTGAGGAAAATGCGGTGCAGATGGTCAGGGTCCGCCTCGACCAGGAGCGCGGCATCCACCTCATTGCGCCAGTCCGCCGCGCCGGTGGCGACGAAGGCATCACCGGCCGCGTCATCCAGCGCCGCACGCAGGCTGACCGCCTGAAACTCGGGCGGATGCTCTTCGGACCGACCGTATTGCAGCGTGTCTTCACACAGGCGAATGCCGCGATCCACAGCGCGCACCAGACGCGCCCCCATGGCCGCCACACGCTCATCCGCGTTCGAGGACAGACGGTCCGAGATCAGCTGGGCGCTGGTCAGCACATTCCTGAGATCGTGATTGATCCGCGCCACGGCGCCGCCCAGCGCGGCCAGACGCTCGCGCTGACGAAACGCGGTGCGCACCTCGTCCTGCATGGCCGCCAGCGCACTTTCCGCCTCGCCAATCTCGTCCGACCGGCGCGAGAACACCACGGTGCAGGCGGGATTGCCGGGGTCTTGCTGGAACTGGGTCATGGCCTGGGCCAGCTTGCGCATGGGCCGCACGAACATGAACATCAGGCACAGATAGATCAGCCCGCCCGTCATCACCGCGATGAAGATCGACAGCCAGAGCACACGCCCCGAATAGGCATAGAGATCGGTCTTGAGCCCGGCTTCGGGCACCACCACGCTGATCAGGCCCGCCTCGCCCGCCATGGGCTCGTCAATGATCAGCAGATACCGCCCTTCAGGCGCCAGGAAGACGCCGACCGTGTTGAAAATGCGCTCGAACAGGTTCTCCTCGGCGAGCATCACCTCGACCACAGGCGCAGCGCCAATACCGCCCGGCCGCGCCAGCAAGGGGACGTTCATGCCGTCATAGACGCGGCCCACGATCACGGCGTCAGCGCTGGTCAGAAGATTGGTGATCATCTCGTCGCCCAGCCCCATCTCGTCCGCGGTCTCCACCGCCAGAGAGGCGAGGTAGGCGTCATCAGTGCGTTCGGTGAGCCAGTCCGACCGGTAATTGGCGGCGGAGGGAAAGAAAATCAGGACTTCAGCCAGCATCACGAAGCCGATGGACAAGCCCAGAAGCTTGCCCGGCATGGACAACAGCGCTCTTCGAACCGCCTGCATCGCCCCAAGGGGCGCGGCGCGGCGTTCGGCGCTTGTCTGGCTCTCTGCCCTGATGTCCACGCCGCCTCCCCAGCCGGATCCTGTTGTTAGTGAAACGCGCTCAGGATCCGGGCGAGCAGTTTCGCCATGGATCCGAACACCACCGGTTCATAGTAAGAGCCCGCCGCGCGTTTGAAGATTTCCCCGCGTGTGGGGTAGGGCGCGACCGGGCTTGTCAGATCGCGCACCGTGCCGCCCTTGGCCATGACGCTGCTGACGATCTGGATCAGGTCGTCAGCCCGCGCACCGGCCGCATGCGCGCCCAGCACCTTGCCGCCCTTGCCCAGGACCAGCTTGACGCCGCCGCGCACATCCCCTTCGGCGATGGCGCGGTCATTGTCATCAAAGCCCCAGCTCGCGACCTTGACCTTATCGCCATGCGCATCGCGCGCCTGGGCTTCGGTCAGGCCAATCTGGGCGATGGGCGGATCGGTATAGACCGCCGCAGGTATGGGTTGGGAGGACTGGCCCGTGCTCAGGCCATAATAGAGATTGCGCACGATGACGCTGCCGTGCCAGCCCGCCAGATGGGTCAGGCCGCCCTTGCCGGCGATATCGCCCGCTGCGAGCACGCGCTTGTTTGACGTGCGCAACCGGTCATCACAGACAATCCCGCGCGCATCGGTTTCAACGCCCGCCACATCCAGGTCGAGGCCGTCGAGCACGGGCTTGCGCCCCGTGGCCACCAGAAGATGGCTGCCCGACACCACATCGCCGTCTGATAGCGCCACAGTGATGCCGGCGTCATCGGTCTGGACCCGCGCCGCGCTCTTGCCGGTGTGCAGGATAACACCGTCCGCCATCAGCTGATCGGTGACGAGCGCGGCATGCTCGGACTCAAACCGGGACAAGGGCTCGCCCGCCTCGATGATCGTGACCTTGGAGCCCAGACGGCGGAAAGCCTGTCCCAGCTCCATGCCGATCGGCCCGCCCCCCATCACGATCAGATGGCCCGGCAGGGCTTCCAGCGACCAGATGGTTTCGTTGGTCAGATAGGGCGCGCCGGCCAAACCCTCGACCGGCGGAATGAAGGCGCGCGTCCCGGTCGCGACCACGATGCGCTTGGCTTTCACCTCGACGCTGTCAGACGCGACCGTGTCCTCGCTGACAAAGCGGGCGTATTCGCGCACCACGCGGACGCCGAAGCCTTCAAACCGCTCCTGGCTGTCATTGGGTTCGATGGTGGTGATGGCCTGCTGGATGGTCTCGCGCACCCGGGCGAAGTCCACGCTCGGCTCACCGACATGGATGCCATGCTTTGAGGCTTCGCGAATGGCGTGAACCTTGTGCGCGGCGGTCAGGATCGCTTTCGACGGAACACAGCCATAATTGAGGCAGTCACCGCCCATCTCGCCCGCTTCGAACAGGACGACCTTGCGGCCCAGCTGAGCCGCGCCAGAGGCTGTCACGAGCCCCGCGGCGCCCGCGCCGATAATGGCGAGGTCCGCCTTGATGCGTTCGCGGCTCATGCGACCTCTCCGTTGTCCTTGCGCACACGGCGCAGAACCATCGGCAACAACGCCAGCGCGGCGAAGGCGACCATGGCGAAGATCAGTTCAGGCGTCAGCAGCGCGCCAAAGCTTGGCACGCCCTCCGCGGCGGCGCGTTTGATGGTCGCGCCGACGGTCGCATACACATAGGCGCCTGGAATGACGCCCACCAGCGTGCCCAGCGCATAGGCGCGCACCGGAACGTTCAAAAGCGCGGTGGCGATATTGATGCCGAAGAAGGGCAGCACCGGGATCAGGCGCAAGATCACGACATAGGTGAAAGCATCCCGCGAGAAGCCGTCCTGCAGCTTTTTCACATAGCCGGGAAACTTCTCACGCACCCAGTCTGCAAAGGCATAGCGCGCAGCCAGAAAAATGATGGTCGCGCCTGTGGTCGAGCCGATCACCGCCACGCCCGTACCTAGATAGGCGCCGAACAGGAAGCCCGAGCCAATGGTGAACCACAGCGCGCCTGGCACCGAGATCGCCACTGCGAGCGCGTAGAACACCGTGTAGACGACAAGCGCCAGCACCAGATTGTCCTGAACCCAGCCATCCATGTCGCGCAGCAGCGCCTGGGCCCGCTCCGCATCCAGGTATTGCTGACCGCCCAGCGCGAAGAACGCCCCCAGCCCCGCGATCAGGACCACCAGCGGCGCCAGGCGCCGCCAGAGCGGTTTTTTCGGCGTAGGCTCAAGCGCGTCGTCTGTCGTGTTCGGCTCGGCGTCCATACGGATACCCTTTCAACATGCGTGTGACTGTTGTGAACGGATATAGACCGCCGCGTCGAGTCGGGGAAAACCACGACTTCGCCGACATCACTCACCTTGATGTGAGATTCTGTTTCAGACCTCGCCCGGTTCGGCATCCAATAACTGGCTATGCGTATTCTCTTCCGACCAGCTCTT
The DNA here is from genome assembly GCF_030733545.1 of Oceanicaulis sp. MMSF_3324. GTDB lineage: Bacteria > Pseudomonadota > Alphaproteobacteria > Caulobacterales > Maricaulaceae > Oceanicaulis. The sequence continues at coordinate 121,338 of NZ_JASHIU010000002.1, forward strand.
CAGAAGCGATAGGACAGAGAGAGCAGACCGTCCGAAGTCGGTGATTTCATAGCTGACCGCCACAGGCCGGACGTCCCGAACATGGCGAACAAGCAAGCCGTCCGCTTCCATTTCCTTCAGGCGTTGGGCGAGCATTTTCTTGCTGGCGCCACTGAGCATTCGGTCAAGATCGTTGAAACGCACAGGCTCATCGCGAAGGTGCCACAGTATAGACCCCTTCCACTTGCCACCGATCAACCGCATGCCGCGCTCGATCGGGCACGGATTATCGCAAGCCTCGCGAACGAGTTTGCGCTGTCCGTCGTCTGACCAAATGACCTGAGCTTCCATTAAACAGCTTCCATTCTCACAGGTTACAAAAAGTATACTAGTTGAACTAGGTAACCTCAATCTTCATTTTCTCGATCATGGAAAGCGGGCGTCTTCGCCTGGATGATCAGAGGCAAACATGAGCAACATATTGATAATCAATGGTGCAGCGTCTTACCCCTTTGCCAAGGGTGCATTGAACTCTGCCCTTGAACAGAAGGCCTGCACCTATTTCGAAGCCAACGGGGACGCTGTCAGAACCTCAAATGTCATCAAGGGCTATGACGTTGATCAGGAAATCGCCAACCACCAATGGGCAGACACTATTCTCATGCAGTTTCCCATCAACTGGATGACCGTGCCATGGGCGTTCAAGAAGTATATGGATGACGTCTATACGGCGGGGATGGATGGCCGACTGTGCGCAGGTGACGGCAGGACGTCGGAAGCACCGAAAGCCAATTACGGCATGGGCGGCGCGCTTACGGGCAAAAACTATATGCTCTCGGTCACGCTGAACGCGCCCGCAGAAGCCTTTGATGACCCCTCAGAACCCTTTTTTGAGGGCCTGAGCCTGGATGCGCTTCTGGCGCCCGTACATTTCAACGCCAAATTCTTTGGCCTGAAGGCGCTGCCGACTTTCGCTGCCTTCGACGTCATGAAAAACCCTGACATCGACTCCGACTTCGAGAGGTTCGAAGCCCATTTGCATAGCGTCTTCATCAAGCCGGAGGCTGGCTAATGTCAAAACCTGATATTCACCTCTACACAGCCGCCACGATGAATGGCTACAAACCCGTCATCTTCTTGGAAGAAGCGGGCATTCCCTACGATCTAACTTTTGTCGACTTTGCCAAACAGGAACAAAAGGCCCCGGATTACTTGCTTCTGAACCCCAATGGTCGAATACCAACGATCATTGATCGGTCGAATCAAAATTTCCCCGTGTTCGAAAGCGGCGCTATTCTTTGGTATCTCGCAGAGAAGTACGGGCAGTTTCTGCCAGCTTCATCCAATGACAGATCTGAAACCCTGCAATGGCTAATGTTTCAGATGTCCGGGATAGGGCCCATGATGGGTCAAGCCATGTACTTTCAGCGAATAGCAGCCCCCAATGGCCAAAATCACCCTTTCGCCATCAAGCGATACGTCGATGAAAGTCTACGCCTTCTCGAAGTATTGAACACGCGCCTGAAGAACCGGGACTGGCTGGCTGGAGACCAGTACACAATAGCAGATATGGCGACTTACCCCTGGGCGCGCGCTTACGTTTGGGCACAGGTCTCCATAGAGGGGCTGGACCATCTGAACGGCTGGCTCGACAGGCTCAGCGCCCGGCCCGCCATTCAGAAAGCCCTGACAATCCCCAAGGCCCAACCTGCCTTCTGGGGTGAAGAAGACGCGGGAGCCTTTCTCGAAGAGAACGCGAGCCGCTTTGCATCAGACGTAAAGTCGGACTAAGGATGTGCATATCGAGTCTCCGGAATGGAGGCGCACCGCTTGACTCATGGCCAGTCCTCCCGTATCCACCGCGGCTCGAATTTTGAGCCGCCGGGTGACCGGCCGCTGATCCCCATGGGAGCCGAACCGTGAAACGTACATTCCAGCCGTCCAAACTGGTCCGCAAGCGCCGCCACGGTTTCCGTGCCCGCGCCGCCACCAAAGCCGGTCGTCAGGTTCTGGCGCGTCGCCGCGCCAAGGGCCGTAAGCGTCTGTCCGCCTAATTCAGGCGTCAGACGACACGACGATGTATCCAGATCGCGCCGCACGGATCACCGAGCGGCGCGATTTTTTACGCGCGCGTGAAGCGCCGCGTTCCGCCAAACCCTCTGTGGTCATTCAGATGCGTGTGCGTTCTGATGATCGCGACGGCCCGGTCCGGGCCGGGTTCACGGCGACCAAGAAAATCGGCAACGCCGTGGCGCGCAATCGCGCCAAGCGCCGATTGCGCGCAGCCGCCCGCCTGCTGCTGCCCCTCCACGGACAGCCCGGAACAGACTATGTGTTCATTGCGCGCGCTCAAACTGCGGCCCGGTCGTGGTCGGCCTTGCTTGACGATGTGAAAGCCGCGTTGATAAGCCTCGCGCGGCGTGAACGCGGACCGACGGGCGGTTCGCGCGATCATACGCCCTCAAAACCGTAAGGGATTGTTCCTCCCATGGGTGAGAACCGCAACTTCCTGCTCGCGGCCGTCATAGCGATCGGCATCCTGTTCCTCTATCAGGCCTTCATCCTCGACCCGATGGCGAGAGACCGGGAAGCAGCCGAGCAGGCTGCGGCTGAATCCCAGGTTCAGGACACCGGCGATGATGCGCCCCAGGCGTCCGACGCCAGCTTCGCCGCGGGCCTGGGCGAGAACGGCATGAGCCGTGAAGACGCGCTCGCCCGCTCCCAGCGCATTGAAATTCGCACCGAGGCCCTCGCAGGTTCGCTGTCGCTGACCGGCGCGCGGATCGATGACCTGCATCTTTTGCGTTACGAGACCGAAGTGGACTCCGATGAACCCGTCACCTTGATGAGCCCGGAAGGCTTTGACGGTTACCAGTTCGCCGCCAGCGGCTGGCTGGGCGGCGCCAACGCGCCCCAGGGCCTGCCGGGCCTGAGCACCGAGTGGACGCTGGTCGAGGGCAATGTGCTGAGCGTGGACAGCCCCGTGGTGCTGGAACACACCGCAGGCGACCTGACCTTCCGCCGCACGATCTCGATCGACGAGAACTATCTCTTCACCGTCAACGACACCGTCGTGAACAACGGCTCGGCTGCGGTGTCCCTGCGCCCATACGCGCTGGTGCGCCAGCATGGCGTTCCGGCGGACCTTCAGAACTTCTTCGTCCTTCACGAAGGCGCCGTGGGCGTCGTGGACGGCACCCATTTCTCGCGCAAGTTCAAGAAATGGGAAGATGAAGGCCTGATCGAGCGCAACGGCCCGGGCGGCTGGATGGGCATCACCTCGAAATACTGGCTGGCCGCGGTTGCGCCCGCAGACCAGTCCAATGTGCGCGCCCAGTTCCGCGTCGTGTCGCGTCCCGACCGTCCGGTCTTTGAATCCAACTATCTCAGCGACGCGCAGACCCTGCCGCCGGGCGCCAGCCTTGAATCGACGAATTATGTGTTCGCCGGGGCCAAGAAACAGCCCATCCTCGCCGCCTATGAGCGCGATCTGGGCATTGAACGCCTGACCCAGGCAATCGACTGGGGCATGTTCTGGTTCATGACCCGTCCGTTCTTTGCGGCGCTTCACTTCTTCTACGGTCTTCTGGGCAATTACGGCCTCGCCATCATGGTCGTGACGCTTCTGATCAAGCTGGTGCTGTTCCCGCTGAACAATCGCGCCTTCGCCTCCATGGCCAAGATGCGCGCCGCCGCACCGAAAATGACCGAGATCCGCGAGCGTCACAAAGACGATCCGCAAGCCCAGCAGAAAGCGATGATGGAGCTCTATCGCAAGGAGCGCATCAATCCGGTTGCAGGCTGTCTGCCGATCCTGCCGCAGATCCCGATCTTCTTTGCGCTCTACAAGACGGTGTTCATCTCGCTGGATGCCCGCCATGCGCCGTTCTTTGGCTGGATCCAGGACATGTCCGCGCCCGATCCGACCATGATCGGCAATCTGTTCGGCCTGTTGCCCTATGACCCGTCCGGCTTCCCGATCGTCGGCCCAATCCTGGCGATCGGCATCTGGCCGCTGCTGATGGGCGTGACCATGTGGGCGCAGCAATCGCTGAACCCGCCGCCGCCGGACAAGATCCAGCGTCAGATCTTCGCCTTCATGCCGATCATCTTCACGATCATCATGGCGCCGTTCCCGGCCGCTCTGATCATCTACTGGTCCTGGAACAACACCCTGACCATCGGCCAGCAATATCTGATCATGCGCCGTCAGGGCGTGGTGACCGAGCTCGACCGCAACTTCTTCAAGCTGCGTGAAAAGCTGACCGGCAAGGCCACTCCCGCCAAGTACAAGGGCGAGGACACGCCGACCGCCACCAATCAGGTGATCGAAGGCAAGGTGGAAGAAGCCGTCTCCGACATGGCGGACGACGCCAACGCCGATGACGTGGCGACCGAGGGCGAAACCCCGGCCGACGCCAAGTCCGAGACCAAGCCCGCGCCGACCGGCCGTCGGGTCAGCTCCAACCCCGCAGCGAAAAAACCGCGCGGCGGCAAGAAGAAATAGGAGGCGGCCCTGACCGAGCCTTCTCCCGAAGCCCAGGCTGAGCAGGCGGCCCGTCTTACGGCGGGCCGCAAGCTGTTCTCCGGCGAGATCGACTTCATGCTGGGGGTGGTGTCCATGGACACCCTGCCCGACACCCATGTCCCCGAAGTGGCCTTCGCCGGCCGCTCGAATGTGGGCAAGTCCTCGCTGATCAACGCCCTGACCGGCCGCAAGCAATTGGCGCGCGCCTCGACCGAGCCGGGGCGGACGCGCGAGCTGAACTTCTTTGACATGCATGGCCGGCTGCGCATTGTCGACCTGCCCGGCTATGGCTTCGCCAAAGCGCCCAAGGAGGTCGCGGCGCGCTGGACGCGTTTGACGCAGAACTATCTGCGGGGCCGGGTCAATCTCAAGCGCGTCTTCCTGCTGATCGACTCCCGTCATGGCATCAAACCGTCTGACGAAGCGATCATGAAGGTTCTTGATAGCGCCGCCGTGGTGTACCAGATCGTTCTGACCAAGACTGACAAGCTCAAACCCAGCGAGGCGCAAAAGCGCCTTGAGGAAACAACGCTGAAAGTCGCCAAGCGCCCGGCCGCCTTCCCGGTGATTTCCGCCACCTCGAGCGCCAAGCGGGACGGGCTGGACGAGTTGCGCGGAGAAATCTCCACCCTGGCCTTGCCCGCCGGGGACCAGTAATCCGGGGCTTTGACACGCCCCGACAGACGGGACTGTCGACATGCTGAACCGGATCCTGATCGCCGCTTTCGTCGCCCTGGGCTTGAGTGGCGCCGCCCAGGCCGGGCAGGTGTGCAACGAGACCAGCTATATGGTGGAAGCCGCCAAGGCCTGGCGCACGCCCACAGGGCTCGCCGTGGAAGGCTGGGCGCGGATCGCGCCGGGCGGCTGTGCGGATATCGGCCCCTCCACCAATACCGAGCAATATCTGTACGCCCGCACCACCCGCGCCTATCTGGGCGGTGTGCGCGAATGGCGCGGCAGCCTTGATATCTGTGTGGACGAGACGGACTTCGCCTTCGAGGGAGTCGCCGATTGTGAAACCCTGGGCCTTGAAACCCGCAAATTCCGACAACTGAGCGAGGCCGAGCGGGATAACGCCGTGCTTGTGGAAGTCGCCGATTTCGGGGATCGCGCCGAAGAGGCGGGCCTGCAGCGCCTTCTGCAGTCCTCGGGCTATGACATCAACGTCATTGATGGCTATGCCGGACGGCGCACGCGTCGCCAGGTCGCCGCCTTCGAAGAAGACCAGGGCCGCAGCTTCGGCGCCGATCGCGCCGCCCTGATCGAGGCGCTGCATGAGCGCGCCATGGCGCGCAATGCGGGCCTGGGGCTCCGCGTCTGCAATGACGCCAACCTGCCCATGGGCGTAGCTGTCGCTCGCGCCGCCGGCGATGGCTACGAGACCCGCGGCTGGTGGCGGATTGCGCCGGGCGGCTGTGCGCAGACCCTGTCCGCCCAGCTCACCAGCAATGAAACCTATGTGTACGCCCAGCTGATTGATGAGGACGCCTTGCGTCCGCTGGCGGGCGGAACCGAGGCCTTCTGCATCACCCCGGCGCGCTTTACCAGCCAGACCCGGGATGAATGCAACACTGCGGGCTTCCAGCCCGCCCTGTTCCGCACCGCGCCGACACCCGAAGAGGGCGGCAGCCTGATGCGGCTGGACCTGGATGATTTTGAGGAACCCCTTCCGTGAACCGAACCCCTGATCTGCATCATGTGAACACCTGGGTGTTCGACCTTGATGAGACGCTCTATCCCGCCGACACCGCCGTGATGAGCCAGGTCATCGACAAGATGACCGACTGGGTCCAGCGCGAATTCTCCATGACACGAGACGAGGCGCACACCCTCCAGCAGCATTACTACACGACCTATGGGACGACGTTGAACGGGCTTCTGGTCAATAATGAAGTGCGCGATCTGGCGAGCTTTCTCGACTACGTGCACGATGTCGACCATTCGGTGATCACGCCCGATCCCGAACTGGCCAGCCATGTGAAAGCGCTGGACGGTCGACGCATCGTCTACACCAACGGTTCGCGCAAACACGCCGAGAAGGTGATCGACCGGCTCGGGCTCAACGGCCTGTTCGAGGACCTGTACGACATCGAAGCCGCTGATTTCACGCCCAAGCCGCATCGCGAAGGCTTTGAGCGGTTTACCGGTCATTTCTCGATCACACCGCAAAGCACCGTAATGTTCGAGGATTCGGTGAAGAACCTGCAGACGGCGCACGATGTGGGCTTCACCACCGTGCTGGTGCACCCGCCAAGCGAAGCGCTTGCGGATGGCGCCCGGCCCGAACCCTTGGTACATCCCCCTCATATCCATTACGCCGTGGATTGCCTGCGCACCTTCCTGGGTGACTGGCACGCCACCGCCGCTGACAAGAAGAAGACGACGCCATGAACCGTGATGCCCTGAAATCCGTCATCGACGCCGCCTGGGACACCCGCGACCAGCTCACCACCCAGACCCAGGGCGATGTGCGCGATGCCGTCAATGCGTCCCTGAACCTGCTTGATAGCGGTGAGGCCCGCGTCGCCAGCAAGGATGAAGCCGGCCAATGGGTCGTGCACGAATGGCTGAAGAAGGCGGTTCTGCTGTCCTTCCGTCTGAACCCGAACCGCATCATTCCCGGCGGCGCCGATCATGGCCCGTGGTGGGACAAGGTGGCCTCCAAGTTCGAAGGCTGGGACGCCGCCGAGTTCGAACGCGCCGGCTTCCGCGCCGTGCCGCCCGCCGCCGTGCGTCGCGGCGCCTTCATCGGCAAGGGCGTGGTGCTGATGCCGTCCTACGTTAACATCGGCGCCTATGTGGATGAGGGCACGATGGTCGACACCTGGGCCACCGTCGGCTCCTGCGCCCAGATCGGCAAGAATGTGCATATTTCCGGCGGCGCCGGCATTGGCGGCGTTCTGGAACCGCTCCAGGCCAACCCCGTCATCATCGAGGACAACTGCTTCATCGGCGCCCGCGCAGAGGTGGCCGAAGGCGTGATCGTGCGCGAAGGCGCGGTGCTCGCCATGGGCGTTTATCTGAGCGGCTCCACCAAGATCGTCGACCGCGAAACCGGCGAGATCTTCCGCGGTGAAGTTCCGCCCTACGCCGTGGTCGTGCCGGGCAATCTGCCCGGTGAAGCGGGCAAGCCGGGACTTTATTGCGCTGTCATCGTCAAGCGCGTCGACGCCCAGACCCGCGCCAAGACCTCAATCAACGCGCTGCTGCGCGATTAGGCCCGCAGACCCGACACAAGCATGGCGCCAGAGGCGAAAACGCCCTAAATCTGCGCCATGCTTGATCTGTCTACTCTTACCGACCCGATCCCCCTCGCCCGACGCCTGATTCAGGCGCCGTCCGTCACGCCTGCCGATGCCGGCGCGCTTGACGTCCTGTCTGAAGCGCTTGAGGCTCTGGGCTTTGAGTGCACCCGCTTCAAGTTCGAGGACGTGGACAATCTTTACGCCCGCTTGGGCAAGGCGGCGCCGGTCTTTTGCTTCGCCGGCCATACCGATGTGGTGCCCCCCGGCGATGAAGCGGCCTGGAGCCGCGGCCCGTTCGAGGCCGAGATCGCCGATGATGTGCTGTGGGGGCGCGGCGCGTCCGACATGAAAGGCGCCATCGCGGCCATGGTCGCGGGCGTCGCGCGCCATATCCAGAACGAAGGCCAGCCGGCCGGCTCCATCGCCTTCCTGATCACGGGCGATGAGGAAGGCCCGGCCGTGAACGGGACCAAGAAGCTGCTTCAGGCCGTCGCCGAGAAAGGCGAGCGCTTTGACCATTGCCTTGTGGGCGAGCCCACCAACCCGCATCATCTGGGCGACACCATCAAGGTGGGCCGTCGCGGCTCACTGAACGGGATTGTCACAGTCACCGGCCAGCAAGGCCATGTGGCCTATCCGGAAAAAGCGGAAAATCCGATCCCGGTCCTGATCGATTTCCTGAACAAGCTGACCGACCGCACGCTAGATAAGGGCGCACCGCACTTTCAGCCCTCCAACCTTGAGGTCACCACGATTGATGTGGGCAATGCCCCGCACAATGTGATCCCGGCCAAAGCCACCGCGAAATTCAACATCCGCTTCAACACCGCCCAGACCGGCGACGGGTTGAAGCAATGGATCCGTGAGGAAGCCGCCGTCCTCAAGCAGGGCTTCTTTGGCGACATTCATCTTGATCTGACGGTCACCGGCGACGCCTTCCTGACCAAGACCGGGCCGTTCACCGATCTGTTGCGGGACGCGGTCAAGGATCACACGGGTCGCGAACCGGCGCTCACCACGGGCGGCGGCACATCCGACGCCCGCTTCATCAAGGATTACTGCCCGGTGGCCGAGTTCGGCCTGGTGGGCGAAACCATGCATCAGGTGGATGAACGCGTGCCGGTGAGTGACGTGACCGGTCTCGCTGCAATCTATGCCGACGTGCTTCAGAGGTATTTCAAGACTTTCGCATCATGAACCAGGCCATTCAGGATATGCGGTCCGGCGTTGTCGGCGTCTTTGCACTGCTGATGTTCAAGTCGGACTGGCGGAAACACTTTGATGTCAGCGCAGAGGGCGTGGCGCGCTCGTTTTCCGGCGTGGTTCTCGCCCTGCCGGCCTTCGCCTTCCTGATTTTCGGCGTGAACTATTTCTACGCCGACAATGTCGACGTGTACGCCAGCGATTTTCGTTACACCCTTCTGGACGCCGTGATCAGCTGGGCGCGCTTCTGGCTGCTGTTTCCGGTCGTGGCCGCGATCGTCGCCCTGGTGATGGACCTCAAGGACCGGTTCGCCAGCTGGCTGGTGGTGCACAACTGGACTGTCTTTGTCCTGGTGCATATCCAGGCGCTGTTGCTGGCGCTATATCCCGCTGGACTGGCGGATGCGGGCGCCATCGCACAGACCCTGATGCTCTACAGTCTCTTGCGCCTGTTCGTGCACTGGCGCGTGGCGCAAGGCGCAATGGGCCTGCCTCCCATCAAGGCGGCGGCGGCCGCCGCCATTCCGCTGATCATGGACCGTCTCATCCTGTCCGTGACCTGACGAGCGCGGCGCGCTAGGTTCCTTTCCAATGATTTGGGGAGAACCGACATGATCCGTTCAGCATCTCTGGCCATGTTATCGCTTGGCGCATGCACTCTGGCGCTCACCGGGTGCTTTGACCCGGACACGGTCAATTCCGGCGCACAGAGCCAAGCCGCCGATGCGGTGTTCACCGGCGGGCCGATCTATACGGGCGTCGAGAGCCAGCCCACTGCTGAATTCATCGCGGTTGACGATGGGCGGATCGTGTTTGTCGGCAGCGCCCGTGACGGCCAGGCCTATATCGGCGACGGCACGAACGAGGTCGATCTTGATGGCGCCACGCTCTTTCCCGGCTTCACCGACGCGCATGCCCATATCATTGGCGTCGGCGAGCGTGAGCGCTCCTTGAACCTTGAGGGCACCGCCTCGATCGAGGATCTCAAGGCGCGAGTGGCCGAGGCCGCTGCGGATGAGAGCGCCTCGATCATTGCCGGGCGGGGCTGGATCGAAACCCATTGGCCTGAAGAGCGCTTTCCCACTGCCGCCGACCTTGATGAAGTGGAAGCCGAGCGCCCGGTCATCCTGATGCGCGCCGATGGGCACGCCCTGGTGGCCAACACCGCCGCCCTCGAAGCGGCTCAGATTACCGCCGCGACGCCGGATCCCGAAGGCGGCGCGATCCTGAAGGATGAGAACGGCCAGCCCAATGGCATGATCATCGATACCGCCATGGCGCCGTTCGCGGCCCTGGCCGGCGAGCCCGATGGCGCGGAACGCGAAACGCTTTACCGGCTGGGCGCGGAAGTCATGGCGTCCCAGGGCTGGACCAGCGTCCACGATATGAGCGTGCCCTATGATGATGTGGACATCATGGCCGGGCTTGCCGAGGACGGCGAGCTGCCGGTGCGTGTCTCCGTCTACGCCAATCCGGAAGATTATGACGCCGTCGCCGCCCGCACCCCGCGCATGCATGCGGAGGGTCGGGTCATCGCCCGCGGCGTGAAATTCTACATGGACGGCGCTCTGGGATCACGCGGCGCCGCGCTGCTGGAACCCTATGACGATGCCCCCGACACCACCGGTCTGTTCCTGTCTGAAGAGGAGCGCGCGGAAGCGATGATGCAACGCGCGCTGGAGGACGGCGTTCAGCTGGCCATCCACGCCATTGGCGACGCCGGCAACCGCAATGTGCTCAACTGGATGGAAGACAGCTTTGAAGCTGTGCCCGCTTCAGAGCGCGCCGTACAAGATCCGCGCTGGCGGGTCGAACACGCCCAGGTCCTGCATCCGGACGATATCCCGCGCTTTGGCGAAATGGATGTCATCGCCTCCATGCAGCCCAGCCATGCCATTGGCGATCTGCACTTCGCCGCCAGCCGCATCGGCTACAACCGCCTTGAGGGCGCCTATGCCTGGCGCTCGCTGATCGAGAGCGGGGCCCTGATTTCAGGCGGTTCGGACGCCCCTGTCGAACGCGGCGAGGCGCGGATCGAGTTCTACGCCGCCGCCGTGCGCCGCGATCTTGAGGGCTTTGCCGATGATCACTGGAATCTCGATCAGGCGCTGGATCGGGAAACCGCGCTCAAGCTCTTCACGATCTGGCCCGCCTACGCCACCTTCCGCGAGGATGAACTGGGCACCATTGAAGTGGGCAAGCTGGCGGACTTTTCCGTCTTTGATCGCGACCTCATGACCGTTCCCGACGCCGAGCTGGCCGAGGCGCGTCCTGTCATGACCGTGGTCGACGGCGAGGTGGTCTGGCGCGCAGAGTAAGGTCTTATCAGGGCATTCGGCGCGGCCATGGGGCCGCGCCGAACCTGACGGCTTTCAGCTCTTAAAAGGCCAGACTGGCGTCCAGATCGTCCGGCCCCGTGCAGGTGAACTCGATCACCATGCGTTCGATATTGACGCGCTGGATGACGCCATCGCGAATGATCAGCAAATAGCGCTTGCTGCGCTCGCCCATATGCAGGTGCTCGGGCAGCGTTTCGGTCAAGCCGAACCAGCGTGAGAACGCCATCGGCCCGTCCGCATAGAACCTCAATCGCGCTTCGGGATCGATCTGCCGCCGCCACTGGTCCACCGCGAACGGATCGTTGGAGACGATGCAGCTGATCTGATCAAAGCCCGATTGCTTCAGGGCGGGAGCTTTCTCGATAAAGCGGGGCAGATGCCGCTTCGTGCAGATCGGCGTGAAGGCGCCGGGCACGCCGATGACGATGTGCGTGCCCTTGTCCAGAATACTGCGCAATCGGGTCGAGACGGGAGATCCCGTCTCGTCCAGATAGCCAACACTCACATCCGGTATGCGCTGCCCGAGAATGACCTTCATGTCAGAGCCCCTCAACAAGAGGCCAAGCGTCACGCTCAGGCATGAACAGGGCTTTACTCAGATGCGCGGAACTCAGGGCTGGGCCTGGCACTCCCCCTCATGGACAACGCTGACGCCAGCCGAGGCCGCCGTGCAGGCATTGCCATAGGTTTCGCCATCACAGCCGCAGACCGGACGATATTCGCGCGTACACATTTGCGGACGGGCCGTGCAGGTTCCCATCTGATCCGCCGCGCCACACTGAGCGGTTGGAGCGTAGGCGCAATAGGCCGCGCCGCTCCGCTCGCCTTCGCACATGATCCCGGCCATGCCGCCACAGGCTTCGCCGAGGCCGACCACGCGCCAATCCCCGTCCGGTCCGCCATTGATCGGCCCACCATCCGGTGCGGTGGCGCTGCACGCCGCCAGAACAAGCATTCCCAAAAACGCGATGACCATCCGCATATTCGTCCCCTTTTCATCTCAAGCGCATCACGCGAGCTGATCGCTTCGGCGCGTGCGCGGCTTAACAGACGGTGGCGTCCCACACCGATCCGCGCAACACTGAAGTGTCTGCTCTAACGAAAGGCGCCTGAATGTCCGATGACCGCCAGCATCCCATCGAGAGCCCGTTCGAGGCCCGCTCCACCGCCGCAGACGTCGCGAAGACGGCCAATCTGACCGGCAAGACCGTCATCGTCACGGGCGGGTATTCCGGCATTGGCCTGGAAACGAGCCGGGCGCTGGTGAATGCGGGGGCCCGCGTCATCGTCACCATACGCTCCGAGGACAAGGCGAAGGCTGCACTGGCCGGGCTCAAGGTCGAGACCGTCAAGCTGGACCTGATGGAGCCTGACAGCATCAAGACCGGCTCTGACGCGATACGCGACCTGACGCCGGACGGGATCGATATCCTGATCAACAATGCCGGCGTCATGGCCACGCCCCTGCGCCGCAACTCGAAAGGCTGGGAGAGCCAGTTCGCCACCAATCATCTGGGGCATTTCGCGTTGTTTGCGTATCTGTCCGATCTCTTGCTCAAGCGTCCGAACGCCCGGGTGGTGGCGCTGTCCTCGCTGGCGCACCGGATCAGCGATGTGAATCTCGATGACTGGAACTGGCGCGATGCGGACTATGAGAAATGGCCCGCCTATGGCCGGTCCAAGAGCGCGAACGCCCTTTTCGCGCTCGAGCTGAACCGGCGTTGTGAAGACCACGGCCTGAAAGCCTATTCGGTGCATCCGGGCGGAATCATGACCGAGCTGCAGCGCGACCTGCCCGAGGCGGAAATGCGGGCTCTGGGCTGGTTTGACGAAGACGGCGCGCTGAACCCGGTCTTCAAAACGGTGGAGGAAGGCGCCTCCACAACGCTGTGGGCGGCCACGTCGCCTCTTCTGGAGGATCGCGGCGGCGTGTATTGCGAGGACTGCAACATCGCCGCGCCCAACCCTCCGGAGGGCGCCTTCTATGGCGTGCATCCGCACATTCGCAATGCACAAACCGCCGAAAAGCTGTGGGCGCTAAGCGAGGAGATTACAGGGTTGAAGCCGCTCTAAGGCTTTTCCTGCGTCGCGCTTCGGTTTAGGTCCAAGCCCAGCCTGCAACAGAAATGACGCTGACCAATGACCCTACGCCTCGCCTTCATGGGAACCCCTGATTTCGCCGCCGCCTCACTGGCCGAGATTGTCGGCGCAGGCCATGAGGTGGTCGCGGTCTATACCCAGCCCGAGCGCCCGCGCGGGCGCGGCCAGGCCAAGGTCAAAACTCCAGTCCATCAGCTGGCCGAACAATTCGGACTAACCGTTCACACGCCTGAAAGCTTTCGTGATCCCGAGGTCATCGCAGAGTTTCAGAGCCTCGATCTCGATGCGGCCTGCGTTGTCGCCTATGGCCAGATCCTGCCGCAAGAGGCGCTTGATGCGCCGCGCCTGGGCTGTCTGAACCTGCACGCCTCCCTGCTGCCGCGCTGGCGCGGCGCAGCGCCCATTCAGCGCGCCATCATGGCGGGTGATGAGATGACGGGCGTACAGATCATGCAGATGGAGGCCGGCCTCGACACCGGCCCCGTCCTGATGAGCGAAGTGGTTCCGATCTCCGAAACCGACACCGCCGCCAGCCTGCATGATCGTCTGATGAGCACGGGCGCCCTGCTCTGGCCGCGCACGCTGGCCGCTCTTGAGCGTGGCTCGCTGAACGCCGTGCCCCAGAGCGAGGACGGCGTGACCTACGCCAAGAAGATCACCCGCGAGGAAGCCCGCATCGACTGGACGAAACCGGCCAGCGAAGTCGCCGATCATATTCGCGGCCTCTCCCCCTTCCCCGGCGCCTATTTCGAGCTCGAAGGCGAGAAAAAGCCTGTTCGCATCAAGGTCCATTTCGCCCAGCCGGAAGCGGGCGATGGCGAGCCGGGCGAAGCGCTCGATGATGAATTGCGGATCGCTTGCGGTCGCGGAGCGGTGCGACTGATCCGCCTGCAGCGCGAAGGCAAGGGTGTGATGGACGCGAAAGCCTTCCTCAATGGCGTGGACGTGCCCAAGGGCACGGTGCTGGGCTAGCCATGCCGCGCTACAAGCTCACCATCGAGTATGATGGCGGTCCATTCGTGGGCTGGCAGCGCCAGGAGAACGGCCCCTCCGTTCAGGGCGCGCTCGAGACTGCGGCGGCCAGGCTCGATGGCGGACCGCGCGAGATCTATGGAGCAGGGCGCACCGATTCCGGTGTCCATGCCCTCGGGCAGGTCGCCCATGTGGATCTGGTAAAGGATCTGCCCGCCGATAAGGTGCGGGACGCGATCAATCACCATCTCAAGCCCCACCCCATCGCTGTGGTGGAGGCGGTGCGCGTCAGTACGGACTTTCACGCCCGCTTCAAGGCGCATCGGCGCGGCTATATCTACCGTCTACATGCGCGGCGCGCGCCCTTGACCCTGACCCGCGGTCAGGTCTGGCGCGTCTATCAACCGCTCGATGTGGAGGCGATGCATACGGCTGCCCAGCACCTTGTGGGCACGCACGATTTCACGACGTTTCGAGATTCCCAGTGTCAGGCGGACAGCCCGGTCCGATCGCTGGATCAGATCGCGGTCTTCCGCTCCGGCGCGGAAATCCATGTGACCGTGGAAGCCATCAGCTTCCTGCACCGCCAGGTGCGCTCGATCGTCGGCTCGCTGGTGGAAGTGGGCCTGGGCAAATGGACGCCGGACGACTTCAAGGCCGCGCTCAACGCCGCGGACCGCAGACGCTGCGGCCCGGTGGCCCCGCCGGATGGGCTGTATCTGTCGCTTGTAGACTACCCGGACGGGTACGAGATTGCGGAGTGAACTCCCGGGCGAGCGACGCGAAGACCCGGGACCTCTCTCCGCGTTAAGCGCCCTATCCTGCGCGAGGCCCCGGCTCGGCGCTGCGCTTGGCCGGGGTTTCACTCTCTCCTCATGTCATTCACCGGTTTATCCGGTGAATCCATGCCGTGACCTGTAATCAAACCCACCGGCATGGATCTCCCGCATGAAGCGGAGGATGACAACTTCTCAGATTTTCAAACCCGTCATCCCGGCCTTGAACCGGGATCTACCGGCTTCGTTTCTGTGATCAGAACAGAGTGTGTCCGGTCGATCCCGGATCGCTGCGCGTCCGGGATGACAAGGAGCAGAAGCAAACCCCTACTCCGCGCCCCAGGGCGCAGGCGGCGTCTCGACAGGTTCGGTCAGGTCAAACGCCACCGAGAAATGCCGGCTTGGACGGTCGAGCGCATAGACGAAGCTGTCCTCTGTCAGCGTGATCGACCAGACATTGTCCATGGAGACCGGAATGCCTTCGCGCTCAAACAGAGCCTGGCTTTCGGCATCGGCGGGAAAGTCAGCGCGCACAGACCCGGCGGCGCCTTCGGTATCGCCGCCATACTGGGTCAGCACGTCTTCAGACCCGTCCTCGTGACGATGGTCATGCTTCAGGCGCAAGCTATCGTCGGGCAGGCGCGTGATCACCCAGGTGCGCGACCGGTCCTCTCCCACATGGAAGGGAATGCGCAGCGTCTCATCCGTGCACTCGCGCACATGCATGACCAGCCGCTCGGAGGCGAAATCCGCGTCTCGCGGATCGTCAGAGGTGACCTCGCCTTCAAATGCCTGCCCGCAATAGGCGCTCAGGCGGTCAAACAGGTCCTGATCTGGGGAAGTGGAAGGTGCGCACGCCGCCATGGCCAGCGACATGCCCAGAAGGAGGATACGGGCCGCGCTCATTCAGCCGCTTCCGTGGGTGCGCCGCGTTGCTTGACCAGTTTCTGGACCTTCTTGACGGCGCGATCGCGCTTCAGGCGGGACAGATAATCGATGAACACCACGCCTTCGAGATGGTCCATCTCGTGCTGGATGCACACCGCGAACAGATCCTCGGCGATCTCCTCGCGCTTTTCACCGTCGTAATCGAGATATTCGAGCTTGACCTTTTTCGGACGCTCGACGCTGTCGAACACATCCGGGACAGAAAGGCAGCCTTCCTGATACGGTTTGAGATCTTCCGTCAGCGGCGTGATCACCGGATTGACGTAAAAGCGCGGATCATTGCGCTCGTCAGACAGATCCATGACGATGACGCGCTTGTCCACGCCCACCTGGATTGCGGCGAGACCAATGCCGTCGGCGGCGTACATGGTCTCCACCATATCGTCCATCAGGGCGCGAAGGTCGTCATCCACCGTATCAACAGGCTTGGACACCAGCTTCAGGCGCGGATCAGGAACAGTAAGTATCTCTCGAATAGCCATGCGTAGTAGGTAATCCCGCAAGGGGTTCGGTTCAAGCGCGACACGCTGCGCGCCTCGACTTTCATGATCAGGCTGGCGCTCCGTTTCAAAGTCACTAGCCTGCCGTGCTACCAGTCTCGGGGGATATGATGAAATCAGTCTTGCTCGCTTGCGCGATGATCGTCTGCGCGTCCGCTTCGCTTTACGCTCAAACGCCGGCCGCTATCTCGGAAAGCCCGATCATCATGGGGCAAAGCGTCATGCTGGATGCGCCCAGCCTGGGCGATCAGCGTGAGGTGAACATCTGGGTTCCGCCCTTCCTGGAGGACCTCGAAGACCCGATCAATGTCGTCTATCTCGTTGATGGCGGACAGGATCAGGACTTCATTCACATGGCGGGCCTGGCGCAATTAGGCGCGTTGAGCTGGCAGTACGAGCCGTTCATGCTGGTGGGCGTTCAGACCCGGAACCGGATTTTCGAGCTGACCCGCCCCGCCACCGATCCTCGCTATCAGGCCCAGTTCGACGAACAGGGCGGATCGGAAGCCTTCCTGGCGTTTCTGACCGAGCAGGTGATCCCCTATGTGGAGGCGCATTATCCGGTGTCCGATCACCGCGCCCTGATCGGGGAGTCACTGGCGGGCCTGTTTGTGACCGACACCTTCCTGAACGCGCCCGGAAGCTTTACCGACTATATCGCGGTCAGCCCGTCCTTGTGGTGGGACGACCAGTCGGCCGGTCAGGCCGCCTCCACGCTTCTGGCCGACCATGACGCAACGGAGCGTCGGCTCTACCTCACCATGGCGGATGAAGGCGGGACCATGCAGGCCGGGCTCGACCAGCTGCTGGCGGCCCTGCGCGAGGATGCGCCCGACAGTCTCGACTGGACCTATGTCGACCGGTCCGAAACCGAACAACATTCAACCATCTTTCATCCCGCAGCCCTTGATGCGTTCCGGACCCTGTTCGCCCTGCCGCCCTATGATTACGGCGAGGCGCCCTGGTATCTCGTAGAGGGCGGCGAGCCCCCGGCTGAGACAGAACAAGCGCAGGACTAGCCCTTGTCTTCTTCCGGGTTCGCCAGAAGCCGCGGCGCTTCGTCGACCGGGGCGGGCGGCTCTATGGCTTTCATCTGGCCGTTGAGCTGGGCCATGTCGCGCGCCTTGGGCAGCACCCGGCTGTCAAACGATCCCACGGCCTTGTTGTAGTTGAGCGTTGCGGTCTTCAGGCCCGCGCCCACACGACCCAGATGGTCCGAGAAGGTATTGAGACGGGTGAACAGCTCGTCCCCCAGCGCGGCGACCTTCTGGGCGTTCTGCTCCAGCTTTTCCTGCCGGAAGCCATAGGCCACCGCTTTGGCCAGCGCCAGCAAAGTTGCGGGCGTGGTGATGATCACATTGGCCTTGATGGCGTCGTCAAACAGGCCCGGATCCTCTTCGATCGCCGCGGAATAGAAACTCTCACCGGGAATGAACAGGGCCACAAAGTCGATCGCGCCGTCCACACTGGCCGCGTATTCCTTCTTGGACAATTGCTTGACGTGGGTCTTCACCTGCTGGGCATGGCGGCGCAAGGCGTCGCGCCGGGTCTGTTCATCTTCCGCCTCCACAGCGTCCAGATAGGCGGTCAGCGCCACTTTTGAATCCACCACGAACCGTCCGCCGCCGGGCAGCTTGATGACGAAGTCCGGCCGGAGCGCGGCGCCATCGGTGTCGCGGGTCTGGTGCTGGGCGTCGTAATCAATGTCCTTGGTCAGCCCCGCCAGTTCGAGAATGTTCTCGACCGTGCGTTCGCCCCATTGGCCGCGCGTGGTGGATTTGCGCTGAAGCGCATTCACCAGCTTGGCGGTTTCCTTGTGCTGGTCATTGAGACCCTGGCTGAGCTTGGTGATCTGCTCGGCGATCGCGCCGGAATTGCGCGCCCGGTCCTGTTCCATTTTCTCGACCTGCTCGCGGAATTTGTCGAGCCGTTCCCGGATCGGATCGACAAGGGATTTCACCTCGCCTTCCGCTTTTTCATGCTGGGTCTTGAAGCTCTGCTGGGCTTGTTCGAGCAGCTTTTTCGAGGACACATCCAGCGCCTCGTCCGCCAGAGCCTTGAAGCGGTCCTGCATTTCCTGGCTCAGCGCGGTCAGGCGTTCGCGTTCAGCTTTCACCGCCGCTTCGCGTTCCTCCAGGCGCTCTTTCAGGGCCCGCAACTCGGAAGACGCGCGGCTTTCCGCCTGCCGGGTCGCCTCAAGCTGTTCTTCCAGCCCCTCGACCCGGGACGCCTTGGTGCGCTCCTCCGCCAGGGCTTTCTCGGCGGCGTCCCGCATGGCGCGTTCGCTGGCAAGCTCCGCCTTGAGTTCATCCACACGCCGGGCTTCGGTCTGCGCCTCGCGCAATTCCAGCTGCGCTTCAGACAGCTCCGCCTGCACCCCGGCGATCTGGACCCGCAGACCGTCAGCCTCACGCCAGGTTTTGCGAAGAATGATCACGCCCACTCCGCCCAGAATGAGACAGGCGCCGCCCAGCGCGATCAGAGCAAGCGAAACGGGATCCATGGCGCACCTTCAAATCAGACCAGAACGAAACGGGACCATACATGAGTCCCGTGCGGCGCGCGCCTTGCATCTTCACCTCGAAGACGACTTTCGGGGGATGAATATGCGCCTGTTTGATACGCCTTTGTCCGCGCTCGGCGTCCGGGACCTTGACCTGTGGCGCGATCTGGCGCGCCCCCTAGGCCGTCTGACCAGCCCCTACCTGCTGCCGGAATTCGCGCAGATGGTGGACGATCAGCGCCACGATGTCCGCGTGATCATCGCCGAGGAAAACAGCGCCCCGGTTGGCTATTTCGCCTATCACGCGCCGCAGGGCGGCATTGCGCGCCCGGTCGGCGCGCCGCTTTCCGATTATCAGGGCTTCGCCGCCCGGCCCGGCTTTAAAGTGGATGAGACAGCGCTCTTGAAAGTCATGGGCGCTGACGTGCTGGTTTATGACAACTGGATGGGCGCTTCGCTGGGCAAGACCCGGGCGCAAACCCGGTCCTCGGTCATCGATCTGAGTGAAGGCTTTGACGCCTGGATGGCCCACAAAGAAGAGAGCCAGCGCAAGCATTTCAAGAAGCTGCGCCAACGCCATCGCAAGGCGGAACGCGAATTCGGACCGGTCCGCGTGGTGTTTGGTGATCCGCTGGGCGACCGGTTCGACAAGTTGCGCACGTGGAAAAGCCGCCAGTATCAGGAAACGGGGCTGCTGGACCTGTTTGATGTGAGCTGGATTGACGGCGTCATTCGCAATTGCGCCGCACGCAGCTTCGGACCGTTTCGTGGTCTCGTGGCCTCGCTCTATCTTGGCGATGAGCTGGCGGCGGTGGAAATGGGCATGGTCGCCGGTGACATCTATCACTCCTGGATACCGGCCTATGACCCGCGTTTCAGCGCGGTGTCCCCCGGACTGCTCCTCCTTCAAGGCCTTCTCGAAGCGGCGCCGGGCATGGGCGTCACCCGGATCGATCTCGGTGGCGGAGACCTGCCCTACAAGGCCGCCTACGCAGACTATGAGGTGACCCTGAACGGGGGCCGCGCCATGACCCCCAGCCTGGCCATGGCGGGCCTTCTGGCCTGGGATAGCGCGGAAGCGGCGGCCCGCCTCCTGCCCGGACCGCTCTCCAAGGCGCCGCTCAAACTGCGTCGCCGTTGGGCCCAGACCGCAGCCGCCGAACCTGTGCTGAGCCGGCGCGTCCGGCGCATGGGCGAAGCCTTTCTCAAAGCCCCGCAACGACTGACGGCCTAGGCTTAGCGGTTCCATTCGGCCCATGATCACCTATCTTTCCGGCAAGCCATCACTGGGGAGACCATCATGATCCGATCCACTGCCATCGCCAGCCTGAGCTTTCTCGCCCTGTCCTCCGCCGCCTTCGGACAAGAGGTCGTGGAAAGCGAACAGGCCGACTTCGTCGTTGAAACCGTGGCCGGCGGGCTGGAATACCCCTGGTCCATCGCCTTTCTGCCGTCTGGTGAAATGCTGGTCACCGAGCGTGAAGGCCGCCTGCGCGTAGTCGATGCGGACGGGTTGCGCGAGGCTCCGGTCTCCGGCCTGCCCGATGACCTGCTGGTCGAACGCCAGGGCGGTTTGCTGGACGTGGCGCTGGCGCCGGACTTTGCAACCAGCCGCATGGTCTATTTCAGCTATGCCGAAGGCACCGCGGACGACAACAATACCGCCCTCGCCCGTGCGACCCTGAGCGAGGACCTGACCGCGCTTGAGAATGTCGAGGACATCTTCCACGTCAATTTCGACAAGGCGGGCGGCTTCCACTTCGGCGGCCGCATCCTGTTCAACACCGATGGCACGCTGTTCCTGACCCTGGGTGACGGCGGCAACTACCAGGATCAGGCCCAGAACCCGGAAAACCATCTGGGAGCGGTGGTGCGTCTCAACCTCGACGGCTCCATCCCGTCTGACAATCCGATGATCGAGAACGCTGCGCCAGGCGTGTACTCATACGGTCATCGCAACGCTCAGGGCATTGCGCGCAACCCCATTACCGGCTCGGTCTGGGAGCTGGAGCATGGCGCACGCGGCGGCGATGAGATCAACATTCTCGACGCCGGCGCCAATTATGGCTGGCCCGAGATCACCTACGGCATCAATTACGACGGCACAATCATCACCGAGGAGCGCGAACGCGAGGGCCTCGCCCAGCCGATCTGGTACTGGAACCCCTCCATCGCGCCGTCCGGCATGATGTTCTACACCGGCGACTCCTTCGAGCACTGGCAAGGAGACCTGTTCGTCTCCGCCCTGGCGGGCAGCAAGATCGAACGCCTGGAAGTGGATGGTGACCGGGTGATCAGCGTGGAGCCGCTTCTGGAAGACCTCGGCCAGCGTTTCCGCGATGTGCGCACCGGCCCGGACGGCGCCATCTACACGCTGACCGATGACTTTGAAGGATCGGTCCTGCGACTGGTCCCGGCGGAGTAAGGATCAGAAGGGCTGGCTTCAGAGCCAGCCCTTTTTTCTGAACCACCAGACCAGACCGCCCGCGACTGCCAGACACAGCCCGCACACCAGCGCAAACGCGTAAGGCCAGTTCGCGCCGGGCAGACCGCCCACATTGATGCCCAGAAGCCCCGTCAGGAAACCCAGCGGCAGGAACACGGCGGCCACGACCGAGAGCAGCAACATGGCGCTGTTCATTTCCTCAGCCCGCGCATCGACCATCTGGTCGTTCAGGATCGAACTGCGCTCGCGCACCATATCCAGCTCCTCGACCAGCCGGGTCAGCTGATCCGCCGTCTCGCGCAGACTGATCCGCGCCTTGGGGTGGTGCATGGGGCCGATATCCTCGTGGGACAGGCGCGCCAGAATATCGCGTTGCGGCGCCAGATAGCGGCGCAGGACGATGGTCGTCCGTCGCACATCCGCCAATTGCGCCCGCAGCCCCGCGGCCTGGTCCACACTGCGCTCTTCGAGGTCATCAATCTCATCGACCAGCTCGTCGAGCACGGGCTCCATGCGCGCCGTCAGACCCTGGGCCAGCGCGCAGATGAAGTCGGACGGCGTGGCGGGACCGTGACCGGCGCTGAATCCCTCCGCGATCTCGGCGACCGCCATCAGCCGCCGGATGCGGGTGGAGATGACAAGCCGATCCGTCATCCAAAGCCGGATCGAGACCATGTCTTCGGGATCCGAATTGGGATTGAGATTGACGCCGCGCATGATCAGGATCGCGCCATCGGCATGATCGGTCAGGCGCGGTCGGGTATCCTCCCGGTTCAGGGCAGTCGCCACGACCGCATCCGCCTGAGCTTCGATCCAGGCGCTGACGCCCGGCGCGTTCCGCTCCAGATGCACCCAGCGATACGCCACATCCGCTCCGGGCTCGGCTCCCAGATCGGCGACAGGGCGTGCGGCCCCATCCTCCAGCACATCAAAGGCATGGATCGGTTTGGGCGTCATGACGGCGTTCCAGACCCGGATGCCTCGGCCTGACCGGAAATGATGTGCAGATCCCGCTGCGGGAACGGGATTTTCACGCCATTCGCCTCGAACAGATCGACAATGGCGAACATGACTTCGCTTTGGGGCACAAGACGGCCCTTGGTGACATCGCCCACCCAGAACCAGAGTGTGAACTCGATGGAGGAATCGCCAAAGGTGCGCATGACGCACAGCGGCTCGGGCTCGTCGATACAGAGCGGATGAGAGCTCGCCGCTTCCAGCATCAGCGAGCGCGCCAGATGCAGATCCGAGCCATAGGCCACGCCCACCTTGATCTCCACCCGGCCGCGGGTGTTGTTCAGCGTCCAGTTGATCACACGGCCCGTGATGAGCTCTTCATTGGGGATCAGGATTTCCTTGCCGTCAAAGGTCTCCAGAAGGACATAGCGAGCGCTGGTGCGCCGCACGAACCCCGTGGTGCCGTCCGCCAGCTCGACAAGGTCGTCTTCCTCGACGGAGCGCTCCGCCATCAGGATCAGGCCGGAAATGAAGTTCGAGGCGATTTTCTGAAGCCCGAAGCCCAGACCAATGCCCAGCGCCCCGCCAAACACCGTCAGCGCCGTCAGATCGAGCCCGACGACATCCAGCGTGATGAGCCCGGCGATAATGTAGATCGCGATCCGGACGATCTGCGCGATCAGGGATCGTGTTCCGGACTTGAAGGCCCTGGAATTGCGAATCCGCTGATCCAGAACTCCGGCGATCACCGCCGCCATCCAGTAGACCAGCGCCAGCACCACGGCGATGCGGGCCACATCATAGGCGGTGAGCGTGAAATTCCCGCTGGTGAAACTCAAACGGCCATCGCTGAGCGCTTGCTCCACCGGCTCAAGCCATCCAGCGACGCCCGCCACCAAAATCGCGCACAGGGCCAGGAAAAGGCCCCATAAGATAATTGGACGGAACCGAGACTGCGGTTTGTCCTGCTCGACCGTATCAATGTCTTCGATCATGGCCTGTCTTCAGCCCTCGCCATTCAACGCTTCGGGACGCTCCGGTCCGGTGAGTCCTTGCTCAAGATGCGACAGGACACGCGTCCAGGCCAGCGCGGCCGCGTCCGCATCATGCCCTGCGCGCAACTCGCACATGAAGCCATGCGCGGCATCATAGGAGAACAGCTCAACATCAGCCTGGCTCGCCTTCAACCGATCCAACAGCGCATCGGGCGTGTGTCGGTCTCCCTGGGCCACATGCACCTGCACCCCGCCCTGGGGTGGCGCTGAGACATGAGCGTCCATCCGCGTGGGATAAAAACACACCGTCGCCGGCAAGGAGCGACGCGCGGCAAGCCGCCAGGCCTCGCCACCGCCCCAGCAAAACCCGATCACGCCCGTGCTGAGATGTCCCATCTCGGCCAGGGCGGCGTCAAAATCCCTATCCCGCGCCGCCGTTTCGGTCAGGGCCACCGCGGCCAGACCCGCCTCGGGATCGGTATACGCGATGGGCCGTGATACGCCGGTCCGGGCGAACAGATCCGGCGCGATCGCGAGATAGCCTGCCCGCGCCAACCGGTCGGCGACGCCGGCGATGTGCGCGGTCAAACCAAAGATTTCCTGCAGGACGATCACGCCTGCGCGGGGCGGTGCATCGGGCCGGGCGATCCAGGCCGGGCAGGAGAACCCGTCTTCACAGTTCAGCGTTTCAAACCCGGCCTTCATGAAGCAGCTCCGCGGATCATAAAAAAACCCCGCCGGTCGCCCGGCGGGGTAGATTACGGGTTCCGCCCGGGATCCTAAAACCGCTTGCGCAGCGTGATCCCGTAGGTCCGAGGCTGGTTTGGATAAGCGGAGAAGGAGCCCGCTTGCAGCGTCGTCGGGAAGCCCGAAGTATAATACTCATCCTCGTTCAGGTTCCGTGCCCACAGCAGGGCTTCGAGACCATTGTCGAGATTCACGCCGAAGGAGGCGTTGATTGTGCTCACCGACCGCGTGATGTCATCAGGCAGGTTGTTGAGCAGCTTGACCTCGGATTCGTACTGGTAGTCGGCCCGGAAGAAGGCCTCGCCGCCATTGAAGTCGCGGCTGTACTGAACACCGAAGGAACCGGCGAATTCGGGAATGCCGGCGACGTCCGCGCCGCTGAGATCACCGACGCCGTTGGCGACGCCGTCCGCCAGGTCTTCCGGGCTGCCCGTCACCACCGGAGCGCCCGGATAGCTGTCATATTCAGCGTTCATCCAGATACCGGACAGGGTGAAGGTCAGGCCCGGGATATCCGGCGGATTGATCGTCGTGTCGAACTCCAGACCCTGGCTGGATTGTTCGCCCGCATTGACCACCGCAAAGCCTGCGCCCTGGAAGATGGAGGACTGGAAGTCCTCGATGGTCTGGTCAAACAGCGCCACATCTAGCGAGCCCCAGGAAAAGCGGGTCTTGAAGCCGACTTCCAGGGTCGTGGTGATTTCCGGACGGGCGAAACGCTGGTTGCCGGCCACGCCGAGCGCTTCAGCGGTGTTCACCACCGTGGGCAAGCCCAGAGCATTGTCCGCCGCCAGTTCGCCCGCCGCGCGCAGCGCCGCCACGTCAGCACTGTTCGGACGCGTATCGGGCGTCAGGTTCCAGGACGAGGCCTTGAAGCCGCGCGCATAGGACACATACACATTGGTGCGGTCCGTGGCGTCATAGGCCAGACGCAAGGTATAGGGCCAATCTGAATCATTGGTCCGACCATCTTCCACCGAGTTGGGGAACGGCGTCAGTGCGCCCAGCGGCTGCAGCCCCAGCTGGAAGAAGTCCAGAAGCGGGTTGGCCAGCGGCAGACCGGTCGAAGGATCAACCACGACGCCGTTCACCAGCACGCCGCCATTGCCCAGAGCCACCGAGTTGAAGGTGGTCGAGGCATCGACAAAGGCGCTGAAGACTGTGGGCTGAGCGGCTGCGAATGCGCCCACTTGCACCGGGTCATTGGGATTGATGCCGGCGCTCTGCAGGAAGCTGCCCAGACCCAGCTCCACAAAGTTCAGGTCGGAGAACGGGTTGGTGCGAATGACGTCGGTGAAATCAACGCTCTTGTTCGTTTCGAAATAAGCCAGACCGGCTGTCAGAACGAGCCGTTCGGTCAGGTCAAAGTCCACCTGGCCGAAGATCTGGAATTGCTCATCGGTCTGTTCCGCGGTGAAACGGGTGCCGCCGCCTTCCGCGTAGAACGTGCCCGGCGCAAAGCCGAGCGGCGCTTCGAACATGGCCAGGGCTCCGCCCGTGAGAATGTCCACATAGGCGCGGGAGTCAGAGCCATAGATACGGGCGTCTTCCACCGTCATGTCTTCATCGGAATAGAAGGCGCCGAGCAGGAAGAAAGCCCGATTGTTCCAGTCGCCCGTCAGACGGAATTCCTGGGTGAACGTGCTGACATCCAGTCCGCGAATGTTCTCTCCGAGAATATCGAGATCGGTGAAATCGCCCTCGTAATCAACGAAGTCGTCATACTGACGCAGCGCCGTAATGGAACTCAGGGTGAGATTGTCATTCAGCTGCCAGTCCGCTTGCAGGGACACGCCCGAATTCTCGATCTGGTTCTGGTTGGGAAGGTCCGTGGCGATCTGATACGCAAAATCACCCTGGGACGTCTGACCGCCCAGCAGGCCGCGAATGGCCGGTCCGGCAGCGCCATCGGTCACCCGGTCCGTACCGCAGCATTGTTCGTCTATCTCGTCATAGTCGGCGATCAGACGGATTTCGAGATTGTCGGTCGGCAGCATGAGAAGCTGGCCGCGAATGGCGTAACGGTCGCGATCATTGAAATCGCCGCCCGGGCCGTTGTTCTCGTAATAGCCGTCACGATTGTTCGTGCTGCCCGACAATGAGAAGGCCACGTTTTCGCTCAGAGGTCCTGACACCGAGCCTTTGAGAATGGTCGTACCATAATTGCCGAAGGTCACCTCACCTGTGCCTTCCCATTCAAAGGAGGGGCTTTCGGTGATGATGCTGACCACGCCGGCCGTGGCGTTCTTGCCAAACAGGGTGGATTGCGGACCGCGCAGGACTTCCACGCGCTCAATGCCCATCAGGTCCGACAGCACCGATCCGGCGCGCGGTCGGAAGACGCCGTCGATATAGACCGCAACGGACGGCTCAATGCCGGGATTGTTCGCGCCATTGCCCTGGCCGCGGATGATAAACGTGGTGTTGGAGCTGCGCTCGAGCTGGCTGACCCGCAGGGTCGGCACTACGGACTGCAGATCAATGGCGTCGATGATCTGGGCGTTCTCGATGGTCTCCGCCTGAACCACGGACACCGCGATCGGCACCTCCTGAAGCGTCTGCTCCCGCTTCTGCGCGGTCACCGTAATGACGTCCGGCTGTTGCGCGTGGGCCAGCCCGGTCAGACCGGCGGCCAGCGCGGTTGCGCCCAGCGCAACGGACTTGATGGATTTCTTCATGCTTTCCTCCCCCGACGCCCCGCAGCTTCTTTGCTGCATTTTTGGTACAGGCGTGTCCGGACAGGTTAGTGAAGCTTAGGCAGAATACGCAAGTACAGACTTGAATACACACCCAGATAATTGGGTTGTGCGCCGCACAATGACACTGCAACTCGAACGCAGTTCAAGTGCTGCATAAGCGAAGTGTGACTGCTCAAGTCCGAATGAATTTATTCCTAATCACGGATTCTATTGGGTATTTGCCCTTGCTCACCGATGCTGCGATGCGCGCACAATGCCGACAAACAAAAACCCCCGGAGCCTGGGCTCCGGGGGTTTTTGATGGAGATGTCAGACGGATCAGGCGCTGGCGGCGCTGATCTCATCAGAAGGGTCACGCAGAACATATCCGCGGCCCCAGACCGTCTCGATGTGGTGATCACCGGCGGTGGCCGAAGCGAGCTTCTTGCGCAGCTTGCAGATGAAGACGTCGATGATCTTCAGCTCCGGCTCGTCCATGCCGCCATAAAGATGGTTGAGGAACATTTCCTTGGTCAGGGTCGTGCCCTTGCGCAGGGAAAGCAGCTCCAGCATCTGGTATTCCTTGCCGGTCAGATGCACGCGCTGGCCGTTCACTTCGACGGTCTTGGCGTCGAGATTCACGGCGATGTCGCCGGTCTTGATGATCGACTGGGAATGACCTTTGGAGCGACGCACCACGGCATGGATGCGGGCGATCAGCTCTTCCTTGTGGAAAGGCTTGGTCATGTAGTCGTCAGCGCCCGAACCCAGGCCGCGCACCTTGTTGTCGATGTCGGCATTGCCCGAGAGGATCAGGATCGGCGTGTCGACCTTGGCCACACGCAGGGTTTTGAGCACGTCAAAACCGGGCATGTCCGGAAGGTTCAGATCCAGCAGAATGATGTCATAGTCATAGAGTTTGCCGAGATCGACACCCTCTTCGCCCAGGTCCGTCACATACGTGTTGAAGCCTTCTGACTTCAACATCAGTTCGATACCCTGCGCTGTCGCGCGATCATCTTCGATCAGCAGAACCCGCATCGGTTCCCTCCCATGGCCGACGCACGAATCACCACCTCCGCGCGACGTCACAACCGTTAACCTTATTCGCTATGAGAGGCGAGAAACCCTTATGGGAAGTTAACGACTGTTTGACTCGTGCGGCAGAATCGAGTCCCGCAGCGCGAATCGGCCAATAAATTCGATATTAATCATGAACTTGGTTATGCCTGAAAAAATTCACGAATCGTAAAAAAGCCCCCGCGAATCGCTCGGCGGGGGCTTCTCAAATCCGTGGAAAACTCTGAAAAATTCAGCCGTTTGAAGGGCCGTCTTTTCAGCCCGTCAGACTATTCCGCCGCCTGCATCAAAGCCGGGGCGAGTGCGGCCAGAACCGGCGCCCATTTGTCGTCAGCCCCCTCGACACGACCATCATAAAGGATGCGATCCTCATAGCCGCTGATCCAGAGCGCTTCAGGATTGCGTCGCGCGATCACGATGTCGCTTTGACGGTCTGAATGGGGCGTCCGGTGTAGCCGGAAGATCACCAGCCCGTCCGCCAGGGCGTCGCCCAGCTCACCGCCCAGCGAGCGCAAACGCTCATCCCCGTCGATGACCGAGACCATCTCCATCTTGCCCG
Source organism: Oceanicaulis sp. MMSF_3324 (assembly GCF_030733545.1). Lineage (GTDB taxonomy): Bacteria > Pseudomonadota > Alphaproteobacteria > Caulobacterales > Maricaulaceae > Oceanicaulis. The sequence goes on from NZ_JASHIU010000002.1 coordinate 149,893, forward strand.
CCTCGGTGGACAGGGCGAAGCGGGAGCGCTCAATACCCGACAAGCCGTGCTGGCTTTCAGCGTGCAGTTTCCAGGCTTTCTCCACAGGCACGGCGAAGGCGCGGAAGCCCTCGATCTCGCGGCACTGGAAGAAGTAGTGATTGTTCACGCCCATGCGCTTGAGTTCCTGCTGCATCAGGCGCAGGGCGTCCGCGTCATCATTCACGCCATCAATGATCGGCGTCTGGTTTTCGAGCGTCACAAACGGACGCGCCCGCAGGCGGGTCGCCGCCTGCTCCACCAGCGGATTGCGCAGCGGACGGCCGCGCTCGTCGCGCACATACTCACCCTGTTCATTCAGGCGCAGGAATTCGTCGGGGTGAGTGAAATGAACCATGAAGGCCATCAGCACCTGCGGATGCACCTCGTGGAAGAGGTCGAGCATGCGGAAGAAGTTGTCGTCGAACCGCTCGGGATAGAACGCCATCTCCTTGGTGCCGATGCGGATCACCTCGACGCCGGCTTCGGCCAGGCCGTTGAGATAATCAAACAGGTTCCGGTTCGACAGCACCATCGGATCGCCGCCGGACAGCAGCACTTCGCGCACTTTCGGCTTCTGGGTGATCTCGCCACGTTCGACCTTGGCGTTGTGGGTCTCGATATAGTCCTTCACCTCGTGGATCGAGGCGGTGTCCTTGCCCGTCTTGCCGGTCAGGAAGTCAGACCGGTAGCAATACCGGCACCAGCTCGAACAGGTGCGCACCACATAGACCAAGCACAGCTCGTATTTGTGCAGAAGCCCCGGCATGGGGCTGTATTTGAGCTGGTTTGACGGGTCCGCCTCGCCCGACAGGTCGTCCATTTCCTCGGGGCGAGCCTTGATCAGATTCTTCACCGCCTCTGAACGCTTGGCGAGGTCGAGATAATAGCCGGTCGCGCGCGGCGGCAGGCGGTTGGAGACGCCGGCCGCTTCCAGCTCGTCCAGCTCTTCGCTCGAATAGATTTCGGCTCCGCCCTCGCTGAGATACTGCCGGTAACGCGGCAGGTCGTGCACGACATAGCGGTTGAATTTGCTCTCTTCGATCTGGGCGTAGAGATTATCTTTGTTTTGACGCGAAATGGCTTTTTTCTTCGGGCGCGATCCAGCGATGCGCACAGTCTTGGCGTTGAGCGACATAAGGCTCCCTCGTCGTCGAATACTCGGCGGCGGCGCTTGCGCCAGCGATGTGAAACTAGGGAGAGACCGGATTTCAGCCTCTCAGAGCGCGCCGGGCTTCATCGAAGGAAACCACCCCATGCGGGCGCACAGGCTCTGATCGGGGCGTTGAGCACGCTGTCAGGCGGCTGCCGCCCGTCGAGCCGAGGGGGAACATAGCCATTCGCACTCAAAAGAAAACAGGCTTACGGAAGTTTCTTGCGCACGTCATAAACTGAAGAACGCGCAGCGACGTTTACGCGGCTGAAACCGCGTTTGGGTTAAACAAGGGTTCCAAGCGGGGAAAAGCCCTGTGCAACAACGCGAGAAGAGCGGTGGATAGCCTGATCGACCGGATCTCCAACCTGGAGACCCGAACGTTCAAAGGCCGTGTGTCAGCGGTCAATGGCCTCCTGGTTGAGGCGGAAGGGCCGGCGATGGCCCTGACCCTTGGCGCACGCGCTCATCTTGATGGTCCCGTCAAAGCCAGCTTCGAGGTTGTCGGCTTTCGCGGCGACACTGCCCTGATGATGGCCTATGACGATCTGACCGGCGTCAGACCGGGCGCGATCGCGACGCTGGATCCGCGCGGTGACGCGATCCGACCGCACAAGGCCTGGCTGGGCCGGGTCATGGACAGTTTCTGCCGTCCCCAGGATTCCATGGGCTTTTTGCCCGAAGGCGATGTGGAGTACGCGCTCAAGGGCCGTCCGCCGGGCGCACACAGCCGACAGCGTCTGGGCGAGCGTCTGGATCTGGGCGTGCGCGCCATGAATGTCTTCACGCCCATGCGCCTGGGGCAGCGCCTGGGCGTCTTCGCCGGGTCGGGCGTGGGCAAGTCCGTCTTGCTCTCCATGCTGGCGCGGGGCTCTGAAGCGGATGTCATCGTCATCGGCCTGATCGGCGAACGGGGCCGCGAAGCGCGCGAATTCGTCGAGGATGTGCTGGGCCCGGAAGGCCGAGCGCGCTCGGTCGTTATTACGGAAACGTCCGACGCCCCCGCCCTGGCGCGACGCCGAGCCTGTTACACCACCATGGCGACCGCGGAGTATTTCCGCGATCAGGGGCTGAATGTCCTGTGCCTGATGGATTCCATCACCCGTTTCGCCCTCGCCCAGCGCGAAGTCGGTCTCGCCGCCGGCGAGCCTCCGACCACGCGCGGCTATACGCCTTCGGTTTTCGCCGAACTGCCTGCGCTGCTTGAGCGCGCCGGCCCCGGCCCCCAGGGCACGGGTACGATCACGGGTCTGTTCACCGTGCTGGTGGACGGGGACGATCATAACGAACCCATTGCGGACGCCGTTCGCGGCATTCTGGACGGCCATATTGTCATGGCGCGTTCAATCGCCGAGCGCGGACGTTTCCCCGCGATCGACATTCTCAAATCGATTTCTCGCTCTGCGCCCGAAGTCTATGCGCCCGAAGAGGCGCCGCTCGCGCGTGAAGCTCGAAAACTCCTCGCCGCCTATGCGGACATGGAGGAGCTGATCCGACTGGGAGCCTATTCCAGCGGATCGAACCCGGAGGTGGACCGGGCCATAGCGGTCAATGAACCGCTGGAAGCATTCCTGGGACAGGGAAAAGACGAGACCTCTTCGATTGAAGAGAGCTTCGCACACCTGGCCGGGATTTTGGGTGATGGATAGGGATAAGACATGGCGACACGTTCACACGCACCGCTGATCCGGCTGGCCCGGTTCAAAGTGGAAGAACTGCAAAAGCAGATGGCCGAGATCGAACGCGCTCGCGCCTCGATCAACGACCAGATCGACCGGCTTGAGGAAAGCGTTCCTGAAGAGCAGGCGATCGCCGAGGAAAACCGCGACGGTTATCTGGCCTATGGCAGCTATGCCCGCTCGGTGATCCAGCGCAAGGACAAGCTGCGCACCTCTCTGGGTGAAGTGGACGCCCAGGCGGATGAGCTGCGCGGACGGCTGGAAGCGGCTTTTGCGGATCTGAAGAAATACGAGCTGCTCGAAGAGCGGCGCCTGTCACGCATCCAGGATGCGCTCAAGGCCGCTGAACAAGCGCAGATGGACGAAATTGCGGGCCAGATTCGACGCCGCGCGCAGTAGACGACAAGAATCGCTTCAAGTCGCAACAGGCGTGACAACGCCTGTCAGGGGAGTTTTGGCTTGAACCCAATCCTTTACACGGTATTAATCCTTTCCAGAACGAGCGGATCCTGGGGGGGATATGAAGAGGCGCCGTATACTGGAGTTGGGACTGGCTGCGCTCGTCGCAGGCAGCGGCCTGTTTGCAGCGTTCGCGCCTGGCGCCGCACCCGATGCCCCGAGGCACGACATGGATCCGGCGCTCACCGGTTCGTCCCTGCCAACCCCGCGCCTTAATCCCGCATCCTTGCGCAATCCGGACCTCTATCGCGACCTGCGCATCTCCGACGCTTCACGCCAGGTGGCAAACGCCATCATGAGCCAGTCTGTCAGGCCGATGGACGCCGCGCCTGCCACACCCCGGTCATCACCCCATATCGCCATGGAAGGCTTCGCCATCTCCCCGCGTGCGGAATCCGATTCCGGGGATGGCTGGTCCGCAACCGCCCTGGGCGTGCAAGTGCGCGTCACGCCAGACGCAGGCGCGTCAGAACCGCAATGGTGGATTGTTGGCGGCGTCGGCCGTGAAAGCTATGCGGTCTCTCCCGGAAGTCTGCGGGAGTTCACCGTCGCGCCATTCTCTTCGGAAACCGTGATTGGCGACACTCATGTGGGCGTTGCCATGAAGCTCTCGGACCGGGCGCACGCCAGTTTCGGCTATGTGCGCGAACAGCGGGAGTTCCACCTCGGGCGCGAGGACTGGGAGGAAGACGAACACTTCCTCGGCATTGGCCTGCACGCCCGCTGGTAGTGCGATCAGGCCGCAGAGGCCAGTTTCGCGGCCATGGCCGGCTTGGCGTACAGACCGCGATGACCGCTGATCGGACGCAGGCTGTCGGTCAGGCCCACCACGGTTTCCGCAGCACCAAGCAGCAAGAAACCGTCATCGGCCAGCTGAGCCGCCAGGCGGTCCAGCACTTTCGCCTTCGTCTGGATGTCAAAGTAGATCAGCACATTGCGACAGAAGATGACGTCCATCTTGCCATAGCGTGCAAAGTCATCGAGCAGGTTGGCCTGCTCGAAACGCACTTTCTGGCGCAGTTGCGGTTTGATCCGCCAGGAATCCCCCACCTGGTCGAAATGCTTCACCAGACGCTGGATCGGCAAGCCGCGCTGGACCTCGAACTGGGTGTAGATGCCGGCTTTCGCCTTTTCCAGCACCGGCGCGCTCATATCCGTCGCCAGAATATCCGCGCTGAGGCCGGGAATTTCATCAAGCAGCATGCCCAGGGAGTAAGGTTCCTGTCCCGAGGACGCCGCGGCGCACCAGATTTTCAGCTGACGCCCCATGCGCGTGGACTTCAGCGACGGCGCGATCACGTTCTCGAACAGGTCGAACGGCGTCTTGTCACGGAAGAAAAAGGTTTCATGCGTGGCGAGCGCCTCACTGGCGGCGACGCACAGACGATGATCGCCGCGCATCATCGCATCCACCAGGGCTTCGACGGACGCAAACCCTTCCTTGCGGGCCAGCGGACCCAGCCGACTGTCGATCAGATAGGCCTTTTCCTGGCCCAGCACCAAGCCTGAACGCTTGCGAACATCCTGACAGAGAAAGTCGAACTTGTTTGAAGGAAGAGCGCTCATAGCGGTCCTTTCAGGCGCCGGGTCAATTCCGGTCCAATGTCTTTAAGGCTTAGAATTTGATCTGCAAGTCCAGCTTCGGCGATGGCGCCTGGCATGCCCCAGACGACCGAAGACGCCTGGTCCTGGACAATCACCTGACCGCCGGCGTCGCGCACCGTGCGAGCGCCGTCCCGGCCATCATGACCCATACCGGTCAGAACCACCGCCAGCACGCCATTGCCCACCACCTTGGCGCAGCTGTTGAACAGCGGATCCACGGCCGGACGACAGAAATTCACCGGCGGGGACTGATCGAGATGGGCCGAGAGCACGCCATTGGTGGATTTCAGCGTCATGTGGAAATCGCCCGGCGCAAGATAGATCCGGCCCGGACGCAGCGGTTCGCCTTCCTTGGCTTCCGCCGCCGGCATGCCCAGCTTGCTCAGATGCTCGGCCAGAATGGCGGTGAACAGCTTGGGCATGTGCTGGGTGATCACGATCGGCACATTGGTGTCGCGCGGCAGCGCGCCAATCACGTCACGGAGCGCTTGCGGCCCCCCCGTCGAGGAGCCGATGGCGATCAGGCTGGGCCGACGCGCCGGCGCCACGGGGCGCGGAATGGCGGGCTTGACCGCCACCGGACGCGGCGGAACGCCCGCGGGGCGCGGGCTGAGCGCGACCAGCTTGTCGAGCAATTCCTTGCGATAGGCTTCGGCCCCCGCCACACGACCCGCTTCGGGTTTGGGGGCATAGTCGGCCGCGCCCAATGACAGGGCGCGCATGGTGATCTCGCCGCCCTTCAGGGTCAGCGTGGACGCCATGACGACCTTGGCCTTGGGACAGGCCTTGAGGATTTGCGGCAAGGCGGTCAGACCGTCCATACGTGGCATCTCGATGTCGAGAACCACGATATCGGGCTGCAATTCAGCGGCCTTGCGCACCCCGACTTCACCGTCAGAACAGGTTGCAGCGACCTGAAGACGGGAGTCCGCCTCGATCCAGCGCGAGACCAGACCGCGCACCACGGCGCTGTCGTCAATGATCAAAACGCTGGGCAGTCCCGACCGACCTGCAGTGGAAGGTGATGCACTCACTTGGTTGTTCCGATCTAGACCAGGCCGGTTTCGGCGAACTTGGATTCAATGATATCGCCGTCGAAAGGCTTCATGACGTACTCATCCGCGCCCGCGCGCAGCGCCTGAGTGATATGCGCCATGTCGTTTTCCGTGGTACAGAAGACAACGACCGGTTTCTTGCCGTTCGGCTCTTCGCGCAGCTTGATCAGGAAATCGAGGCCGTTCATCACCGGCATGTTCCAGTCCAGCAGAACGGCGTCCGGCATGGTCTTCTTGCAGAAGTCCAGCGCCTGCTGACCGTCGGCGGCTTCCTCGCACGCAAACCCCAGGTCTTCGACGATCTTACGCGCGACTTTCCGGATCACCCGGCTGTCATCCACAACAAGGCAGGTTTTCATACCCATGCTCCAAAATTAAGCCGCAAGACCGCCTTGCCAGGCGATGAGGGCTCGAATGTCCAAAACCGCCAACAAGTCTTTTTCCAATCGGTGCACGCCCTTGAGCAGGACGCGCCATTTCGGATCCAGATGAGCCGGGGTGGGTTCAAGCGTATCGGATTTCAGCCGCATGACTTCGCCGACTTCGTCGACCAGAACGCCGAAGAGTTCGGTGCCCTCTTCAAGCCCCAGCGCCATGACGTTTGCGCCCGGCTCGCGCGGCGGCAGGCCCAGGCGGTGCCGGGCGTCCACGGCCGTCACGATGCGACCACGCAGGTTCAGAAGGCCCGCGATCTCACCCGGCGCACGCGGGACGGATGTAACGTCCTGCGGCGAGAAGACTTCCCGGATCTGCTTAACTTCGACGCCGAGCAATTGATCGCCAATTCGGACCGTGACGTATTCGAAGCTATCTTCAACAGACATGCCCTGCTCTCCTCTAGGCCGCGCTGCGCGCGGCTTGATCCAGCGCTGCGATCAGACCGCCGCGATCCCCGGCCGGCATGATGGCGACAAAGCCGTCCGTCGACTGGGTGTAATCGTGTTCACCGACGCCCAGTCTAGGCACATTGGTGTAAACACCTTCTTCCTGAAGACGCGCAAGTGCAGCGGGATCGCCGACCAGCACATCATATTCCGCGCCCATGGTCGCCGCATCGCGCGCTTCGTGCAGTCCGCCTGCAACGGTGACGTCATAGCCGGCCGCCGCCAGAAGCGGCGCAAGCATGCGGCGCGAGAACGCGTCCGCTTCAACCAGCAAGACAGCGTTGCGGCCCGTGCTGGACTTGCCCTTGCGCTGCGGCGCGCCGTTCCAGGCTCGCTGCATGTGCCAGGCGATGTCGAGCACTTCGGTCGCCTTGCCCTTGATGATGGCGGAACCGATCACGCCGGGACGCTCCGAGCCCATTTCCAGATCGAGGCGCTCTTCCACCACATCGAGGATTTCGTCCACCGCGACACCGGCTGAGCGGCCGTCCTCGGCGAACACCAGCACCGGCTGGCGGCCTTCTGTCGGGAAATGGTCCATGCCGCCGGCATGCGCCAGAGGCAGCAGGCGTCCACGGTACTGAACCACATAGCGACCATCGGTCTGCTCGATCGTCTGGGCTTCGAAATCCTCCAGACGCGTGATGAGGCTGACCGGCACCGCCTTGGGCTCCTCGCCCCCGGCGCGGACCAGCAGCAGACGCTGACGACCATTGGCGCCTTGCGCCTCGGCGGCGTCCTCGGCGGCGGCGTCGCTCTGCTCTTCGCCTTCGGCGGAAGAGGTTTCCTGCGCCAGGCCGTTCGGGTCGAGGATCATGATCACCGAACCGTCGCCGAGAATGGTCGCGCCGGAGAACACATTGATGCTCCGCAGCGGCCCGGACAGCGGCTTGACCACGATCTCCTCGGTGTCGAGCACGTCGTCCACTACAAGACCGATCTTGCGGCCGGCGGCTTCGAGAACGATGACATAGCCCGTCATGTCCTCGGCGCTGGTGTGCTCGGCCGTATTCAGGACCTCGCTCAGCGCGATCACCGGCAGAAGACGGTCACGCAGGCGGATCATGTTCGCGCCATTCAGCGTCTCGACCGCAATCGAGGAGCCGGCGCCCACACGGACCAGTTCGCGCACCGACAATTGCGGCGCCGCGAAGCGGTCCTCGCCCGACTTGACGATCAGAGCGGAGACGATCGCCAGCGTCAGCGGGATCTTGATGGTGAAGGTGGTGCCTTTGCCCTGCTCGGAGAACAGGTCAATGGAACCGCCAATCTGTTCGATATTGGTGCGCACCACATCCATGCCGACGCCCCGGCCGGACAGGTTGGTGACCGCAGCCGCCGTAGAGAAGCCCGGCGCGAAAATATAGCGCTGGATCTGGGCTTCGCTCATGTTCTCGAGCTCGGCCTCGCTGGCGAGACCTTTCTCGATCACCTTCTGGCGGATCTTCTCGGCGTTGAGTCCGCGACCGTCATCAATGATCTTCATGATGATGGCGCCGCCTTCGTGATAGGCGGAGAGCTTCACGGTGCCCATTTCATTCTTGCCCGCAGCCGCACGCTCATCAGGCGTCTCAAGGCCATGGTCGCAGGAATTGCGGATCATGTGGGTGAGCGGATCACGGATCAGCTCAAGCACCTGACGGTCCAGCTCGGTGTCTTCACCTTCCTGGACCAGGCGGATCTTCTTGCCGAGTTCCTGGCTCACATCGCGCACGATGCGCGGCAGCTTGCGCCAGGCGTCACCGACCGGCTGCATGCGTGTCTTCATCACGCCGTCCTGCAGCTCCGCCGTCACGGACGACAGGCGCTGCAGCGGAGTCTTGAGAGCGGAATCGTCGTTATCCCGCACGATCTGGTGCAGCTGGTTCCGCGCCAGCACCAGCTCGGACACCGTCGTCATCAGATTTTCAAGCGTATCCACATTCACGCGGATCGTGGCCTGAGTGCGATGGGCCTGCTGCTGACCGGCGTCGTCATTGGCCGGCGCCTTGCTCTCGGACTTGGCCGCAGGAGCGGGCGCGGCCGATTCCGCTTTCACCGGCGCGTCGACATGAGCCGGCTCGGCGTCATGCTCATCCTCATCCGCATCGGCTTCAGCATCGTGAGCCGTTTCAGCCTCGGCTTCGAACTCGGGGCCCGGCGTTGACAGGAAGGCGGCTTCAAGATCGGCGAGCGACACTTCGCCCGGCCGCAGCTCGCGGCCCAGATCCGCGTCAAATCCGGTCGCCGCGTCATCCGCAGTCGCCTGGACTTCAGGTTCGGGTTCGGGCTCGGGGGCGGGTTCAGGCTCGGGCGCGGGCGCAGCGGCGACCGGCTCCGCCGGCGCAGCCGCTTCCGGATCACCATGCCCCTGGGACAGAGATTCCAGTCGATCAATCAGATCGCGGTCATCCCCGGCCGGCTCCACACCGGTTTGCTCGAGACCGTTGGTGATCTCCTTGATCCGGTCAAGGGATTTGAGGACCACGGTCACCGCGTTGGAGTCAGCGACCATGTCGCCATCGCGGAACTTGCCCAGAAGCGTTTCACCCGCATGGGCGATCGCTTCCAGCCGTTCCAGGCCGAGGAACCCGCAGGTCCCCTTAATGGTATGAAGCAGCCGGAAAATATTATCCAGCGTCGCGCGATCCGTCGGATCCGCCTCAAATTTAACAAGCTCAACGTCAATGACGTCGAGGCTCTCCGACGTCTCTGCGAGGAACTCGCCGATCAACTCATCCATGGTCAGCCCCGGTGTTACAAAGCGGCTTTGTCACCAAGACTGTCACGATCAGTGTTAACGCAAGGTTGGGAACCTGCGCATTCCGTCAAATCATGTAAGGGATTATTCGGCGGCCTTGATTTCACTGCCCTCAGGGCCGATCAGGGCTGCCAGTTCGACCCGGTCGCCGTCCAGTCGCGCCTCGGCGCGGCCGCCGCTCTCACGCGCAATCAACCCAGCGTAGTAGGGCTGGATCGAACGGCCATCATAACCGTCTTCAGGACGCTCGCCCCGGATCGCCTTCTGATAGGCCTCATCCAGTCGCAGCCGGGTCCCCTTGGCGGAGACGCGCAGCCGCGCGCCGCCATCAGCGCTGGGGGTCGCCTCGATGATCACTTCCCCGCCGCGCGGCAAGCTGTCGACGCCGATCCAGATGAGATTCAGGAGCACGCGGGCTGCCGTCTTGCTGACCGCACCGCTCTCGGAAGGCCAGACAAGGTCCGGACGGGAATCCTCAAACATAGGTCCCGCAAGCGACTTGATCTCTGTCAGGCTGACCTCGCCGCCTCGCGAGCCGGCGGCGCCGAAACACACCCGGGCGTATTCGAGCTTGGACCGGATCTGCTTGGCGCCGGTCCGCAACAGCGAAATGGCGTCATCGCGCATGTCCAGCGCGCTTTCATCGTCCAGGACAGACAGGGCTGCACCCATGGCGCTGGTCGGGCCCGCAATGTCATGACAGACGCGGGAGGACAGCAAGGCTGCAAGTTCGGCGGCGGTGGGTGCGGTCTCTGTGCTCATGGAGAGTATGCTTAATGCGATTCTCGACTGGAAAAGGGTTAACGGCCTGCGTGAAAATCACACATCGTCATCCAGATCGTCGTGCCCGCTTCGACTGGAATGAAACACCAGCGCCATAAGGCCGACGCCCAGCGCCGCCGTCAGCACCACGCCCAGCGTCAAGGCCAGCCAGCCGTGCCAGCTCATGGCGAAGGCGATCTCGCCGCCATCCATGCTGGTCCATATGTAGACGGAAACCCAGACCGAACCGGCCAGCAGAGCGCCCATGACCAGGAGCGCCAGCAAAATGCCTTTCATGACAATTCCTTCCCTGAAGTTGGGCGAGCCTCTCGCCTGCGCAGCATATTTGCAACCTGTTAAGCGATGCACACTACATCGAAACGTATAGGTAACCCTTCGCCCGGATTAACAACGGGCGCACCGCCGGACTGGAACGAAGATTGCAGTAAACGGCACTTCCAGATGCGTTTCAGGCGCGCTAGCATTCCCCCGCTGGTGGGGAGCAATGAGGGATAATCTGCGTACATGTCCGGATTTGATGTGCACTTGGCTGACGCCCGGCGTTCACGCTCTTTGATCTTTTTCGTCGCTGTCGGGGCCGCCCTGCTTCTGACCGTCGGCTTCCTGATCAGTCGCGACCAAAGCGATCCGCGCCTGATGGCGCAGGCGCAGACGGAAATGTCCGATGACACGGATACGGCGTCCGAACCGGCTCAAACACCAGACCCAGCGACCTCTCCGCTCGAAGCGCTCGACACGCCGCCCCAGACCGCCGTCATGGCCGAGCACGCCCTGTTCACCAATCCGAACAAGCGCCCCGCCGTACACAGTGTCGATGTTACCGTGCGTCGCGGACAGACCTTCGCCAGCGTGCTGGCGGACGCCGGCGCGGACCGGGTGGATGCCGCGCGCGCCATCAATGCGCTCGACCCGCTCTACTCTGCGCGCCTGCTGCGTGCGGGTCAGGACCTGACGCTCTATTTCGAAACGCCTGCACCCTATGAGGTCCAGCAAACGTTCAGCACGGAACCTTCGGCCTCCACCACACGCCTTGCGGGGCTGTCCTTTCGTCCCGATCAGGAACGCACGCTGACCGTATCGCGCGACGGCAACGGTCAGTTCCACGCCCGCGAAGCCACCGCCAGCCTGCGCCGGGAAGTCGTGCGCGTGACCGGCGAGGTCAGCTCCAGCCTCTATCTCTCCGCCATCGAGCTGGGCGCGACCGACCGTGTCGTCTTTGAACTGGCCAATATTCTGGGTTTCGCGGTCGATTTCCGCACCGTGCAGCCCGGCGACCCGTTCGACGTCGTGTTCGAGCGCTTCGTGAACAGCCGGGGCGAGACCGTGCGCACCGGGGAGATTCTCTATGTCGTCTTCGACGGCCGCGGCGATCCGCTGGAATACTTCCGCTATGAAATGGAAGACGGCGAGATCGGCTATTACACCGGCGAAGGCGAAAGCGCCCAGCGCCTGCTGATGCGCATGCCCATCAATGGCGCGCGCATCTCCTCCTCCTTCGGCATGCGCTTCCACCCGGTTCTGAACCGCAATCGCCCCCATAACGGCACCGATTTCGCCGCCCCGCGCGGCACACCGGTCATGGCGGCGGGCGCGGGCATCGTCGAGCGCGCCAACCGTTTCGGCTCCTTCGGCAATTATGTGCGCATCCGCCACGCCAACGGCTATCAGACCGCCTACGCCCACCTTCAGGGCTTCGCCAGCGGCGTACGCTCGGGCACGCGCGTCCAGCAAGGCCAGATCATCGCCTATGTGGGCACCACCGGACGCTCAACGGGCCCTCACCTGCACTATGAAGTGCATCTGAACGGCAACCCGACCAATCCGATGAGCCTGGACCTGCCCACCGGCCGTCGCCTGGAAGCGAACGAGCTTGAGGACTTCATGCAGGTTCGTGATGAGCTGATCGAGCTGCGCGACAATGCGCCGGCAGCGCTTGAAGACGAAAGCTCACAGGACGCGATCCTGACCGCGGACAATGCCGGCGACGCCTGATCTCAATCGGGTGTCTGCAAGCGATAGCTGAGAAAGGCCAGAACATCCCGCGCCGCTTCAAGCGTGGGCTGGCCGTCCTCGGCGATCAGATCCTTGGTCAGAACCGCATGGGGAAACGGATTGCCTGCGGGGTTCTTGGCCTCATCGGGCAGCACGCGGGTTTCGAGCCGGTCCCCCAGCAGATCCTGGAGCGCGTGGAACCGCGCCGCCTTGCAAGACGGGTCACCGTCAAAGCGCAAGGCCATGATCTCGAGATTGTCGCGTTGGGACAGGGCCTGCGCCTCGTCCGGATCGAGATGAACAGAGCCCGCCGCATTGAACGGCAAGGCCGGTTCGCCCGCGACGGCCGCCACCACGCTGGGCTCCACCGCCACCGACCAGGCGAAATTGCCGGTCAGGCACAAACCGACCGCCGCCACGCCCGGCCCGCCGCACTCTTCATGCGCTTCACGCGCCAGGGTTCTCAGCCAGTTCGAAATCGGGCTGCCGCCTGACTTGGCGAACAGATGGATTTCCCGGCTCACACAGGCGCGCGCCATACCGCCCACCTTGCCGTGAGGGGTGACCAGCTCCTCATGCGGCGTGCCGATCGCGTCATAGAGGGCCGGGGCGTAGACGCGAAAGCCAGCCGCCACGATCCAGTTCGCCAACCGCCAGAACTCCGGCACGAAACCGGGCAACTCATGCATCAGGATGACGCCCGGCCCCTCTCCCGCCACGAGAACAGGATGCGCCATGCCCTGGGCTTCCCAGTCAAACACCGTGGTGAAGGGCGTACGATCATCGCGCGCCAGCACCTCGGTATACAGAGACGGTCGGACGTCATGGTCAAACTGCGCCATTCCAGCATCCTCCAGCATGGTCAGCATGACAGAGTGTGACCGCATTCGGACCCGACAGACAGCCCCCTAAATGACGGGCTGCCCAATTGTTGGACTTGACCGGGCGAACCGGCAGGCGTATTTGCCCCTCCGAGCTGGAAGCGCTTGCCGTCCGCAACCCTGTTGGGTCCTGGTGAAGTCTTCCCTTTGAACAGTGTCAGTCGTGCAGCTTTCTGGCGGCGCGGCGGCAACGCGGACCCCGCCGAATTCAGGCCGCCTTCATGAAAGGCGCACACCATGACGACGCTTACCCTGCCCGATCTCGCTGAGCTGAAAGCTCAGGCCAAACGCTTGCGCGCGGCGCTCAGCGATGACGGCGATTTCATCACCCATTCTGAATCCCTTGAGCTGATTGCGCGGCAATACGGCTTTCGGGACTGGAACACGATCCACGCCCGGGCCGGCAATCGCCCAAGCGAGCCCTATCGCATCGGCGACCAACGCTCTGGCGCCTATCTGGGCCAGACGTTTTCCGGTGAAATCCACGCGGTCAAACGCCTGGGTGACAGCGGGCTTTATGAAGTCAGCTTCAATTTCGACGAGCCCGTGGACGTGGTGCGGTTTGACAGCTTCTCCGCCTTCCGCAAACGCGTCAGCGTGACGATCAACCGTGATGGCGTGTCACAGGCCCGCACCTCGGATGGTGAACCGCATCTGCGGCTCAACGCTGTCTGAACCGAACGCAAAACGGGGCGGAGCCCGCTGGCTCCGCCCCGCAATTGCACGCCACGCCGAAAGGCGGGCGGTTTACTGAATCACCGCAGCCTGGGGCGGCTGGGCGTTCCGGCTCACGGCCTTGCCGTTCACAGTCAGCGCATCGCCTTCGGTCGACACCTTCAGCGTCTCGCCATCATTCAGGCTGCCCTCCAGGATCAACCGCGCCAGCGGGTCCTGCAGCTCCTTCTGGATGACGCGTTTCAGCGGACGCGCGCCATAGGCGGGGTCATACCCTTTGGCGGCCAGCCACTGGCGAGCATCATCATCGAGCTCCAACGTCATCCGGCGATCCGCCAGCAGCTTTTCAAGCCGGGTGAGCTGGATGTCCACAATGGCGCCCATATGCTGCTCTTCCAGACGGCGGAACAGGATGATCTCGTCAATCCGGTTGAGGAATTCAGGCCGGAAGGATGACCGCACCACATCCATGACCTGATCACGCGCCGCGTCCACATCACCAGCCAGCAGGAACTCGGACCCCAGATTCGAGGTCATGATCAGGATGGTGTTGCGGAAATCGACCGTGCGGCCCTGACCATCGGTCAGGCGGCCATCGTCAAGCACCTGCAAGAGCACATTGAAGACATCCGGGTGCGCTTTCTCGACCTCATCAAACAGCACGACCTGATAGGGCCGACGCCGGACGCTTTCGGTCAGCGCCCCGCCCTCTTCATAGCCGACATAGCCAGGAGGCGCACCGATCAGGCGGGCGACGGAGTGCTTCTCCATGTATTCGGACATGTCCATGCGGGTGACCGCGGTCTCGTCGTCAAACAGGAACTCCGCCAGAGCCTTGGTCAGCTCGGTCTTGCCCACGCCCGTCGGGCCGAGGAACAGGAAGGAGCCGATGGGACGGCTGGGATCTTTCAGGCCCGCACGCGAACGGCGCACGGCGTCAGAGACCGCTTCAAGCGCCTCTTCCTGGCCGACGACCCGCTTGCGCAGACCCTCTTCCATGGCCAGAAGCTTCTCGCGCTCGCCTTCAAGCATCTTGTCGACCGGCACGCCGGTCCAGCGGCTGACCACAGCCGCGATCTGCTCTTCGTCCACGACCTCTTTGACGAGGGCGGAAGAGTCATTCGCGGCGCCGTCAGCGGCGTCTTCAGCCTCTTTCAGCTGCTTTTCGATCTGAGGGATCTGGCCGTATTTCAGCTCGGACGCCTTGCCGAGATCGCCGCGGCGTTCCGCATCGGCGAGCTCTGCGCGCAAGCGATCGAGCCGCTCCTTGAGTTCGGTCGAGGAGGCGAGCTTGTCCTTTTCAGCCCGCCAGGCAGCGGTCAGCTCGGCCGACCGGCCTTCGAGCTCGGACAATTCCTTGTTCAGGCTTTCAAGACGCTTCTTGGACGCCTCGTCGCCTTCCTTTTTCAGGGCTTCGGCCTCGATCTTCAGCTGGATGATCCGGCGGTCGAGCTCATCAAGCTCTTCCGGCTTTGAATCCACCTGCATGCGCAAGCGCGCCGACGCCTCGTCCATCAGGTCGATCGCCTTGTCGGGCAGGAAACGGTCGGTGATGTAGCGGTTCGACAGGTTCGCCGCCGCCACAATGGCGCCGTCCGCAATGCGCACCCCGTGGTGCACTTCGTACTTCTCCTTGAGCCCCCGCAAGATAGAAACAGTGTCCTCCACCGTCGGTTCTTCCACGAAGACCGGCTGGAAACGCCGCGCCAGCGCCGCGTCCTTCTCCACATGCTTGCGGTATTCATCAAGCGTCGTCGCGCCCACGCAGTGCAGCTCACCGCGCGCCAGCGCCGGCTTGAGAAGGTTGGACGCATCCATCGCGCCATCGGTCTTGCCCGCGCCCACCAGCGTGTGCATCTCGTCGATGAAGAGGATGATATTGCCGCCCGCGGCCTCAACTTCATTGAGCACCGATTTCAGGCGCTCCTCGAACTCGCCGCGATACTTCGCGCCCGCGATCAGCGCGCCCATGTCGAGCGCCAAAAGCCGCTTGCCCTTCAGGCTTTCGGGCACGTCGCCATCCACGATGCGCAGGGCGAGACCTTCGGCGATTGCGGTTTTACCCACGCCCGGCTCACCGATGAGAACAGGATTGTTCTTGGTCCGGCGCGAGAGCACCTGAACCGCACGGCGGATTTCCTCGTCCCGGCCAATGACCGGATCAAGCTTGCCTTCACGCGCCACCTCGGTGAGATCGCGCGCGTATTTCTTCAGCGCTTCATAGCTGTCTTCGGCGGACTGGCTGTCCGCGGTGCGGCCCTGGCGCAGATCGTTGACGGCGGTGTTGAGCGCCTGCGGCGTCACACCGGCCTGCTTGAGGATTTCCTCGGCCTTCTGGCCTTTCACCAGCGTCAGACCCTGCAGGATGCGTTCGGCGGTGATGTATTCATCCCCCGCCTTCTTCGCGGCTTCCTCGGCGGTGGTGAACACTTCGGCCGTCTTGGGCGCCAGATAAAGCTGCCCCGATGCGCTTTCTACTTTCGGAAGCGCCGCCAGAGCGCGCTCGGTCAGGTCCGCAGCCATGTCGGGCCGACCGCCCGACGCCTTGATCAGATTGACCGTCAGCTTCTGGTCGTCATCCAGAAGCGCCTTGAGCAGGTGCTCGGGCGAGAAATGCTGGTTCTTGTTCTTGAGCGCCAGACCCTGCGCGCCTTGCAACACGGTTCGGGCCCGGTCGGTGAATTTTTCAAAGTCCATAGTCATGTCTCCTGAGGTTCAGCGAGACAGGCGGGTTCGGCGACCTTCTTGGAAGCATCCCCATACCGCCCTGTCAGTGTTCGAAGTAGGTGTTGCATATCCGGCACACAAGAGGCTGTGCGCGGAAAAGACGAACGGTCGCAGGGGGAAGGGTGAGTGGCATTTCAGTTCGAGCACAAACCTGTCCCTCTCCCCTCCCTGAGGGGAGAGGTTAGGTGGGGGGTGAGCCGCGCTTCAATCTACAGGCGTTAGAGACACTGAAACGCACCCCCTCACCCGACCTCTCCCCCTTGTTCAAGGGGGGAGAGGGGAAGTCTCAGAAACAATAAAGGCGGCGCAGTTGCCCGCGCCGCCTTTCAATCGGAATGCTCCGGCCTTACGCGATTTTCTCGGCGATATAGGGCGGCAGGGCGAAGCTGCCCTTGTGGATCTCGGGGCTGTAATACTTCGTCTTGATATCAAGCGCCTTGAAGCGTTCACGGATGGTCTCGATGTCCGGATCGAACGTCGCGTCATCATCGGTCGCAAAGCCCAGCGCCATGAAGCCGCCGGAGAAAGCGGGCACGCAGATCAGGTAAAAGCCGGCATGCTTGAACAGCGACCTGAAGCTGTCGGAGGTGGATTTCACCGGCTCGGGATGGATCGCGGCGAGACCGGACTGAGTGACGATGACGCCGCCCTCATTCAGCAGCTTGGAGCAGGCCGTGTAGAATTCACGGGTGAACAGCACCGCGCTCGGCCCGACCGGATCGGAGGAGTCGATCAGGATCAGGTCGAACTTGTCCGACGTCTCTTCGACATATTTCGAGCCGTCCGCAATCACCACATTGACGCGCGGATCCTCAAACGAGCCCTGGGAGACATCCGGGAACCATTTCTTGGAAAACTCGATCACATCGGGATCGATCTCGACGAGGGTGATCGACTCCACCGTGTCATGCTTGAGCATTTCACGCATGGCGCCGCCGTCGCCGCCGCCGACAATCAGCACGCGCTTGACCGCTCCGTGCGACAGCAGCGGCACGTGGGAGACCATCTCGTGATAGATGAACTCGTCGGCCATGGAGACCTGTACCAGGCCGTCAATCGCCAGCACGCGACCGTTCTCATTGTTCTCGAACACGATCAGGTCCTGAACGTCAGACGCTTCGGCGTACAGAAGATTGTCGATGCGCAGGCCGTTGCCGATGCCTTCGCTCAGCGATTCCCGGAACCACAGATCGCCATTGGCGTCGCGATAGGTGTGCTTGGGGGTGTCGGTCATGAAACTCTCCTGAAGGCGCGTGCAGGAACGCTGGTGGCGGATCGCGGGTTTACTCGCGCCCACGCCGCATGAAGGCAAGGGAAAATGTAAAGGGAGCGGCTCCTCAAAGAACCGCTCCCCTGTCCGTCAGCCCTGTGGGCGAAAAGCGCTTACGCGCCCTCGCCGCGCAGGATCTCGGTGACGCGCACCTCGGCGGCCTCGAAGGCCTCCTTGAGGATAGCCACCGCCTTGATCGGCTGGGCGTCGCCGCACATGAACACGTCGAACGCCGCATAGTCGCGCTCGGGCCAGGTGTGGGTCGAGATGTGGCTTTCCGCCAGCACGGCCACGCCAGACACGCCGCCATTGGGCTCGAAAACGTGGGTGTGGATGTGCAGAAGCGTCGCGCCGCACGCAGTCACGCAATCGCGGAACGCCTGCTGGATGCGGTCTTCATCGGTCAGGTGACGCGCGCCCATCAGGTCGATGATCAGGTGGCGGCCCGCCACCTGCTTGCCGTCGACCATGATGAAGTGATCGAGATCGTCCTTGTGGTTGGCGTCTACCGGCTCGAGTGCGGTGTCAAATTGCGGGTTGCCCGCCAGGGTCAGTCCATCCATGAGAGGTCCTTCCGTGTGGGAACGCGGCGCAGGGCCGCGCTCACTCCCGTTGTTCTTTAAAAAGCGTCGTTGAAGAGGTCGGCGAACCGACGGCGGGGGCGCGCTTTCCACGCGCCGCGATGAAACACGTCAGAGACGATCACCGGCGCCACGGTGGTGGCTTCGGCGTAGACCATCTGCTCGAGCGCCACGTCCACCTTGCCCCAGGAGCAGGCCTCCTTGAGGGTCGAGGACGAACAGGCGCCGTCGCGCACGTCAGCCACGGTGATCTGCACCGCGTATTTGTGCATTTCCACGTCCTCGTGGCCGAGGATCTCGGCGCAGACAACGGTGTCCTGCGCAAAGTTCTTCGGCACGCCGCCGCCCACCATGAACAGGCCGGTCGAGCCCGCCTCGATCTTGATGTCGGTCAGTTCGCGGAAATCCGCCACGGAGTCGATGGACACATAGCCCTCACGCGCCTTGATGCGCTTGACCTGATGTTTGACGAGACCAAAGCCCGCCGAACAGTCAGAGAAGGCCGGCACGAAGATCGGCACGCCATGGCGATAGCACTCTTCGATCAGAGAGCCTTCCTTCTTGGCGTTGCCGTCCGCGAGCCATTTGCCCATCGCCTTGATGAAGGCGCGCGAGCTGATCGGACCGACAGGCAGGCTGTCAGCAATGTCGCCAATGATATGGTCGCACGCCTGCAGGTCTTCCTCGTCGATATAGGTATCGTAGATGCGGTCGATATACAGATCGCGCAGCACGCGGTCGTCGGGGACTTCCTTGGCCTGATAGTGCTTGAAGCCCAGCGCCTCGAAGAAATCCATGTCCACAATGGACGCGCCCGTGGCGACCACGGCGTCGACCATGTTGTTGCGGATCATGTCGCGCCACACATGCATGCAGCCGCCGGCCGAGGTGGAGCCCGCCAGCGTCAGGATGACGGCGCAGTCGGTGTCCTTTTGCGAGGCCTGCAGGATGCGCGCGGCGCGGGCCGCGTCGCGGGAGGTGAAGCTCATCTTCTCCCAGGCATCGATGATCACGCGACCGTCAAAGCTGGAAATATCGATGTGTTCGACCGGGCTCGAAAGCAGCTCGGCCTTGCGGTTTGAGGTGTCAGTCATCCTCAACGCCTTTTCATAATACGGTTACGACGACGCCGGTTCAGGCGCGAGAAGGACACCACGCGTCCGGTTTCGTCTTCGGCGACATCGGGTTGATCGACCACAGGCCGGTCATACACGGACGCCCAGGGGAAGTCGGACACCGTCTCGGTCTCCACTTCGCCAAAGCCGTTGAACCGGGTGGCCATGGCTACGCCGTAGGCGCCCAGAAGCGCAAACTCGATCACATCGCCTTCAGACAGGTCCACAGGCAGCTCGACCGGGGCTGCAACCGCGTCAATGGCGTCGCAGGTCGGCCCATAAAGGCGGAACGCCGCGGTCTGGCCGCTCGGCTCGCCCTTGGGACGGTGTACGCGGATCGGATAGGGCCATTTCATATGGACCAGATCGAACAGCGTGCCGTACGCGCCATCATTGAGATAAACCTGATCGCCCTTGACCAGCTCGACGCGGGTCAGGATCGACGTGGATTCCGCGCACAGGGCCCGGCCCGGCTCACACCACAGATCCGCGTTCTCGAGGACCATCATTTCCTCGAACGCATTCTCGATGGCGGCCACATACTCAGACAGCGGCGGCGGGGTCATGCCCGGATAATTGACGGGGAAGCCCCCGCCCACATCCACGATGTCCACGGTGACCGCAGCGCGCTTGATCAGGCGGGACACGTCCAGCATGGCCCCCCGATAGGCGCTCGGCGCCATGCACTGGCTGCCCACATGGAAGCTCACGCCCAGCTCGTCCGCGTAGACGCGGGCGCGCTGGATCAGATCCACGGCGTCATCCTCTGACGCGCCGAACTTGCCCGCCAGCGGCAGAGTTGCGCCGTCATTGGAAACGGCGACCCGCACCACCAGTGTCAGGTCCTTGGCGTAACCGGTTTCAACGAGAATCTTTTCAAGCTCGGCTTCGCAGTCGAGCACGAAGATGCGCACGCCATAATCGAAATAGGCCTTGTTGATGGCGCGCCGGCTTTTGACCGGATGCATGAACGCCATCGTCGCATCCGGACACCGGGCTGCGATCAGCTCGACTTCATTGAGCGACGCCACATCGAACCAGCGCATGCCAGCGGCATACAAGGTGTCGATTACCCACGCGGACGGGTTTGACTTGACCGCGTAGAGAACTTCGCCGGGAAAATTGTTCTGGAACCAGGATGCCGCAATCGTCAGTCGATCGGGCCGCGCGCAGGCGACCGGGCCTTCGACAGGCCGAGAGCGGACCAGGTCCAGGGGCGTATGGTAATGAGACAACTCACGGAACCCCCTGCTTGCTGTTAACCCAATCCGGCATCGAGCGCGTCGCCTCCGCCGGGACGGCGCGAATTAGTACCTGTGACCTCGCATGTAAAGTCGAAAAAACGCGCGCCTGACATTTTTTTTCGAACCCGTTTTCCATTTTGGCTCTTCTTCCTTCCGTCGAGCCTTCCAAATAGTTTCGCACAGAACGACCCCAAGCTCGAAATCGCGCTGAAAAGCATTGCCAGACAAGAGGTTTGGCAATTATCTCGCACGCCTGTCACACAAATGACGCGCTCTTCACGTTAAAAGGCGAAACGCCGACATCGTTCTTAAGTTCCGGGAGTTCCCGCATGGCCTATCTGCGCGCCGACCACGGTTTCATCGCTCTGGCGATGCTCACGCTCGTCGCTTGCGGCGAGCCGCGAGAAGAGATCGTGCTCCTGGACGAACCGGCCGAGACCGTGGAGCCGGCGGCTCAGGAGGCGGGTCCGCTCGGCGCCGGGGTGGGCGGCCGCGAGGGCTTGCGCATGGTGGGGTCTTCGACGGTGTTTCCGTTCGCAACGGCGGTGGCGGAGAATTTCGGCGCCAAGAGCGCCTTCCCGACCCCGGTCGTGGAAGCCACAGGGACGGGCGGCGGGATGAACCTGTTTTGCGCCGGGGTCGGGCTCGGCTTTCCCGACCTGACCGGCGCGTCGCGCCCGATCAAGGCGACCGAGTATCAGCTGTGCCAGGATAACGGCGTGGTCGCGATCACCGAGATCCCGGTCGGCTATGACGGCATCGTCCTGGGCAATTCTGTGGTGTCCGACCCGATGAACATCGAACGGGTCCAGCTTTTCCTGGCGCTTGTCGCGGAAACGCCCATGCCGGTGGATGCCGAGGGCGCGCCCCTGTTTGATGGTCGCGGCGCCCTGAGCGAAGGGCGCAATTATGGCGAGATCGCGGGGTTTTCCTGCGATTCCTTCATCGCCAACCCGTTCCAGCGCTGGTCCGACATTTCACCTGATCTGCCCGCGCAACGGATCGAGGTGTTCGGCCCGCCGCCAACCTCGGGAACGCGGGACGCCTTTGTCGAACTGGACATGATCGAGGGCGCGCAGGAAGTGCCGTGCCTGGAAGACCTGTCAGAGAACGACACGCACATGTTCGAGCGCCTCGCCTCGCGCATTCGCGAAGACGGCGCCTGGGTCGATGCTGGCGAAAACGACAATACGATTGTCCAGACACTCGCCAACTCCCCCTCAGCCTTCGGGATTTTCGGCTATTCCTTCCTTGAGCAGAACGGGGACCGGATCCAGGCCGCCGAGATCGACGGCATCGAGCCGACCTATGAGAATATTTCCAACGGGGTGTATCCGGGCTCGCGCTCACTGTTCGTCTACGTCAAGAACCAGCACGCCGGCGTCGCGCCGGGGCTTGAAGCCTTCGTCGAGGAGCTGACCAGCGAAGACGCTTGGGGGCCGTTCGGCTATCTCGCCGAGCGCGGCCTGATCGCCCTGCCGGAAGCCCGCCGCCAGGATGCGGGTGAACAGGCGCGTGCGCTGACGCCCATGCAAACCCCCGGCTGAAGCCGCCCATCGCCGCATTTAAACAGATCGGGGTTGCATTCGCGCGGCCTCGCCAATCCCTGCCGCTCGTGTTAGGCCCCGAATAGACCGCATCGTTTTATTCTGGGGATGTTACATGGACGCGCTGGATCTGGGCCTGATGACGGCCTCTCTCGTCACGTTTTTCGTCGTGATCGACCCGATTGGCGTGGCGCCGATTTTCGCCAGTCTGACCGAGGGCTCCACCAACGCCCACCGCCGTGTCATGGCCATCAAGTCCGTGCTGATCGCCACCGCCGTCCTGTTTGGCTTCGCCTATCTGGGCGAATGGCTGCTGGACGCCTTGCATGTGAGCCTGGACGCCTTCCGTGCGGCCGGCGGCGTGCTCCTGTTCATGCTGGCGCTCGACATGATCTTCGAGACGCGCTCCAAGCGTCGCGAGGAACGCGCTGAAGCCCTCAATGACGCTGACGAGGAAATTCCGGGCACCAATGAGGACATTTCCGTGTTCCCGATGGCCATTCCCATGCTGGCGGGCCCCGGCGCCATCGCGTCGATCATGCTGTTCATGAATGAAGCGGAGGGCATTGGCGGCCAGCTGATGGTGTTCATTGGCATGGGCGCGAACCTTCTGCTGTGCCTTGTGCTGTTCCTGGCCGTGGGCGCCATCATGCGCCTGATCGGGGATACGCTGGCGGCGATGATCACCCGCATCCTGGGCGTTATCCTGGCCGCGCTGGCCACCCAGTTCCTGTTTGACGGCATTCAGGGCGCGCTGCTGGCGGGCTAGACGCGCCGCCCTTACGAAAAATTAGCCAGACCAGGCCATACTTGCGCCCTATTGGTGTGGGAGCGTCCGGACTGTGTCGTTTCGTCTGATCATACTCGCTATTGCGGCGGTCATCGCCCTGGGCGGCCTGCTCGCAGGCGCGCTGAGCCTGATGGGCGGCGCGATTGATCAGGCTGTGGCATTCACCTGGCCCGGTCTGGCGGGCGCGGTGGCGCTGGCGCTGATGACGCCAGGCCGCCCCGCAAAATAACCCCGTCCGACCGCGCTAGCCGCGGTCTTTCCAGACAATCCGATACAGATCAAAGCGGCGGTCGCGCAGATTGCGCACCGTGCCCGAACGCCGCGCTTGCACGAGATCATCCAGGTGCAGGTCGGCCACCGCAATCGTCTCCACATTCTCGCTGGTCTCCGCGGCAATGCCGTCGCGCGCGAAGGGGAAGTCGCACGGGGTCAGCACCGCGCTCTGGGCGTAGTTGATGTCCATGTTCTCAACGCCGGGCAGATTGCCCACATTGCCTGCCGTGACCACATAGAGCTGGTTCTCGATGGCGCGGGCATGGGCGCAATAGCGCACCCGCAAATGCCCGCCCCGGTCATCGGTGGCGTAGGGGGCGAAGATGATCTTCGCGCCCTCGTCGGCCAGGCGACGGGCCAGCTCGGGGAATTCGGTGTCATAGCAGATCAGTACGCCCACCGGCCCGCAATCGGTCGGGATGGTGGCGACCGCGTCGCCGCCCTTGATGTTCCACCAATAGCGCTCGTTCGGCGTGGGGTGGATCTTCTCCTGGGCGTGCACGGACCCGTCGCGCAGGAACACATAGGCGACGTTCTGGATGTCGCCGTCATCGGTGCGCGTGGGGTGGGAGCCGCCGACAATGTTGATGTTGTAGCGCACCGCTAGCGTGCTCATTAGCTCGACAAAGCGCGGCGTGTGGCGCGACAGGGCGGCGATGCTTTCTTCGGGTGTCAGCTTGCGCTTTTCGAGCGCCAGCAGCGCCACGGTGAACATCTCCGGAAAAACACAGAAATCAGCGCGATAATCCGAGCAGACCTCGACGAAGTATTCGACGTTGCGCTCAAACTCCTTGAGCGTCTCCATCGAACGCATCGCCATCTGGATTGCCGCCACCCGCACCGTATTGGGCGTGGGGCGGTTCACCGGGCCATTGCTCTCCACATACATGGGATTGCGCCAGACCATGCGCGCCGCCGCGCCGCCGGAATCCTTGTCGTCGGGCAGATAGCCGTTCAGAACGCCCGCCGGCTCGTACCCCATGCGCATCTGGAAGTTCAAAACCGGGTCGCGCAACTCGTTGCTGACCACGGCGTCGAGATAATCCTGCGGCGTGGGATATTGCTTGCGCTTACGGCGGAAGCCCGCCATCCGGCCGCCAAACACGACGCCCTTCAGCCCCCATTCCTCGCACAGGGCCTTGCGCGCATCGTACAGGCGCTGGCCGATGCGCAGACGGCGTCGGCTGGGGTCGACGGCCACTTCCATGCCATACACCCAGTCGCCATCAGGATCATGACGCGCCGCGAAACCGCCGCCGGTGATGCTGGCCCAGGTATGGCGGGAGAACGCTGCGTCCTCGTCAATGATGAAGCTGGCACACCAGCCCACCAGATCCCCTTCATACTCCACCACGAACTGCCCCTCAGGGAAGTTCGCGATCTGGCCGCGGATCATCGCGGGGGTGTCGGGATCCCATCCCGGGTAGGCCCGCTCCTGCAAGTCCAGAATGGCCGACACATCCGCGAGCGTCGCGGTACGGACCAGAAGTTTTGCGGAGCGGCGGGTCTGGGTCATGCGGAGTCCTTCTGCACAGCACGCGCCGCCGCACCGGTTGTGATTTCCGGGCGGCGGCGTGTCGGTTCAGAGCTGGCGAACGCCAGCTTTGGATGTCTAACGCGCCAACGGCTTATCCCGTTCCCGCCAGAGCCTGTCTTAGAGATAGAGCTCGGGTCGGCGATCGCGGAAAAAGCCCCAGGCGGCGCGGAAGGTGTCGAGTTCCTTGCGATTGAAGGTCGCGGTCAGCACCCCGGTCTCGGTCCGGCCCAGATCGGCCTTCACCTCGCCCGTATTGTCGCAAATGAAGCTGGTCCCGTAGAAGACCTGGCCATCCTCATCACCGATCCGGTTGGCGGCGCCGATCGGAATGCAGTTGGAGACGGCATGGCCCTGCATGGCCCGGCGCCAGGCGGCGGCGGTGTCCATTTCCGGCGCTTGCGGCTCGGCGCCGATGGCGGTGGGATACAGCAGCATTTCCGCGCCCAGAAGCGCCATGGAGCGCGCGGCTTCGGGGAACCATTGGTCCCAGCAAATGCCGACGCCCACCTTGCCGAACTTGGTGTCCCAGACCTTGAAACCGGTATCGCCGGGGCGGAAGTAATACTTCTCCTGATAGCCCGGCCCGTCGGGAATATGGCTCTTGCGATACACGCCCAGCGCCTTGCCGCCTGCGTCCAGCATGACCATGGAGTTGTAATACAGCGGTCCGTCGCGCTCATAGATGGAGACCGGGATGGCCACATCGAGCTCTTCGGCGAGCTTCTGCATGGCGATGACGCACGGATGCTCCATCGCCGGATAGGCGGTGGCGAACCAGTCCTCGACCTGGGTCTTGCAGAAATACGGCCCTTGGAACAGTTCTGGCGGCAGGATCACCTGCGCCCCCTGCCCGGCCGCTTCACGCACCAGTTCGGTGATGGTCTTGATATTGGAGCTCTCATCGCCGTTCAGCGGCGCTTGCAGAACCCCCATGGTGAAGGTGTCGGTCATTATCTCATCCGAGCGATCGCATCATCGACGAAGGCCCCCGGGCCATCGCCGGTGCGCATATCCATTGCGGTCGGCCAGAGCAAGCGCGGCAGGCCGAAATCGGCATTCCACAACGCCACGAAGGCAAAACCGGTTTCAGGTTCGAGCACGACCTGAGAGCCGTAACCGGCCAGCGCGCCGCCATGCACGATCAGGGTGCGCTCGCCCTGCCAGTCGTAAATCCGCCAGCCCAGGCCATAGGCGGTATCTTCCACACGCCTCAGACGGCGCAGATTGCGCGTTTCGCGGAGCGAGCGGGTTTGCGGAGTATGGGCGCGTTCGATCGCGCCCGCCGGCAATCCATAGGCTTCAGGATCCATCTGGGCCTGCGCCCAGATGATCAGATCATTCAGACTCAGCGATACGCCCGCCGCCGCCGGCAGGGTGTCATAATCCGTGGCCGCACTGCCCAGGCGCTGACGGCGCCCGAAATGCGGGGCGGCCCAGCTTTCGGCGCGTTCGAGGTTCTCCCTGCCAAAGCCAGCGCTCTGCATGCCCAGCGGATCGAACAGATAGGTCTGCACCGCATCCTGGTAGGTCTGTCCGGTCGCGTCCTCGATCAGGTCGCGGACCACGTCGAACGCCACATTCTGATAGGTGTAGCATTCGCCCATCGGACACAGCAGCGGCACCTCGGTCAGCCGGTCGCGCACCGTATGCGCATCCCGTCCCGCCTCGATCAGATTGTCATAGGCGTTCGGCGGCAAGCCGGTCTGGTGGCTGGCCAGTTCGCGCCAGGTCGGCTGACGCGCCCCGCCCAGATCCAGCACGCTTTCCGGCACGCGCGCATCCAGGCTGACAAGGCCGGCATCATCCAGAAGCCCCAGCATCGTCCCGGCGAAGGTCTTGGACACCGAGGCCAGACGGAACACCGTATCGGCCGTGACCGGCGCGCCAGAGCCGCGATGCGTCTCGCCAGAAGTATAGATCGCGACCGGCTCGCCATTTTCCAAGATGGCGGCGGCGAACCCGACCATGCGGTCATGCTGGGCGACATCGGCCACTTCCAGCTGGAAGGCGTCGAGATAGTCGAGCGCTTCTTCCATGGCGCGCATGGGCGCTTCAGGTGCGGGAGAGCTTGCCGAGGCGGACGTATCCGCAAGAGCGAGAGACAGTACGCTAAGCGGAAGAGCAAGTGCGATCACGGCGCCACCAGGTCTATTCAGGTTGATTGTTGGTGACGCAATGAAAAGCGCCGCCACCTGTCAGAATATGATTTGCCGGGCTTGCGACAACCTTGTGACGCGGAAAAGCGTGGGAAAGTGCCCGAACCGCGGCGTCGGCATGCCGGTTATAGGCGGGCATGACCACATGATGCGGACCGATGATCCAGTTCATGTGCGACGCCGCCGCCGGACCGCCGTCCTCGCCTTCCACAAGGCCGGGCGAGGGAATCTCGATCACTTTGAGGGACCGCCCCCGTGCGTCTTTCGCCTGTTTCAGCATCCGGATCGTGCGGGCGTAGAGCGTGGCGTTGGGGTCGTCCGCGCCCGTGGGACGTTGGGTCACCACGACGCCGGGCCCTGCGAAGCGCGCCAGATTGTCGATATGGCCATCGGTATGGTCCCCCGCCAGACCGTCATCCAACCAGATGACTTTCTGAACGCCGCAGGTGCGCTCAAGATCGGTTTCCACCTGCGCTTCGCTCAGGCGTGGATTGCGATTGGGGTTCAGCACCACATCCCGCGTGGTCAGGACCGTGCCGTCGCCATCAAATTCCAGCGCGCCGCCTTCACAGATCCAGTCGAGCGTCTCGACCTGGGCGCCCGCCCGCTTTGCGATCTCCGCGCCAATGCTTTCATCGCCGGGATACTGGTACTTGCCGCCCCAACCATTGAACCGGAAGCGCAGGGCTTTGAGCCCCTCACCGGTCTTGACGAAGACCGGGCCGGTGTCGCGGGTCCACACATCGCCATAGGGCGCCCGCACATAGCGCGCCGTCTCGCCCAGCGCCTGACGGGCGCTGGCTTCGCTCTCGGCGTCTGCGACATAAATCACGAGTTTCTGCGGCTGGCCGCTCGCGCCCGGCGCGGCGACGAGGCTCAGAAACTCGGTGAATTCCGTGCGTGCGCCTTCCAGCGCATCCGCCCAGTCCTCATGATAGGGCCAGGCAGTGTGGATGACGGTTTGGGGGGCGGTTTCGTGGGGTACGGTGCGTGTGGTCATGAAACGCCCATATCACGCGCCGCACCCCGGTTGTAGCGGATTTATCGCAGGGCTCAGACTTCCACTGCGCCCGGCTGTCCCGCCTCGATGACATACTGTTTCTGATTGCGCGGCGCATAGCCGTCCCGGCGCGCCACATCGCCCACCACGCGCAGATCGACCTCCGCCCGGTCCCGGCCCAGACGGATCAGGCCATAGCCCTGCTCGCGGGTGTCGAAATGCTTGATGTGCGGATTGTTGGGCAGAAAGGCTGCGGTGCTCTCATAGCCACCGCGATGGCTGGTGACAGCGGTGGTGACAAATTCGGACGCCACGGTGGCCGAGTTCATGTCGGCGAAATCCTGCTTCACATCGGTCACCCAGTAACAATGGGTGTCCCCGCCCAGTATGATCGGGTTGGCGTTCTCCTTGCGGGCCAGCGCATCGACAAGACGCTGGCGGGCCAGCGGATAGCCGTCCCAGCCATCGGTCCACACCATGGACTCGCCGGTTTGCGGGTTGGAGAAATTGAACGGCGAGAACAGGGTCGGCTGGACGATGAAGCTCCAGATCGCCCCGGAGCCGGCCACGCCGCGCGACAACCAGCGCTCCTGCCCGTCGCCCAGATAGGTGCGGCCCGGATCGGTCAGCTCTTCACAGCTGGCGGGCACGATATTGCCCCCGCGGTCAAACTCGGTCGGGCACGCCATGGGCGTCTTGAACTGGCGACCATCGGTCATGTTCACTTCGGCGAGATCGCCGAACACGGTCTGCCAGTAAATGCGCATGCGGCCCGAAGCCCGCTCCAGCATCGAGCGACGACGCAGGGGCATGTTTTCCCAATAGGCCTGATAGGCGGCGAGACGACGC
Organism: Oceanicaulis sp. MMSF_3324; assembly: GCF_030733545.1. Classification (GTDB taxonomy): domain Bacteria; phylum Pseudomonadota; class Alphaproteobacteria; order Caulobacterales; family Maricaulaceae; genus Oceanicaulis. The sequence goes on from NZ_JASHIU010000002.1 coordinate 178,906, forward strand.
GCGCGGAAATCCTCGGCCGAGACGAAGGGCTGTTCGCTGATATCGCCGGCGTAATCATTGTCCACTTCGTGATCGTCCCAGGTCACCAGCCAGGGCGCGATGGCGGCGGCGGACTGAAGATCGGGGTCCAGGCGATAGAGCGCATGCACGCGGCGATAATCGTCCAGCGTGTAGGGTTCGGGCGTCACATGGCGTCGCACCTGCTGGCCCCAGCTGGACTCATAGATGTAATCGCCCGTGTGGATGATCAGGTCAGGGCGCTCTTCGGCCATGTTGCGATAGGCGTGGAAATAGCCCTGCTCGTAATGGGCGCACGAGCACCAGGCGATCTTCATGGCGTCCACGCCCGCCCCATAGGCCGGCGCGGTCAACGCCCGCCCCACCGGACTGGTCACGCCGCCCACATGAAAGCGGAAGAAAAACTCACGCCCTGCCGGAAGCCCATACAGCTCGGCATGTACGGAATGCCCCCAATCGGGCAGCGCGCGCTCGACGCCCGAACGGACAATCGTGGTGAAGGCTTCGTCCTCGGACAGCTCCCAACCCACATCCATGGCCTCAGGCGGCATCCCGCCATCCGGATCCAGCGGGTTCGGCGCGAGCCGCGTCCAGAGCACGAAACCGTCAGAGGTCGGCTCGCCAGAGGCCACGCCCAGGCTGAACGGGTCATTGCGGAAGACCGGCGCTGCGGCCTCGGTCACCGGCATGGTGCACCCGGCGGTCAACGCGGCGGCGGCGCCCGATGCGGCCGATGTCAGGACGAAACGGCGCGTCCAGGCGGAAGCGGGAGTGCGAACCATGATATTTCCCCATGCGACAGGCGTAAGCAGTGTCGCCTGCATATCCGTTGGCCATCACAGTTTTGCGACGAGCCGGGGTCTGGGGCGCCTTTTGCGGTCATAAAAAGAAAAGGGCGGCCCAGGCCGGGCCGCCCCTCTCGGTTCGTTTGCGTGAATACGAGCCTTAGAACTCGTAACGCACGCCGACGCGGATCTGCCAGATGGAGGCGTCACCCACCACGGAGGCTTTCGTCTCCGGGTTGAAGTTGGTGTAGACGAACTGGCTGTCATCGCCGCTCAGTTCGGAGTCCACAACGCCCACGCGACGCGGGAAGCTCGCTTCACGCAGGATGCCCCATTCGTCGTTCAGAAGGTTCGTGAAGTTGTCGATCACGAAGAACGCGCTGGAACGGTGGCCTTCCATCAGGCCCGGCAGTTCCTGTTCAAAGCGCAGGTCGACCTTGGTCCACCAGCCGCCATTGAAACCGTTACGCGGAGCGAAGCCGCCCGCATACTGGCTCAGGCCTTCGGCATCGAGATAGTCGAAGAAGGCTTGAACGTCGGTCAGGCCGCTCAGATCCACATTCGGGTCGCTCACGCCGGTCGGAACATACAGCAGATAGTTGTCGCTGTTGCTCAGGAACGGGTTGAAGCCCGACAGGTCGCCGCCACCCACGCTGCGCATGGTGTAGCTGTACGGACGCCCCTCAGAGGCCAGCGCGAACAGGCCGACGCTGGTGAAGTATTCGGGGAACAGCCAGTCGGTTTCGTAGTTCAGCAGGAAGGTGAAGCGGTTCTCGATGTTGTAGTTCGAGGTCGCGATACCCGGATTGTTCGGATCCACGAAAGCCGGCGAGGTGTAGTTGGAGAACGCCACCGAAGAGGTCATCGGGTTGACGTCTTCCGCATCATTGTAGGCATAGCCGAAGACCCAATCGAGGCCGAAATCGTACTCACGGCTCACCGAGAAGGAGAGCGAGATGGATTCCGCTTCCAGGTCGGTGTTGGTCAGGGTCAGCGTGTTCGGGCTGCGCGGGCTCGAATACTGCGGGAACAGGCCGTTCACGGCTGGCGTGCTCGGCTCGAAATCGCCGCGGATGATCGTCGCCGCGTTGTGATCGCGGGTGTAGAGGAAGTCCGCGTTCAGGACATACTCGCCGCCCACGACCGGAGCCGCCAGATCGAGCAGGTAGGTGGCGCCCAGAGAGGCTTTCCACTCGCCCGGGATCTCGAAGTTCGGATCGAGATTGTTCATCTCGAAGCCCGAAATGGAGTCCGCAGACGCCACGGCGTCGATCAGCTGGGACGGGACGGAGTAGCCCGGGCCCTGGCCATCCGGATAGACGATGCCCGGATCGAACAGCGAGGTGAAGCCGGCGTCGTAGAACGCATCCTCATCCGCACCGAACTTCCGCACGAAGTCGTTCTGGTAGTTGTTGGTCAGCCAGACATTGGGGTTGCCGCCCGAGAACAGGCCGATGCCGCCGCGCAGGGTCAGCTGGTCGTTGACGTCCCACTGGATGCCCAGACGCGGTTGTAGCAGGCCTTCGCCATCCAGATTGTTGGAGTTGGTGAAGCCGTAGCTGGCCAGGAAGTCGGCGTTTTCGGCCGGCAGGTCGTCAGACGTGTAGAAGTCATAACGCAGACCCGCGGTGATCACGACGCCGTTGAGAAGGTCCCACTCGTCCTGGGCGTAGATGGAGTTCGTGGAGTAGGCGAACTCACCCGCCGCGTCGGTCGGGTCGAGGGACGGGGCGTTTTCATAGTCGATGCCGCTCGGCGTGCCGTTGCGGAAGGCATCGATGCCGGAGAAGTCGAACTGGCCGATCGAGTGCTGAACGAACAGATTGTACACGTCGAAGGTTTCACGCTCGAAACCGAACGAGAACGAGTGGTTGTTCCAATCGTAATTGCCGCGCAGGATCACGGATTCGACGGTGTAGTTCAGGTCGTTGGACTGACGGGAGTCATCCTCGCCGATGAAGATGGTGTTGCCGCCTTCAAAGATGCGGAACTCACCAAAGCCATCCTGGCCAACCGAGTTCTGACGGTTGTCGAGATCGGTGTAGCTCAGGCGCACTTCGGTGGAGAAGTTGTCGGTCCACTGCGAGAACAGCGCGCCGGTGTAGGCGTGCAGCTCGGCGCCGCGCTCGTACAGGTGGTTGGAGAATTCGAACTCGTTCGCGTCACCGTCGGATTCGGTGATATTGAAGCCGTCGTTATAGTTGTACGTGAACGTGGCGCGGTGGTTGTTGTTGATCTCCCAGTCGAGCTTGACCAGCAGCTTCTCGTCTTCGTTCGGGAACGAGGTCGGCAAGAAGCCCGGATCATAGTTGTACTGGTTGATCGCGATCTCGCGGATCTCGTCGAACATCGCCTGGGTGAAGCCGGACACTTCATTCAGGGCGCCGGAGCCTTCCGGGCCGCGATCAAAGGTGTTGGCGCCTTCCTGGTATTCATAGGCGACGAAGAAGAACAGCTTGTCTTCAAGGATTGGGCCGCTCAGGTTGAAGCCCCAGCGCTCTTCTTCAAACGCGGCCAGCTCGACCGGATTGCCTTCACGGCTGTCGCCGCGCAGATCGTCGCTGGTGAAGTCGTAGAAGAATCCGCCATGGAATTCGTTGGTGCCCGACTTGGTTACGGCGTTGATGTTACAGGCGGAGAAGCCGCCGTAATACACATCATACGGCGCCAGCTCGACGGCGACCTGTTCAATGGCGTCATAGGAGAAGGGCTGACGCTCGGTCGGGAAGCCGTTCCGGTTCAGGCCGAACGCATCGTTCAGGCGCACGCCGTCCAGGGTCAGCGAGTTGAAGCGCGAGTTGGCGCCGGCGCACTGGATGCCGTCCACATCGGCTTCATCCACATAGATGCGCGGGTCGATCCGGACCACATCGTTCAGGGTGCGGTTGATCGCGGGGGCGTTTTGCAGCGTGCCCAGATCAAAGGTCGCGTTCGGACCGATCGCGGTTTCCACCACATTGATGGCGGAGCCGGTGACCACGATCACGTCTTCTGCGACGGCGCCCGATTCCAGAGCCACCTCGAGATCGGTGGTTTCACCCAGATTGATGCTGACGCCTTCAACGCGGGTCGGACGGTAGCCCGGCGCGGTGACCGTCAGGCTGTACGGGCCGCCAACGCGCAGATTGGTCGCGCGGACCAGGCCGTCGCTGCTCGATTGCACAACCGAAGCCGAACCGGTCGGCTCGTGAATGATGGTGACGTTCGCGCCCATGACCGGTGCGCCGGACGCATCCGTCACGGCGGCCCGGATGGAACCAGTGGTTTGCTGTGCGTGCACCGCAGCAACCGGGGCGAGCGCGGCAAGCGCAGCCACGGATGCGCCGCAAGCGAATTTCTTCAAAAGCGCCATTTTGGGGGTCCCCTAGATCGACCAATAACCCGCACAGGCCGCTCGCCTGTACTCAACTGTGGGCGCATATTGGTCGAGGAAGACTCTTGGACGACATTTATGTGAAGGTTTTAAGACGGCCGACATGTCGCCTTCATCAGCCTGCGCATGATCTTTACCACTACGACCCGTCCGTTTTCACAAACAGATCAGCAACTTGTTAGGAAGCCGCCTTGTCACGGGCAAGGCTGACATTAACCCTTTGGCCATCTTTGACGCCTCGAAGGTCGATGTCACGTTTTTAACGCCTGTGGCTTTTCAGACACGTCTAGGCATACAAGAAGGGCGGCAGTCCGAAGATCGCCCCCCCACTGGTTTCAGATCAGATCCGAAGTGAGTCTTAGAACTCGTAACGGATACCGATGCGAGCCGCCCAGACCGAGCGCGAAGCCGACGGGTTGTCGGTGTCGCCACGGAAGCTGTTGAAGCTGTTGAAGCGGTACACGCAGTCACCGGCGCTCAGGCAGGTGGTGCGCGGTGCGTCGCCGCGCAGGGCGGTGGCGCCGTCAACACCGTTCAGAGCCACGTCAGCGGCGCTGACCAGGTCCGCGGAGACGATCTGCGCCTGGCCGAAGCGGACGCTGCTGGAGTAGGTGCCCCACTCGTCGTTCAGCAGGTTCATGACGTTCTCGACATCAAAGACCAGCTTCAGACGGTTGTCGCCCACCCAGCGATCGGCGCCCGGAATGCCCGGCAGATCCTGCTGGAAGCGGAAGTCCCAACGCTGGTTCCAACGACCGGACAGGGAGTTCACATCCATGATCTCGCCGCGGGCAACGCCCTGCTCGGTGATCAGGGTGTTGAAGCCGTCGACGTCAAAGCCGCTGGCGTACACGACCGCCGGATCGTTCAGGGTCGGCACGTAGAGCGGGTTGTTGTCGTACGGGCTCTCACCGTTGCCGGCGCGGCCGAACAGAGCGTTCGAGGAGCTGACGTCGAAGGTGTAGGTGTACGGGTCACCCGAGGTAATGGTGCCGAACAGGTCCACACGCGAGGTCAGGTCCGCGAAGAAGTCACGCTCATAGCTCAGAGCCAGCTTGAAGGCATGCTCGACCTGATAGATCGAGGTCCGTGCTTGCGGGAAGTTCCGGTCAGAGGACATCTGGCCGCGCCAGGACGAGATGCCGCGCGAGGAGGAACCCTCGGACACCATCTCGACGTCCTGGTTGGCGTAGGACGCAAAGAAGCCGAAGCCGTTGTCGAAGTCGTTTTGCAGCGACACGGTGTAGACGAGGCTTTCCGCACCCGAACCGTTGGTCAGGATCGTGCGGTTGGACACACCCAGATCGTTCAGGTCGGCGTAGATGGTGCGGCCGTCCGGAGCGACGCCGGTCTGAGCGTAGGGCTGCTCGTTGGTCTGAGCCGCTTCACGCCACAGGAAGGACTTCTGAGCTTCGGTGTAGAGCACCTGAGCGGAGAAGAGATAGCCGTTGCCCAGGGTGAAACCGCCGAAGTCCAGATCGAATTCCTGGTCGAGACGCAGGGACGCTTTCAGGTCGTTCGGGATTTCGAAGTTCGGGTCGATGGCGTCGATGGCCAGGGCCGTCCCGTTAGCAACGTCGTCCAGAAGGGCTTGCGGGATGGAGTTGCCCGTCACGCCAGAGAAGTTGCCGGACGCGAACACAGCCGGAACCTGATAGGCGTTGGACGTCCACACGGCCGGGTCACCACCGGCGAAGATGCCCAGACCACCGGTGATGGTGGTGCGGTCAAACGGCTCATAGCGGAAACCGATGCGCGGCATGACCAGGTCCAGACCGTCAATGGTGCTGGTGTTGTCGAAGCCGACAGAGGTCGCAAAGGTCGGGTCCAGCTGCGGGGTGTCGTCCGTGGACAGGTTCTCGTAGCGAACGCCAGCGGTCAGCTCGAGATTGTCCAGCGCCTGCCAGGTCGACTGGGCGAAGGCGGTGTAACGGTCGTAACCCCAGGCGGCGGCGCCGTCTGCAGCAGTGTTGGAAGTCGGGTTGCGATACTCGACCCGGGCTTCCTGGTTCACGATGTCAGCCACATCGTTGAAGATGAAGCGGCCACGCGAACGCTCGACGAACACGTTGAACACGTCCAGTTGCTCGTATTCGCCGCCAACGGTGAAGACGAAGTCGTTCCAGACATAGTCGGCGGAGCCGAACAGAGTCAGGCGTTCGTCATTGTATTCGTTGGCGTGACGGAAACGGTCGCAACCACCGGTGAAGGTCAGCTCGGAGGAGTCCGTCAGCAGGCCGTCCAGCGCGGTGCCGGCGACATCGGCGGCGCTCAGGCGGAATTCCAGCTGGCCAACGCCGTCAGCCGCACGGCAGTTCTGGCCGCGGACAAAGTCGATCTGGCTGGCGCGGAAGGTGGTGGAGAGGTTCTCGTTCCAGTTCGAGAACAGTTCACCGGACCAGGATTCCAGGGTGGTCGGCGTGTCGTACCAAGCCGATTCAAAGTTGCGCGAACCGATGTTGGAGATGCCGGCGTCTTCGGTCTTCTGGTAGGAGACGCGCAGACGGTGGTCGTCATTGATGTTCCAGTCGACGCGGGCGAAGTAACGCTCGGTTTCGGACGGCACAGCCGCCTGGGTCGGACGGCCCAGCATGTCGATGCCGTAGGTGTTCTGAACCAGGTTGTTCAGCGCATCGAAGAATTGCGGGTCAACGCCGTTGTCGCTGTCGCTGTTGGTGAAGTCGATGCCGGACGCGGTTTCGAACTTGTCATAGGAAACCGAGAAGAACAGACGGTCTTCGATGATCGGACCACGCAGGGTGATGCCGTATTCTTTCTCGTCGAAGTCACCCGGGGTGTAGTTGGTTTCGCCGCCAAAGCCTTCTTGACCGTAGAAGTCCTGGTCGCGGTAGTAATAGAACGCGGAACCGTCGAACTCGTTGGTGCCGGCCTTGGTGGTGGCGACAACGCCGCCGCCGGTGAAGCCGCCGGTCAGCACGGAGTAGTCAGACGCAACCAGCGTGACCGATTCCAGGATGTCGATGTTGATCGGCGAACGCGCGGTGGCGAAGGTGTTCGAGCCCAGGCCGAACGCGTCTTGCTGGCGGGCGCCGTCGATGGTCACGCCGTTGAAGCGCGGGTTCACGCCAGCGACGGACAGGTTGTTCGGGCCGCCGGAAATGGCGAGCGGGTCGCGCGCCAGCGTGGCGATCACATCGCGGGAGATGCTCGGCTGGTTGGAGATGTCGCGCGCGGTGAAGTTGGAGCCCACGCCGTTGTTCAGGTCATTGGTGTTGATGGCCTGACCGGTGACGACGATGACGTCAGCCGATTGCGGGTTCAGCGACAGGCGCAGCGGGGATTGCGGGCCCGGACGCAGGTTCAGGTCCTCAAGGGCCTGACCGTCAAAGCCGGCGGCGGCGACGGTGATCGTGTAAGGACCGCCCACGCGCAGACCGGACGCGAAGAACGTGCCCGAGTCATTGGTGGTTGCAGTGCTGACCGTACCGGACGGCGTGTGAATGATGGAGATGCGCGCGCCGGAAATCGCGTTGCCGGAAGCATCGACGACAGAGCCGCGCAGTTGGGAGGACGTCTCTTGAGCGTAGACCGCAGTCGGAGCGGCGGCCAGCAGGGCGGCGGCAGCCGCACCGTAGGCCCAGGGATTGAACTTCGACATGTTTCTCTTTCGACCTTAACCGGCGGGACACCCCCTGCGTCCCGCTTGGAGTGCGGCGGATAACGGCCCTACGTGACAGTTCGGTGACATAAATTCCTCGGTTTTTTATCCATTTCCGCGCCTTAATCCACAAATTGATCTGATTACGGACCAATACCTGAGCGATACTAAGTTGTTATAAAAAGGGGTTTTTTAGGTTAATGCTGCGCTGCACAACAAAACCTGCCGCAAATGCGAAATTGTTATATCTGTACACCCGAAGCCGAGCGTGCCTTTGAAGTCACACCTTCGACAACGCCCAGACTTGTACTTTGACAAGATCGCTCGCTCACAGCATGAAACCCCGATGACAACAGACCCCGCCACGCCCCGCTCCGACCGTTCGCTGATCCGCGCCATCGCGACGATTCTCGCCGGCCTGCTGATCGTGCGCGTTCTGGCGCTGTTTGCAGACCCCAACAGCCTGTATGCCGACGAGACCCAGTACTGGCTGTGGTCGCGCGATCTCGATTGGGGCTATTTCTCCAAACCGCCCATGATCGCCTGGATCATTGCGGCCACCACCGCCGTCTTCGGCAATGCAGACTGGGCGGTCCGCTTTGCCGCGCCCTTCCTGCATACACTGACCGCCATCATGCTGGGGCTGACCGCTGCGCGGCTTTTCGATGCGCGCGTCGGAGCGTTCACGGCCTTGGGTTGGGCGGTGATGCCCGCAGTCTGGCTCTCCTCCACCATCATCTCCACCGACGCGGTTCTGATGGCGGGCTTCAGCACTGCGCTTTACGCCCTGGTGCGTTTGCGCGAAGGCCCAGACTGGCGTTTCGCCCTCCTGCTGGGTGCGGCGGCGGGCTATGCCTTCCTGTCCAAATACGCCGCGATCTATCTCTTGATCGGTCTGGCGATCAGCATCGTGATTGATGCGCCGACGCGCCGCGCCCTCGTCTCCTGGCAAGGGCTGGCCGCCCTGGCGCTGTTCGGGGCGCTCATTTCGGGCAATGTCATCTGGAATGCCCAGCACGAGTTCGCCACCGTCTCCCACACGGCCGCCAACGCCAATTGGGGCGGCTCCCTGTTTCACTTTGACGAATTGCTCGACTTTCTGAGTGGGCAGCTGGGCGTGTTCGGTCCCATTACCTTTCCGCTGTTGATCTGGGTGGCGGTCACGGCCTTCAGATCCGTGTCGCTGGACTGGAGCGCGGCGCGCCCGCGCCTGATGCTGGTCAGCTTCTGCCTGCCGGTTCTGGTGATCGTGTGCATCCAGGCGTTCATCAGCCGCGCGCACGCCAATTGGGCCGCCAGCGCCTATGTCACCGGCATCATCCTGGTCACGGTCTTTCTCATGGAGGGGCCGCGCTGGCGCCGCTGGGCGCTTTATGGCTCGCTGGGTCTGCACACGATCGCCGGGCTGGCGCTGATGACGTTCGCCGCCTCAACGCCCCTGTCGGACGCCGCCGGGCTGGCCAACGCTTTCAAGCGCGTGCGCGGCTGGCCTGAAACCGTTCAGGCGGTGGAAGCCCTTGCACGCGAGCAGGACGTGGCCGCGCTCGTCTATGACAATCGCAACGATTTTCACCAGTTCCAGCGCTACAGCCAGGACTATGACGGTCAGGTGTTCATGTGGGTGCGCGCCGAGCACGCCCAGAACTTCGCCGAGCAGACCTGGCCCCTGCCCGACGGATTTTCAGACCCCGTCCTGATCATTTCCGAGCGCCCCGAGGAAGAGCCCCTGCTCGATTGGGATTTCGACCAGTTCGAACAGATAGACGAGATTTCCGTGCCCCTGGGCGGGGATCGCTATCGCCGGTATCAGATTTTCCGCGCACAGGGCCATGACAGGGTTGAACGCGACGCGGCCTATGAAGCGCGCGTCGCGAATTTGCGCGCCCAAACGCCCTGATCTATTCCACGCCGTTCCAGATCTGACGCAAGCGCGCGTCCCGACGGCAGCCAAAGCGATAGCGCTGATACCGGGCGGGGCGGGTCTCGTAATAATCCTGATGCTCGACGCCGGCCGGCCAGAAGGTGTCGAGCTCACGCACCGGCACGACAATCGCACGATCAAACAGGGCCTGAACGCTTTGCTTGGACGCCTGCGCCGTCGCGGCCTGCTCGGCGCTCACCGGGAAAATCCCTGGCGAATAGCCTGAACCCCGGTCACAGAACTGACCCTCATCATCAAACGGGTCGACATTGCGCCAATAATGATCGAGCAAGGCCTGATAGCTGATCACGGCGGGGTCGTAGATGATCCGGGCGGCTTCGTTATGATCCGAGCGTCCCCGCGCCACGTCATAATAATCCGGGTTCGGTTCCGTCCCGCCGGCAAAACCCGAGACGACCTCGACCACGCCATCAAGCTTCTCGAAATCGGCCTCGGTGCACCAGAAACAGCCCGAAGCGAACACGGTATGGGCGAGGCCATCGGGCAGGTCGGCGCCGTCAGGCTGGGCCGGATTGAGGTAATCCTGGTCCTGCGCCACCCCGGCGCCGCAGAGCGAGACAGCCGCGAGCGCGGCGGCGAATACGGTTTTCATGACGGCCTCCATACGGGATCACCCTCATAGATTTGGGGCAAAACCGCTCAAGACCAAGTCACGAAGCCGTCAGTCTCGGCGCTCAGCGAACTCGGGCAGGGACAGTCCCAGACACAGATTCTGCATCGCCTGCACGGCGGCGCCTTTCAGAAGATTGTCGAGCGCGCACACCATGACGCCGCGGCGGCCATCCTCGCTCAGCGCAAATCCACCCAGCACGGCGCCGAGATTGTTCGCGCCTTCGATCACCTCAGGCGCCTCATCCTGAAGCCGGATCAACGGCTCGTCGCCATAAGCGGTCTCGTAAGCCTGACGGAATTCGGCTGCGCTCACCGGGCGCGAAAACTCCATCTGGGCGGTCAGGACAATGCCGCGGAAATAGGCCGCCACATGCGGGCTGAAGCGCACCTCATGACCCAGATGACGGCTCATCTCGCGCTCATGGATATGACCCATCAGCGCATAGGGTATGAGATTGTCCTTGAGCGCTTCGACATCATTGCGGCGATTGGGCGTCGTGCCCGCCCCCGAATAGCCTGACACGCCAAACAAGTGCGCCGGACCGTCCATCACCTCGCGCATGGGCGCGACGGCGAACTGGCCCGCCGTGGCGTAGCAGCCCGGATTGGAAATCCGTTTCGCGCCCTTGATCTCGTCACGGCCATACAATTCGGGCAGGCCATAGACCCAATTCTCATCAAAGCGATAATCCGCCGACAGATCCACGATCACGGTGTCGGGTTTGACCGCCTCGATCGTCGCCACATAGGGCGCCGCCTGGCCATTGGGCATGGCCAGGATGACCGCATCGCACTGACGCTGGGCGACCGCTTCCGGGCTCAGGGCCTCAAAGAGCATGCCCGCCGGGCCTTCTGGCGCCATATCGGTGACCGGTTGGCCATCCATGGCGCGCGACACGGCGAAGGCGAGCGACATGTCGCTGCGCTCGGCCAGAAGCCGGATCAGTTCACGTCCGGTGTGACCGCGCGCGCCCACAAGTCCGATCGTCGTCATGAGCCGGTCTCCTCAAGCGTCGCCGGAAGCGCCGCAATGCGCTCGACCCGCGCCGGAATCCGGGACAGATCCTCCTCGCCGCGCCAGAACACCGTCCACGGCCCCGCCTTCACGGCGCCATGACAGGTGGCGAAATAGAACTCGTTGACCGGATTGTTGGTGCGCGAGCGCCAGTACAGCGTGGGCGCGTACTCGACAAGACGCCGCCAGACAGCGCCGCCCAGACCTTCGCCGCGGGCTTCATCAAGCACCGCGAACTTGTCGAGATAGACCATGTCATCGAGCCGGGTGGTGATGGCCGCGGCCCGATAGTTCTCGGTCACGAAGGCGTGGTCGAAGGCCATGGTCTGAAAATAGTCCGCCACAGGCGGCCGACCGAACGCCCTGGCGATCAGCGCGCGGGTCCGGTCCTGATCAAGATCGCTGAACCGGTCGAGCTCGAGCATGCGCTCGCCACGGCGCACCAGCGTGCCGGACCCGGCATGGGTGAACAGCTCTTTCGCCAGCTGGTCGGGCTTGGTGATGGAGACCGAGCTCGACAGCGGCAAGTCATCAAGCAGCAGCTTGATCTCCTGCAGCTTCAGTCGCATGCCGCCCGCCACCCAGTCCGACGCCATCAGGTCATCATAATCGGTGGCGAGGTTGATCGCCGAGATCGGCTGCTTGCTCGCATCCAGAAGCGCGCCTGTCCCGGTGAGGAAGACGACCTTGTAGGGCTGCAGCTTGTGCACCAGCGCGCGCACGGCGCTATCGGCGTTGATGTTCACCAGGCGCCCGTCGGACGTATCGCCCAGACAGGTCAGGATCGGCGCCTGGCCGGCCTTCGCCGCAGCCGCGACGAGATCGAGCCTGACACCGGTGGGTTCGCCCACACGGCCCAGCCCCGCCTCGTCTATCAGCTCCGCCTCGAACACGCCCGACGGCACCGCCGCCGCCCGGCCGCCGCAATCGCGCACGGCCTGGACCAGCTTGAGATTGACCGATGTCAGGGTGTCGCGCACCACGCCAATGGCTTCAGGCGGGGTGATCCGCAAGCCGTTCTTTCGCTCTTCAGGGAAACCCGCCGCCTCCAGCGTTTCGTTGAGCTGGGGACCTCCGCCATGCACGACAATGGGCGCCAGACCCACCGATTGCAGGAAGGCGAGGGCTGCGGCCAGGGCATCCAGATCTTCCTCGATGATCGCGCCGCCCACCTTGACGACCGCAAAGCGCTCCTGATCCAGCTCGGAGAAGCGGTTGAGATATTCGCGGATTTCCTTGCCGTCGCGCATGTTCGACAACAGCTGCACAATGGCGGACCGGACCGGCGCGTTGGCGCCGCCCCGTTCGGGAAAGGATTTGGGTTCCGTCATCCGTGATCGTCCTGCACCAGCCGCTCCATCATCGCCTTCTGGACGTGGAGCCGGTTTTCCGCTTCCTCGATGCCCAGGAAGGCCGGACTGTCGACCACGGAATCGGCGATCTTCACATTCCGGCGCATGGGCAGGCAGTGGCTGACCGTGGCGTTGTCGGTCAGGGCCATCTTGGCGTCATCGATCATGAAACCGGCGCCCTTGGCGCGGTAAGGCGCCTCGCCTTCCCAGGCGCCATAGAAGGGCAAGGCGCCCCAGCTCTTGGCGTAGACGGCGTGTGCGCCCGAATAGCCTTCCTCGATGTCGGTGGTCACGGTGAAGCGGGCCTTGTTCTCACCACAGAACCGCTCGGCCGCATCCATGTAGCGCTCATCCAGTTGATAGGCGTCATCCGGGATCAGCATGCGCACATTCATGCCCATCTTGGACGCCATCAGGATCGCGGAATTGGCCACCGCAGTGTTGAGCGGCTTGGGATGGGGCACCCAGGTCAGGAGGAAGTCCTTGCCCGACACGTCGCCATGACGGTCCTGCAGCGCCATCATCATCGCCAACTCCTGACACGGATGGACGATGGTCTCCATGTTGATGACCGGCACAGTGGCGTACTTGGCGTAGGCGGTGATCAGCGGATCCTCGCGCTCGGCCTCCCAGTCCTGGAATTTGGGGAAACAGCGGATGGCGATCAGGTCGGCATAGCGCGACAGGACGCGCGCAGCTTCCTTGATGTGCTCTTCGGGGCCGGCGTCCATGATGGCGCCGTCCTCGAACTCCACCGGCCAGGTCTGGCCCTGCGCGTCGAGCACAATGGCGAAACCGCCCAGCTGCTGAATGCCCAGCTGGAAGCTGGTGCGGGTGCGCAGCGAGGGATTGAAGAACATCAGGGCGACAGACTTGCCCTTCAGCGCATCGCCCATCGGACTGGATCGCAGCTCTCGCGCTCGATCGATGATCGATTGCAAGTCACTCCGGGACCAGTCTTCAGTCGACAGGAAATGGCGCATGGCTGCGGACCTTTGTCAGAACAAACAAAGTCTGCGGTGTAGTCAGAGACGACGAACTTGGCAAACCCCCTGTGTAGACAGGTCATGACATCATTCGCGTCTTCCATCTTCAAGGACTGGGCGCGGCTTCGCCTTCCGATGCTTCCAGGACCGACGGTTCCGGCGGATAGGGCGGCGGGTCGGCCAGTGCCGCCACCAGGCGGTCATCACGGTCATAGACGTCATGAACGAACCGCACGCGGCCCAGCGCATCAGAGACCGCCGTGAAGTACAGGATATGCACCGGCACCTCATGACGCAGGCGAACGCGGCGGGTCTCGCCGGAGTCAAACGCATCTATCACGGCCTGCGGGCTCCAGCCTTCCGCAGACAGGATCCAGACCGCCAGCTCTTCGGGGTTCTCCACCCGCACACAGCCCGAGGAATCGTCGCGCTGAGCATTGGCGAAGAGCTCACGATGGGGCGTGTCGTGAATGTAGACATTATGGACATTGGGAAACAGGAATTTGACCCGCCCCATGGCGTTGTTCGGCCCGGGCACCTGAATGACCCGATAGCGCCGGTTCGCCCAGTCGGCCTGATAGGGATCGGTGCGCCGCCCCGTATCCAGATCCACAAGCCGGTATCCCTGGGACAGGGCATAGGCCGGATTGGTGCGGAAGGTGCGCACCCAGCGCGCCCCGAGCCCGCCCGGCGTCAGCCAGTACGGATTGATCTCGATGATGGACATGTCTTCGGAAAAGACCGGGGTGCGCGAATAGCGCTGACCGATCATGGTCTGGTGGGTGCGCGCCACCACGCCATCTTCCCAGGCCTCCAGCCGGTAATCGGCGATATTGACCCGGATATGACGCGCCCCCAGCTCGGCGGGCAGCCAGCGCCAGCGTTCGAGATTGGCGCGGATCTGGTTGATGCGGCGCGCATCCCCGGCGTTCAGCTCGGCCAGGGTCGAGGCCCCCGCCTGCCCGTCCGCAGCCAGATTGTGTCGGGTCTGGAACCGCATGACCGCACTTTCCATGCGCGCGTCAAACGGCGCGCCGGTCCGGACTGATCGCGGCAAGAGCCCCAGCTGAACAAGACGTGCCCGCAAGGCGTCAACACGCGGTCCCTCATCGCCGCGGGACAGGGCCTCGCCGGGCGGCACCAGAATGGGCGCGTCCACCAGCGCCATGCGCCGGATCAGCTCGGCCCTCAAGGCCTGATAATCGGGATGGGCCGGCGCCAGCGCTTCCAGGCTGTCATAGATGCCGACGCTTTCGCGCGCTTCGGCATAGGCGGTCAGTAGATCCACATCATGAATGGGTGCGGTCCAGTCCGGATCAAGCGCCCTGGGGTCCACAACGCCAAAGGCCAGATCTTCGGCATAGGCGAACCAGACCGCACGCGCGATGTCGTCCCGACGCGCGCCGAACGGCAAGTCACGCAAAGCCTGTGGGTCAGGATAGACCGTAGGATCAAGACCATGGGTCCAGGCTTCCGAGACTGCCTCGCTCAGCGCGGCGATCTCTTCATCGCTCCAGCGCGCCATCCAGCTGCGCTCAGCCGCCAGCGCTGGCGCAACACCACTCAGCGCTACGGCCGCACACAAGCTGATCACTACGCGCCAGATCATGAGCCACATCCCCCAGCCCCATGTATTAACAGGCGTTAACCCCCAGCACCAACCATGATCGCGTAAAAAAATCGCCGCCCTGACACGAAGGTCAGAACGGCGAACGAGGCAAACTTGAAGCGAGCGCTATTCAGCTGCGCCCGCCGCGCCTTCGCGGGCGACCGCATGGATGTAATCCTTGCGCGCCTTGTTGGGATCGACCCGGCCGGTCTGCTCGCCGTCAATCTCCCGGGCGATGCGCTCATCCTCTTCCTGCAGGGCCTGCGGATCGAGCTCGGCGAAATGCAGCACCCCCATATCCTCATAGGCGCGCTGGATCTTGGGCCCCCACAGGCCGATATCCTTGACGATCGGCACGATCCGCTGGAACAGCAGCGTGCGATAGAGCTTCACGATTTCGGAGTTCTCGGTGAATTCCTGGCATTCCGCCTCAGGCAGGCCAAGCACCTCATAGATCTCTTTGGAGCGCGTCATGCGATCGCGCATGAGATAGCAGGCTTCCACCAGAAATTCCTCGCGCTCATCGCGCTCCTTCTGGGTCAGCTGCGGATAGTAGTCGCGCAAGGAGAGGCGCCCGAACGCCACATGGCGCGCCTCATCTTCCATGACATAGGCGTTGACCATGCGCGCGAGCGGATTTTGCGCCAGGTCGCGAATGGTGCCGAAAGCGGCCAGCGCCAATCCCTCGATCACCACCTGCATCGCCAGATAGGTCACGTCCCAGCGCGAATCCGACAGCGCGTCATTGACCAACCCCTGCAGCGGATCGGTCATCGGATAGGCGACACCGAACTTGCCCAGTAACTTGCGATACGCCTCCACATGGCGCGCTTCATCCATCACCTGGGTCGCCGCATAGAACTTGGCGTCCAGATCCGGCACGGCCTGCACGATCTTGGAAGCGGCCAGCAACGCCGCCTGCTCGCCCTGCAGGAATTGGGAGATGTTCCAGGACTGGGTGTGCCGGCGCAGCTCGATGCGCTCTTTCTTGTTCATCTTGTTCCAGACATCCGATCCATAGATGGACACCGCCTCATCGGGCATTTCCATCGGGTTCTCGGGGTCCAGATCCAGCTCCCAGTCGATGCGGTTGACCGCATCCCACTGCATGTCCTTGCCCTTCTGATACAGGTGCATCAGCGTGGTGCGCCCCTCGTCGAAGCGCCAGTCGAACACGGCGTCGAACGCATTGGGCACATGCCAGTGCGGGTCAATGCCGGGCATGGGGTAGAGATCACGCAGTGCTGTCATAGGGGCCTCCCGCCTTGTGCAAGAAGAGACGGCGCGCCTGAATCAATCGGAGCCGGACGCGTCCGCTCTCCGCCGCCTGCCTGTCTGATGCAAGCAATGAACGGCGTTCACTTCTCAAGCTTGGATCAAGCGGACGCCCCTTGTCCAGAAAAAGACAAGCAAAACACAATATATTTGATAAGGACTTCAGCTGCGATGCAGCATAGTTCACCTGAGCACTAAGAGCTCCGCATTGATGTTTATGGTGTAATCACCAATGCTGCATTGCGGGAGCTATTCCGCCGCCACAGGCGGCTGAGCATCTTGTTTGCGCGGCGGGGTCAGCCCCTGCTCTTCCATCCAACGCGCCTTGAGCGTGGCCGAGGTCTCCCGGCTGCCGTCGGGCGACCAGCCGGGCGGGCCCAGCCAATAACCCAGCACTTCGCGCAGGGACCGCGCCGACTTCACATCCTTGAGAATGCCCCACCACTCATGCAGGCAGATGGTCAGCGGATTGTGGGTCCCCAGATTGCGCACGATCCCGTAGCGGATCTCTTCCATATCGGTCTCGGCCTCGAACGTGCCGAACAGACGATCCCAGATGATGAAGACGCCCGCATAATTGCGATCGAGATAGCGCGGATTGGTGGCGTGGTGGACCCGGTGATGGCTGGGCGTGTTCATCAGCCACTCGATCGGCGCTGGCAGGCGCTTGATCGCCTCGGTGTGGATCCAGAACTGATAGATCAGGTTCAGCGCCGCCACAAAGGCGATCATGGCGGGCGGAAAACCGATCAGCACCAGCCAGCTGCCCAGGAAAATGAATTTCAGGGTCAGCGGGTTCAGCCAGGGCTGCCGCAGGGCGGTTGAAAGATTGTAGTGCTGGCTTGAATGGTGGACCACATGGTCCGCCCACCACCAGCGCACGGTGTGCGCCCAGCGATGGCTCCAGTAATAGACGAAATCGTCCAGGACGAAGGCGATCACGAACCAGTACCAGGCCCAGCCGATATCGAAGAGGGCGAACTGTTCCACGAAGACGAACCAGGCGACGACAATCCCGCCCAGCACCAGGCCGGACACCGTATTGCCCAGCCCCATGACCAGACTGGCCGCCGTATCGCGCGGCTCGAACCGGGTCTTGCCCGTCAGCCGACCATAGATCATCTCGGCGATGACCAGCAGGATGAAGCCGGGAATGGCCCACAAGATGGGATCAGGCAGATTCGGCATGGCGCGCCTCCTCCTTCAGGGCGCGTTTCGGCGCCCGTACAAATGTCTCGACCCGTTCCGCCCAGGCCTGGGACTGACCATCCCGGCCCAGCTCCAGAACCACACGGGGAAAGGTATAATCATAAAGCGCAATCGTCAGCGTCGCGCCCTGGCGGTCCACCCGTCGCACATCACCAGCTCTTAGGGCGCGCACGACGGCATTGTCACCGCGCGCCAGCACCAGGCCCAGCCGCTCGCCGCCGGCCTCCAGACAGATAAACCCGCACCGATCCGTGGTAAGGGCCTGCTCATCGCCGGCCTCGAAGCCCATGACGTCACGCTTGAGAAAGCGGCGCGCCTTGTCCTCGGTGTCCAGACGCAGACGCGTCCAGCCCATGGCGATGTTCAACAGAACAATCAGTCCGATGCCGAACCCGGCCCCCATGAGCGCGAGCGCATATGTCATACCGTCATTCATGACTGAACTGAACGCTGTTCACCCCAAAAAAGCAAGAGGTCATGCCTGCGGCGTTATCGCAAAGAAAAACGGCGCCGGATCGCTCCGACGCCGTTGATCATCTCTGGGCGTATGCCGCCTAGAAGCGTGCGCGCAGCGTCACGCCATAGGTCCGCGGATCGCCCGGATAGTTGTTGAAGCTGGCGCCCAGATAGCCCACCGAAGGGAAACCACCCTTGATGTATTCCTCTTCGGTGATGTTGCGGCCCCAGAACTGAAGCGCCCAGCTCTCATCGGCGGCCGACAGGGTCACCGACGCGTTGTACAGCGTGAAGGCGTCCTGGTTGGCGACCGGACGCGGGTCCAGGCTGGCCACCGCATTGAACTCGGAGGTGTGACGCGCTTCACCGCGCAAGATCAGATCCAGGCGGTCATTGATCGGGTGGGTGTAGGTGCCGGTGACCGACGCCACCAGTTCGGGGTTGCCACGATCGACGCCGGACAGGTCATTGAACGTGCCGGTCTGGCCCTGATCATTGGTGCGCGGCGTATTGCAGGCGGAGAAGGTCGGATCGGACGGATCCCAGACCGGACCAAACAGCGGCGAGCTGTCCGGGCACGGGGCGTACTGGTAATCGCCGTACTTGTCGTCGATCAGGTAGGTGCCGCCCATGGTGAAGAACAGACGATCGGTCGGCGCATAGCTGAAGTCGAACTCGACGCCGCTGACTTCGATCGAGCCAGCATTCGCCAGCGCAAAGCCGGTGCCCACAAAGGCTTCAGACTGGAAGCCCTCGATTTCCTGGCTGAAATAGGTGACCGCATAGACGAGCGCGCCGTCGAGCAGGCTGCCCTTGGCGCCCAGCTCCCAAGAGCTCGCATCCTCTTCCTCGAATTCGAAGACGCCGGTTTCCGCCGCCTCATAGGAGAGGTTGAAACCGCCCGGTTTGAAGCCGGTGGAGTAGCTGCCATAGATGTTGAACGTATCGGTCACATCATAGCTGAGAATGGCGTTGTAGGAGAAATTGTCGTCCGAACGCGAGGTCGGATACTGGCTGGCGTCCACGGGACCGAAGTTCTGGAACGCAGAGAAGCCGTTGAGCAGGTTGAAGGGCGTGTTCGCCAGGAATGCCGCCACGGTCGGGTCATAGACCACCAGCGGGTTGGCCAGGGTCGCGCCCGGAATGCCCGAGGCCTGCAGCGCGCCTTCAAGCTGGGCGGCCAGCTGGGCGTCCGCCTGGGCTTGCTGGGCCAATACGGTGGTCAGCAGGAACGGGCACGAATTGCCATCAGGGAAGGACGGGCAGAGCGACGCTTCGGGCAGGCGTAGATTGGCGCCCAGCGAGGTGAAGCTCAGAGCCGACAGCGGATCATTGATGTTGATCTGAGACTGAAGGTCCTTGTCCTCTTCGGTGTAGCGACCGCCGAGCGTCAGGGTCAGACGATCGGTGAAGTTGATGTCGAACTGGCCGAAGGCGGACCAGGACGTAGTGTCATACTGGAAGTTCTCGCGCTCAACGCCCATGCCCGGCTGGAGATAACCGCCCGCGGTGAGTTGCGGCACGCCGGCCACGCCCAGCTGGTTGTTCAGCCCGATCAGGGTTTCGGTCAGGGTGACGCCACCCGTGCCGGCCGGCAGACCAAAGGCCGCCACCAGATCGGCCACCTGATCGGCGGACGCCAGGTCGAAGAAGGCCTTGGTGTCATCGCCGTAGACCAGGCGCTGATTAAATTCGAGCTCGTTCTTGTAATAGAACGCCCCGACCATCCAGTCGATAAACTGGCCGCCATTGGACGTGAGGCGGAATTCCTGGGTGAAGCTGTTGTATTCGTTGTCGATGTTCCGCGCGCCCAGCAAATCGATATCGGAGAAGTCCGCATCGATATTCTGGGATTCGTCATAGGTGCGATACGCGGTGATCGAGGTGAAGGTAAAGCCGTCGAACTCGTGGTCGATCTGCGCGGACAGGCCCGCCGTATCGAGCTGGGTGTTCACATTGCCGTCCACGGCGATCTGGCCGTCAAAGGGGTCGGCCGGAAGAGCCGTGCCCCCCAAAGCCACGATCGCGGCCTGGTCGATCGGGTCGTAATAGCCGAACGGCGCGGCGCAGCAGTTCTCGTCGATCACGCCCATATCCGCGATGACGCGCACTTCGGTGGCGTCGGACGGATACCACAGCAGCTGACCGCGATAGGACTGGCGATTGCGATCATTGAGCTGCTGGCGTTGCGCATTGGGCGCCACATTGTCCAGATAACCGTCATTGGTGTGCGTGGTCGCATCCAGACGGAAGGCCAGCACATCCTCCACGATCGGACCGGTCACGGTGGCCTTGGCCACGAACTGGCCGAAGCTGCCCGCAGTCAGTTCCGCATCGCCGCCGAACTCGAACTCGGGCTCCTTGGTGATGAAGCTGACCACGCCCGCCGGCGTATTACGACCGAACAGGGTGGATTGCGGACCGCGGATGACCTCAACGCGCTCGATCGACAACAGGTCATTGATCGCAGCGCCGGCGCGCGGACGGTAAACCCCATCCACGAACACGCCCACGGACGGTTCTAGGCCGGGGTTGAAGCTCGACGTGCCGATGCCGCGCAATGCGAATTCGGTGTTCGTGGAGGCGGCGAATTCAGCGACGCGCAGCGACGGGACCAGGGTTTGCAGGTCAGCCGCATCGCGGATCTGGGACTGCTCGATGGCCGCATCTGTCACCACAGCGACCGAAACCGGGGTCTCTTGCAAGGTCTGTTCGCGCTTTTGTGCGGTGACGGTGATGACATCAGGCTGTTGAGCCATCGCCGGCGTGGCCACAAGGCCCGCAGCGAGCGCGGATGCTCCCAGAACGGCTGCTTTGGTGAATCGGGTCATACAGGTCTCCTCCCCTGAAACTGGTGCGCCGCGACGTTCTAAAACGAGCCGCTATACGCAGTTGAACCCAGCTTATGCAGGGTTTTAGCCGTTTGTCATGCGATCTTCAGACGTTCACAGCGTCAGCGTTGCGGAAAAATCACATCGAGCCCGCTCCAATGGCCGAAAAACAGACATCAAGCGTTTGAATTAAATATATTTATTCATTTCTGAATGAAGTTATGCTGCGCAACAATCAGACCGTCGAAAACAACGTCAGCTGGCGCTCTGATTCGAGTTTCACGTTAACCGGTTTACGCGGGTTTCGACGTACGAGGCGCGGGCGTCAGGGTGACGAAAACCAGCCCTGCCAGCCCGCCGACCAACGCCTGGGCGCAGAAACCGGCGAGGCTTCGCGCCCCCGCAATGAGCTGGACGCCGAAGAACACCTCTTTCATCAAGGTCAGCATGACGGCGATGCAAACCGCGCCGGCGACCGCGAACACGAGCCCCCTTGGCAAGGGCAGCAGCCGACCGACCAGAGCCGCGACAGGCAGCGCGATCAGAAAGCCCAGAGCGATGATGACCGCATAGATCGGCGCCAGCCCCATCAGGTCATCGACCATCATGGAGAGGGCGGGCGTTAGATTGATGTCCGCGCCAACCCCGCTCAGTCCCGCAAGCACGAACAGGCTTTGCGCGATGACGCCCAGCGCCGCCATGACCACGACGGACACCAGATAGACGAGGAAGACCCGTACGAACGCCATGACCCATTCCCCCTTTGCGTGCGCGCCCTGTCGGGCTCATAGTGCGCTTGGCTCAATCGAATGCAGAGTGCAGCAAACCCGAGCGCGAGGGAACCATCATGGCCCGACTGACCCGATCCGTCATCTTCCTGTCCATGATGGCTCCGTTGATCCAGGCCTGCACCCAGCCCCCCGAAGCGTCCCCGCCCGCGACCGATGTCGCCCCTGACACGTATGAGGTCGAAGTCATCGCCGAAGGCCTCGCCACGCCGTGGGACATGGCCTTCCTGCCCGATGGCTCCGCCCTGATCAGCGAACGCAATGGCGGCGTGAAATGGCTGCGCGACGGCGCGCTGAGCGATGTGCCGGGCGGCCCTCAGGATGTCTTCGCCGAGGGCCAGGCGGGCCTGTTTGACTTGGAGCTCGCGCCCGATTTCGATACCAGCAGATTGGTCTATCTCAGCTATGCCTCGGGCACGGCGGACGCCAACACGCCTGCGCTTTACAGGGCGCGGTTCGAGGACGGCGCCCTTGTGGCGGGCGACACGATCTTCCGTGCCACGCCCGAACGCAGCACCAACGCCCATTATGGCGCACGGCTGGCCTTCCTGCCCGATGGCTCCCTTCTGATGACCGCGGGCGAAGGCTTCGCCTATCGCGAAGAGGCCCAGGTCCGGAGCAATCATCTGGGCGCGCTGCTGCGCTTGAATCCGGATGGCTCCGCCCCCGCCGACAATCCCTTCGCCGAGGAGGGCGGCCCGGCGGCCTATGTCTACAGCTATGGCCATCGCAACATGCAGGGCATCGCCCTGGACCCGGCGACCGGTACCATCTGGACGCATGAACATGGCCCACAGGGCGGCGATGAGCTGAACGCCATTTCCGCCGGCGACAACTATGGATGGCCGATCGCCACCATGGGCCTTGATTACAATGGCGCGCGCATCTCGCCCTATTTCGAGCATGACGGATTTCACGCCCCCGACTGGGTATGGACCCCCTCGATCGCGCCAGCCGGCATGGCGCTTTATGACGGCGCTCAGTTCGCGGACTGGCAGGGAGATCTGCTCGTGACCGCGCTCGCGGGACAGGCCCTGCACCGGCTTGACCTTGAAGACGGCGAAGTGGTGGGTGAATACCGGCTCCTCTCCGAGCGGGAACAGCGCATCCGTCAAGTGAAAACCGGCCCTGACGGCGCCATCTGGCTGCTGGCGGAATCCCCGCAAGGTCAGGTCCTGCGCCTCACACCTTCCCCCTGAACACCGCCAACATCATGGCGCCTTAGCCGCTTTTGACTGGCGCTCACTCTCTGAAAGGTGTTCACTCTTGGCAAAGATGATTTGCCCGCCCCGCATCTTCGCGGCGAGATAGGGCGAACGTTTCGGGGAGAAGACATATGATGCGTTTCGTGACAGCTGTGCTGGCGGCGCTGGTCCTGCTCGGACTGGCGGGAGCGGCCTGGTATTATCGGCCCTGGTCGGACTATGCGCCCGCCAAGATCCGCGCCCTTGAAGACCCCGAAGACTATCCCATCACCTATCAGCGCATGGATGAATTCCTGCCGCATACCCTTGTCGCCGCAGATGCAGCCTCGCCCTTTCCGCATAATCTCTCCCCGCTCGACATCACCTATGAATGGCAAGGCGAGACCAAGACGCTCGATCAGTATCTTGAAGAAGCCCAGGTGACCGGTCTGACGGTGCTCTACCGCGGTGAAGTCGTCTCGCACGCCTATGCCTATGGCGCTGAAGAGGATTCACGGTTCACCTCCTGGTCGGTCGGCAAATCCTTTGTCGCGACCCTGATCGGCAAGGCGCTCCATGAGGGGCTCATCGGCAGCCTGGACGATACGGTGGAGCAATACGCCCCTGAATATGCCGGCACCGATTATGGCGCGACCAGCCTGCGTCATTTGCTGATGATGTCCTCGGGCATGGACTTCAACGAGGAATACAGCGCCGAAGCCCCTTCTGACGTGCGGCCGCTCTTCTTCAACGCCTTCATCCTGCGTCGCAATCCGGATGAGATGGTCGCCCGGATCGAGCGCGACCGCACGCCGGGCGAGGATTTTCACTATATCAGCCCCAACTCCCACGTGCTCTCCGCCGTGGTCCGCAATGTCTATGAGGGCCGCCTGGCGGAGATCCTCGAACGTGAATTGTGGGCGCCGCTGGGCATGCGCTACGAGGCCAGCTGGCTTCAGCACAAGCCCGGCCCCGAGGGCGTCGCCATCGGCTATTGCTGCCTGCAGGCCAGCAGCGAGGATTATGCGCGGCTCGGACAGCTCTACCTTCAGGACGGGGTCTGGAATGGCGAGCGCATGCTGCCTGAAGGCTGGGTGGACCAGGTCTCAACGCCGCCCACCCCCTCTCACGAGCCGGGCGCGAGCCGATATCCTAATCGCGGCTATGGCCTGCACTTCTGGATTCCCGAAGACTATGACCGGGAATTCTATGCCGCCGGCGTGTTCGGCCAGTACATCTGGATGGATCGCAAGCGTGATCTGGTGATCGCCCAGAATGCGGGCGATCCCAACTGGACCGATCGCAATGTGGAGATGACGGCGGTTTTCCGCGCCATCGCCAACACCGTTGCGCCGCTCAACCGGTTTGACGTGCATGGCCAGGCGCCTGAGGAAGCCGACGCACAAGCGGCCGAGGCAGACGCCATGGAGCAGCAGCCATGAGCCCGAGTGAAGGCCTGGAGTTTGACTATGTCATCGTCGGCGCAGGCTCGGCCGGCTGCGTGCTGGCCGAGCGGCTCAGCCAGGATCGCAATGTCAGCGTCTGCGTGCTCGAAGCAGGCGGATCCGACAACAAGGCGGTCATCAAGACGCCCATGTTGTTGCAATTCGCCATCACCAATCCCGCCATCAACTGGGACTATTGGACCGAGCCGCAAAAGAACCTGAATGATCGCGCGCTTTACTGGCCGCGCGGCAAGACGCTGGGCGGCTCCTCCTCCATCAACGCCATGCACTATATGCGCGGCGCCCTGGAAAATTACGACGAATGGGAAAGCGCGTACGGAGCCGACGGCTGGGATGGCGACGCCGCGCTCGAAGCGTTCAAGGCGGTCGAGAACAACGAGAACCATGGCGGCCCGTTCCATGGTCAGGGCGGTCCGTTGAACGTGAAGACGATCGGCCCGCTCAACCCGCTGACCCATCGCTATTTCGAGGCCTGCCGTCGCCGGCAAATTCCCGAAAATGATGACCATAACGGCGCGCGCCAGGAGGGCTTCGGCACTTATCAGGTGACCCAGAAAGCCGGCAAACGCTGGTCGGCTGCAGACGCGTTTCTCAAACCCGCCATGCAGCGCCCGAACCTGACCGTCGTCACCGACGCGCTCGCGCACAGGGTCGTTCTGGACCAGGGCGAAGCTACAGGCGTGCTGATTGAAGCGGGCGGGGAGATGAAAACCGTCACCGCGCGTCGCGAAGTCATCCTGTCGGGCGGCGCGATCAACTCGCCTCACCTTCTGATGCTGTCGGGGATCGGCCCGGCCGACCATCTGCGCGAGGTGGGGATCAGTGTCGAACACGACCTGCCGGGCGTGGGCGAAAACCTCCAGGATCACCTCGATATCCTGGCCCGGGCCCGCACCACATCCGCCGCCTCGATCGGCTATTCCGCCCGCAAATTCCCGGCGACCGCCCGCGACGTCCTGCAATGGGCGCTGACAGGCACCGGGAACTTCACCGTCAACCCGGTGCAGGGCTGCGGCTTCATCCGCTCCAGCCGCGCCCGCGATCTGCCCGACATCCAGCTCGTGTTCATCCCGGCCCTCGCCAGCCCGCATGGCCGCGAAACCATGACCGGGCACGGAATGAGCCTGCATGCCTGTCATCTCTACCCGCAGAGCCGCGGCCAGCTGCGTCTGAAGGACGCCGATCCGCGCACCCCTATCGTGATCGATCCCAACTATCTCGATCATGAAGAGGATGTGGAGGTGATGACCGATTGTCTGGAGGTCGCCCGCGACATCCTGATGAGCGATGCCTTTGACGGCGAGTTCCAGGCGCTGGACCTGCCGGCCGATCCGCAGGCCAGTCGGTCGAGCCTGACCGATGAAGTCCGCGACCGCGCCGAGACGCTCTATCACCCCACCTCGACCTGCGCGATGGGCAATACAGAGCTCTCGGTCACGGACCCGCAATGCCGGGTGCGCGGCGTGAAGCGTCTGCGCGTCATCGATGCGTCGGTCATGCCGCGCATTGTCGGCGGCAACACCAACGCCCCCACCATCATGATCGCCACGCGCGCCGCTGATATGATCCGTTCGAGCTAGGGAGAGCTCTCATGCCTGACACCCAAGCCACATCTTCGCCCTCCATTGACGCCATGCAGGATGTCTTCGCCCGTCAGAAGGCGGCCTTTGAGCACGAACGTCATCGCAGCCTGTCTGAACGCAAGGCGGATCTGGAAAAGATCGAAAAGCTGGTGAAGGAGCGCGGAGATGAATTCGCCGATGCGATCGACGCCGATTTCGGTCGCCGATCGAAATCCGAAACGGCGCTCGCCGAGCTGGGCTTCACGATCGCCACAGCCAAGCATTCACGCCAGCACCTGCCCAAATGGATGAGCTCGAAACGCGTCTCGGTTCCGATGACGCTGGCCCCCGGCAATGCCTATGTCCGTCGCGAACCCAAGGGCGTGGTGGGCATTGTCTCGCCCTGGAACTATTCCATGCAGCTGGCCTTCGCGCCGCTGGTCGCCGCGCTCGCCGCCGGCTGCCGCGTAATGATCAAACCCAGCGAGTTCACGCCGCGCACGTCGGCCCTGATCAAGTCCACCCTGGCCGAGCTCTTCAGCGAGGATCATGTGGCGGTGATCGAGGGCGGTCCGGAAGAGGCGAGCGCCTTCACCGCCCTGCCCTTTGACCATCTGTTCTATACCGGCTCCACCCAGGTGGGCCGCATCGTCGCCAAGGCGGCCGCGGAGAATCTGACGCCGGTCACGCTGGAGCTGGGCGGCAAGTCTCCCGCCGTCATCGCGCCCGATTTCGATCCGGCCGAAGCGGCCAAGACACTGGCCTGGGGCAAATTTCTCAACGCCGGACAGACCTGTGTGGCGCCCGATTATGCACTGGTCCCGCGCGGCGCCGAAAAACCCTTCGTGGACGCCATGATGGCGGAAACCGCGCAGATGTGGCCCGACGTGGCCACCAATGAGGACTACACCGCCATCATTTCCGAACGCCACCATGCGCGGCTCAGCGCCATGGTCGAGGAGGTCCGCGAAGCCGGGGCCGAAGTCCATCAGCTGGCCTTTGACAAGGCGAAGGCGGGCAATACCCGCATCTTCCCGCCGACCGTGGTCGTCGATCCGCCCCTGGATTCAAAACTGATGCGCGAGGAGATCTTCGGTCCGGTCCTGCCGGTCCTGAGCCATGACGGGCTGGAAGACGCGGCGCGCTTCATCAATGAACGCGACCGTCCTCTGGCGCTCTATATCTGGTCGAAATCCAAACAGACCGCCCGCACCTTCCTGTCCAAGACCATTTCAGGCGGCGCGGCGGTGAACCTGCCGCTCCTGCACCTGTCGGTCGAGGACCTGCCCTTTGGCGGGGTCGGGGCGTCAGGCTATGGCGCCTATCATGGCGAGGCGGGTTTCCTGACCTTCACCCATGAGCGCGGCGTATTCGAGGCGCCGGTCTGGCACCCCAGCCGGCTGGTCCGCCCGCCCTATGGCAAGGTGTTCGAATTCTTCAAGAAACTGCAGTCAGGCTAGCCGCTGATCGACCAGTTGATGTCATCCACGCCGGGGGCGTCATTGAGTTGAGGTTTGGAGAAATAATAGCCTTGAAACAGGGTGATCCCCAGATCCAGAAGGGCGCGCGCCTCCGCCTTCACCTCAATGCCCTCGGCGATGATGCGAATGCCGAACTTGTCGCAGATTTCAACAACCGCCGCGAGGATGGTGCGTTTGACCGGGCTGATATGAACATTGCGAACCAGACCCATATCCAGCTTGACGATGTCGGGCATGACCGCGGCGAGCAGGGTCAGCCCCGCGCCGCCCGAGCCGAAATCGTCAAGCGCAGTCGTAAAGCCCATATCCTTGTAGGACCGAACGATCATGGCGAAATGATCGGGTTCGTGGACCGCTTCATGCTCGGTCATTTCAAACATGATCTGGTTGATGGGAAAGCCGTTCGCCTTGGCCGCGGCCAGCGTCGTGCGCAAGCAGGTCGCCGGATCATAAACCGCGTTCGGCATGGTGTTCAGCGACAGCAATTCATCGCGTCGCGCCAGGGTCCGGCTCGCCGATTTGAGCGCCTGAATACGACAATGCCGGTCAAAGGCATGCATGTTCTCCGCGTTGACCTTGGAGAGCACCGAGCCCGCCGACTGCCCTTCAGGGCCGCGCACCAGCGCTTCCTGGGCGAAGATGGTCCGCGACTTGAAATCGATGATGGGCTGGAACGCAAAGCTCAACCGTTCGGGGATGGGCTCCGCGCAACGACAGACCGCCTCTTCACAATCAGGGAAAACTACTGAAGTGGCCATGGCAAATAACCTTTGGTGTGTTTTTAAAACTGTCGCACACACAACTTAATGAAGAGTGTTGTGTTAAGAACGCGAGAAAACGCCTGCAGCACAACGCTTTAGAGCTGGGCAAACGGGGAAGCTGAGAATGAAAACCTGGATCATCCGGATCGTGCTGGGCGTGATCGCGCTCGCCCTGATCAGCGTGCTGGGCGTGAGCGCCTGGCTGGTGGAGCGCTTCAATGCGTCCAAGCCGCGCGAAACCGGCGAGGTATCCCTCTCCGCTCTTGAGAACCCCGCCCAGGTGGTGCGTGACGAGAACGGCATTGCGCACATCTTTGGCGAGACCGATGCGGATGTGATGGCCGCCCTGGGTTATGTCCACGCCAGCGAACGGTATTTCCAGATGGATCTGGCGCGCCGCTATATGCGGGGCGAGTTGTCCGCCCTGTTCGGCGAGGAGTATCTGCGCGCCGACGCCCAGACCCGCACCTATGGCTTCCGGGCCTTGACCGAAGACATTGTCGCCAATCTGTCTGATGACACGCGTGCGCTCATGGAAGCGTATGTGGCGGGCGTGAACGCGCGTGTGGCCGAGGGGGCCGTGGCGCCTGAATACGCCGTTCTGCGCACCGCCCCGGAAGGCTGGAGCCTGCACGACAGCGCCGCCATCGTCGTTCTTCTGGCCAATGACCTGGCGGCCGGCGCCGGGCCGGACATGGATCGCGCGCTGCTTGATGACATCCTGTCGGCTGAACAGCTGGCCCAGTTCACCCTGAACTTCCCCGACTGGGCGCCGACCATGCTCAAGGCCGAGGACATGCGCGCCCGCTTCGGCGAGGTCCAGACCCAGTCCCTGCCGCCTGCCGAAGCGCCGACGGCGCAATCGGACAACCAGCCCGGCTCGAACGCCTGGGTGGTGTCCGGCGAGCGCTCGGAAACCGGCCGTCCGCTTCTGGCCAACGACCCGCATCTGGGGCTGAGCACGCCGGCGATCTGGTATTATGTGCGCCTGAACCTGTCCTATGGGCCGGTCATCGGCGGCACGGTCCCCGGCGCGCCCTTCGTGATCCTGGGCCGCAACGCCCATGCCGCCTGGGGCTTCACCAATACCGGCTTTGACGTGATCGACATTCTCGAGCGGGACCGCGAGAGCGAAACGATCACCACGCGCACCGAAGCCATCACCGTGAAAGGCCGCAGCGAGCCGGTGGAGATCATGGTCGAGGAGACCGAGGACGGCCCGGTCCTGAACCCGGACTGGTTTGATCTGCGGGGCTTTGACGAGGATTCCATCGTAGTGCGCCGCTCCACCGTCACTGCCCCGGGCAACCGGGTCGCCGACGCCACCCTCGCCATCATGCAGGCGCAAAGCTTTGACGAGTTCGTCGAGGCGGGCCGCGGCTGGACTGCGCCGATGCAGAACATGCACTTCGCCAGCGTGGACGGAACGATCGGTTACACCACCGCCGGGCTCTTGCCGATCCGCGATGAAGACGGCGAGTGGACAGGCTTTATCCCGTTCGAGGAACTGCCCCGCGTGCGCAACCCGGAAGGCGGCTTCATCGCGTCCGGCAACAATCTGGTGGCCGGGCCGGACTACCCCTATCCGCTGCCGGGCTCTTACGCGACCTATCGCGCGCCGCGCATCGAGACCCTGCTCAATGCCCGTGATCGCCACAGCCTTGAGAGCTTCGCGACATTGCAGATGGATGTGACCAGCGAGCAGGCGCTCCGCTTGCTGCCCATGCTGCTGGGCTCTGAGCCGGAAAGCCAGCTGGGCGCGGAAGCGCTGGCCCGGCTTGAAGCCTGGGATGGCGCGCTTGATACCGATGCGCCCGAAGGGCTGATCTATTCCGCCTGGCTGCGGGTGCTGTCCGGCGCGATCTGGAATGACGAGCTGGACACCCTCGCCGTCGCCTTCAACCAGCCGCGCCGCGCCTTCCTTGAAGAGGTGCTTCTGGGTGAAGCCTCCGCCTGGTGTGATGATGTGCGCACCGATGCGGTGGAGACCTGCGCCATTACGGCGGGGCTGGCGCTCGACGCCGCCATGGCGGAAACCGCGGACGCCTTTGGCCGTGACATGGACAGCTGGCGGTGGGGCGACATGCATGTGGCCGATTTCGACCATCCCTTCGACAGCCTGCCGCTGATCGGCTCGATGTTCGCCAACCGCGTTCCCGTGCCCGGCGACGGCGCCACGATCAATGTGGCCCATTTCAGCTATGCCTCGGGCAGTTATGACGTTTATCACGGCGCCTCGCTGCGAGCGATCTACGACCTCGCCGACCTCAACAACTCGCTCTACATGTTTGCGCCGGGGCAATCGGGACACCCGCTCTCGCCTCATCATGGCGACCTCGCCCCGCGTTGGGCGATGGGCGAGTATTTCGAGATCCGCGATGACTGGGATGTTGCAACCGCCCCCGAAGGCAGCCATGTCCTGACCCTGACGCCGCAATAGGACCCGCCATGATCAGCCTTGAAAACCAGACCGTCTTCGTCACCGGCGCCTCACGCGGCGCCGGCGCCGGCATCGCCCGCCAGATCGCCGAGGCCGGTGGCCGGGTGATCCTGGGCTATGCCCGCAACACCGAGGCCGCCAAGGCCATGGCGAGCGAGCTGGGCGACAAGGCGATCGGGCTGGTCAAGGCCGACTTCTCCGACCCCGCCGCCGCCGAACCGGCCTGGGCGCAGGCGAAAACCATTGCGGACGGGCCGATCCACGGCCTCGTGCTCAATCACGGCGTCTTTGAAGCCTCAAACGTCCATGATCCCGCCGATATCTGGCAGCAGAACTGGGCGCGCACCCTGCAGATCAATCTGCAAAGCTGCGCCGATCTCGCCCGCTGTGCGGCGCAGGACTGGGTGGACGGGCCCGATGGCGGTTCGATCGTGGCGATCAGCTCGCGCGCCGGCCATCGCGGCGATGACCCCGAGCACCCCGCCTATGCCGCCTCCAAGGCGGGCCTGATTGCGATGATCAAGACTTTGGCGCGCGCCTATTCAGGCCGGGGCCTGCTCGCCTACGCCATCGCGCCAGGCTGGATCGACACCGAAATGGCGCCCCAGGACCCTGATGACCGCAAGGCGGCGCTCGCCGAAGTGCCCTATGGCGACATGGCGACCCCGGACGAGCTGGGCCAGCTGTGCGCCTTCCTCCTGTCCGGCGCGTGCAAGAGCGCCACCGGCGCCACGTTTGACGTCAATGGCGCGAGCTATGTGCGGTAGGGGCTGATAGCCCATGGGTCCCCGGGTCAAGCCCGAGGACCGAGACTATAGAGCCTACACCTTTCGGCCTTCGGACTTGATCCGGAGGCCCATACGGCGCTTCAACCCCTACTCCGCCGCCAGCGCCTCTTGCCGCCCTGCGCGCACCAGCCGTCCCGGCCTCGCATCCGTCACCTGATCATCGCGCACGACGACCTCGCCCGAAACAATCGTCGCGCGATAGCCTTCGGCGTCCTGCAGCAGGCGCTGGCCGCCCGCGGGCAGGTCCTTGACCAGGCGCGGCGGGTGCAGGCGCAATGTCTGGTAGTCGATGACATTGAGATCGGCCTTCAGCCCCGGCTTGATCCGGCCCCGGTCT
The DNA here is from genome assembly GCF_030733545.1 of Oceanicaulis sp. MMSF_3324. Lineage (GTDB taxonomy): Bacteria > Pseudomonadota > Alphaproteobacteria > Caulobacterales > Maricaulaceae > Oceanicaulis. The sequence goes on from NZ_JASHIU010000002.1 coordinate 210,795, forward strand.
GACAGCCCCAGATAATCGGCGATGTCCGCGGTCAGCATCTGCACGGCGCGTTCGGGCGCAATGCGGGGTCCGCGCGTGCGGTCCCGGGTCCAGTAGCTCAGAAGATAGCTGGGGAAGCTGGCGTCACAGACGGTGCCCACATGGGCGCCGCCATCGGACAGGCCCGGAATGGCGAGCGGGTGCTGCATCATGGTCAGCACATTGTCATAGCTCAGCTCTGTATAGTTATAGATCGGCAGATAGATCAGCTCGCGACCGTCGCGCGCGATCACCGTGTCAAACAGCTCTTCCCAGACCGACACGCCGCGCGCCTCGGCCTTCGCGCCGATGGATTGCTCGGCAGGTTGTTCGTAATCGGGGTTTTCCGACAGGGTGAAGAGCTTGCCCGCCACCATCTCCATATTCTCGATCAGAAGATCGGCGATGGGTGGCACCGAGCTGCCCGGCCCGGCGAGCTTGTCGGACTTCTGGCTCAGGATCTTCTGGCGGAAGGCATCGGTCTTCATCACCGCCACCCGCTCATCGAGCGGCATGTGGGCGATCTCCTTATAGGCCGGAAAGCCCATGAAGGGATGGAAGGTGCATTGCAGCCCCAGGAAGACCCCGATGGCGCGCGGCGCCACCTGGGCGCGGACCGTGTAGCCCTCCGCATCCAGTCCTTCGAGGCCTTTGAGGATCTTGCGCCATTGATCGGGTGCGAAGTCCCGCTGCATCAGCGACATGGAGAAGGGCCGACCGCCCGCGGCGCGGACATACTCCTCGACCACTTTCCATTCCTCGTCGAACCGGGCCTGGTCGCGCTCGAGATCAAAGTCGGACACGGCCTGGATCACGCCATGGTCGCGGCCCTTGAAGGCGCTGGCAATGCCGGTCAGCTCCTTGGTCGTCGCTTCGGACGCCGGGGTCCATTCCCCGTCCGCCGTGCGATGCAGATCCGAGCGCCCGGTGGCGAAGCCGATGGCGCCGGCATCCAGCGCTTCAGAGACAAGGTCGCGCATCTTCGCGATCTCGTTGTCATTGGCCTGCTGGTCAAAGCTCGCCCGCTCATCCATCACATAGACGCGCAGCGGATCATGGCCGACCATCGCCGCCACATCGAGGGTGCGCGGGGTCTTTTCCAGCGCATCGAGATAATCGGGGAAGCTCTCCCAATCCCAGCTCAGGCCTTCGGCAAGCGCGGTGCCAGGAATATCCTCCACCCCTTCCATCAGCTTGATGAGGCGCTCATGGTCGGATTGGCGCACAGGCGCGAAGCCCACCCCGCAATTGCCCATGATGGCGGTGGTCACACCATGCTTGATCGAGGGCTCCATGCGGTCATCCCAGGTGGCCTGACCGTCATAATGGGTGTGCACATCGATGAAGCCGGGGGTGATGATGCAGCCCTTGGCGTCGATCACCTCATCGGCGTCGCCCGGCGCATCGCCCACGGCGACGATCCGGCCCGCCTTGATCCCGACATCGCCGATATAGGGGGAGCCGCCCTCGCCCTCATGGATCATGCCGCCGGTGATTTTCAGATCATACTCCGCCATGTGGTCCTCCCGCATGAATGATTACGGCGCTGTTTCAGCGCTCTTTTGTGATCGGGCCCAGTCGAGCCCGCGATAGAAGCCGACGAGCATGCCGCCGCTGAACAGGTGCCAGACCGCCCACAGCGCCGTGATCGCCGCAGCCCCACCGACGCCCTCGAACTGACCCAGCAAGATGACGAGCCCGAGCCCGGTATTCTGGATGCCCACCTCGAAGGTCACCGACCGCCGCCCAGCCGTTTCAAAGCCCAGCGCCCGGGCCGAAGCCGCGCCGAACACGAAGGCCGTCGCATTATGGATCATGGCGATGACCAGCACGCTGCCCGCCGTGGCGGTGAACAAGGCCCAGTTCGAGCCCACGCCGCCAATGATCAGCACCGCCAGCCCCAAAAGGCCCGCCATCAGGAAGATCGGGCGCAGGCGACGCGCCGTCCTTGGATAATGATGCGCGATCAGCATGCCCGAGATCAGCGGCACGGCGAGCAACAAGGTCGTCTGCACCACGAAGGGGACGGGCGAGACATCGATCGTGTCCACCAGCGCATCCGCCGGGCCATAAAGCGAAGTCCAGAAGACGATGGAGACCGGGGTCAGCAAGGCGGCCGCGAGGCTGGACGTGGCGGTTAGCGAGACCGACAGCGCAATGTCGCCCTTGGCCAGATGCGTCAGGAAGTTCGACACATTGCCGCCGGGACAGCAGGCCACCACGATCATGCCCAGCGCAATCGACGGCGGCGGGCTGAGCACCAGGATCAGGCCCAGCGTCACCAGCGGCAGACCGATGATCTGGGCCGCGGCGGCGCCAATGAAGCGGAGCGGGCGGGCCTTTAAAAGCGCAAAGTCCTTGAGGTGGACGTCAAGCGCCACCCCGAACATCACGGCGACCAGGATGACCGGCATGATGAGCTGTGCGCCCGGCGCAAGCTCAATCTGGACCGCATCAAGCGCAGCGAGATCCATGGCGCGATCTCTCCTCCCCTGTCCGAGCGCGAGTGTGCAACGCCCTCGCCTCTGACGGGCCAGTGAACGTCGTTCACCGCAACAGTGACCGCTTTGCCCACGCCTGTCGAGGCCTTCGCGCGATGCACTTGCGCCTCCAAACGATCAATGCACGATGCACGCATCAGAAATTCACAAGGGGAGTCATTATGTTACGTTACTTTATAACGTCAGGCGCCGCCGCGCTCGCGCTGGCTGCGTGCAGCGACCCGGCGACGGCTCCGGACAGCGAAGACGTCGCCGCCGCCGCGCCCGAGCAGAGCGAAGAATCCAGCGCCTATCCGGCGCACCAAGCCAGTGATGCGGCGATCACGGAAGCCGATTTCGCCTATCGCATCTCCGCCCTGGCCGATGACCGGTTCGAAGGCCGCGGCCCCGCGTCCGAGCATGGCGAACAGGCTGCAACCTGGATCGCCGAGGAAATGGACGCCATCGGGCTCGAGCCGGCCGGCACGGATGGCTGGTACCAGCCCGTACCGCTGATCGAGTCCACCCTGGATGAAAGCGCCTCCAGCTTTGACATCAGCATTGATGGCGAAGCGATGGGCCTGCAGATCAACCAGGACGTGGTCTACTGGTCGCAAAATCCCGAAGAACAGGTCAGCCTTTCAGACTCCGAACTGGTGTTCGTGGGCTATGGCGTTGTCGCGCCTGAATATGGCTGGAACGACTATGAGGGCGTGGATGTCACCGGCAAGACCGTGGTCATCCTGATCAATGATCCGGGCTTCGCCGATCCGGATTCAGGTTTGTTCAACGGCTCGGCCATGACCTATTACGGCCGCTGGACCTACAAATACGAAGAAGCCGCCCGCCAGGGCGCGGAAGGCGCCATCATCGTGCACCAGACCGCCCCGGCCTCCTATCCGTGGGGCACGGTGCAATCGAGCTGGAGCGGGCCGCAATTCACCCTCGCCTCCTCTGCGAGCCAGGAACGCGCCGACGTGCAGGCCTGGATCACCGAGGACAAGGCGACCGAACTGTTTTCCGCCCTCGATCTTGACTTCGCCGAGCTGAGCGAAGCGGCGATGAGCTCCGACTTTGCAGCCGTGGACATGGGCCGCGCGACCATGAGCGCGTCGCTGACCAACTCGCTGCGCACGCTGACCTCGAACAATGTGGCCGGACAGGTGACAGGTTCCGAGCGTCCGGACGAATACGTGCTGTTCATGGCCCATTGGGACCATATCGGCATTCGTCTGAACTTTGCGGGCGACGACCAGATCTATAATGGCGCCGTGGACAATGCCACGGGCGTCTCCGCAGTTCTGGAACTGGCCGAAGCCTATGCGCAATCCGAAACCCCGCCCGAGCGTTCGGTGATCTTTGTTGCGGTCACCGCCGAGGAACAAGGGCTTCTCGGGTCTGAATACTATGCCCAGAACCCGCTCGTGCCGCTCGATCAAACCGTCGCCGGCTTCAACTTCGACGGCATCCTGCCTATTGGCCGGACCGAGGACATTGTCGTGATCGGCTATGGCGCGTCCGAGCTTGAGGACATTCTGGAGACCGAAGCGGAAGCGGACGGCATGTATCTCAGCCCCGATCCCAATCCCGAGGCGGGCTATTTCTATCGCTCCGACCACGTCACCCTGGCCCGTCGCGGCGTGCCGATGCTCTATGCCGATTCCGGATCTGTCGCAGAAGACGGCGGCCGCGATTATGGCGCGCAGATCGAAGCCGCCTACCGGCTTCAGGCCTATCACAAGCCGGCCGACGAGTTTGATCCTGAATGGGATATGGGCGGCTTCGTGCAGTCCACCGAGCTGATGTACCGGGTCTCGCGCCGTCTCACCGATTCTGAAGACTGGCCGAACTGGTATGAGGACAACGAGTTCCGCGCCATTCGCGATGCGATGATGGACAACTAGGCGTCCTCACATCCTGAAAACGAGAAAGCCGGGCGGAAAACCGCCCGGCTTTTTTGTGTCTGTCCGGCCGTGTCACTGCGCCGGGTAGAAGGTCGGCGAACCGGGTCCGACCGGCAGGTCCAGCACGAAGGCCCAGGTAAAGAAGAAGCCCGACCAGGCCAGCATGAAGAAGATCGAATAGGGCAGCATCATCGCGATCAGCGTGCCCACGCCGAGCTTCTTGTCATAGCGCGTGGCCCAGGCGAGGATCAGCCCGAAATAGCTCATCATCGGCGTGATGATGTTCGTCGTGCTGTCCCCGATGCGATAGGCGGCCTGGATCACCTCGGGCGAGTAGCCGATCAGCATCAGCATGGGCACGAAGATCGGCGCCGTAACCGCCCATTGCGCCGACGCCGAGCCCAGCGACAGATTGATCACCGCGCACATCAGGATGAACAGGAAGAACAGGGCCGGGCCCGTCATCCCCGTATCCTGCAGGAAATTGGCTCCGGTCACCGCCGTGATGGCGCCCAGATTGGTCCAGCCGAAGAAGGCCACGAACTGGGCCGCAAAGAACACGAGCACGATGTATAGGCCCAGCGAGGCCAGCGCCGCCGCCATCGCATCGATCACATCCCGATCCGTCTTCATGGTGCCCGCGACCCGGCCATAGGCATAGCCCACGGCCACGAAGAAGATCAGGATCCAGACCACGAAGCCGGAGAAGAAGGGCGAGCGCATGACATCGCCGGTGTCCGGGTCGCGCAGAACGCCCCAGCCAGGCAGGACCTCCGGCACCGAAGCGCCGGCGAGCAGCGGCGTCCAGGCTGGAAAGCTGACATCGGGCAACAGCGTATAGACCATCAGCGCCAGCACGCCGAGAAAGGCCAGGCCAGCCGCGCCGAGCCCTTTTTTCTCCACGCCGGACAGGGGCTCCATCATGGATTTGTTCAAAATGCTCGGATCGGCGCGGTCAGGGTCATAGGCGCCCAGCTTGGGTTCGACGACAAAGATCGACACCACGGACCCCACCAGGGTGATCAGGAAGGTCGACGCGATCATGAAAAACCAGTTCGCGGTGGCGTTCACGGTATACTCGGGATCGACCAGCTGAGCGGCTTCCTCGGTGATGCCCGCAAGCAGCGGGTCCACCGTTCCGATCAGCAGGTTGGCGCTGTATCCGCCCGACACCCCGGCGAAAGCCGCCGCCATGCCCGCCAGCGGATGCCGGCCCAGTGCATAGAAAATGGCGCCCGCCAGCGGGATCAGCACTACATAGCCCACTTCGGACGCGGTGTTGGACACGATCCCGGCGAACACAATGGCGACCGTCACCACATGGCGCGGCGCGCCCAGCACCATGGCGCGCACGGCGGCGGACAGGAGGCCCGCCTTTTCGGCCACCCCAACGCCCAGCATGGCCACCAGCACCACGCCCAGCGGCGCGAAGTTCGTGAAATTGTCGGTCAGGCTGGTGAAGATGCGTCGGACGCCGTCGCCATTCATCAGGCTGACCGCGCGGATCATGCCGTCTTCCGCCACCCCGCGGGAGCCGGCCGGACGGGGGTCTTCAACCGAAACGCCCATCCAGCCAAAGATGCCGGACACCAGCACAATGCCCACCGCCAGAAGCGCGAACAGGGTGACCGGATGCGGCAGCAGATTGCCCAGCCATTCCACCGCGTCCAGGAAGCGCGTGAAGGCATTGCGCCTGGGCGCGTCTGGGGTTTGGGTCTGCTGTTCCGCCATCTCGGACTCCGTTGTGAAAAACAGGACACAATGAAGTCCGAGACGGCATTCTTTTCAACCGCAAGGAAACAAGGGGTATTCCCCTGCGTCTGCCCCTTACCGCGTCAGGCGCAGCTGGTTGATGTCGGCAGCGATGGCGGAGAAGGCTTCGCCAATGTCCAGATTTTCAACCTGGTAATAGTTCTGGGGCTTGTTGGCGCAATTGCGCATCAGGTCACGATTGGTCTGCCCGCTCAGCTGGAACGCGATGGTGTAGATCTGCACACCGTTTTCATCAGCTATGTCACACGCTTCGGCCATGTTCTCGCGGGCCTGACGCGCGCTGTACAACTCATATCCACGCGTGCCGGTGCGGCGGCGGCCCCACCAGTCATAATAGGTGTACTCTTCGCTGCGGATCTGGGCGGTGGCTTCACCATCGGTCATCACCACCAAGATCTTGATGGTGTCGGCATCGTCATAGGCCGCCGGACGATCGGAAAAGCTGCCGCCCAGATTGCCACGCCAGGCCGGATCGAGTGCCCGGGCGCCCCACATGGTGGCGACATCCAGACCCGTATTGCCTTCCGCGCGCAGCGAATTGATCAGCCCGCGCAGGCGACCCTCATTCTGGGTCAGGAATTCGGATTCCATGTTGGCGCGCGGGCAGAAGGCCGAATGGTTATTGCCCGACTGCTCATTGCCATAATACTCGGTGAAACTCATGGCGCGGTTGGGCAGCGTCATTTCGGTGGGATAATCGGTTCCCATATCGACACACCCGGTGCGGCGCCGCTGATTGCCGCTGACAAGGTTCTCGTTCACCTCACGCGGCGTACGCACGCCGCCATTATAGGGAATGACGGAAATCGAGGTGCGTTCAGCCGCATCCGCCGCCAGAACGATCTCGACGAACTCGTTCGCCGCATCCTGTAGGGCGTTGATCTTGGACCCGCCCATGGAGCCGGACACGTCGAGCACCAGCGAGATCTCCACATCGCGCACCTGTTCGATGGCGCGGCTGACATGCTCGAGGTTCAGCGTATTCACGCCGATCAGGCCCAGCATCGTGGTGGGCATGGCGACAGAGGCGGTCGCGACCACCGCACGAGAGTTCAGCGAGATGTCCGCTTGCACGTCCAGCTGGAGGCTGGCCAGCAATTGGGGGTGGTCGTTCAGCGCGGCTTCGACATAGGCGCGCACCACGCTTTCGGGATTGCGATCCTGGGTCAGGGACGCCGCCGCCAGCGCGCCGGAGTCGAGCGCGCTTTGCAATTCGGAACTGACCGTGGCGCTGCGGGAGAAGTCGAGCGCGCCGCCAACGGCGGTCACCAGAACACCCGAACACAGCGCCATGATGATCGCCACATTGCCGCGGCGGTCTTTGGAGAGACGAGACAGGTAGTGTCCAAGCACGCTCATAATCAGTCCTACGCAAAAAATCGTTCCAAGCCGGAACATGCGTATTCAGAGCATGCAACTAACAGACCAAAATCGAGTTAAAACAATAGTTTACGACTTATTAACCGCGTTATCGCGCCAGTCGCAGATTGTTCAGGTCCGCCGCGATCGAGTTGAAAGCGGAGGAAATATCCAGACTTTCAACGGCGTAGTAATTCTCCAGACGGCTGGCGCAATCGCGCATCAGATTGCGATTGGTCGAGCCGGACACTTGGAAGGCGATGGTGTAGATGTGCACCCCCTGCGCCTCCGCCGCATCACAGGCGGCCGCCATGTTGGCGCGCGCCTGGGCGGCGCTGTAGATCTCATAGCTGTACCAGTTGCCATACCAGTTCTGGGCGCGCCGGATCTGGGCGGTGGCGGCGCCGTCGGTCATGACCACAAGCACTTTCATGGTGGACGTATCGTCATAGGCGGCGGGTCGGTCAGTGAAGTCCCCGCCCAGACGTCCGCGCCAGCTGGGGTCCAGCGCCCGCGCGCCCCAGGCCGTCGCAATGTCCAGCCCGGTATTGCCGCCCGCATCCAGATCCCGGATCAGGCCGACCAGGACGGACGGCGTATCTTCCAGAAAGATCGAGGCTTCGTTCTCTTCCGGGCAGAAGGCCGAGGAACGCCAGCCGCGCTGGTCCCGATCCTGCCAGTCCAGCCAGTCATAGCCGTCCGTGCCCAGATTCATCTCGATCGGATCCGCCGTTCCCAATTCGAGACAGCCGCTATCGTCCGGTGTGCCGGGCACGAGTGCATTGGTCACGATCGGCGGCAAACGCACGCCGCCATTATAGGGAATGACCGACAGGCTGGTCAGGCCGGACAGATCCGGGTCCATCATCACGCCGACAAATTCCTCGGCGGCGTCGCGCAGGGCGGTGATCTTGGAGCCGCTCATCGAGCCCGACACGTCCAGCACCAGCGAGATTTCCAGATTGCGCACCCGTTCATTGGCTTCGGATGTACGGTTCAGCGTCAGCGCGTCATAGCCGATCAGGCCCAGCATCAGGGTGGGCACGCTGATCACCGCATCCGCGGTCACTTCTCGCGAATTGATGGCGAGGTCGGAGCTGACCTGCACATTGAGCCGTTCCAGAACGCCATTGTGTTCGGACAAGGCCGCGGTGATGTAGCTGCGGACCACGCTCTCCGGATCTTCGCCCTGGGACAGCGAAGCGGCGGCCAGCGTGCCCGCATCCATGGCGGACTGGATCTCCGCGCCAATGGTGAAGGTGCGCGAATAATCGAGCGCCCCGCCCACGCTGACGACGAGCGGTCCCAGAAACATGGCGAACATCATCGCCACATTGCCGCGAACATCTTTGAAGAAAGTGCTCAACAAGGCACGCATGTCCTGACCCTTCTCGCGCTCGTGCGCAAAACGGCTCAAGACTCTGCCCAACCTCATTAAGGGACTGAAAAGAAACAGGGTAAACACTGCGCTTACCCTATTTCAGACCATACGCTATTCCGAAGCGAAAAAGCCTTTCAGCGCCCGGGCGGCCTGGCGGATGCGTTGTTCGTTCTCCACCACGGCCAGGCGCACATGGCCATCACCGCGCTCGCCAAAACCCAGACCCGGCGCGACCGCCACATCGGTTTCTTCCAAAAGCTTCTTGGCGAACTCCACCGAGCCCAGATGCGCAAACCGCTCGGGGATCGGCGCCCAGGCGAACATGGTCGCGGGCGGGCTGGGGATGTGGAACCCGACGCGGCCAAAGCTTTCCACCAACACGTCGCGGCGCTTCTTGTAGGTCTCGCGCGCTTCGGCCACATGGTCCTGCGGGCCATCGAGCGCCGCCACGGCGGCGATCTGGATCGGCGTGAAGGCCCCGTAATCTAGATAGGATTTCACCCGCTTGAGCGCATCCACCAGACGCGCCGAGCCCGCCGCGAAGCCCATGCGCCAGCCCGGCATGGAATAGGTCTTGGACATGGAGGTGAACTCCACCGCCACATCCCGCGCGCCCTCGACCTCGAGGATGGAGGGTGGCGGATTGCCGTCAAAATAAATCTCCGAATAGGCCAGGTCGGAGATGAGAACGAGATCGTTCTCCTTGGCGATGCGCACGGCCTCTTTATAGAAATCGAGATCCACCACCTGGGCGGTCGGGTTGGATGGGAAGTTCAGCACCAGGGCCGAGGGCGCGGGGATCGAGCGGCGGCAGGCATGCACCGCCTCGCGCAGAAAGTCCTCAGGGTCCTTGAACCCCACCGGACGCACGGCGGCGCCGGCGATCAGGAAGCCGAACATGTGAATAGGATAGGACGGATCGGGCGCCAGGATCACATCGCCGGGCGCGGTGATCGCCTGGGCGAGATTGGCGAGCCCTTCTTTCGAGCCCAGCGTGACGCAGACCTCGGTGTCGGGGTTCAGACCCACATTGAAACGCCGGTCATAATAGCGCGCGAGCGCCTTGCGCAGGGACGGCACGCCCTGGCTGGCGGAATAGCGGTGCGCGCGCGGATCGGCGGCGACTTCGGCGAGCTTGGCGATAATGTGCGGGGCGGGGGCGAGATCGGGATTGCCCATGCCGAAATCGATGACGTCGCGGCCTTCGGCGCGATAGGCCTGCTTCATCCGGTTCACTTCAGCGAACACGTAAGGCGGCAAGCGCCGCTCGCGATAGAATTCTTCCTGTTGGGACATCGGTGTAATCGCCCTGCTTGAATATGGCAGCAGCGTACTCCGCACGCCCGGGAGGGCGTCAATGGGGCGCAGCTGCGGCAGAACGATGAAATGCACGGACATTCATGCGCAAACGCCGGTTTTGCGACTAAAACGGCCCCGCGCGGTGATGGCGCTGGATTCATCATCCGGGGCGTGTCATCGATTCCCTGACGCCACGGAGCCACGATCCCGTCCGCAAGGAGACGCCGCCATGTTCATCAGCCTTCTTGGCGCATTGGCGCTGCTGTCCCTGTCAGACACGGCGCCCGGTCCGGACCAGGCGGTGGCTGACACCCTGGAAGGGACCGGGTTCTCCGGCGTGGCCCTGATCGCAGAGGGCGACACGGTCCTGAGCGTCACGGCGCAAGGCGCGGCGGGACCGGACCAGCCCATGACACCCGAACTCGACTGGATGTGGGCGTCTGTCACCAAGCAGGTCATGGCCGTGGCCGCCCTGTCGCTGGTCGAGCAGGGGCATCTGGAGCTTGATGGGCCGCTCATTGAACACTGGCCGGACGCCCCGCTTGAGAGCGCTGACCGGATCACCCTGCGCGACTTGATGCGGCACACGACGGGCCTGCCCGATTATGACGATTTACCGGCTGACCGGTTCGAGACCGGCTTTGACCCTGACCAGCTCTGCAGCGGACCGCCAAAGGGCGAGCCGGGCGGCGCCTTTGACTATAACAATTGCGACACCTGGGTGCTGGGCCGTCTGCTAGAGCACGTCTCTGGCGCCCCTAGCGAGCATGTCCTGAACGAACGGGTGCTCACGCCGGCGGGCATGGCCGAAACCCGGCTGGGCGATGCACGCGATTTCGGCGACGTCATCGGGCGCACGGCAAGCGGCGACTGGGTCCAGCCTGTGGACCTTGGCCTTTATGGGCCTGCAGCCGGATTGGTCGGGCCCGTGGCGGATCTGGTCCGGTTCAACGCCGCCCTGATGGAAGGTCGCCTGCTATCCGAGGCGAGCCGGGTCGAGCTGTGGCGCGGCGAGCCCGAACGCGGCTATGTGGCTCTGGGCGCATGGAGTTTTCCGGCGCGGCTGGACGGTTGCGCAGAGGCGGTCGATCTGATCGAACGCCGCGGCTCGCTGTCCGCCATTGAAGTGCGCAGCCTGATGGCGCCCACGCTGAACCGGTCGCTCATCCTGATGTCCAATCAGGGTGATCCGGGATATGGCGAAATCTGGATGAGTGAAGGGCTGACCCATGAACTGGCGAGCCTCGCCTTCTGCACCGCACCCTAGAACGCCCCGCCGGCGGGTTTGGCGTCGCGCAAGGCGCGCTGACGGCGCTTCTGATCCGGCATCAGGCCATCGAGCAGCGCATGAAAGCGCGGCGAATGATCCATCACTTTGAGATGGCAGGCCTCGTGCGCGCACACATAATCGATCAGCGCTTCGGGATAGGCGATCAGGCGCGCATTCATGCGGATCGAACCGTCTGACGAGCACGACCCCCAACGCGATTTCTGCTCGCGCACGCTGACTTTCGGGCGTTTGGCGCCCAGCGCCTCGGCATAGGCGTCAAGCTTGGGCGTCATCAGCGCCAGGGCTTCGCTTTTGCGCCAGCGCTTGAGCGCGGCCAGCACCGCCTTGCGGCTGTCAGCCGGGCTCAAATGCCGATCCACATGCACGATCACTTCGGCTTCAGTGCGGGTGACCTTGGTGCGCGCCTTGTCATGGGTTAGCACCGCCAGCCGCATCTCCACGCCCAGCCAGCCGATCGCCTCGCCATCCACGCCGCGCAACGGCGGCGCGGTGCGCGCCTGACGCCGCTCCAGCCGATCGATCACCCAGCCCGCCTTCTCACGCACGACCGCATCGGCCTCGGCCACGCTGACGCGCGCGGGCAAGGTGACGGTCAGACCGTCATCACTGACCTTCAGGCCAATGGTCTTGCGGCGATGGGAGCGCTTGAGCGTGTAGAGCAAATCCCGGTCCGGGAGTTCGATCTGGCGCACCCGGGAATCCTGGCCGGCCATGGTTCAGACCTCAGGCCGGACGCGGCGAAGTCATCGCCACATAATGCAGGCCCAGCATCATCACCGCCCCGCCCACATAAAGCCCGGCAAAGGGCGCATAATTCATCTGACCGGCCACCAGCGCCATCACCGCCATGACGAGGCCGTAAACGCCCAGCGCCAGCACCACGATGCGGCCCAGCGTGCGCGGTTCGGCGCCCTGCCAGCGCGGACGCATGGCCCAGGTGAAACCGGGAAAGGCGACGAGCGTCAGACCGAGCGCCAGATAGGCCGGCAGTCCCACGCCCGCGAGCGCGCCCTGGGCCATCAGACCGCCCGCGCCCGCCAGCATCATCAGGACGCCCCAAACAAGAGGATGATTGATCCGTGCAAACATGACCCGAACTTAGCCCGCGTCGCGACACCGCGCCAGATCAGGCTTTGGTGGGAGGGGGTGATGGGTGTGTGACGTGACGCGTAAAAAGCATCAAAAATCGCACATGAAGGGTTTTGTTCAATTCCTCAAAAAGAAAAGCCCCGCCAAGAAATGCACAAAGGATATTAAAATTAAACTTAAAACTGCAAAAAACCAATTGCTGACAATATACTCATTCAGACCCGACACCCCTTCAGACAAAACCACTACAAATATTCCTAATAGGAATAAAATTCCAACAATACGGAAGCCAACCAAAATTGACTTCGAAAGCCTAAGGATAATTTTTTGATTATTCATTATCGATTAGGCGTTCGCCGAAACCCGCGCTGCGATCATCATGAGCCCCACAAAGCCGGTCAGACCGCCCAGTTGCAGGCCGATGCCGATGACGGCGGGACCAAAGAGCACGGCGGTGATGATAACGCTGACCAGCGCTGTCCCGAGCGCGGCGAGGCTCGAACGGGTCCGCCACAGCGTCGGCGCTGCGCGCCAACGCTCGCGATTGACAAAGCCCATCCCCACAAGCGCCGCCGTGCCGACAAACGGGCCGAGCAGCGCGCTCCAGTGCGTCGTCACCAGAAGGCCCGCCGAGGCGGTCCAGCCAAGACCGACGACGAGCAAAGCCGCCGCCAGCCAGTAAGGGGCATCCAGAAGGCGAGTCATGCTCCTACCCTAGGCCCGTTTCTCCTGCGCGCCCATACCGGTGGCCGGCGGGAAGGGGACGACATGGCGGATGGCGAGCTTGCGGGTGTCCCAGTCATTGAGGATCGCTGCGGCGTGCAGGCTGCCGGTCGCGGCATAATGATCCTCGATCAGGGCGCGGCAGCGGGCCTCGGCCTCGCCCGCCAGCCCATAAACGCCGACGCTTTCAGGGTTGAGGCGCGGTTCCAGCCGGTCCTGCTCATCGAGCACGAAGGCCTCCCCGCCGGTCATGCCGGCGGCGAAATTGTCCCCGACCTTACCGAGGATCACCGCGACGCCGCCGGTCATGTATTCACAGCCATTGGCGCCGCAGCCTTCGACCACCACGGTCGCGCCGGAGTTTCGCACCGCAAAGCGCTGGCCCGCCCCGCCCGCGGCGAACAGTCGGCCCGAGGTCGCGCCGTAAAGCACCGTATTGCCGATGATCACATCGCCGGGGCGATGCTCCTTGCAGCCGCCAAACGGGCGGATGGCGAGCGTCGCGCCCGACAAGCCCTTGCCCACATAATCGTTGGCGTCGCCTTCCAGCTCGATCCGCAAACCCTTGGCCGAGAACGCGCCGAGCGATTGCCCCGCCGAGCCGCGCAGGCGCAGGGTGAGCTGGCCGTCCTCTAGCCCGTCCGGACCGAACGTGCGCACGATCTCGGACGACACGCGCGCGCCCACCGTGCGGTCGGTGTTCTTCACGTCATAGACCAGCTGCATCTTCTCACGGCGGGAGAAGACCGGTTCGGCGTCCTTGAGGATCTGCTCATCGAGCGCCGGAGCGACCGGATTGCGTTGCGTGCGGGTCGAGCGTGGCGGCCGCGCCTGCGGGTCCACGCGCACCAGCAGCGGGTTGAGATCCAGATCATCGAGATGATCCGCGCCACGACTGACCTGATCGAGCAGATCCGCCCGGCCGATCACGTCTTCCAGACGCTCCGCGCCGAGGCTCGCGAGAATTTCGCGGGTGTCGCGCGCGATGAAGGTCATCAGATTGACCACATGGTCGGCGAGCCCCATGAAGCGCTTTCTCAGTTCTTCATCCTGGGTGCATACGCCCACCGGGCAAGTGTTGGAATGGCACTGGCGCACCATGAGACAGCCCAGCGCCACCAGCGAGGTGGTGCCGACGCCGAACTCTTCCGCGCCCAGCATGGCCGCAATCACGACATCGCGCCCGGTGCGGATGCCGCCATCCGCGCGCAGGGTCACCCGCTCGCGCAGGCCATTGAGCGAGAGCACCTGATGGGCTTCGGATAGCCCCAGCTCCAGCGGCGCGCCCGCGAACTTGATCGAGGTTTGCGGGCTGGCGCCCGTGCCGCCCACGCTGCCCGAGATCAGGATCACATCGGCATGGGCCTTGGCCACGCCCGCCGCGACTGCGCCCACGCCCGCCGCGGAGACGAGCTTCACGCAGACGCGCGCAATCGGGTTGATCTGCTTGAGGTCATAGATGAGCTGCGCCAGATCCTCGATCGAATAGATGTCATGGTGCGGCGGCGGGCTGATCAGCGTCGAACCCGGCGTGGCGTGGCGCATCTTGGCGATAAAGCCGGTCACCTTGAAGCCGGGCAATTGGCCGCCCTCGCCGGGCTTGGCGCCCTGGGCCACCTTGATCTCGATCTCGCGGCACTGGTTGAGATATTCCGCCGTCACGCCAAAGCGGCCCGAGGCCACCTGCTTGACCGCCGAGTTCATGTTGTCGCCGTTGGGCATGGGGTTGTAGCGGGCCGGATCTTCCCCGCCCTCGCCCGAGACGGACTTCGCGCCGATCCGGTTCATGGCCACATTGAGCGCGCCATGGGCTTCCTGGCTGAGCGCGCCCAGGCTCATGCCCGGCGTGACGAAGCGCTGGCGGATCTCGTTCACGCTCTCACAGCGCGACAGATCCACCGGCGCGCTGACCGGGCGCGGCTCGAGCAGATCGCGCAGCTGGATGGGCTGTTGCTCATGATTGAGCGTCTGCACATAGGCGCGATACGCGGCGTAATCCTCGTTGCGAACGGCCTTTTGCAGGAGCGAAATGGATTTCGCTTCCAGCGCATGGGCTTCCCCGGTGGAGCGCTGGCGATAAAAGCCGCCCACGGGCAGGCGCACCGCGTCGGGATTGTCCCAGGCCCAGTGATGCAGCTCTGAGAGCTTGGCTTCCAGACCCGCCAGGCCAATACCGGAAATCCGGCTTGTCACGCCGCCGAGATATTCGCTCGCCACGGCGCGGCTCAGGCCCAGCACTTCGAAATTGCAGCCGCCGCGATACGAGCTGACCACCGAAATGCCCATCTTGGACATGATCTTGAGAAGGCCCGCATCAAAGGCGGCCTTCATGTTCTTCGCCTTCTCTTCCGGCGTCATGCCCGAAAGATTGCGCTCGGTGCGCGCCGCCACGGTCTCGAACGCCATATAGGGGTTCACCGTGGTGGCCCCGAGGCCCACCAGAACCGCAAGCGCATGCGGGTCGGTCACTTCAGAGGTGCGCGCATTGAGCGAGCAATAGGTGCGCAGACCCTTCCTTGTGAGGTGGGTGTGCACCGCCCCCACCGCCAGCGCCATGGGCACGGGCGCAAAGCGATCGCTCTGGCTTTCATCGGTCAGGATCAGATGCTGGGCGCCGCCCTCGCTGATCGCGGCCTCGGCTTCGGCGCGAATGCGATCCAGCGCCGCTTTCAGGCCGGCTCCCGAGCCCGTCGCTTCTTTGGCCAGCATGGTGACGTCGATCATCGCCACGCCTTCGCCCAATATGGCGCGCAGGCGCTCATACATGCCATTGGTCAGAACCGGCGAGTTGAGCACGAAGACATTGGTCTGGGCCGCGTCCTCGGCCAGCACGTTTCCGAGATTCTTGAACCGGGTCTTCAGACTCATCACCCGGCCTTCGCGCAGCGGGTCGATGGGCGGGTTGGTGACCTGGGAGAAGTTCTGCCGGAAATAGTGGCTGATCGGGCGATAGCGGTTGGACAAAACCGCCAGCGGGCTGTCATCGCCCATGGAGCCGATGGCTTCCTTGCCGTCCTCGGCCATGGGCGAGAGGATGATCTCGATCTCCTCCATGGTCATGCCGGCGGCGGCCTGACGGCGGGCGCGCTCCTCATCCTCGAACAGCAGCGGCTCCGGCCCCGGGCCCACTTCCGCTTCGATCTCGCGCACATTCTTAAGCCAGGACTCATAAGGGTGCTTGGCGGCGAGCTCATCCAGGATCTCGCTTTCGCGCAAGAAGCCGCCTTCGGCCAGATCCACCGCGATCAGGCGGCCCGGCGCCACCGAGCCGCGCTCGGCTACGCGCTCGGGCTCCAGCTCCGCCATGCCCGTTTCCGAACCGACGGTCAGCAGACCGTCTTCAGACAACGACCAGCGCAGCGGACGCAAGCCATTGCGGTCGAGCCCCGCAATCGCCCAACGGCCATCACAGGCGATGACGGCGGCGGGTCCGTCCCAGGGCTCCATCACCGAGTTGCAGTATTCATAAAGGCCGCGCCAGGCGCCGGGCATGATCTCACCGCGCTTGGACCAGGCTTCAGGGATCAGCAGCGTTTTCGCCATGGGCGCGGACCGGCCGGCCCGCACAAGGATTTCAAACACTTCGTCCAGCGCCGCAGAATCGGACGCACCGGGGCTGATCACCGGACGCACAATGTCCTCGGCGTCCTTGAAGGCCGAGGAAGCCATGAGGATCTCATGGCTCTTCATCCAGTTGCGATTGCCCTTCAGCGTATTGATCTCGCCGTTATGGGCGAGCATGCGGAAGGGCTGGGCCAGCTTCCATTCGGGGAAGGTGTTGGTGGAATAGCGCTGGTGGAAGATCGCGAAGGGCGAGATGAAGCGCTCATCGCGCAGATCGGGATAGAACTGGTCGATGGCCTCGGCCAGGAACATGCCCTTGTAGACCACGTCGCGCGCGGACAGCGAGCACACATAAAGCTCGGGCACGGCTTCATGACGGGCGCGCTGTTCGATGCGGCGGCGCACCAGATAGAGCGCGCGTTCCAGCTCGTCCGCACCGCGATCGGTCGTGTCTTCAAACAGGATCTGTTCGATGGCCGGGCGGGTGGCCGCCGCCTTGGCGCCCAGACAGGACGGATCCACCGGCACCTGACGCCAGCCGAACAGGCGCAGGCCCGCCCGCAGAACCTCGGTCTCGACAATGGTGCGGCCCTTTTCCTGGGCCCCGAAATCGGTGCGCGGCAGGAACACCATGCCCACGCCGATAGCGTGCTCGCTGGGCTCGTGCCCGGTGCGCGCCACCGCCGCCTTGAAGAAGTCCTGGGCGATCCCCAGACGCAGACCGGCGCCGTCGCCGGTCTTGCCATCCGCATCCACAGCGCCCCGGTGCCAGACCGCCTTGAGGGCGTTCAGGCCCAGCTCCACGGTTTCGCGACGCGGCTGCCCCTTGATGTCGGCGATCAGGCCCACGCCACAGGCCGAGCGCTCGCTCTCAAGCTCATAGGCGCCGGCATCAATCAGACGCTGGCGTTCGGTCAGGTAATCAAACTGGCTCATTCGGCAGGCTCCGCGATCGGCTGCGCCTGCGGTTTACGCGCGCTCGCCATCAGATCGGCATGGATGGTTTCAGCAGCATCCAGACCGTCCCGGACGGCCCAGACCACAAGCGAGGCGCCGCGGACGGCGTCGCCGCCGGCATAAACGCCCGGCAGGGCGGTGCGGCAGCGTTCGCTGACCCGAATCGCGCCGCGCGGGTTCAGCTCCAGCCCCTGCGCGCCCAGGCTTTCGGGGAAATTCTCCGGTTCAAAGCCCAGCGCCGCAATAACCATGTCGGCATTGCGATCCTCTTCCTGACCGGCCATGGCCACCGGACGGCGGCGGCCAGACGCATCAGGGGCCCCGAGAGTCATTTTCTGGATGCGCACGCCGGTGGCGGTTTCCGCATCGCCTAGAATGGCGGCGGGGGCGCTGAGCCAGTCAAACATCGCGCCTTCTTCCTCGGCGTGGACCACTTCACGGGCCGAGCCGGGCATGTTCGAACGGTCACGGCGATACAGGCAGGCCACGCTGGATGCGCCCTGACGGATCGCCGTGCGCACGCAATCCATGGCGGTATCGCCGCCGCCAATGACCAGCACGCGCTTGTCCCGGGCGTTCAGGCGCCCGCCGTCTTCGGCCTCTTCACCGAACCCCGCCTTGTTGGAGGCTGTGAGATATTCCAGCGCCGGCACCAGGCCGCGACCGCCACCGCCCGGACAGGTGAGCGCCCGCGCCGCATAGGCGCCCGCCCCGACAAAGACGGCGTCGTGGCGCTCACGCAGCTCTTCAAGCGTGGCGTCCTTGCCGATTTCGAAATTGAGCTTGAAGACGACCCCGCCCTCTTCGAGCCGCTGGGTGCGGCGTTCAACGACGGACTTGTCGAGCTTGAAATTGGGAATGCCGTAGATCAGCAGCCCGCCGGCGCGATCCTGGCGCTCATAGATCGTCACGTCATGGCCATGCTGGGCCAGGCGTTCGGCAGCGGACAGGCCCGCCGGGCCCGAACCGACAATGCCCACCGAAAAACCGGTCTTGCGCGTGGGACGGATAGGCTTCACCCAGCCATTCTTCCACGCGGTTTCGGTGATGAAGGTCTCGACCGAGCCAATGGTCACGGCGCCATGGCCGGACTGCTCGATCACGCACGAGCCCTCGCACAGACGGTCCTGCGGACAGATCCGGCCACAGATTTCCGGCATGGCGGAGGTGGCCGAGGAGCGCTCATAGGCTTCTTCCAGACGACCTTCGGCGACCAGCATCAACCAATCGGGAATATCGTTGTGCAGCGGACAGCCGGACTGGCAGAACGGCACGCCGCATTGCGAACAGCGTTCCGCCTGCGCCTCACCCTGTTCCAGGCTGAAAGGCGCATAGATCTCGTCAAAGTCGGCCCGGCGCTCGTCCGCGGACCGTTTGTCCGGGTAGCGCTGGTCCGTGCTTGTAAACTTCAGCACAGCCGTCTCCTCATGCTTGTCCGCGGCGTCTTTGTGACGCTCTTCATCCGGACATTCTTGCTGCATTGCATCATGAGAAGCGCCCACAGCGCAAGCATGAGCCCGTTCAGCCAGACGAAAACCAGTTCAGAGACCAGTGAAACAAGGCTGTTAAGCGCTGCGAAACTTTTGACAGTCACAGCCCTCTCAACGCCGTTGACACTCATTCTCAATAATGGCTATATTAGTTGCGAATGATTTTCGGACACAATTGCATCCCGCAACGGACCCGGCCATGTATGTCTGCCTCTGCAACGCCCTGAAATGCGCTCAGTTCAAAGACGCCGCCAAGAACGGCGCCGGCGATGTGCCCAGTGCGTTCAAGGCCTGTGGCGCGAAACCGCGCTGTGGCCGGTGCTTTGAAGAAGCGGCCCGCGTGATGGGCCATGACCGCTCCGAAGCGGCCGGCGCCGTCGCCTGATCAAAGGCTTATTCCGCCGGCAATGGCGCTTCCTGTCGACCCAGATTATCCCCCCGGTCAGAAAGCTCTGACAGCGCCAGGGGCTGCACCAGCGGCAATTTGCTGAGCATGGGCGCGATGAACGGTCCGCTGAACCAGCGCACGCCCAGATCGCGCAGAACCGCGAAACTGGTCTGACGCGCAACCGCGGCGGCATAGACATCGGAACCCATCCGGGCCGCACGCCCGATCAACTGGGCCAGTTGGCTCTGCAAGTCTCCGCTTATGGGCGAACCTCGCGTCAGGTCCTTCAGCGCGCCGCCAAACGCCTGCACGCCGCAGCCTTCATAGCGCTCGATCTCGAAATCGAGCGAATGGCAATGCACCAGAAACTTAATCTTCAAGGTGCGCAACGTGCCCGTGATTTCCTGCAGCCGCCCCATGGGCGCGCCGTCCGGCGTGCCGTCGATCCGGATGGTCACCGCCTTGTGCAAATGTTCAGGCAGGGCCTTCAGCCGCGCGAAATATTCCTGCCGATCATGCGGATCGATCAAGGTGCGATAGTGCGGGGTCAGGCAGACCGCAGCCGCATGCCCCTTGGACCAGCTCGCCTCAAGCGCATCGAGCACCAGCATCTGGACATCAAAGTCACGCTTGGCGGTCACATGCGCCTCGAACGGGTACTCATGGCGATGCCCGAAATGCAGCACGCCCGCGACATTGCGCACCGGCAGGCAGAAAGAGGAAATCAAGGCCTGACGAGTAATGTCATAGACTGGCTCATACGCGACCCGGGTGCGCAGGCTTTCGGGCTGGTATTCGGCTTCTTCCTGTTTGACCTTGTCCTCGCCAGCCCGCGACTCCTCTTTGGCGCTGACGCCCTGAGCGGCGAAAAAGGCGGCCAGCTCGGACTGATCCAGACGCAAGGCGCGTGAGCGGACTTTGAGTTTGCGGAAAACTTCGTCACCCACGTAAAACCGGTTCAGATCATCGGAGATCCATGCGGCCTGAGCCTCGGCGATGTCGGCGCGATCGGTGGCGAACACCACGAGAAAGCCTTCATCACAACGAAACAGGGCGTCACTGGTATGCAGGCGGTGCGCAATAAAGGCCTCGCTGACGTCAAAGATCTTCTGCTTGAGGTCATCCCAACGGTCGCCCGCAACCGTCTTAATCAAATCCAGATTGATGATCTGAAATTGACCCAGGGCTACGGATTTTGATCCGCGCAGCTGATCGCGGATGGAAGCGAGAATCTCGGCTGGCCTCGGCATTTCTGTCCTTTCATTCCAGACAGTCCGATCTGCAGGCAGAGCCGTTGCAGGTGATAAGCGTGCGCTTTGAAAGTGAACAATTTCTAAGGCAAAAGGACCTCTGCAACTCAGTTTCAGTGACGAAGATAATTGGCCTAAACCCCTTCCCTCACTGGCGAAAAGCGTTACTTTCGCGACGTGGCGAAATCAGATGGAGGCGACCATGAAGGGCGATCCCAAAGTCATCGAGCACCTGAACAAGGCGCTCAAGCTGGAGCTGACCACGGTCAACCAGTACTTCCTTCATGCGCGCATGTTCCGCGACTGGGGCTTCGCCAAGATCGCCAAGGTGGAGTACGAGGAATCCATCGACGAGATGAAGCACGCCGACGCGCTGATCGAGCGCATCCTGTTTCTCGAAGGCCTGCCCAATGTCCAGGATCTCGGCAAGGTGCTGATCGGCGAGTCCCTCAAGGAATGCCTGGAGTGCGATCTGGAAGCCGAGCGTCGCGCCCATCCGGTCTACAAGGACGCCATCGCCTATTGCGAGCAAGTGGGCGACTACGTCTCCCGCCAGCTCTTTGACGAGATCCTCAAGTCTGAAGAAGAGCATATCGACTATCTCGAAACCCAGCTCAGCATCATCGACAAGATCGGCGAGGAGCGCTTCATGCAAAGCCAGCTCTCGCCCGGCGAGATGGGCTGATCGGGACCGCGCTGTCCGGACACGCAACGCCGCCCCACGGGGCGGCGTTTTGCATGGTGGGCGGTCATGCGCTCTTGCGGGTCCGACGCGGAGCCGCTATCTGAGTGAAACAATATAACACTCGATCAGGTTTCCCGCTTCCGTGTCTGCCGCCTATCTCCTCACCCTCGGCCTGGGGATGACCGCCGCGCTTGTCTGCGTGGCGGCGCTGGTGCTCGTGCATCGCGCCCGGACCTTCACACGGGACAACGCCCCCCTGTTCGCCGCCTTCTCCGGCGGCGTAGTGGTGACCCTGGCGCTCGTGAAGCTCATTCCCGAGGCCCTGTCGCTTCATCCCCATGCGGGCTGGCTCGTGTTGGCCGGCTTCGGCTTCGGCGTGATCCTGCACGTCATGGTCGGCGCCACCATGCAGACGCACACGGCGGCCAATCGCCTGCGCGCCCTGGCGCCGGTGCTGGCGATCGCCGTGCACTCTTCACTGGACGGCACGGTCTACGCCGTCACCGCCGCGATTGATCCCTATACCGCACTCAGCACGGCCACCGGGCTGATCCTGCATGAAATGCCCGAAACGCTGATCTGCTTCCTGCTGTTGCAGCGCGGCGGCTTCTCGGACCGCGCAGCAACCCTCCTCGCCTTTCTGGCGGCGGGCGCGACCACGCTGGTCTCCGCGATCATCTTCGGCTCCTTTGCGCTCAGCGTTGAGCCCGAGATCCTGGGCGTCCTGTTCGCCGTGGTCGCCGGCCTGCTCTTGCAGGTGGGCGCGTCCCATCTGCTGGGCGAAACCGTTCAGGCGGGCTGGCTGCGGGGCCTGACCGCCGTCTTCGTCGGCGCGGGCGTCGCCGCTGTCATGACGCTGGCCCATGGCGAGCGTCACGACCATGCCGACCATGCCCACGCGCCGTCGCACCTGCCTGACTTCAGACTGACAGCCCCACAAGGAGATCTGTAATGCGCCTTGGTATCGCCTGCCTCACCGCCTGCATGCTCTCGACGCCGGCTCTGGCCCAGGACGGCATGCGCCAGCTGGGCGCCCATGTCCACGGCGCGGCCCAACTCGCCGTCGCCGCCAACAGTGACGGGACCGTTCTCGCCGAGCTGACCACGCCCGCCTACAATCTCTATGTTTTCGAACACGCGCCTGAGACCGCCGAGGAGCGCGCCGTTGTGAACGAGGCCGCGCGCACGCTGTCCGGTCCGTCCATGATCGCTCTGAGCCGTGCGGCGAACTGCACTCTCACCGACGCCCAGGTCGGCGGCGGCAATGTCGCTTCAGTCCATGCCCATGACCACGAGCACCAGCACGAGCACGAGCACGAGCACGAGCACGACGATCACCACGAAGCGGCTCAAGATCACCACGATGAGCATGATCATGACCATGGTGAGCATCATGATCATGACGCGCATGATCACGCAGCGCACGACCATGGGGACGGTGAACACAGCCACGCGGCTGACGACCAGGCCGGTCACGGCCATGCGGACGTGGTGGTGAGCTGGACGTTCGACTGCGCCCGCCCGGCGCGCCTGTCCGATGTGGATGTGTCAGGCCTCTTTGACGCTTTCCCCCAGTTCGAGACCCTGGAAGTGCAATATTTCGATGGCGCACGCGCCGCCGCGCAGGACCTCACAGCCGCTCGCCCGGTGTTGTCACTGGACTAGCAACAGCAAGTTTTCAGGCTGGTAACTTGCGCTTCCGCGTTCGGGAGCGCATTTTGCCGGCATGATGCGCACCACACTGCTTTCCGCCCTCCTGGCTTTCAGCGCGCTCGCTGGCGCGCCCGAAGCCTTCGCCGCTGACCGCGCCGAGGCGCAGTCCACCCCTGAATTCCTCGATCTGTCCTGGGCCGACCTTCTGCCCGAGGGCGAGGCCGAGCGGATCGCCCAACTGCAACAGATGCAGGCGGTCCAGAGCGGCATGGATCATTTCGGCGCCGAGCGGATGCCCCAGATCCAGACCTTCAACACCGTGGACGCGCTGGACGGCCAGGTCGTGCGCATGGGCGGCTATGTGCTGCCGTTCGACTTCACCGGTTCGCGAGAGATCAGCCGCTTCTTGCTGGTGCCCTATGTGGGCGCGTGCATTCACGTACCGCCGCCCCCGCCCAACCAGCTGGTCTATGTCCACGCCGAAGAACCCATCCAGATCCAGGGCTTATGGGATCCGGTCTATGTCAAAGGCGTCATGCGTACCGACCGCCATGACAACGAGTTGGGCGACACCGCCTACACGCTCGAACTGACCGAGATCCAGCCCTACGAGAGCTAGGGTCAGCGATCACGTCTGCGTGTGTCTCATTTTCGGCGCCAGTTCGCTGGGTTGCGGCCACACGTGTTCCTCACGGTGTAACAGCTGAGATGCACGCTCTTTGCGTGTGCCAGCTTGGGGCTCGCCCTGTGTGTACCAGCGCGGCACAGTATCGTCAGAGGGGGGCGATCAAGGCCAGCGCGACCGCGAGGCGAGTCCCACCCGCTTTCCCGATCAGTCCGTAGACCGCTCACGCCAGAACAGGGCGACCGGCTTGCCCGCAAACTGCGCGGCCTCGGACCGGTCAAAGCCCAGCTTCTGCGCCACGCGGATCGAGGCCCGATTGTCCGGATTGATGATCGCGCAACTACGCTCAGCCTCCAGCACATCATCGCACCAGGCCATCACCGCGCGCATGGCTTCGGTCGCGTAGCCCTTGCCGTGGCAGTCGGGAGAGAAGACATACCCGGCCTCAGGCACGCCCTCGATGGAAGGCGTCATGTCGCGCTTGAAATCCGCCAGCCCCGCCTGTCCGACGAACCGGCCAGTGTCGCGCTCGATCACGCTCCAATACCCATACCCCAGAAGCGCCCAGAGGCCGGGAAAACGGATCAGCCTGCCCCAGCTTTCACTGCGGCTGGACGGCGTGCCGCTGATATGGCGCACGACCGCCTCATCAGACCACAACGCCACGCTGGGCTCGAAATCCTCCAGCCGGGTCTCGCGCAGGATCAGCCGTTCGGTGGTAAGGGTCGGACAGGCTCGAGCCGTCATCAGCGGACTGCCTGCGATTGTCGGAAGCCAAAGAGCAGGAGCAGCGGGATCACCCACGGGAAGATTCGCTCGAACGGGTCGCCCGCCACGCCAGACAGGTTCGACAGGGCCGCGAAGAGCCCACCCATGGCCTGTCCGTCCACTTGTCCGAAGACATAGAACACCACGGTCAGCAGGAAGCCCGACACGATGGCGCCCAGAATGGCGAGCCCGCGCGGCTCCACCCCGCAGACCCGCGCCAGGATGACCGGACCGAAGGC
Organism: Oceanicaulis sp. MMSF_3324; assembly: GCF_030733545.1. Classification (GTDB taxonomy): domain Bacteria; phylum Pseudomonadota; class Alphaproteobacteria; order Caulobacterales; family Maricaulaceae; genus Oceanicaulis. The sequence goes on from NZ_JASHIU010000002.1 coordinate 235,731, forward strand.
CGCGCCCAGCGCCGACCAGGAAAACAGCACGCGGTCAAAGATCGAGGCGGGCAGGCTGAGCGTCAGCGTCACCGCCAGCGCGCACAGCGCCGCCATTGTCAGTCGGCTGACCAGCATCTCGCGACCCGCAAACCGCTTGTCGAGCCCGAGATCGTTCACGGCCGCGGCGGACGCCGCCATCAACAGCGAGTCCACCGTGCTCATGACCGCTGACAGCACGGCGGCGATGACAATGCCGGCGAGCACCGTGGGCAGCACCCGACCGGCGACCTCGTACAACAGCGCTTCACCGTCTGGCGCATCCATGACCAGTGCGCGCCCCGAGAGCGCCAGGACCGCCATGCCCAGATGCACGATCACGCTCCAGCCAATGGCGATGGCAAAGCCCCGCCGACGCGCGCGATCATCCCGAACCGCCATGAGGCGGGCGTGCAGATGCGGCTGGCCCAGCGCGCCCAGCCCGATCGAGGCGACGCCGAATGCAAAGCCCAGAAAGGCGAACAGACCACGCCCGCCCGTCGGGTCGAGATAGGCGGCGGGCATGGTTGCAGACAAGGTGTCCCACACCCCGCCGATCCCGCCGGCGCTGATCAGGGCCATCAAGGGCAGGGCGACGGAGATCAGAGCCATGACGGCGGCCTGTAGCGTGTCGGTCAGAGACACCGCCCAGAAGCCGCCCATCAGGGCGTAAATCAGGATGACCCAGGCGCCCAGCAGCACGCCTTCCCAATGAGTCAGATTGAACTGGCTTTCAAAGGCGACTGCCGCCGCGCCGAACTGGGCCGCGATGTAGACCATGAAGGTGATGAGCACCAACAGGCCCGCCAGCGTCCGCACCCAGCCCTTCCATCGTCCGGCACGCGCCGCAATGAAATCGCTGGAAGTGATATGCCCGTCTTCCGAGGACTCCGCGCGCAAGCGCGGTCCGAAGATCAGCCAGATCACGGCATAGGCGCCCAGAATCCCGGGCACCATCCACAGCGCCGACACGCCCTGATCATAGACGAAGCCGGTATAGCCCAGCAGAACCCAGGCCGAGGATGTGGACGCAGCATAGGACAGGCCCGCCACCCACGGGCCCATATTTCGCCCGCCCAGGAAGAAGTCGGTTTCATCGCGTGTGAAACGGGCCGCCAGGATTCCGATCAGGATCAAGCCCAGCTTGTAGGCGATCAGCGTGATCAGAACGATGCCGGCCGTCGCGCCCAAATCGTCCATTGTCTCTCCCCATGTCTGGGTGAGAGCGTAAGCAAAATCGGAGAGCATGGGCAAAGGCTTTTCCCGAATTCCCGGCAGCCGCCCCGGTCGCGCGCACTGCCGATAGAAGCCGCCGGTCCTGGATGCAGGCTGGACAAGCTTGGTTACCGGTCTGCAAATGATGCGATCCGCTCCCCGGCGCAGCCATTCAGACGACCCATCATGACGCCCCCTTCCTCCACCCAGACGCCCATACCCGGCGTGGCCGTGCTGGCCGTAAGCGCGGTAGTTCTCGGCTTCGCCTCCATTCTCGTCAAAGCGTCGGATCTGGGTCCGCAGGCCATCGCCTTCTGGCGGCTGGCCCTGGGCCTGCCGCTTCTCGCGCTTGCGCTGGTGCATGGCCTCAGGCGGCAGCGTCGCTCCGGCCTGCCGTTCAAGCTGCGTCCGCCCGGCTGGAAAGCGCTGGCCCTGGCAGGCCTGTTTTTCGCGGGCGATCTGGCGTTCTGGCATGCGGGGATCAAGATCACGACCGCCGCCAACGCCACCTTGCTGGCCAATCTCACGCCCATCCTCGTGGCGCTTGCAGCCTGGTTCCTGTTTCAGGAGCGCCCCACGCGCGGGATGGCGCTGGCAGGCGGGCTCGCCATTCTGGGCGCGATCTGCCTGGCGGCCGGCAATGTCCGTTTTGCGCCTGAACGGGTCAGTGGAGACATTCTCTCCGCCCTGACCGCCGTTTGGTACACCTGCTACCTTCTCAGCGTACGCGCCGCCCGTCGTGCTGGCGCAGCGACGGTCGAAGTGATGTTCTGGTCCGCCTTTGTGGGCGCTCCTATCGCCTTGCTGATCGCGCTCGGCTTCAACGAACCCCTCCTGCCATCTGAACCTGCAGGCTGGTGGCCATTGCTGGCGCTGGCCCTGATCGTCCATGTGGGCGGCCAGGGCGGCGTCGCTTACGGGCTCGGCCACACGCCGGCGGCGCTCGCCACGCTGATCATCCTTATCCAGCCTGTGGTCTCCGCCTTTGCAGGCTGGGTTCTGTTCGGCGAAGCCTTTACCCCCCTGCAATGGATTGGCGCCGCCTTCGTGCTGGTCGGCGTTTACGCCGCACAGCGCTCCGGCGTTCGAGTCTCGACCCCGGGCGCGGGCGCGGTTAAACCCGACCCATGACTGATACGACTTCTCCTGCGCCCGCCCCTGCCGCTCCGAAAGCCGGTGACGATCCGTTCCGCGCTCTGGGCGGACCGCTGATCCGCGACATCTGGTATGTGGCGATGACCGCGGACGAGCTGAAACCAGGCAAGCTGTACAAGAAGAAATTCCTCGGTGAACCCATCGTCATGGGGCGTGATGGCAAGGGCGCCGCATTCGCCCTCCGCGATCTGTGCCCGCACCGGGCCGTGCCCCTGTCCGCCGGTCAGATGCTGGACGAGCCCGATGGCGGCAAGACGGTGGAGTGCCCCTATCATGGCTGGCGGTTCCGCCCTGATGGCGGCTGCGCGCACATCCCCTCCCTGGTGGAGGGCCAACCCTTTGATCTCGAGAGGATCCGCGTGCGAAAATATACGCTGGCGGAGCAGGACGGACTGATCTGGATCTACATGCCCACCGAGCCGGGCGCCGAACCCGACAGCGCGCCTCCGCGCTTTGAGAACATGGTGCTGCACAAGGGCCAGACCGAAGCCAAGGTGAAATTCGTCCAGCGCGCCGAACTGGCCTGCCATCAGGATCATGCCGTCATCGGCTTGCTCGATCCGGCTCACACACCCTTCGTGCACAAGAGTCCGCTCTGGCGCAGCTCGAAAACCCTGAAGGAAAAAGAGAAGCATTATGCGCCCAGCGAAATGGGCTTCACCATGCTCTCTCACAAGCCGGTCAATTCCTATATCTACAACATCATTGGCGGGGAAATCCGGGTCGAGATCCAATTCCTCTTGCCGGGCCTGCGCGCGGAATCCATCCGCAACGAGAAATATGGCTTTCTCGGCCTCGCCGCGATCACCCCGATTGATGAGAATCTCTGCGAAATCCGCGAGATCATGTATTGGGATGTGCCCATTCTCAATCTCGTCAAGCTGATCGCGCGCCCCTTCACCCACGCCTTCCTGGAACAGGATGCGCGGATCATGAAGCTGCAGGGCGAAGGGCTGTCCTACAATCCGCCGCTCATGCAGATCCCCGACGCGGACACGTTGATGGTCTGGTATCGCCGTCTGAAGCGTGAATGGATGAGTTCACGGGCGGAAGGCCGGGCTTTCAAGAATCCCGTCAAACCCGCCACCCTGCGGTGGCGAACATAGACGGGGTCGCCTAGCGCGCCAGCATGCCTTCGATCACGGTGCGTACGCGCGTTTCCAGCGACACGATGGGACGTTCTTCATACTCGTTGCGACGCGAAGCCCGCATGGCGCCCAGGAACTGGTCGCTCAGAACGGCAATCATGGCTTCCCCATCCACGTCGGGGCGCAGTTCGCCGCTGGCGATGCCCGCTTCGATTACCCGCCGGACAGGGCGCCAGGCCAGCTCCATCTGATCAAACGCCGCCTGGTAGGTGGGATCAGCCACCATCCAGCTATGACCGACCGCCGCGGCGAACAGCTCGCTGTTGCGCGACTGGCCCTCGAGCATGATCTGCAGCAGAGCTACAATCCGGTCGGCCAGATTGCCGGACAACGCCGCTTCCATCTGCTCGACGGATTCTGCAATCATCTCGACTTCATTGCTCAGGATCGCCATCAACAGCGCAGCCTTGGACGGCTCGGCGTTCAGCACGGTGCCCGGCGACACGCCGGCCTCATCGGCAATCGCCTTGATGGTTGCGCCTTCATAGCCCTGAGAGAGGAAAACCTTCTCCGCCGCTTCAAGAACGGCGGCTTTTGTGGCTTCTCGACGCATATCGCGACGGGTCACACGTCCAGCAGCAAGATCGCGCATTATTCAAGTCCTGAAATGAATGTACTCAGCGATTCGCGCACTATGATGACTTTCATTCGGGTTGAACAGACACAGGGTCCATTTTGCTCGTTGAGCGCGAACTCCCACAACCCAAACGCAGAAGTAGAAACATGTTCAGGTTTGCACGCCGCGCCCCGCCATTGCCTGTTCTCGGGTTCCAGCCTACATCAGCCTCATGATCACACTTGTCGATATCCTGCTGTACGTCCTGCTCGCGGTTGTTTTTGTCGTCCTGTGTCTGGGCGTGTTCGCCCTGTTCAAGGGCGGAGAGTTCGGCCGCTCCTGGTCCAACAAGCTCATGCGTGCACGGGTCGTGGTCCAGTTCGCGGCCATTCTTGTTCTTGTGGTCGGGTTCTGGCTGAAATCCCACTTCGCCGCCTAGGGCGCGCCATCTTCGATCATCGCATCAAGCGCGCGTCCCAAGACGGGGCTGACCTGATCGATCCGCCCATCATTGACAACAGCCGCCGCCGCCACGCCGCGCTCGGGATCGATCCGCGACCGGATCATCCACATGGTGTTCGAGCCGGCATGGCCCAGCACGCCAGCCGGCGTGACGCCCCAGCCCATGGCATAGGCTTCCTCGCCCACCGGCGCATGAAGGCGCGCCCAGCTTTCCGCGCTCAAATAGGGGCCGTCTTCCTGCCTTAGATGCACAAGAAGAAAGTCCAGCACATCATCAAGCGACATGTGTGCGCGTCCTGCTGAATTGAGCACGGCCGGGTTGTCTGCCCGCTCATCCGGCTCACGCGCATTGAGCCCGCCGAACAATCCCGCAGCATGGCCGCGCGGCTGATCGAGCGCGTCCACCTCACCAGGCGACCCCCAGCCAGCGCTTTCCATGCCCAGCGGCTCAAACACTTCGTCCTGCATCAAGGCCTCAAAGGGGCGCCCCGCCTTCTGCTCGATGACCAATCCGGCAATGACATAACCGGCATTGGAATACAGAAAGACGCCGTGTTCGGTCGCTGGCGGCTGGTTGAGCACGATTTCGGCGAACCGGACACGATCCGCCTGGACATCCCGACTGCCATCGTCTCCGAGAAACTGAAGCACGGACAAACGCCCGATATTCGCTGGCAATCCGGAGCGATGGTGCAGCAGGTCCGCCAGAGTGACCTGCTCATAGACAGACGCCATCTCGATGTCTGGCAAGGCCTCTGACAGGGTGGTGTCCCAGTCGAGCACCCCCGCCTCCACCAGGCGCGCCGCCAAGGTGGCGGTCATCGCCTTGGTGTTGGATCCCAGATGCCACAGATCGTCAGACTGCACCGGCGCATCCTGGTTCACCGCACGCACGCCCGCGACCGCCATCGACCGCTGCCCGGCCCGGGTCACCCGCGCCAGTCCGGCCGCTGGCGCGCCGCTTTGCGTGCGTACGGTCTCGACTTCAGCCTGCAGGTCCTCCTGCGCCAAACCGGGAGCGGCCAGGATCAGGCTCAGAACCAGAGCGGTTTTCATGAATGTCACGTCGCTTCCCCAAATGTTACGCAAAGGTGACTTTTAGCGATGCCAGCCTGAGCGCGCCACGTCAAGAGTAACCTTTAGGTGACACAGCCATGCGCCCATGACCGTTGCCCGCCCCGTCATCGCCCGATAGCTTGCCGCTGAGAACAAGGGGAGCGCCATGGTTCGGTTGACGAAAATCTATACCCGCACGGGCGACAAGGGTCGGACCCGGCTTGGCGATATGAGCGAGACCGACAAGCACGACCTTCGGGTCGAGGCCTATGGCGCGGTCGACGAGCTGAACGCCGCGCTTGGACTGGCCGCATGCGACGCCGGCGCAGACCATCCGTTGACCGCAGAGCTGACCCGTATTCAGAACGACCTGTTCGATCTCGGCGCGGATCTGTGCGTGCCGGATACCGGCGAAAAGCTCGACTGGGAGCCGCTGCGCATGACACCGGGGCAGACCGACTGGCTCGAAGCGCGGATCGACGCACACAACGCCCATCTTGAGCCGCTCGACAGCTTCATCCTGCCCGGCGGCTCTGAATTGTCGGCCCGCCTGCATCTCGCGCGGACCATCGCAAGGCGTGCGGAACGGCGCACCGTTGAACTGGCGCATCGCGGCGACACCATCGGCGCACCGGTGATCACCTATCTCAACCGGGTGTCGGACTATCTGTTCGTGGCGGCGCGCATCGCCAATGACAAGGGCGCCCATGACGTCAAATGGGTCCCCGGCGCCAATCGCTAGGACGCCTGGCTCACGGCCTCGTGAAGCCTTTCCATTCCGGAAACAACGAAATTCGCGCGCGATGGGTAGCGAAAACCGGGGCCCGATCCCTATGTATCAGCGTGCGGCTTGTGGCCGCAGTCTGCCGTTCAAAAAACAGGGACAGAGCACAATGAAGACCGCTTACGCCGCCGCCTCGCTGGCCGCCTTCCTGGGCGCCGCCACCCTCGCTCCGACGGCTTTCGCCGATCCGGCCGAATACCAGTTCGACAAGACCCACACCGCGATCCGCGCGACCTGGACCCATCTGGGCTTCTCGCACCAGGCCATTCAGTTCACCGATTTTGACGGCGTGCTGATGCTCGACTTCGAAGAGCCGGAAAACTCCACGGTCGACGTCACCTTCAATCTGGAAGACGGCTTCTGGGTCGGCGCCGATCAGGACCGTTTCGTGGGCCATCTGAGCTCGCCGGACCTGTTCAACATCGCCGAGTATCCGACCGCACGCTTTGTCGCGACCGGCTTTGAAACCGACGATGGCGAAACCGGCCAGATGACCGGCGATCTGACGCTTCTGGGCCAGACCCATCCGGTCACGCTCGACGTCACTCTCAACCAGCGCGCGCCGAACCCGATGTCGGGCACCCCGACCGCCGGCTTCACCGCCACGGGTGAAATCATGCGCTCGCAATGGGGTCTGGGTTACGCCGCACCGGCCGTGTCCGATGAAGTGCGCATCGAGATCAACACCGAGCTGACCCTGGTTGGCGAATAAGACAAGCCTGCAGCGTCGCCTGCACAAGCTGATGTGATGAACGGCCGGTCCTGGCGACAGGAACCGGCCGTTTTATTGTGCGTTTGCATATGAGGTCATGCGCGATATCTCCCCTCTCACTACTGCACCGCAGCGTTATGTCCGGACCTTCAAGCATGGCGCGTTGACTTATGGGGGTGGCAAGGGCAGTTTCCGCCCCTAACTTCAAGCCTGACAAAAGTCGGTGCGAGTTTACGAGAGCGCCAGCTCTGTCGCACCGAAGAGTTCCAACGAGTAGAAACCGGAGCCGTCGATGAAGATCCTCGTCCCCGTCAAACGGGTGGTCGACTACAACGTGAAGGTCCGCGTCAAACCGGATCAGACCGGGGTCGACCTGGCCAACGTCAAGATGAGCATGAACCCCTTCTGCGAGATCGCTGTCGAAGAAGCGATCCGTCTGAAGGAAAAAGGCATCGCCGAAGAGATCGTCGTGGTCTCCATCGGCCCGGCCCAGGCTCAGGAAACCATCCGCACCGCCCTCGCCATGGGCGCGGATCGCGGCATTCACGTCACCACGGATGAAACGGTCGAGCCGCTCGGCGTCGCCAAGATCCTCAAGGGCGTGGTTGAAGCGGAATCCCCCGAGCTGGTGCTGCTGGGCAAGCAGGCCATCGACGATGATTCCAATGCGACCGGTCAGATGCTCGCCGCCCTGATGGGCTGGCCGCAAGCCACCTTCGCCTCTGAAGTCGAGAAAACCGATTCCGGCTTCAAGGTGACCCGCGAGATCGATGGCGGTCTGCAGACCCTGTCCATCCCGTCCCCGGCCGTCGTCACCACCGATCTGCGCCTGAACGAGCCGCGCTACGCGTCGCTGCCGAACATCATGAAGGCCAAGCGCAAGCCGATCGACGCCAAGACCCCGGACGATTTCGGCGTGGACATCAGCCCGCGTCTGGAAGTCGTGAAGGTCTCCGAGCCGCCCAAGCGCGAAGCCGGCGTCAAGGTCGAGACCGTCGAAGAACTGGTCGGTAAGCTGAAGAACGAAGCGGGGGTGATCTAAGATGACTGTTCTCGTTATTGCTGAACACGACAATGCGGAACTGAACGACGCCACCCGCGCCGCCGTGACCGCCGCCTCCAAGATTGGCGGCGACATTCACGTGCTGGTCGCTGGCAAGGGTGCGGGCGCTGTCGCAGACGCCGCCGGCAAGCTCGACGGCGTGGCGAAGGTTCTTCATGCCGACGCCGAGGCGCTGGAGAAGAAGCTGGCCGAAGCCATGGAAGCCCTCGTGGTCTCCATCGCCGGTGATTACGACGCCATCCTGGCTCCGGCCACGACGGTGGGTAAGAACTTCATGCCGCGCGTCGCCGCCCAGCTCGACGTCATGCTGATCTCCGACATCACGGCCGTTGAAAGCGCGGACACCTTCGTGCGCCCGATCTATGCGGGCAATGCGATGCTGACCGTCAAATCCAATGACGCCAAGAAGGTCATCACCGTGCGTCCGACCACCTTTGACAAGGCGGGCGATGGCGGTTCGGCATCTGTGGATACGATCGACGCGCCGGCGCCGGCAGCGAACTCCGAGTTCGTCTCCGAAGAGCTGTCCAAGTCGGACCGTCCGGAACTGACCCAGGCCAAGATCGTCATCTCCGGCGGCCGCGGCATGGGCAATGGCGAGAACTTCGCCATCCTTGAAAAAGTCGCCGACAAGCTCAACGCCGCCGTCGGCGCCTCGCGCGCCGCGGTCGATGCGGGCTTCGTGCCGAACGACTACCAGGTTGGCCAGACCGGCAAGGTGGTCGCCCCGGAACTGTACATCGCCGTCGGCATTTCCGGCGCGATCCAGCACCTGGCGGGCATGAAGGACTCCAAGGTCATCGTCGCCATCAACAAGGACGAGGAAGCGCCGATCTTCTCCGTCGCTGACTACGGCCTGGTCGCAGACCTGTTCGACGCCGTCCCGGCGTTCGAAGCCGAGCTGGAGAAAGCGGGCTACTAGGCCGCTTGAAACAGAGCCAAAAGAAAACCCCGGAAGCCGCGCTTCCGGGGTTTTTTGTGGCTATTGCGCCTCGAACGCCCGCTCGACCGGCCAGTCCTCGGTTTCAGAGCGCCAGGCGAGACTGGCGACTTTCCAGACCCCGTCCTGACGCGCCAGGACGATGGTGTTCACGCCGGTGGCGAAGGTTTCGCCGGTATCTGCGCGGATCGCTTCATAAGCGCTCAGCACCGTCGCGAGCCCGCCATACACATGGGTCTGACGCCGGGTCTCGGCCTCGGTGAAGCCCATTTCGGACAGACGCCCGGCATTGCGGCTGACATAGTCTTCGATCGTGAGCGTCACGACGCGCTCCTCACCCTCTGGCATGGGCGCGAGGACGGTCATCTGCGCTCCATCCAGGAACATGGCGCGGAAGCGATCCCAATCACGCGCCTCGCCCACCGGGCCGGATATGACGTCATAAAGCGCCTCGACGGCCTCGCCCGGCGTTTCCTGCGCTATGGCGGGCGCAGACATGACAAAGGCGGCGATAGCAGCGCCGGCGACCCGCACGTGTTTCATGAAGGCATCCTCCCCAGACTGAAAGCCTGATTGGGAGGGCTTGGCGCGTCAAAAGCAAGTGAAGCCGCGTTAATACCGCTCCAGCGCCGCCTCGATCAGCGCATGGGCTTCGGGGCTGTCCCATTCGGCCTCACCGGCGACACGGCCGATTTCCTGGCCATTGCGGTCATACAGAATGGTCAGCGGCAGGCCGCGATTGGCGCTGCCCATGACGTTGAAGGCAATGCTCATGCCCGGATCGAAATAGAAGTTGAGATTGTCCAGCTCGCGCTCTTCAAAGAAGGCGAGCGGCTCCTCGATCCGGCGATCCATGGAGATGGTGACTACTTCGAACTCGTCCGAGCCATAGCGGCCTTCCAGCGCATTGAGATAGGGCATCTCCACCACGCAGGGGGCACACCAGGTGGCCCAGAAATTCACCAGCACGATCTTGCCGCGCTTGTCCGCCAGGGTCAGCTCCTCGCCCGTATCGGTCACCAGCGTGTTCTGGGGCTGCTCGGGCGGTTCGGGCACGGTGCGGAATTTCGACATTTCACCCACCGCGTAACTGTCGAGCGGGCCATGGGTGGAACTGACAAACGAACTGAAAATGACGTATAGGATGCCCAACGCGCCAATGCCGACGACCGTGATAATCCCTGTTTTCAATGTCGGCGTTTTCATTTCGACCTCTTTCCTGCCGGTTCATTCCGCGAACCTCGCCATAGGACGCATCGCCCATGACTGAAGATGTAAAATCCCAGAACGCTCAGGCCAGCGGAATATGGGGCGGCCGATTTAACGCCGGACCTTCCGCCGTGATGCAAGCCATCAATGCGTCTGTGGACGTGGATCAGCGACTTTTTGAACAGGATATCGCCGGCTCCCTCGCCCATGCGCGGATGTTGGCCGCCTGCGGGGTGATTTCAAGCGAGGATGAGCAGGCGATCACCTCCGGGCTGATCGCGATCCGCGATGACATCATTGCCGGCCAGTTCGAGTGGAAGCCCGAGCTTGAAGACGTGCACATGAATATCGAGGCTGCGCTGAAGGACAAGATCGGCGCGCCGGCCGGCCGTCTGCATACCGCCCGCTCACGCAATGACCAGGTCGCCACCGATTTCCGTCTCTGGCTGCGCGATGCGCTCGATGACGCGGCGAAGGGATTACGCGTCTATCAGCAAGCCCTGGTCAAACAGGCCGAGGCCCATGCCGACTGGGTCATGCCAGGCTTCACCCATTTGCAGACCGCCCAGCCGATTTCGCTGGGTCACCATCTTCTGTGCTGGGTCGAGGCCGCCGAACGGGATCGGGGTCGCCTGCTGGATGCGCGTGACCGTCTGAACGAATGCCCGCTGGGCGCGGCGGCCCTGGCGGGCACCGCCTTCCCGATCGACCGGACCATGACGGCGGACGCGCTCGGGTTTGACGTGCCCATGGCGAACTCCCTCGACGCCGTATCCTCGCGCGATTTCGCGCTGGAAGCGCTGGCCGCCGCCGCCATCACGGCGGTGAACCTGTCACGTTTCGCCGAAGAGGTCGTGTTGTGGACCTCGGGACGCTTCGGTTTCGCCCAGCTCACCGACGCCTTTTCCACCGGCAGCTCGATCATGCCGCAAAAGCGCAATCCGGACGCCGCCGAACTGGTGCGCGCCAAGCCGGGCCGGATTTCCGGCGCGCTGCAGGGCCTCATCATCGTCTGCAAGGGCCTGCCGCTCGCCTATTCCAAGGACATGCAGGAAGACAAGCAGATGGTCTTCGACGCCTTTGACGACCTGGCGCTGGCCGTGGCGGCCATGGCGGGCATGGCGTCCGATCTGAGCTTCAATCGTGACAAGCTCGAAGCGGCGGCGGGCGAGTCCTATTCCGACGCCACCGATCTCGCCGACTGGCTGGTGCGGGAGCTGAACATGCCGTTCCGCGACGCGCACCACGTGTCCGGCTCTGCGGTGAAGGCGGCCGAGGCCAAGGGCTTGCCGCTCAAGGACCTGCCGCTTGCCGATTTTCAGGCCATTGAGCCGAAGATCGACGACCGGGTCTTTACGGTGCTGTCCGCCCGCGCTTCGATGGAGAGCCGGACCAGCTATGGCGGCACCGCGCCGGTTCGCGTGCGTGAACAGGTGCAGGCCTGGACCGAGCATTTCGAGTTTGAAGCGGACCTGTTTGACGCTGATGCTGACGGAGAGACGGCATGAAAAAACTGACCCTCGCCTTTCTGGGCCTCGCCGCGGCGTTGGTTCTGTCCGGCTGCGGCATTCGCGGTGATCTGGAGCGCCCGCCGCCCTTCTGGGGGGCGGATGAACGCAGCAATGAAGAGCGCGCCCATGAGACCGAAGACGCCTCGGAAGAAGACGAGGCGGCGACCACTGCAAACGGTGAAACGCGCTAGGGCTTTCCCCCGTGCAAAGCCGGCTTTGAGCGTATAGCCTTCAAGCCATGCAACGCTCGCACGCCTTCTTCCGCGCACGCGCCGCGCTCTTGTGGGAGCGCGCCGCCCCCGTGCTGATCGGTCCGGCCGCCGGGCTGGGCCTGTATCTCATCCTGGCGCTGTTCGGCGTATTTGAACGTCTGGGCGATCCGTGGCGTCTGATGGCGCTCGCGCTCACACTGGGCGCCGGCGCCGCCTGGATCCGCTGGAAGCTGCCCGCCTTCAACGCGCCGAGCCAGACTGACATCGAGCGGCGCGTCGAAGACGATAGCGGGCTGAAGGATCGCCCCTTCGAGGCCCTGCGCGACATGCCCGCATCGGGCGATCCCCAGCTGTGGGCCGCCCATATCGACCGCATGAAGGCCCGGCTCTCTCGCGCCCGGGCGCGCCGCCCCAAGGCGGCCTGGGCCCGGCTCGATCCCTATGGCCTGCGCGCCAGCTTCGTGATTGTCATGCTCACCGGCGCCTTTCTGGCCGGCGAACTGGCCAGGCCGCGCCTGGGCGACGCATTCGCACCGCGGCTTCTGGCGGGCGGCGGACAGGATGCGCGTGTGGACCTCTGGGTGGAGGCGCCCGACTACACGGGCCGCCCCGCCCTCTTTCTGCGCGACCGGCGCAGCGCGGAAATCCCTGAAGGCTCAACGCTGTTCGCGCGCATCGCCGGGCTCAACCGCGCGCCCAGCATTTCCGGCGCGCCGTCCGAGACCGAAACCCTGTCCGAAGGCGTGCAGCTGGCCCGCATCACGCCCCAGTCCGATGGCGTGATCAGCCTTCGCGCCGGACGTTTGCGCGAAAGCGTGGACTTCACCCTGATCGGGGACACGCCGCCGCATCTCACTTTCGCGGCGGAACCTGAAGGCGACGCCCAGGGTCGGCTGATGCTCGAGTTTGTCGCCGAGGACGATTACGGGCTCGAGACCTTGTATCTCGAATACGCCGCCGCACCCGAGGATGAAAGCGAAACGGCGTCCGGGTTCGAGCGCTATGAAATCACGCCGGGTCAGATCCGTCCCAGCGAGGATGATGTGAAGCAGGCCGAGATTGACCTGTCGCGCAGCCCGCTGGCGGGCGAACGGGTCGTGATCCGCCTCGCCGGTGTGGATGGCGCCGGCCAGCGCGGGCAGAGCGGGGAGATGACGATCACCCTGCCCCAGCGCGTGTTCCTGGATCCGCTGGCCCGGTCGGTCGCCAGCGAACGCCGCCGTTTCCTGCAGGTTTCAGAGCGTTATGACGCGATGCCGGACGGGCCGCCGCGCGATAGCCCGTATCTTGATGACCAGCCGCGCCGCCGCCTGGAACGCGCGCCCGACGAGGTCCAGCGCCTGGCCATGGCGCTCAATGCGGTCAGCGATGCGCCCTCCGCCTATTTCGATGACGCCATTGTCTGGATGGGCTTGCGCACCGCACTGATGGAGGTGCGCCGGGCGCGCGAGCTTGATGAGCTGGGCCATATGGACAGCGATCTGTGGGATATCGCCCTGCGCGCGGAACTGGGCAGCCTGGCGGATGCCGAGGCGGCGCTCGCCGCCGCCGAACGCGCACTGGCCGATGCGCTGGCGCGGGGCGCGGACCAGATCGAGATTTCCGCCCTCATGGATGCGTTCGAGCAGGCCATGGACCGCTATATGCAACTCCTGATGCGTGAAGCGGCGGAAGCGGGCCGCTTCTCCGATGGCGGCGGGGGCGGCATGTCCGGCGACATGCTCGAGCAATTGCTCGAAGCCCTGCGCGAAGCCACCGAGCTGGGCGATACCGAAGGCTCGCGCCAGGCGCTCGCCATGCTGGCCGAACTTCTAAGAAATATGCAGGTGACCCTCGGACGGGGGGATGGCGAAGGCGACAGCGAGAGCCCCGCCGCCCAGGCCATGCGTGAAGCGCTCGAGGAGCTGAGCGACGCCATCAACGAGCAGCGCGGGCTGATGGAAGACACGTTCAACGCCCGGCGCGACCAGCAGAATGGGCAACAAGGCCAGTCCGGTCCCGATCCGCTGTCTGATCCGCTGGCGCCCGGCGAGCCGGAACGGGGCGGTCAGTCCCAGAACGGCGGCGAAAGCCAGGGTCCGCAGAGCTTCGAGCAACAGGACGGCGCGTCCGGCCGCGGCCTGCAGGACCTCGCCGAACCGCAGGAAGACCTGCCCGGCGGTCTGGGCGGTATTGAAGAGGCCATGCCGGGCAGCGGAACCGGTGAAGCGGCGCGGCAGGCGCTGGAAGACGCCCGGCGCGCCATGGAAGACGCGGCACGCGCCCTGCGTGAAGGCGATGGCGAAGACGCCCTGGCCCGTCAGGACGAAGCGCTGGCGGGGCTGCGCAGCGCGGCCCAGGCCGCCGCCGAAGCGCTGGAGGACGAGCTTGCCCAGGGTCAGAACGGCGAAGGGTCAGATCCGCTGGGGCGCAATGCCGGCGAAGGCCAGGACACCGAATTGCCCAGCGAAAGCGAGCGGCAACGCGCCCGGGACATCCTCGAAGAATTGCGTCGCCGAGCCGCCGAGCGGGGCCGGCCGCAAGAGGAACTCGACTATATTGATCGCCTGCTGGAGCGGTTCTAGGCGCTAGTGATACTCACTGGCGTGCGGCTCGGCATGATCGCCGCCATGCCCTGACGCCACCGGCTCAGCGTCGCCCGCCGCGTGATCACCATGATCGGTGCTGGCGTCATGCTCGACCGCCCCGGCTTCAGATGAAGCCGCACCGTCCTCTGCGATGATCACTTCCACGCGCACCGCGCCCTCGGGCACGGTTTCCAGCGTGGTGTAGAAACGCTCGGCGCCGCCCGCCTGCAGGCTGGCGGATTCCAGCGCCACCGGCCAGCTCTCGAGCACGGCGCCCTGGCTGTCGAGCACGCGGGCGTTCAGCGGCACGGTCGGGCGCTCGCCCCGCGTGATGTTCTCCAGCACGCCTTCCACATACAGACCGCCCTCTTCAAAGCTGGCGGTCAACATGCCGACCTCAAGGCCATAGGGATTGATGTCCATGCCCACAGCGGCATAGGCGCCCGCCGTACGCGGCCAGCTCTGGACGATATTGACGCGGAAGATCACCGCACCGATCAGCGCCACGGCGACACAGGCGGCGACGCCCGCCCAGCCGGCGCCTTCCACGGCCATGCGTTGTTTCTTGCGCTGCTGTTCGGCGCGTGCCCGCACGGCGGCGGCGGGCTTTTCACGAATGGAGGGCGCGGGTTCGGCCTCGGGCTGCGGCTCGGGCTCCGCGGCGCTCGAAGCCGGCTGAAAGGCGGGCTCAACCGGCTCGTTCAGGGTCAGCCCTTCATCTTCCACGACCCAGGAGTGCGCACAGGCGGCGCACTTCACTTTGTTGCCTCGGGCAGCCAGGGCATCGGCATCAACGCGATACTTCGCCTCGCAGCTGGGACAGGTCACGATCATGGACGGACGCCTCGCTTGTCCTGCATAGTCGACTTCGAATTCACGCCAAGCTGCGGTACGCCAGACCCATGAGCTCACACCCGAATGATCCGGCTCCAAGCGCGCCAGCCTTTGAAACGGCCGTGCGCTTTGATTCCGTGGGCATGCGCTATGGTCGGGGCCCGGAAGTGCTCAGCGACCTAAGCTTTGAGTTACCAAGCGGAAGTTTCCATTTCCTCACCGGACCGTCCGGAGCGGGAAAGTCTTCACTGCTGCGACTTATTTATCGCGCCGAACGCCCGTCCCGCGGGCTCATCAACCTGTTTGGCCGGGATGCGTCGCTTCTGCCGCGTGAGGCCCTGCCTGCCCTGCGTCGCCGGATCGGCGTTGTGTTTCAGGACTTTCGCCTGCTCGATCATCTGACCGTGTTTGACAATGTGGCCCTGCCCCTGCGCGTGGCGGGTCAGGCGCGGTCAAGCTATGCCGAGGATGTGGCCGAGCTGCTGACCTGGGTGGGGCTGGGCGAACGCATGGACGCCTTTCCGTCCACATTATCAGGTGGCGAGCAACAGCGCGCCGCCATTGCGCGGGCTGTGATTTCCAAGCCGGATCTGCTGATTGCGGACGAGCCGACGGGCAATGTGGACCCAGAGATGGCGCGCCGCCTGCTGCGTCTGTTTGTCGAGCTGAACCGTCTGGGCGCCACGATCCTGATGGCGACACACGACCTGACGCTGGTGAACAGTCTGAAGGCTCCGGTGCTGGAATTGTCCGAAGGCCGCCTTGTGGGACAGGCGCGGGTCGCATGAGCAAGAACTCTTCCAAATCCCAGCGCGTGGCGCCGCTTCTGCCTCCTGATTCGGGACGGGACCGCCCCCTGTTCGCTGTCGCCGCGATCCTGGTCTTTCTGGCTTGCCTGTCCGCGTTTGGAGCCGCCGGCGCCTGGCGCGCCGCAGATGGCTGGACCGATCAGCTCACCGCCGAAATCACGGTCCAGATCCTGCCCGGCGAAGACCGGGACGCCGATGCGGATGCCGTCGCTGCGGCTGAGGCCATTGCCCGCCTGCCCGGTGTGGAAGGTGTGACCGCTCTGGACCGGGCAGAGGCCGAGCGTCTGGTCAGTCCCTGGCTCGGCACGGCGGATCTGCCCGAGGATCTGCCGGTACCCCGGTTGGTGGCGGTTCAGGTCAATGCCGATAACCCGCCTGCATCCGGCGCCATCGAGGCGCTGTTGGCCGATGAGCCGTATGAAATCCTGGTGGACGATCACCAGCGGTGGGAAGATGCGGTCCAACGCGCCGCCAATGCCGTGCGTTATTTCGCGCTTGGGCTGGTTCTGTTGCTGACGATCGCGGCCGCCGCCGTGGTCGCCTTCGCCGCGCGCGCCTCCCTGGCCGCCCGGTGGGATGTGGCCGAAGCCCTGCATCTGGTCGGCGCGCAAGATCGCTACATCACCGGATTATTTCAGGAGCGCTTCTTCTTTCTGGGTCTCAAATCGGGTCTGACCGGCTCCGTCGCCGCCGCCCTCGCGGCCCTGGCACTGGCGCACGCTGGCGCAGCCTCGGGCGGCCTGTTCTTCGTGCCCACGCTGGAGCTGGGCTGGAGCGCGCTGGCGATCCCGCCTTTGGCGGCCTTGATTGCAGCGCTGATCGCGGCCCTCGCGGCCCGCACGGCGGTCTCCAGTGATCTGAAGGCGCGATGGTCATGAGCGGCGGACGGTTTCTCAGGCTAACCGCCTTCATTCTTCTGACCGCCTTTGTGGTAGGCTTTGCCTTGTTCGTGCGCCAGGCGCGCACCTTCACACCGGACCCGGCGGTTGCGGGACAGGCCATCGTAGTGCTGACAGGCGGCCCCAACCGGGTCAGCACTGCCGCAGCGTTGCTGGATGCCGGCAATGGCGGGCGTTTGCTGATCTCCGGCGTCAATCCCGACAGCCCGCCCGCCGATATCGCCGCCGCAGCCGGCGCTTCAGACGCGCTGTTTGACTGTTGCGTCGACTTCGGGCTTCAGGCCGCCGACACGATCGGCAATGCCGCCGAAACCGCCGCCTGGGCGCGCCAGCACCGCTATGAGCGGATCATCGTGGTGACCAGCGATTACCATATGCCGCGCGCGCTCTTGGAGCTGCAGGCGGCGATGCCGGACGTGCAGCTTGTGGCGTATGGCGTGCCCGCCCCCGCACCCTGGAGCGGCGGCCATGAAGCCCGGCGCTGGCTGGTCGAATACGTAAAATACGCTGCAGTGTATGGACGCGAACGCGTTCGCGCGCTTTAAGCCCCCTCTGAATGATCTGGGAGAAATCCGTGGCCGCGATCAGGTCTGCACTCTTTGTTGTCTGGATGTACGGGCTGATGGTGGTGATGGGGATTTTATGCGCCCCGTTCCTGCTGGGCCCGCGAAGCGGCGTGAAAGGCTGCATGCGGGTCTATCTCGCCCTGGTGTTCGGCGGGCTGCGCTTCATCTGCGGCATTCGCTATGAAGTGCGCGGCCGCGAGCATCTGCCGAAAGGCGGGGCGCTGGTCGCATCCAAGCACCAGTCCATGTTCGAGACGCTGGCCTTCTGGTCGATCCTGGATGATCCCGCGATCATCCTGAAAAAGGAGCTGTCCTATCTGCCCTTTTTCGGCTGGTACGCCATGAAGCTGAAAAACATCAAGGTCGACCGCTCCGCCGGCGCCAAAGCCTTGCGGGACATGCTCAAACAGGCCAGCCAGCGCGCCGAGGAAGGCCGTCAGGTGGTGATCTTCCCCCAGGGCACACGCCTGGAACCCGGTGCAAGCGACACCTACAAACCCGGCGTTCTGGGGCTATACAAGGCCATGAAGACCCCGTGCGTCCCTGTGGCGCTCAACTCCGGGCTCTACTGGCCGCCCCATGGCTTTGTCCGCAAGCCCGGCGTGATCATTGTCGAGTTCCTGCCCGCGATCGAACCGGGCCTGACCAAGGACGCCTTCATGGCTGAACTCCAGACCCGGATCGAAACCGCATCGGACGCCTTGCTTGAGGCCTCACCCCAGAACGGAAAAGCGGCATGACCTCTCAATCGGAGACCCAGACCTCGCGCTCCCGGCTCGGCCTCTATCTGCCGTTCGGCGCCCTCGCGCTGGCGGTGGTGCTGCACGCGATCTACTGGGTCGTGATGTCAGGCCAGATCAAGACCGCCGCCGAGGACTGGATCGACGACAAGGTCGAGGCGGGATACGTGATCGACTATGCCGCCATGAAGGTGCGTGGTTATCCATTCCGCTTCACCATTCATCTCAGCGAAGCCGAGGTCAGCGCGCCTATCACCGATGGCGGGTGGCGGATCAGCATGGACACCACCGCCGCCAGCGCCCAGTTCTACAATCTCGAACACTGGATCGTCACACTGGGGCAGAACGCGGTTCTGGATACCCGGATCGACGGCGAACGCTCGCAATACGCCCTGACCAGCGAGAAAGCCCGATTCAGCCTGGTCACACGCAATGGCGTCACCAGTCAGATCGGGGCGGAAGTGAACGAACTGTCCATCGCCGCCCTGTCCGGCCCGGCGCCCCTGATCGGCTCGGTCGAGCGGTTCGCCATGAATGGCCGCATGTCCGACACGGGGGACTTCCTGAGCGGTTTCGAGGTCGAGGGCGCGCGCTTTGACGACAGCCAGCTCGATAACCCGCTGCAGTCCGCGTTTGGCGACACCATTGACCTGATACGCCTCGATAGCGCCCTGACCGCGTTTGACACCTTGTCGCTCGCGGGGGATCCGCTGGCGTGGGCGCGCGCCGGCGGCGTCCTGAATATCCGTCAGACCCAGCTTAGCTGGGGACCGGCCGCCCTCACCGGTTCGGGCGAGGTGACCCTTGATCGTGAAATCCGCCCGGCGGGCCGACTCAGCGTTGTGGTTTCGGATCCCGAAAGCCTCATCTCGGCGCTGGAAGAAGCCCGACTGGTCTATGACGAACAGGGCGCCGCGCTGCGCCTGGCCGCCATGATGGCGCCGCGCCGGGACGAAGGCATCGCCCTGCCCTTCCTGATGCAAAACGGCGGCCTTTTCCTGGGCCCGGCCCGGATCGGGGATATCGCCGCGCTCGATTAAGCCCGCCAGATCCGAATGCAAAAAGCCCCGGACGAGGCCTCGTCCGGGGCTTTCGTTTGAGCGGTCAGCGAGCGGGCTACGCCTTGGCGAAGGCTTCCATCGCCTCGACGACAGCCCGGTTATGCTCTTCCAGGCCCACGGAGATCCGCAGCGCATTGGGCAGGCCGTAAGGCTGCACGCCGCGCACGATCAGACCCCGTTCGGCCAGGAACTTGTTCGCGTCATCTGCGGTCTTGCCCGGCGTTTCGGGGAAGTGCACCAGAACGAAGTTGCACACTGACGGCGTCACGTCATAGCCGAGCCCGCCCAATTGCTGGGTCAGGAAGGCGAGCGCCTGGTCATTGTGCTCCTTGGACTTCTTCAGGAAATCGCGGTCCTGGATCGCGGCCACCCCGGCCTCGATGGCGGGCAGGTTCACATTGAACGGGCCACGCACCCGGTGGATCACGTCCACGATCTCCTTGCGGCCATACATCCAGCCCAGACGCAGACCGGCCAGACCGTGAATTTTCGAGAAGGTGCGCGTCACGACCACATTGTCGTACTCGTTCACCAGCGCCAGCGGATCTTCATAGTCCGGCGCGTCGACAAACTCGCCATAGGCGCAGTCGATCACCAAGAGGGTGTCATCGGGCAGGCCGTCGCGCAGACGGCGGATCTCAGAGCCGGGGATCCAGGTGCCGGTCGGATTGTTCGGATTGGCGAGGAAGACGATCTTGGCGTCATCGCCCGCCGTCTCGATCAACGCATCCACATCCGCGGTATAGTTCTTCTCCGGTGCGGACACGATCTCGGCGCCCGACTGCATGGCCACCAGACGATAGACCAGGAAGCCGTACTGGCTCTGCACCACCTTGTCGCCCGGCGCGAGATAGGCCTTGCCGATCAGCTGGAGCAGCTCGTCAGACCCTGCGCCGCAGACGATCTGGTCCGCCTTGATGTTTTCCATCTTCGCGATGGCGTCGCGCAGCTCGGTCGCGCCGCCATCGGGATAGATGTGAAGCGAGCTGGCCGACGCCTTGAACGCGTCCGCCGCCTTGGGGCTGCAGCCCAGCGCGTTTTCGTTGGAGGACAGCTTCACCGCACCCTCGGGGGCGGCAGCGCCCGGCACATAGGGTTTGATGTCGAGAAGACCGGGACGGGGTTGGAGCGTCATGGTGCGCCTTTCTGCTCATCTTCATGCGGCATGCGATCTGACCGAGGAGATAGCGCGGGCCTTGTCACGCCTTCAAGCGCCTTTCTGCGCACGCGCTGCGTCGCGCCCCCGGCGCGCACCGCCCCCACATGCTTCACCGCCTCGCTCAGGATCAACCCGCCGAAGGCCGGCCAGAGCCTCTCGCCGGCTGATTCAAACGCGCGCGCCGTCTTCGGACCGCAGGTGAAACGCCAGGGCGGCGTGAACAGGGCGCGCGACCAGGCCACCGGTTCAAACAGGGCGTCGCTCATCAATCCCGTGAGCTGGCTGCGAGTGAAGGGACGGCCATGACCGAAAGGCGTGGAATCGGCGCGGGACCATAAACCCGTCCGGTGCGCCGCAATGACCAGCAAACGCCCCTCCGGCGCCATGACGCGCCAGACCTCGCGCAAAAGGCGGGCGGGATCCGACGCCTCTTCCAGCGCATGCACCAGGATCACCCGGTCAAACAGAGCCTCCTTGAACGCAAAGCGCTGCTCATCGCCCAGCAGGGTCAGACCGCCCCGGCCCACGCCCTGGGCCGGCCAGGGCACGGCGCCCTGGGCGCCCGGCATGAAGGCGATCGTGCGCCGGGCCTGGCCCCGAAACGGCTCAAGGTAAGGCGGCGCATAACCGAACCCCAGCATGTCGAGCCCGTCCACATTCGGCCAGAGCGCCTGAATGCGTCTTTGCACCATGTCCCGCGCAGCGCGCCCGGGCGGGGTGCGGTAGAAACGGGCGATATCAAGCGCGTCGGTTCGCATCAGTCAGCTCATGGCAAGCGGGTCGAGCCCCATGCTAGGCTCTTGCTCTGATAAGGGTAAGACCCAACGCCCCTTCAAGGGGTTTCACATCTGGGAGGCGGCGTCATGGCGCTTGAAATCCGGCAGTTCCCCTGTCTTCAGGACAATTACGGCTTTCTGATCCGCTGTTCGGAAACCGGCGAAACCGCCTGTATCGACACCCCCGAAGCCGAGGTGATCCTGGAGGAGGCGCAGACGCTGGGCTGGCCGGTCAACGCCATCTGGAACACGCACCATCACTGGGACCATGCCGGCGGCAACGAGACCATCCGCCAGGCCACCGGCGCACGTATCATCGCCCCCCGGGCTGAAGCCGCCACGATCGGTCATGTGGACCAACCCGTCGCGGCCGGCGACACGGTGCAACTGGGCCAGCTCACCGCACAGGTCATCGATGTGGGCGGGCATACGCTGGGCCATGTGGCCTACTGGTTCGAAGAGGCGAATGTCGCCTTTGTCGGCGACAGCCTGTTCGCTCTGGGCTGCGGGCGCATGTTCGAGGGCACGCCCGAACAGATGCAGGCCGGGCTCGCGCGCTTGCGCGACCTGCCGCCTGAGACCGTGATCTATTGCGCGCATGAATACACCCAGGCCAATGCGCGGTTCGCGTTGAGCGTGGATCCGGACAACCCTGCGCTTCAAAGCTATGCGCGGCGCGTGGAGGCGTTGCGCGCCGAGGACAAGCCGACCGTTCCCACCGTTCTGGCGGCGGAATGCGAGGCCAATCCCTTCCTGCGTTGGGATGATGCGGGTCTGAGGGAGCGCCTGGGCCTTCAGGCCGCAAGCCACGCCGAGGTCTTCGCCGAACTGCGCCGGCGCAAGGATATGTTCTGATCAGGCCGCCTTGCGGGCCTCTTCAAACCCCAGAACACTGTCATAGTCGAGCAGCAGGGCCCGCGCCTCGGCGACCGGCAGCTCCTTCGCCTTGCGATCGCCTTGCCAGAAGCGCCAGGACGCACAGACGTGCTGGAGGCGGCTGATATCGTCGCCCATCTCCACGAACAGCTCCGGCGCCGCGTTCAGGAAGGACGACAGCGCCCCGCCATCGCCATGGTTCAGGAAGCGGGCGAACTGGTCATGGTATTGCTGAAGCTTGGACTGCACACGCGCCCAGCGCTGACGCGCTTCGGCCGAGACGCCGCCCACCAGCTGGCGGAAATCGTCGCGCTCATCCGCGGGAAGCTGACCGAGATTGAGCTCGTTGACCGCCCCCAGGAACGCACTCATATCCTGGCCGCACGCCCCGGCGCGCCAGCAATAATACAGCGTGCCCTTCCAGCCATTCATGCTCAGGCGATACTGATCGGGCGTCATGTTCAGCGCGCTGCGCAACACGTCCAGCTTTTCGGATTCATGATCCTCGAACAGGGTGTTCGCCAGGCGCTTGGCCTGCATCAGCGAACCATCCTGGGCCGAGTTCAGCGCCCGGCGCACCAGAAGATTGATCTGACCGGCGACAAACTCGCTGATCTGGGACACTTCGTTTGCGCTCATCTGGAAATAGACATCCGAGACCTTGCGCTTGGACCGGCGGAAATGGTCGTAGAGCAGGTAAGGATCAAAGGACGGCAGGGCGCACAGCTCGCGCAAGCGAGTGATATCGTCACGGAAGCGCGGCAGGGTCTTGGCGACCCCCAGATGCGTGCTCAGCTTCTCGGCTAGCCCCGGATCCTCGACGAAAATGCTGTGTCCGCCCGAATCGAGGTTCGTCTCCGACATCGGAATGATGATTTTGGTCGCGGAAATGCGCGCGCCACCCACCTGCTCGCGCTCCCAGGGGCGCAAGGTGTGTTTCACAATGAAGCTGGTGTTGAGCCGTTTGGTGTTGAACATGGAGGTCTTGCTCGTCAGGCCCAACGCTCCGGCACGCTCATTGATCGACAGCAAATCGAGCACACGGCTTGTCGAGCCGCCTGATTTGAGCAATTTCAGTTTACCGAAAGTGTTCTGGGCCATGGACCTATGCCTGTTCTGTTCTGAGAATGCTTTGCAAGATTCGGACCAAGAGGAGCGTGCATGACCCTGTCAGGCGATCTGGGCGTCAACGAAATCATCCGGATGCTGGACATGGCTCCGCATCCTGAAGGCGGACACTATGTGGAGACCTATCGCGACGCGCCCGGACCGGATGGTCGCGCACGGTTTACGGCGATCTATTTCCTGCTGGCGGCCGACGAGGTGTCACATTGGCACAAGGTGGACGCCGCCGAGACCTGGCTGTGGCAAGCCGGCGCGCCCTTGTCGATCAGCTGGAGTAAGGATGGGAAGACCGCTCACAATCAGCGACTCGGCCCCAATCTGCGCGCAGGCGAGCGGCCCCAGAAGGTCATCCCCGCCCATGCCTGGCAGACGGCGGAAACCCTGGGGGCCTGGACCCTGGTGAGCTGTCTCGTGGCGCCGGGATTTGAATTTGAAGGGTTCGAGCTGGCGCCCCAGCACTGGCGCCCCGGTCCGGACGGCGCTGCCTGATTGCGCGTGTCAGCGCTGGATATGGCTTTCAAAGCTGCGCCGGACCAGCGCCGAGCTGGGACGACCGCCATATCCCATTGACGGTGTGATCGACACATCGAGCACCTGACCGTCATAGCTGACATTCGGGGCTTCCCCCACGCCCAGCCTGACCACCTCGAGCTCGCGGACCGCGCGACGCGGCGCCAGGTCCGCGCCCCGGCGCACCATGCGCATGGCGTCGGCCATATAGGCATTGCTATCAGGGTCCAGCGACGTCAGTTCGGCGAGGACCTCATTGCGGGAAATCTGCGCCAGCGCGTGCGCCATGTCGGACGCCTCCCGCTCCAGCGCCTCGCCATCCATGGGTTCAGCGACCAGGGGCTCGGCCTGACCGACCGGCTCCACGATCACGCCATCGGGACGGTCGGTGGGAAAATAGGTCCAGCCGCCCAGATTGGACTGGCGCAGCAACATGCGACCGGTATCGGTGATCCAGATCTCGCCTCCGCCGGCGGCGCGCACCTGATGGACGGCCATGATCTCGTCATCGTCATCGGATCGGATGAGGGGCATTGCGGCGGAGCGATCAAATGTGAAGCCGCCACGACCATCAGCGCGCTCGTACCAGAGCGAGCGCTCGACGGTTTGGACCTCCTGTCCCAGCATGCGCCGGAACGGGTTGCTCTGTGCGACGCCTTCCGCCGTTCCGAGCGCCCAGAAACCGGCGCTGAATACGAGAAGGGCAAGTATTCCACGTTTCATGAAGCCATAGTGTAAACCGCTTCACGGCGATTTCGAGGCGCAAGCGCGGCGGCTCTGCGGTCAGCCGCGCCCTGTGTCTATCAGGTCATATACTGACCGCCATTCGCGGTGAGCGTCGCGCCGTTGATGAACCCGGCATCGTCAGACGCCAGAAAGACCACACATCGCGCGATCTCCTCGGCCTCGCCCAACCGGCCGGCCGGTATTGTGGAGATGATCTGGTTGCGGACCTCTTCAGGCACCGCCATCACCATCTCCGTCGCCACATAGCCCGGGCAAATCGCATTGACCGTAATGCCCTTGCGCGCGCCTTCCTGGGCCAGCGCCTTGGTGAACCCCAGATCGCCCGCCTTCGACGCGGAATAGTTGACCTGGGCGAACTGGCCTTTTTGCCCGTTGATCGAGGAAATGGTGATCACCCGGCCAAAGCCGCGATCGCGCATGCCCGGCCACAGCGGATGGGTCATGTTGAAGACGCCGTTGAGATTGGTCTCGATCACTTCGCGCCATTGCGCGGGGTCCATCTTGTGAAACGGGGCGTCGCGGGTGATGCCCGCATTGTTGACCAGGACATCGACAGGGCCGAGCGCCTCTTCAACCTGGCGGAGGCCTTCCGCGCATGCGTCATAACTGGCGACAGACCATTTGAATGCGGGGATGCCGGTCTCTTCGGTGAACTGGGCGGCGACCGATTCATTGCCGCAATAGTTCGCGCCCACGGCGTATCCAGCGTTTTTCAAGGCGATTGAAATTGCACGCCCAATTCCACGAGTTCCGCCTGTCACCAAAGCTGTCCGCCGCATTTCGATTTCCCCTTTGTCCTTCGGGCCAAACTCGGGTTATGCTGCGCAGCATAACAATATGGCGCTTGCAGCAATCACGACGTGAGCGCCAGACTTCGAGCCTCCGCGCCGCACTTGATTAATGACGTTGATTTGCAGCGGAGTCGAGCCGGTTGTTCGAGAGAGTTCGAAGCAAGAGACAGGGACCGCAGGGAGGACAACGCGTGACCGATTCCAAGACGTCAGACATCGTGACCATCAAGAAATACGCGAACCGTCGGTTATACGACACGTCCGCCAGCCGCTATGTGACGCTTGATCATTTGCGCGAGCTGGTCCGCGAAGGACGCGACTTCAAGGTGATCGACGCCAAGTCCGGCGATGATCTGACGCGGGGCGTTCTGGCCCAGATCATCTTCGAGGAGGAATCCAAGGGTGAGACACTGCTTCCGGTGGAGTTCCTGCGCCAGCTGATCTCCTTTTACGGCGACTCCATGCAATCGATGGTGCCGAGCTATCTGTCGATGTCGATGGAAACCTTCGCGCGTCAGCACCAGGCGATGCGCGACAAGATGGCGGGCGCGATGGGCGAAGCCATGGGCGGCAATTCCATGGCCATGCTCGAAGAGCAGACCAAACGCAACATGGCCATGTTCCAGCAGGCCATGTCCATGTTCACCCCTTTCTCCACGGGCGCAGCCATGGGCGACATGCCCGGCGCCCCCTCCCAGGAATCCTCTGGCAAGTCGGACGATGTTCAGGCCCTGCGCGCCGAACTCGACGCCATGCGCCAGAAACTCGACCAGCTGGCCTCCAAGGAGTGAGGCGTCCCGTTCTGGCACGCAAGAACGGTTAATGACGCGTTTAGAGACGTAAACGAAGCGTTAAACCTGGCCTGGACCTTGCTCGGTTCAGGCCATGTTTGTTTCTGGTCCCAACGCTCCGCGACGTCTCGCCCTGCCCGCACCGGCTCAATCCCGGTCCGTTCAGGTGCAACCGACACACAGCCCTCAGGACCGGCGCGAGGAGCGCCGAGGGGCTTCCGGTACGGAACGACGCGGGCGGCGCCGGACCGACAGGCCGGCAGAGCCGGCCGTGGACCGGGCGACCAGCGCCTCTGGCGTTCAGCTTCAAGCGGACTTTCCCAATCCGCGTCGCGGACTGCGGGCGGACGCCAGCGAACGCGCCCGCTATGCCCGCGCCTATGACAATGCCCAATCGCTCAGCCAGCCCGGGCCGGGACGGTCCTGGGAGCGCTCGGCATGAGCACGCTGTTTTCCCTCAAGGACATCCAGCATCGCTTCAGCCCTGTCTGGGACGGAGGCTGGGTGCTGGCGTTTCTGTTCGTGATGATCTGAAGCCGGGCCGTTACTGGTCAGGCGTCTGCCTCAAGGCCAGGACATCCTGGGCCTTGCGGTTCGCCAGCCAGGACGTTGTGATCGCGCCCCCTGTCTGCTGGGCCTCGATTCGGATCGCCGTGATATCGGCTTGCAGATTGACGGCCAGATGGGCCGGATCATGATCGGATGACAGCTCCCCCTGCGCCTGGGCCTTGCGAAAACACGCTTCGAACGCAGATCGCATATTGGCCAGATAGGCTTGCGCCCGCTCGCGCAGCTCAGGCTCATCATCGGTGGCGTCCAGCGCGGTCTTGACCAGCATGCAGACGCGAACAGGGGTTTCTGACGCCAGATGCTCCTTGCCGAACGCGCGCAGATAGTCCGCCAGCGCATCCAGGACTGAGGGCGCCGCTTCCATGCGCACTTCCAGATCCGCCACAGCGTCCTGAAAATAGCGCTCCAGACAGTTCAGATACAAAGCGTGCTTGCTCTTGAACGCGGCGTAGATGCTGCCGGGTTTCATGTTGAGCGCGGCTTCGAGATCTTTGAGCGAGGTTGCGTGATAGCCCTTGCGCCAGAACAGGTCCTGCGCGGCTTTCAAGGCGTCATCGCGATTGTATGGCGTCGCACGCTGCATCAGCTTTGCCCCTTTTGAAGCGAGATTACCCGATACCGCCCGACGAAGAAAAGCTCACATTTGAGTGATTGCTCAAAAGAATCATTGAGTGATCACTCAAAGGCTCTTAGGTGTGACCCCTCCGGCCAGCCGGCCACAGCGAAAGGATCACACCATGACCGAGTTCACCCTGCACACCGAAGAGACAGCCCCGGACGCCGCCAAGCCGCTGCTTGGCAACTCCAAAAAGGCGTTCGGCATGGTGCCGAACCTTCACGCCGTCATGGCGGAATCCCCCGAGCTGCTGGAAGCCTATCAGCGCGTGCATGAGCTGTTTCAGAACAGCAGCTTCAACGCCGAGGAGCTGACCGTGGTCTGGCAGACGGTCAATGTGGAGAACAATTGCCATTATTGCGTTCCCGCCCATACCGGCATCGCCAAGTCCATGAAGGTGGATGACGCCATCACCGATGCGCTGCGCGATGAAACGCCCCTGCCCGACGCCCGCCTGGAAGCGCTGCGCACCTTCACCCTCAAGCTGGTGCGTCAGCATGGCGATTTGTCCGATGACGACATCCAGAGCTTCCTGGATGCGGGTTTCACCCAACGCCACGTGCTGGATGTGATCCTGGGCTACAGCCAGAAGGTCATGTCCAACTTCACCAACCATGTCGCCCACACCGAGGTGGACGCCCCGTTCCAGAAATTCGCCTGGACGCGCCAGTCCTGATCACAGGCGGATCGGAAACGAAAACGGCCGGCTCG
>NZ_JASHIU010000003.1 GCF_030733545.1 Oceanicaulis sp. MMSF_3324
GGCAGGCCCTAGGGGAATCGAACCCCTCTTTCCAGGTTGAAAACCTGGCGTCCTAACCGATAGACGAAGGGCCCGCATCGGTGTGGAGGCGGTGATATATCTGGACAGGCGGAGCGATGCAAGCGGGTCTGCAAAGGTTTTGCAGCATGCACTGCATCAAACTCAGTCCGCCTTGGCCAGGTCTTCCAGGTGAAGCTCCGCCTTGCGGCCATAGCGGTTGTCTTCGGCGCGCAGCTTGCCCGCCACATGCCAGAGCCCGTCTGGCCCGTTCAACAGCGCCTGCCCCAGGGGCTGGTCCGCGCTTCGAAAGCTGATCCCCGTCAACCGGCCGCCGCCTGGGGACTCAAAAGTGAAACGCACATGATCGGTTCCCACCCGTTGGGCGTAGGTCCGCCTGAGGGAAGAAAATGCGAATCGCGGCTCAGGATTGCCCATGCCATAGGGTTCAGCCGCGGACAGCGCTTCACAGAATTCAAACGACACCGCGGACGGACTGACCACGGCGTCCACCTGATAGGTGCGCGCCTCTTCCGCGTCCCGCCAATCATCCCGAAGTCTTGAGCTCAGATAATCGATGAGCTCGGATATGCGATTGGACTCGATCGTCAGGCCGCACGCCATGGCATGGCCGCCGCCGGCGACCAGAAGCCCCTCTTCCCGGGCCGCAGCCACTGCGCCGCCCAGATTGACGCCCGGGCACGAGCGGCCCGAGCCCTTGCCCAGCCCGGTTTCGGGATCAGTGCCGATGACGATTGTAGGCCGGTTGAACCGCTCCTTGATTCGTCCCGCGACAATGCCGATCACCCCAGGGTGCCAGTGCTCGCCCGAAGCGACGAGTATAGGTGTGTCTTCCGTCAGTTCCTGAGCGGCGATCTGCGCCTGCGCCTGATCAAGGACATCGGTCTCAATGGCGCGGCGTTCAGCGTTCAGGGCATCAAGCGTTTGGGCGATATGCGCCGCCTCGGCCGGGTCCTGCGTCATCATCAGGCGGGCGCCCAGGTCCGATTGGCCCACCCGGCCGCCGGCATTGATGCGCGGTCCCAGCAGGAACCCGGCATGGTAAGGCGAAGCTGGTCCTTGCACCCCCGCCGCAGCGGCCAGCGCCGCCATGCCGGGCCGTGACCAGTGGCTCATCACCTTGAGCCCCTGGGCGACAATGGCGCGATTGACCCCGGTCAGGGAGACCACGTCGCAAATCGTGCCGAGGGCGGCGAGGTCGGCGAAATCGAGTACATTCGGTTCCGCACGATCCTTGAAGGCGCTGCGTTTGCGCCCTTCCCGGTTCAACGCCGCCAGCAGCACAAAGGTCACGCCGGCCGCCGCCAGATGTCCGCAGCCGGATTCATCGCCGGGCTGATTGGGGTTGACCAACGCATCGGCGGGCGGGATCTCGCCATCCATCAGGTGGTGATCAATCACCACCACTGGCAGGCCCATCTCGTGCGCCGCGGTCAGCGGTCCGACGGAGGCCGCGCCGCAATCGAGTGTGATGACCAGGCGTGCGCCCTGATCCTTGAGATGTTTCAGCGCAGGAGCGTTCGGGCCATAGCCCTCCTCGATCCGGTCAGGCACGTAGATGATGGGGTCTGCGCCAAGCGCACGCAGCCAGCCGCCCAGCTGGGCGGCGGATGTGGCCCCGTCCACATCGTAATCGGCGAAGAGCGCGATACGGTCACCCGCTTCAACCGCATCCCAGATGCGACGCGCAGCTTCATCCATCCCCTTCAGTGTGGATGGATCGGGAAAACTGTCGCGCAGTTTCGGGGCCAGGAAGGCGGGCGCGGCATCCGCGGTCAGGCCGCGCGCCGCCATGAGACGGGCCAGGGCGTCAGATGTACCCGTCGCCCGGCAAATCGCCTGAACCGCAGCATCGTCCGCAGATTTCAGCCGCCATTGACGTCCGCCGAGTGACTGGCGAACGCCGAAAAGCGGCTCGTCCGCCGCACTCAAGACTGATGCGGACGCCGGGTGGTGATGACGCGGCGCAGCCCTGATGCGGAAGAGAAGACCAGTGACTGGGTCTCGACATAGCCCGGACCGAAGGTGACGCCGGACACCATGTCGCCATTCGTCACGCCCGTAGCGATGAAGAGGCAGTCCTGAGAGGCCAGCTCGGTCAGGGTGTATTTGCGATCAAGATCGGCGATGCCGACCCGCTTGGCGCGTTCGCGCTCGTCATCCGTGCGGAAATGCAGACGCCCCTGCATCTGACCGCCCAGACAACGCAGGGCCGAAGCGCTGAGGACGCCTTCAGGCGCGCCGCCACGGCCGATATAGATGTCGGCTTCGCCATCGGGATCCGCCGCATTGATGCAGCCCGCCACGTCGCCATCGGTGATGAAGTTCACACGCGCGCCCGTGGAGCGGATGGACTCGATGATGTCTTCATGGCGTTCGCGGTCGAGCACGCAGGCCGTCATGTCGGACGGATCAACGCCCTTGGCCTTGGCCATCGCCTTGATGTTGTCCGCCGGGCTGGCGTCCAGATCGATCACGCCTTCAGGATAGCCTGCGCCGATAGCGATCTTGTCCATATAAGTGTCCGGCGCGTGCAACAGGCCGCCGCGCGGCGCCAGCGACAGAACGGCCAGCGCGTTCGCCATGCCCTTTGCGGTCAGGCTGGTGCCTTCAAGCGGGTCCAGCGCGATATCGATCTCCGGCCCCTCGCCCGTGCCGACTTCTTCGCCGATATACAGCATCGGCGCTTCATCGCGCTCGCCTTCACCGATCACGATGCGGCCCTTCATGGGGGTGGCGTTCAGCCCGGTGCGCATGGCGTCAACGGCGGCCTGGTCAGCAGCAATCTTGTCGCCTCGCCCGACAAGGGCGGAAGCGGCGATGGCCGCCTTTTCAGCAGCATTCAGCGCGTCAGTGACAAGGCGATCGAGGGCGAAACCGTCGGACATGGAGCGTCTTCCTTCAGGCAGTCAGGATACAATCAGAGCGTTATTGAGGCCGTTGCGCACGTTCGCGCTGTTCAGCAGCGTATTGTTCGGAATTGGGATCGGGGCCGCGCAAGGCGTCGCCCTCATCCAGTACTTCGCGTCCGGTCGCAACCACCTGAGCTTCCTGCTGACGAAGCGTCTCGCGCTCTTGCTGGGGCAGACGCAGGGTCTGCACATAGACGGGCGCCTCCTGTGGCGGCTGAGCCGCCAAGGCGTCATCTGTCCAGCGCGATTCCTGGCTGGCCGGAGCCATCATGCAGCCCGCCAACAGCAGCGGCGTCACGAACAGAAATGTTTTTTGCAGCATCTTGGCCTTCCAGCGACCTTCTGACCGTTGGACGCGGTCGAGGCTTTCTATACGCTTTGTCCCGTGGCTGTCACCCACTGTAAGGAGTCCGGGCGAATGACGACACGCAAATCCTCTTCTTCGTCTTCGAGCGGTTCATCTAGGACGCCGAAAAAGACCGCGACTCCCAAGGCCGCCAAGCGGAAAACCGCGCCCAAAACCACAGCTTCGAAAGCGAGCGGTCGCAAGCCCTCCAGCCGGGAAACAGCAGACAAGATGGAGACCGCCGCCAAGGCGGATCCGCAAACCCAGGCCGCATCAGGACCTGAGTCGCCCTATGATTTTCCCATGGGCGGCCTGTCTGATGAAAACCTGCAGCATCTCGAGGAGATGTCGCGTCGCGTGCTCCAGGCCTCGATCAAGGGGCAAAAGCTGATGAACGACGCCATGAAGCGTTCGCTCGAGGGCGATCCGTCCATGGCGCCGCAGATTGATCCGCTTCACGCCAATCCGGAAATGCTCCAGGCCTGGGAACACATCCTGTCTGATCCCGAAGCGATCATGCAGGCCCAGGCGGATCTGTATTCGGGCTATCTCGACCTGTGGGCGAACGCCACACGCCGGATGATGAGCGGGGAAAAGCCCAAGCCCGTCATCGAGCCCGATCCGTCCGACAAACGCTGGAAGTCAGACGCCTGGACCGAGCATCCGCTCTTTGACGCCATGAAGCAGTCCTATCTGCTCAATCAGCGTTTCCTGATGGGGCTCGTGGACGGCATCAAAGGCGTTGATGAGGCGACCAAGCACAAGGTCCACTTCCTGACCCAGCAGATGGTGGACGCCCTCGCGCCCACCAATTTTGCTTTGACCAATCCCGATGTGCTCGAGGAAACCTTCAAGACTCGGGGTGAAAACCTCTCTCGCGGCCTGATGCGCCTGGTGGAGGATCTCGAGCGCGGAGATGGCCGTCTTGCCCTGAGCCAGACCGACATGTCCGGCTTTGAAGTGGGCAAGGACATCGCCACCACGCCCGGCGAGGTCATTTACCGCAACCGTGTCATGGAGCTGATCCAGTACGCGCCGGCCACCGAGCAGGTGCGCAAACGTCCGCTGCTGATCGCCCCGCCCTGGATCAACAAGTTCTACATTCTCGACCTGCGCCCTCAGGGCTCGATGATCCGCTGGCTGACCGAGCAGGGCTTCACGGTCTTCCTGATTTCCTGGGTCAATCCCGACGCTTCTCTGAAGGATGCGACGTTCGAGGATTATATCCGGGAGGGTCTGTATGAGGCCCTTGATGTGGTTGAAGAGGTCACCGGCGAGCATCAGGTCGACACGGTCGGTTACTGCATTGGCGGGACCATGCTGGGCTCCGCTCTCGCCCTGATGGCGGCCGAAGACGATGACCGCATCGCGTCCGCCACCTTCTTCGCCGCCCAGCATGACTTCAAGCTGGCGGGCGATCTCCTCGTGTTCGTCGATGAGGAATGGATCGGCGAGATTTCCCGGCTGATGGATTCCCAGGGCGGCGTGCTGGACGGGCGAACCATGTCCGACACCTTCAACATGCTGCGTTCAAACGATCTGGTCTGGTCCTTCGTTATCAAGAACTACCTTCTGGGCAAGGAGCCCCAGGCGTTCGATCTGTTGTACTGGAACGCCGACCAGACCCGGATGCCCAAGACGCTCCACCTGTTCTATCTGAACGCGTTCTACCGCCAGAACCTGTTGTCGGAGGGCAAGATGGAGCTGGGCGGGCATGTGCTGGACATGAAGGATGTGACCATTCCCATCTTCATGCAGGCCAGCCAGAAGGACCACATCGCGCCCGCCGACAGCGTCTATCGCTCCGCCCGACTGTTCGGTGGCCCTGTGGAATACATGATGGCGGGATCGGGCCATATCGCCGGCGTCGTCAACCATCCCGACGCCAACAAGTACCAGCACTGGACCAATGACGCCCTGCCCGAAACCCGGAATGACTGGATGGAGGGGGCGACGGAAAACCCCGGCTCCTGGTGGCCGCACTGGCGCGACTGGCTGATGAGCCTGAGCGATGAAACCGTGCCCGCGCGTCAACCGGGCGGCGGCGTCCGTGAACCGCTCTGCCCGGCGCCCGGCGAATACGTCAAGGTCCGCAGCTAGTCAGACGCCTTGCGCGCAATCAGGAAGACCGTCGGCGATTTGGACGGTTTGAACCGGTATTCGATTATAAAACCGCTGGCGCGCAGCTCCTCGGTGAGGCGCGTCTCCTTGAAAATCTGAAAATCCGGCCAACCCCGGAACAGACGCATGACCGGCTTGATCAGACCGAGAAACGCCATGCCATCGCCCAGACAGGCCGTGCTGGTGACAAACGCGCCGCCCGGTTTGAGCAGATCATGGGACTGCTGAATCGTGCTCTGACGGTCCGGTACGAGATGCAACACGTTCAGACCCAGCACGACATCAAAGCTGCCATTGGGTTCATTCAGGTCCGCCACATCGCAGGCGGCGAAGCGGATATTGTCAACGCCCGCTTCCGCGGCGCGCTCGCGGGCGATCTTGATCATCTCGTCAGACAGATCCGTCGCCACCAGTTCCTTCACGTAAGGGGCGTGCAAGACCGCCGTCGCACCGGTCCCGCATCCGTATTCCAGCACCCGGCTGTCCGGTGTGAAACAGGTCCGGGTCTTTTCTAGCTTGTGCTCATAGCTTGCCTGATCGGCGATCGGATCCTGCGCGTATTTGCGTGCGATGCGATCCCAGAAGGCTTTGTCCTGCGACATGTAAGGTCCTGACCGTCTTGTTTTATTGCTTGTCCCTGATCGATACCCCCTGCCCCGCTCTTTGAATATTGTTGAAATAAGCGCATCTGCTATACGGAAATGCATGAAACTGTCTGCACGCGATCTCGACTGGAATCAGGTCCGCGCCTTCCTCGTCACCGCGCAAGAGGGCTCGTTTTCAGCCGCGTCTCGTGCTCTCGGGCAAACCCAGCCCACTCTCTCAAGACAGGTCAGCGCGCTGGAAACACAGCTGGGCGTAACGTTGTTCGAGCGCGGCACGCGCACCATGGCGCTGACCGAGGCGGGTGAGGCCCTGCTCGCCCCCGCGAAAGCCATGCTCGATGGTGCTCTGGACCTGTCACTGGCCGCGGAAGGGCGTTCAACGTCCATGAAGGGCCAGGTGACCATCACTGCGACCAGCCTGTTCGCCATGAGCTATCTGCCGCCGATAATCGAGGAACTGCGGACCCGCGCGCCCGAGCTCACCCTGGAAGTGATTGCATCCAACTCCTTGCAGGACTTGCGGCGGCGAGAGGCGGATATCGCGATCCGCCATGTGCGACCTTCAGAAGATGAGCTGATTGGCAAATTGATCGGTGAGCATACGGCCGGACTGTACGCCTCGCCCACCTATGTGGCGCGCAAGAGCGCGCCGTCTGGGCCTGAAGATATTCAGTCCCATGATTTTCTCGGCTTTGAGGCTATCGATCAGGCGCTGGCCTTCTATCGCGAGGTGGGGTTGGCGGTGACACCGGACCAGATTCGCGTCATCAGCGGCTATGGCGAAGTACTGGTCGCACTCGTCCATCAGGGCTTGGGCATATGCATCTTGCCCGATGGAGCGTTCTGTGACGGGCTGGAACCGGTTCTCCCCTCGCAGATACGCATCGATTTCCCGGTCTGGTTGGTCACCCATCGCGAGCTGCAGACCAACCCACGCATTCGCCTTGTCTTTGATGTTCTGGCCGAGGCGTTGAAAGCGCGACCGAGTGATAAGCCAATGTCATAATTCTGGCCTAGGATGCTGTAGATGTTACTTCATAACAAGCGTTCGGATATCCCATGACACTCTCCCGTCGCAGCTTTCTGAGCAACGCCGCCGCCATCAGCGCCGCTTTCAGCGCATTGCCGCTTCTGAGCGCGCGCGCACAAGCTCGGAACGCCGGCTATATCAATCAGGTTGAGGGCTATGGCCCGCTTGAAGCCGATCCGGACGCGCTGTTCGACCTGCCTGCCGGCTTTGATTATGTCACCCTGTCAGAAACCGGCGCGCCCATGGATGACGGGCTGATAGTACCGGGCGATCATGACGGCATGGCCTGCTTTCCCGGTCTGGAGGACGGGCAGGTAATCCTGGTGCGCAACCATGAAATGTCGCCGGACGAAACCGAAGCGTCTGCTTTTGGCCCGGATGCGGAAAGGTTGTCGGCAATCGATGCAGGCAAGCTCTATGACCATGCAGATGGCGGGGTGACCCATCTGGGCGGTACGACGACGATCCATGTGGACCTCGCTACGCGTCGTGTCGTGCGCCAATTCCTCTCTCTGGGCGGCACCGAGCGTAATTGCGCGGGCGGACCCACGCCCTGGGGCAGCTGGATCACCTGTGAAGAAAGCCTCACCCAGGCCGGTCCCGGCTATGGCGCTCACGATCATGGCTATGCGTTTGAAGTGCCGTCGCAGGCGACCGAACTCGTCCGCGCCGAGCCTCTGACCGCCATGGGCCGTTTCAATCGCGAGGCCTGCGCCACGGATCCGCGCACTTCGATTGTCTACCAGACCGAAGATGACCGCCCCTCCCTCTTCACCCGCTTCATTCCCAATGCGCCAGGCGAGCTGCGTGCAGGTGGACGCCTACAGGCGCTGAAGGTCATCGGGCAACCGGGCCTGAATACGCATAACTGGGATGCCCACGCACAGACTGTCGGGGTGGGTGAAACCCTGGCGGTGGAGTGGATCGACGTCGTGGATGCTCACAACCCCAACAATGACCTCGCCAGCCGTATGGTGGACGCCGGAGCTGCAAACTTCACCCGCGGTGAAGGCATGTGGTTCGGTGACAATGAAGTCTTCTTCTGCTGCACCGATGGGGGACCTGAGCATATTGGCCAGATCTGGCGTTATCGCCCCTCACCGCTTGAGGGTCAGGACGGTGAAACCGCTCAGCCGGGCGAGCTGACCTTGCTCGTCCAGACGACGGACGAACGCGTGCTGGAAAAGTGCGACAACATCACGGTGGCGCCCTGGGGCGATCTTGTGGTGGTTGAGGATGGCGATAACGAGCAATTCATCCGCGGCGTCACCCCCGATGGCCGCGTCTATACGATCGGCCGCAACGCCGCGTCGGATGACGAGGGTGAGTACAGCGAAATCACAGGTCCCTGTTTCTCGCCGGACGGTTCAACCCTGTTCTTCAATGTGCAGAACGGCCCGGGCCGCACCTTCGCCGTCAAGGGACCGTGGGAGACCCGGTCCCTGACAGACGTTTGAACGGCAGGACGCAGCTCTTTCTGAGCTTTCAAATCGGGTGACGCCGTCATGGCGTCGCCCGTCAGTCTCTGAGCCTCAGTAGAGCGTGATGCGATGCAGCTCGCGGCGATGACCTTCATAGCCGCCGGTCGCCTTGTGAACGACGCTGCGATTGTCCCACATCACCAGCATGTCCTTTTGCCATTTCTGGGCGAAGACAAACTCAGGCCTCGATTGCCATTCGTTGAGCTCCAGGATCAGTTTGATCGCCTCCTGGTCCTCCACGCCCTCAAACCCGATCCAATACCCGATCCCGCTCAGAAATCCGCGTCGGCCGGTCTCGGGGTGCGCAGGCGCGAGCGGGTGCGTGAAGCGCACATGTTCAGCCTCGGCGGATGGGCGGATATCCATCGCGCCGTTCTTGCTGACATCGCCGTAAGCGCCCTTGAGCGAATAGCCCATCACCGGGGAATGGATCGCCTGAAGATCTGCAAACCGGGCGCGCATCTCATCGGGCATGGCCTCGAACGCCAGATGCTGGTTCGAAAACAGGGTGTCACCGCCGATGGGGGGAATATCGAGACCGTAAAGCACCGTGCCCTTGGGGGGATGCTCCAGAAAGCTCCAGTCCGAATGCCAGTGCTCAGCAAAGATCGGGTTGGTGTCTGATGCTTCGCGCTTCACGGCCGCAATATGTGTTCGACCGGGAATGGGATTGAAATACGGATCCTCACCGAACTGGCCGAACTGTTGGGAGAAAGCTTCCAGCTGGTCGTCGTCCAGTTTCTGATGGGGAAAGGCGAGCACGTGATGGTCCAGCCAGGCCGCATTGATCTCGGCAATCTCTCTGTCCGATAGCGGTTTGGACAGGTCCACGCCGCGCACCTCTGCGCCACAGGGCCCGCCGCTGGGCGTCACCTCAATCATGATCATCTCCTCCCTTATGTGTTTTGGGAGATCAGAGCATGGGCGCACCCATCTTGAAAGCGCGGCGCCAACGAAAAAGGGCGGCTCGACTGAGCCGCCCTTTGACGTAATCGGATCGGAAAGATCGTCTTAACGCTTCGAGAACTGGAAGCTACGACGGGCTTTCTTGCGGCCGTATTTCTTACGCTCGACCACACGAGAGTCGCGGGTGAGGAAGCCGCCAGCCTTGAGCACGCCACGCAGGGACGGCTCGAAATAGGTCAGCGCACGGGAGATGCCGTGACGGACCGCGCCGGCCTGGCCGGACAAACCGCCGCCCTTGACGGTGCAGTACACGTCAAACGCATCAACACGCTCGGTGGCTTCAAACGGCTGGGCGATCATCATGCGCAGAACCGGACGAGCGAAATACACTTCCTGGTCGCGACCATTGACGATGATCTTGCCGGAGCCCGGCTTGATCCAGACGCGTGCGGTGGCGTCCTTACGACGACCAGTCGCATAGGCGCGGCCAAACTCGTCGAGTTTCGGCTCAGCCAGAACTTGTTCTTCCGGAGCTTCCGGAACGATTTCAGAGCCTGCGTCCTGCAGTGCGGACTTCAGGTCTTCCAGGGAACGAGCTTCATCAGCCATGTTCATTAGCCCCGCGCGTTCTTGGTGTTCATGGACTTGAAGTCGACGACTTCAGGGTTCTGCGCTTCATGCGGATGCTCCGCGCCAGCATACACGCGCAGTTTGGAGAACTGCGAACGTGCGAGCGGGCTTTCTTTCGGAAGCATGCGCTTGACGGCCATCTCGACCACGCGCTCGGGGAAACGGCCTTCCAGCACTTTGCGCGGAGAGGTTTCCTTGATGCCGCCCGGGTGACCGGTGTGACGATAGTAGCGCTTGTCCTGGTACTTGCGGCCCGTGAACACCACCTTGTCGGCGTTGATGACCACGACGTGGTCGCCCGTGTCGACGTGCGGGGTGTAATCAGGGCGGTGCTTGCCGCGGAGACGCGTGGCGATGTACGCAGCCAGGCGGCCAACAATGGCCCCTTCGGCGTCAATCACGACCCACTTTTTCTCGACGTCCGCGGGCTTGGCGGTAAAGGTCTTCATCGCTCTGCCTTGGTGTCCGTTTTGACGCGTCAGGGCCCATCCCTGCCGCGAAGGTGGGCGGCTTCTACGCGCGCCAGACAGTCACGTCAACACCTGTAGTGAAATTAGCTGTTTTTCAGTGGGTTAGAAATACGGTATCAAGTTACCGCATGCGCTGGAGCATGTTGAAATCGCTAGGCTGCACCCGTTGTGTGACGCCATGGCGGATTACATATAATGTGCGCTGACACGCGTTTTCGCCCTGTTCTGAGCCGAGGCTGACCATGACCGCACGCCGTACCCGTCTTCTTCTTTCCGCTGCGCTTTCCGGCGGCCTGCTCTGGATGGCCGGATGTGAAGCGCCTGCGCCTGAAGGCGAAGATAATGATGTGACGGTTGAAACCCGAAACGCCATGGTCACCGGCGCCTTCCAGACAGCGAGCCGGTCTGAATCCCTTATTTTCCTGCCGGATGAAGAAGCGCCCTGGACAGGCTTGCTGGCCGCCTCGTTGACAGGCGGCGGCTTTGATATCTTCAACATTGACGGTCAGACGATCATCAGCGCGGCAGGCCCGGAACTGCGCGGCCTTGCGGGCGTATCAAATTTCGCTCTGCGCGGTGAAACCTTTCCCCTGCTCTTCGGCGTGGATGACACGGGCCAGCTGCGCGGCTTCGTTGTGGTGAGCGAGACCGAAGAAGTCATCGAGCTGCCGCTTGAAAGCGAAACCGCCCTGCCCGCCTCCGCCGGTGTTTGCCTCTATGATCAGGGCATCGGCTATGTCGAGCTGGCTCTCTTGAGTGAAGAGTCAGAAGCCCGGATCGTCCGGGTGCGCGATGCAGGCGGCTCTGGCCTGACGCTGGAACAGCGCGATGTGCGCGCCCTGCCCTTCCCGGCACGTTCATGTTCAGGCGCGGATGAGGACCTTCTGGTCGCCGGCCCGACCGCGGGACTTGCCCGGATTGCGCCGGATGGCGCCCAGACGGCGTTCGCCGCCGGCCTGTCGGTTGCTGACGTGTCCTATACTGAATTGCTCGGCCGTCCGGTGGCGCTGGTCGCCTCGGCCCAGACCGGACTCGTCTCGGTCTATGATGCGCGCACGCTGGACCTGATTGTGGATGTGCAGTTTGAAGACGGCTTGAACGCCCCCGCCTTTGAACGGCCGACCGCATTGGCGGTCACCGAGGCCAATTACGGCGGCATGGCGTTCTCAAGCGGTATCGTGGCTGTCTATGACGCTGCGGATTCCAGCATCAAGCTGGTCGCTCGCGAAGTCCTGTCGCGCACTGTGGTGAGCGGAGACGAAGCCTAGGCTTCCGTCTCCGGCTTCGGCTCCACGACAACCGCGCCTCGCGCAGTCACCCAGGCCAGCGCGCCGCTGGTCAGGAACAGCACGATGCCACCGGTCTGGTGCATCAGCGACCATGACAGAGGCGCCACCTGGATCAGCGTGATGATCCCCAGGGCCACCTGAACCACCAACGCCGCCCCCACAATGACGCCCAGGCGCTTGAGCTCGATGGCCGGGCTCTTGATGACGCGCCAGCATAGCCACAATCCGCCCACGAAAAGGATGTAGGCGAACCAGCGGTGCTGGAACTGGACGGCCGGGCGGCTTTCAAAGATCGCCTGCCAGAAGGGCATGCCGCTCAGATAGTCATCGGGAACCAGCTGTCCGTAAAACCCTGGCCAGGTGTTGAAGATGCGCCCCGCATCCAGGCCGGCGACGAAAGCGCCAAGCGCGATCTGGAACAGCACAGCGCCCCAGAAGATCGCTGCGGGTCTGAACAATCGGGATCGGGTCAGGGCCTGCGCCTCGCCGTAGCGCAATTCGAGCGCGGTCCAGAGCGTCAGCCCCAAAATCAAGAAGGCCATGCTGAGATGGGTGGCGAGCCGGTACTGGCTGACGTCCAGCCGGTCCACGAGCCCGGAAGACACCATCCACCAGCCGATCGCGCCCTGGAGACCACCCAGGGCGAACAGAACCCACAGCCGAGGCAGCAAGCGCTGCGGGGCCTGCTTGGTGAACAGGAAGAACATGAAAGGCGCGAAATAGACCAGGCCCAGCGTCCGTCCCAGCTGACGGTGCCCCCACTCCCACCAGTAGATGAACTGGAACTCGGCCATGGACATGCCGCGGTTCTGTTCCTGGTATTCGGGGATCTGGCGATACTTCTCGAGCTCGATCTCCCAGCCGGCGTCTGTGAGCGGCGGGATGGCCCCGGTCACGGGACGCCATTCGGTGATGGACAGACCTGAATCGGTCAGACGCGTCGCCCCGCCGACAATGATCATGGCGCAGACGAACAGCCCCACCACGACCAGCCACCAGAACATGCCGCGATGCGTGTCAGCGGCGGTGAAGGGCTTGGGCAGAGCGTGCGCAGTCATCTTGGATCCTGATCGAACAAGGCGTCTGTCTAGCTACATATCGGACGCGCGGCCCGGGGCAAGATGCCGGTGCGGCGTTGCGTCAGTGCTGCAGGCGCAAAACAGGGCTGGCCAGAAACTCCTTAGCGCCTTACCTTTCTGGAAAACGCTAGGGAGGAGCGCATCATGTCGCTTGATAATTTCCGTAAGGAAACAAAAGATTGGCTCGAGGCCAACTGTCCTCAGAGCATGCGTAAGCCGATCCAGTCCGAGGCCGATATCTGCTGGGGCGGACGCAATTGGACCTTCGCCAGTGAAGACCAGAAAATCTGGCTGGAACGCATGGCCGAGCGCGGCTGGACCGTGCCGACCTGGCCCAAGGAATATGGCGGCGGCGGCCTGAGCAAGGATGAAGCCTTTGTCCTCAAAGAGGAAATGAAGGCAATCAATGCCCGCTCACCGCTCGACAGCTTCGGCATCTGGATGCTCGGCCCGGCCTTGCTGAAATACGGCACCCATGAACAGAAACTGGAATTCCTGCCGCCGATCGCACGCGGTGAAATTCGCTGGTGCCAGGGCTATTCCGAACCGGGCGCAGGCTCCGACCTCGTCTCCCTGCGCACCAAGGGCGTGCTGGACGGCGATCACTACACGGTCAACGGCCAGAAGGTCTGGACGTCCTATGCCGACAAGTCCGACTGGATCTTTGCACTGGTTCGCACCGAGCCGGATGCGCCTAAATACAACGGCATCTCCTTCCTGCTCATCGACATGGATCAGCCGGGCGTCAGCACCAAGCCGATCAAGCTGATTTCGGGCAAGTCGCCGTTCTGCGAGACCTTCTTTGATGACGCGAAAGCCAAGGTCAAAGATCGCGTCGGCGATGCCGGTCAAGGCTGGGAGATTGCGAAATACCTGCTGAGCCACGAACGTGCCGGCATCGTGTCCGAAGCCGCCTTTGGCGGACTCAATCCGGTCAGCGCGGCGCACCAGTCCGGCGAAGTCGATGCCGACGGCAAGATGTCCGATCCCATCCTGCGCGGCGACGTGGCGCGCCTGACCATTGATGGTCTGGCGTTCGACGCCACCATGCGTCGGGTAAAGGAAGAGGCAGACCATGGCGAAGGCGTGGGCGCCCGAGCGTCCCTGCTCAAATACATGGGCACCGAGCTGAACAAGCGTCGCAACGAGCTGAACATGTCCGCACTCGGATATGACGGCCTGCTGTGGGAAGGCGAGAAGGAAAGCGATGGCGAGGTCGCCCGCTCTTGGCTGCGCTCGCGCGCCAACTCCATCGAGGGCGGCACCAGCGAGATCAACCTCAATATCGTCGCCAAGCGCGTTCTGAACCTGCCGGGCGCCTAGGCGCACCTTAGAACTCAAGGACTTTATCGATGAGCTTTGTTCTCAACGAAGACGAGCAGATGCTGCGCGATTCCGCGCGCGCCTTCCTCAACGAATCCGCCCCGGTCACCGCTCTGCGCACCTTGCGCGACGAAAAGAGTCCGACCGGCTTCTCATCTGAGCTGTGGTCTTCCTTTGCGGAAATGGGCTGGTCCGGCGTTCTCGTGAGCGAGGACCATGGCGGCGTGGATATGGGCTATGCGGCCGCGGGCCTGGTGCTGGAGGAAATGGGCCGCACCCTCGCCTCCTCGCCCTTCCTGTCCA
Organism: Oceanicaulis sp. MMSF_3324; assembly: GCF_030733545.1. GTDB lineage: Bacteria > Pseudomonadota > Alphaproteobacteria > Caulobacterales > Maricaulaceae > Oceanicaulis. The sequence goes on from NZ_JASHIU010000003.1 coordinate 14,514, forward strand.
CCTCGGTTCTGGCGGCCACCGCCTTCAATCTGGCGGGCACGGACGCACAGAAATCCAAATGGCTTCCCAAGATCGCCGCTGGCGAGACCGTGATCGCCATTGCGCTCGATGAGAGGGCCCGACACAACCCCGACCATATCGAGACCCGCGCGAAGAAAGACGGCAACGGTTTTGTCCTGTCGGGCAAGAAGCGCTTCGTGAATGAAGGCGCGGGCGCGGATCTTCTGATCGTGGTCGCACGCATGGATGATGACCAGCTCGGCTTCTTCATGGTTGATCCGAAAGCTGATGGCGTTAGCCGTGAAGACCGCCGGACTGTGGACAGTCACGTGCCCGCCGACTTCAGCTTTGATGACGTGAAGCTGGATGGCGACGCCTTCCTGTCTGGCGCGGATGATTCAGACGCCGCCTATCGCCGCCTTCTGGACGCCGGTCGCGCCTGTCAGGCGGCCGAATCCCTCGGCGTGGCGGAACAGGCGTTTGATGACACCATCGCCTATATTTCCGAACGTGAGCAGTTCGGCGTGCCGATCTCGAGCTTCCAGGGGCTGCAGCACCGCGCCGCCCATTTGCTGGGTGAGCTGGAGCTGGCGCGTTCACTGGTGCGTCGTGCGCTGACCACGCTGGACACCCAGCCCAGCCAGGCTCCGCTCTGGTGCGTGGCGGCGAAAGCCAAGGCGACCCAGGTGTCTCGTCTGGCGGCCGCCGAAGGCATCCAGATGCACGGCGGGGTCGGCATGACCGACGAGTACGATATCGGCCTGTATTACAAGCGCGCACAGGCGGCTGGCGAATTCCTGGGCGACGACGCCTTCAACGCCGGCGAAGTGGCGCGCATGAGCGGCTACTAGGCGCGCCTCACAGCTGATTGAAACAGGGCGGGATCGCGATGCGGTCCCGCCCTTTTCTCATCAGCTGGCGTCCTGTTCGCCCTCACCGCCGCCCTCAGGCTGACCATACTCATAAAGATGCTTCATCTCGCCCGCAGCGAGGATTGGTGATGCGTCAATATCCTTGGCGTCCATCAGTTCGGCGACTCGCTGCACCGAAGCGATCAGCATGTGTTGCTCCCAGCTGGGCAGTTCACGAAAGGCGCGCAAGAAGCCGGCCTGGAACAGTTCCGGGGCCGCGCGCGCCTTCTCAAGGCCTAGAGAGGTCAGCCCTACGAGCACGACACGGCGGTCGCTTTCGGACCGGCGCCGCTCGACGAATTTCTGCGCCTCAAGTCGGTCCAGAATGGACGTGACGGTGGCCTGGCTTAGCGAAACCACCCGGGCGATGGCGCTGGGCGCCAGCTCGCCGCGCTGTCGCAACGACTGCAGGACCACCAGCTGCGGCGCGGTCAGGCCGGAGCTCTTAACAAGACGTTTGGAGTGAATATCAATGGCCCGCGTAATACGACGCAGGGCGATCAGAATTTCATCGTAATCAGACATCGAACCCATCATGAGCATGCGCGAACGCGAAAGCACCCAATTGGCTTACCATGAGTTTGATCGAAAAGGGAAATGAGACGGATTAATCCGCAAATCCCTCCTCACTTTGCAGACGCGCCAGACGGCTAAACTTTTTGCGTCAGTTGTCATCGCGCAACTGCGCAATAATCGCGTTTGAAGCGCCATTCAGGTCCGCCTGGGCGGTCGAAGTGACAGAAGGGGTCACCATGAAAATGCCCAATCCCGCTTCGGGATAAATGGAAATCCAAGCGGAGGTCCCGAACGTGCCGCCGCCATGATAAAGCTGACCGACAGTATCGAGATTGAAGGTGTTCCAAATGAAGGCGCGCCCAAGTCCGTCAGGCTCGCCTACCAGCAGTGTGACAGCGTCCCGCGCCAGCGGCTCCCCACTGGTCAAATAATAGCGCATATATCGGCCCATATCTGGAGCCGTGGACTTCAACCCGCCCGCCGCATTGAAATACGTGGATGCATCCGGCGCAGGCTCGCCATTGGATTGCCGCCCGACTTGCCAGCGAGTGTGCTGTTCTGGAGTGAGCGCGCTATAGGTTTGCGTCTGGCCAGTGCGGGGAAAGACCCGTTCGGTCAGGAGCTGACCGTACGATGTCTCGTAGACACGCTCTAGGATCACGCCAAGTAGACGCACAGCTGCATTGGAATATCGGTATTGCTCACCAGGGACTGAGAGAAGCTCCATGGACTGCAAGCGATTCATTAGGTCTGTCTGGTCATGGTCCAGAAAACAGACGAGCAGCGCGTCGGGGGTCAGATCAGGGGCGTCGCACGCGAGATCCTGAGGCATGCCGGAGACATGGGTCGTAAGATGTCGGATCGTGGCGTGCTCGCCGTTCTTCGAGAATAGCCCTGGGTCCAGTTCCGGTACATACTGCGCCACAGGATCATCCAGGGCGAGCAGCCCATCAGAGACAGCCAGCGCCAACAGCAGGCCGGTATGTGTCTTGGTCAGGGAACCGATATCATACAGCGTGTCATCATCGGGATGCGCGCCATTGGACAGCTGTCCGAAGTGATACGTTGCAATGTCGCCCCGCTCAACAATCGCCACGGATACAGAATCAAATCCGGTCTGCGCCATCATGGCCTCGACTTCTTCGCGGACGATCTCGGCCTGATTTTCAGATTGTGCTTCTGTCAGTGAGGCGGTGCTCAGTATCACCAGGAGCGCGAGCGCTATGGCCTGCGTTAGAAATCGCATCCGTCTCTTCCTCTGCCCATCGTTTTGATCCCTGCTCAAACGAGCAGAATTTCAAACGCGGATATCAGAAGACGACGCACTGATCTTCTCACAGTGTCGTCATCTGTTACGTGAACTTGCGGAAGACAAATCAGAAGTCTTTGAAAGGGGAAATGGTCGGAACGGCGAGATTCGAACTCGCGACCCCTGGTCCCCCAGTTCAGGAACAATTCAATAATTACAATAACTTAGCTACAAACCTTTCAGCTTATGTGTCGTTATGTATCAATAGCTTAACGAGACCATGCAAACCGAAAGAGGCTGTCCAACTGCTCAGATAAGCTTCAATGCTCGAAGGCCCAAAAAGATGATACCACTAGCAGTTACAGCTAAGCCCACGATCATAAATCCAATACCCGCAAGAGAAGGTATAACCCCTATGGGAGCTTGTGGTCTGGTAATCAGTGGATAAGAAATCCCATCCTCGCTAGATACACTAACGAGAGGAGCCGATGGGCCTGTGTACATAATGTTTAGAATCGTATAATTTTTTGATTTAATTTTATCAATTTTTATTCGGCAAATACCATCCGACAACAACTCTTCTTTATGTGATACATGAGGAGAAAAGGTATAATTTAGAGGTTTATATTGTAGGTTTATCTCTACATCTTCATAGTTCTTCTTTGATTCATTTAAGACAACGCAAGAGAATACATTAAAAGTATTAATTTGCTCGGGACTGTTTTTGAAATTAAATGTCGCCGTGCTTGTTAGAAATACCTTTAGCTTCAGCCTGTTTTTATATGCATTAACGAGTGCAGTCGCGAGCACCCCGAGGATGATATTGATCACGCTTAGCAAGACAGCTGAAACTAATGACATCGCAAGTCCTCATTCAAGAATCATGATGACAGTAGCTAACAAAAGTTGAGGCACGCAATCTGATTAATGCCAGGTAAAATGAGTCCTCCCCGCGCAGTGCGCCCAGAAAGAGTGTCAGCGTTGCTCATAGCCGTAGAAACGGCTGGGTTTCAGGTGCATTCAGTTGAAATACGCAATGACGGCTCGGTTGCCCTCGTTTTTCAGCCTGAAACAACAGAGCGAGAAGTCGTTCAGCGGGAAAGCGCTGCAGAATATGCCATGCGTCAACGCAGGGCACGAAAAGCACGCGAAGCTAAAGAGAAATGATTCGTTGGCGCTTGTAGTGCACTGGTCACGGTTTGCAGTTTTGACCAGGGCACAAAATTTTAAGTGATTGATTCAATGCAGCAAAAGTAGCCGACAGGCACCAAGGTTCTGGAATCTGCCGCTAAATTGCAAACCGGTTTGCAAATTTCAAGCGAGCATGAAACTGCCAAGGCTTTGTAATAAAAGAAGGAAATGGTCGGAACGGCGAGATTCGAACTCGCGACCCCTGGTCCCCCAGACCAGTGCGCTAACCGGGCTGCGCCACGTTCCGACGTTTCACTCCCTGAACAGGTCCCGGCGTTCAGAGAGGAAAGACGTATAAAAGGCTGTTCGCTGTCAGGCAACCATTCAGAGCCGTGTGTCGCAGCCCGTTTGCAGCCTGAACCACAGTTCGCAATCAGGCGGATTTCTGCAGGACGCCGGTGAGCCGTTCGCGCGCCTGTTCCAGGCGTGTGAGCGCCCGTTTCGCCAGGTCGATCTGGCTCGCGCTAAGCATCGTCGCTGGGGTAGACGTCACCGTCTGAGCGGCCTGAACTTGATCAGGGGGTGCGGTCGAGTCCTGCGGTTCAGATTCGGCTTTTGTCGGCTTGAGATCCTGTGCGGGATCCGGGCTCGGGGTCTGGGCATCCGCGAGGGCGGCGACTACAGCGACGCCATGCTCCCGCAAATATTTCTGCGCGCCTTTGATGGTGTAACCGTCATCGTAAAGAAGGCGACGCAAGCCCTTGAGCAACAGGACATCCTGGCGGCGGTACATGCGTCGGCCGCCAGCCCGTTTGACCGGTTTGAGTTGAGCGAACTTGCTTTCCCAGAATCGCAAGACATGGGGCGGGAGCCCGGCCTCTTCCCCGGCTTCTGATATGGTCCGGTAGGCGTCTGGCGATTTGTCGCTCATGAGGGGGTCCTATTTGGACAGGGCGGCGTCCACCCGATCCTTGAGCACTTGCGAGGGTTTGAACACCAGCACGCGGCGCGGCTCGATCGGCACTTCCTCGCCCGTTTTGGGGTTGCGTCCCACACGACCAGTCTTGTCGCGCAGCAAGAACGATCCGAAGGAAGAGAGTTTGACTGATTCTCCGCCGACAAGCTTGTCGGAGATCATGTCCAGAACGGCTTCAACCAACTCCGCGCTTTCGTGTCGGGACAAGCCGACTTCGCGATGGACGGCATCTGACAAATCGGCGCGCGTGACGGTCTTCGAACCCATATTGGCCCCCGTTTTAATGTCTGCGTTGAAGACGTTACGTCTTAAACGCCGTCATGGTCAACGTTAACCATAGGTCGGACAATGAACGCACTTAATAGCGCGCTAACGCCGCGCCCCAGGTGAAGCCGCCGCCAAGCGCTTCCATCAACACCGTATCGCCGCGTTTGATGCGGCCATCCTGGACCGCCGCGTCGAAGGCCAACGGAATGGAAGCGGCGGACGTATTGCCATGGTCCGCCACGGTGGACACCACCTGATCCACTGAAATACCGAGCTTTTTCGCAACACCGAGCAGGATGCGCTGGTTGGCCTGGTGCGGCACCACCCAGTCAATGTCGGCGATCTCCACGCCCGTCTGCTCGCACAACGTCGTCATGGCGCCGGAAATCTTGGTGACCGCGTGCCGGAACACCTGATTGCCCTGCATGCGCAAATGGCCAACGGTCTTGGTCCGGGACGGCCCGCCATCCACATACAGCAGGTCACAGAACTCACCATCAGATTGCAGATGGGTCTTGAGCACGCCCTTGAACTCTTCAGGGTCGCCCTCCTCGGCCGTCAGCAGCATGGCGCCGGCCCCATCACCGAACAGCACGCAGGTCGTCCGGTCGGTCCAGTCGAGAATGCGCGAGAAGGTTTCCGCGCCGATCACAAGCGCGCATTTGGCCTGGCCGGTGCGGATATAGCTGTCCGCCGTGGCGAGCGCGTAGAGAAAGCCCGAACACACCGCGTGAACATCAAAGGCGAAGCCTTTCTTGATGCCCAACTTGTGCTGAACGATCGTCGCTGTGGCGGGAAAGGTCAGATCCGGCGTCGCGGTGGCGACAATGATCAGGTCCACATCATCCAGCGCCATGCCTGAGTGCTTGACCGCCTTGCGCGCCGCCTCGACCCCAAGATCGGAGGTATATTCGCCGTCCGCCGCTATATGGCGCTTGGTGATGCCGGTGCGCTCGCGAATCCATTCGTCGCTGGTTTCAACAATCGCCTCCATGCCCTTATTGGTTAGGACTTTGTCAGGCAGGTGCGAGCCGATCCCGGCGATGCGTGAATAGGTCAAGCGGTTTCCCCCTCGGAAACATCGTCATACTCGAGCGCCGACAGGCGTTCGAGATTCAGTTCGATCTCTGACAGAAAGCGGCTGTCCGCCATCTCAAGCGCGATTCTGAGCGATGTCGCGAAGCCCTGAGCGTCCGTGCCGCCATGGCTTTTGACGACAACGCCGTTCAGGCCCAGGAACACGCCGCCATTTACATTGCGCGGATCCATCTTGGCGCGCAGCTGCCCCAGAGCGCCCAGGCTGAGAAGGCCCGTCGCCAGCTTGGCGATGAAGGAGCTCGTCAGCGCTTCGCGCAGCCAACCGCCCACAAGACGCGCCGTGCCCTCGGCGGTCTTCAGCGCCACATTGCCAGTGAACCCATCGGTCACGACGACATTGGTGGTGCCGGCGGAAATATCATCGCCCTCAATGAAGCCCTGATAATCAAGGTCCAGCTCGGCTTCGCGGATCAGCGCATCCGCATCGCGAATGGTCTGGTCACCCTTGAGCTCTTCCTGGCCCACATTCAGAAGACCGACAGTGGGATGCTTCACGCCATGAACGGCGCGATGAAAGGCTTCACCCAACACAGCGAATTCAACGAGTTGGGACGGAGAGCAATCCACATTGGCGCCCACATCGAGCACAGTGGAGAACCCCTGCGGCGCAGGCCAGCTGGCGGCGATGGCGGGGCGGTGCACGCCCTTCTTCATGCGCAGGATGACCTTGGAAATGGCCATCAGCGCGCCGGTATTGCCCGCCGAGACCGCCACATGGGCCTCGCCTTCCTTGACCGACAGCACCGCATTCCACATCGACGATCCGCGCGCCCGGCGCACGGCTTCGGACGGCTTGGCGGACATGTCCACTTCACTGTCGGAATGACGAATCTCGCACGCATCCGCCAGCCCGTCATGGGCTTTGACCAGAGGCGCGATCTGCGCCTCATCGCCATGCAGGATCAGCTTCACCGCGCGTTTGCGGCCTTTGAGAAAATGCGCGACGCCGTCAACGACGATCTTCGGCGCATCATCGCCGCCCATGGCGTCGATGGATAGGACCAACGGTGAGGTCATAGACAATCCGTCTTAAATCAACACACGCGCCAGCATGCAGCCAGCGGCGCGCGAACCTTACTCATTGACCTTGTCATTGCAAGCAAAGCCCTCCGCTCCCTCACAGGGGAGCATAGCGGGGCGGTTCGCCCTGAAGAAGAGCCTCGATGGGTTGCGCCTTGAGCATCTCGGCGCTCTTTAGCGCGTAGCGGGCCAGGCGTTCACAGACGCTGGCGCTGAGCGGGCTTTCCTCGAACAGGTTGCGTTCAATGGCTTCAGCCAGCGCCTCCTGATCGCCTTCATTCAGCGGATCCTCGTAGGCCTTGGCGCGGCCATAGAAGGCTTCGCCCATCACCTTGATCTTCTTGCCCACGCTGAGATCGCCGGTCGCCATTTCACGCAGGGCGGCATCCATGTCGTCGAACATGACGTCGAAGACCAGCTGGGACAGGTCCCGTCCCGCCTCATCACCTTCGCGCAGACGACGCATCAGTAGCACGGCGTGCAGAACGATCATGTCAAACCGCCCGTCAACGCTGTCCTCAACGCCTTCAGGCCCGTAAAACTCAGGCGTTCGGGCTGCTCGCACCAGGGAGTCGTAAAGCTGACGCGCAATCTCCTTGCGCGGGTCTTTCTTAAACAGTCGGCTGAACATGTATTAACAGGCTCCCCTCACTGAGCGCTTGCAGCTATGGTTCCATCCGGTTACGTCAGGCAGATAGTCTTGCGCAAGCCGACTGACCACTGACGTTCGCGTCGCCGTTGCCTACCAAGGAGCCCTCATGCGCCTCAGCCGTGCGATTATCACCGCCACCGTCCTGGTCAGCGCCGGACTGGTCTCGGCCTGCAATCCGACCCTGCGCAGCCATGGCTTCCGCTATCCTGACGGGGAAGTGCCCGAGCTGACGGTGGGCGTGGACAGCCAGTCCACGGTTCTGGCGGCACTGGGCAATCCCTCCACCCGCGGCGCGTTCGAACAAGACACCTGGTATTATATCTCGGCGACGCGCGAATATCTCGCCTATCTGCGTCCCGACACCCGTGAGCGCCGCATCATCGCCGTCCGCTTTGACGATGAAGGCCTGGTCAGCGCCGTGGACGAATACGGCATGGAAGATGGTCGCGTCGTCGCCTTTGTCGACCGCGAGACACCGACCCGCGGCCGTGAACTGACCATTCTGGAACAGCTTCTGGGCAATGTGGGCCGCTTGCCCAGCGAACAGTTCGGCGGCGAACAGAATCTGCCCGGCGGCGCTGGCGGTCCGCGCCCCAACGGCTAGACTTCGAACCTTGGCGAACACAAAAAAACCCCCGACGCAATCGCCGGGGGTTTTTCTTTGTCGCTGTGACGGGGCTACATCCCCGCCAGCACCGCCAGCATGAGTAAGGCCACGATATTGGTGATCTTGATCATCGGGTTCACGGCCGGACCGGCCGTGTCCTTGTAGGGATCGCCCACCGTATCGCCGGTGACGGCAGCCTTGTGAGCGTCAGAGCCCTTCCCGCCATGATGGCCGTCCTCGATATACTTCTTGGCGTTGTCCCAGGCCCCGCCGCCGGCGGTCATGGAGATCGCCACATAAAGGCCGGTGACAATCACGCCCAAAAGCATGGCGCCCACGCTGGCCAGCGCTTCGGCCCGGCCCGCAATCAGGTTCACAACACCGAACAGGACAATTGGGCTGAGGACGGGCAACAAGGACGGAATGATCATTTCCCGGATCGCGGCCTTGGTCAGAAGGTCCACAGCCCGGCCATAATCGGGCTTCACCTCGCCCTTCAGGATGCCCGGGCTTTCGCGGAATTGACGACGCACTTCCTCGACCACGGCCTGCGCGGCCCGGCCCACGGCGGTCATGGACATGCCACCGAACAGGAAGGGCAAGAGCCCGCCAAACAACAGCCCGACCACCACATAGGGGTTAGACAGTGAGAAATTCACCGTCAGCCCGGCGAAGAAGGGATAGGTCTCCGGATTGGAGGCGAAATAGGCCAGATCCTCGGTATAGGCGGCGAACAGCACGAGCGCGCCCAGCCCTGCCGAGCCGATGGCGTAGCCCTTCGTGACGGCCTTGGTGGTATTACCCACCGCATCAAGCTGGTCGGTGGTGTCGCGCACCGCGCCTTCCAGCCCCGCCATTTCGGCGATCCCGCCGGCATTGTCGGTGACCGGGCCGAACGCATCGAGCGCAACCACCATCCCCGCGAGCGCCAGCATGGTCGTCACCGCGATGGCGATGCCGAACAAGCCGGCCAGATTGAAGGTCAGCATGATCGCGCCAATAATGACGAGCGCCGGCAAGGCCGTGGCCTCCATGGAGACGGCCAGCCCCTGGATGACATTCGCGCCGTGACCCGACTCAGAGGCCTTCGCCACCGATTTCACCGGCCCGTAGTCGACGCCTGTATAGAACTCGGTGATCCAGACGATCAGGCCGGTGACCACAAGGCCCGTCAGGCCGCAATAGAACAGGGACAAAGCGCTGATCTCACGCCCCATGGCGGTCAGCACCGTGGCGTCGAACCCCAATACGAAGTGCGTCGCGACGGCCAGACCTAGCGCAGACAGGATCGCGGTGGCGAAGAAGCCCTTGTACAGCGCCCCCATCACATTGGTGGAGCCTTTTCCTAGACGTACGAAAAAGGCGCCCAGAATGGATGCGACCATGCAGACCCCGCCGATCGCCAGCGGATAAATCATCATGGAATCGAGCGTGATCGCGCCCATGGCGTCGCGGAAATAGATCGAGGCCAGCACCATGGTGGCCACAATGGTCACGGCGTAAGTTTCAAACAGGTCCGCCGCCATGCCCGCGCAATCGCCGACATTGTCGCCCACATTGTCTGCAATCGTAGCGGCGTTCCGCGGATCATCCTCGGGGATGCCGGCTTCCACCTTGCCGACCATGTCGCCGCCGACATCCGCGCCCTTGGTGAAGATGCCGCCGCCCAGTCGCGCGAAGATCGAGATGAGGGACGCGCCAAATCCGAGCGCCACGAGACCGTCAATGATTTCGCGGGGTTGTTCAGCAGCGTTGAAAGACGCGCCCTGAGTGAGGAAGAGATAGTAACCGGTGACCGCCAACAGCGCCAAACCCGCCACGAGCATGCCTGTGATCGCCCCGGCCCGGAACGCCATCGACAATCCGGCCTGAAGCGAGTCCATCGCCGCCTGCGTCGTACGCACATTCGCGCGCACCGAAACCAGCATGCCGATGAACCCGGCAGCGCCGGACAGGACCGCGCCGATCAGGAAGCCGATGGCCACAACGGGCCCCAGCAAAACGCCCACCAGAATCAAAATCGCCGCCCCTACGGCGGCGATCGTCATATACTGGCGTTTGAGATAGGCGTTCGCGCCTTCCTGGATAGCGCTGGCGATTTCCTGCATGCGCTCCGATCCTGCACTGGCAGACAGAATGGAGCGGATCTGAAAGGCCCCGTAGAGCACCGCCAGGCCGCCACAGGCCAGCGAGATCCAGAGCCAGATAGTCACTGATTGCATGACACCCTCCCCGAGCGTCTAAGTACTGTTTTCACAGCCGCTTCAGAGACATGGGAAAGCCCCAATGACCGGCGGCTTTTGCTTTGACAGCTAAAAGCCTAGTCACGCTTTTCAGAGGGATGCAACAGTAAAGAGAAATGCTGCGGTGCAGCTATATTGCCGGATCAGTTCATGGGCCGGACGTCAGAGCCCAAAAGATCGAGACGCTCGATCTGGGCTGGGTCGACCACATCACCCAGGGCCGCCAGCAAGACTTCGCGAGTATTCTCGCGATCGATCTCGCCCGCTTCATTGATGTGGAACGGATGACGGTGCGCCGAACGCACCATGACATCCACCATGAAGTGCAAGCGTTCGATGAAGCGGGTCTGGCTCACGCCGCGCGCCAGGCAAATCCGTGGCGTCACAAAGGCATAGCCATACAGATAATGGCTCGATTCAATAGGCACCACGATGGACGGCACATCCACATTCCGAGGACAGGTCTCGTCTTCGCCGAACTCGGCCATCAGCGCCTGGGTTGCTTCCTCAACGGAGTTGTAAAGCGGCAGATCGGTGGACGCCACGTCACCGGGCTTAGCGGATCCACCGCCACCTCCACCGCCTCCACCGCCGCCTGCGAAGGCGGGAGCGGACAGGAGCAGTGCGCTGCACAATGCGTATGCGAAAAAGCGAATCATGACTCCTCCCTACAGGAGAAGCCTCAAAAATGCGTAAATCCAAAAGACGACGGCGAGAGCGTGCAATCACCAGCCTGCACCACAAGCGCGCCTTCAGATGCGCCCGACGACTCGACCTTTCCCAGACGGCTGACCGGTACGCCGGTCGCCTGAGCTGATGTGATGAAAGTCGAGACCTGTTCTTCAGGCAGGGTCAGCAGGAGCTCGTAATCATCACCGGAAGACGCCAGTTCCAGCAAAGCCGCAACTCGGTCAGCCTGGTCAGCGAGCCATCGCTCCGCCGCCTGTGATCGGGGCATGTCGTCCAGATCGAGGGTAAGCGTGACGCCGGAGGCCTGTGCAATATGGCGCGCATCCGACAAGAGGCCGTCTGAAATATCGATTGCCGCATGCGCCTGGGAACGCACCAATGGCGCCAGATCGCAACGTGGATCCGGCAAGGTGAAGCGACGCTTCAGATAGGCCTTGTCTTGTGAGTTGGGGGCATACTTCCCCTGATGCATCTTCAGCCCCAGTCCGGCATCCCCGATCGTGCCCGTAACCAGCACGACATCCCCCGGTTGCGCGGCGCTGCGGCGCACCGATTGTCCCTTGGGCAGGGTTCCGAACGCCGTGATCGAAATCATCCAGGGACCGTCTGACGCGGTCGTATCCCCACCCGCCAGATGGACGCCGTACGCGTTCTGATCGAGCGCAAGACCGTCTGCAAAGCCCGCCATGCGCGCCTCACGTCCGGTTTCAGGCCAGACGACACAGGCGAGATAGGCATAAGGGTCCGCGCCCATGGCGGCGAGATCGGACAGATTGACGCGCAACGCCTTACGCGCCGCCAGAGCCGGGTCCTCATCGACGGGAAAGTGACGCCCTTCGATCAGCGTATCGGCCGTTATGGCCCATTCGCATCCGTCCGGAGGCGAAAGCACGGCGCCATCATCAGTCAGGTTCGCCGCACCCGGCAGGCCGGCGCTGAGCGGGACGAGCCGGGAGCGGATATATTCGAACTCGCCCTGCCCGCTCATCAGATCAGGCGTCGCGCACCTGCTTGGCGAGCGCATCCAGCGTCGCGTTCACGAAACCAGGCTCGGAGTCTTCAAAGAAGGCGTGCGCCACATCGACATATTCATTGATGACGACCGCAGGCGGCACGTCCTGACGCGCAATCAGTTCATAACCGCCCGCCCGCAGAATGGCGCGCACGGTCGCGTCCAGGCGTGACAGTTTCCAGCCTTCCTTGAGAACACCGCTGACATGCTTGTCCACATCGGCCTGGATGGAAACGATGCCGGTGACGAGGTCTTCGAAGAATTCCTCATCGGTTTCGACATAGTCGCCGGGTTCTTCCTCATAGCCAAAGCGATGATCGCGGAATTCCTTGACCACGGCTTTCGCGCCCGAGCCTGAGGTCTCCATCTGATAGAGCGCCTGAACAGCGCTCAACCGCGCGGAGCGGCGCAGACGAGCCCGGCGATCAGAGGCGGCTTCCTGGCTGGGATCGCTCATCAGGCCGCCCCGAATTTGCGCTTGAGATCCAGAAGGGCCAGCGCCGCATTCGCTGCATCGCCGCCCTTGTTCTTCTCGTCGACATTGGCGCGAACGCGCGCCTGCTTGATGTTCTCGACCGTCAGGATGCCATTGCCGACCGGAACCCCGTTCAGGCTCAGATCCATCAGGCCGCGCGCGGATTCCCCGCACACATAATCAAAATGGCTGGTTTCACCGCGGATCACGCAACCAAGCGCCACATAGGCGTCATAGGGAGACTTGCCCTGTTGAGCGAGCGCGATGGCCGCCGGGATCTCTAGCGCGCCCGGCACTTCCACGACATCGACGCTGACGCCAGCCGCCTCACACGCGCCCGTGGCGCCGGCCACAAGCTGTTCGGTGATGTCTTCATAAAACGGGGCTGCGATCAGCAGCACACGGGTTTCAGCGCTCACTCGCGCCTCCTTCAATCAAATTCGCGTTGCTCGACGACTTCAAGGCCGTAGCCGTCCAGCCCCACAATGTTTTGCGGCGTGGTGGACAAGAGGGTCATCTTGCGCACGCCCAGATCCAGTAATATTTGCGCGCCCAGACCATATTCCCGCAAACGACGCTCTTCGCGCGTATCCGGCGGATCAGACGGCGCGGCACCAAAGCGCTCGGTGATGGCGGCGCGATTGGTCTCGCGAATAAACACCATTACAGCCGGGCCGTCATGTGCGGCGAGCGCTTTCACGCCCTTATCCACCAGCCCCGTGCGTCCGCCAAGCGCGCCAAGCACGTCATCGGCGAAGCTGACCTTGTGCATCCGCACCAGGGTCGGCGCTTCGCCCTTGATTTCGCCTTTGCTCAAAGCGACATGCTCGACATTGTCCACCAGCGACCGGAAGACAGTCAATTTGAACGGACCGCCCGCCTCGGTCGTCACCTGGGTGTCCATGCGCCGCTCGACGAAGCGGTCGTGCTGGCGGCGATAAGCGATCAGATCGGCGATCGCGCCGATCTTCATATCGTGTTCCCTGGCGAACTCGATGAGGTCGGGCAGACGGGCCATAGTCCCGTCATCCTTCATGATTTCACAGATCACGCCCGCAGGGTTCACGCCAGCCAGCCGCGCAATATCGACGGCGGCTTCGGTATGCCCGGCACGGACGAGAACGCCGCCATCGCGTGCGACGAGCGGGAAAACATGACCCGGCGACACCACATCCTCGGATCCCTTGGACGGATCAATGGCGGTGGCGACCGTCAGGGCCCGGTCATGGGCGGAAATGCCGGTGGAGATGCCTTCGCGCGCCTCGATCGACACCGTGAAATTGGTCGAGTGTCGCGACTGGTTACGCTGGCTCATGAAGGGCAGCTGCAAGGTCTTGGCGCGATCCTGGGTCATTGAAAGGCAGATCAGGCCCCGACCATACCGCGCCATGAAATTGATCACGTCCGGCGTCGCGAACTGGGCGGGGATGATCAGATCGCCCTCATTCTCGCGATCCTCGGCATCCACCAGAATGAACATCCGGCCGTTGCGGGCTTCCTCGATGATTTCTTCCACCGGGGACAGCGCAGATTGGGGGGCGGCTTCGCTCACGACTGGACCTCTTTGTTTGTGGGCGCGGCTTCACGCGCCTGCATGAGACGGGCGGCGTAGCGCGCCATCACGTCCACCTCAAGGTTGACGCGCGCTCCAGCCTGCAATGTTCCCAAAGTTGTGACCTCGGCGGTATGCGGGATGATCATGAGTTCGAATTCATCACCATCGACCCGATTCACTGTCAAAGACACGCCGTCCACGGTGATCGAGCCCTTGTAAGCGATAAAGGCGCTCAGGTCGGATGGCGCCTGGACGATGAAACGGATCCAGCCGTCTTCATCGGTGCGCGCCGCAACGCGCCCCACCCCGTCCACATGACCCTGAACGATATGACCGCCCAGCTCGTCACCGACTTTCAGGGCGCGTTCGAGATTGACCGCGTCCCCTTCGGACCAACCGCCCAGTGTGGTCTTGGACAGGGTTTCGGGAGACACGTCGAGATCGTATTCCGCGCCTTCGGCCGTCTTGCGACACTCCACGACCGTCAGGCAGACCCCGGCATGCGCGATGGAGGCGCCAAGCGCGATCGTATCGGCATCATAGGGACTTGAGACGGTCATGCGGCGAACATCGCCGTCTTTGACAGACACGATCCGCCCCAGGGCGGAGACGAGGCCGGTGAACATCGGGATTATCCCTTCTGGTAGGTTTCCCAGAGATCCGCACCGCACGTGCGGACTGATATGCGGTTGAATGTGGGCGCGAGACCAAGTTCCTCAAGGCCAAGCCCTGCAATACAGGCTCGTCCTTCCGCGCCTATGAGCTTGGGCGCGCGAAACCATTCGATCCGGGTCACGCAGCCCGAGCGGATGGCGGCGCCTGCGATCTCGGCTCCGGCCTCGATCATGACGCTCTCAATCCCCTTGCTCGCCAGAGTCTGCATGACTGAAGAAAAGGACACGCGGCCCTCATCATCCGCTTCGGTCTCAAACAGTTCCACATTCTCGAGATCCGAACGCGCCCCGCCCGTGTGAAACACCCAGACCGCGTCGCCCGTCAGGATTTCCGAGAACACCGGCAGGCGCAGCTGGCTGTCCAGAACAATGCGTTGGGGCTGACGGGCGGCAGGCGAGCCCTCGGGACGCGCCGTCATTTGCGGATCATCGGCCAGCACAGTGCCGATCCCGGTCAGGAGCGCGTCATGCGCCGCGCGCATGCGGTGCACCTCGGCACGCGCCTCCGGGCCTGTGATCCACTGGGACTGACCGTTCGCCAGCGCAATGCGGCCATCAAGACTGGTGGCGAGTTTCAAGGTGACGCGCATCGGGGCGGACGCCGTCATTGCTCCGGGTCCAGATCATCCTCATGGCCCAGCTTCTCGCCCTTGATGAACTCGGAGAAGTCGTCGACCTCCTGAAAGTCCTTGTAGACCGAGGCGTAGCGCACATAGGCGACGGTATCGAGATTGCGGAGCCCGTCCATGACCAGCTCGCCAATGACGCTGGCGGGCGCATCCGGATCGCCCCGGCTCTCCAGACGACGCACAATGCCCGAGATCATCTGCTCGACACGCTCGCGTTCTATGGCGCGCTTTTGCGTCGCCAGCAGAACGGATCGAGCCAGCTTGTCCCGGTCAAAGGCTTCGCGTTTGCCATCTGACTTGAGCACATGCAGATCGCGCAGCTGCACCCGTTCAAACGTGGTGAAGCGGGCGCCGCACGCCGGACATTGCCGACGGCGGCGGATCGCCTGGCTGTCTTCAGCCGGGCGGGAATCCTTCACCTGGGAATCAGGGTTGGCGCAAAACGGACACCGCATGGCGCAACTTTAGCCGAGAGCCGGATAGATGGGGAAGCGTTCACACAGGCCGATCACTTCATCACGCACCCGGGCTTCCACCGCGGCATCACCTTCCTTGTTGACTGCCAGCGCATCAAGCACTTCGGCCATCATCTCGCCGACCCGGCGGAACTCGTCCGCGCCAAAGCCGCGAGTCGTGCCCGCCGGGGCGCCGACGCGCAGACCGGAGGTGACCGTGGGCTTCTCCGGATCAAACGGCACGCCGTTCTTGTTGCAGGTCATGTGAGCGCGTTCGAGCGCGGCTTCGGAAATATCGCCGGTCAGCTGTTTGGGGCGCAGGTCGACCAGCGCCAGATGGCTGTCGGTACCGCCGGATACGATGTCGTAGCCGGCATCGGAGAGCGCACTCGCCATGGCGCGGCAGTTCTCGATGACAGATGCGGCATAGGCCTTGAATTCGGGGCGCAGCGCTTCGCCAAAGGCCACGGCCTTGCCCGCAATGACGTGCATGAGCGGACCGCCCTGCATGCCCGGAAAAACGGCCGAATTGAACTTCTTGCCGAGGTCGGCGTCGCGGCTGATGATCATGCCGCCGCGCGGACCGCGCAGGGTCTTGTGCGTGGTCGTGGTGCACACATCGGCCAGCGGCACCGGGTTCGGATAGGCCCCGCCCGCCACAAGACCGGCAAAGTGCGCCATGTCGACCAGAAGGTAAGCGCCCACTTCGTCGGCGATATCCCGGAAGGCCTGGAAATCGATCTCGCGTGGATAGGCGGAACCGCCCGCGATGATCATTTGCGGCTGGAGCTCTTTGGCCTGTTCGCGCAGCTTGTCATAGTCGATGAGCGCATTGTCCTCGCGCACGCCATAAGCATGGGCTTCAAACCATTTGCCCGACAGGTTCGGTCGCGCGCCATGGGTCAGGTGCCCGCCCGCGGACAGATCAAGACCCAGAATCTTGTCGCCCGGCTTGAGGAGCGCCAGGAACACCGCCTGGTTGGCCTGACTGCCGGAATTGGGCTGCACATTGGCATAGGCGGCGCCGAACAATTGCTTGGCGCGATCAATCGCAAGCTCTTCAGCGATGTCGACAAACTCGCAACCGCCATAATAACGACGCCCCGGATAACCCTCGGCGTACTTGTTCGTCAGGGGCGAGCCCTGCGCTTCCAGAACGGCGCGCGAGACGATGTTCTCGGACGCGATCAGTTCGATCTGCGTCTGCTGACGATGAATTTCCTTGCTGATCGCAGACGCCAGTTGCGGATCGGCGTCAGCCAGCGATTGAGAAAAGAAAGACGTATGTTGGGCGGTAGATTGCGCGTCAGCCATCTCGCACTCCGTATAGAGGATCTTGTAAGCTACATACGGCCCGGCGACAGCCCGGACAAGGCGCTAAGCTCGGTTTATTCCACACATTTGCATCAACAAACTTTGCGGCGAAACGATTGCAACCTCAAAAATGCTATAAGTGCTGCAGATTTTTTAGCTTCAATACTTGTATAGCGAATACACCTTCATTAAACACAGTATATCTCGTTTTCAGCCGCCAACGCTATAAAGTTGCGCAAGGATCAGAATATGACTGAAGAGACTCTGCTACCCGTCGACAATGAAGAACTGATGCGGATGACCACGGACATCGTTGCATCTTTTCTCACGCACAATTCTGTGCCGGCGGAAAGCGTTCCGGACATGATCAAGTCGGTTTACGCCACCATGAAAGAGATTTCCGGCGAACCGGCCAAGCCCGAGCCCAAGGCCAAGCCTGCGGTTCCGGTCTCCCGTTCGGTCAGCGATGATTACATCGTTTGCCTGGAAGACGGCAAGAAACTGAAAATGCTCAAGCGCTATCTGCGCTCGCAGTACGACATGTCCCCCGAAGACTATCGTCGCAAATGGGGCCTGCCGGCCGACTATCCGATGGTGGCGCCGAACTATTCCAAGCGCCGCTCGGAATTCGCCAAGGAAATCGGCCTGGGCCGTGGCGCACGCAAGAAATAAGCGCCACGCCGCCCTCGCCTAAACAATTACGCCCCGGCCGCCTGGTCGGGGCGTTTTTGATTCGTCATGATGCCCGTCCTGGATCAGTCGGCGCATGAGCTTGCGCGCGGCCAGGCGTTGCAGGTCATTCTGTGACGTCTTGATCGGGCCGAACACCACCACTTCCGTGCCGGTGGCGACATCCACAGCCGCCACACGCACAGAATCGCCCACAGTGACGAATTCGAAAATGAACTCACGATCCTGGGATGGATCGTCGGCCATTACGCGACCTTCAGGCCGACATGCTTGGCGTAGACGGTCTTCACCGCATCCAGCAGCTCATCCATCATGGAATCATCGTGCAGCGGCGTCGGCGTAAGGCGCATCCGCTCGGTGCCCTTGGGCACGGTCGGATAGTTGATCGGCTGAACATAGATCCCGTGAACATCCAGCAATTCATCCGTCATGCGCTTGCACAGCACCGGATCGCCCACATGGACCGGGACGATATGGGTGATGGAATCCAGCACCGGAATGTCGGCTTCACGGAAGCGCGCCTTCAGGGTCGCGGCGCGCTCCTGATGTTGTTCGCGCAAATGATAGGCGCTCTTGAGATATTCCACGCTGGCGCGCGCGCCCGCCGCCAGAGCCGGAGCCAGTGACGTCGTGAAGATGAAGCCCGGCGCCCAGGAGCGGATCGCGTCAACGATCACTTCGTCGGCGGCGATATACCCGCCCATCACGCCAAAGGCCTTGCCCAGCGTACCTTCGATAATATCGAAACGCTCCATCAGGCCGTCGCGTTCGGCTACGCCGGCGCCGCGCAGGCCGTAAAGGCCCACCGCATGCACTTCATCAAGATAGGTCAGGGCGTTGTATTTGTCGGCGAGATCACAGACGGCTTCCAGCGGACCGATATCGCCATCCATGGAATACACCGATTCAAGCGCGATCAGCTTCGGAGCATCCTTGGGCGCGGCCTTGAGTAGTTCTTCCAGATGCGCCACGTCATTGTGACGCCAGACATGCTTCTCGCATTTGGCGCCTTTGACGCCCTCGATCATCGAGGCGTGGTTCAGCTCGTCCGAGAAGATGATCAGACCCGGCAGAATCTTGCCCAGAGTCGCCAGCGTCGCCTGGTTGGCGATGTAGCCAGAGGTGAAGAGCAGCGCGCTCTCTTTCTGGTGAAGGTCGGCCAGGCTCGCTTCGAGCTCCACATGATAGTGGGTCGTGCCGGAGATGTTGCGCGTGCCGCCTGCGCCTGCGCCAACATCCTCGATCGCCTGCTTCATGGCGCCGGTCACGCACGGGCTCTGACCCATGCCCAGATAGTCATTGGAGCACCACACCACCACATCGCGGGTATCGCCGTCATCGGAACGCAGGCGAGCGCGCGGAAACTGGCCCTTCACCCGACGCAGATTGGCGAAAACACGATAACGGCCTTCAGCGCGGACGCGCGCGACGGAGGCTTTGAAAGCGCTGCGGTAATCCATGTTCGTTGCACTCGCGCCCATGGCGCCAGCGGCTCTCCCTAGAGGTCAGCATGTCATCTGCACAATGACATATGATTCTGAGCTTGTCTTAGCAGGGGTCAGGGACCAAAGGTCGCATTTAGTCTTTGACAACGCTTCGCAAACTCAGAATCTGATCCGTTACTTCATCTCTCCGGCCAGCCATTTGATGACGCCGGAGAAGTCCATGGCCTCACCGCCCTGGTCGACGAATGCGTCATAAATGGTTTGCGCCTTCTCGCCCATCGGGATGTTCACACCGGCCGATTTCGATGTCTGCATGGCAAGGTTTAAGTCTTTGAGCATCATCGGCGCGGCGAAACCGGGCACGTAATCGCGGTTCGACGGCGCAGCCGGCACCGGTCCGGGCACAGGGCAGTAACTGGTCAGCGACCAGCTCTGGCCAGACGCCTGGGAGGCGATGTCGTAAAAATTCTGCGGATCAAGACCCAGCTTGAGCGCGAGATTCATCGCCTCGCAGGTCCCGATCATGTGGATGCCCAGCAGCATGTTGTTGCAGATCTTGGCGGCCTGGCCGGCTCCGGCGTCGCCAGCCCGGATCACGGCCTTGCCCATATTCGACAGGATCGGCTCGGCCTTTGCGAACGCCTCCTCGGGACCACCCACCATGAAGGTCAGCGTCCCGCCTTCAGCGGCTGCAACACCGCCGGATACGGGCGCATCCACAAAGGCGAACCCGGCCGCGGACGCCTTGTCCGCCACCGCCCGCGCACTGTCCACATCGATGGTCGAACAGTCGATCAGGATCGCATCCGGTTTGGCGAGCTCGAGAACGCCGCCATCATCAAGATAGACGCCGCGCACATGCTGACCCGCAGGCAACATGGTCACGACGACATCCGCATCCGTGACCGCGTTCCGCAGATCTGTTGCGGGCGTCGCGCCCTTCTGCTCGAGAAGCGCGACCGCATCCTTGTTCAGATCAAAGGCGCGAACCGTATGGCCCGCCTTGATCAGGTTGGCCGCCATGCCCGAGCCCATATTCCCGAGGCCGATAAATGCAATAACCGCCATGCGGTCCTCCCTTGTAATATCAGGGCGAGCGGTTGGTCCGCCCTGCCCGGCCGCTCCTAATCGAGGAACGTCATTTCCTTGTCTGCATCGAGCGGCTCGAAATAGGCGCCCAACTCGGCGTCCGAGATCGCTGGGCCCCAGTTCGGCGCGTTATCCTTGTCGATGATCACGGCGCGCACCCCTTCATAAAAGTCCGAGCCGTCCTTGAGGAAACGGACGGAGACGCGAAGGTCCTGCACCATGACGTCCCGCAGGGACAGATCCGCACCCTTGCGCAGGGCCTGCAAGGTCACTTTCACCGCTGTCGGGGATTTGCCGGACAGGATTTTCAGGACCGCCTTGGACCAGGCGTCGTCCGCAGTTTCAAGCCGATTGCGAATGACGTCGGCGTCATCGCCTTCAAATGCCGCATCGATCAGCGGTTGGACCATGCCCAGATCAGACTGGCCCGCATCCCCGGAGAAGCGTTCGATGATGGCGTCGACCTTCTCGCCTTCATCATCGAGCGTTTCGGTTTCCAGCGCCTCGATCAGCGCCGCATTATTCTCTGACGGCACGTAATGGGTCGCAACGCCGGCCGCGATGCAATCGGCCGTCTTCAGGCGCGCGCCCGTCAGACCCATCCACACGCCCAGCTCGCCATTAAGACGCGGCAGGAAGTACGCCCCGCCCACATCGGGATGAAAACCGATGCCGGTTTCGGGCATGGCGAACACGGTGCGATCGCCCGCCACGCGGAATTCGCCATGAATCGACACGCCGACGCCGCCGCCCATGGTGATGCCGTCGATCAGCGCCACGTAGGGTTTGGGATATTCCGCAATCAGCGTGTTGAGCTGGTACTCATCGCGCCAGAAGGTCCAGGCGCGGTCATCGCCCGCCTTGCCGCTTTCCGCCAGCATGCGAATGTCGCCGCCCGCGCAGAATCCTTTTTCACCGGCGCCATCCACAACCACGGCCTTGACCGTATCGTCCGAACGCCAGCTCTGCAGCGCCTCGACCATGGCGGTGACCATCTCCTGATTGAGCGCATTGAGCGCCTTGGGCCGGTTCAGCGTGATGCGGCCGACCGAGCCGGCTTTGCGGATAATGACGTCTTCAGTCATGAGAGGTCCTCTCTGGACGGAAATCAGCTCATAGCCGCGCCCGGTCCGGCGGGGCCAATTGAAAAAGTTTCTAGACGCAATAGAGCGCGTCGACCACGCGACCTAGCGCAGCAGGTCCTTGGCGATGATCACACGCATGATCTCGTTGGTGCCTTCCAGAATCTGGTGGACCCGCAGATCACGCACGATGCGCTCCAGCGGATAATCCTTCAGATACCCATAGCCGCCATGGATCTGCAGCGCATCATTGGCGATCTTGAAGCCCATATCCGTCGAGAAACGCTTGGCCATGGCGCAATGCATGGCGGCGGACGGATCATTGCGGTCCACGCTGTCGGCCGCGCGCAGCAGCATCATGCGAGACGCATCGAGCTCGGTGACCATGTCGGCGAGCTTGAACTGGGTGGCCTGGAAGTCCGCGATATTGCGGCCGAACTGGCTGCGCTCCTTGGCGTATTCGGTCGCCAGGTGCACCGCTTCAGCCGCCCCACCCAGCGAGCAGGCGCCAATATTGATGCGGCCGCCATTGAGCCCCTTCATGGCGAACCCGAAGCCCTGTCCCTCTTCGCCGATGCGGTTCTCGACCGGCACGCGGCAATCTTCAAAGGTGACCACGCGCGTGGGTTGGGAATTCCAGCCCATCTTGCGCTCATTCGCGCCGAAGCTCAGGCCCGGCGTGTCCTTCTCCACGATGATGGTGGAAATACCCTTGGGGCCGTCCTCGCCGGTGCGGCACATCACGGCGTAAAGATCGCTCGTGCCCGCGCCGGAGATAAAGGCCTTGGAGCCGTTCAGCACGTAATGATCGCCGTCCCGCACAGCCTTGGTGCGCAGATTGGCGGCGTCAGAACCGGCGCCCGGCTCAGTCAGACAATAGGACGCGATCTTGTCCATCCGGGTCATTTCGGGCAGCCAGCGCTGGCGCTGTTCATCATTGCCCCAGCTGTCGATCATCCAGCTGACCATGTTGTGGATGGAGATGAAGGCGGCCGTCGATACGCAACCGCGCGAGAGTTGTTCAAAGATCAGGGCCGCATCAACCCGGCTCATGGCCGATCCGCCCACATCCTCACGGGTGTAGATGCCGGCGAAACCCATTTCCGCCGCCTCGCGCAGCACGTCGACGGGGAAGTGCTTGTCTTCATCCCATTGCGCCGCATTTGGCTTGAGACGATCGTCGGCGAACTTGCGGGCTGCGTCCTGAATCAGCGCCTGCTCTTCTGACAGCTCGAAATGCACGGGGAAACCTCCTAAACAGACCGGGTTGGACCGGCTCCGACCGCGAAAAACGCGATGTGTTCTGATTTGCTGCAAGCGAGATAGACCAAGATGGCCGCTTTTCCCACCACCCGTATGCGCCGAATGCGCGCTCATGACTGGTCTCGCCGCCTGATGCGCGAGAATGCGCTGACGCCGAATGACCTGATCTGGACGCTGGTGGTGTCTGACAAGGCGGATCCGACCGAGCCGGTTCCCTCCATGCCCGGCGTGGAGCGGCTGAGCGTGAAGGCGGCCGCCGACGCCGCCCGCAGGGCCCGCGATCTAGGCATTCCCGCCATTGCGATCTTTCCCAACATCGACCCGTCCCTGAAGGATGAAAACGGTCGAGAGGCGGACAATCCCGACGGTCTGGTGGCGCAAGCCATCAAGGCCATGAAGGACGCCGCTCCGGAAGTGGGAATCATTTGCGATGTGGCGCTCGACCCCTTCACCGACCATGGCCATGACGGGCTGATCGAGGATGGCGTGATCCTCAACGATGCGACAGTGGAGCGCCTGTGCAGCCAGGCGCTGATGCAGGCCGCCGTAGGCGCGGATGTCGTTGCGCCGTCAGACATGATGGACGGCCGGATCGGATCGATTCGCGAGGCGCTGGATGCCGAGGGCCTCCAGGACACGATGATCATGTCCTATGCCGCCAAGTACGCTTCGGCCTTTTATGGTCCTTATCGCGACGCCATTGGCAGCGCCACCGCGCTTCAGGGCGACAAGAAGACCTATCAGATGGATCCCGCCAATACCGATGAGGCGATCCGCGAAGTGGCGCTGGATATCGATGAAGGCGCGGACATGGTCATGGTCAAGCCCGGCCTGCCCTATCTCGACATTGTCGCCCGCCTCAAAGCGACCTTTGAAATGCCGACCTATGCCTTCCAGGTGTCGGGCGAATACGCGATGATCCAGGCCGCCGCGCAGAACGGCTGGATTGATGGCGAGCGCGCCATGCTGGAAAGCCTTCTAGCGTTCAAGCGCGCCGGCGCTGACGGAATCCTGACCTATTTTGCTCCCAAGGCGGCGGAACTGCTCAATGACTAAACGTCCTGAAACCCTCGCCGCCCAGGCGCTGCACCAGACCGACCACGAGACCGGCGCCGTGATCCCGCCGATCCATCCGGCGACCACCTATATGCGCGATGAAAACAACGCGCTTGTGGGCGACATGGATTATCGCCGCCCCAAGGGGCCAACCGAAGTCCAGGCGGCCAGGGTGCTGGCGAGGCTCGAGAACGCCGCTGACGCCCGCCTCTTCAGCTCGGGACTGGCGGCCATCAGCGCCGTGCTCGATACGTTGGAAATCGGCGCGCATGTGGTGGCTCAAACCGAGATGTATTACGGAGCGAAGAAGCTCCTGCATCATCTGGCCGCCAAAGGCCTCATCTCATTGAGCTTCTTTGATCCTCACGACATGGCCGGCCTTGAAAAGGCGGTTCACAAAGGCCGGACCGAACTGGTCTGGATTGAAACCCCGGCCAATCCGAGCTGGGCCGTGGTGGATATCGCACGCGCCGCCGAGATTGCGCATGCCGCCGGCGCCATTCTGGGCGTAGACAGCACCTGCGCCCCGCCCTGCACTACGCGCGCGCTGGATCTGGGCGCCGATCTCGTCATGCATTCGGCCACCAAATATCTCAATGGACACTCCGATGTCCTGATGGGCGCTGTGGCCACGAAAACGAGTGATGAGCGCTGGGAAAAGCTGTGCACCGGCCATGGTCTGTCCGGCGCCGTGCCGGGCGCCTTTGACAGCTGGCTGATGATGCGGGGGCTGAGGACCCTGTTCGTTCGGTTTGAGCGTCAGAGCGAGAACGCATTGAAAGTGGCCCAGGCGCTGAGCCAGCACGATGCGGTCAGTCACGTGCTCTATCCGGGACTGAACAGCCATCCCGGGCACGCCATTGCGGCCCGCCAGATGACGAACGGTTTTGGCGGCCTGCTGTCCATTCGCCTGAAGGGCGGCGCCGACGCGGCGCGCAAGCTGTGCGCCTCAACGGAAGTTTTTCTGCAGGCCACATCCATCGGCGGCGTCGAAAGCCTGATCGAACATCGCAAGCCAATTGAGGGGCCTAGCAGCCCCACTCCGGATGACCTTGTCCGATTGTCCTGTGGAATCGAGGCGGCGGATGATCTGATTGAGGACCTGATGCTTGCTCTGAAGCGGCTTTGATATACTCTGTAAGGCGAATTCGCTTTGCGAGGACCACAATGTATAGGTGTCCGAATTGTCAGACGCCTCTGGAAGTGTCCGCACTTTTAAGCCTGAGCAGTCTCAAACCCGCACGATGCAACGCCTGTGGCCAGCGTTACCGATGGTATGTGTCTGGGCCCATGGTGATGCTGATGCTGGTCCTGATCGTGTCGAGCCTGCTTGGTCTGGCCCTTTCGGTGCAGCAGGTGGGTGTCATGGCCCTAGTCCTTGGCGGCCTGGCCGTAATTGGAGCGACCGCCTATCTGGCCGTGTGCGCTTTGCGACCCGTGGTTCGTTAATCCACACGACCGATCGGCGGGATCGACCATTTGAAGATGATGGCGCAGCCTCGCAGGATGAAAGCTGCGAGCGCGGCGCCGACCGCCGCCGGCCCGGTCGGGATGTCCAAGGACACGGCGCCCACATAGACCGAAGCTCCGAACAGGGCCGCCAGCGCGTAGACATCAGCCCGCAGGATCAGCGGTACGTCATTGACCATGATATCGCGTAACAGACCGCCAAAGGCTGCGCTCATCACCCCGGTCACGAGCGCGATCGTCCAGTGTGCGCCTTCAGCCAGTCCGGCCTGAGCCCCCAGAACGCAAAACACCGCCAGGCCCGCGCCATCCGCCCAGACCAGGGCGCGAAGCCGTGCGCCCTCTTCCCCGCGCACCAGCTCCGAGCCGTAATAGCCGATGACCCCGCCTGCGAGCGCCAGCAACAGATAGTGCGGCGCCTCGATCCAATAGACGGGCAGACGCCCCAGCAGCATGTCCCGCAAGGTGCCGCCGCCCATTCCCGCGACAGCGCCCACAACCGCCGCGCCGAAGGGATCGAGATGCTTGCGCGCCGCCAGAATGCCGCCCGACAGGGCGAAGACGACGATGCCGATATAATCGAGCGTGGAGAAAACCAGGGCGACATTCATAGCTGCACGCCCTCACCGCCGGTTGCGGCGTAATGCGCCGCCAGCGCGGACAGGATAACGATCATGGTGATCCACACGCCGGCATTCACATAGACCGAACGCTTGGCGGAGCGGCGCTCCAGCCAGGTGCGCGGCCGGACGCCCTTGAAATAATACACCATCAGCGCGCTCAGATTGACGGCCACCACATTGATGGACAACAGCAAGGTGGCGCGCCCCGCCAGCTGCCATTCCCCGCTGCCTGCCAGCAATCCGGCGGCGGACGCCGGCGGCAGCAGCGCGACCGCCACCATCACGCCCACAAGCGCCGCTGGCAGACCCGTCGCGATGGACAAGGCCGCCGCCGCTCCTGCGGCCAGGGCCAGAGCCGCAGAGTCCGGGCCGACCACGGTCCGGCTCATCAACTCATCAGAATAAAGGTTGGGCTCATAGACCAGGCCGACGGCAAAGCTGAGCGCCAGACCAAAGGCCAGGCCGGTGACGGCGGTCTTGGCCGCCTTGGCCATCAAGGGCAGATCGCCGAGCGCAGAGCCAAAGGAAAACGCCAGGATCGGCCCGAGAAGCGGCGCGATCACCATGGCCCCGATGACGGCCGCCACATTGTCTGCGGACAGACCGAAAACGACCACCACGGTGGACAAGGCGGTCAGCATCAGGAAGTCGGAATTGATCTCCGCGCCTTTGGCGATGTCCTGATACATTTCCTCACGCAGGGCCAGGCGACGTTTCGTTCGCGTTTCCTCGTCCGGGTTCTCATCCAGGCGCGGCACGCTGGCTTCGATGGGAATGACCACCAGTCGCCAGTTCTGCTCGCCTTCCAGGATCGCCTGAACCGCATCAATCGCCTTTTGCCCGTCCCCATCCCGAAAGGTCAGCCTCAACAGGCGCTTGCCCTGAGCATCAGGCTCGGTCAGACGATGATCCAGCGGATCGGTCTTCAAGGTCGCCTTGAGAATGGGCTGAACTTTGTCGCCATCTGGAAAGGTGACTTCAATCAGGCGCATGACCGTCAGGTCCGATCGGCGTTTTCAAGCCGGGCGATCAGGCTGGACGTGTCCCAGCGACCACCGCCCATGGCTTCTATCTCTGCATAGAACTGATCCACCAGAGCCGCAGCAGGAAGACGCGAACCATTGGCGCGCGCCTCTTCCAGCGCAATGCGAAGATCCTTACGCATCCAGTTGACAGCAAAGCCGAAATCGAATTCGCCGTTGACCATGGTCTGCCAGCGATTTTCCATCTGCCAGCTCTGGGCCGCCCCCTTGGAGACAGCCGAGATCACCGTTTCAGGATCCAGACCCGCGCGCTTGGCGAAGTGTAGGCCTTCGGCCAGCCCCTGGACCACCCCGGCGATGCAGATCTGATTGACCATCTTGGTCAGCTGTCCGGCGCCGGCCGGACCCGCATGCACCATGGCCTTAGCGTAGCAGTCCATGATCGGCTCAGCGCGCGCGAACACATCCGGCTCCCCGCCGCACATGATGGATAGCTGTCCGTTTTCCGCTCCCGCCTGTCCGCCGGATACGGGCGCATCCAGAAAGCCGATCTTCATCGCCTGCGCCGCCTCAGCCAGCTGGCGCGCCAGCTCGGCGGAGGCGGTGGTGTGGTCGACCAGAACAGCGCCTGATTTCATGGCCGGCAGCGCCAGGTCGGCGACCACTCTTACATCCGGATCATCGCCCAGGCACATGAAGACGCAATCGGCGCCGTACACCGCGTCCTCGACCGCATCACAGGCCTCGCCTTCGTGGCGGTGAGCCCAATCGGCCGCCTTGGCGGCAGTGCGGTTCCAGACCCGGACCTCATGCCCGGCCTGGCTGAGATGACCCGCCATGGGAAAGCCCATGACGCCGAGCCCCAGAAAAGCAACAACCGCCATGTTACGCTCCTTCAAGGCCGGTCCCGGCCAGCTGTTCGTCCAGACTCCGGGTCTTGTCCGCCAAGACGTCGCCCGTATGTTTCGTCTCGACGGGCTCGACCAGCATAACCCAGCACTCTTCCTGCGCCACGGGATTGTGCCTTACCCCCTTGGGCACGACATGCATGTCGCCTTCGTTCAGGGTCACGGCGCGACCTTCATATTGCATTTCAAGCTGGCCTTTGACGATGAAGAACAACTCGTCTTCCTCCGCATGGTCATGCCAGACAAATTCGCCTTTCAGTTTGGCGAGCTTGACGTATTGATCATTGACCCGGGCGATTATGCGCGGCGACCAGTATTCGCTGATCTGATCCAACTCGGCGTTCAAACGCCGGACATCTGTGATCATCGCCGCTTCCTTCAGATCTGGGCGTAGCCTGAGCGTACGAACACCAGGGCATCCGCATCACGCGGGCGATCCGCATTCAGCACCTCGCCCACAATAATCTCATGATCACCACCTGGCATCACGGCGTGACGCTTGCACTCAAATCGCGCAATCGCGTCCTTGAGCAGTGGCGCGCCATTGCCGGCCGGCGTCCACTGCCCGCCGCTGGCCTCAAGATCATCATTGCGCGCACAGGCCGCTGACAGGTCGGCCTGATCGGCTGCGAGAATGTTCACGGCAAAATCCTCGGCCCCCAGGAAGCGGTCATAACGATGGCTGTCCTTGGCGAGAGACCACAGGATCAGGGGTGGATCGAGGGAAACGGATGAGAACGAATTGATCGTCATCGCCCGCGCAGAGCCTTCATCCATAATGGTGATCAGCGCCACACCGGTCGGGAACCGGCCCAGGCAATCACGAAACTCGCGCTCGAAAAGTGACAAATTTCACTCCTGATTCGTTTTGACAACGCAGCTTTAACCCTGATGCGCCAAGGTGTCCGCCAGAAAAGCCGAAGGTGGGTGGATATGAGTTCGGATCAACCGATCGTCATCAAGAAAGTCAAGAAGGGCGGCGGCCATGGTCACCATGGCGGCGCCTGGAAGGTCGCCTATGCCGACTTCGTGACGGCAATGATGGCGTTCTTCCTCATGATGTGGCTGATCAATAACACAGAACCCGAACAACGTCAGGGCATTGCGGACTATTTCGCACCGGCCAGCGTCAGCCGGACGACCTCCGGCTCGGGCGGTGTGCTGGGCGGCACGAGCTTTGGTGATGACGGCGCCCGCGGCTCTGGTTCATCCTCCATTGTGGAACGTCTCGCCCCGCGGTCTGAACAGGATGTTTCCCGCGAACAGGAAGCTGATCAGGCCTCAGGCGCTCAGGGCGGCGAACCTGAAGCCTCCTCTGACTCGCTCGCCAGCGCTCTGGCGCGCCGCGAGGCCGCCCAGTTCGCCAGCGCAGAGCAATCGCTGCGTCAGGCGCTGCAGGACATGCCTGAACTGGCCGAGCTGTCGCGTCACGTCCTCATCGAGGAAACCCCCGAAGGCCTGCGCATTCAGCTGATCGATCAGGAAGGCCGCCCGATGTTCGAGCCGGGCGCGATCGAACCCAACAGCCGCGCGCGCGTTCTCTTGCGCACAATCTCTGAAATCGTCCTGCGCCTGCCCAACCGGATCACCATTTCGGGCCATACGGACGCCAGCCCGGCCCCTGTCGGCGGCGTGTCCAACTGGGAATTGTCGTCTGCCCGCGCCAACGCGGCCCTGAACATCATGAGCGATGCCGGCATTCCCGATCACCGGATTGCTGAAGTGCGCGGCAAGGCGGGCGCGGAACCGCTGTTCCCGGATGATCCGTATCTGCCCGGCAACCGGCGTCTGTCGATCACCCTTCTGCGCGAAGCGCCCGCCATTCCGCCTGGGCACTCGCTTTAAGTCCAAGTTTTCGCGCCCGGATGCAGCGCTTGGCACTCGCATCCGGGCGCAAAGACGTTAACCTGACGCTTTGGCGCGAATCCGCGTGCGAGAAAAGTGGCAGGCATGGACGATCTTTCCATTCTTTCGGACTGGAGAATGTGGGCGGTCCTGCTCGGCGTATGCGGAGCAATCGTCTTTTATTGCTGGGAAAAGTTCGCTCTCGAGCTCGTCTCGGTGGTGATCCTGTGCAGCGCTCTGGTCTTCTTCGAGTTCTTCGGCTCAGCCGATGCTCCCACAGCGGCGGATTTGCTGGCGGGATTCGCCAATCCCGCGCTCTTGACCATCATGGCTTTGCTCGTAGTCGGTCAGGGCATTTTTCATACCGGCGCCCTGGACGGCCCCACGCGCACCTTGCTGTCGATGTTCGACGTGCGCCCCAAGCTCACCATCATCACCCTGTTCGCCCTGGTGTTCGGCGTCTCCGCCTTCATCAACAACACGCCCGTCGTGGTGATGTTCATCCCCATTCTGGGCGCTGTGGCGGCGCGCATGGGCGGTTCGGCCTCGATCTTCATGATGCCCTTGAGCTTTGTGTGCATCTTCGCGGGCATGACGACGCTGATCGGCTCCTCCACAAACCTGCTCGTGGCGGACAGCCTGCTCGCCACCACCGGTGAACGGCTGGGCTTCTTCGAGCCGGGCCGGATCGGCATCATCCTGTCCGCCGTGGGCATGCTCTACATCGCCTTTGTCCTGCCCAAGCTCTTGCCCGAACGCGAAGAGGCCGAGGACGAAAAGAGCGGCTCTCCGGCCAAGCAATATATCGCTCAGATCGAAGTGACCGCTGGCCACCCCATGATCGGGGCGAAACCGGTGGCGGGCATGTTCACAGAGCTCGGCGACATCACCGTGCGCATGGTTCAGCGCGGCGAAGACGCCTTCCTGCCGCCCTTTGACGATATCGAGCTCAAACAGGGCGATCTCATCATCATCGCCGCCACCCGCAAGAAGCTGACGGAATTGCTGTCCAGCCGCGCCGAGTTCGTCGAGGGCGTGTTGCGCTCCGCCGGGCCTGCGGACCTGCCCACACGCGGCGAACGTCTGGCACTCACCGAAGCGGTGGTTTCACCCGGTTCACGCCTGATCGGCCGCACCGTTCGCCAGATCGGCTTTCGTCACTCTGTCGGCGCGATCGTGCTGGGCGTGCAGCGGCGCTCGCGCATGATCCGCGCCAAGCTGGGGGAAATCCGTCTCGAGGCCGGCGACGTTCTGCTGCTCTTCGGCGGCGCGGACGCCATGCGCCGCCTGCGTCTGGACCGCGATGTCCTGTTGATGGACTGGGCGACATCCGACTTGCCCGACATTCGCAAGGCGTCGATCGCCCGCCTGATCCTGGCCGGCGTGATCCTGACCGCCTCCACCGGCATTCTGCCGATTGTGGCGGCGTCACTGATTGGCGCAGCGGCGATGATCGGCACGGGCTGTCTGAATGTGCGCCAGGCGGCGCGGGCCTTTGACCTGAAGCTCTATCTGTTGATCGGTTCCGCGTTCGCGCTGGGCACCGCCATGGAGGCGACGGGCGGCGCGACCGTGCTGGCCATGGGCGTGGTCCATGTGTTCTCGCCTCTGGGCACGACGGCGTTGATCTCGGCGCTGTTCTTCCTGGTGATGGTGCTGACCAATGTCTTGTCCAACAACGCCACGGCGATCCTCTTCACGCCGATCGCCGTCACCGCCGCCAACTCGGTTGGCGCAGATCCGCATCTGTTCGCCCTGACCGTGTTGTTCGCCGCGAACACCTGTTTCGCCACACCAATCGGATACCAGACCAATCTCCTGGTGATGGGCCCGGGCAAATACCGGTTCGCCGACTTCTTCCGCGCTGGCGCTCCGCTCGCGGTCTTGATCTGGCTGACCTTCACCGTTTTGGTGGCCATCAGTTTCACGCTGACCTAGCTCAGGTTAGACTGTATCGACTCATGACCTGCAGAGGATGTCCGTGACCCGCCCGTTCGCCACCCGTCAATTGCCGTTCTTCCTGACGGCGCCGACGCCCTGCCCCTATCTTGAGGGCCGGATGGAGCGGAAGATCTTCACGCGTGTGGAGCGGGACCAGACCGCGCACCTGAACAATATCCTGACCCATGCCGGGTTCCGGCGCTCCCAATCCATACTCTACCGCCCGGCCTGCGAGCTGTGTTCGGCGTGCAAATCCGCACGGATCCCCGTCGCGGACTTCACCCCGTCGCGCACCCAGAAACGCGTTCTCAAACGCAATGCCGGGCTGTTGCGATTGCCGCGTCCCGCCGAAGCCATGCCCGAGCAATTCGCGCTGCTGAGCCGATATCTGAATACGCGCCACGGTGATGGCGATATGGCCGGAATGGATTTCTTCGACTACGCCTCGATGGTGGAGGATGGCGCCGAACAGACCGAAATGGTCGAATATCGCGACGCTGCGGGCCAGCTGATCGCCTGCGTCCTCGTGGACCGGCTGATTGACGGCTTTTCGCTGGTCTACAGTTTCTTCGCGCCCGAACACGCCCGGGACAGTCTCGGAGCGTATATCATCCTGGACCATATCGAACGGGCGAAGGCGGAAAACCTGCCCTTCGTCTATCTTGGATACTGGGTGCAAGGCAGTCCGAAAATGGACTACAAGGCGCAGTACAAACCGCTTGAAGTGCTTGAACCTGAAGGCTGGCGCACCTTGCAGCCGCCCGGGGACGCGCAAAACTGATCTGACGCAACAACACCGGATGAAGCCCTGAGCCATAATCAGGCCATCCAAGGGGGAGGACACATGGATCGTCGTACATTTCTGTCCGGCGCGGCGGTGGTCGCCGCTGGCGCCGCATCAGCTTGCTCACAAGAAAACGGCGCTCAAAGCGCCCCCGCCGCCCCGGCGGTGAACCGCAACCGCACGCGGCGCCTGCGCATGGTGACGACCTGGCCCACCGGCTTTCCGGGCCTGGGGTCCGCCGCGGAACGCACCGCACAATTCATCACCGAGATGACAGGCGGCGCGCTGGAAGTCGAAGTCTATGGCGCTGGCGAAATCGTGGGCGCTTTCGAAGTCTTCGACGCGGTCTCCAATGGCGTCGCTGACATGTATCATGGCGCGGAATATTACTGGCAGGGTCGCTCGCCCGCTTTCAACTTCTACTGCGCCGTGCCCATGGGCATGACCGCCCATGAAATCATGGCGTGGGTGGAATATGGCGGCGGTCAGGAATTGTGGGAGGAATTGTCCGGCGAATTCGGGCTGATCGCTTTCCAGGCCGGCAATTCGGGCCACCAGATGGGCGGCTGGTTCAAGCGTGAAGTGAACACGCTCGAGGATTTCCGCGGCTTGCGCATGCGTATTCCGGGTCTTGGCGGTTCGGTGCTTCGCGAGTTGGGCGGCGCTGCCGTGGCGCTGTCGGGCGGGGAAATCTATCAATCCCTGCAATCGGGCGCGATCGACGCCACCGAGTGGGTCGGACCGTGGAACGATCTGGCCTTCGGCTTCTATCGTGAAGCGCCCTATTACTATGGTCCCGGCTTCCATGAGCCGGGCTCGGCGCTGGCCGTGGGTCTCAATCGCGGCGTCTGGGACTCCCTGCCCGCAGACCAGCAAGCCATTGTGCGCGCCGCAGCACGCGCGGCGAACAACCAGTCACTGGCCGAGTTCACCTATCAGAACGGTCTCGCCCTGCGCACCCTGACCGGCGAACACGGCGTGCAGCTGCGTCAGTTCTCCGAAGACATCTGGCGTGAAGTGGGCCGTATCTCCGAGGCCGTGGTGGCGGATACCGCAAATGCAGACCCGCTCAGCCGTCGCGTCTATGAGAGCTATCGCGACGCGCGCCGACTGGGCCGTGACTGGGCCAATGTGTCCGAAGCCCCGTACTATCAGAACCGCGAACTCGTGCTTGGTCGCTAGATCATGACTCGCGCCGATCAATTGCTCATCGCCGTGATCGCCCTCACGGCGCTTCTGCTCGGTTTGGACGCCGTTACCGGAGGCGCTGTCGGCGACGTCGTGGATGCACATCTGCGTAGCTTCGCCGCCCTGGCGGGAACCGTGCTGGGCTGGGTGGGTTTGGCGCTCAGCCCCCTGCTCCTGCTCGCACCGCTTTGTGCGCTCTATGGGCGTTTCAAGGGCTTGCCGGCCCCGCTATCCAGGCTTCTGCGCCGCCTGATCGATCTGTTTGACGCGATCTCGCTGACCGTGGGCGACATGGTGCGGTGGGCGGCGCTGGGGCTGGTGCTGGTCACCGGCCTGATCGTGGTGCAGCGCTACGTGTTCGGCGTGTCGATCACCAAGCTGCAGGAAAGCGTGATCTATCTGCACGCCCTGCTGTTCCTGCTGTCCAGCGCAGCGACGCTCTATCATGGCGGTCATGTGCGCGTGGACATCGTGTATTCCAAACTGTCTGCCCGCGGCAAAGCCTGGACGGATCTTCTGGGCGTCTATCTGGCGCTGATCCCCATGTGCTGGTTGATCCTCATGACATCCGAAAGCTATGTCGGCGGCGCCTGGCGCATTCTCGAGCGCTCCCGCGAAAGCGACGGCCTGCCGCTGGTCTTCTTGCTGAAGACCGCCATTCCCGTGTTTGCCGTGATGATGATTGCCCAGGGTTTCGCCATGGCGTCGCGCGCCGCGCTGACCCTGTCCGGTGAAACCCCGCCGCCAGCAGGCGATGATGAAGCTGAACATGAACTTTAGGGTCTAATCCGTGGATACTCTTATCTTTCTCTTGCCCTTTGCCATGTTCGTTGCAGCGTTCGCCGCCTTGCTCCGCGGGTTTCCCGTGGCGTTCACGCTGGCGGGTGTGGGCCTGGCCTTCGCCCTGATCGGCCTGGCGATGGGACTGTTCGACCCGTTCCACCTGCGTGCGTTTCCCCAGCGTATCTACGGCAATATCATGGAGATGGACAAAGCCATCCTGGTCGCTGTTCCGCTGTTCGTCTTCATGGGCGTCATGCTGGAAAAGTCCCGCATCGCTGAACAATTGCTCGACGCCATGGGCTCGCTCTTCGGAACCTTGCGCGGCGGACTGGGCATTTCGGTCGTGATTGTGGGCGCGCTCCTCGCCGCCTCCACCGGCATTGTCGGCGCAACGGTCGTGACCATGGGGCTTTTGTCGCTGCCCACCATGCTCAAGCGCGGCTATTCGCCAGCACTGGCTTCGGGCTCGATCGCCGCAGCCGGCACACTGGGCCAGATCATACCCCCCTCCATCGTGCTCGTGCTGCTGGGCGACCAGCTGTCATCAGCCTATGCCGAGGCGCAGCGCGCCCAGGGCATCTTCTCGCCCGACATCGTCTCGGTCGGGGATCTGTTTGCAGGCGCGCTCGTCCCCGGCCTGCTGCTGGTTGCGGTCTATGTGCTCTACCAGATCGGGGTCGCCATCCTGCGCCCCACCGCCTCGCCCGCCATTCCCAAAGAGGAAATGCATGCGGACTGGGGCAAGCTGCTCAACGCCCTGATCCCCCCGCTCATCCTGATCATCGCGGTGCTGGGCTCCATACTGGGCGGCCTCGCCACGCCGACCGAAGCCGCCGGCGTTGGCGCGCTGGGCGCAATCTTGTTGGCGGGCTACCGCAATAGCGGCGCAAGCACAAATCCGGTGTTCGGCAAGTCACTGGTCCTCGTCAGCGCGCTCGCCCTGTTCGCCTTGCTCCTTTCGCCCCTGCTCTTTGACCTTCGCGCCGGAGCGACGACGCTCCAGACGGGGATGGCCTACGCCCTCTCCATCATCGCCGCCCTGGGCGTGCTCATGGCCTGTATCCGTCTGTTCCGCACGGGCGTGCTCGACGCGGTCATGCGGTCCACCGCGCAGATCTCGGCCATGGTGTTCGTCATCCTGATCGGGGCCAGCCTGTTCGCGTTGGTCTTCCGGGAGCTCGGCGGTGACGACACGGTGCGCACCGCGCTTGAATCCGCACCCGGCGGCGCAACCGGCGCGCTGATCGTCGTGATGATCGTGATGTTCCTTCTGGGCTTCTTCCTCGACTTCATCGAGATCACCTTCGTCGTGGTCCCGATCGTCGCGCCCGTATTGTTCATGATGGGCGTGGACCCGGTCTGGCTGGGCGTGATGATGGCGCTGAACCTGCAGACCAGCTTCCTGACGCCGCCCTTCGGCTTCGCCCTGTTCTATCTGCGCGGCGTCGCTCCGCCTGAGGTGTCCTCAGCCGCGATCTATCGGGGGGCGGCGCCATTCGTCATAATCCAGCTTCTGATGATCGCCATGGTCGCGGCCTTGCCGTGGCTGGCGACGGCGCTGCCTGGACTGCTTTATGACTGATGACACCGAGACAGACGACGCATCGAACAACAGCAATTTCTCCGCCCTGATGTCGGACCGGCAAGCCCTGCAGCGTGTCTTCATCGTGCTGCTGGCGCTGGGCATATCGATCATCTTCATCTGGATGATCCGCGGATTTCTCAGCCCGCTCTTCATGGCGGCGGTCTTTGCGATGTTCCTCAACCCGGTGCATCGTTTTCTCAAGCCCATCACCTTCGGATCATCCTCGGCGGCGGCGGGCGTGGTGCTGGTGCTCGCCGTGGTCGGCGTGCTCATTCCTCTGACCGCCATTCTCGCCATCGTCGCCGATCAGGCGGTCCAGGTGACGGGCGCTGTCGCGCCCTGGCTGCAAGACCAGATTCGCGGCATGCGCGAGGGCGGCATGGACGCCTTCCCCCAATGGCTGCCATTTCGCGACAGCCTCGCCCCCTACCAGCAGGAAATCACCAATCAGGCCGGCCAGTTCGCGTCCAATATCGGCGGCTGGGTCGTGGACGGCTTGCGCAAGGCCACATCGGGCACCTTCGGCGCCTTTCTGGATCTGGTGGTGCTGTTGTTCGCGTTGTTCTTCTTCCTCACCCGTGGCCCCCAGCTCGCCAGTCATGGCCTCAAGCTGATGCCCATGCCGAGCGATGATCGCGAGCTGCTGGTCGAGCGCGCCATATCGACCATTCGCGCGACGGTGAAAGGGACCTTCGTCATCGCCATCATCCAGGGCGCGATGACGGGCGTCGCGCTGGCCATTGCAGGCGTGCCCGGCGCGCTGTTCCTGGCCACCCTGACGGCCGTCCTGTCGGTCATTCCAGGCATTGGCCCGCCCCTGGTCTGGGGACCGGCGGGCCTGTGGCTGATCGCCAGCGGCAATTACTGGGCGGGCGGTCTCCTGATCGCCTGGGGCGCCATCGTTGTCGGGCTGACCGACAATCTCCTGCGGCCCAGCCTCGTGGGCAAGGACGCCAAACTGCCCGATCTGATGATCCTGATTTCAACGCTCGGCGGGCTGACCCTGTTCGGGGCGATTGGCCTCATTGTCGGGCCGATGATCGCCGCGCTCTTCTCCTCGATCTGGTATCTGTATGCCCAGTCCTATGCACCGCTCCTGAGCGAGGACCATCCCGAAGAGCTCAAGGACTAGCGCAATCAGATTTGCGGGATCGAGGTCTCGCGCAAAGGGCGCTGCCCGCCTGCATAGTCGACCAGCGCGGCGATGCGTTTTTCGATGGGCGGGTGCGTGGCGAACAGGCCCGCAAAACTGGCCTTGGTCTCATTGTCGATGAACATCTGACGGACTTCCTTGGGCGCGTCCTTCATTTCGCTATGACCGGAGATCTTCTCCAGCGCCGAGATCATCGCGTCCGGGTTCTTGGTCAGCTCCACCGCACCGGCATCGGCCATGAATTCGCGCGACCGGGACATGGCGAACCGGATGAGAATGGCCAGTCCATAGGCGACCGCAACGATCAGCCCCGCCACAAGCAGGATGACGCCCGCATTGCCCGAGCGTCCCCGCCGGGCCCCGCCCGCCCGCGACAGGGAGCCGTAGAACAGGCTGCGCGCCGCGATCTCCACGGTGAAGGAAATGATCCCGACAAAGATCACGGCAATCACCAGAAGGCGTACATCTCGATTGATCACATGGCTCAGTTCATGGGCCAGAACCGCTTCCAGCTCGTCACGATTCAGCCGCTCCATCAGGCCGCGCGTCACCGTAATGACAGCTTTCTTCTCGCTCAGCCCTGATGCATAGGCGTTCAGCGCGCTTGTCTCGATGACCCTCAGGGACGGCATCGGCATGCCGCGCGAAATGGTGAGATTTTCCAGAAGATTATAAAGCTCGGGCTCATCGATTCGGCTGACCGATTTCGCGCCCGTGGACGCGTCGATAATGGCCTGATGGCTGAACCAGGCAATGGCGAACCAGATCGCCACACCGATCATCACGAAGGGAAAGGCGCTCAGCGTCCAGTCAAGCGCCGCCATCGCCGTGCTCTGAGCCGCCCCGCCCTTGGAGGTCGCTGTACCCGGATCCGCCAGGATCAGAGCGGCCGCAAAGACCAGCGCCAGCACAAGGACCGGAAAACCGGCCAGCAGCAGGATGGATTTGAGATTATTGTTCCAGATATGGGTGCGCAGGCCCGTGGCGGCGATCATCATGCGCCTCCCTCAGACCTGCGCATCGCCCTAGAACTTCACGGACGGCGCGGCGTTCACGGCAGCGCGTTCATTGGCGGCGACTTCAAAGAAGTCCGCCTCGTTGAACCCGAAGGAATTGGCCAGCAGGACCGCCGGGAATTGCTCGCGGGCGGTGTTGTACTCGCTGACCGCATTGTTGAAGAAGCGGCGGGCGGCCGCGATCTTGTTCTCAAGATCGGCGAGTTCGTTCTGCAGCGACAGGAAATTCTCGTTCGCCTTCAGGTCGGGATAGCTCTCGGACAGGGCGAACAGCTGGCGCAGCGCGCCGGACAGTACGTTTTCAGCTTGCGCAAGATCCTTGACCGAGCTGGCGTCCACCGCCTGTTGGCGGGCCTTCACCACGCTTTCCAGGGTCTCTTTCTCGTGGCTGGCATAGCCCTTCACGGTCTCAACAAGATTGGGGACGAGATCGTGGCGCTGCTTGAGCTGCACATCAATATCGCCCCAGGCCTGACGGGTGGTCTGCCGCAGCGCCACCAGACGGTTGTAGACCATCATGACGAAGAGGCCGATCAGGACGATCACACCGAAAACAATCAGCAATTCCATGTAACGCTCCTTGATGGCGCTGAGGGGACACCGGTTAAAGCCTTACTCTGATTGGGGGAGAAGGCCAAGTTATGGTTTGGTCAAACCCCTAACGCCCACCAAACGTCTTTGAGGAAAAGCCGCGCGGGGCCAGCTTGCCGGCCTGGGCGCGCTTGCCTTCGTAATAGCGCCAGTCTTCCACGAGATGACGACGGCCCGCCGGATCAACGCGTACAAGCCCCTCTTCGGCGCTGAAGACGGTGATGTCAGCGACTTCGCCGGCCTTGCCGCCCAGCAGGCGCACGCCCTTGCCGCGCACCATTTCAGGGATCTCATCGGCGGCGAAGACGAGAAGCTTCTTGTTCTCGCCCAGCACCGCAATACGGTCGCCCTCCAGCGCCAGGGCCATCATGGCCTTGTGCCCGTCGATCACATTGAGCACTTGCCGGCCGGCGCGCTTGATGGCGGGCAATTCCTTTTCCGCCACCACAAAGCCATGGCCGGAGGTGGAGGCCAGAAGCAGCTTGCGGTCCGCCTTGTATTTGAACAGGGCCACGGGCTCGGCGCTCTCATCCATATCGATCAGCAGGCGCACCGGTTCGCCAAAGCCACGCCCGCCCGGCAGCTTGGACGCGTCCAGCGTGTACACCCGGCCATCGGTGGTGAGCATCAGGATCTTGTCGGTCGTCTCGGCCTTCAACGAGAAGGCGGTCTCGTCGCCGTCCTTGTGCTTGATGCCCGTGACGTCGTCGGTATGCCCCTTGAGCGCGCGAATCCAGCCCATGCGTGAGAGCACGATGGTGATCGGTTCGCGCGGGATCAGCGCTTCTTCGACCATGTCCGCGAGATCGGCCGCCGGCGCGTCGGCGAAACTGGTGCGGCGCTTGCCCAACTCGGTGTTCGGCCCGAAGCGCTTCTTCACGTCCGCGACTTCGCTATCGACCTTTTTCCACTGCAGGGTCTCATCGCCGATCAGAGCGGTCAGCTCGTCGCGCTCGGCTTCCAGGCGCGCCTGCTCGTCCCGGATCTCCATTTCCTCGAGCTTGCGCAGGCTGCGCAGGCGCATATTGAGGATGGCTTCGGCCTGACGATCGGTCAGGGAGAAGGTCTTGATCAGCTCGTCCTTGGGATGATCCTCGAACCGGATGATCCGGATCACCTCATCCAGATTGAGATAGGCGACCATGAAGCCTGACAAGACTTCCAGCCGGTCTTTCACATGCTCCAGACGCGTCGTCGCGCGGCGCACCACCACTTCACGGCGGTGATCGAGCCAGATTTGCAGCGCTTCCTTCAGGCCCACCACGCGCGGAGCCCCGGTGGGGTCGAGCACGTTCAAGTTCAGCGCAAACCGGATCTCGAGATCGGTCAGCTTGAACACGGACTCCATCAGGAGCGCGGGATCAATGGTGCGTGATTTGGGTTCCAGGATCAGGCGCACATCCTCGGCGCTCTCATCCATGACATCCGCCAGCAGCGGCAGCTTCTTCTGATCGAGCAGCGCGGCGATGCGTTCGATCAGCTTGGCTTTCTGAACGAGATATGGAATCTCGGTGACCACGACCTGCCACTGGCCGCGGCCCAGCTCCTCGACTTCCCAGCGGGCGCGCAGGCGGAAACCGCCCCGCCCCGTTTCATAGGCGTCGAGAATGTTCTCGCGCGTTTCCACGCAC
The DNA here is from genome assembly GCF_030733545.1 of Oceanicaulis sp. MMSF_3324. Taxonomy (GTDB): domain Bacteria; phylum Pseudomonadota; class Alphaproteobacteria; order Caulobacterales; family Maricaulaceae; genus Oceanicaulis. Next base: position 55,111 of record NZ_JASHIU010000003.1, read on the forward strand.
ACCCCGCCCGTGGGGAAGTCCGGGCCCTGCACATAGTTGAGCAGGGTTTCGGTGGCCGCGCCCGGCGTCTTGATCAGATGGCGCGCGGCATCGCACAGCTCGGCCGCATTATGGGGCGGGATATTGGTCGCCATGCCCACCGCGATGCCCGCCGAACCATTGGCCAAGAGGTTCGGAAAGGCGGCGGGCAGAACCAGCGGCTCCTTGTCCTCGCCATCATAAGTCTCGCGGAAATCGACCGTGCCTTCGTCATAATCCTGCAAGATCAGGGTTGCGGCTTCGGTCAGGCGCGCTTCGGTGTATCGCATGGCCGCCGCGCCATCGCCGTCCACATTGCCGAAATTGCCCTGGCCTTCCACGAGCGGATAGCGCGAGGCGAAATCCTGTGCGAGACGCACCAGCGCTTCATACACCGCCTGATCACCATGGGGGTGGAAGCGGCCGATCACGTCACCCACCACACGAGCGCATTTCTTGAACGCGGTGTCGGGTGACAATTTCAGGAGCCGCATGGCGTACAGAAGACGGCGGTGAACCGGCTTCAGGCCGTCACGCGCATCCGGCAGCGCCCGCTGGGTGATGGTGGACAGGGCATAGGCGAGATAGCGCGAGGAGAGCGCATCATTGAAGCTCTCATCGAAAATACGGCCGCCATCGCCGGGAAATTGCTCGCCCATCCAGATCCCCTCAGGTCATCCAAGTGATTCGATCACACCCCAGTATGGAGCGGATCGTCCTGTCAGGGCAGGTCCGGACGCAGGCTTTTCAACAGTTGCGCCGAGCGCATCACAGGCGTCCGTCAGCCTCCAACCGTTCGATCATCCGGGTGCGGGCATCGGGCAGCATGCGGTCGGCCGGCCAAAGCACCCGGCGCTCGATGAAATGGCCGGTCAGTTTCAGCCCAGCCGCCACATCGCCCACGGCGACCGAACCGCCACCCTTCATGAAGCCCGGCAGAGCCAGCATGCGGTCCTTGTAGGGCTCCCCCGCCTCGGCGCTGACTGCCCGGCCGGATTTGGGGCTGACATAAACGAGATCAGTTTCAACGCCGGTGGCCGCGCAGCGCCTCAGATCGAGCCCGTATCCGAGATCAGACAACAGCCCCGCCTCCCACCGCACATAAAGCGCAGGCCAGAGATCGGGATCTTCCAGGGCGCTGATCAGCACCTCGAACGCGTCAGCGACGGCCGGGTGCTCTTCGCGTTCGGGCAAGCACATTGACGCCATGGCGCACGCCGCGTTCAGCCCGGACAAGGCCAGCGGGTCATCCATGAGGACACCGGCGGACAGGTCTTCCGCCTCGATCGCGAAACCGCCCAGATGGCTTTCCAGACGCGCCCGCCAAACCGCACGGACGCGGTTGCCCGGTTGCAGGATGGGCCGCATGGACTTTGATCGTCCGCCCCGGACCAGGCCGGCATGGCGGCCATGCTCCGCTGTCAGGACCTCAACCACCGCGCTCGTCTCCCCATGGGGACGCACGGCGACGATCCGGCCTGAAGCGGTCCACTCCATCAGGCGTCGAAATCAAGCCCGAGCGCGTTGAACCGGGCGCGTTCATCGCCCCAGTTCGGGCGCACCTTCACGAACAGGAACAGGTGCACCTTGCGGTCCAGCTGCTCTTCGAGATCGGTGCGTGCGGCGGTAGAGACCCATTTGATGGTCTGCCCGCCCTTGCCGAGGATGATCGGCTTGTGGCCTTCACGCTCCACATAGACCGTCTGCTCAATACGAACCGAGCCGTCCTTGTTGTCCTTCCAGCTGTCGGTCTCGACCGTCAGGCCATAGGGCAGCTCGTCATGGACCCGCAGATAGAGCTTTTCACGCGTCACCTCGGCGGCCAGCATGCGCTCGGACAGGTCCGCGATCTGATCCTCAGGATAGAGGAACGGGCTTTCCGGCATCAGGGTGACCAGAAAGTCCGCGAGGTCCTTGATCCGGTCGCCATTGCTCGCGCTGATCATGAAGACATCGCTATAAACGCCTGTTTCATAGAGCTTTTGAGACAAATCCAGAAGCTCTTCGCGTTTGATCAGGTCAATCTTGTTCAGGACGAGCACCGCCTTGAGATCATGGGCTTTGAGCCCGTCGATCACCCGCTCCACATCCTCAACTGTGCGGCGCGCCTGGCTCAGCTGAGCGGCGGCGTCCACCACATGGACGATCGCGTCCGCATCATCCGCGCCCTCCCAGGCGCTGGCGACCATGGCGCGATCCAGACGCCGGCGCGGCGCGAACACGCCGGGCGTATCCACCAGCACCAGCTGGGCGGCGCCGTGCATCATCACGCCGCGCACCTGAAAGCGCGTGGTCTGGACCTTGGGGGTGACAATGGAGACCTTGCGGCCGACCAGCGCATTCACCAGCGTGGATTTACCAGCGTTCGGCGCGCCAATGATGGCGACAAAGCCGGCGCGTGTCGCATTTTGATCAGCCATCTGCGGCCTCCCGTTTGAGCATTTCCGAGGCCGCGGCGCGTTGGGCGTCCTGTTTGGACCCGCCCTCGCCGCGCGCCGGTTCGACGCCGTCGAGCCGGACTTCAATTTCAAACACCGGACGATGATCCGGCCCCTTGCGCGCCACCGTTTCATAGATCGGGACGCCATAGCCTTTTTGCGCCGCCCATTCCTGGAGCTGGGACTTGGCGTCTTTCGGACGGCGGGTCAGCTGTTCAATCTCATCCGCCCAGAAGGTGGAGAAGAAGGCCCAGGCCGCATCCAGCCCGCCATCTAGATAGAGCGCGCCGATCACCGCTTCGCAGGCGTCAGCGATAATGGATTCCTTCTCGCGCCCGCCCAGCCGTTCCTCCGCAGCGGAGAGACGAAGTCCCTCGCCCAGCTCGCAGCGCCGTGCGGCGCGCGCACAGGCGGACTTGTTCACCACCGCATTGAGCCGCTGGGCCAGCCCGCCTTCCTCCAGATTGGGAAAGGTCTCATACAGACGCTGGCTCGCCATCAGGCCCAGAACCCGGTCACCGAGAAACTCCAGGCGCTCATTGGACGAGGCCCGAGAGCGCCCATCACCGTGCGAGGCATGGGTCAGCGCGCGCTCCAGAAGTTCCCGGTCCTTGAACCGGTACCCGATGCGCGCTTCAAAATCTTTGATCCGATCACTCATGATACGGGCTTCATTCTCTCAAGCGAGCCCCGGGTCAACCGCTTCGATCACCACAAAGGCCTGGGCGTAGGGCGGCTCGTCACTCATCGTCACATGAAACCGGGCGGCCCGGCCTTCGGGAATGCGGGCCATGAGCTGGGCCTGCGCCTCGCCACTGAGATGAATGGTGGGCTTGCCGCCCTTGAGATTCATCACCTCGATATCGGTGAAGCTGACCCCGCGCCACAAGCCTCCGCCAATGGCCTTGGCGCAGGCTTCCTTGGCCGCAAATCGTTTGGCGTAGGTATTGATCCGCCCCGGACGCGCTTCGGCGCGCGCCTGCTCGGCTTGAGTATAGATACGATCCAGAAACCGCGCGCCAAAGCGCCCGATCGCCCGGTCGATCCGCCGAATGTCGGTCAGGTCCGATCCAACGCCCAGAATCACAGGGCTGTCTCCGACCAGGCCTCATCCATCAAGGCGCGCATATGCTTCACCGCCGTGTCGAGTCCGGTGAAGATCGCTTCGCCGATAAGGAAATGCCCGATATTGAGCTCGGCGATCTCTGTAATGGCGGCAACCGGTTTCACATTGTCAAATGTCAGACCATGACCGGCATGGGGTTCCAAACCGCGCTTGCGCGCCTCAACCGCCGCCATGCGAATGCGCTCGAGCTCGGCCGCCGCTGCATCCTGACCACCTTCAAGCCAGAGCTCGGCATAGCGCCCGGTATGAAGCTCGACCACAGGCGCGCCCAGCACTTCGGCGACGGCGATCTGAACCGGGTCTGGCTCGATGAAAAGCGACACCCGGCAACCGGCATCCGCCAGACGGCGCACCACAGGCGCGATCTGATTGTGAAGGCCGGCGACATCGAGCCCGCCTTCAGTCGTCCGCTCCTCGCGCTTTTCAGGAACAATGCAGGCCGCGTGCGGTTTGAAGCCGACCGCGATCGCGGTCATTTCCTCGGTCGCAGCCATTTCCAGATTGATCGGCAATTGCGAGGCTTCACGCACTTTCTGAAGATCCGCGTCCTGTATGTGACGCCGGTCTTCTCGCAAATGAATGGTCAGCCCGTCCGCGCCCGCCGCCTGGGCCATGGCCGCCGCGCGCGCGGGATCGGGATGCACACCGCCGCGGGCGTTCCGGATGGTCGCCACATGGTCGATATTCAGGCCCAGTCTCTGGCGCGGCTTGGTCATCAGGCCAGCCCTCGGCTGCCCGGTTTGATCGCGGGAATGCGTTCCAGCTCTTCAGGCAGATCATCCGCCGGATAGGCCGGGAAGTTGACCGAGGCGAGCGCTACCAGCGGCACGCCCACATCGGCCTTGCCGCCGGACCGGTCCACCAGACAGCCTTCCGCCACGACCTTGGCGCCGGATTTTTCAATGGCCGCAATGCATTCGCGCGAGCTGAGTCCGGTGGTGACGATATCCTCGATCACGAGCACCCGGTCCGCAGCCGTCAGCTCAAACCCGCGACGCAGCGCAAACTCACCGTTCTCGCGCTCCACGAACATGAAGGGCAGATCCATGTGACGGCTGGTTTCATAGCCGGGAATGATTCCGCCCATGGCCGGTGAGACGATGGCCGTAAACGGGCCATGCCCTGCCTGTTTAAGCGCCTCAGCGAGCGCCTTGCACAGACGCTCGGTGCGCGCCGCATCGCGAAAGACCAGGGCCTTTTGCAAAAAGACCGGACTGCGCAGCCCGGACGAGAGAATGAAATGACCTTCAAGAAGGGCGCCCGCCTCCTTGAACTCCGCCAGCACGTCCTCGGTGGTCATGCGGTCTCCTTTAAGGCAGCGTCTTCGGTCAAACGCGCACGTTCAGCCGAAACGACGCGATCGCTGGTCTTCAGCGCCGAAACAATATTGCTCAGATGGCGCGCGTCAAAAACCTCGACATCAAACGCCATCTCGAAAAAGTCGCGAGTTCGCGACAAGGTCTTCACATCGGTGATGTTGCCGCGTGCATCCCCCACGACGCCCGCGATTTCCGCCAGCACGCCCGGTTCGTTCCGGATGGTGGCGTGAATCCGGCCCACAGATACGCCGCGCGTATCCGCTTCAGGCGTCCATTTGAGGTCGATCCAGTTGGCGAGGTTCGCGTCGTCTTCAAGCGCCGCCAGACGTTCGCAATCAATCACATGGACCTGAACGCCCCGGCCAGGCTGCATGACGCCCACAATCCGGTCACCCGGAATGGGCGAGCAGCACTCGGCGAAATGCAGCGACACGCCCGGCGTCAGGCCCCGGCCATGAACAAAGAGCGCGCCCTTGTCATCCTCAATGAGCTCGCGGTCAGACAGGCTGTCGCCACGATACTCTCGTTGACCGGGGAACACCGCATCAAGCATTTCAGACGAACTCACAGTGCCGCGCCCCAGGGCAATCAGCAGGGCTTCCGCGTCTTCAAGCTCGAGACGCTTGAGCGCGTCGCCTAGCGCATTGTCCTTGAATTCCTTGCCCTCACGCGCAAAGGCGTGCTCGGCGATCACGCGACCGATACGCGCAAACTCCTCGCTTTCGGATTCGCGGATCAGTTTGCGTATAGCCGCGCGGGCGCGTCCGGTGACCGCGACTTCTTCCCAACCGGCGGGCGGCTGGCGCTCGCCGCCTTTGACGATCTCAACCACATCGCCATTGGAGAGGCGCTGGCGCAGCGGACGTTCGCGACCATTGATGCGCGCGCCAATGGCCGTATAGCCCAGCTCGGTATGGACCGCGAAAGCGAAATCGAGCGGAGTCGCCCCGTTGGGCAAGGCAATGAGCCGCCCCTTGGGTGTGAAGCAGTAGACCTGGTCTGAGAACATTTCGAGCTTGGCGTGCTCGAGGAATTCGTCCGGGTCCCCACCCTGCTCCAGGATCTCCACAAAGGGGCGCAGGCGATCGAGCGGATCGCCGCCAGCCTCGCGCGCCGCCTTGGGATCATAGCCATAGCCATTCTCGGTCTTGTAGCGCCAATGCGCCGCAACCCCGGTATCGGCCACGCGCTCCATCTCTTCGGTGCGGATCTGAAGCTCCACGCGAATATTGCCCGGCCCGATGATCGTGGTGTGCAGCGAGCGGTAATTGTTCGGCTTGGGCGTGGAGATGTAGTCGTGGAAACGCTCGGGCACGCAGCGCCAGGTCCGGTGCACCACGCCAAGCGCGGCATAGCAGTCTTCCGGCGTCGCAGTGAGGATGCGGAAGGCGTAGATGTCGGCGATATCGTCAAACGACACGCCCTTCTTCTCCAACTTGCGCCAGATGGAATAAGGGCGCTTCTCACGCCCGAACACCCGACACTCAATTCCGGCGTCGGTGAGCTGCTCTGAGAGTGTGGACGAGACGATTGCAACAGCGTCAGCGCGGGTTTCACGCAATTCGGTCAGACGGCGCGTGACAGACTCATAGGCGGCCGGATTGACGTTCTCGAAGGACAGGTTTTCAAGCTCGACACAGACCCGGTTCACCCCGATCCGGCGAGCCAGAGGCGCATAGATCTCAAGGGTTTCAAGCGCCACGCGTTCACGCTTCTCGGGCTTGGGCACATAATGCAGCGTGCGCATGTTGTGCAGCCGGTCGCACAGCTTCACGAGCAGCACGCGGACATCGCGCGTAATCGCGACCACGAGCTTTTGCAGGTTTTCCGCTTGCTTGGTGCGTTTGGAGGCGAGCTCCATCTGCCCCAGCTTGGTGACCCCATCAACGAGCTTGGCGACGTCCGCGCCGAACAGGCGTTCGATATCCTCAAGCGTCGCCGAGGTATCCTCGACCGTATCGTGCAACAGGCCGGTGCATACGGTCGCCACATCCAGACGCAGCTCCGCCAATAACATGGCGACGGCGACGACGTGGGAGTAATAGGGGTGACCGGACTGGCGCGACTGTCCCTCATGACTGTCGCGCGCAAAGTCGTACGCGCGACGGATCAGATCCGCATCAGCCTGAGGATAATACGCCTGGACACGCGCAACCAGATCGTCGGCGCTCGGGATTGCGTCGGCGGATGCGAGCGCAGACGGGGACGCCAGCGCACTCATGAGGCTTAAAGTCGGCCGTCAGCCGGGCCGTCACGGTCAGACTGCAGCGCCTTCAGCATGGCGGTTTCGTCCATTTCAGGCGCAGGCAGCGCCGGAGCGGCAGGCGCTTCAGTTTGCGGCACGCGCTCTTCAATGCCGCCTTCGTCATCATCGGACGGGATGACGCGCTGCAGACCGGACACCAGGCTTTCACCCAGCGTCTCGAGGTCCAGCTTCTCGTCAGCAATCTCACGCAGCGCCACGACCGGGTTCTTGTCGTTGTCACGATCCAGGGTCAGCTCCGCGCCGGCGGAGATGTTACGGGCGCGATGCGCGGCCAGAAGAACCAGACGGAACCGGTTATCGACCTTCTCGATGCAATCTTCGACGGTAACGCGAGCCATGCCGGGGGGCGCTCCTTGAATACGTAAGAGTTGAAAGAGTGCTGATAGCTTAACTGGCCGCCCGCTTCAACCTGTACGACGCAGCATCAAGCACCCCGCCCGCAGGGCGACAGTCCTTGCGGTCATGCCAGCTGAGCCGACCGATCAAGCGGTCTATGTCCATGCCCGTATCGGGCGCTCGCCAGTGTGGCGCAATCTCCCGCAGAGGCAAGAGCACGAAAGCGCGATACTGAACCCTGGGATGGGGCAATGTCAGCTCGAAGGCGCTCTCTGGCCTGAGCACGCTTCCCTTGTAATCAATCAGATCTAGATCGAGCGTTCTGGGCGCATTGCGTATGGAACGCTCGCGCCCGCAAGCCGTTTCGACTGTGTGCAGGATCTGCATCAGACGGTGAGGATCATCGCCTGACCAGGCGATTTGCGCAGCAGCGTTCAGAAAGGGAGGCAAGGACGGGTCCGGCCAGGCCGGCGTTCGCCATGGACGCGAGCAAGACAGGAGGCGAACCCCATGTCGCCCTAATAACCCCAATGCACGACGCAGGTTTTCAAACGGCGTGCAACGACGGTAATGTTGATTGGCTCCCAGGGCGATGAATATTCCTGGCTGAGCCTTATTCCCGCTTAAAGATTGTTGGAAAGGCATAGATATGACCTTCTACCCGAACGAGAAGCTCGGATTGTTCATAGATGGCGCAAACTTGTATTCGGCTGCGCGAAACCTTGATTTCGACATCGATTACAAACGCCTACTGGAAGAGTTTCGTAAGCGCGGTCGCCTTATTCGCGCCAATTACTACACCGCTTTGATTGAAAGCGAAGAGTACACGCCCATCCGCCCCCTGATCGACTGGCTTGATTACAACGGCTTCAAGGTCATCACGAAGGCGGCCAAGGAGTTCACCGACGATTCCGGTCGTCGCCGCATCAAGGGCGATATGGATGTCGATCTGGCCATCGATGTCATGGAAGCCGCCGATTACCTCGATCACATCGTGCTGTTCTCTGGGGATGGCGACTTCAAGAAAGTGGTCGAGGCTGTGCAGCGCAAGGGCGTGCGGGTGTCGGTCGTCTCCACCCTGAAATCATCCCCGCCCATGGCCTCGGATGAACTGCGTCGCCAGGCGGACACTTTCATCGAGCTGCAGGATCTGGGCAAGCTGGTCGGCCGTGAACGTCGTCAGCGTGATTATGACGACGCCGACACTGACGATGACGAATAGGACGATCCCGGCAGAGCCCGCGCCTGATTGCGCGCTCTGCCCGCGACTGGTCGCGTATCGCCTTGAAAACATCGCGGCCGAGCCGGACTGGTTCAACGGCGCCGTTCCCAGCTTCGGGGACGACGCCGCCCGTCTGCTCGTGGTCGGGCTGGCTCCTGGTCGCGGCGGCGCAAACCGCACGGCTCGCCCGTTTACCGGCGACTGGGCCGGCGATCTCCTTTATCCGACGCTTGACGCCTTCGGCTTTTCCAGGGGCCCGTTTCAACCCGACGGCCAGGATGATCTGCGCCTTGTGGACGCCATGATCACCAATGCCGTGCGTTGTGTCCCGCCGCAAAACAAGCCCATTGGCGCGGAAATGAACAATTGCCGCCCCTTCCTGACCGCACGCATCACCGCCCTGCCCCGGCTGACCACCCTGATCTGTCTGGGACGGGTCGCGCACGAGAACACGCTCAAGGCGCTCGGCTACAAGCAATCGGCGTTCAAGTTCGCCCATGGCGCACGCCATGACGTGGACGGTCCCAATGGCCCGCTCGCCCTCTTCGACAGCTATCACTGCTCACGCTACAACACGAACACCGGGCGGCTGACCGAAGCCATGTTCCATGACGTGTTCCGCGCAGCGAGAACGCATATCGATGCACGCTGAGGCAGCTTAGCGTTCGTTTAGCCGAAGGTTTTCATCAGGCGCGACTTCTGGCGCTGCCAGTCACGCTCTTTCTTCGTCTCGCGCTTGTCCACGGTCTTCTTGCCCTTGGCGAGCGCGATCTGGAGCTTGGCGATGCCGCGTTCGTTGAAATACATGCGCAGCGGCACGACCGTCCGACCCTCGCGCGCCACAGAACCGGCGATCTTGTTGATTTCCTTCTTTTTCAGAAGGAGCTTCCGACGGCGACGGGGATTGTGGTTGAAGCGATTGCCATGATCGTAGGGCGGGATATCCGAATTGATCAGATAGACCTCGCCATCTTCGGGACTCACATAGGACTCGGCGATATTGGCCTTCCCCGCTCGCAGCGATTTCACCTCGGTTCCGACTAGCTGGATCCCGGCCTCGAACGTGTCCTCGATCTCGTAATCGAAACGCGCGCGCCGATTAACGGCGACCAGTCCGGCATCCTCTTTTTTCTTGCTCATATCAGACCACAGCCTTCCATCGCCGTGCGAACCCGGGCTTTCACATCGTCAGGGCATTCCACCAGCGGAAGCCGGACTTCCTCTTCGCACAGGCCCAGAAGCGACAGCGCATATTTGCTGGGCCCCGGGCTGGGCGCAGCGAACAGCGCTTCATGTAAAGGCTGCAGCGTGTCGTTCAATGTGCGCGCCTCGTCCCAGCGGCCTTCCAGACAGGCCGTCTGGAACTTCGCGCACAAATCGGGCGCGACATTGGCGCTGACCGAAATCGCGCCGTGCCCGCCATGGGCGTTATAACCCAGGGCCGAGGCGTCATCGCCGGACAACTGGATAAAGCTCTCACCGATCAGATTGCGATGGCGCGTCACCCGGGACATGTCCGCCGTCGCATCCTTCACGCCGACGATATTGGGATGCCGCGCCATCTGCGCCATGGTTTCCGGCGTAATGTCGACGATCGACCGACCGGGAATGTTGTAGACAAAGATCGGCAGAGCCACGGCGTCGGCGATGGCCGTGAAGTGCGCCAGAATCCCGGCCTGGGACGGCTTGTTGTAATACGGCGCGACGACCAGGCCCGCATCCGCCCCGGTCTCCTTGGCGTGCTGCTGGAACTGGACGGACGTCGCTGTCGAATTCACGCCCGTGCCCGCCATCACCGGAACCCGGCCGCCCGCCACCTCAACGCACAGCTCGACCACGCGCAGGCGCTCTTCCTGGGTCAGGGTCGGGGTTTCGCCCGTCGTGCCTGCGGGCACCAGGGCATGCGTGCCGGCCGCGATCTGGCGCTCAATCAGGGCTGCGAAGGCCTTCTCGTCAACGGCGCCGTTCTTGAATGGGGTGACCAGCGCTGTCATGGAGCCTTTGAACATGGGGCAAACCTTCATCGGAACTTCAAATTCTGGCGCGGACCATACGCGGGCCGCCGATTTGCGCCAAGTGCAGAGGACAACCATGGACAGCAGCGTGCACTTGGCTCACCCTGATCCTCATCTGGCTCTTACATAGGACGTTCAGCCGTGACTTCGACTCGCGCCGCGCTGCTCCTGCTCGCCCTTGCCCTGCCCTTGTCCGCCGCTGACGCGCAAACGCCGTCTCCGCGTCTGAAACCGGCCGTTCCCAACCATTCACTGGTGCTGAATGACGCCGATTTCACCGCGTTCCGACACGGCATGCGTGATGCGGATGACGATGATTGGGCCGCTGTCCGCCAGGCGATCATGACGCTCGAAAACCCGGTGGCCGATCACATCCTGCTGTGGCGCGTGGCGGTGAGTGATGCGCGCGCCCCCTTCTCCGATCTCGACCGCGCCATTGATGAGCTCGAAGGCTGGCCGCGCCACGCCTCCATCCGGCGCGAAGCGGAATGGAAGATCGAGGATTCAGGGCTCAGCCCGGCGCTGATCGTGGCCTGGTTCGAGGATCGCGAGCCGGTGACCGGAGAAGGCCGGATCGCCCTGGGCGAAGCGCTGATCGAGCTGGGACGCGCCGATGAAGGGGCTGAACAGATCAGGACCGCCTGGCGCACCCAGACCATGCGCCTGTCCAACCAGAATGAGGTGCTGCGCGAGCATGGCAACATATTGAGCGATGAAGATCACGCCGCGCGCGTGGACTTCCTGCTCTGGGCCGGACAACGCACCTCCGCCAGTCGTCTGCTGCCGCAGCTGAGCGCCGGTCAGCGCCGCGTGGCCGAGGCCCGCATCCGTCTCGCCAGCCGCTCCAGCGGCGTGGACAGCGCTGTCGCCGCGGTGCCGGACTCTCTCACCAACACGCCGGGGCTAGTCTATGAACGCGCCCGCTGGCGGCGTCAGCGCGGGCTCGACACCTCGTTGGAACTGCTGCTGGAGCTGCCTGACAGTTACACCAACAGCTCGGCGCTGGAATCCATGTGGACCGAGCGCAAGCTGATGATCCTGGACCTGATCCGCGATCAGGATTTCGAGACCGCCTATGAACTCGCCGCCGCCAACGGCATGGAAAGTGGTGTGGATTTCGCCGACGCCGAATTTCTGGCGGGCTGGCTGGCGCTGACCAAGCTCGACCAGCCCGGTGTGGCGTTTGATCATTTCGACCGGCTTGAAGACGGTGTAACCACCCCCGTATCAACATCGCGCGCGCTCTATTGGCAGGGCCGGGCCGCCGAAGCCGCCGGCGAACTGGAGATCGCTTCAGAGCGCTTTGAAGCCGCCGCAGGCTATCCCACGGCGTATTATGGCCAGCTCGCCATCCTCGCGCTGGGTCCGGATGCCGCACAGCTTGACCTGCCGCCCGATCCGCAACCCAGCGAAGAAGCGCGCGCCGCGTTCAACGCCCGTCCGGAAATCCAGGCGCTGCGCCTTCTGGCGGAGGTCAATGCGGACTATCTTTTCCGGGTCTTCATGTACCATTTCGATGACGAGATGCAGACGCCTGAAGAACAGGCCATGCTGACCGACATCGCCCTGGAATACCTCCAGATTCGCCAGGCCGTGCGGGCTGCGAAAGCGGGCCGCCTGCAGGGCATGATCCTGGCCGAGCGCGCCTATCCGATGATTGATCTGCCCGAGTCCGCGCCGGTCTCTCCCGAAGCCGCGCTGACCTATTCTGTGATCCGTCAGGAAACCGAGTTTGATCCGCAGGCCATCTCCGGCGCGGGCGCACGCGGGCTGATGCAGATGATGCCGGCGACAGCGCGCCAGACCGCGCGTCAGCTGGACCTGCCCTACAGCTTCCACTGGCTGACCGATGATCCGAACTACAATCTGACGCTCGGCATGGCGCACCTGCAGGAAGTCGTTACCGATTACGAAGGCTCGCTCGTCATGGCGCTCGCCGCCTATAATGCGGGCGGGCATCGCGTGCGGCGCTGGGTCAGAAATTACGGCGACCCGCGCACGGACGACATCGACCCGATCGACTGGGTGGAATCCATCCCGTTCTCGGAAACGCGCAATTATGTTCAGCGCATCATCGAGAACCTTCAGGTCTATCGCGCCCGTCTCAATGACGGGCTGACCACGCCGCTGAACATCACCGAAGACATGTCGGGTCAGTTTGCGCGCGACCTGCCGGCCTTGCCCGATGATTTCGTCGCGGCCTTGCGTGAAGCACAGGCGGCCGAAGCGGCCATGGAAGAGACCGATCCGGCTCAGGGACCGGACGCGCCGGTTCTCACCCTGCCTGAAGACGGCGAAGACGGCGGCGCGGAGCGTTGAGGCGCTAGCTGGACAGCGCCTGCTTGAAGACGGCGCTGTCCACATTGCCGCCGGTCAGGACGATCACCGTCGTCTTGTCCTTCACATCAACCTTGCCGGACAGAACGGCCGCCAGGGCCGCGGCGCCGCCCGGCTCCAGCACCAGCTTGAGCGTTTCAAAGCCGAGACGCACCGCCTGCAACGCCTCAAGGTCGCTGATGACGCCAATGTCCGCCAGGCGCGGCTGGTTGATCGCATAGGTCAGCTCACCCGGCGTTTCGGTCAGCAGCGCATCACACAGCGATCCGCCCTTGCGCGTATTGACGACCTTGTCCCCGCTGGCGAGCGAGCGCGCATGGTCATCAAAGCCTTCAGGTTCGGCGCCATAGATCTTGGTTGAAGGCGACAGCGCCTCGGCGGCGAGATTGATCCCGGCGATCAGACCGCCGCCACCGACACAGCAGACCAGCTGGTCTGCCTGAATATCCTGCGCCTTCAGGGTTTCGAAGATCTCCAGGCCCGACGTCCCCTGCCCGGCGATCACGTCCGGATGGTCATAGGACGGGATCAACGCAGCGCCGCTTTGGGCGCACAGCGCTTCGGCGATCTCGACCCGGCTCTCGGTTTCGCGATCATAGGCGCGGATTTCAGCGCCCCGCTCCAGAACGCCCGCCTTCTTCACCTCCGGCGCATCCTCCGGCATCACGATGACGGCCTTGATACCCAGAATGCGGGCGGCCTCGGCGACGCCCTGGGCGTGATTGCCGGACGAGAAGGCGACCACGCCGGCCCGCCTTTGCGATTCGCTCAACTTCGAGAGCGCATTGAACGCGCCGCGAAACTTGAAGGTGCCGGTGCGTTGAAGGCATTCCGCTTTTAAAAATATTCGTCCGCCCATCCGGGCATCGAGAGCGGGATTGGTCAGGAGCGGAGTGAGAACCGCCTGATCTTTCAAGCGTGCGGCAGCTGCACGAACATCTTCGAACACGGGAAGCGGATGCGTCATGGATACAAAGCCTTTCGCGGAGTTGTGCAGCTGCAAGAAACTGATGTGAAAGGGATTGCGTAGTGCGCTTTCGAGCCTTTTGATAGAGCCAACAACAAAACGAACCGGCATGTGATCGAACACATGTCAGGTGACAGGGGAGGAATACGACATGCTACGCGGTCAGATGATGAACCGTCCGCTGATGATTGCGGACATCCTGCGCCATGCGGCGCTGAACCACGGTCAACGCGAGATCGTGTCCCGGCTGCCCGATACTGGCGAGATCCATCGCTATGGCTATGCCGACTGTTTCAAGCGCACCCAGAAGCTCGCCAATGTTCTGACAGGACCGCTGAAGGTGAAGCCGGGTGATCGGATCACCACCATCGCCTGGAACACGCACCGCCATATGGAGCTCTATTACGCCGTGTCCGGCGTGGGCGCTGTCGTTCATACCGCCAATCCGCGCCTGAGCCCCGAACAGCTCGCCTGGATCATTGATCACGCCAAGGCCAAGCATGTCTTTTTCGACGTCAGCTTCGCGCCGCTGGTGGATGCCGTCGCCAAGCATTGCAAGACCGTGAAGCGCTGGGTCGCCATGACCGGCGAAGCGACCAAGCCGGAGATGAAGACCAAGGTCGACATCTACGAAACCCTGCTCTCGAACGCGGACGATCATTTCGACTTCCCCGAATTCGACGAGAATGCCGCTGCGGGTCTTTGCTACACCTCCGGCACGACGGGAGATCCAAAGGGCGCGCTCTATTCGCATCGCTCCACGGTGCTGCACGCCATGGCGTGCTGCGCAGCCGACGCCATCGGCGTGGGCGCGTCCGGTGTTGTGATGCCGGTGGTTCCGATGTTCCACGTCAATGCCTGGGGCGTGCCCTATGCGGCGGCGATGGCGGGCGCAAAGCTCGTCATGCCGGGCGCACAGCTTGACGGTGAGAGCCTGCAGAACCTCATCGAAGGCGAGTCCGTCAACAATATCCTTGGCGTGCCGACCGTCTGGCTGGGTCTGCTGCAGTATCTGCGCGACAGCGGCAAACGCATCGACAGCGTCGACAAGGTGCTGATGGGCGGCTCGGCCATGCCCGAAGCGCTGATGCGCGCCTATCAGGACGAGTATGACGTCGAGATGCAGCAAGGCTGGGGCATGACCGAGATGAGCCCGCTGGGGACAGTCGGCAAACTCCTGCCCAAGCACGAAGAGCTGACCGAGGACGAAAAGGTCGGCATCAAGCTCAAGCAGGGCCGCCTCCTGTTCGGCGTGGACATGCGCACCGTGGATGATGACGGCAATGTCCTGCCGCGCGACGGCCAGTCCTCCGGCCATATCCATGTGCGCGGCCCCTGGATCATCGACAGCTATTATCGCGGCGCCGGCCCGGACAGCTTCACTGATGACGGCTGGTTCAAGACCGGCGATGTCGGCCATATCGACCAGGATGGCTACATGACCATCACGGACCGCTCCAAGGACGTCATCAAGTCCGGCGGCGAGTGGATCAGCTCGATCGATCTGGAAAACGCCGCCATGGGCCATCCCGATGTGGCGATGGCTGCGGCTGTGGGCATGCCCCACCCCAAATGGCAGGAGCGTCCGCTTCTGGTCATCCAGCCCAAGCCGAACACAAACCCCACCGCGGACTCCATTCGCGATTATCTCGCAACCCGGGTCCCCAAATGGTGGCTGCCCGACGGCGTCGAGTTCATCGACGAGATGCCGATCGGCGCGACAGGCAAGATCCTGAAGACCAAGCTGCGCGAAATCTACAAGGACTACACCTTCCCTGAATAGGCTCAGGCCATATCAGGCTTCTGAAACCCCGGCGCTCCGCGTCGGGGTTTTTTGTGTCGGCCAACCTTACAAACTCGTCACTTGAAGTCTGACGGGCGCACCCCCACATTTATCGACAAACAATAAGGAGGTTGGTCATGGAAGTCATGGTTCTGCTTGCGTTGCTGCATTTTCTGCCCACGGTGATTGCGCTGCTGCGCGGACACCACAACAGCTTCGCGATCTTTTTGACGAATTTGCTGCTGGGCTGGACCGTAATCGGCTGGATCATCGCCCTGATCTGGTCCTTTACGGCAGTGGCGCGTCCCGTCCGCGCCTGATGGCAAAGATAAACGCGGCGTTTACCAACTGAGCGTTACCCCTATCGCATAGATCATACGGGGACATTCATGCTCAGCTTCGGTCGCAAACCTGCCGCGAATGCGTCGGCCCAATCTGCATCCGCTCCAGCGGCGGCTTCTCATCCATCTGATTGGACCGACGCGCTTGCGGTCGCCATCGCCGACATCAAGTCGGGACGGCAGCCGGATCTGAGCGCACTACCGCCCAAGGCGCAAAGCGCTCTGGCGGATCTGTCTGATGAGCTGAAAAAGCGCAACGCCGCAGAACTGGAGCGCACCGTTAACGCCTCGGTTCAGAATTCCAATGCGATGGCGGCAGTGTCACGTGCTACCGGCGAAGTGCGCAAGATGGACACCCACGTCTCGGGCATGTCCAAAGCGGTCGAAGAGCTCGACTTCTCGATCCACTCCATCACCAAGCTCGCCAATAGCGGCGCCGAATCGCTTAGCGCCTGCGTGGAGCAATCCCAGACAGGTCTGGACGCCGTGCGTCTGACCCGATCTGAAACCGAACAGCTTGGCGGCGCCTTTGAAACCATCACCGGACGCGTGACCGATCTTGAGCAGGCTTCGCGTCAGATCGCCGAGATCGTCGACACCATCGCCGCCATCGCCGACCAGACCAATCTTCTGGCCCTGAATGCGACCATCGAAGCAGCGCGCGCCGGTGAAGCCGGTCGCGGTTTCGCGGTTGTGGCAGGTGAAGTGAAAGCACTGTCGGGCCAGACGGCGAAAGCCACCGAGGATATCCGTCAGCGCATGGATCATTTGCAGCAGCAGGTGGGCGCCATCACCGAAGCGGTCTCGAACTCCTCCGGGTCGGTTCAGGAAGGCATCAATGCGGCGAACGCCTCTGAAAACGCGGTCAACTCCGTCACCGACACCATGCGTGAAAGCGCGCGCATCGTCTCCGAGATCGCCAGCCTGATCACCGAGCAATCAAGCGCCACCACAAACCTGTCGAGCTCGGTCACCGAAATCGCGAGCGGAGCCACCCGCGCCCGCGAGCGTGTCGAGCACGTAGTTGAAGCCAGCGCCGGGACAGAGTCGACCATTGGCCAGACGCTGGCGGCGCTGAGCGAACGCAATATCGAGAACTTTGTCCTGCATTGCGCCAAATCCGACCACCTGCTCTGGAAGAAACGCCTCAACAGCATGCTCGTGGGCGCGACCGAGCTGAGCGAGAGCGAACTGTCCGATCATCGCTCCTGCCGCCTGGGCAAATGGTATGAGAACGCCCGTCAGGACTATGGTCACATCCCGGCCTTCCAGGCGATCGAGCCGCCGCACGCCAAGACCCATGAATGCGGCAAGCGCGCCGCGCGACTGTGCGCCCAAGGCGACTACGCGGGCGCAGAATCAGCGGTTGAAGAGATGGAAGCGTCCTCAGAAGACGTGCTCAACGCATTGGACCGTCTCATTGGCGAGTTGAGCAGCGGCTCCGTCCGCCAAGCCTCCTGATCACATAGGCCTCAATGAAAAGGGCGGCGGGTCAGCCCGCCGCCCTTTTTGTATTCGCTATCGAAAATCGCTGATCTCGGAGAGCGCCTTTTTCTGAAGCGCATGCAGCGGCACCTGGGCGCCCTCCTGTGGATAGCCACAGACGACCAGCATCATCGGCTTTTCAGTTGAAGGCCGTTCACACAGCTCGGTCAGAAAGCCCATCGGGTTGGGCGTATGAGTCAAGGTCGCCAAGCCCGCCTGGTGCAGGCTTGCGATGAGCAATCCGCAGGCGATTCCAACGCTTTCAGAGACATAATAGTTCTTCCGGTCATCGCCGGGCTTTGGCCCGCCGCGACGCTGGGCGAAGACGGCGATGATCCAGGGCGCGGTTTCCAGAAACGGCTTGCTGGCGTCCGTGCCGAGCGGTTCGAGCGCTTCAAGCCATTCCGCGCTGGCCTTGCCCTCGTAAAAGGCGCGCTCTTCCGCTTCTGCCGCCTCGCGCAATTGCGTGCGCAACGGCCCCTGCCCCAGGGCGGTAAAGTGCCAGGGCTGGTGATTGGCGCCGTTGGGCGCTGTGCCCGCCGTCAGGATCGCCGTCTCGATGATCTCACGCGGCACGGGCCGATCGGAGAAGTCACGCACGGTACGACGCTGACGCATGGTGTCATAGAACGCCTCCGCCCGCGCGCGCATTTCGGCTTGGGGCAGTTCGGAAAACTCAAGCGGGGTTACGGGATGGGTCATTTGTCTATTCTTATCGCACGGACACAAAAGCGCCACTCACGAAATGATCAAACCTGCGTCCAGTCGAGGATCACCTTGCCCGCCTTGCCCGAGCGCATGGCGTCAAAGCCGGTCTGGAAGTCGGTCGCCGGCAGGCGGTGTGTGATGAGCTGGCTGACATCGAGGCCGGACTGCAGCATGGCCAGCATCTTGTGCCACGTCTCGAACATTTCCCGGCCATAGATCCCCTTGAAGGTGATCGCCCGCATGATCAGGCTGCCCATATCGAGATTGAACGGCTTGCCGGGCAGGCCCAGCATGGCGATCTTGCCGCCCATCACCATGTTCTCGACCATCTGGTTGAAGGCCGGTTCCGCGCCGGACATTTCAAGGCCGACATCAAAGCCTTCGGTCATCTTCAGGCGCGCGCGCACATCCTTGAGGTCATCTTTGGTGGTGTTCACCGGAACAGCGGTCGGGCAGACCTTTTCCAAGAGCGCCAGACGGTCGGGATTGATGTCGGTCACCGCGATATGGCGCGCGCCGCAATGACGCGCGACCGCAGCGGCCATGATGCCGATCGGCCCTGCGCCAGTGATCAGCACGTCTTCCCCCACGAGATCAAAGGCGGTGGCGGTGTGAACCGCATTGCCCAGCGGATCAAGAAAGGCCGCCTGCTCCATCGCGACTTCATCAGGCAGCGGCACCACATTGAACGCCGGGATGACGAGATATTCGGCGAACGCGCCGGGCATGTTCACGCCCACGCCCTTGGTGTCCGGATCGAGATGGAAGCGACCGGCGCGCACGGCGCGCGACTTCTCGCCCACCACATGCCCTTCGCCCGACACGCGCATGCCCGGGGTGACCCGGGTGACGTCCGCGCCAACTTCCTCGATCACGCCGCCAAACTCATGGCCGACGACCATGGGCACGGGCACGTTTTTTTGCGCCCAGCTGTCCCAGTTGTAGATATGCACGTCGGTGCCGCAGATGGCGGTGTTGTGCACACGGATCAGGACATCGTCCGGCCCGATGACCGGCTTGTCGACCTCCTGCAACCACAGACCTTCTTCGGCTTTGGCTTTGACGAGGGCTTTCATGAGGGGGCTCCCAGGTTGAGAGGTGGACGTCTCGGCTCGGTTTGATCACGCCGCGCGCCGAAAGAAAAGCGCTTTGCCTGACTCTGCGCCTCTCCCCGCCTGGAGCTTCATGACGTCTGCACCTGTCGCTGTTTGAGACGATGCCCGACATGAACGATGGCATCGAGGGCGGGCAGTAGCTCAGCTCCCAGATCGGTCAACTCGTACTCGGTTGAAGGCGGGGATGTATCGCGCACATGCCGCACCAACACGCCTCGCCCTTCGAGTTCGGAGAGCCGTGTAGACAACACCTTGGCGGAAATGGGTGGAATATCGGCGCGCAGCTCGCTGAACCGGCGCGGACCTGCCCGCAAACACCAGATCACATTCGGCGCCCAGGCGCCGCTGATCACAGTCATGCATTCCGTCAGCATGCAGGGCTCAGGCGGGTTTGACGCCTTGTTATGGCGCATTTTGAGCGGCATTCGGAGATACCTCGTAACTGGCGGGTAACGCGAAAAGAGACGTTACCCTTGGTGACCTGGTTGTCAATGGAAACTCCAAGTCTCACCTTCCAAGCCTCGACCAACACAGCAGAGGCTGAAGCCATGAAACTGTATCTCTCCCCCGGCGCCTGTTCGCTCGCCAGCCATATGACGCTGCGAGAACTCGGCGCTGACTTTGACGTCATCCGTGTCGACACTCAGAGCGGTCAGACCGAGACGGGCGCTGACTACCGCGCGATCAATCCCAAGGGCTATGTTCCCTCGCTTGAACTGGATGAGGGTCAAATCCTCACCGAAGGCCCCGCCATCTTGCAATATCTGGCGGATACGCATCCTGAGGCTGAGCTGGCGCCGCCTCTGGGAACGCTCGAACGCGCCCGAATGCTCGAAGTGCTCACATTCACCTCTTCGGAATTGCACAAGGCGTTTTCCCCGCTCTTCCGCGCCAGCTCATCAGAGGCGATCAAAACGGATGCGCGAGCTGAGGTGAGCCGGAAAATGGCGTTTGTTGAGGCGCTACTGGCTGATGGGCGCGAACATGTAACCGGTGCGACCTACACAATCGCCGACGCTTATCTCTTCGTCGTCAGCAACTGGGCCCATTTCACCGGGATCGATCTCAACGCCTGGCCAAACCTGT
Source organism: Oceanicaulis sp. MMSF_3324 (assembly GCF_030733545.1). Lineage (GTDB taxonomy): Bacteria > Pseudomonadota > Alphaproteobacteria > Caulobacterales > Maricaulaceae > Oceanicaulis. Next base: position 75,673 of record NZ_JASHIU010000003.1, read on the forward strand.
CCGCCTTTGTGCAGCGGGTCTCGCAGCGCCCCGCAACACAGGCGGCGATGAAGGCTGAAGGTCTGATCTGATGAGCGCTCAGGACTATGCCGAGATCAGCAGCCTGATGCAGGCTTATGCGGACGGGCTCTACCACGCCGATAGCCAGGCCTTGCGCCAGGTGTTTCACCCGAACCTGGCCTATGTCTGCGCCACACCGGGCGATGAGTTGCATCTCGATCTTGAAGCTTACATGGCCCGGATCGACAAGCGCACGCCGCCTTCGCAAACCGGCGATGTTCGGGACGATCGGGTGCTCGAAATCAAACTCGCAACACCTCAACTGGCCCACGTCACCGCCTCGATGGCGCTCATGGGCCGCACCTATCTTGATCTGCTCACTTTACAACGCACGCCCGAAGGCTGGCGCATCGTGACCAAGGTGTTCAGCTATGTGCCAATGGAGAAGTCCTGATGCCTTACGTCAATATCAAGATCACCCAGGAGGGCGGACCTGAAGGCAAGGGCCCTTCTGATGCGGAGAAAGCCGAGCTGATCGCCGGCGTGACCGACTTGCTTCATCGCGTTCTGGGCAAGACCCCCGCGACGACCGTCGTGGTCATCGACGAGGCGCCTTTGGCCAATTGGGGCATTTCGGGCCTTCCCGTTGAAGAATACCGCCACTCAAGACGCTAAACGCCTGACGCCCGGACGGCCGCCAACCCAGAGCGCGCCGTCCGAGCCCGCGTATACCAAGAGAACGCCCAATGTCGCCTTACTCAGCCCTGATGGTCCTCGCCGGCCTGGGCATACCCGTGTTAGCGGCGCTCAATGCTGCTTTGGGCGCCAAGTTGGGGGCTCCGCCGCTAGCCGCCCTCATCCTCTTCATTGTCGCACTGTGCGTTACGCTGCCGGTGGTCATCATGACGCCGACACCGGCGCTGTCAGAGCTTTCACAGGCGCCCCGACACCTGTTTCTGGGCGGCGTATTCGTTGTCATCTACATTCTTTCAATAACATACGTAGCACCGAAGATCGGGGTGGGCGCCGCCATCTTCTGTGTCCTTCTCGGCCAGACGATGGGCGCCGCCCTGATCGATCATTTTGGTCTGTTCGGAGCGCAGCCAACCCCGCTTTCCCTCAATCGGGTGGCAGGTCTGGGCTTGATGGTCGCCGGACTCTGGCTCACTCAACGTGCGCCAGCCTCGGCCTAGATCACCCCCAGCTCCTTGCCGACCTTGGTGAAGGCGGCGACGGCGCGGTCGATCATCTCGGGCGTATGCGCGGCGCTCATCTGGGTGCGGATCCGGGCCTTGCCCTTGGGCACCACAGGATAGAAGAAGCCGATCACATAGACGCCCTCCTCCATAAGCTTGTCCGCCATCTGCTGGCTCAGGGCCGCATCGCCCAGCATGACCGGAATGATCGGGTGCTCGCCCGGCAGAAGATCAAATCCCGCCTCGGTCATGCCGCTGCGGAAACGCTTGGCGTTGTCAAACAGGCGCGCGCGCAGATCATCGCCCTCGCGCACCATTTCCAAAGCCTTGAGGCTGGCCCCCGCAATGGCCGGCGCCAGCGAGTTGGAGAACAGATAGGGGCGTGAGCGCTGACGCAGAATGTCGATCACCGGCTTCTTCGCGGCGGTGAACCCGCCCATGGCGCCGCCGAGCGCCTTGCCAAGCGTGCCGGTGATGATGTCCACCCGGCCCATGACGCCGCAATGCTCGTGCGTGCCGCGGCCCTTGGCGCCCATGAAGCCATGGGCGTGACAGTCATCCACCATGGTGAGCGCGTCATACTTGTCCGCCAGATCGCAGATATCCTTCAGATTGGCGATATAGCCGTCCATCGAGAACACGCCGTCGGTGACGATGAGGATGGTGCGCGCGCCATCCTCGCGGGCCTGTTTGAGCTGGGCCTCCAGGTCATTCATGTCCGAGTTGGCGTAGCGATAGCGCTTGGCCTTGCACAGACGCACGCCATCAATGATCGAGGCATGGTTGAGCGCGTCTGAAATGATCGCGTCTTCCGGGCCCAGAAGCGGTTCGAACACGCCGCCATTGGCGTCAAACGCCGCCGCATACAGGATCGCGTCTTCCTGGCCGGTGAAATCGGCGATGGCCGCTTCAAGCTCTTTGTGAACCTCCTGAGCGCCGCAAATGAAGCGCACCGACGCCACGCCATAGCCATAGCGATCCAGCGCGGTCTTGGCCGCATTGATCAGCTCGGGCCGGTTGGCGAGCCCCAGATAATTGTTGGCGCAGAAATTGAGGACATGGCGTTCGGCGCCATCGGTTCCGCGCACATCGATCTCGGAAAATTGCTGCGAGGTGATGGTGCGCTCGCGCTTGTAAAGACCATCCGCTTCGATCTCGGACAGGGTTTCGGTCAGGCGGTCATAAAAGCTCTGGGACATGGGTGGACTCCCGTTGGAAGAGCGAAACTGGAAAGAGTCTAGTTCAGCGACAGCGTTTTGCCCGGCGCAATATCGGCCAGGCTCTGTTTGACATGGATGAGCGCGGGCCGACCCGCATTTAAAGCCTCATCAAGCGCGGCGGCGAAGTCACCGGTCTTGTCGACATAATACCCGGCGCAGCCGCACGCCTCCGCCATCATCTTGAAGTCGGGATTGGCGAGGTCCGTGCCGCTGACCCGGCCCGGATAGGCGCGCTCCTGGTGCATGCGAATGGTGCCATAAGCGCCATTGTCAAAGACACAGACGACGATGTTCGCCCCGTGCTGGACCGCCGTCGCCAGCTCTGGCGCAGCCATCATGAAATCACCATCCCCGCACACCGCGATCACCGGACGGTCGGGACTGTGCAGCTTGGCGGCTATTGCGGCCGGCAGGCCGTAGCCCATCGCGCCCGAGGTCGGGGCCAGCTGGCTGGGGCAGCACTGGTGCACCCAGAAACGGTGCAGCCAGGCCGCAAAATTGCCGGCGCCATTGGTCATGATCGCCTGGCCGCCCATCTTCTCGGAGGTTTCGCGCCAGATGATCGACGGGTTCACATCGCCGGTCACCTCGACCGGCTCGATCCATGCGTCATAGGCGGCGCGGCACTGCTTGACCCAGTCAATACGCGCAGCGGCGCGCTGGGGCCTGGATGCGGCGTGGATCTCGCTCAGCGCCGGGCCGGCTTGGGCCGTCACCGCCAGCTTGGGCCGATAGACGCGGCCCAGCTCTTCACCGCCCGGATGAATATGGACCAGACGATCCGCCACCCCTTCAGGCACATCAAACAGGTCATAGCTCTGGGTGGTCATTTCCCCGAGACGCGGACCAATGGCGACGATCAAGTCGGAGTCTCGAAGCGCGCCCACCACGGCGGGGCATGCGCCAATGCCAGCCTCGCCGCCATAATGGGAATGCTTGTTATCAAACAAATGCTTGACGCGGAAACTTGTGATGATGGGGCAGTTCATCTGCTCGGCGAAGGCATGTAGCGCCTGCCGATCCTCATCGCGCCAGCCCGGCCCGCCCACCATGACGACCGGACGCTCGGCGGCGTCGATCATGGAAGCGATATCAGAGGCGGTGGAGGCTGACACTTCGCTGCGCGCCACAGGCAAAGCCGCCGCAGCAGGCGCGTCCGCAATCTCGGTCAGCATGTCTTCAGGCAGGCCCACCACGACCGGCCCCGGACGGCCGTGCATGGCCAGCGCGAAGGCGCGCATCATCATCTCGGGCACGCGGGCCGGGTCGCGGATCTCGAACGCGGCCTTGGCGAGACCGGCGAAGGCCTGGCCATAATCAAGTTCCTGGAACGCCTCGCGCCCTTCATCTTCACGCCGGACCTGTCCGACCAGAAGGATCATGGGCGTTGAGTCCTGAAGCGCAGTATGCACCCCCACCGCCGCCTGGGTGGCGCCCGGACCGCGGGTCACGAAACAGATTCCCGGCTTGCCCGTCAGCTTGCCATGGGCTTCGGCCATATTGGCTGCGCCCGCTTCATGGCGGCACTGGATGAAGGGGATGCCCGCATCCACCAGCGCATCAAGCGCGGCCAGATAACTCTCTCCGGGAACACCGAAAATCCGTTCAACGCCATTGGCGGACAAGGCGTCGATCAGGTGCTGGGCGCCGGTGCGGGAGGGCATGATGAGGTCTCCGAATTTGTGGACCCGATCTGCTACCGCGGTCCGGCCGTACAAGGCAAGCTCAGCTCATGCATGGCCAAGTCTGTGTGGTCTAGAAGTCCAGACGCGCCCTGACGCTGAATGTCCGGGGCTCGCCGGGGAAATATCTGTAGCGTCCGAAGGCGAAATCCGCGCGCTCGGCGTAACGCTCATCCAGCAGGTTCCGGACGGCCACAGTCAGAGCCAGGGTCTGGGTCAGCTGGTAATCGGTGCGCAGATTGAACAGGTCGTGGCCCTCATACAGCGCTGTATTGCCCGCATCGGCGAAATACTCGCCCAGATGAACCCATTCGAGCTCGGCCGTCAGCGCGGCTGTCGGCCGCCAGGTCGCTCTGATATTGGACATCCATTCGGGCGCCGTATCTATCCGGGCGCCTTTGCGGATGGTTTCAGAGCTGTTGGGCGCGCCGCCATCAAAATCATATTCATGGACCGCCCAGCTGACCGCCCCGGACAGACGGAGCTGGTCGGAGAGGCTCCAGACGCCCTCCGCCTCAATCCCGTGATGTCGAGTGCGCGCCCCCGTCACCGTCAGACCGTCCGCATCGCGCAGAATGACATTGTCCTTTTCCATGACATAGCCGGTGAGCTCCAGCTGGGTTCCCGGAGTGGGCGTGAAACGGATTCCCGTCTCCAGGCTGTCGAGCGTTTCAGGCTCGATGCCCTCAACACTTTGCCCTGGTTGAAGCCGATAAAGCTCGGCGGTCTGCGGCGCCCGGACGCCCCGTGCGGCGCGACCGAACACAGACACGCTGTCACTCACATCGAGGATCCAGCCCGCATGCGGAGCCAGCGTGTCAAAGGTGTCCTCACGGTCGGGCAAACGCAAATAACGCCCCACGGCGCCATCCGGGGCCGCATTGGCGTAGTCATAGTGCGTGGCTTCCCATCTCAAGCCCGCATCCAGGCGTAGTCTGGGCGTCAGCTGATGTTCGCCCATGACGAAAGCGGCATAGGTCCGGGAGTCGACCTCGTAATCATAGTGGAGCCCCTGAACAAAGGGCCCGAGCGTGGGTCGGGTCTGAAATTCCCGCAAAGCGCCTTGGGTAAAGTCCGCATCCAGACCCAAGCGAACCGTGCTTTGATCCAGCGTCCAGACGAGCGCGGATTGCAGGCCGACGGAATCATGCCCGCTGGTCTCAAGCGCTTCGGATGGCAAGAAGTGCATGCGGAATTGCATGTCGTTGCTGCGCGCAAACAGAACGGCCTGAGCGCTCAGCGTGTCAGAGAGCGGGCGTTCGAGATGCAGGGCCGCGCGCAAGGCGTGAGCGTTGCGAAAGGCTTCCGGATCGGAATTGCGACGTGACGCGGCCTCATCCTCATATGCCTTGAAGCCGCCCACATAGGTCGCGGTTTCCTGCTCCAGATCAATACCGGAAAACCGCAAGGACCATTCCGTCAGTCCCATCTGCCCATCCAGTCGCGTTTGCAAGGCGCGCCGATCCAGGGATGCATCTTCGCGCCAGCTATCCTCATGACGCAGGCTCAGCCCCAGCCAGCCGGCGCCGAAACGCGCCTGCCCGGCCAGTGAGCCCCGCAGAGCCGCCCGGCCATATGATCCGGCTTCAATCGTCAGATGCCGATCCGCTGTTTCGGGATCAGGGGTGAGCACATTCACCAACCCGTGAAGCGCGTTGGATCCGTAGGCGGCAGATCCGGGGCCGCGCACGACCTCGATCTGTCCGGCCAGGCCATCGGCGGCTTCAAACAACCCGTTCAGATTGGCGAATCCGGCGGCGCGAAGCGGCACGCCGTCTTCCAGATAGAGGAAGCTGCCCGCGCCCTGCCCGCCCGTGAGCACGGGGGACCGGATCGCCGTCAGGTGCTCGGCTCCGTTCCCCCGGTTCAGAAAGACGCCCGGCAAGCGATTGAGCGCCTCGCTCACATGATGCGCGCCCAGTCGGTCGATCTCGTCAGACGTCAGGACGGAGACAGACAGCGCATTGTGCTGCTTCAGGGTTTCGCTGCGCGTGCCTGTCACGACCACAACATCGCTCACCGAAGTCTCTGTTTGTGCGACCGCAGCACTGTCCGGATACGTCAGAAAAGCCCACACCGACGCGGAGCATAGAGCCATGGATCGAATGGGGCTGATCATCACATTGAAATCCTTGTCTGCTTTCGCTCCAACATCTCGAAGCGGGCGGGTTCTGCGCGGAAGATAGCGCGCTTGGGGCATTCAGACATGCTTGACCGCAGGCGCGGCCTGCTTACCGTTACAAATTAACAACAAAATGGGGAGCTGCTGACATGCTGCGCGCGCTTGCAATATCTCTGGCCCTGGCCTTGCCCACGGCCGGAGCCGCTTCGGCTTATTTCGAACCGGACTACACGCCCAAACCGATCGCTGACCTGCTGGATTTCGATGCGCGCTATGACGCCGCCATCCCCACCCCTGAGTCAGTCCTGGGCTATCAAAGTGGTGAGATCATCTTCACCCCGGAAATGCATGCGGCCTATATCAATGCTGTGGCGGCGGCCTCCGACCGGGTGAGTGTGGAAACCATCGGACGCAGCCATTTTGGTCGCCCCATCCTGCGCGTCACCATCACCTCGCCCGCCAATCAGTCGCGTCTCGACGAAATCCGCCAGACACAGCTGTCCTTGAGCGAGCCGGGCGCGGCGACGCCGGCCGACCAGCCGGTGGTTGTGCAGTTCACCCACGGCGTCCACGGCTCGGAATCCTCAGGCTATGATTCCGCCCCGCTGATCTTGTATCACCTCGCCGCTGCGCAAGGCGCCGAGATCGAAACCCTGCTGGACCAGACGGTCATCCACCAGATCGTGATGATCAATCCCGATGGCGCGAACCGGTTCGCCCAATGGACCAACATGCACCACGCCAATGTGCCGGTCGCAGATCCCCAGCATCGCGAGCATTACTATGAGTGGCCCTGGGGCCGCACCAATCACTACTGGTTCGACATCAATCGCCAGTGGCTGCCCGTCACCCAGCCGGAAGCGCGCGCTCTGGTCACCGCCACTCAGGACTGGCGTCCCAACGTCGCCGCCGACCTGCATGAGATGGGCGAAAACTCGACCTTCTTCATTTCGCCGGGCCCGCGGGAAGGACTGCATCCGCTGCTGAGCCAGTCCGGCTTTGAACTCAATCTCGAACTCAACGAAACCCTCAACAGCCAGCTCGATGCCGAAGGCGCGGTCTATGTCAGCGAAGAGCTGTTTGACGACTTCTACCTTGGATACGGCTCCAGCTATCCCGGCCTGATCGGCTCCGTCCCTTATCTCTTCGAGCAAAGCTCCGTGCGCGGCATCGTGCAGGAGACCGAGTTCGGCGTGCAGCGCTATGATGACAAGATCGCCCAGCAAGCACGCACGGCGATCGCCCTGATCCGTTCCGCCCATGACAACCGGACGGAACTGCAAGATCATATGCGGGCCTTCTTTGACGAAACCCGCCAGATGGCCAATTCGGACTCCGTGCGCGGCTATGTCTTCGGCTCATCGGATCGGGGCCGGCTCGCCGATTTCCTCGATGTGCTGGCCACCCACCGCATCGAGGTGCGGGCGCTGACCCAGGCCTTCAGCCATGACGGCCAGGAATTCCGCCCCGGAGAAGCCTTTCTCGTGCCGCTGCGTCAGGACCAGTACCGCACGGTGCGCGCCCTGTTCGAAACCCGCGTGATCGAGGACAAGGTCGAGTTCTACGATGTGTCCGGCTGGACCCAGCCCCTCGCCTATGATCTCGATTACGCCGAACTGCGCGGTCGGGAATTCCGCAGCCAGCTGGCTGGCGAGGTCGTGACTGCCTACGACATGGCGGAAACCGCGCCTGACACCAGTGCGCTGGGCTATGTGATGGAATGGGATAGCTATTACGCCCCCCGCGCCCTCTATCGCCTGCTTGATGCCGGCGTGCGCGCCCGCATGATCCCCGATGAAACTTCGGTGCAGACCAGCCGCGGCGAGCAGGAGATCGGACGCGGCGCCGTCATGATCGAGCTGCGTCGCCAACCGGTCAGCGGTGAAGACATTCATGCGCTGCTCAGCCGCGCCGCCCGCGAGGACGGCGTGAAGGTTCATGCCATCACCTCGGCCAGCACCTCGCGCGGCTCGGACCTGGGCGGCTTCGCGCTGTCCAATGTCGAACGTCCTGAAGTGCTGCTGGTTACAGGCCGCGGCATCAGCACGGGGGATGCCGGGGAAGTCTGGCACCTGCTGGACCATGACATGCGCATGCCGGTCAGCATGATCGACCAGTCCGAACTCGGCGGCTCCGATCTGAGCCGTTACACCCACATCATCCTGCCCAATGGCCGGTTCAACCGTCTGCCGGACGACTTTTCCGCCGAGCTGGGCCGCTGGGTGCGCAATGGCGGCACCCTGATCGCCACAGGCAACGCCTCGCGTTGGGCGATTGATCAGGAGCTGACAAGCGCCACATTGGCCGAGCTGGAGACGCCTGAAGCGGATGCGGCGCCCGCGCCTCGGTATGAGGATATCGCCGCCTGGGACGCCGAAATGCGGATTTCCGGCGCGATTTTCGACACACGGATCGATACCAGCCACCCGCTGGCCTTCGGTCTGAGCGATGCGAACCTGCCCAGCCACCGGTCGAGCGACCTGGCTTTCGCGGTAGGCGACAATCCGCTCGCCCTGCCCGTGCGCTATGCGCCCGAGGACCCGATCCTGAGCGGTTATGCCTCCGAGGAGCTGCGCCGGGCGCTTGCCGATCAGGGCGCGATGCATGCCGAGCGGCGGGGTTCGGGTTCCGTCATCCTCTTCGCGGATGATCCGTATTACCGCGCCTATTATCGCGGCACGGCTCGCTTGCTGATGAACGCCATCTTCTTCGGCAATGATTTCAGGAACGCCTATCGCCGCACTGACGGCTAGACATGAAAAGGCCCGGTCACACGACCGGGCCTTTTTCTTCTCAGATCCACGTCTCTCAGCCTTTGGATGCGTGCCTTTGTTCCAGCACACCGGCCACATCCGCCAGGGACAGGCCCCGCGCCTTGAGCGTCACCATCAGGTGAAAGACCAGGTCGGCCGCCTCGCCCAGCAGGGCCTCATCATCTTCCGCGGCCGCGGCGAGCGCGGTTTCCACGCCTTCTTCACCCACTTTCTGAGCGCATTTCAGGACACCCTTGGACAGAAGCTTGGCGGTGTAGCTGTCCTTGGGCGCATCATTGGCGCGCGCATCAATCACATGCTGCAGCTCGCCCAGAAAGGCGAGCTCCGGTCCGGGCGCTTCGCCAAAACAGCTATGACTGCCCGTATGACAGGTTGGGCCCGCCGGACGCGCCCGCACCAAAATCGCATCAGCGTCACAATCGGTCGCCACGGAGACGAGCGAGAGCGTATTGCCTGAGGTCTCCCCCTTGGTCCAGAGCCGCTCCTTGGAGCGCGACCAGAACGTCACAAGGCCCTTTTCCTGGGTTGCATCCAGCGCCTTGGCGTTCATATAGCCCAGCATCAGCACCTCGCCGGTGTCGGCGTGCTGCACGATGGCCGGGGCCAGGCCGCCACCCTTCTTCCAGTCGATCTGCAAGCTCATAGCCGTATCTCCACGCCTTCTGCGGATAACCAGGCCTTAAGATCAGGGATGGCGATCACAGCTTTATGAAAGACACTGGCCGCGAGCGCGCCATCCACATCCGCTTTCTGAAAGACGTCGCGGAAATGGTCCATGGCGCCGGCGCCGCCCGAGGCGATGAGCGGAACCGAACACGCCTCACGCGCCGCTGCGAGCTGATCGATGTCATAGCCTTCGCGCACGCCGTCCTGGTCCATGCAGTTGAGCACGATCTCGCCCGCGCCGCGATCCACAACCTCGCGAATCCAGTCCAGCGTCTTGCGATGCTCGGTAGAGGTCTTGGACGGGTCGCCCGTATTCTTGTGGCAACGCCAGTCACCATCGATCACACGGCTGTCGATGCCGACCACCACACACTGGGAGCCGAACTCCTTGGCCATGGCATCGATGAGACCGGGGTTTTCAAGGGCTGGCGTATTGATCGAGATCTTGTCCGCCCCGCCAAACAGGCGCGCCCGGGCGTGTTCAAGTGAGCGTATGCCGCCTGCGACGCAGAACGGAATGTCGATGGCCTGCGCCACGCGGCCCACCCATTCAGGTTCAACCGTGCGCCCGGACGGGCTGGCGCTGATGTCGTAGAAGACCAGCTCGTCCGCGCCCTCTTCGGCATAACGTCGCGCCAGCTCTTCGATGCCGCCCACATCCTCGTGGTTCTGGAACCGGACGCCCTTCACAACACGGCCGTCACGCACATCCAGGCAAGGAATGATCCGACGCGCTAGCATGCCAGCGCCTCCTCCAGCGTGAACCGGCCCTCAAATAACGCCCGACCGATAATCGCGCCCGAGACGCCCTGGTCCTTCAGCGCCCTGAGATCGTCGAGCGAGGATACTCCGCCTGACGCCTGCCAGTTCATGTCCGCACGGATCTTGGACAAGTCCTCATACAGCTCGAGATTGGGACCCTCGAGCATGCCGTCACGCGCCACATCGGTCGCAAGGGCATGGCTGAGCCCGCCTGTGCGATATTCGGCCAGAAGGTCGGCCAGCGGCGTGACGGATTGTTCGGTCCAGCCGCGCAGGGTCGGGTAAGCAACGCCATTATCGGCGATCTTGACGTCAAAGGCGGCGGCGATCTGTTCAGAACCAAAGGCCGCGATCCAACCGATCACGGTCTGGGGCTCGCTGACCGCCAGGCTGCCGATCACGGCCCGACTGGCGCCGGCATCAAGGATGGCCTCCACGTCTTCACGCGTGCGCACACCGCCGCCGGTCTGGACCTTCAGACCCACATCGGCAATGGCGCGCACCAGATCCTGCTGGCGACGCGCGCCGTCGCGAGCGCCGGACAGGTCCACAAGATGCAGCCAGTCCGCGCCGGCGGCCTTGAATTGCTCGGCCACGGCGACCGGATTGTCGCCATATTCGGTGACGGCGTCGAAATCGCCCTTGGCCAGCCGCACGACGCGACCGTCAAGAACATCAATGGCGGGATAGAGGATCATGCCGCGCCCTTTACAAAATTGGTCAGGATTTGCGCGCCGGTCTTGGCCGAGCGCTCGGGATGAAACTGGCAGCCGGCCACATGGCCCTTGCGAGCGATGGCCGTAATGCCGATTCCATAATGCGTGGAGGCCGAGGTGTGCGCGCTGAGCGGCGTGTAAAAGCCATGCACGAAATAGACATGCGCCCCGTCAGTTACGCCTTCAAGCAGCGGCTCGTCCGACTTCACCGGCGTCAGCGTGTTCCAGCCCATATGCGGCCAGGGTCCATCGCTTCCAGGATCCAGTCGCTCGACCCGTCCCGGGATCAGCCCCAATAGCTCGCAATCACTTTCGACCGAGTAATCAAACAGCAATTGCATACCCAGACAGACCCCCAGAAGCGGCCGCTGATCACCTTGCAGGGCCTGGGCCCAGCCGGTCGCTTTCAATCGCGTCATGGCCGGCCCGGCCGCGCCGACGCCCGGCAGGATGATGCGGTCACATTCGCTCGCCTCATCAGGCGTTTCCGCCAGCTTGTAGCGCGCGCCCAACCTCTCCAGCGCATAACGCACCGACGCGATGTTCGCGGTCGAAGTGTCGACGATCGCAGTGGTCATCACAAAACGCCTTTCGTAGACGGAAGAGCATCACCCTCGACGCGCACCGCCATGCGCAGCGCCCGGCCGAACGCCTTGAACGTGCTCTCGATCATGTGGTGAGCATTGTCGCCCTCCACCTTCACATGCAGCGCGGCCTTCAGGCTCTCCGCTATGGACCGGAAAGCGTGCGGGCACATTTCGACCGGGAAATCGCCCACACGATCGCCCGGGATCTCGCCTTCAAACACCGCGTAGGGCCGGCCGGACAAATCAATCCAGACCCCGGCGCGGGTTTCATCCATGGGCAGTTCAAAACCGAAGCGGGCAATGCCGCGCTTGTCCCCGAGCGCCTGTCGCAAGCCTTCGCCCAGGGCCAGACAGACATCTTCAATGGTGTGGTGGGCGTCGACCTCCAGATCGCCTTGGCAGGACACGCTCAATGCAATCCCGCCATGGCGCGCGATCTGCTCGAGCATGTGATCGAAAAAGGCGTTACCGGTATCAATATCCGCGCCCTCACGATCAAGATCGAGGCTGAGCGTGATCTCGGTTTCCTTGGTCACCCTGCGAACGGTCGCGATGCGCCGCTGGGCGGAGAACCCCAGAAAGTCACTCAATTCGCGGGCTGTCTGGGCATCACGCACATGCCCGACCAGGCCTTCGCCATCTTCAGCAAGCACAAGTCCGAGCCGCCCCAGAGTCATCGGATTGGTGTGCTCATAGACCAGACCGCGGGAAGTAACCTGCGCCACCTCGCCCAGTTCTTCTGACAGAAGCTGGGCGATGTCCTGCAAGATCGCATCGCGTTCCTCGCGATCCTTGCGAGCGGCCAGACGGGCGCCCGGGCTGAGCTGGGTCAGGCCTTCTTCCAGAAGACAGCATGGCACGGCGTTGAGCTTGCTCTGCAGCAAAGCCGCCTGATTGGCGTCCATGGCGGACAGAACCGTGATCGGGGTCTGCTGCCCGCCGATCCGATATAGCGTAAGGCCTTGCTGGGCCGGCTCGTCCAGAGCAATGACGCCATCCGCGCCGAAATCATGGGTCAGGGTCAGCTCGCTGCTCCAGACCGCCTGCCGGGCTTCATCCGTGCTCGAGGCCAGCGCGAGATATTCCTTGGGCGTCTCCAGAAGGGTTTCCAGCCGCTCCAGCAAGAGCTGCTCTCCCATGGCGCGCATATCCTCAGGACGTTTGGAGAGATCGAATACACCGCTCATCGGTCTGCCTTTCTCTGTCGGCGCAAAACCATGGCGAGACGGTGAGCGTCCAGCCCTTCCAGGGTCGCCAGGCGCTCCACGACAGGGCCCAGCGTCTGAAGGCTGGTCTGGCTCAACTCCAGCACGGTTGTCGTCTTCTGGAACATCTCGACCGTCACACCCCCATAGGCGCGTGCAGCGCCCGCTGTGGGCAGGGCGTGATTGGGTCCGGCGGCATAATCGCCTGCAGCTTCAGGCGTCCACGGCCCCAGAAAGATCGAACCGGCATGACGAATTTTGTTCGCCAGCGCACGCGGATCGTCTGTCTGTACAATAAGGTGTTCGCTGGCATAGGCGTTCGCCGCCTCGGCCGCTTCGTCATCCGAACTGACCAGCACCACACGAGAGTTCGCCAACGCTGCTCGCGCTGTCTCTGCACGGGGCAGATCGCCCAGCAAACGCTCGATCTCGTTTTCAACCTGGCGCGCGAACGCATCCGAATAGGCGACAAGAACCACCTGGGCCAGAACATCGTGTTCAGCCTGACTCAAGAGGTCGATCGCCACAAGCTCAGCGTCAGCCTTGTCGTCGGCGACCACCATCACCTCGCTCGGCCCGGCCGGCAGATCCGCCGCTGCGCCATCCGGGCTTTGGGCCAATAGGGATTTCGCAGCGGCGACATAGGCGTTGCCCGGACCGAAAATTTTGTCCGCTTTCGGCAAGCCAGCCGCGCCTAGCCCAAGCGCGGCGACACCATGCGCGCCGCCAATGGCGTAGACCTCATCAACGCCCAGCAAGGACGCAGCGGCCAGAACCGTGGGCTCCACCCCCTGCCCCTTGCACGGCGGCGCAATCACGGCGATGCGCGGCACCTGCGCCAGCTGGGCGGGCACGGCCAGCATGATCAGGGTTGAGACCAGTGGCGCCGTGCCCGCTGGCACGTACAGTCCGGCCACATCAATCGGGGTCACCCGGCGTCCGGCCCGGGCGCCCGGCCAGGTCTCGACCTCATAGGAGCGGTAGCCCTGTTCCGCGTGAAAGGTGCGAACGGCGTTCGCAGCATCCAGAATGGCCGCCCTGTCATCTCCGCTGAGCGCATCAGCGGCGGCTTTGAGTTCAGTCTGCGGCACGCGAAACCCGGCCTCAGGCGCCCAGCCGTCCAGACGAACTGCATATTCGCGCACAGCCGTTTCGCCCCGCGCACGCACATCATCCAGGATGGATTGCGCGACCTTGAGCGCATCAGACCCCAGCGACGGTCGTTCGAACAGGCGCTGACGCGTCTCGGCGTCCGCCTGGCTCCATTCAATTCGGGTCAACATGTCAGGCCATCATCTTTTCAATCGGCATGACCAGGATGGATCGCGCGCCAGCCGCCTTGAGCTGTTCCAGCGTGGACCAGAATACGGCTTCGGTGCAGACGGCGTGTACGGCGACAACGTCCTCCCGCCCCACAACAGGCGCCACGGTCGGCGCATCCGTGCCCGGCAGAATGGCGCGCACCTGTTCCAGCCGGTCGCGCGGCGCATTGAGCAGGATGTATTTGGTCTGCCGGGATGCGATGACCCCCTTGAAGCGCTCGATCAGGCGTTCGGCAGTATCGGCAACGGTCTCGGAGGACGCCGTCTTGCGACGCACCAGAACCGCCTCGCTTTCCAGCACGGTTTCAAACGCCGCCAGCCCGTTCGCTTCCAGCGTGGCGCCGGTCGAGACCAGGTCGCAAATGGCGTCCGCCACGCCCATGCGCGGGGCCACTTCGACGCTGCCGCCCATTTCCACGATTTCCGCGTTGACGCCTCGCTCCTTGAGATAGGCGTCGGTCAGGGCGGGATAGCTTGTGGCGACCGTCTTGCCATCCAGATCCGCCGCCGATGTGATGCCGCCCTCCTTGGGCGCTGCGAGTTTCAGCGTGCACCGGGCGAAACCGAGCTTGAGCGCAATTTCCAGATCGGCCATGCGGCTGGACTTGTTCTGCGCCTCATAGAGCACGTTCTCGCCCACAATGCCGTAATCGCACGCGCCAGATGCGACGAAGCTCGGGATGTCGTCATCGCGGATCAGCATCAGATCGATCGGTTCGTTTTCGGACCGGCGCAGCAGGTCATCCCGGCTGTAGGCCAGCTTGACCCCGGCTCGCTTGAGCAGATCCAGGCCGCCTTCGGCCAGTCGCCCCTTTTTCTGGACGGCCAGCGTCAATCGGTTCTCGGTCATGAGCCTTGCTCCTTCAGACGATCCAGCACCAGCTGGTATCCTTGATGCTCTTCCTGGGTAAGGAAACGGGCGACTCGGGTGACGGTGGTGGTGCTGACGCCCGTATCCGCGCTGATCTCGCGGTAGGACTTCTCTCCTTCCGCCAACAGACGCGCCACGCGCCAGCGTTCCGCCAGAGCCTGCATTTCGCCCGGCGTCGTCAGGTCCTTCAGGAAACGCTGCATCTCCTCGCTTGAGCGCAAGGTCAGCAACGCATCACACAGCGCCTTGATATCTTCCGGACCGCCTACGCGGGTGCGTGTCAGGGACTCCGCCATCGCTCGCCTCCATGGTTCGGAGGACGTTATAGCGTGTTAGCGTGATAAAACAATGACGCAGATGCAGCGCGACCTAATTGAACAGAATGTTCTGAAAACTCTCGCTTATCCGCTCTGCCCGCTCCATGAAAAAGGCAGCCGCCTCAGGCGTGGGCGCGCGGTCTCTCAAGGTTTCCGCAAAGAGCGCGAGCCAGATTGAGAAGTGCTCAGGCCTAATCTTGTCGAGATGTTTGTGATGGGCGGGCACGGGACGGCCGCCATAGCTGCCGGCATTCAGAGCAATGGAGGACCAGAACTGCTTCATGGTCTGAAGATGCGGCGCCCAGTCGTCTCCAATGGCGGCTGCGAAGACCGGTCCGAGCTCGGGGTTCGCGCGCACGCGATCATAAAAGGCATCCACAAGCTCGGAGATGAGGGCCTCGTCAATGCCAAGCGCCTGCGCCCGTCGCGCAATGTCGCTTTGCCTCGCAGATGCGGTGCGGATCACGATTTCGGACATGGGACTCTTCCTTTCCAGCCGCCATGGCGATGCCGCACATCACAGAAAATGACAAGCCGCAGGAACGCGGCGGAATACCTCAAGGCGAACGCAGTCCGCTTTGCTTAAATGAAAGACTCTCTATTCAGAAATGCACCCCTCTGCGTTGTGCGTCGAAAACTGGGCTTTGGGCTGTCTATCCTAAAGTTCAGCGTTACAGAGCGCTGACACAAAACACACATTATAAATCACCGATATATGCGCTTTTCTGCATGTCAGCTTGACCTGCTGCACCAATTCCCTATCTAATACTCTCGATCCCTATTTCGTTCATTTAGCGCCGCTGGCAGCGGCAGGAGGACATGTGGCTTTTTCCAAACCCAATGCACGTCAAAATCGAATCGATCTCAATCACCTCGGCGCCTCCGGCGATATTGCGGTTCTCGCGGTCGACGGATTTGATGCGGGTGATCTGACTGACATCGCCGGATCTGCGGAACGCGCCGGATACCGGACGGTGATGATCAGCCCCAAGAAGGGTCTGATCACGGGCCGCCCCCAGGGTGGTGATGAAATGAATTTCGTGGTCGACGCCCAGCCGGGCGAAAAGACTGCGAGCGCGTTTACAGGTCTCGTGTTGCCGGCCGGCGCCGCCAGCATCGAGCGGCTGCGCAACGATCAGGATGCGCGCCTGTTGATCGCTGACTTCCTGCGCGCCGGCGCACCTGTGTGCGCCCTTGGCGAAGCTGTGGCCCTGCTCGCAGAAATCGCGGAAACCACCGATCCGAAATCTGACGCCGTTCTGGCGCTGAAAGGTGATCTGTTCGCTGCAGACGGCGACGATGCGCGCGCCGATGCGCGCAGCCTCTTCATCAAGGCGATGTCGATGACGGCTGAAGCCGCCTGACGCAACACGCCTTGCGACAATGGAAAACGCCCCGGCCGATGGCCGGGGCGTTTTTTGTTGCGCAAGGGGCGGAAGCCTCAGGCCTCTTCCCAGTCCTTGGCGATGGTCCGCGCGCCGATGAGGAATAGCGCACCCGCCACGAGATACAGGGTCGCGCCGATCATGATCGAATAGCGCAGCGCCTCCTCCCCGAAGCTCGGGGTGAGCAGCGTCGACAGCTCGCCCAGCGCATACACGCCAACGCCTATGCCCACGAGATTGTTGATCAACAGGAAGATCGCCGACGCCATGGAGCGCATATTGGGTGGCGCCATGTGCTGGAAGGCTGACAGCGTCGGACCAAGCCAGGCCAGACCCAATCCGGTCGGGATCATGAACATCAACACCGCAACAAGCGGAGTCGGCGCCAGAACGCCCGCAATATAGAACGGATAGGTCACAAAGAAGGCCACCGCCGGAACAATGGCGTACATCCGCTTGGAGCCTTTGCCCATCAGATCACCCAGCACGCCCCCCAGGATGATGCCCAGCGAGCCGCCCACGAACAGGATGGCGCCGAACAGCCAGCCCGACTGGATGATGGCGTCCTGCAGACCCAGGTCGGAAAAGAAGCTGCGACGGAAAAAACTGGGCACCCAGAAGAAGACGCCATAGCCCATCATCGAGCTGCAGGACGCTCCCAGAGTCATCCACCAGAATGAGGGCTTAGAGATCAGAACCGCCAAAACATCTGCAAAACTTGGACTGGGCTTAGCCCGTAAAAGGTCAAAGTAATTACTTGGGACAGGATTTGGCCCGTGAGAGTTATCCTCCACAGATGGCCGAGCAAGAATGACAACCACGAACACGAAGGCCAGAATGCGAGCCACAACTGCCAATGCGCCTGTCACCAAGCCAAAACCGACGCCGCCCAACAAGAAAAGAGGGATCAGTAACCAGAAGCCACTCATCCCAACATCGTGAAAACGGCGAACAGCGACAGAAATCAATAGCAGATTCAATGCCATAAAAACAGTCGAAACGGCTTTGAAGTCAGGAACAAATAAGGCAATAGCTATCAGCGCAAGTTGAGAAACAGACAGCAAAGCATATGCCCACCAGAACTCGGAGCGTCTCGCCCTTCCAGTAAAGGTGATTACCTTCTTTATTACCGTAAGAATGCTTGCCAATGGCGAAGGGCGCAGCGCGACTTGCTCCTTCGCCTCCATTGAATTTACGACAGCCGGCTCGCCTGCGGCCGCCTCATTTTCCGCCAGTTCGGCTTCAACGGCGGGACGCTGGGGCGCGTCCAGTCCGCCACGCTTGGGTTCGCGCACGGTGAACTTGAAGATCGGGGCGATCACAAGGCCAAGCACGCCGACAATGATGAACGCGGCGCGCCAGTCGAGATTTTCGCCCACAGCGCCGCCCGCAATCAGGGCGCCCGCAACAACCCCGAAGGCGGAGCCGATCGGAATGCCCAGAGAATAGATGGCCAGCGCGCGCGCCCGGCTTTGCGGCGGGAAATAGTCTGCAATCAGCGAATAGGACGGCGCCACGCCGCCCGCCTCGCCAACGCCGACGCCCACACGCGCCAGGAAGAGCTGGGTGAAGTTGGTCGCCAGCCCGCAAATGGCGGTGAAGCCGGACCAGATGGTCAGGGAAATCGTGATGATCCAGGTGCGCTTGGTCCGATCCGCCAGCCAGGCGATCGGAACGCCCAGGGTGGAATATAGAAGCGCGAAGGCGATCCCGCCCAGCAAGCCCAGCTGACGGTCAGACAGGCCCAGCTCTTGCTGGATCGGAATGGCCAGAATCGAAATGATCTGACGATCCAGGAAATTGAACGCGTAGACGATGAAGAGCATGGCCAGGACCCATGCGCTGTATCGTGTACTGGTTGGCGTGGGAGCGGCGCCCGGTTGCGCCTCGGTTTGAGTGGTCATGTCTCTCCCCAGGTCGTGTTGTTTTGTATGCGCCTAATCGCGCTCACCACATACTGAAGGGGTAAACCTTCAAAAGGCAAAGAAAAAACGCCGCCAACCCGGCAAGGTTGGCGGCGTTTTTCCGTCACACGCGATTAGTAGCGATAGGTGACGGAGGCGGTGACGGTGCGCGGATCGCCATAGAAGGCTGTCAGCGTCCCTTCAAGGCCCAGCGTCGGCGTGAACGGACCGCTGGTGCTGGAGTAGTCCACAAAGTCATAGCCCGCGACCTTGTAACGCTCGTCGGTCAGGTTCCGACCATACAGACCGGCCGTCCAGACGCCGTCATCGGAGTTCCAGACCACGCTGGCGTTCCACAGCGTGTACGCTTCCTGGTCGATCAGCGGGCTCGACAGCTCGAACTGCTGGGAGTCGCCGCGATGCGACACGGTGGTCAGGACGCTCAGCTCACCCGAATACACCGGCGCATGATAGCCCAGCGATAGCGAGCCAGTGGTGTCCGGGGTGTTCTGGATGGACGCCTGATCAGAGATATCCGCACCGAAGGCGTTGATGAACTGATCGTATTCGCCGTCCAGCAGGCCCAGGGTGGTGTTCAGCGTCATGTAATCGCCGTCCACGAACGCATTGGTTTCCCAGGCGCCGGACAGTTCAAACTCGATGCCGCGCAGGGTCGCTTCACCCGCATTGGTGGTCACGCCCGTGAAGGTGTCGGCCACGCCGTCGCCATCGGTGTCCACACCCACGGAGCCCGGCACCTGAACGTCGGAATAATCCATCTGGAACACGGCCAGGGAGTGGCGCCAGCCATTGCCCCAATCGGCTTTCCAGCCCAGCTCATAGCTGTCGACTTCTTCCGGATCGAACTGCATGAACTGGTAGACCTCGGCCGAGGACACGGAACCGTCGCCATTAAAGTCAGGCGCTGCCGAGGTTTGACCGCGCGGGTCGAAACCGCCGCCCTTGAAGCCTTGCGAGTAGGTCGCATAGACGTTCTGGCCCGCGGCGAAGTTCCATGCGATGGACGCCCGCGGAGAGAAATCGTCGAACTCGGCCGTGCCGTTGAAATCGGACGTCACAGCGATCGGAACGGCGCTGCCGCCGAACAGGTCCGAGGCGCCGCCGATAAAGGTAGTGCGACGCACCACGGAAGACCGCTCATCCTCGGTGTAGCGCGCGCCCAGCGACACTTCGATGGTGTCGGTCAGGTCATAGGTGAAGTCCGCGAACAGGGACCAGGTCTCGGTCGCCACGTCACCAAAGGTCTGCGCGTTCAGGCCCGGAAGCCCGATGACCGCCCCCGTCGTCGCCAGGATCACGTCAAAGCCGGTCATGGCGTTGGCGTCCAGATAGTATGCGCCAACCACGCCATTCAGGCGCTCGGATGAATACTGCAGCTGGAATTCCTGGGAGAACTGGTCGTTGGCGTAGATCGCCGGCACGTCGAGATCCGCTTCGGGCAGCGAATCAAAGTCGATCGGGGTGGTGCTCTCGTCTTCGCGATACGCAGTGATCGACTTCAGCGTGATCGAGTCATTGACCATCCACTCGGCGGTCACAGAGCCGCCATAGGCTTCAACATCCTGCTCGGGAAAAGCCAGGCCGGCGCGCGTGTCGTATTCGTCATCAAGCACGGGATAGGTGAAGGGCGGGAACTGGTCCGGGATCAGACGGTGACCCTGACGCGCGTTAGACGAGTCAGAGCTGTAATCGCCCGCGACGCGGATCTGGAAGGTCTCGGTGAGATCAAACTCCGCAGACAGACGACCAGCCCAGACAGATTTATTGTAGTTGTCCACGCCATTATAGAGGTTTTCGCCATAGCCTTCACGGGACAGGCGCGCCACAGCGCCGCCGACCCGGACAGTGTCGCTCAAGGGCGTGGAGCCGCTGGCGATGACGTCCAGCTGGTTATAGCTGCCCACATTGACGCGCACGCTGGCGGTCGGCTCATCCGACAGGCCGCGCGTGACGTATTTGACGGCGCCGCCAATGGTGTTGCGGCCATAGAGAGTACCTTGCGGACCACGCAGGACCTCGATGCGCTCAACGTCGTAGATATCGAGCACGGACGCCTGGGGACGGTTCAGGTAGACATCATCGAGATAGATTCCGACGCCGGATTCAAAGCCCGCCACAGGATCCTGCTGGCCCACGCCGCGGATGAAGGCGCTGAGCGTGGTGTTCGTGCCGCGCGACACTTCAAGGGTCACGTTCGGGGTGACCTGGGCGACAAAGGTGATGTCCTGCGCGCCGAACTCGTCGAGCTGATCGCCCGAAAACGCCGTCACGGACACCGGAACATCGGTCAGGGTCTCTTCCCGGCGACGGGCGGTGACGGTGACCACGTCCTGGATCGGACCGGCTGAAGCCCCGGCTTCCTGAGCAACAGCGGAAGCGGCGAATGGCAGGGCGGACGCAGAAACGAGCAATGCGGCCGCACCCAGAATGGTGCGTTTCATAGTCATGGGGTAATCCCTCCCTGTGAACGGAAGCTTCTATGAGCTTTTGCATGAGGTAAATTCAACGTTGAATGAAAAGTCAATAGGCATTAGGACTTCGGTCACAAACAATAAGGCGGCTGAGACCTGATAGACACAGGCTATGGCTGGCCAATTCATGGCTTTGGGCTCTAAAAGGGAGCCCAAGGGAGGACCAGAATAATGACCGACGCCGGAGGAACGCGCCGGGGCGAGCGCACGCGCACCCGCCTGCTGGACGCTGCAGAAAGCCTGTTCGCTGAAAAGGGCTTTCATGGCGTCACCGTTCGCGCCATTGCGCGCCAGGCCGACAGCGATCCGGCCCTGGTCGCCTATTATTTCGGCGGCAAGCGTGAATTGTTCGATGCGGTGCTGCTGCGCCGCGCCGAAGAGCTCAATACGATTCGCCTGGCCGAGCTTGAGGCCTGCGAAGCCAACGCCGGTCCGGACGGCCCCACCCTGGAAGCCATTATTCACGCCTTCACCCATCCGCTGCTTGATCGCAGCGCCAATGGCGGGCCGGGCTGGAAAAGCTATTTCGCGCTGGTCGGTCAGGTGACCAACTCCCCCGAATGGGGCGTGGCCATCATGTCGAAATACTTCGACCCGATCGTGCGGCGCTTCCTGGACGCCGTGCGCCGCGCCCTGCCCGATGCGCCCGATGAAGAACTGTTCTGGAGCTATCACTTCCTGTCGGGCGCCCTGGTTCTGACCTTTGCCGACACCGGCCGTATCGACGCCCTCTCCGGCGGGCTGTGCAAATCCAGCGATCTCGAAGCCGTCACCGAACGCATGCCCGAATTCCTGGCCGCCGGCTTCAAGCGCATGGCGCAACGCGGCTCCAGTACAACACAAGCCACAGAGACTGTTTGATGACCCCGTTTTCAGAGCACTATTTCACCGCTCCCGATGGCGTGCGCATCTATTACCGCCGATATCCGGCGCAAGGCGACAACGGCAAGACGCCGGTGATCTGCCTGCATGGGCTGACCCGCAACAGTCGCGATTTTGAAGACCTCGCCCCGATCATCGCCGAAACGGGCCGCTCCGTGGTGGCCGTGGATGTGCGCGGACGGGGACGTTCTGATTATGACGCCAATCCCGAGAACTATACGCCCGTGAAGTATGTCGAGGATGTCATCGGAACCCTTGATGAACTGGGCTGGCCGAAAGTGATCTCTGTCGGCACCTCCATGGGCGGACTGATGACGATGATCCTGTCCACCATGCGCCCGGGCCAGCTGACCGGCGTCGTCATGAATGATATCGGCCCCGAGCTTGATCCTGTCGGCCTTAAGCGCATCCAGGGCTATGTGGGCGGCGCCGGCCGGTTTGCGAACTGGGAAGAAGCGGGTGAAGCCCTGCGCGCCATCAATGGCGTCGCCTTCCCCAAAGAGACTGGTCAGGACTTCTGGATCGCCTTCGCCAAGCGCACCTGTCGCGCCATTGATACGGGTGAGATCGTGCTTGATTACGACGCCAATATCTCAAAGCCGGTTCAAAGCGGCGATGTGGCGCCGCCCGATCTGTGGCCCTTCTTTGAGGGCCTGAAGGGCGTGCCGCTGCTTCTGGTGCGCGGCGCCATCACCGATCTGCTGGCCATGGAGTGCGTCGAGGAAATGTCGCGCCGCCATGGCGCGATGGAGCTTGTGCAAGTGCCTGATGTGGGCCATGCCCCGCTCCTGACCGAACCTGAAGCGCTTGAACCGATCAAGGCTTTCCTGAACCGTCTCGACTAACGCCTAGAAGGATGACGACCATGTTGCTGCGAATTCTGGGCGGGGTGATCCTGCTGGCGGTTCTGGTGATCGCCTTTATCGCCTGGACCCTGAGGCCGCTGGATGCGGGCGCGGTCCAGTCTGAATGGATGACCGAGGCAGACCGGTTCGTCACCATTGAAGGCGAAGACTGGCGCGTGCGCGAGACGGGCCCCGCCGATGCCCCGGCGCTGATCCTGATCCACGGCTACAGCCATTCGCTCGAAGCCTGGGACGGCATGTCCGCCGAGCTGGAGGATGACTTCCGGGTCATTCGCTTTGATCTGCCCGGCCATGGCCTGACGGGCCCTCGCGAAGATGGCGCCTATTCAGTTCCCGACACGGTGAAACAGGTAAGCGCCCTGCTTGATGAGATCGCGCCGGAGCGGTTCGCCATTGGCGGCAATTCCCTGGGCGGTCTGATCGCCTGGCGCTATGCCGCGGACCATCCTGATCGTGTGGATCATCTGGTGTTGATGGATCCGGGCGGCTATCCCAATCTGGGTGTGGGCGACGAGCCTGCGCCTATTCCCGACGCCATGAAAGCCTATCTCAGACTGGCGCCGGAAGCCGGTGTGGCGATGGCGACGTCGGGCCTATACGCCGACCCCACCCGCATCACGCCCGAGCAGCTTGAGCGCATTCGCGCCATGATGCGCGTCGAGGGCAATGGCCAAGCCCTGATCGAGCGGATCGAGCAATTCACCCTGCCCGATCCCAATCCGGACCTGGCGCGCATCCAGGCCCCGACCCTGATCATCTGGGGCGATCGTGATTCCATGATCCCGGCGGCCCATGGTCCGCGCTTTGACGCGGCCATCCCCGATTCCCGGCTGGTGCTGATGCAAAACACCGGACACATGCCGATGGCGGAATGGCCGGTCGAGACCGCCGAGCTGGTGGACGACTTTCTGGACGACTGACCCAAGCGATTGTTCCAACAAAAAAGGGCGCTCAGATCACTGCGCGCCCTTTTCCATGCGTTTGCAAGGCTCAGCCCTGCAGCACCATCTGACCGGTCGACGGTTCGATCCGGTAATAGCCCAGACCCGCCGCTTTCCAGGCGCCCATGCCGCCGGCCATGTGCGTGACCACATCCGAGCCGGCCGCCGCACACGCTTGCAGGGCCTTGCCCGATCGGCCGCCGGCGGCGCAATGCAGAACGACCTTGCGCCCCTGCCCGGTCGGAAGCGCAGCCGGATCAAAGGTCGACAAGGGCAAAAGCAGTGCGCCGGGGATGCGTTCGTTCTCGTACTCTCCGGGCTCGCGCACATCGACAAGGATGATCTCGCCAGCCTTCAGAGCCGCATCAACCTGTTCAGGGGACCATTCTTCCATCTTCGCTCTCTCTTTGCAGCGCCGGGCGGAGGCGCCCCGCCCACTTCAATTATCAATTTTGACAAGTTTGGAGGCAGAGCTCAAGTGCGACCTGCCGTCACTGATGCGTGATCAGTCTTCGAAGACGATCTCCGGCGCGGGTCGGTGAGCGCCTTCAAGGGCGTGCAGCATGCCCGCGGCGGCGCGCTGGAAGGCTTTGGCGACCGGCCCGTCGCCCGACCCGACCAGACGGCCTTCATCGCTGGCTTGGCGCAGTTCGGGATGCAGCGGGATCTCGCCCAGGAAGGGCACTCCCAGAAGCTCAGCTTCAGAGCGGGCGCCGCCGCGACCGAAGATTTCCGTGCCCTCGCCACAGGACGGGCACAGGAAGAAGCTCATATTCTCGACAATGCCCAGAATCGGAATGGCGGTGCGATCAAACAGCGAGACCGCCTTGCGCGCATCATCAAGCGCCAGCGTTTGCGGTGTAGACACCACGACCACGCCCGAAATCGGTGCGCCCTGGGCGATGGCCAGCTGGGCGTCGCCCGTGCCCGGCGGCATGTCGATGATCAAAACGTCCAGATCGCCCCAATTCACCTCGTTGAGAAACTGGCGGATCGCGCCGGTCACCATCGGGCCGCGCCAGACCACCGGATCGCGCTCGCCAATCAGAAAGCCCATCGAGACCACTTTCACGCCATGCGCTTCGACCGGTTCGATGCCGTGTTCGGATTTCTGCAGACCGGACACCTCGCTGAGACCGAAAATCCGAGGCGCCGAGGGGCCGTAGACGTCCGCATCCATCAGCCCGACCGACAGCCCCATTTTCACGCAGGCCGCAGCCAGATTGGCGGCGGTTGTGGACTTGCCCACCCCGCCCTTCCCCGAGGCGACGGCGATGATCGCCTTGGCGGGCGCCTTGGCGGTTTTTGAAGCATCATCGGGTTCGGGCTTGGTCGTCTTGGCGCTCAATGCCGCTTCGATGATGACGCGGGCGCGGTCAATCTCGGGATGGGCTGTCAGCGCGGTCTGGATCGCCTCGCGCAAGGCGCTGGCGTCTTCCCCGGCGGCGCCGGGTTTGAGCACGAGCGTCGCCACGCCATCGCGCAAATCCGCGCCCTCAATCCGGCCGGAACGGTTCAGGGGCGCACCACTGGCCGGATCGGCCACCGAAGCGAGAGCATTGAGCACGGTTTCGTTCATGGGGCTGAGATAGGCGAGCCCTGCGCCGAACGCAAAGCCATCGGCGCTTATTCCCGTCTGTTTGCAGCATAAACTGCAGCTCAGACGCGCGAGCGACTTGATCGGCGGGGGCAAGCGCGGCTAAACCCGTGAGTGGAGACGTGGCCGAGTGGTCGAAGGCGCTCCCCTGCTAAGGGAGTAAGCGGCAAAACCGCTTCGTGGGTTCGAATCCCATCGTCTCCGCCATTTCAAGTTCCCACTGAGAATTCAGAGGGGGCGATACGAGCGGAACCAAGCGTACTTTGGCGAGTGAGGTTGGTTCCACTTGCGATGTCTTCGGCCCTGTTCTGTGACACAGAGTCGGAGACACCCATCGGGGTAGGTTGACAAAAATCCCTTCCTATACATTGGCTTAATTGCTTCGGGGCAAAAACGTGCAAACTGCACTGTGCCAATCGAGACCGATCCTCTGCTAAGGGAGTATACCTCAAAAGGGTATCGTGGGTTCGAATCCCATCGTCTCCGCCAGACCTTCTGACCTGTCGAAACCGACACCAATCCATCTACAGAGTTTCAAAAGTCTGGGCGCTCACTGCGGAGCGTCATGAATATCTGTGCGATCTACTCGGCCTTAACACAGTCATGAAAAAAGCCGGACCGTGACCGGCCCGGCTTCTTCCGTTGGCGTTCAGATACGCCTAGCGCAACGAGCTGGCGACTTCGTCGATCACATCCTGCAGGCGTGACAGGCGACGCACAGAGGCTTCGCCCTGCACGGATACATCAGACAGGCCGCGACGCAGCTGGCGCAGTTCGCGCGACAGCTGAGCGTTGTCTTCGCCAGCCTCAACGGCGTCCGCCGCCTGACCGAGCGCGGCATAGAGCGCTTCAGCCTGTTCGGCCGGCAGCGCCTCGTCACGCATCAGCTGATCCATATAGGCGAGCCCGACCACGGGATGGTCCGGCCAGCTCACGGGATATTGCTGCTGCGGGTTGAAGGTCTGGCCCTGGTCCGCCAGGCGAGCCGCCGCGATTTCGTTCTCGCTCAGATACTCGCTCGGCTCCAGCTCGAACACATCGAGCCCGCGCACGATCTCGGTGCCGTAGATGCGGCCGTCATACCAATAGGTGGACCAGTAACCGCCCAGCACCATCACGTCCGGATCGATGGGACCGCGGTCGAAATACGCGATCTCATAGGCATTGCCCGGATCGGTGAAGTCCAGGATGGACATGCCGCCCTGATACCAGGCCTGCACGAAGACATCGCGGCCCGGCACCGGAATGATCGAGCCGTTATGGGCGACGCAATTCTCTTCCTCGGACTGGGCGGACGGGATCTTGTAGTACCCGTCAAACTCCAGCTGGCCGTCATTGATGGAGTAGATCGCATTGGCGCCCCAGTCGGACGGATCCTGTGCGCGGCAGCGCGGACGACCGCCCCCGCCCCATTCGTCGGTGAAGAGCACCTTGTCGCCGTCATTGCTGAAGGTGGCGGAGTGCCAATAGGCAAAGCCCTGATCGACCACGGCGTCGATGCGGCGCGGCGCCAGCGGGTCGCTGATGTCCAGGATGATGCCATTACCCGAGCATGCCCCTGCGGCCAGGTCGAGCGAGGGGAAGACCGTGATGTCGTGGCACTGGTCGGTCCGGCGGGTCCGCTGGGTGCCCTCGCCATGATCGCCGCCCGTCCACAGACCGGCGATCCGGCCCGTTTCATCATCGGCGAAGACGCGCGGGCTATCGACAATGCGCGACGCGGCCGGGTTGTCGACCGGGATCTCGATCACGTCGATGCTGAACAGCGCCGTATCCTCATCCCCCGGCAGGCCGGCGACACAGCCCGCCAGTTCCTCTTCGTCGCGAATGGAGCTGGTGCCGGAATTGTAGACGACGACCCGCTCTTCATTGCTGGAGACCACCGAATGGGTGTGCGACCCGCGGCAGGTCTGCACCTGGCCGACCTGGCGCGGCGCCAGCGGATTGCTGATGTCGAAGATGCGCAGGCCGCGGAAGCGTTCATCACTCACCTCCTCGCTCACGCCCTGACGCCCGCAATCAACCCGGGCGCGGGTGTCCTGCACCGAGACCAGCAGCAGATCGCCCACGATCGAGACATCGCCCTGCCCGCCCGGACAGACGACCGAGCTCATCAGCTCGGGCTCATCACCGCCCAGACGATACAGGTTGAAGCCGTGGTAATTGCCCACCGCGAGCAGATCGCCGGCGAAAGCCATGTCCGTGTTCGAGAAGCTCAGGAAAGGCGCGCGCTGTCCAAAGCGGCGCTCCACCTCTTCATCGGTATCCTCAGGCTCGATTTCCGGCGGCAGGCCCGCCGGGTTCTCGCTGTCGAAAAAACCGGTCGGCTTGGGCAGGCTGGCGATCAGCTCCAGATTGGAGATCGCCTGGCCCGCATCCCGGAAACCCGCTTCCAGACCATTGCGCGGATCTTCCGACAGGGAGGACAGAACCGAATTCATCCGGCGGATCTCAGCGGTCTGCTCACCGCGCACATCATTGATGAAATCGTACAGCACAGGGTCATAGGCCGAACCACGCTGGTCCAGCAGGTGGTCCACCATGTCCACGGCGCCTTCGTGGTGCGCAATCATCAGCTCCAGGAACAGGGCGTCGAACTCGCCGCCATTCGCCGCCGCCAGCGCCTGCATCTGCTCGGGCGTGGCCATGCCTTCCATGGTGGCGTGGCCCATATGGTCCCCGGACCCGTGATGCATGGCGTGCGCGTCATTGGCCGGATCAGGCGCATCCTGGCCCCGTTCGGTCAGCCAGTTCTGCATGAAGGCGATCTCATCGGCCTGGCTGGCGTTGATGCGGCCTGCAACAGCGACAATCTCGTCCGTGCTGGTCCGGTCCGCCACCAGATCAGCCATTTCCACAGCCTGGTAGTGGTGGATGATCATGTCCTGCATGAAGCGCACATCATCAACCGAAAACCGGTTGGCCGCGATCTCGACAGCTTCTTCCGCACTGATCTCGCGCACATCCTCGCCCGGCGCGCCGGGCTGAACGATGGGTGCATTTTGCGCGGCGGCGACAGCATTGGCGCTAAGCCCGGCCGCCAGGGCAACCATGGCGGACTGCAGGAGCAGTCGTGAGTTTATGGACATGAAAGTCTCCCCGTTATTTTGCCGGGAAGATTAGTGGCCCACTCAGAGAGGGCAAGTGAATCCCGAGAAAGCCCACAGTTGCGCCGCCTCTCCAGACTGAAACCGGATTGACTTGCAGCGCGTGCGCGTCGCGCTATTACACCGTCGGCTCAGCAAGGGGACAAAACATGAAACGGTCAAAGCCCGATATCGCACCCGGCGCGTTCAGGCTCTACGACGCGTACGCCCATGGCGACATGTCCCGACGCGATTTCCTCGACGGATTGAGGACCTATGCCGTCGGCGGCGTGACCGTGGCCGGATTGGCGGGCGCATTGATGCCCGATTACGCCAATGCCCAGCAGACCGAAGCGGGCGATCCGCGCCTTCTGGAAGAGGATCTGCTGTACGACTCCCCTCAAGGTGCAGGCGAGATGAGCGGCTATCTCGTACGTCCTGCCGGCGACGCGGTCCCGCGCGGCGGCGTTTTGATCATTCATGAAAATCGTGGCCTGAACGCGCACATCCGCGATGTCGCCCGGCGTGCAGCGCTGGCGGGCTATGTGGCCTTCGCACCGGACGCGCTGCACCCGCTGGGCGGCTATCCGGGAACCGATGACGAGGGCCGCACCCTGCAGCGCCAGCGCGACCGCGCCGAAATGCTTCAGGACTTCATCGCGGCCGCCCATGTCCTACGCGATCACCCCGCCACGACCGGTCGCGTCGCCGCTGTCGGGTTCTGCTATGGCGGCGCCGTCGCCAATGCGCTGGCCGTTCGTCTCGATTGGCTCTCAGGTTCCGTCCCGTTTTACGGCGGCTGGCCCGAACCCGAAGCTGCGGAGCGTGTCCGCGTACCCCTACAAATCCATCTCGCCGAGCTCGATGATCGGGTCAATGCCGGCTGGCCGGCTTGGAGAGACGCATTGGAGGCGGCTGGCGCGCCCTACGAGGTCCATCTCTATGAAGGCGCCCAGCACGGTTTCCATAATGACACCACGGCGCGATTTGATCCCGATCAGGCGGCACTGGCCTGGGCGCGCACGCTCAGCTTCTTCGAGCGACTTCTAGTCGACTAGGCGCCGGACGATACCGCTATGACGCGATCAGCGAGCGCGTGAAGCGCCTCACTGTCGAGACGTTCCGTCTTGAGTGTCGTCACGCTCTGCCTCATGCGCTTTCGCCGCGAGCGGTCATACGCCGGGTCATAGTGCGCCTGCATCAGCTCGGTCGCCAGCTCAATGGACGCGCCCGAATGGGCTAGCTCGCGCCAATGCGCGATCCGGTCACGAGGCTGAAACGGGCTGATCAGGTCGAGCGCCTGCTCGGCGCGCTCGGGATCGTCGACGATATCGGCATAGCTCTGCGTCAGAAACCGCGCCCGCTCTGCCAGCGGAGCCACGATCTCAAGCCGGGGCGTGTTTTTCATAAGGTTCCACAAGGCGGCAGGCAATCGGATGGATCCGATACGGGCGGATTCCGCTTCGACGAACACCGGCCGCGTCTCATCCAGAAGCTCGACCTGGCTCCATAGCGCACTTTCAAAGGCTTTCTGGCTGGGCTGGTCTGCATCGGCAAACCCGCCAAAGGCCGAGCCGCGATGCCGGGCGAGCCCTTCAAGATCAATGACCTGTTCGCCCTTCTCGCGCAGCACCTGCAACAGCGCTGTCTTTGCCGTTCCGGTCTGGCCGTCAATGAGGACAAGATCGAGCTTGGGGCAAACGGCCTCGAGGCCAGCGATCACGGCGCGTCGCCAGGTCTGGTACCCGCCTTCAAGTACCGCCACCGGCCATCCGACCGCGGCCAGGATCGTCGCCATGGAATTGGAACGCATGCCCCCGCGCCAGCAATACACGAGCGGGCGGAAGCGCTTGGGTTTGTCCGCCAAAGCGGTCTGCAAGTGAACCGCCGCATTGCGCGCCACCAGCGCCGCACCGGCGCGCCGCGCTTCGAAGGGTGAAACCTGCACATAAGTCGTCCCGATCTCGGCGCGTTCGGCGTCGTTCAGGACGGGCATGTTCACCGCGCCGGGCAGATGATCCTCCCCATGCTCGGACGGGGAGCGGACATCGATGATCATGTCATAGCGTTGCAGCCGGGCTGCACTGACATCGGTCAGGGTCTCGTAACGTATCATGCGCGCCTTATAGTTCCGTTCTCGGCTCGAATCGAACACAGACGGATGCTTGTGATGACTGACGCCTCTTCCGCCCCTGCGCCATCCCTGACAAGCCTTGCGCGCGGCGGAGGCTGCGGCTGCAAGCTCGACCCCGCTTTCCTCGATCGCATTCTGGCCGATAGCCCGCCCTTGCCGCTCAACCCCGCCTTGATGGTGGATGCAGCGACCCGCGATGACGCAGCCGTCTACCGGATCAATGACGAGACCGCTTTGGTGGCGACGACGGATTTCTTCGCCCCGGTGGTGGATGATCCCCACGAATTCGGTCGTATCGCCGCCACCAACGCCCTGTCCGACATCTACGCCATGGGCGCCAAACCGATCTTCTGCCTGGCGGTTCTGGGCATGCCCATCAATACGCTGCCGCCTGAAACCATTCGCCAGATCCTCGATGGCGGTCGGAGCGTGGCTGAAAGCGTGAATGCGCCGGTGGCGGGCGGGCACTCCATCGACGCCGCCGAACCGTTCTACGGCCTCGTGGCTTTGGGACTGGCCCATCCCGACCGGATTCTGACCAATGCCGGCGCTCAGCCCAGAGACGTCCTGATCCTCGGCAAACCGCTGGGCGTGGGCGTGTTCAGCGCCGCCCAGAAGCGCGGTCTTCTGAACTCGTCAGATTACGAGGCGATGATTGACTCCACCACGAAGCTGAATACGCCCGGCGCGGACCTCGCCCATCTGGACGGCGTTCATGCGGTCACAGATGTGACCGGCTTCGGCTTGCTGGGGCATCTGTCAGAGATGTGCCGCGGATCGGGCGTTTCGGCGCAGCTGGACCGCACCGCCCTGCCCGTTTTCGACGGCGCCCGCCGCCTCCTGGCCGAAGGTGTGCGGACCGGCGCCTCCGGACGCAACTGGGCAGCCGTTGAACCTCACGTGGAACGCCCACAGGATTGGTCCGACGCAGATCGCGACATGTTGTGCGACCCTCAGACAAGCGGCGGGCTATTGGTGGCCTGCACGCCGGACTCCGCTCCCCAAGTCCTGGAGGCCTTCCGCCGTCAGGGTCATGACGCCGCCGTGCAGATCGGACAGGTCGAGGCTGGCGCCCCGCTTATCCGGTTCAGCGCCTGACCCGGATCGCTCTGCGATCCCCACTTAATCCATAAACAGGATTAACTTTTACTCGTCTCTCGTGCCGGGCCGGGGCATGCTGGGCGCATCTGTTATAAGTTAATGACGCTGGGGGGACATCATTATGACCATCAAGACGAGCCGCAAGGCGCGTTTACGCGCGACTGTCGCTACGGCCTTGCTGGCGAGCCTCCTTCCCGCGACAGCCTGGGCCGAGTGCCTCGTCGAAGCCGACACGATCCTGATCTGTTACGACGACGCACCGGACACCCGGATCATCGAATCCGCGTATGATCGTTACGAGATCACAGGTCGATATCAGGGCGTAACGATCAGCGGCCTGGACGGCGCCCTGATCCTGACCGCTGCATCCCAGATCAGCCACACCCCCTCTGATGCCGCGGACGCCGCGATCGTGATCGAGAGCGCGTCTGCAAATGGCTCTTTCACCCATGAGGGGCTGATCCAGTCCAGCGTGGGCAATGGCGTCTATCTCGCCGCGGAGAACGCGGCGGGCGCCGCCAACGAACTGGGCGGCTTCACGAACACCGGCACGATAACCACCTCGGCGCCGGGCTACGAAGCCGTGGTGCTGGAAGGCCGGATAACCGGTGATGTGAACAATTCCGGCACGATCAGCGGCGCCTATACCGGCCTGTTCTCCAGTTATATCGGTGGCGACCTGATCAATTCAGGCACGATCAGCGCGACAGGTGATGTGGACGCCGCTGGCGTTGAGGTCACCAGCGTCATCGGGGGCGTCATAAACTCAGGCACGATCAGCGGCGACGCATACGGCGTGATTGGCGTGTCGCTTGAAGGCGGACTGTTCAATGCCGGCCATATCACCAGCGGCGGAACTGCAGTGGATGTCATCACGCTGGGCGGGTTCACCAATGCCGGTCGTGTTGAAGGTGGCGCGTACGGACTGGTTTCGCAAACCCTCAATGGCGATCTGGACTTACGCTCGAACAGCCTGATCTCCGGCGGCGTGCGGGCCATTGATGTGGGCACGCTCAACGGCGATCTGCTGATCGGCGCTCAGGTCCGGGCTGACAACGGGATAGTCATTGATCAGCTCAATGGCGGCGTCCTCAACACCGGCGATCTCATCCTGACCGGCGCCGGACTGAGCATCGGAACCCTCACGCAGCCCCGCAACACCCCCACCATCGATTTTGGCGCCCTTCGGCTCGAGAACGCCTCGACCGGGACCGGGCTGGCCTTGCGTGTCGATGACTTCCAGCTCGGAGATCATGTGCTGATCAACGCGGAGCTGGATGGCGGCGCGTCCTTTGACTTTTCCAACTCTGACGCGTCCCTCACCCGCAATGTGTTCGTGCATGGACGCTATGAGACCGATCTTGGCAGCGGACTGTCAGGCTTGGTGCTCGATGGAGGCGCCAATATCCGCTTCCTGAACAGCTTTGGTGAAACGCTGGAAGTCTTCGGGGACGATTGCGGGCTGTGCGTGACCAACCTCACCGCCATTCCCGGCATTGATATAGAGCCAACCACACCGGTTGGCCTGCCGGGCGCGGGCTCTGCTCATTCCCTGGCAGGCCTCTTCTTCGGACGCACGGCGGCCCTGGATATCGAACTGGTGAATTCCGGTGAAACTGCAGACCGGATGAACACGCTTTTCCTGAATGGCAGCGCCTTCTCCCAAACCGGCGACGCCATTCATCTGCGAGGCGATCTGAGCGGGCTTTCACTTGCACAATTTCCGATACTGGGCGCATGGGCGCCGCAAGGCAGCGCCGTGACGATTGAGGGGAATGTGGATCGGCTTCTTGTACGAGGCAGTCGACAGGGCGCCTCCCCCACTGACGTGCTCCAAGATTATCTTTCAGGCTTTCTCGACGATGAGGATATTGAGACCTATCTGGCGCCAAACCGGGACTTCACGGACTATTTCTCCAGGCGCGTCGCCATGTTCGCGGCCCGTGATCACGCCCTGCACGTCACCGGTGACATCGAGCAGTTCCGCTTCGGGTTCGGCAGCGACAGAACGCGCCCATCCGCCTATAGCCTGGAAGGCGACGCCATCCGCATTGACGGCGATGTCAGTCAGGCCTTCATCACCGGTGTGGCCATCAGCTATGCCGCCTCGGCGGACGCAGCCGGCCTGCGGATTGGCGGGACGTCCGGAACCCGGCTTTCAATCGCCCCCTTCTCGGTCATTCACGGACAAACGGCCGTAGTGCTGGGGGATGGCGACGATCAGGTCTTCATCGGCAGAGGCGCAAATCTGTTCGCTTATGGCGATACGGTCATGGATCTGGGCGGCGGTGATGACACCGTGTATGCGACCGGCGCCATTCTGGAGGCCAATGTCACCCCCCCCACGGTCCCGACGTCCTCAAGCGTCGCCTCGATCCAGTCCGTCGCCGCTCCCTTCAATCTGAGTGCAGGCCTGATACAGGGTGGCGACGGCGATGACACGATCATTCTGGAAGGCGACAGCACGCTTGACCTCCTGTTGACCGATTTTGAACAGCTCACTGTCGCTGAAGGCGGAACGCTGACATTCGGTCGCGACCAGACGGTGGACAATGTCACTGTGCTGAGCGGCGGCCTCGATCTGAACGGGTTTGATCTCACAGGCGATCTGACGCTGGTCGACAGCACGCTGACAGGCAATGGCGGACGCATTGAAGGCGCGCTGACAACACTGGGTAATGTGCTGGTCGAGGATCTGGAGCTGGGGGGCGACTTCACCATTTCCGGTCTGCTCAATCCCGGCGGCTTCGGCGTCATCGACACGCTCTTTGTCGGAGGCGATTTCGCCTTACTGCCCGAGGACGGCGCCCTAGCGGTGGCAACGATCGCGAACCAGCAAGCGACAGATGTCACAGCCGGCGCGGCCGCGCGCCTGGCGATCGATTTTGACGGTCTGCGCCATGACCGGGTCCGCGTGGATGGCGCGGCTCAATTGCAGGGTGATCTCTATCTGCTGGGCGATCTGACAGACGCGCTCAAATCGCGCCAGTCCTTCAACCTCGTCACGGCGCAAGGCGGGCTGAGCGGCGGTTTGACCCTCGCCAATACCGGCGGCGTGCTGTTCACCCCCGTGATCGAGCAA
The DNA here is from genome assembly GCF_030733545.1 of Oceanicaulis sp. MMSF_3324. Lineage (GTDB taxonomy): Bacteria > Pseudomonadota > Alphaproteobacteria > Caulobacterales > Maricaulaceae > Oceanicaulis. Next base: position 110,583 of record NZ_JASHIU010000003.1, read on the forward strand.
AGCGCGACCGCTCTGAGCTTGAACTTTGAGCGCGCTGCGGACTTCGCAGACGCGCTCAACGCCTCCACGGGCAATCGCCGGCGCGCCGCCCAAGGGCTTCAGGCGCAATGGGATGCAGGGCCCAGCGAGGTGGATGATGTCCTGCTGTCGCTGGATGCCGGCCTGCCCGCCGCCGGGACATTGCAGGGCTATGCCGCCGAACCGGCCGCCGCCGTCTTGCGCGACGGTGCGGAAACCGCCGGCCTGATCGCCCGCACCATCGCCGCCTGCGGCCATGACACCGCATCCTGTTCGGGCAGCGATCGGGGCTGGGTGCAGTACTCCCGCAGCGCGACCTGGCTAGATGGCGACGCCAATGCCGGCAAGGTGCGCCAGAGCACGAGCCTGACCTCGTTCGGCCTGCGTCACGCCTTCACCCCCGAGCTCAATCTGGGCGCGTATGGCGCGATGGCGCGAACCCGCGTCAAGGTCGAGGCCGGTGATTACGGTCGTGGGGAGAACGAAACCCTCTCGGCGGGCGCATTCGCCGACTTCACGTCAGGGCGCGTTTCGATGTTCGCGCTTGTGGGCGTAGGCAAGGCCGAGTCCGAAACCAATCGCCGAACGCCGCTGGGTGTCGCGACGGGCAATACCGAACAATGGCTGACATTGGGACGCGCTTCGGCGCGACTGGCCTTGTCTCAAGGCCCGCTCATGTCGGGCCTGACGGTGTCCTACGCCCATGCCCGGTCGGACATGGATCGCTATACCGAAGCGGGCCCGAACGGATTTGATCTCGATCTGGCCCCTGAGGACTATCAGTCCGATCAGGCCGAGCTCGCATTCGATGCGTCCACAACTCTGGGCGAGCCTGGGTCCGGGCGGATCTGGCGCGTCGGCGCGGAAGCGGGGTATGCGGTCAATCTCAGCGACACCGCAGCGATTGTGCGCGCAAGTTTCGCAAACAGCTCTGTCGGCTTTGACACCTTCGGTCCGGACGGCGGCGAAGACGGCCCGGTTGCTTCCCTGTCGCTGTCGAGCCAGGACCCGGATGGTCGCTTCCGGCTGGATCTGCAGGCTTCGGGACGCTGGACGGACTCCCGGGCCAGCGCGACCGTGACCGGGCAGCTGGGCTGGCGGTTCTAGGCGCGCATCAGGTATCGCCTCAGGTCCCGTCCCGGGCGGGCTGATGTCGCCGTTTCGGGACTTGGGCGCGCGATGATCTAGCTTCTTTCCTCCAAAGAGGATGAAGCATGACTGACAGACGCGACAATCGAGGCGCCGCGATTCCCAAAGGCCGGTTGAGCCGGCTGGGCCGGTTCGGGCGGCTTGCGGCCGGGACTGCGAGCGAAGCTCTGGGCAATTCGCTTCAGGCCCTGGCGCGAGGCGAAAAGCTTGATGCGTCCCGCCTCGTCCTGACCCCATCAAACGCGCGTCGCATGGCGAATGAGCTGGCGCATTTGCGTGGCGCCGCCATGAAGATGGGGCAGATGCTGTCCATGGATGCGGGCGATCTTCTTCCGCGCGAATTGACCGACGTGCTTGCGCGTTTGCGCGAGAGCGCCCAGCCCATGCCGCCTCATCAGCTCAAGCGGGTTCTGACACGCAATTGGGGGCCTGACTGGCTGAGCCGGTTCGCGCATTTCGAAGCGCGCCCCATGGCCGCCGCGTCCATTGGCCAGGTCCATCGCGCCCGAACACAAGACGGCCGGGAGCTGGCGATCAAGGTTCAGTATCCCGGTGTTCGCGACAGCATCGACAGTGATGTGGACAATCTCGCCAGCCTGATCGCGCTATCCGGGCTTGCCCCGCGCGGCCTCGACCTCAAGCCCATGCTCGAAGAGGTAAAGCGCCAGCTGCGCGACGAGGCCGATTATCTCCGTGAGGGGCGCATGATGACCCGGTTCGGCGACTGGCTCGCGGGGGCGGATGCGTTTGTGACCCCGCAACTGGACGAGGAACTGACCACGCCCAATGTGCTGGCGATGTCATATCTGCCCGGAGATCCCATAGAAACGGTGGCTGAGGCTGCACCGGATATACGCAACCGGGTCATCGCGGACCTCTCCGAACTGGTCTTGCGTGAAGTCTTCGAGTTCGGCGCCATCCAGAGCGATCCCAATTTCGCCAATTATCGCTATCATCCCGAGACGGGCCGGATCGGACTTCTCGATTTCGGCGCCGTCCAGGACATTCCCGACACGGTTCGCCAGGCCGGGCGGCGTTTGCTCAGAGCCGGGCTCGCGGCGGATGGATCGGAGCGGGAACAGGCCCTGATCGAATTGGGCTATCTGTCAGACGAGACCCCGCCCGATCAACGCGCGCTGGTGCTTGAGCTGACGGATATGGCGCTGGCGCCCCTGTTTGAAGCGAGGACCTTCGACTTTGACGCCTCCACGCTCATCGCGCCCCTGCGGGAAGGCGGGTTCAAGCTGCGCGAAATGGGATATGCCCGCACCCCTGCCCCCATGGCGGTGTTCATTCAGCGCAAGGTCGCGGGGCTGTACCTGTTGGGCGCAAAACTGAACGCCCGGCTGGACACACGAAGCCTGCTCGAACGCTACGTCTAGTCTGACGGTCCAAGCTCAGGCCTCAAGGTGCAGGTCGAGCAAGATCCGATAGCGCCGAATATTGCTCACATAATGGACGGGCTCGTGCCCGCGCGCATATCCGCGCGGCAGGGTCCGGTAATGCTCTGGATCTGACAGCAGGGGCAGCACTTTACGCACATCGCCCCAACGTCCCTTCTCCAGCGATTGTCGTTCCGCCAGACGCCGCGCGTCGTAAAGATGGCCCATGCCCACATTGTAAGCAGACAAAGCCAGGAACAGCCGGTCGCGGCCCTGCACGTCGTCCGGCAGGCGCTCCATGAGATTGGACAGATAACGCGCGCCGCCCTCAATCGACTGGGCCGGATCAGTGCGGTCCTCAATGCCCAGCTCATTGGCGGTGGGCAGGGTCAGCATCATGATGCCCCTCACCCCGGTCGCACTGACCGCGTCCTCATCCCAATGGGATTCCTGATAGGCTTGGGCGGCCAGCCAACGCCAGTCGATGCCCGTGGCCTCTTCCGCGGCCTCAAAGTGTGGACGCAGGGCGGGCAATCGTTCCTCGATCCGGCGGATGAACCGGGCCGTATCCACATAGTCGAACTCCTGGGTCGCGCCATACCAGCGCTGGTCCAGACGCTCGAGCAGGCCGGTTTCATGCAGACGGTCCGACCAGGTGTTCAACCGATCGGTCAGCGCCGTGTCAGTGGGCAGCACCAGGGCGAGCGAGCGTTCTTCACTCAGATCGAGCGGCGTCAGCAGCTCGGGGAAACGCAAACGGGCATGGGCGATGAGATTGGAATCCGCCACGGTGCAATCGATCGATTCCGCCTGGACTTGCTCGAGCAAGGGCATGGCGGAACGTGCATTGACCGTCCGCCAGCTGAGGTCGGGATAATCCGCCGCCAGGCCTTCCAGGGTTTCGACGAAGCTGGAGCCCTGCAGCACCACAATCTCCACGCCAGCCAGATCGGACAGCGCCTGTATGCGCGGCCCGCCGCGTCGGCAGACAAGCTGTTCGGTCACCGTCTTGTAGGCCGGACCGAAGCTGACTTGGGCAGACCGCGCTTCGGTGACGGTCACGCCGCCCGCAGCCAGATGGCCCTGCCCTTCGGAAATACGGGTCAGCAGCTGGTTGAGATTGCGCTGCGGCTCATAGCGAACGCTCACGCCCAGTTCCTGAGCAAAATCCTCGATCAGCGCGACTTCATAGCCTTCCGGCTCGCCATCTTCGTCCAGATGATAGGTCGTCGGGCTTTCCAGCGTCAGAATGATGAGCTCGCCACGTTCGACGATTTCATCCAGCGTCTCGCCCCCGGGCAGTTCGGGCGATGAACAGGCGACCAGGCTGACAAGCGACGCGGTCGCGCCGCCCAGCCATTTTGTGCTTTTTGTCCAAAACTCCATGCCTCAAACCTAGGCGATTTTCGGGCACAACCCAAATTTTGCCCTATTTCGAGCGCCGAAACCGGATCAAGAAACCACGCTATCTCACTGTTTTTGATTCAGCTCTGCTTTTTGACAAAAAAACGGCGTCAGGCATGAGCCTGACGCCGTTCCGACCAGAGAGGGGCTGGTCTTTAAGTCTGTCTGGAGACCTTAATTCAGGCTGGTGCGTAGGCTGACGCCCCAGATGCGCGGCTCGTTGACGAACCCGGTATTGTTGTTGAAGTCGATGCCGCCCATGAGGTTTTCCTCATCGGTGATATTGCGCACGAACAGCGCCGCTTCCCAATCGCGGCCATCGGCGTTGCCGGCATAGCCCAAGCGCAGACCGCCTTCGAAATTACCGTCGGAATAGAATTCCTCGGACTCATACAGGAACAGATTGGTTTCGCCCTGCCAGAACCAATCGGTGTAGACGAACCACTCTCCGCCCCATTGAGACGGGATACCGTAGCGCGCGGTCAGGCTGAGAATATAGTCCGGCGCTTGCGGGAACGGATTGCCGTCCACTTCGACGAACCCGTCATTGTCCGCATCCGGATCGGTGGGCGTGCACTGGCCCGAACCGCACGGCGCAACCTCCAGATTGGAGTCCTGCAGCTCGGTCTCGTTCCAGCTGAAGCCTGCGGTCAGCAGCAGGTTGTCTCCGATCAGGAATTCGGAATCCACCTCGAAGCCATAGCCCACGCCTTCATCGGCATTGACCAATTGCACGAGATTTCCCGCCCCGCCGACGGCGGACAATTGCAGGTCCGACACGGTATAATAGAAGGCCGTGGCGTTCACGCGTGCGCGGCCATCGGCGAACTCGGACTTGAAGCCGGTTTCAAAAGATGTGGAGGTTTCGCTGTCCGCCGTGGAAGGCGGGCTGAAGAAGGCCACATCGCGCGCCTGGATGGTCGGGCCGCGGAAACCGCGCGCCACACGCCCGAACAGCGCAAACTCGTCATTAACGTCATAGAAGGCGGACACATCCCAGCTCACTTCCTCGTCAGACACCGAGACCGGGCTGACCGGGAAAGCGGCGAGCGGGACCGTCAGATCCTTTTCATCGCTGGTATAGCGCAGGCCGCCGGACAGGCGCAGCTGGTCGTTGAGCTGATGGCTGACCTGGCCGAACAGCGCCCAGAGCTGGTTTTCATGGGTCACCGTGGTGGTCGGCGGGAAGCCGATCGGGGAAGAGGTGGTCACCGAGAATTCGGAATCGAACCAGTACGCGCCAACCTGCCAGCTGGTGGCGCCATCGGTATCGGACGCCAGGCGAATTTCCTGAGTGAACTGCTTGAGATCATCAAGCGAATCCTGGGTTTCGGACTGGAAGGGAATAAAGCCCGGCCCGCCCGGATTGCCGCCATCAATATCGCCCAGCGAGAAGCCGTCCGCGTATTCATACCCTGTGATCGAGGTCAGCGTGAGGCCGTCAAAATAGCCGTTCAGCGTCAGGCTGGCGCCATGACCTTCATATTCCTGCGGATTGTTCGCCGGGGAATCGAAGAAGACGGTATCGCGGTCGAAATTGGCGTTGAGGTTATTGGACCCCGTGGTCAGGATGTTGGCGCGGAACACCGCGGATGTGCCCTCATAATCGCGCGCATGCACATTAAGCAGGGCATCGAACTGGTCGTTGGGCGTGTACAGAAGCTGTACCCGGGCGGCGCGCTCATCAAACCCGCCCAGAGCATCATCCTGACCGCTGAAGCCATTGTCGATCCAGTCATCACGATGCTGGCTGAGCACCGACACGCGTGCGCTCAGGACATCTTCGACCAGAGCGCCGCCCACAGCCGCTTCGGCGTTCACCGTGCCGAGCGAGCCGACCGTCCCGCTGAGATAACCGTCGAACTCCTGGCTGGGACGAACCGATTCAAAGCGCACCAGACCGGCCGTGGTGTTACGACCGAACAGCGTGCCTTGCGGACCGCGGGCGATCTCCACCTGCGCGATATCGAACAGCGGGAAGCTTTTCAGGATCACGTTTTCCTGCACCACGCCGTCCATCAGGATGGAAACCGGCTGGGAGGCGGCGAGATCGAAATCGGTGTTGCCCAGACCGCGAATATAAAAGCGCGGCGCGACCCGGCCGTTCGAGCTTTCCGCGTACACGCTCGGCGCCCGCGCAGCGAGCTGGAGAATGTCTCCGCCCGCTTCGGTGATGGCGTCCAGTGTCGGCTTTTGAACCGTGGTGACCGACGCCGCCACGTCCTGGACGTTTTCTTCGCGACGCGTGGCGGTGACGATGATCGTGTCGAGACGATCCGGCGTCATTTCCGCCTCATTGGCGAGCGCTGCGGGCTGGGCGGCGGCCATGAGCGCAAGCGCGCTGGCAGAGCTGGCGGCGAGTAAGGACAGGCGGGTCTTGAACTGGGGCACGAGTTCGACTCCGAAGAGGCGTCAGATAGCACTGACGCGAAGGGTGGAGGTCCATCGCTCCGTATCTGCGGAGCGGGCTCGTCCCGAGCGTGTTACGGATTTTTGTCAGCAGCAAAAGGGAAATATGACGCTTCAACATCTCAAGAAGCGTTCTGTGTGCGCTTGCAGCAACAGTTTTCACTTGATCCGTATACGGCGCTTTGAGTTATCGCATGTTCAAGGCGCTGCCGGTCTGGTTGAGCGACCAGTCATACGCGTAGCCGGCGATCCTCGGCCGGGCGCGAATCGCGTTCGCGAGATCATCGGTCGCATACTCAAGCAGGTGCGCCCTCACCCCGGCGTCATCTCCGCCAAAATCCTCATCGAACCAGTCATAGATCCGGGAAACCACGAGCCCTTCTTCGGTCACGCTGACGCCGCGCGGATGATTGATATAGGCGCGCGCCGCCGTCTCGAGATCGGTGTCCAGCGTCGCCCCGCGCCAGGCGGTCGCTTTCAGGTTGGGACAACCGATGGAGGCGCAATTGACGGCATAATGGACCAAGGGCGCTTCGAACTGTTCGCGCATGATATCATGCTCGATATTGTCCAGCGACAGCGCGCGGCCTTCCACCTCGACCCGGTCCACGCCCCAGGGGCCGATGGACCAGGGCCGCGGCCGGATTTGCCGGATAGAGCGTTCAGGCGCTTCATCCACGATCAGTTTGACGGTGACGGCGTTGTAGAGATTGGCCCAGAACGCGAACTGGTCCTCGGCGGCCAGCGTGCTGACCGGAACCGTTTCCAGCGTCTCGATATAATCATCCAGGCTGGACCGATCCTGGCTGGCATTCCGCAAAGCGTCATAATCGAACCGGTTGATGCCGTCCGGGCTCGGCGAGAGATAGCCCTCGAGAATCTGGTCCCAGGGGTGATGCAGGTCTGACGACTCCTGCGCCAGACCCGGCCCGGCAAGGCCGAGAACCAGAACACACAGACTGAAGAATGCTTTCATGCCACGCTCCTGAGCTCAGGAGTTTAGGGTAGCGGACTGTCCATCCAAGGCCAGTCACGCCCCGGTGAGAATCGGGCATGGTCAAACACTTGTGACCGCCAGACCGAAAGCCGCGCCATGACCGAGCCCATTCGCACACAATTCACGCTCGAACAGGGCGTCATGGCCGCCTGGCATTGGCCCAGGCCCGACGCGCCTCTGCTCGTCTTCGCGCACGCCAACGGCTTTAACGGCGGAGTTTATCGTCGGCTTCTGACGCCGCTGTCCGAGCATTTCGAGATCATCGCGCCCGACCTGCGTGGCCATGGCCGCACCACTCTGCCCGCGGATCCGCAAAGCCATAAAAGCTGGGACATTTATGCGAGCGATCTTCTGGCGCTCTATGACCAGCTCGATCGCACGCCGGCGCTGCTGGCCGGCCATTCCATGGGGGCGTCCAGCACCTTGCTGGCCGCCGCGCGCATGACGGCGGCCCCGCCGCTCGCCCTCATCGAACCCGTTGTCCTGCCCGCCTCGCTTTACACGATGGCGCGCTCACCGCTCTGGCGGTTCATGAAGGGCACGGTCAAACAAGGCCAGATGGCGCGCAAACGCTCCAATGGCTGGCCGGACGCGCCCAGCGTCGCAGAACGCTACAAAAGCCGCCCCACCTTCGCCCGCTGGGCGGAGGGCGTGCTTGAAGATTATCTTGAGGACGGCCTCACCGAGACCTCGGACGGCGTGCGCCTGTCCTGCGATCCCGAATGGGAAGCCGCCAATTTCGAAGGCCAGGCGCATGACCTGCTCAAAGCGGCGCGCCGCGTGGGCCACAAGACGCACGTCCTCAAGGCGCTCAAAGGCTCCACAGTGATCAACGCAGAAGGCCTGAAGCAGCGTGGGGTCCATATTGACGCTATTGAGGGCGGCCATCTGGCGCCCATGGAGCAACCCGAAGCGGTCGCGGACTGGCTGTCTCGAACCGCCCGGGCGGCGGGCCTCTGATACAAAAAGGCCGGGCAAGCGCCCGGCCTTTTCATCAGATGTGCGAGAAGCCTATTTCGCCTTTTCGCGGCTGGCTTTCTTGCGTTCGTGCTCAAGCAGATACTTCTTGCGGATGCGGATGCTTTCCGGCGTCACTTCCACAAGCTCGTCATCGTTGATGAACTCGAGCGCGTATTCCAGCGTCACGCGGACCGGCGGGGTCAGGACCACCGCTTCATCGGTGCCCGAGGCGCGCATGTTCGTGAGCTTCTTGCCCTTGAGCGGGTTGACGATCATGTCCTCTTCGCGCGCGTTCAGACCGATCACCATGCCCTCATAGACTTCGACGCCGTGACCGATGAACAGCTTGCCGCGCTCCTGGATGTTCCACAGGGCGAAGGCCAGCGCCTTGCCGGTCTCCATGGAGATGATCGCGCCCTTCTGGCGTTGACCCACCTCGCCCTGCGACCGCGGTGCGTAGTGGTCGAAGGTGTGGAACATCAGGCCCGACCCCTGGGTCAGGGTGAGGAACTCGGACCGGAAGCCGATCAGGCCACGCGTCGGCGCCATGTATTCCAGGCGCACCCGGCCGTTGCCGTCCGCTTCCATGTTCTTGAGTTCGGCCTTGCGCGAACCCAGGCGCTCCATGACGCCGCCCTGGTGCTCTTCCTCGACGTCGATGGTGAGCGTCTCGAACGGCTCGGACATCACGCCGTCGACTTCCTTGTAGATCACCTGCGGGCGACCCACGGCCAGTTCGAAGCCTTCACGACGCATGGTCTCGATCAGCACCGACAGGTGCAGTTCGCCGCGGCCTGAAACAAGGAATTTGTCGGCATTGTCCTGCTGCTCGACCCGCAGGGCCACATTGTGGATCAGCTCGCGATCCAAGCGTTCCTTGATCTGGCGCGATGTGACGAACTTGCCTTCGCGACCGGCGAACGGGGAATCGTTCACCTGGAAGATCATCGAGATGGTCGGCTCGTCCACCGTCAGCGGCGGCAGCGCTTCCACATGCTCGGGATCGCAGAGCGTGTCGGAGATGTTCAGCGGATCGATGCCGTTGAAGGTGATGATGTCGCCCGCCGACGCGGAATCGCGCTCGACCTTGTCCAGACCGTGGAAGCCGAACACCTGCAGCACCTTGGCGCGACGCTCGACGCCGTCCGCGCCCACCACGACCACCTGCTGATTCTTGCTCAGCTTGCCGCGGCGGATGCGGCCCAGGCCGATGACGCCGGTATAGCTGGAATAATCCAGCGCAGAGACCTGCAGCTGCAGCGGCGCGTCCTGATCCACTTGCGGATGATCCACACGGTCGACAATGGCCTGGAACAGCGGGTTCAGATCGCCGCCGCGCTCATCCACATCGAGCGACGCCCAGCCTTCAAGGGCCGAGGCGTAGACGACCGGGAAATCCATCTGCTCGTCGGTGGCGCCCAGACGGTCGAACAGGTCAAAGGTCTGGTCAACGACCCAGTCCGGACGCGCGCCCGGACGGTCGACCTTGTTGATCACCACGATGGGCTTGAGCCCCAGGGCCAGCGCCTTCTTGGTCACGAAGGTGGTTTGCGGCATCGGACCGTCCACCGCGTCGACCAGCAGCAGCACCGAATCCACCATGGACAGCACGCGCTCGACCTCGCCGCCGAAATCGGCGTGGCCGGGGGTGTCCACGATGTTGATGGCGTAGTCGTTCCAGGTCACCGCCGTGTTCTTGGCGAGAATGGTGATGCCGCGTTCTTTCTCCAGATCATTGGAGTCCATGACGCGTTCGACATCAGCGGCGCGTTCGTCGAACGTGCCTGATTGCCGGAGAAGCTTGTCCACCAGGGTGGTCTTGCCGTGGTCGACGTGCGCCACGATGGCGATATTGCGAATGCGCTCAACGGGAGCGGTCATGGGGAGGTCCTTGTCTCGCAGATCAGTCTCTTCGCAGGTGCGAAGCCTGCGGTCTTTGGCGCTCTCATACAGGGGGAAATTGCATTCGGCTAGCACTGGTCGCCGCAGGACGGTCGGTCTAGGTTGCCCAGCAAATCATCGCCATGACAAAATCGAGCCCAATAACGGCTCATGGGGAGACATTATGAAGAGCATTATCCGCGCAAGCATCGCTGCGCTTGGCGCTGCTTTGGCAGGCGCTCAGGCGTCTGCCGAGCCCATTTCCTTCTTCATGCCCGAAGACGTGACCTATGACGACGCCATCCCGGCGCCGGAGGACAGCTTCGGCTATGAAATCGGTGATCGTCCCGTGCGCCATGCCGACATGGTCGCCTATCTGCGCGATGTCGCCGAACAATCCGACCGGATCAGCGTGGAGACCATCGGCTACACCCACGAGCACCGCCCGATTCTCTTTTTCACCGTCACCTCGCCTGAAAACCAGGCGCGAATCGACGAGATCCGCGCGGCGCATCTGGCCCGCATGCGCGGGGAAGCGGTCGCCGAAGACACCCCGCTCGTGCTGTGGATCAATTTCGGCGTTCATGGCGCAGAATCCTCGGGCATGGATGCCGCCATGCCGGCGCTCTACCACTTCGCAGCCGCCAGCGACGCCGATGTCGGCGAAACACTGGATGACACGGTGGTGCTGTTCACCGCCGTCTTCAATCCGGACGGACATTCGCGCCGGGTGAACCATGTGGAGACCTTCCTCTCCGAAGCGCAGAACACCGATCCGGCCGACATCATCCACAATCTGTGGGTCGAAGCGCGCACCAATCACTACTGGTTCGACCTCAACCGCCAATGGCTCCTGCTGACCCAACCCGAAGCCCAGGCCTGGATCGGCAAATGGCATGAGTGGAAGCCGATGGTCTCGGCGGACTACCATGAGATGGGCTCTTCCAGCCCGTTCTACTTCCACCCGGGTGAAGCACTACGTCGCAACCCGCTGATCCCCGAACGGGCGCGCGATCTGACCTATCGCATCGGTCAGCAGCACACTTCTGATTTCCTCGATCCCGAAGGCCGCCTGTACACGACCCAGGAAGGCTTTGATAACTTCTATATCGGCAAGGGGTCGACCTATCCCCAGATCAATGGCTCGCTCGGCATTCTGTTTGAAATCGGCGCGGCGCGTGGCGGCGCTCTGGAAACCGATCGCGGCCTCGTCACCCATGGCGACAATGTGCGCACCCAGTTCCGCACCGTGCTCACCACGATCGAGGGCGCGCGCAACATCCGCGATGAGCTGATCGACTATCAACGCAGCTATTTCGAAGAGTCTGCGCGGATGGCGAACCAGGACAATCGCCGCGCCTATGTCTTCACCGCCTCGGGTGATCCCGAGCGCGCAAACCGCTTCGTGCGCCTTCTGCGCATGCACGATATCGAGGTGTTCGAGCTGGAAGGCGATGTCCGCGCGGATGGGCGCACCTATCGCGCCGGCGAAGCCTTCATCGTGCCCATGGAACAGACCCAGCACCGGATGATCCGGGGCATCTTCGACCGGGTCACCGAATTTCCCGAAAACATCTTCTATGACGTTTCCGGCTGGACCCTCCCTCTGGCCTATGACCTCGACTATTCGGCTCTGAACGGCCTGCGTTCGGTATCCTGGTCGGATGAGCTGGCCACGGGTGATTTTGAACCCGCGCCGGCGCCGGATGTCGCCCCCTACGGCTATGTTCTGGAATGGTCGCACACCTATGCGCCGCGGGCTCTGAACCGCATCCTGTCGGCCGAGCTTTACGCCCGCGCCGGAAGCGAGCCGGTCACGGCGGAAACCACGCGCGGCCGCGTCGAGCTGGGCCGCGGGGCCGTGTTCGTCCCCTATGCCCGCCAGGATATGAGCCGCGAGGACATTCACGCCCTGATGGAAACCATCGCCCGCGAGGACGGGGTGACTGTGCACGCTCTCACCTCGGGCCTCACGCCCACTGACGGCGCCGATTTTGGCGCGGCGGGCGTGTTCCGCTCTCTGGAAGCGCCGCGCGTCGTGCTCGCCTTTGATGATGGGCTGACCCGGTATGATTCCGGGGAAATGTGGTGGACGCTCGATCATCAGCACAACATGGAAGTCACCCTTGTGCGAAAGGATGATCTGGGTCGCCTGACGATGAGTGACTATTCCCATCTCATCCTGGTGGGCGGCAATGCCCGCCTGTCAGAGCGCACCCAGGAACAGATTGAAGACTGGATCCGTCGCGATGGCGGCACGCTGATCGCCACCCGTCAGGCCGCCGTCTGGGCGCAGGAGGCCTTCTTTGACCGCGTGATGGAGGAGGACGAGGAAGAGCGCGAGCCGCTTACCCGTCTGAACGTGTCCGAAATGGCGGTGCGTGAAGCCGAACACATCATCGGCGGGGCGCTGTTCGAGACCGATCTCGACATCTCCCACCCGCTCGGCTTCGGCTTCAATGACCGCACCTTGCCGGTCCAGCGCAACATGACCAGCGTGCTGATCCGTCCCGAAGACGATCCCTATGCGGTCGTGGCCGAATATACGGATGAACCGCTGTTGTCCGGCTATGCCTCCGAGCGCCGTCAGGGCGAGATCGCCGGCACGCCGGCCGTGGTCGCCGAACGGCTGGGTCGCGGCTCGGTCATCATGATGGCCGACAACCCGGTCTTCCGCGCCACCTTCCCCGGCTCGGAGCGGCTGTTGATGAACGCCATCTTCTTCTCTGACATGATCGACGGCGCCCGCGGCGTCTACGCAGAGGAATAGGCGAACGCCACTCCTGAACAAGAACGCCCCGCCAGGATATGGCGGGGCGTTTTGCATCTTGTTCCTAGAATTGACCGTGCCGGCCCTGGCCTTGTGTGAAGCGCGTCGCGCCTTCCACCGTCTCTCCGCTGGCGAGCGTCTGAAGCCCGAGCCGCGTTTCATTGAGGAGCGCCCCGGCTTCATTGAGCGACCATTGCTCCAGCACCGACTGGCGATCATGGCGCAGGCAAAGCTGGGGAAAACCCGCAATCTGTTCTGCAAGCGCCAGGGCCATCTCCAGCGCCTGACCCTTGGGACAGGTGCGATTGGCGAGCCCGATCTGCAGCGCTTCGTCCGCATGAACCGCCCGTCCGGTCAGGATCATGTCCATGGCCCGGGACTGCCCGATCAGGCGCGGCAGGCGGATCGTGCCGCCATCAATGAGCGGCACCCCGAACCGTCGGCAATAGACGCCAAAGACCGCATCCGCGGCCATCACCCGCAGATCACACCACAGCGCCAGCTCCAGACCGCCCGCCACGGCATGGCCCTCGACCGCGGCGATGACCGGCTTGGACAAGCGCATGCGTGACGGCCCCATGGGGCCATCGCCGGTCTCTTCGACCCGATTACGCCCTTCGCCGGTGCTGACCGCCTTGAGGTCCGCGCCGGCGCAGAACGTATCGCCAGCCCCGGTCAGGATCGCGACGGACAGCGCCTCATCGGCGTCAAATCGGCGAAAGGCCTCCGCCAGCGTCTCGGCGCTCGGCCCATCGACGGCATTGCGCCGATCGGGACGGTCTATGGTGATGATCGCAACGGCGCCGCGCGTCTCATACTGAACGCTCATGGCTGTCCTCCCCTGTTGTTTTGAACAAGGGTCGGTCAGCCTCGACACACAGGCAAGCCTTATTGCGCGGGCGCCTGCACCTGTGATGTTTCAAGGGTGTAGAAGCGCAGGCTCAGCTCTCGCCCCTTCACGGCGTTATAGCCTTCCAGGGTCGCCAGCTGACGGATCGCGGCGCCGTTCAACGCACTCTGGAAGGCCGCGTCTTCAGACTGGTCCACAATGGCGACGCCGCAATCGGGATGGTTCAGGAGATACGCCGCCGTATCCGCCCCATCCGTGCCCAGATGCACGTCGGTGGAGAAGTTGAAGACATTGGACGGCTCGCGATAGCCCGCCGTCGCCACGTCCAGCACTTCGCACCCTGTAAAGGTGTCGGCGATGCGCGCAGCGTTATAGGACGGCCACAGCTTGTGCACGCCAGGAATGGCGACGCCGAACGCGACCACATAGACCGCGCAGGTTGCCGCGGTCACTGCGAGAAACCGGGTCAGGTCCGGCTTGAACGCCAGCACGATCAGGCTGGCCACCGCCAGGGCGCCCATGACGGCGGTGACCTGACTGGCCAGGCTGACGGGTTCGCCAAACTCGATCTGGCCCACCCAGGGGACCAATCCGACCAGCACGCCCACAAGGATGGCCGCGACAGCCAGCACGCCAAACAGCGTCCAGTGCTTCCAGCTGCTCAGCAGCGCCTTGGCGTTCACAAGCCCGATCCCGATCAGGATGGCGATCGCCGGGAACATCGGCGAGACATAATGGGGCAGCTTGGTCTGGATCAGTTCAAACACCAGCCAGGACGGCAAAATCCAGACGAGCAGGAACTGCACGCTCGCTTCGCCCTTGCGCGCCCAGGCCGCCAACCCGGCCAGGCCCAGCAGCGCCGAGGCCGGCCACAGCGTCACCGGCATCAAAAGGGTGTGGTAACCGAACGGCCCGCCATGGCTGTCATCGGCGACACCCACCTTGCCGAACAGGGCATGGCCCACCGCTTCCTGGAAAAAGCCCCACTCGGTCTGGATGTTGATGGCGACCAGCCAGGGCATGAAAATCGCCATGGCCAGCAACAGCCCTGGAAAGGGCCGGATTTTCAGAAGCAGTCTGGGATCGCGCTTCAGGGCGACAAAACCGATCAGGGTCAGCGCTGTGACCATGAAGAAGATCGGCCCCTTGATGGCGACCGCAGCGCCCGTTCCCGCCCAGAGCACCGCTGGCCAGCCCCAGAATTTCGGCCGGGCCTCCTTGACCTTCAACATCAGCATGGCGAGCGCGACCTGGGCAAACATGCCCGCCGCCAGCAGCGCTGCATCCGTCTTGGCGGTGCGCGCCTCGATCTGCATGGCGAGGCTGAGCGCCATCACAAGACCCGCAATCAAGCCTACCGAGGGCGAGAACAGGCGCGCCCCCAGCCAGGCGGTCAGAGCAACCGCGATGATCGAGCCGACAAAGCTCGGCAGGCGGTGCGCGCCGATGGGCGCATCCTCGCCGCCAAAGGGCTGCGTGGTGATCACTTGAAGCCAGTAGATCCCGCTGGGTTTAACGTGGCGCGGATCGCCCTGGAACCGGATGTCCACATAATCGCCCGTCTCCATCATCTGGCGACTGGCCTGGGCGTAACGCGCCTCATCCCGGTCCATGGCCGGAATGGAGAACAGGCCCGGCAAATGCGCCAGCACAGCGACCAGCATCAGGACGATCCAGGCGCGAACAGACAGCCCCCCGGAATCACCGGGCTGGGTGAGAGACTGCGTGAAGCCGTTCATGGTTAGTGGTCCTCGCCCCGGGCGCCCAGCAGCATGTGCGGGTCGGGATAATGGGTGCGGCGCATCAGCCAGATGACGCCCATCAGGTCAAACAGGCCGGCCGCGGCGCGACCGATATTGGTGTATTTGCTTTCCCCCGCCGCACGCGGACGGTTCACCACCGTCACATTGACGGTCTCAAAGCCCAGATGACCGGCCAGCGCCGGCAAATAGCGATGGATCGCGTCAAAGAACGGCATGATCAGGAACAGGTCCCGCGGCAGGATCTTGAGCCCACACGCCGTATCCGGGCAATCATCATTCAGGAGCGAGCGACGCAGACCGTTGGCGAACCGCGAGGCGAACTTGCGGTTCGCGCCATCGGTGCGGTTCTGGCGGCAGCCCGCTACCACGCCGGTCTTGCCCACAGTCTTGAGATCAATCGCCTTGCTCATCTCCACGACCGAACGCGGATCGTCCTGGCCATCGCCATCCATGGTCGCAACCCAGATCGCCCTGGCCGACAGAAAGCCGGTGCGCAGACCGGCGCTCTTGCCCGACCGATTGGGATGACGGATGACGCGCACGCGCGGATCGGCCTTGGACAGCGGGCCGAGGGCGCCGGCCGTGTCGTCATCGCTGCCATCGTCGACCACGATGATTTCGAAGCTCTCAAGGCCGGCGTCGAACACCGAGATGGCCTCCTTGACCACTTCTTCGATGCTGTCCGCTTCATTGAAGGCGGGAATGACGATGGACAGGGCTGGCGTGGTCATGAGCGCTCATCTGGCAAGGCCGATCGCAAAACGCGCGATCTAATGAGCTAGCGTTTAGCGCGAACCGGCCAAGCGCGGCAATGACTACCCGAAGCGCAGGCTGCGATAGAGCGTGCTAGACCCCGTAAAGCGCTGCAATCCGGTCGATCTTGCGAAACGCCTTGCCCGGCGCACGCGCCAGCGGCCCCAAGGGCAAGGGATCTGCGGTCTTCTCTATGAATCCCGCCGCCTGGCGCGCCCAGCCCATAACGCCCGGTCGAATTATGCAACCGGTTGCGAGGCCTTCCTGGAACGAGCCCATGGCCTGTTTCTGGCGCTGATCGCCCGGTCCCATATGCACTTCACGCACACCCGCCTCGGCGCCCGCCTTCAGCATCTCGATCAGAAGAGCATTGCCCGGCGTCAGATGCGCGAACTCGGGATCATAGGCCGGGAACCAGGAGTGCAGCACGGTTGGGCCGATCAGGCCGAAATGCACGGCCGCGAGACGACCATCCAGCTCGAGCGTGGACATCAGACCCGCGCCCACATCCCGATCCTGCCGCCAAAGCTGCTCGAGAAGGTCCCGCACCCAGGTCAGGGCGAACAGGTCGGGAAAGCCGGACTCGACATATTGCGCGGACTTCCAGGCATAGAGCGCCTCCAGGGTCTCCGGTCGGCGATCATCAAACCGGAAGGTCAGCTCGCCGTTCTTGGCCAGTTTTTTCGGTGCGCCCAGAGCGCTGCGAAACGTGTTCCCGCCCGGCTTCTTGCGCAGAGCGGCATAAGCCTCGAAGCCGTCGCTGATATCGATCACCCAGCCGCCTTCGACCATTTCGGCATGACGGCGGAAGGGCGCCTGGGCGGACAGACAATCCTTGAAGTCGAACACTTCGACTCCCGCCTGGGTCAGGACATGACTGAGCGCGATGTCCTCGCCCGGCGCACAGATCACGGCATGACAGTCATTGACCATGCCGCCCGGCGCGCGGGCATGGCCCATGGGCCCCTTCTGGAACGAGAAGAACCCCGCAATCCTGTCAGACTTGCGAATGACTGCGACCTTGATATCCGGCCGCGCCAGCGCAATCGCGTCAAGATACCCCAAAGTCAGATAGGGGCTGACCAGGAACGGGTTGGCCGCCAGCATGGTGCGCCAGGCAGCGCGTTCTTCATCAGACAGCGTTTGAGGCGTCTTCAGATCCACTGACAACATCTGCATTCCGGTCCCCGTCTCGTATTGCAACAGTCCTGACAGACAGAACTGAACAAAGCCTTGGCGGGAGCCCGTACTGGCCCGCTTCGGCACAAAATTCCGGCTGTTAGGCCGTTTTTCAGCACTCTGAGGCAAACTTGGGACCGGTCGCGCTCTTGCATGGGCGCGAAGAGTGCTGAACTGGATACTGAACCGCTCATGCTGAACCGTCACCTTCTGGCTTATCTGCCGGTCTATCTGGCCCAGGCGCTTGTCGGCTTTGGCAGCGTGGTGGTGTTCACGCGCCTTCTGAGCCCGGACGCTTACGGCCAGTACATGCTGGTGCTGACAGGATCCGCGCTGATCAGCACGCTGATCTTCACCTGGCTCGACGCCGCAGTGGCGCGCTATCACGCCCGCGCCGCCTCGCGCGGACGTCTGGGCGGACACCTGTTCACCGCCCTCACCCTGTTTGCGATGATCGCGGCTCCGGTTCTGATCATCGGTGCAGTCGCGCTCCTTGTTCTTGATCTTGGACCGAGTCTCAAAACCGCCTGCGCCTACGCACTCGCTTATGTGTTGCTGCGCGCCGGCGTGATGATTGCCCTCGAAACCCGGCGAGCGGCGGGCGAGGCCTGGCGCTATTCGATGCTGGAAACCTTTTCGCTTGCTGGCGGGTTCGCCTTCGGCGCCGCGCTGACGCTCCTGACCGATCTGGGCTCCGCCGGACCGCTGGCCGGGCTGGCGCTGGCGTCGGCGATGGCGCTGGTCTTCGACCTGCCCGCCCTGGCGCGCAAGGCGCGCAAGGATCGCGCTCATCGCGCACGGGTCACCGCCTTTTTCGCCTATGGGGGGCCGATCGCCTTTTCGCTCATATTCGAGCAGCTTCTGACCAGCGGAGACCGCTTCCTCATCGCCGCCTATCTGGGCGAAGCCGCCACGGGCGCCTATTCGGCCGGCTATGCATTGGCGGACCGCTCCTTGAGCATCATGTTCCTTTGGCTGGGCATGACGACCGGGCCGCTGCTGATCGCTGCGCTCGAACATGAAGGCCGCAGCGCGGCGCAATCGGTTGCTCGTCAGACCGGGGCGCTGATGGGCGCGATCGGCTTTCCCGCCGCCGCCGGACTGGCGCTGGTCTCTCCCGATCTCGCCCGTCTGATGATTGGCGAAGAGCTAGCTGCGACCGCCGCCTCCATCGTGCCCCTGATCGCCCTGTCCGGGCTGATGAACGGGGTGATGACCCATTACTTCCACACCGCCTACACGCTGGGACGCCGGACCGGATCGATGGCCTTCATCATGACCGGCTCTGCGGTCCTGAACCTGGTATTGAACGCGGCGCTGATCCCGCTGCTGGGCCTGCATGGCGCAGCCTGGGCGACGGTCGCGGCCTATGGCGTCGCGATGATCGCCTGCATCCTTCATGGCCGCACCATTTTCGCGATGCCTATTCCTGTGCGTGAATGGAGCAAGGCGGCGCTGGCGACCGCCGGCATGAGCGCCGGCGTGGTGCTGGCGCCGGCGATGGGCCCGGTTGTGCTCGATCTCATGGTCCAGATCGGTGCGGGCGTGGGCGTCTACGCCATCATCATGTTGGCGCTTGATGGACTGGGCGCGCGCAGCTGGCTCGTCGAGAAACTTGCAGACCGACTTGCGCGGAGGGCCGCCGCATGACCGCCCTGCCCCTGGAACTGACCCGCTCGTCTGCGTCCCCATCGCGCCCGATCACGCTGTCCGTGCTGATCCCGTTCTATGGCGATGATCCGCGCCCGCTGCTCGATAGCCTGGCCGCGCAGGCGGACACTGAAACCGAAATCATCCTGTTTGATGACGGGGCGCCTGACGCGGCTCTGTCAGACAAAGTGGCTCACGCCGTGAAGGCGATGTCAGCGCCGGTCATCCTGATCACGAGCCCGGACAATCAGGGCCGCTCCCGGGCGCGCAATGCGCTCGGCGCCGCCGCCCAGGGCGAGTGGCTGCTGTTTCTGGATGCCGACATGGAGATAGATCCCGGCTTCATTCCGCGCTGGCGGCGCGCCTTGGCGGCGACATCCCAGGACGCCCTGTTTGGCGGCTATGCGCCCTGCGCCCCGCGTTCGCCCGAAGACCATTTGCACGCCGCGCTCGCACAAGCCTCTGATGCGGTGGAGGCGCAAAGCCGGTCAGCGCAAGGCGCCTATGCGGTGTGTTCCTCCAACCTGGCGGTCCGCGCGTCCCTCTTCGCCGAATGCCCCTTTGATGAGGGCTATGCCGGCTGGGGCTGGGAAGATGTCGACTGGGCGCTCAGTGCGTCGAAAGTGGGGGCGCTCGGCCATGTGGACTGCCACGCCGCCCATGGCGGACTGCAAAGCGCGTCTGAATTGCTGGCCAAGTTTGACCGCGCCGGACCGAATTTCGCGCGGCTCTTGAACCGCCATCCCGACTATGAAACCCGGCCGGGCGCACGACTGGCCCGCAAGATGCAAGCCTTGCGTCTGGCAGGTCCGGCGCGCGTCATCGGTCGGGGTCTGGCCTTGAGCCGCTGGGCGCCGATCAAGGCGCGCGTGCTGGCGTTGAAACTGTTCCGTGCGGGCGCTGCCGCCCGCGATTTGCCCAGGGGGCGTGCATGAACCAGACAGCGTATAATCCTGACGAGGTCGTCTATCGCCCGCGCGGCGGGCTGACCGGACGCGTTCAGAAGCATCTGGCGCGACGGTTCGGCGTAACGCCCCTGAAGATCAAGCTGGATCGACCGATCGTGACATTCAGCTTTGACGACTTTCCCAAGTCCGCCTTGGAGCTGGGCGCGTCTCGGCTGAATGCGCGGGGCTGGCGCGGCACCTTCTTTGTCAGTGGCGGGCTCGCAAGCATCAACAACCATCATGGCGACCTCTTTGACCCCGAAGACCTTCTTCAGCTTCAGTCAGACGGGCATGAGGTCGCCTGTCATGGCTACAGCCATCTGGACGCTTCTCGTCTGACGGCCGAGGCTGTCGCCTCAGACGCCGCGCGTAATCGCGCCTTTCTCAAGGAGGCGGGACTGAACCGCGCGCCCTCGAGCTACGCCTTTGCGTATGGGGAAGCGACCCCGCAGGCCAAGAAACGTCTTCTGGAAACCTATTCGAGCCTGCGCGGCGTCCAGCCCGGGATCAATCGGGGCGTGGCAGATCGCGGATTGCTCAAGGCCATGCCGCTGGATGGCGGAGAAGCCGGTCTCAAACGCGCTGTCGACGCCGTCAGGGATGTGGCGCGCAATCCGGGTTGGCTGATTTTCTACGGTCACGACATTCGCCGCACCCCGTCAGAATGGGGCTGCACGCCCGAATTCTACGACGTCGTCCTGCACGCCGTCGAGCAGTCGGGCGCGCAGGTGCGCACCCAGTCTGAAGCGCTCAAGGCGATCCTGGCCAAACAATGAGTGTTGCGGTCCTGATCCCGACCTATCGGCGCAATGACGCCCTGGCTGAAGCCGTATCCAGCGTGCTCGCCCAATCCCGGCTGCCCGATGAAATCGTCGTGGTCGATAACGATCCCGAGGGCGGCGCGGCTGAAACGGTCGCCAATCTGGCCAAGGGCGCGAGTACGAAACTGGTTTACGTGCACGAACCCAAGCCCGGCGTGTCCAATGCCCGCAATGCCGGCTTCGCCACGACCGCCGCACGCTTCATCGCTCAGCTCGATGACGACGAAACCGCCCATGACAACTGGCTCGACGCCCTTCTGAAGGCGCACAAGCGCCTGCAAACGCCCATCATCTTCGGTCCGGTCATCGCACAGATATCCGGCGCGGTGAGCGGCCCGGTGCGGCGCGCCTATCTGGCGCGGATCTATTCGCGTCTGGGCCCGTCCGAGGACAAGATCATTGATGAGCCGTTCGGTTGCGGCAACGCCCTGTTTGATCGCGCGGCGCTGGATCTGCCTGATCCGGTTTTCGATCCGGCCGCCAATGAGCTGGGCGGCGAGGATGACTTGCTGTTTGAAGCGCTGGCGAACCGCGGCGTCCGCTTTGGCTGGGCAGCCGAGGCGCGCGTGAACGAGCATGTACAAGTGTCGCGGCAAAGCTGGCGCAAATTGCTCGAACGCAGCTTTGCGCACGGACAAAGCCCCAGCCAGTCCTGCGCCTCCGCCCATCCGTCCAGCTGGCCCCGTGTCGGCTTCTGGATGACGGTGGGCCTGGCGCAGCTGGTGGGTTACGGTCTCAGCGCTCCGCTGGCGCGACTGGTTTCCGCAACCGCTGCCGCCAAATGTCTGGATCGGGCGGCGCAGGGAGCGGGCAAGATCTTGTGGTTCGATCGTGTGGCGCCGCGGCTCTACGGCGCAGGAGCGACCTAGGCCTCGCGCCGCGCGGCGAGCTTGCTGAAGGTGATGCAGAACAGCGTCCAGGTCAGGCCGTTCGTGGTCATGAAAATGCTTTCCGACTGGCTGGTCAGCCCCCAGATCGCCATGGCGGGCAGCGCCCAATAGGCTTCTACACCGGCGAAAACGCGCTTCACCGAAGCAGCCAGTCCTCCGAGATAGACCAAGAACGCCCAGATCGCTCCAGGCAGGCCGAGCGCCAGCGCGATCTCTATCCATGAATTGTGAGCCGACGGCACCTCCCATCCGGTCGCCTGACGCACCCAGAACACCGGCCCGTCTTCCACGAGCCAGAAGGCGCCCCAGCCAAACCCCGTCCAGGGCCGCATCTGGACCGCCTGCATCAGGCCGATCCAGATATCGGTGCGTCCGGTCAGCGTCGGGTCGCGACCAAGCGCCTCCAGGATCACGCCCGGCCCGATCACAATGACGAGCGTCAGCGCGAACACGCCAAACAGGCCACTGAACACCGCCAGAGCGGCCATGATGAAGCCCTGCCGGGCGAAATAGATCATCAAGGGCCCCGCCACGCCGATCATGCAGGCCATCAGGGCCGTCCGAGAGGTGGACATGAGCACCAGCGCGACCGCCAGGATCACAAGCGCGCCCCAATACCGCACTTCCCGGCGATGGGGCGTCGTGAAGGCGGCCGCCATGCCTGCAAGCGCAGCCAGCGCCATGACCCCGCCCAGACGGTTCTTTTCAAACCAGAGACCGGACCAGGCGCCAGGGTGAATTTCCGACATCACCCCATAGGACGGCATCAGAACCGACATCAAAAGCGAGCCGACAGCCAGGATTGCAAACGACAGCGCCAACAAGCGGATCAGATCGCGCCAGCTGTATCGGCTCGCCATCCAAAGGCCGAACAGGGCCGGCATGACAACGCCCAATCCGCGCCGCAGGCTCAGCCCGGGATCGAGTGACCAGCTCGCCGAAACAAGCGGCAGCGCCGCCAGCAGCATCAACGGCCAGGCGCGCGCCAAAAGCCCCAGCACTGGCATGGGACGCACCCCGATCAGGATCAGCGTCAACAGATAAACCGGCGGCCAGATCAGGCGCAGGATCGGACTGCCCTCTTCGCCGCCATCAAAAATTTGCGGCAACAGCGCGCTCGAGAACAGGAAGATCAGGAGTGCCGCAAGGCCGGTTTCCAGCATGGATGCGAAACGCAACCGGGGCAAACCGCCGCGCCAGCGATCGGCCAGAGCGAGCGCGCTCACGCTGTCGGCGCGGTCCGGGCGCGATTGACGACCACGCCCCAGACCTGCGCTCCCTGCTCACGCAACCGCGCCGCTTCGGCCTCACAGCGTTCGCGGCCATCCGTGCGCGCATTCGCGACCAGGATGACCCCATCCATGTTCGGCGCCACCAGGGGAATGGCGGCGCTGTTATAGGACGCGTCCACCAGGGTCAGTCCCGCACTGCGCCGCGCCTGCATCCAGTAATCGGGCGTGTCGAGAAAAGTCAGGCTGCGCACCTGCCCCGGTTCGCGCTCGAACCGGCTGACATAAATCGGCTGATCCTCGACCCGGCGCAGCGCCACACGTCCGGCATTGTCCGGCGTCGTACGCCAGAACCGCCGACCTGACAGCGCACCCGAATAGGCCTTTCCGTTCAGGCGGAAAGCGTCCGATTGGGGATTGTTCCGGAAATCGAGATCATAAAGCCAGACCGGTTTGACCCCGCGCTGGACTGACGCGCGCGCCAGACCGGCGGTGATCGTCGACGCACCGGCATTGGCGCTGACCGGCACGACCATGACCGCACGCGCATTGGCGCCCTGCGGCGCCAAGCGCCGGGCCAAGCCGTCCAGTTCCACCTCGATGCTCATGCGCACAGCCATGCCTGTTTACCCAACAGACAGATGTATGCGTGAATGGTTAACGGAGCCCTGTCAGATCAGCGCGTATCACTGACCCGCGCCAGCACCGGCAAGGGCGCGCGCTGCGGCGGTGGCTCTGAAGCGCCGTATTGCGGCGTCGGAGCGGCGTTTGGCTCATGCTGCGAGGGCGGGTTTTGCGGCGACGGGCTGCGGGGCGCAGGCTCATGACGCACACTCACCACATAACCACGGATCAGGCCCAGCAGCAGCGCAACGCCGCCCGCCAGAACGCCCACCGCCATGACGGCCAGCTTGCGCTTTGACGAGGCCTGAACCGGCGGCGTGGCGCGGGATACGATCCGGATGGCGTCTGCGCCGCCCGGCGGCATGTCCCGACGCGCCAAGGCATCGGCCGCCTGAACCGACAGCTGGTCCGCTGCAGCTGAGCGCGCATCCACAGCGCGCGTCAGGCGCTCATAATCAGATTGCAGGTCCCGCAGACGGTCCACTTCGGCGCGCGCCTCGCGCAATTGCGCATTCAGGGACGCCGCCAGACGCGCCTGCCCGGCGGCGTTGGATTCCTGCTGCAGGCGGGAGGATTCCAGCTCCTGCCAGATCGGGTTCACGCCCGTGCGGCGCTGGCCCTGTCCATTGGCGCGGCCTTCCTCGACAAAGCGTTCGAGCGCTTCGATTTCGCGCTGAACCGCGATGACGGGCGGAGCGTCGGGTTGATACCGCGCCATCAGTTCGGCCTGGCGCACCTGCAGGTCCAGCAGCTGCCCTGTGACCGAGTTTTCGACATAGAGCTCAATAGTTTGCGGGATATTCTCAAGCCGCTGCTCCAGCGCCTGGGCCAGGGCGCGCGCCTGCGCGGCATCCGCGTCTGCCTCCAGTTTCCGGCCTTGCAGATTCGCCAGCCGCCCCAGGGCCGAATTGAGCTCGGTCTCGAAATCCGTAATGTCATTCTCGGCCAGAAACGCTCTGAGCGCCCGTTGCGCGGCCTGCGCGTCGCGTTCCGCCGCGTCGAGCCGCGCCTGGATGCCGCCTTCATACCCGCCGGTCAGGAGCTCCACGCGATAGCGCAAATAGGCGTCGACAATGGCGTTGACGGTATTCGCCGCCACCACCGGGTCGGGATTCTTGAAGGTCGCGATCAGGAAACTGGCGTTCGGCGCACGCGACACCCCGAAGCCCTCGCCTAGCGATTTGAGCTGCTCAGGATCCGCTTCGCCGGTCAGTTCGATCAGCATGCGCCGCCGCACTTCCTCTGACGCCAGAAGATCAGCTTCTGACTGCATGATCTGGTCGAACATGAATTCACCGCCCGCCCCGGCGGCGCCCGGGGTCAGGTCCTCATCATCCATGATCACCAACAGACGGCTGCCGGCTGTAAAGGTCGGCGTCAGGCTCATATAGGCCGCCACGGCGAGCGGAATAAAAAGCAACAGCGTAATCAGGATGATGAAGAGTCGTTGCGTCCAGGCGATCGCGACCAGATCCACAAGATCCAGTTCGCGCCGCACCCGCCCGTCGGCGGTGGAGTTCGAAGGCGTTGACGTCATAGGTGCATCTGGCGTGATTGCGCTTAATTTTTCCTTAGCCGCAGCCTTTCATGGTGAAGATCTTATTAGGGGAGTTTCCGGGATGGCTTCGCCAACACGACGATCTGTCTTGTCCGCTCTGGGCGTTCTGGCTCTGGGCGCCTGCACCAGCACGCCTCAGGGGCGGACGGCCGAAGGCTTTGAACCGAGCCGGTTCCAGACCTGGTCCGACAGCGATCCCGCCTATCGCCTGTTTCCCGGCGACGAAGTGGCCGTGACGGTTCACACCGCTGAAGAGCTCAACAGGACGCTGTCGATCGGACCGGACGGGCGCGTCAGTCTGCCCCTGGCCGGATCGGTAATGGTGGCGCAGATGACCGCGCCTCAGGCCGCCCGCAGCATCGCCGAGCGTTATGCGCGCGTTCTCAGGGATCCGATTGTGGAAGTGCGCCCTGTCGCCTTCGGCGCCCAGCAGATCCTGGTCGGCGGCGAAGTGCGCAGTCCGGGCGTCTATGAAATGATCAGCCCGCGCATGGGCGTGATGGAAGCGCTCACGCTCGCTGGTGGCGCGAACAATCGCGCCCGGCTCAGCCAGGTGGTCGTCCTGCGCCGCGCAGACGATGGCGGCGTCATGATGCGCACGGTCAATATTCGCGACGCCCAGAGGGGCGCGCCTGCGGATTTGATCCCGCTCGCCCGGCACGACATTGTGTTTGCGCCCCGCACGACAATCGCTGAAATCAACGATTTCACAGAGCTTTACATTCGGAACATCCTGCCGCTCGACAACGCGTTCGCGTATGCCCTCGCTGATCAGGTGTTCAATTCAAACTAGGGAATGCAGACGGATCGAGCCTGTCGCTTCTGTCGGCGATCATGGCTCGATCTGTCCTAGTGCCGCGTGGACAACCACTCGCGCGCAGCCGTCAGGGCGGCGGCGATCTGATCGCCATCCATCTCGGCGGCGACTTCGCTGCGGTAGTATTTCGCGGTGTCCGAGCCCATCAGCGAGGCCAGGTTGAACCATTTGTGCGCCTCGATGTAATCGATCACACCGCACTGGCCCGTCGAGTACAGAAGGCCCAGCTTGCACAGGTCATCCCCGGTCGGGTCCATTTTGACCGCGTCGTGAACTTGCGCCGTTTCCACATCAGTGAAAGCCATTTTAGTCTTCCCATCGTTGGCGAAGGGCCGGACTTTTCGCCCGTGTCGCCTTCGCATCCCACCATGCACCCGATGCCTTTTCGGTGGCCCGTTGTGCACGATCAGAATGCTCGCGATGTCTGACCACAGGGTTAAAGAGTCTCAAGAATAACGCCGATTAA
The DNA here is from genome assembly GCF_030733545.1 of Oceanicaulis sp. MMSF_3324. Classification (GTDB taxonomy): domain Bacteria; phylum Pseudomonadota; class Alphaproteobacteria; order Caulobacterales; family Maricaulaceae; genus Oceanicaulis. Next base: position 137,100 of record NZ_JASHIU010000003.1, read on the forward strand.
CCCTTTAATTCCGTTAGATATTCCTACCCAAAATTAACCGACTGATCTCGGCGTCCAACCGTTCCAGCGCGCCCGGAGAGCCACCCGAACGCCGAATCCGCCCTGAAATCAAAACGATTCCCAACATCGCCACAGCCAACAACGCCAACAGAGCAGCCAGCAGAAGCTGGGGCCGATCAAAATCGGTCCTGAAAAAACTTTCAGAGGGCGACAGCGTGACCATTTCCTCGGCCAACAGGATACGTCCCGCCAGCATGCGCCCCTCGCTGATGGCGCTCAGCCGGGCCAGGACTTGAACATCGTCCCTGGAGTCCAGCACGTCAGAAACACGGAGGGCGACGAGCGCGTCTTCGTTGCGCCGGATCTCTTCAAAGGCGGCAAACCAGCTCTGTCGCCGCCCGTCATCCAGTCCCGCCATGGCGTGAAGCTCCGCCATCGCCGCCGCACACCGGGCATGACAGGTAGCAGGCCGGGCATGGATCTGATCCGCATCCGCCAGGATCGGCATTAGGGCGGTCAGCAAGCGCATCTCCCGCTCACGCGCTGGCGGGCCCAGCATCAAGGAAGCAAGCCATTCGCCATCCAGGCGGCCTGCAGCGCGCGCAGCCAGCGCCAACCTGACCGTAGCCGGGTCAAGCGCAGGGTCATGAAGCGACAGGGCCAGCGCAGCACGCACAGGATCCGCCTCGGGCAGGACCAGCTGAGCCCGCTCACAAGCGGGAACCCGTTGACTTTGCGCCCGCGCCAGAGCGCAGCCTTGCACGATCAATTCACGGGCATCGGGCAGCACGCGCGCCTGAGACGGTGACAAACCCGGTGCAAGGCCCGGCAGGGCCGCCAGATTGAGGGCCAAACCATCAGGGCTGTGAAACCAGGATTCGGCCGCCTGGAAGCTGCGTTCGTAAAGCGCTTGGGCCCGCCGGTAGCGTTGTTGCGCTCTCGGACTGGCTTCGCGCAACCAGACTGGTTCGCCGACCAGTCCTTCAGATTGCTGGCGTCCTTCAAGCACGCCATTGATAATCTGTTCTCGCCGCCAGACCGGCATGGCGGCCAGATCCGCGCGCATCAATTCAGGCCGGCGTTCATTCTGCATGAGGTAGAGGGCGAGCGCCTCCCGCCCCATCAAAGCTGGCAGGCTTGAAGCAAAACTGCGCGCCCGCGGCAAGTCCGGCGGTCCAGGCAATGTCGGCGCGAGAGACTGCTCAATCTCCGTGCGCCAGCGCGACAGAGTGTCCTCTGCATCCTGCGCGGGAACCGCAGCGTTAAGCGCAGCGTCAAATTGTTCAGACAGGGTTTGCGGCGCTCTCAGCGAGTCCGCAGGGGCCGCCTCCAAAGCGCGATACACGCTGATCAATGCGCCAGCGCACAAGGCCAGAAACAGCGCAGGCCGGACCAAGGCGAACAGCGCGCGCCAGATCAGATAGACTGCCGCGCGCCAACGCGGCGCCAGCCATGGCGAGCGCGCGCCATAGCGTTCGCTATAGGTACGAGACGGTGGCGTCCCAGCCCTCATCAGTCTTCCCCCTGCCCTCATCCGCCAACCTAAAAGGCGACACCGGCAGGGGAAAGCCCAATTTACGTTTGGTTAGGATTTGGCGCGCTGACCGAACAGCACATCCCGCGCCTTCTTCATTTCCTCGCTGTCTTCGGCGAGCGACTTGAACAGGTCCTTGCCCACGGCGCGACCGGCCTTGACCGCTTCTCGCGCGCCCACACGCTCATGCCAGGCTTTCAGACGCGGAAACTCATCCAGGTTCTGCCCCTGCCCCTCGGGCAGAATCCAAGGCCAGGCGGCCATATCGGCGATGGAGTAGAAATCACCCGCCAGATAGTCGCGGTGCTCGAGATCACGCTCGATCACGCCATACAGGCGATGCACCTCATTGGTGTAGCGGTTCTTGCCGTATTCGAGCTTGGTCTCGTCCGGTTCAATCTTCAGCGCATAGGTGCGGAAATGGTGAGCCTGACCGCACATCGGGCCCAGACCGCCCATCTGCCAGAACAGCCATTCCTCGACCGCGGTCTGCTCGCGCAGGTTCGAGCCATAGAACTGACCCGTCTTGCGCGCCAGATATTGCAAGATGGCGCCGCTTTCAAAAACCGAGATCGGTTCGCCATCCGGACCGTTCGGATCAATGATCGCGGGCATGCGATTGTTCGGGCTGATTTTCAGAAAATCCGGTTCGAACTGTTCGCCCAACCCGATATTGACCGGTTTGAGCTCATAGGGCAGGCCCATTTCCTCAAGAGCGATGCTGACTTTCCATCCGTTGGGGGTGGGCCAGTAATACAGTTCGATCGGCTTGCTCATCGGGGGGCCTCCCTGCCCTTAAATACAGCTTTGAACGTCCTATGTCGGGCCCTGCGACCATTCGTTCAAGACATAGCGACTTCACGAGCCTGCGAGGGAGCGCTAAAGAGCCCGACATGACCGATATCATTCTTACCGACCAGAACCTCGAACCGGTGTCCTTCAAGCTCGCCGGTCAGGATCCTGAAGCGTTCGCCCGCGAACTGGGCGCGAGCTTCCGTGAAACCGGCTTTGCCGTGATCAGCGATCACCCTGTCGATACCGATGTGATTGATCGCGCCCTGGAAGACGCCAAGGCCTTTTTCGCCCTGCCTGACGCCGCCAAGCGCGCCTACGCCATTGAAAACGGCGGCGGCCAGCGCGGCTACACCCCGTTCGGCACCGAAAACGCCAAGGGCATGGACCAGAAGGATCTCAAGGAATTCTGGCACCATGGCCGGAACCTGCCCGAGGGCCACAAATACTCCGACGTCATGCCCCCGAACGTGCCGGTGAAAGAGATCGCCCGCTTTGACGACAGCATCCAGGCGCTCTACGCCGCGCTCGACGAGATGGGCGCGGTGCTGCTCCAGGCGCTGGCCAAGGATCTGGGCCTTGAGGAGAACTGGTTCTCCAAGACCGTCAATGACGGCAATTCCATCCTGCGTCTGCTGCACTATCCCCCGATCGATGGGGATCCGGACGGCGTGCGCGCCGGCGCCCATGAGGACATCAATGTCATCACCCTGCTGCTGGGCGCTGAGGAAGCGGGTCTGCAGGTGAAGACCAAGACCAGCGCCTGGCTGCCCGTGCAGCCGCCCGAAGGCGCGCTGGTGATCAATATCGGCGACATGCTGCAGCGCCTGACGAACCATGTGTACCCGTCCACCACGCACCGCGTGGTGAATCCGTCAAAGGAACGCATGGCCTTCTCGCGTTATTCCACGCCCTTCTTCCTGCACTTCAATCCCGATTTCCTGATTGAAACCCTGCCGGGCTGTATCAGCGCGGACAATCCGAACCGGTATCCCGAGCCGATGACGGCGCACGAATACCTCCTGGAACGCCTGCGTGAAATCGGACTGATCAAGGCGTGACTGATCCGGCACTCACCCGCTCGCTCGCCAGCCGGACCCGACTGTTCACGCGTTTCTTCGGCGCGGGCTTCGCCGGCTGGCAGGGCGGTGAGGCGCTGATCGCCTTTGGATTAGGAGCGCCGGGCTTCTTTCTGTCCGGCATCGGCATGGGCGTGACCATTGTCAGCATTATCCTGCTGGCGGGTACGGTCCTGCACGCCCGCAAGGCCAAGGCGTTCGACGTCTTCAAGGCGCCGGCCATCGCACCGGCGTCGCGCACGGCCGTGATTGCACTGGGCGTCGCCATGGCGGTCTCGGCCGCGTTGATCGGGCTTGCTCAAGCGCCGCAGTCGCCCCTGATCGACCTGATCATCGCCGCGCCGGTTCTGGCGTTCTGTCTGCATTTCGCTCACAGCTTCAAACCGAACCTCGACTGATCCGCAAAACCGTGTTTAAGTAACCTAAAGGTTACACGACACGGGAGAGCCGTCATGGACCAGCTCGAAAAAATCAATGCGCGTATGCGCGTGCTGCTGCTGTGCCAGGCGGCAGGCTTCTTCTTCTGGCAGGCAGCAGGCGGCGTGGCTCAAACCGACTCGCTGCCGCAAGCGTTCTCAGGGCCGGGTCTGATGGTCAGTCTGTCCGGGTTCGGGCTCTGGCTCGTGTCGATCAGCCTCTATTTCCTGGATGCGCGTCGCGCCCACAAACTCTTTGGATACGACGTGATCAATGACGAATGGGCGCGCGATGTACGTCGCCGCGCCGCTGAAGCCGCGTTCTGGGTGATCACGGTCTCAACGGTTCTCGCCATGACCATCAGCAATTTCGGCGTCGATGGCGGGCTTTTGCTCAAACTCCTGACCGGAGTGACGGTTTCCAGCTTCTTCGTCGCAACGGTGTTTTATGATCGACGCGGAGACACGGCAGAGGACACCCACGCATGAGCGGAGCAGAGCTGGGCAACGCCATGAAGGCGCTGCGGGCGCAAGCGGGCATGACCCAGGCCGAGTTGGCCGCGGCGGTCGGCGTGACCCGCAAGACGATCAACACTGTTGAAAACGGCGTTTTCATTCCGTCAGCTCTGCTCGCGCTGAAAATCGCCAAGGCGCTCGATCATCCCGTCGATCAGGTGTTCTGGCTCCAAGAGGACATGTGAACGGACTGAACACGACACAGACACATCCTCTTGAGCGTGATTGTCGGGGCCGCGTCCCTGCCCTAGCTTTCGGTTTCCCGCTTGCAATGACTCGGATCGTTCATGCCTGACGCTTCAGCGCCGCTTCTGAAATTTTCTGACCCTGTGACGACCGCCAAGGGCGAGCAGCGCGCAAGCGTCAGTTTCGATACGCTCAAGACGCTGTGGTTCAACACCGGCACGCTGTGCAATATCGAATGCAAGAACTGCTATATCCTCAGCTCACCCACTAATGACGCGCTGGTCTATCTGACCGAAGCGGATGTAACCGCTTATCTCGATGAAGTCGACGCCCTGGGTTTCGGCCCTGTGGAGATCGGGTTTACCGGCGGCGAGCCTTTCATGAACCCGGACATGATCCGTCTTATGGAGGTGTCGCTGGAGCGTGGCCACCGCGTGCTGGTGCTGACCAACGCCATGAAGCCGATGATGCGCCCGCGCGTTCAATCAGGCCTTCTCGACCTGCAAGCTCGCCATGGCGACCGGATCGAGATGCGGCTGAGCCTTGATCACTATACCCGCGGCTATCACGACGCCGAGCGCGGACCGGGCGGCTTTGACGCCACCGTCGAAGGCATGGTCTGGCTGGCCGAGCACGGCTTCACGCTCAGCGCCGCCGGCCGGTCAGTGTGGAATGAAACCGACGCCGAAGCGCGTCGGGGTTTCAAGGCGCTGTTTGACGGGTTGGGCGTGGATATTCCCTCGGAGGATCCGGCCCGCCTCGTGATTTTCCCTGAAATGGATGAGAGCGGCGATCCGCCCGAAATCACCGTGGATTGCTGGGGCATTCTCAACCAGAACCCCAAGGACATCATGTGCGCCAGCCAGCGCATGGTGATCAAGCGCCGCGGCGCGGACCGCCCCAGCGTCGTGGCGTGCACGCTCCTGCCCTATGAAGACGAGTTTGAATTGGCCGACACGCTGGAAGCCAGCCTCAAACCGGTGCGCCTGAACCACAAATACTGCGCTCAGTTCTGTGTGCTGGGCGGGGCCAGCTGCTCGGCCTAGTCCGCGTCCTTGGCCTCGTCTGACGCTTTCGCGCGCTCGGGCAAGGCCTTCACATGCAGGTCCATTTGCGGGAACGGGATCTCGATGCCCTCTTCGTGCAATCGATCCCAGATCGCCAGATAGACGTCGGACCGCACATTCGCCTGACCGTTCTGCGGATCACGGATCCAGAAGCGCAGATCGAAATTCACTGACGAGTCGCCAAACTCCATCACATTGCAGACCGGGTCCCGTTCACTGACGACCCGGTTCACCGTCTTCGCCGCTTCAATGGCGAGGCTCTGCACCTTTTTGAGATCGCGCGTGTTGTAGGACACGCCGAACGGCGCGTGCATGCGCACGATATGATCCGATTTCGACCAGTTGGTGACGCCGTTATTGATGAAGTGGTCGTTCGGCAGCAGCATTTCCGTGCCGTCACGGGTCCGGATCGACACATAGCGCGCCTGCATGCCGGTCACCCAGCCGAACTGATCATCCACCGAAATGGCGTCGCCAGGCTTGATCGACTTGTCCGCCAGGAGCGTGAAGCCGGCTGCGAAGTTCGACACGGTTTTCTGCAGGCCCAGACCCACGCCAATGCCGACCGCGCCGGAAAAGATCGCGAGCGTGGCGAGGTTGAAGCCGGTCATCTGCAGCGCGATCAGAAGCGCCAGAACCGGCAGCAACACCCCCAGAACCTTGGAGATCAGGGCGCTGAGCGCCGGAGAGATCTCGTCCGAGCGTTGCAGCTGCTTGTCGATGGTGCGTCCGGCGAAGCTCGCGATCGAGAACAGCAGGCCGAAATAGATCATCGTCCGCAGCACATCGAACAGGCTCAAAGTAACCGGCTCGCCTTCGCTGGTTTCGCCCAGCGGAATGGCCAGCGCCTGCAGCTGGGCGATGACGTCATCGAGCAGGCCGAACACATCCAGCGCCGCAATGGGCCAGATGATGTAGAACGCCAGGGTGGACCAGAAGCGCGAGCGGATGACCAGGGTGACCGCCCGGATGATGAGCCAGGCGCTCATCAGGCTGATCGCCGCGCTGACAATGGCCACCGGCCGGTCCAGCGCGCCCAGCCCCACCCGGATCGCCGTCAGGATGAGATAGAGCGCCAGCGGCGTCATCAGCTCGAGCGCGGCGGACAGCAAGCGTCGCCACAGCCCTGTCTTGATACGCGTTTTCGTCTGCTCATTGATGACATGACGCAAACGCGGACCGAACAGCAACGCTGGTGCGATGGCCGCAATGATCAGCGCCAGTTGCAGGGCGTTGTCGATATTGAACGCAGAGACCTGAACCCAGTCCCAGAGCGCTTCTGCGCGCGTGCGCAGCTCATCAACGGGCACAATGTCTGTAATCGCGGAGTTCGGCTGTTCAGTCATGACGATAAGGGTAGCGCGTTTGGGGCGCGTGTCACCAGAGCGGGTGCGGAGAGAGCCGAACTTATCCGCCCCCAACCGAAGCCGCATCATACTCTGATCCGTTCCTTCCATGACGGGCGGCCGGCGCGTTCAGGCTGGGAGGGGCGGGATGTCCCGAGGACAGAGGCTGTAACGCTGTCTCTGGCCGAAAAGGCGGGCAATCACCGGGCGGTCCAGGGCAGCGGCGTCTGATGAGGCGGTGACTGCACCGGCGGCGCGACAGCGCAAAAGTCTCCGGACGGTGATCCCGATAAAACATCTCAGGCGCGGGAGCCGGGCTCGGTTCTCATTCAACCTTGTCGCAACTCAAGACGCCCAGCTCTCGCGCGACCCGTCTTCGCCTCCCCCTGCGTTTGCGCGCGGGGCGATTGGTGCATGGGTCCCCGGGTCAAGCCCGAGGACCGAGAAGATAAAGCCCCAACATTTCGGCCTTCGGACTTGATCCGGAGGCCCAAAACAAAAACCCCGGAGCCGCGCTCCGGGGTTTTGTCATCGTGATCGATGAAGTCGTCTAATCGAGCAGTTTCTTGGCGAGGATCTCGTTGACCGCTTGCGGGTTGGCCTTGCCGCCCATCGCCTTCATCACCTGGCCCACGAACCAGCCCATGGTCTTGGGCTTTTCCTTGACCTTCTCGGCCTGTTCGGGGTTCGCCGCGATCAGGTCATCGACGACCTTCTCGATGGCGCCGGTATCTGTGACCTGCTTCATGCCGCGGTCTTCAACGATCTGAGCGGGGTCGCCGCCTTCGGCCCAGACGATCTCGAACACATCCTTGGCGATCTTGCCCGAAATGGTCTTGTCGCTGATCAGCGAGACGATGCCGCCCAGCTGTTCGGGGCTGACCGGGCTTTCGGTGATGGAAAGCCCTTCCTTGTTCAGGCGACCAAAGAGCTCGTTATTCACCCAGTTCGCCGCCAGCTTTGCGTCACGGCCTTCGAGCACTTTCTCGAAATAGTCCGCGCGATCCTTGTCCGCGGCCAGAACCGAGGCGTCATATTCGCTCAGGCCCAGCTCCTCGACGAAGCGCTTGCGCTTCTCGGCGGGCAGTTCGGGCAGGTTCGCCTTCAGATCCGCGATGAAGCTGTCTTCGAGCTGCAGCGGCAGCAGGTCGGGATCGGGGAAGTAACGATAGTCATGCGCTTCTTCCTTGGAGCGCATGGAGCGGGTCACGCCGGCATTGGCGTCGAACAGGCGGGTTTCCTGATCGATGGTTCCGCCCTCTTCCAGGATGTCGACCTGACGCTGGGCCTCATACTCGATAGCCTGCATGATGAAGCGCAGCGAGTTGACATTCTTGATCTCGCAGCGCGTGCCCAGATGTTCGAACGAACCGGTCTCGATGAATTTCTCGTACTGGCCCGGACGACAGACCGACACGTTCACGTCAGCGCGCAGCTGACCCTTCTCCATGTCGCCGCCGCAGGTGTCGAGATAGCGCAGGATGGTGCGCAGGGTGCGCACATAGGCCGCCGCATCCGCGGGCGTGCGGATATGCGGTCGCGAAACGATTTCCATCAGCGCCACGCCCGAGCGGTTCAGGTCCACATAGGTCGCGGTGGGATCAAGATCGTGGATCGACTTGCCGGCGTCCTGTTCCAGGTGCAGGCGCTCGATGCCCACGGTGAACAGGGTGCCGTCATCGCGTTCGCACTCGATCTCGCCCTCACCCACGATCGGATGGGCGAACTGGCTGATCTGATAGCCCTGCGGCAGGTCCGGGTAGAAATAGTTCTTCCGGTCAAAGCGCGAGAAGGCGTTGATCTGGGCGTTCAGTCCCAGACCCGTGCGCACGGCTTGCGCCACGCACGCCTCGTTGATCACCGGCAGCATGCCGGGCATGCCGGCATCCACGAGGGACACTTGCGTGTTGGGTTCCGCGCCAAAGGCCGTCGCCGCGCCGGAGAACAGCTTGGCGTTGGATTTGACCTGGGCATGCACCTCAAGCCCCATGACGAGTTCCCAATCGCCTGTGGCGCCTTTGATGACGTAGGTGTGCTCGCTGCTCATGGCGGTCTTCTCTATCTCAACTGAACAAGCGCATCGTCACGCGGGGGTGACGATGACGCTCCCGATTTTGTCTCCGGCCTCCACCCGTTTATGGGCGTCGGCGCAATCTTCCAAGGCATATACGCTGTCGATGCGCGGTTTGAGCGCGCCGTCAGCCAGTGCGCGGGTCACATCCTGAACGGCTGAGGCCCGCTGGGCCGGGGTGAGCGTATAGACGAACACGCTTTGCACCGCGGCGTTTTTGAACATCAGATCGTAAAACGGCAGTTCGGGCGTCTTCTCCGCCTCACTGCCATAGCTGGCGATCATCCCGTGCGGACGGATCAGCGCGACGGAGGCGGCCAGATTGCCGCCGAATTCCACCTCGACGATATGATCGACGCCCTCGCCCTCGGTCATCGCCTCGATGGCGTCGACCACGTCCTGCTGGCGATAATTGACCACCTCGTCCGCGCCCGCGTCCAGCGCAGCTTCGGCTTTTTCAGGGCCCGAGACGGTGGTGATGACCTTGCCCGCGCCCATCCATTTGGCGAGTTGGATCGCCTGAAGGCCCACCGCGCCCGCGCCGCCGGTGATGAGCACCGTCTTGCCCGTGACCGAGCCATTGGTGGTCAGCGCGCGATGGGCGGTCAGGGCCGGAATGCCCAGCGCCGCGCCCTCATCGAAACTCACAGCGTCGGGCAGTGCGCCCGTAAACTCCACCGGCACGACGCAGATCTCGGCGCAGGTCCCACCGGCGCGCTTGAAGGCGGCGTTGAAGACAAACACCCGCTCGCCGATCCGGGCCGGGTCCACGCCCTCACCCACCGCGCGGATGACGCCGGCGCCATCCGAATGCGGGATCTGCCGCGCCACGCTCATCGGCGCGCGCAGACCGGCGCGGGTCTTCACATCTGATGGATTGACGCCCGACGCCTTGATGAAGACCGCCACCTCGCCGGGCCCCGGCTGGGGATCGGGGCGTTCGCCCAGCGTCAGCACATCGTCCGCCGCGCCTTGAGCCTCGTACCAGATCGCGCGCATCAGGACGGCTCCCCGTTCGAGGCGTCGCTGGCAGGCGCGTCCGGCGCTTTGTTCGCCATGTCATCGAGCGAGCGCTTGAGCCGGGTGAAGAAGATGGTGTTCATCACCCCGATCGCGCCGGTGACCAGCAGCGTAATCCCCACCGCCATCTGCACGCCGCCCTCACCCAGTCGCCCGGACGCGAGCAACGCGCCCAGAATGGCGACCAGGCCGAAGCCGATCATGAGGAGACGGGGAAGATTGGTCACGCTGGTCCTTCTCGATTGTCATGGCCCGACTGGTTCGGGCCATCCATTCCGGTCGGCATCCATCAAACGCTACGGCATGGATCCCCCGGACAAGCCGGGGGATGACATGCGTGTTAAGCCCACCACTGCTCCGGCTTGGCGGTGAAGCCTGCAGCCTGTTCCAGAGCGCCGCCGACGGCGAACATGGTTTCCTCGTCGAGCGCCTTGGTGATGACCTGAAGGCCCAGCGGCAGGCCGTTCTTGTCCAGACCCGCCGGAACGCTCATCGCCGGGATGCCGGCGATATTGGCGGTCACGGTGAAGATGTCATTGAGATACATCTCGATCGGATCCGCATCGGCCTTTGAGCCAATGCCGAAGGCCGCGCTCGGCGTGGTCGGTGTCAGGATGGCGTCCACGCCTTCAAAGGCGGCGTTGAAATCCTCAAGGATTTTGCGGCGCACTTTGAGGGCCTTGAGGTAGTACGCATCGTAATACCCCGCGCTCAGCACATAGGTGCCGATCAGGATGCGGCGCTGGACCTCGTCGCCAAAGCCTTCGCCGCGCGTCTTCTCATAGGTGTCGATCAGGTCTTCACCCTCGACGCGCTGGCCAAAGCGCATGCCGTCATAGCGCGCGAGATTCGAGGAGGCTTCCGCCGGGGCGATGATGTAGTAGGCCGGCAGGGCGTATTTGGTCATCGGAAGGGAAATCTCGACGACTTCCGCCCCCTGCTCTTTGAGCCATTGGGCGCCCTTCTCCCACAGCGTATCGATGGCTGACGGCATGCCGTCCACGCGATACTCTTTCGGGATGCCGATCTTCAGCCCCTTCACGCCGCGACCGACGGCGGAGACCATGTCCGGAACCTCGCCCGGATAGGAGGTGGAATCCTTGGGGTCATGGCCCGACATGATCTGGGTCAGCAGCGCCGTGTCCTTCACCGTCTTGCCGAACGGGCCCGGATGGTCGAGCGAGCTGGCGAACGCCACAACGCCCCAGCGCGAGCAGCGGCCATAGGTGGGCTTTGCGCCCACAAGGCCGGTGAACGCGGCCGGCTGGCGGATGGAGCCGCCGGTATCGGTGCCGGTGGCGCCGTAAGAGATGCCCGCAGCCAGCGCCGCCGCAGAGCCGCCCGAACTGCCGCCCGGCACCAGCTTCTCGTCAGAACCCTGGGCGCGCCAGGGGTTCACGACCGGGCCCGTGGCGGCGGTTTCGTTGGACGAGCCCATGGCGAATTCATCCATGGAGGTCTTGCCGAAGAACACCGCGCCCGCATCCCAGAGCTTGCTGGTGACGGTGGATTCATAGCGCGGCTTGAACCCTTTGAGGATGTTCGAGCTGGCGCTGGTCTCGACGCCATGAACGCCGAACAGGTCCTTGATCGCGATGGGCACGCCCTCAAGCGCGCCAGCCTCGCCCTTGGCGCGACGCGCATCAGAGGCTTGCGCCATCTCCTTGGCCTTGTCGCCATCAATGGAGGTGAAGCAGTTGAGCGCGCCTTGCGCCGCTTCCGCCGCCTTCACCGTCGCCTCGGCGACGTCGACCGCCGAGAAGTCCTTCTTCTCAAGGCCGTCGAGCACATCGAACAAAGAGAGCTGGGTAAAGTCAGTCATGGGGCTGATCCGTTATGAGTTCGGCGCGGACGAGCCGCAGCCGCATGATGAAGTATGAAACAGCGTTTCCAACCAGAACCGCGCTGGCGCAGAACCAGCCGTTCAGCCGGTCAATGGTTTCAAATCGGGCCGCTTCCAGCGAATGGGTCGGGAAGGACAGGTAGAGACTGCAGAAGCCGAACAGCGCCAGCGTAGCGATGGACACATACCAGGGCAGCCAGTGATCACGCGGAATTGCGAAGGCCTCATTCAACCTTCGGGCAAGGAATGAACCCAGCAATCCGGCGAAACCGGCGATGGCCATAAAGACCAGTATGAGGCCAAGCGGCGCCACAGCTTACTCCACGCTCTTGGGCACAACGAAGAAGCCTTCTTCGGCTTTCGGGGCGTTGGCCAGAATGTCGTCACGCTTGCCGCCATCGGTGATTTCGTCCGGACGCAGGGGCAGCGGCGTCTGGACCGGCGTAGTCATCGGCTCGACGCCCGTGACATCGACCTCACCCAGCTGCTCGACCCAGTCGAGAATGCCGTTGAGTTCATTGGTGAGCGAATCGAGGCGGTCAGCCGGCTCGGCGATGCGGGCCAGACGCGCAATGCGCCGGACATCGTCTTTTGTCACAGACATGGGCAGGTCTCCGAATGGGAGGGCAAGGCTAAGCGCTCTGCGTACCAACGCCGGTGCTGCGGCGCAAGATTGTGACGGAGTCAGACCCTTCCCTTGTGCGGTCGGGAGGCCTAAACCGGGGCCATGTTGTTCCTGGACCCCGCCCTCTTTCCTGCTGGCCCGCTCATGGCCATTGATCCCGGCACGAAAACGCTGGGTCTGGCGGTGTCCAATACCGACCGCACTTTGGTCACGCCGCTGACCACCATCCAGCGCGAGAAATTCACCAAGGACGCCGAGGCGCTCCTGGCGCTCTATGACGAACGCGCTTGCGTCGGACTGATCGTGGGCCTGCCCTTACACATGGATGGCGGAGATGGCCGCCGGGCCCAGTCCTCGCGCTCCTTCGTGACCAATCTTCTGCGCCTGCGCGATCTGCCTGTCGCCTATCAGGATGAACGGCTGAGCACCTTCGCTGCGACCGAGTCCCTGATCGAGGCCGGGGTGAAGCCCTCGCTTCGCAAGGGCTTTGTGGATGCGCAGGCGGCGGCGGTGATTCTGGAAAGCGCGATCGGGCGCATCAATCAGGGCGTCACCCATACCCCGCTATCGCCGGACGACCCGATCTCATGAACGCCGTCGCCAGCGCCCTGATCCCCATTTTCGGCGTGATCGCGCTTGGCTGGGCCATGCGGCGTTCGGGCCTGGTGCGCAAGGAGCTCTGGCTCGGCGTGAACCGGCTCAGCTATCAGGCCCTGCTGCCGTCCCTCCTGTTCTCCACCATTTCCCGCGCCGATTATGCCGGCCTGCCCGCTGGCTCCTTCCTGATTGCGGTGACCTTGGGCTTTCTGGTGATGGGCGCCATCAGCCTGGCCTTCAAGCCGCTGCCCGTGCCCGGGCCGTCCTATACCAGCCTGTTCCAGGGCGGGGTGCGCTGGAACGGCTTTGTCCTTCTCGCGCTGGCGGGCACAGCCTTTGGCGCGGAGGGCAATGCGCTCGCCGCGCTGGTCTTCGCCCCCACCGTGCCTTTGATCAATGTGATGTGCGTGGTGGTGCTGACCATCTGGGGCACCAGCGATGTCAAACCCGATGCTCGCCGGGTCGGCATGCGCATCATCACAAACCCGCTGATCATCGCCTGTCTGCTGGGCGCGGCCTGTAATGCGCTCGGCCTGTTCCAGACCGGGCCTGTGGCCGATACCGCCGCCCTGGCTGGACGCGCCGCATTGCCGCTGATCCTGATGGCGATCGGCGCCGGGCTCGACTTCTCCGCCCTCAAGGCCCGGCCCAAGCTGTTGATGCTGTCCGTCGGCCTGAAGCTGATCATCGCGCCTTTGGTGTTCATCGCCCTGGGGCGGATGTTCGGGGTGGAAGGCGTGGCGCTCGCCATTCTCGCCGCCATCGGCTCGACCCCGGGGGCGGCCGCCTCCTATGTGCTGGCCTCCGAGCTGGGCGGGGATGCCCGGCTGATGGCGGGCCATGTCACCGCCACCACCTTGCTGGCCGCTCTGGCCATGCCGTTCTGGATCTGGACCACCAGCCTGCTATGACCCAGGTCATCATCTCCGCCTTCCTGCCGGTCTTCGCGATCATCGCCCTGGGCTATGGCGTGCGCGCCCTGGGCTATATCCCCCGCGAGCATTGGCGCGGCGTGAACGCACTGAACCATCGGCTTCTGCTGCCGAGCTTCCTGTTCTCGCTTCTGGCCCAGGCCCGGTTTGACGGCGCGAACAGCCTGACGCTTGCAGGCGTGTCCGCGCTCGGTTCAGTCCTCATGATCGCGCTCGCCCTGTTGCTGGGCCGGCTCGTCAGCAATTCGGGCCGCATCACCGCCCCGATGATCGCCAGCGCCGTGATGTGGAACATTGTGCTCTCGCTCGCCCTGGCGGAGCGCCTGCTCGGCGACGCGATTGCCAGCGCCGGCGCCGCGGTCTCCGCGACCGGCGTCATCATCGGCGCCGCCGCGTCCGTGGCCGGCTTTGCGCTGACCTCGGGACGCGGCTTGCAAGCCGCCCTGATGAAGACGGCGAAGGACCCGGTCGTTCTGGCCTGCGTGTTCGGCCTGCTGGCCAACCTGTCCGGTCTGGGGCGCGTGTCCGTCCTGGTCGGGCCCATCGAGATGATTGGCGCAGGGTCCATGGCCGTCATTCTGTTGTCCATGGGCGCCGGGCTTGATTTCAAGGCGCTCAAGGGCCGTCTGACCGTTCTTCTGTCCGCCGCCGTCTTGCGCACCTGTATCGGTCCCGTCGTCTATCTGGGATTGGCGCTGGCGTTCGGGCTGACCGGAGATCTCGCGGTGCTCATGGCGATCGCCGGCGCCGCGCCCGCCGCCGCCTTCATCTATGCCGTCGCCGCGGATTGTGACGGCGAGGCCGGACTGACCGCAGGCATGATCACGCTGACCGTGCTGACAAGCCTGATCAACCTGCCTGTCGCGGCCGCTGTCGCGCTGTCGCTCTGACAGGCTGCGACACCGTTCAGCTTGCCCGATCCCGCATGCGCGCCTATACCGCCGCGAATGCTTTTCGGAGGGTGCTTTGATGGAGCGCACCGGCTTCGCCTATGATTTTCCCCATGACAGCCTGCTGAGCGTCGGGGATCTCAACCCGCTCGACGTGCAGATGATTTTCAAGCGCGCCAGGCATCATTTCGACAATGCGCGCCGGGGCGACAAGGAGGGCGACACCCTCAAGGGCCTCACCCAGATCAATCTGTTCTTCGAGAACTCCACCCGCACGCTGGCGAGTTTCGAGATCGCCGCCAAGCGCCTGGGGGCCGATGTGGTGAACTTCGCCGCCGGCAGCGCCTCGATCTCCAAGGGCGAGAGCCTGGACGACACCGCCCTCACCCTCACCGCCATGCGCCCGGACGTGTTGGTGGTGCGCCACAAGGCGGCCGGCGCGGCGGCGCACTTCGCTCGCGTTACCGGGGTCCCCACCGTCAATGCCGGCGATGGCGCGCATGAGCATCCGACCCAGGCGCTTCTGGACGCCTTCACCCTGACCCGTCGCTGGGGCGAGGTGGGTGGACGCCGCATCCTGATCGTGGGCGATATCCTGCATTCGCGCGTCGCCCGCTCGAACGTGTCCTTGCTGAACCTGCTGAACGCCGAGGTGCGCCTGTGCGGCCCGGCGACGCTCCTGCCCGCCGATGCGGATCGCTGGGGCGTCAGTGTCTTTCACGATCTTGATGAAGCGCTGGAAGGCTGCGACGCCGTCATGGCCCTGCGCATCCAGAAAGAGCGCATGACCGGCGGGCTGATCCCGTCGGATCGCGAATACGCTGCGCTGTGGGGGCTGACCGAGGACCGTCTGGACCGCGCGGCGCCCGATTGCCTCGTCATGCATCCCGGGCCAATGAATCGGGGCGTGGAGATTGACGGCGCGCTGGCGGACGATCCCGAGCGCGCCCTGATCCTCGAGCAGGTGGAAAGCGGCGTCGCCGTGCGCTCCGCCATACTGGAGCTGATCACGGGCCGCGCGCCCAATTCCACGATTGCGGACATGCGCAGCCATGACGCCGATGGCCTGGGAGACGGGGCATGATGCTGTTTGAAAACGCCCGGCTGATCGATCCGGCCTCGGGCCGGGACGAAATGGGCGCATTGAGGGTGCGCGACGGCCTGATCGAGGAGATCGGCCCCGATCTTGAGTCCCATGACGACGAACAGGTGATTGACGTGAAGGGCGCGGTGCTCGCCCCCGCCCTGATCGACATGCGCTGCACGGCGGATCCCGCTTCCACCGGCGCCCGCGGCGTGGATGCGGCGGCTCGCGCAGCGGCCGCTAGCGGCGTCGCCACTCTGGTGCTGTCACCGGAAAGCGGCGGCGGTTTCCGCACCCCTGAAGACATTGCGGCCGTGAACGCCGCCGCGCTGACGAGCGCCGTCCGGCTCTATGCCGCCGGCCTGTGCGTCAGCTCGCCCGAAGACATGGCGGAAATCGGCCTGATGCTGCGCGCCGGCGCGCTTTATCTCGGCGATGGCGGCCAGCCTGTGGCGGATACCCGCCTGGCGCGCCGCGTCCTCGCCTATGCGGGCGGGTTTGACGCCTGGGTCAGCTTGCGCCCGGACGATCAGGGCCTCAGCCGCGGCACGGTGGCGACCGAAAGCGATCTGTCCATGCGCCTGGGGCTGCCCGCCCGCCCCGCGCAATCGGAAGCCATGGCGGTCAAGCGCGATGCGGCGCTCGCCGCGCTCACCGGCGCCCGTCTGATCTTTGACCGGGTGACCACGCGCGAAGCGCTCGACGCGGCGCAAACCGCGCGCAAGGACGGGCTTGAAGTCGCCGTCACCGCGCCGGTCAGCCATCTCAGTTTCAACGAGATGGATCTCGGGGGACTGGATCCGCATTATCGGCTGGAGCCGCCCCTGCGCAGCGAAGACGACCGGCAGGCGCTGATCGACGCGCTTTCCCAGGGCCGTATCGATGCTGTCGTTTCCGACCATGTGGCGCGCACCAATGAGTCCAAGGCGCACCCCTTCCCCGAGGCGCAGGCGGGTTCGGCGACTCTTGAGGCCCTGCTGCCCGTGCTGTGCGGTCTGGTGGAGGACGGCCGGATGAGCCTGGCCGACGCGCTGCGCCCAGTGACTTCGGGACCGGCGGACATTCTGGGTCTGGAACAGGGCCGCCTGAACGCAGGCGCCCCGGCCGATCTGGTGGTCTTCGACCCGCACGCCCCCTTCGTCTATGGCCGCGGCGCCATGCAATGCCGCGCCCCCAGCGCCTTTTCCGGACGTCGCCTGTTCGGTCGCACCTTGATCACAATCGCGGAAGGCGCGATTATCCATCAACTGGAAGATGAGTAATGATGCTTGACCCCTGGTTCGCGGCGGCGCTGGTCGTCGGCTATGTCTTCGGTTCGATCCCGTTCGGCCTGCTGCTGACCCGGCTCGCCGGCCTTGGGGATATTCGCGCCATCGGCTCGGGCAATATTGGCGCGACCAATGTGCTGCGCACCGGACGCAAGGACCTGGCGCTCGCCACGCTCATTCTTGATTCCGGCAAGGCGGGCTTCGCCTGCCTTCTGTTCACCTATATCGCCAATCCCACCGCGGGCCTGATCGCGGGCGGCGCTGCGTTTTTCGGCCATTGCTTCCCGGTCTGGCTCAAATTCAAGGGCGGCAAGGGCGTCGCGACCTTCCTGGGCGTGCTGCTGGCGGCCCACTTCCCGGTCGGCGCGCTGACCTGCTTTGTCTGGCTGGGCATGGCGCTGATGCTGCGCATGTCCTCGCTCTCCGCCCTGACGGCGGCGCTGGCGGCGCCTGTCCTTGCCTACGCCTTCGCCCGTGAAGACGTCGCCATACTCGCGCTCTTTCTCGCGGCGCTGCTCTACTGGCGCCATCAGGAGAATATCGGCCGCATCCTCAAGGGTGAGGAACCCAAGATCGGAGCGAAGAAGACGTGACGCGCCGGTCCCTCTCCCCGACCGAGCGCGTGGACTGGCTTCGCTTGTCGCGCACGTCGGGGGTTGGACCTGTCACCTTCGCCAGGCTGATCGAGCGGTTTGAAACCGCCAGCCGCGCCATTGACGCCCTGCCCGAATTGTCAAAGCGGGGCGGACGCACCAAGCCCCTCAAGGCGGTGTCCCGCAATCAGGCCGAGGATGAGCTCGCCGATCTGGAACGAACGGGGGCGCGCCTGCTGTGCGCCTGCGAGCCGGATTTCCCCGCCGACCTCGCCGCCCTTGATCCGCCCCCGCCCGTCATCACCGTCAAGGGACCGCTCGAGCTCAGGGACAATCCCGTCTGCGCCATGGTGGGCGCGCGCAACGCCTCGGCCGCCGGATTGCGGTTTGCCGGCGATCTGGCCCGTGGCCTGGGTGAGCGCGGCGTGCTGATCGCATCCGGGTTGGCGCGCGGCATAGACGGCGCCGCCCATGCCGCCAGCCTTGAGACCGGCACGATCGCCGTCCTCGCAGGCGGTCTCACCTCCATCTACCCGCCCGAGCATGAGGCGCTCTATCACGCCATCGCCGAGCAGGGCCTGCTGGTCAGCGAGAGCCCGCCCCGCTACAGCCCGCAGGCGCGCGACTTCCCGCGTCGCAACCGTTTGATCTCGGGGCTCTCCCTGGGCGTTCTGGTCGTGGAGGCGGCGGAGCGCTCGGGCTCGCTGATTACGGCGCGCTATGCGCTGGAGCAGAACCGCGAAGTGATGGCGGTCCCCGGCTCGCCCATGGATCCGCGCGCCCGGGGGTCAAACCGCCTCTTGCAGGACGGCGCCGCGCTGATCCAGAGCGTGGACGACATACTCGACATCCTGTCCGGCGCGCGCCGCCCGAAACTGCAGGAGCCCTCGGGAGCCGATTATGAGGATGAGTTCGACCATCCCGACGCGCTGGACAACGCCGTCTCCGACATCCGCGAACGCATTGCCGAACTGCTCTCGCCCACCCCGGTTTCCCGCGATGAACTGGCCCGGCTCACCCAGGCGCCGACCCGGATCGTGTTGGCGGCGCTTGTGGAGCTGGAGCTGGCGGGACGGTGCGAGATCTGGCCCAACGGCATGGTCTGCAGCCTTTAATCGCGCGTTTTGCGCGGGCTTCCGTCCGGAGAGAAAGGAAAAAGCGTCCTGTGATCGGCGTCGGGATTGGCCAGCGGCGGCTTATGCGTCAACTGACGGCATTCCTGCTCGATCACATGGGCCGCGGTCGCCAGCATGACGGAAGAATTATTCAGATCCGCCCGATGCGCGAAGTGGGACAGCGCGGCCAGCATCTCGACGAGATAGCCCGCCGCCTCCTGCGTCGTCTGTTCACGGAGGGCGCGATCATTCGCAGCGCCGGTTGGGGTATTCGTCATAATCGTTTTGATTGCTCTTGGAACAACTCTACGGGGAGCCGTAAACCTGTGCCCTGGTTCTGGCAAGCGTCAGCCCCATGTTGACAGGGTGATGAACTATCCCCACCTTCCGCCGCCATTGACCGGACCAGTCTTGACGCTGGACCGCTTCACCTTGCTATCAGTGATCATATGAACGTCGTTGTCGTCGAATCCCCGGCCAAAGCCAAAACCATCAATAAGTATCTGGGGAGCGACTACACCGTGCTCGCCAGCTTCGGCCATGTGCGCGATCTGCCGCCCAAGGACGGCTCGGTGCGTCCCGACGAAGACTTCGCCATGGACTGGACGGTCGAGGGCAAGTCGAAAGAACGCATCAAGGCGATCGCCGATGCCCTGAAAGACGCCGACACCCTGATCCTCGCCACTGACCCGGATCGCGAGGGAGAAGCAATTTCCTGGCACCTGCTTGAAGCGCTGCAGAAGCGCCGGGTGCTCAAGGACAAGCAGGTTCAGCGCGTGGCGTTCAACGCCATCACGAAAAAGGCCGTCAGCGACGCCATGGCCAGCCCGCGCGAGCTCGATATGGAGCTGGTCGAAGCCTATCTGGCGCGCCGGGCGCTCGACTATCTCGTCGGCTTCACCCTGTCGCCCGTTCTGTGGCGCAAGCTGCCCGGCGCCCGTTCGGCGGGCCGGGTGCAATCGGTGGCCCTGCGCCTGATCACCGAGCGTGAAACCGAGATCGAGCGCTTTGTCAGCCAGGAATACTGGTCAGTGGACGCCGAGGTGAAAGCCGAGGGCGCCGATCAGCTGATCGCCTCCAAGCTGACCCGGTTTGAAGGCGAGAAGATCACCCGCCTGACCATTGGCGAAGAAAAGCGCGCCCGCGCCGCCGAAGCCGCCATCAAGGCGGCGGACTTCACGGTCGCCGCGGTCGAGGCCAAGCCCACCAAGCGCAATCCGCCGCCGCCCTTCACCACCTCGACGCTTCAGCAAGAGGCCGCGCGCAAGCTGGGCTTTGACGCCCAACGCACCATGCGCACCGCGCAGCGTCTGTATGAAGGCGTCAATCTGGGCGGCGAGACGGTCGGCCTGATCACCTATATGCGGACCGACGGCGTCTCCATGGACATGAGCGCCATGATGCAGGCGCGCGACGTCATTGGCGAACGTCACGGGTCCGACTTCGTGCCGGAAAAGCCGCGCTTTTATTCCACCAAGGCCAAGAACGCCCAGGAAGCGCACGAAGCGATCCGCCCGACAAGCTTTACCCGCCATCCCGACGAGATGCGGCTCGATGCCGACCAGGCCAAGCTCTACTCGCTGATCTGGAAGCGCGCCGTGGCCAGCCAGATGGAAGCGGCCCGGCTTGAGCGCACAACCATCGACTTTGAAAACGACGACAAATCCCTCGCCTTGCGCGCCACCGGCACGGTGGTGACCTTCCCGGGCTTCTTCGCCCTGTACCAGGAAGGCCGCGACGATGAAGAGGATGAAGGCGAGAACCGGCTTCCGCAGATCCAGCAAGGCGCCTCGGCCAAGGCCGAAAAGACGCTGGCCGAACAGCACTTCACCCAACCCCCGCCCCGCTTCACCGAGGCCTCGCTGGTCAAGAAGATGGAAGAGCTGGGCATTGGCCGTCCGTCGACCTACGCCTCGACCCTGTCTGTGCTGCGCGACCGCGACTATGTCCGCATGGAAGACAAGCGCTTCAAGCCCGAGGACAAGGGCCGCGTGGTCATCGCCTTCCTCGAGAACTTCTTCGCGCGCTACGTCCAGTACGATTTCACCGCCTCTCTGGAAGACCAGCTCGACAAGGTCTCGGCGGGCGATCTCGAGTACAAGCAATTGCTGCGCGACTTCTGGAAGGATTTCCACGCCTCCATCGAGGACATCGCCGATCTGCGCATTGGCGACGTGATCGACGCGATGAATGTGGCGCTGGCGCCGCTGATCTTCCCGCCGCGCGAAGACGGCTCCGACCCCAAGGTCTGCCCCAAATGCAATGAGGGCGCATTGTCACTGCGTCTGGGCAAACACGGCGCCTTTGTGGGCTGCTCGAACTATCCCGATTGCCGCTATACGCGCCCGCTGGGCGGCAGCGAGCTTGATGCCGTCGAAGGCGATGGCGAGCTCGGCGAGCATCCTGAAACCGGCGCCATGATCGTGCTCAAGGACGGTCGCTTCGGCCCGTACCTCGAAATGCAGGTCGAGGACGAGGACAAGCCGCGCCGCGGCTCCATTCCCAAGGGCTGGGATCCGGCGTCCGTGACGCTGGAGAAGGCGATCGCGCTCATTGACCTGCCGCGCAAGATCGGACCGCACCCTGAAGACGGCGAGATGATCGAGGCGGGCATTGGCCGCTATGGCCCGTTCGTCAAGCACGGCAAGACCTATGCGAACCTGTCGAACGCCGACGAGGTGTTCGAGGTGGGCCTGAACCGCGCCGTGGACCTGATTGAACAGAAGAAAGCCAATCCGCGTGGGCGCGGCGCTGCGGCGGCGCCCCTGAAGGAGCTGGGCGAACACCCTGATGAAGGCGGCGCCATCAATGTCATGAACGGGCGCTATGGTCCGTATGTGAAATTCGGCAAGATCAACGCCACCCTGCCCAAGGATATGGACCCGGCCGAGGTCACCCTGGAACAGGCGCTGGAGCTGATTGCCGCAAAAGCGGCCAAATCGCCGGCCAAGAAGAAGGCCCCGGCGAAGAAAAAGGCGCCCGCCAAGAAAACGGCGGCCAAGAAGGCGGACGGTGAGACCAAAACCGCCGCCAAGAAGCCTGCTGCGAAGAAAACCACCGCCAAGAAAACCACTACGAAGAGTACAAAGGCCCCGTCTTGAACGAAGATCCATACGCCCGCTCCGGTTTCACCAAGGACGCCCTGATCGAGGCGATCCGGCTGGGCGAAGGACGCTTCACCAAGCGTGAACTCGCCAAGGCTCTGGGCCTGAAGGGCGACCAGCGATCCGGCCTCAAGCTTGCCTTGCGCGAGCTCACTGATGCCGGCGTGATCCGCAAGAACGAGCAGAAGGCCTATGAAATGGCCGATCAGCTGCCTTCGGTCACCGTGCTGGAAGTCATTGATCGCGATGTGGACGGCGAGTTCCTGTGCCAGCCCGTGAAGCCTGAGCTGCAGGGCCCGAAAATCATCCTCAAGCCCGGCGAACGCACGCGCGGTCCTGCAGCCGGCGTCGGCGACAAGATCCTGGCGCGCCTCGCTCCGCTGCCGGGCGAGGAAGAGGGCTATGAAGCCAGCGTCATCAAGAAGCTGGGCCAGTCCGCGCACCGCATTCTGTGCGTGCTGCGTCACAATGATCGCGGCCCGGCGCGCCTGGTCCCTGTGGACCGCCGCGCGCGGCATGAGCTGGTCCCGGCGCGGGGCGAGACCAGCAAGGCCGAGGATGGCGATCTGGTTATCGTGCGTATCGCGTCAGAGCGCCGTCACGGCCTGAAAACGGCCATAATCGACGAAGTGGTGGGCCGCGCTGACAGCGCGCGCGCCGGCTCCATCATCGCCATGGCCGAACACGGCGTGCCTGATGGTTTCCTGGACGCCGAACTCAAGCAGGTCGACGACATTGAGCCTGTATCCATGGGCAATCGCGAGGATCTGCGCGACATCCCGCTGGTCACCATCGACCCTGCGGACGCCCGCGACCATGACGACGCGGTCTGGGCGGCGCCCGATGACGATCCCAAGAATCCGGACGGCTGGATCGTGATGGTCGCCATCGCCGATGTGGCCGCCTATGTCACGCCCACCAGCGCGCTGGACAAGGGCGCGCGCAATCGCGGCGTTTCGGTCTATCTGCCCGACCGGGTGGTGCCGATGCTGCCCGAACGCCTGTCCAATGATCTGTGCTCACTGCGAGAGGGCGAGGAACGCCCCTGCCTCGCCGTGCGCATGGTGTTTGACCGCAATGGCAATCAGATCGGTCACCGCTTCATTCGCGGCTGGATGCGGTCGGCCGCCAAACTGGCCTATGAAGAGGCTCAGGCGGCGATAGACGGCCAGGGCTCGGGCAAGGCGGAAACCCTGCTTGAAGACGTGCTCAAGCCGCTCTGGGGCGCGTATGACGCCCTGCGCAGCGCCCGCAAGCGTCGTGAACCGCTGGAGATCGATGCGCCCGAGCGCAAGGTGATCGTGGGCGAGGATGGCCGGGTCCAGGGCGTGCGCCTGCGCGAACGCTTTGATGCGCACAAGCTGATCGAGGAAATGATGATCCAGGCGAACGTGGCGGCCGCCACGGCGCTGGAAGCCAAGAACAGCCCCCTCATCTATCGCATCCACGACGAACCGGGCTCGGAGAAGCTCGATACGCTGGCGGACTTCCTGCCCCATGTGGGCCTGAAATGGACGCGCGGCGAGCGCCCGACCGCAGCGCGCTTCAACACGCTGCTGCAAGCCGCCCACCCCACCGACCATTACGAAACGGTCAATGAGGTGGTGCTCAGAAGCCAGTCCCAGGCGGTCTATGACACCGACAATATCGGGCATTTCGGCCTGAATCTGGCCAAATACGCCCACTTCACCTCGCCCATCCGGCGCTATGCGGACCTGACCGTCCACCGCGCGCTGATCCGCGCCTACAATCTCGGATCAGACGGGCAAAGCGATAAAGAACGCAGCCAGCTACAGCGCATCGCCGAGGACACCACCCAGAACGAACGCCGGGCCATGGCCGCCGAACGTGATGCCGTCGACCGCTTCATCGCCGCCTGGCTCGCCGATCGCGTGGGGACCGAATTTGAGGGCCGCATCACCGGCGTGACGCGCTTTGGCCTGTTCGTCCGGCTTCATGAAACCGGCGCGGACGGTCTGTGCCCGGTCTCGCGCCTGGGCTCTGAATACTTCATGCATGATGAAGCCGCCCACGCCCTTGTCGGGCAAAGCTCGGGCGGGCGGTATCGGCTTGGCATGGCGGTGACAGTGCGCTTGGATGAAGCGACACCCGTGACGGGCGGATTGTTATTCGACATTCTAACACCGCCTGAGTCAGGAAAACCGCCCAAAGGACGCGGACGTCCGCGCGACAAGTACGAGCGCCGCGGCTCTCCGCGCGCAAAGAAACACAATGCCAGACGCAAAAAACGATAAGAAAACCGCGCCTAAAACCAGTCCACGCCCGAAACTCGCCGCCTCCTTGCTGCTGCGCCGCCAGCGCGCCAATGGCGAGATCGAACTCCTCTTTGGCCGCCGCTCGACCGGGCATGTCTTCATGCCCAGCAAATATGTGTTTCCCGGCGGACGCGTGGACCCCACGGACGGCTATGCGCCGCTCGCCGAAGAGCTGAACGACAAGACCCGCTCGGTCATGACGCGCGTCCTGACCGAGCGCCGCGCCCGCGCCGCCGCAGCGGCGGCCTTGCGTGAAACGGCGGAAGAGACAGGCCTGATCCTGGGCAAGCCGGCGGACGAGGCCTGCAGCTTCAAGCCGCCCTGGGCCCCGTTTGAAGCGGCCGGGGCGCAGCCCAATGCCGCGCCTCTGGACGTGATCACCCGCGCCATCACCCCGCCCAAGCGGCCGCGCCGGTTTGACGCCTGGTTCTTCACCTGTGATGTGGAGCATGTGCACGGCCCGGCCGAGCTGACCAGCAATGGCGAGCTGGAGGACTTGCGCTGGGTCAGCCTGAGTGAACGCGGATCGCTCGACCTGCCCATCGCCACCCAATATGTCATTGGCGAGCTGGAAACCTGGTTGAAGGATCCGGCCCGTCCCATCCGTTATCTCAAGAGCACCCGATCCGGCCCGAAAGTGGAGACCCTATGAGCGCCCGCCCGATCAATATGGCGACCTTGCTGCTGGCCGATCCGCATACGCGTCAGATCGCCCTGGTGCGCTCGGACAAGGGATATGGCGTGCCGCTATCGCGTCCGGCGCGCGGCGACGGCTTGCCGGAGTTTGGCGGCCCGACGATTTCGCGCAAACGCCTGGGGGCCTCTGAAAACCAGACCGGCGCTTTCATGGACGCCGCCATCCGAGCGCTGTCCGAAGAGCTGGGCCAGCTGCTGGCGCGCCCCCTCACCGCTGATGTACGCGTGCCGGGCACAAACCCCTGGGCGCGCCTGACCCGACACCATCTGCAGCCTGATCGCGACAGCCTGACCTATCTGGGGCGTGCGCTGGATCCAGCGGACGCTGAAACGCGCCGTCATGTCCGCGTCTTCACCGCGCCCGTGGCGCGGATCTCCAACTCCGTGAAACGACGCGGCGGCGAACGAGTCGCTTGGGTCAGTCCGGAAAAGGCGCCGGAGCTCCTTCAGGATCCCGCGCTCAATGTCTTCGCTGAAACGGCGCTGGCGTCGCTGGGCGGACGACCGCGGCCGCTGCTGGTGTCATTCCGGGCGGGACAGCGCCAGGAAGTCCGGCTATAGGCCGGCAATGGTCACAAGCTTTCTCACATCACCGGATCTGGCGCGGACGCGCTCGCTGATCGCCGCCATAGTCTGCGCCGCCCTTGCCGGTTGCGGCTTCGGGTTACTGATGCCGCTCGTCGCGCTCAATCTTGAAGCGATGACGGGCTCCGCCGCCATTGTGGGCACGAACGCCGCCGCCGCCGCGCTGTCCACGCTGCTGGCGACCCCGCTCATTCCCGCATTGATGGCGCGCATGCCGCCGCGTCAGACCGTTGTCATCAGCGCCCTGGTCACCGCTTTGGGCTTTGTGCTTTTTCCCGCCATGCCCGACCCCGTGGTCTGGTTCATTCTACGGTTTGCGATGGGCCTGTCCGTCACGGTGATCTTCGTGGCCAGCGAAACCTGGATCAATCAGCTCGCCAAGCCCGAAAGCCGCGCCAGCCTGTTGGCAGTATACGCCACCGTTCTGTCCGGCGGCTTCGGGTCCGGCGGTTTGCTGCTGGCGCTACTGGGGTCGGAAGGCTGGACGCCCTGGCTGGCGGGCGGGGCGATCTACGCGCTCGGCGCCCTCCCCATCCTCATTCTCAAAGGCCCGCAGATCGAACCGCCGAGCGTGGAGGATTCCGGTCTGAAAAGCCTTCTGGGGGCAGCCCAGCTGGCGCCCATGGCGATTCTGGCCGGGCTGGTCTTTGGCGGGCTGGAAACCAATGTCTTCTCCCTGATGCCGGTTTACGCCGAACGAATCGGCATCGCTGAACAGGGCGTCGGCCTCCTTGTCGCGATTGGCGCCCTGGGCGCGATCATGCTCCAGATCCCTCTGGGCAAGCTCGCCGACCGGACGGGACGGGATCGCACCTTGTCCGGCGTGGCGCTCAGCGCAGTGATTCTGTCGATCGCCATGGGGTTGGCGGGCGCGAATCTGTGGTTGCTGATACCGATGGTGTTCTTCTTCGTGGGCGCCAGCAGCGCGTTTTACACGATCGGACTAGCCATGATCGGCGAACGCGTCAGGCCCGGCGCGCTGGCTTCGGCCAACGCCGCCTTCATCTTCGCCTATGGCCTGGGATCGCTTCTGGGCCCGGCTCTGGGCGGCGTGTCGATGGACCTGGCCGATCCGTGGGGCTTGATGGCTGCTTTCGCCGCCATGGCCGGGCTGTACTTCGTCCTGTCCATACTGAGCAAACCGCGTTCTCGGCATTGACAGCAGCGCAGGCGCGAGTATGTTCCGCGGCTCGTTGCGCCGGACCTGTGTCTGGCGCGCCAAGTTTTTGTGTACGGGTGCGCGACTATGGCCAAGCCGACTACCATCAAAATCCGCCTGAACTCGACGGCGGGCACGGGCTATTTCTACGTGACCAAGAAAAACGCCCGCACGATGACCGAGAAACTCGTTCTGAAAAAGTACGACCCGGTCGCGCGCAAGCACGTCGAGTTTAAAGAAGGCAAGATCAAGTAAATCTGCGCTCAAGCGCGATTTATTTCGGTCTGACCGGACTTACGAAAGCCGCCTGTTTGTTCAGGCGGCTTTTCGTTTTGCCTCGATCACGCGATTGCGCCCGGACCGCTTAGCCTCATAAAGGGCCGTATCCGCACGCTCGATCAACGCCTCGACCGAATCCTCCAGGAAGGCCTCGGCGACGCCCACGCTCATGGTGACGTTGATGATGTCACCGGTCTCTCTGAGGGTGACCGGCGTGGCGCACACCGCCAGACGGGCCCGCTCCATGGCGTCGCACGCATCCCGTGCGGTGGTATTGGAAAACACCACCAGGAATTCCTCGCCGCCATAGCGACCTGCGATGTCGATGGCGCGCAATTGCTCGCTCAGACGCGCACAGATCTCCTTGAGCACCTGGTCACCGGCATTATGCCCCCAGGTGTCGTTGATCCGCTTGAAGTGATCGATATCGATCAGCGCAGTCGTCACCGGCTCATGATTGGTCCGAAGACCATCCAGCGCCTGTCGCAGGCGTGAAACGGTGTAGCGGCGGTTGAACAAGCCCGTCAGTGCATCGCGCACCGACATCTCGAGACTTTCATCCAGCCGATCGCGCAGGGCGTCCGCATAGCGCTTGCGCTTGAGCTGTGTGGCGCTGCGCGCCGATAGTTCGCCCGGGTCGAGCGGACGTGAAATCACGTCATTCACGCCCAGATCGAGCGCGCGCACCATGGTGCGCTTGTCCATTTCATCCACAACGCCCAGCAGCGGCACCTGCCGCGTTTCCACATCCGAGCGGATACGCGCACACAGGCGCAGACCGTCAAATCGCGGCGAGCTGAGATCCACGATCACAAGATCGGCGTGACGCGCCTGGGAAATCGCAATCCGCGGATCGCCATAACCATGCGCATCCAAGGACGCCGGCAAGGCTCGGGCGATCCGGTGAGCCGCCGCCTGATCGGCCGCGGCGACAACCACGCGCCCATCCCCGTTCGCAGGCTCATAGGGCAACATTTCGACGCCATTGCTTTCGCGCTGGCGCAATTCATCCATCACGCTCGTCAGGCGCAGCAAGGAGCGTACGCGGGCGAACAGCGCGACATCATCCACCGGCTTGGTGAGAAACTCGTCCGCGCCCGCCTCAAGCCCGCGAATACGGTCCGTGCGTTCATCAAGCGCAGTCACCATGACCACGGGGATGTGACGGGATTCAGGGTCGGATTTCAGCCGACGGCAGGTCTCGAACCCGTCCATGCCCGGCATCATGATGTCGAGCAGGATCACATCCGGCTTTTCGCTTCGGGCAAGGTCCAGACAGGTCGGCCCGTCGGGGGCCATCAGGACGTCGAAATATTCGGCCGTCAGTCTCGCCTCGAGCAGACGACGGTTCGTTTCGATGTCATCGACGACCAATATGCGCGCGCTCACCCGTGTCTCCTTCTAGTCGAGGAAGTCCCGAACCGTCTTGATGAAGGATGCGACCGTAATCGGTTTGGACAGGTATCCTTCGCACCCGCCTTCACGGATGCGTTCCTCATCGCCCTTCATGGCGAATGCGGTGACGGCCACCACGGGAATGGCCGATAACTCATCATCATTCTTGATCCATTTGGTGACATCCAGACCTGACACTTCAGGCAACTGAATATCCATAAGGATCAGGTCGGGCCTGTGCTCACGCGCCATATCGAGCGCCTTGAGGCCTTCGCTGGTCTGCACGGTCTCGTAGCCGTGCGCTTCGAGCAGATCACGAAATAATTTCATGTTCAGCTCGTTGTCTTCAACGATCAGAACTTTTTTGGACATGACCTGCAGCATTATAACCGCGCTTTCCCCAATTCGCCCCGCCGTCTGTGCAGCGTGAGCGTTTTGACCATCCAGAGTGCATTAAACCCCACTTTCCTTAATCAAGAATGAGTCCCCGACTTCGCAGGACGATTAGAACAAGATATGAACGTGTGAAGCGAGGAAAAAGAGGCGACCCGTGTTACGGTTAGGCGTGGATCTCGGCGGCACGAAGATCGAGGCGGCATTGCTGGATGAATACGGCGCCTGTTCCGTGCGCCGCCGCACCGCGACCCCGGCGGGGTATGAGGAGAAACTGGACGCCATTGCCGACCTCGTCGCCGCTGTGGAAGCCGAAGCCGGACTGACAGCGCCCTTGCCGGCGGGCATCGGACATCCCGGTTCGATCAACCCCAGAACCGGTCTGATGCGCAACGCCAACTCAACAGCGCTCAACGGTCATCCGCTGGACCAGGACCTCGCCCGTCGCCTGAACCGCCCTGTCCGCTGCGCCAATGACGCCAATTGTTTCGCCTTGTCCGAAGCGCGCGATGGCGCAGGCGCCGGCGCTCGAAGCGTGTTTGGCGTGATTGCCGGCACCGGCGTGGGAGGCGGGATCGTGCTGGATGGCGCGCTTGTGCCGGGAGCCGACGGCAATGCAGGCGAATGGGGACATACCGCCCTGCCCTACATGACACCCCAGGAGCTGGCGATCAGCCCGCCCTGTTACTGTGGCAAGACCAATTGCGTGGAGGCCTGGTGTTCAGGCCCTGCGCTATCGCGCGATCATGAGCGCCGCACGGGCGAAACCTGCTCGGTCCAGCAAATCGCCCTGGCCGCCAAGACCGGGGATGAGGCCGCTCAACTCAGCCTAGACCAGCATGAGGACCGGTTCGCGCGCGCCCTGTCCAATGTCATCAACATTCTCGACCCGGACGTGATCGTTCTGGGCGGAGGGCTGTCCAATCTGGACGGCTTTGCCGATCGTCTGGCCAAACGCGTGGCGGACTGGGCGTTCACTGATGATCCGATCACTCAGATCCGCACACCGGTCCATGGCGACAGCTCGGGCGTGCGCGGCGCCGCCTGGTTGTGGGACGGCGCGAATTGACCGCTTCGCCTCGCTCTCAAAGCTATTGCCGAAGCTGCCTCGCCCCGGCGCCGCCAGGGGCGAAATGCCCTCATTGCGGCCGGGGCCCGGTCCTGGCTCATCCCGAGCTCAACGCGCTCGCCATTGCCCATATCGACTGCGACGCCTTTTTCGCCTCGGTGGAAAAGCGCGACAATCCCGCGCTTGAGGACCAGCCGGTGATCATTGGCGGCGGCAAGCGCGGCGTGGTCTCCACGGCCTGCTATGTGGCGCGGCTTTACGGCGTGCGCTCGGCCATGCCCATGTTCAAGGCGCTCAAGGCGTGCCCGGACGCGGTGGTGGTCCGGCCGCGCATGGAGGTCTATTCCGCAGAAGGCAAGCGCATCCGCGCCATGATGGAGGATGTGACCCCTTTGGTGGAGCCGCTCTCCATCGATGAAGCGTTTCTGGATCTGTCCGGCACGGAGAAGCTGCATGGCGCGCCGCCCGCATTGACGCTTTTGCGCCTGCAGCGCCGCATCCTGAACGAGGTCGGCGTGACCGTGTCCGTGGGGCTGAGCTTTAACAAGTTTCTCGCCAAGACCGCGTCTGATCTTGATAAGCCCAACGGCTTTTCGGTGCTGGGCCGCGCGGATGCCACAGGTTTTCTGGCGCAGATGAAGGTGGGCGATGTCTATGGCGTGGGCCCCGTGCTGGGCAAGAAGCTGAACGCGGACGGTCTGTACACATTGTCTGACGTGCTCAAGCGCTCTGAAGGCGATCTCGCACGCAAATACGGCGAGTCCGGTCTGCGGCTCGCCCGCCTGGCCCGGGGCCAGGATGATCGCAAGGTCAGCCCCGAGCGCGAGCGCAAATCCGTCTCAGCCGAAACCACCTTCAATGACGACGTCTCGGACAAGTCGGTGCTGAAAGATCGGCTGTGGCCGCTTTGCGTGAAGGTCGCCGACCGCATGAAGGCCCAGGGCGTGGCGGGCCGGGTCGTGACGTTGAAGATCAAGACCGACAAGTTTCGCACCATCACGCGGCGGCGCACCCTGACCGATCCCGCCCAGCTGGCCGATACGCTGTACCGCACCAGCACCGACATGCTCGACAAGGAGCCCGAAGGCGTGCGCTACAGACTGATCGGCGCGGGCTATTCCGTTCTGGAGCCCGCCATTGCCGATGCGGGTGATCTGCTGGACCCCAACGCGCTCAAGCGCGCCGCCGCCGAGCGCGCCATGGACGCGGCCCGGGCGAAATTCGGAGCTGCGGCCATCATCAAGGGCCGTATGCTCAACAAGGATCGCGACTAGCTGCTGCGCGACAGCCTGTAGGCGTCCTGGGACAGCCAGCGAAACACCTGCGGCCAGAAGACATCCGCCATCTTGGAGCGGAACAGGCCATCATGACCGAGCGCGCCGCGGCCGGCATCAACATGGCTGACAAGCTTCATCTCGGTTTGCGCGTTTTCATAGCGCTCCAGAAGCCAGCGCACGGTCTGGGGATTGGCGATCGGGTCGTCATCAGGCGTCCAGGCCCGGACCGGGGCGCGAAAGTCTTCGTATCGCGATGTCAGGCCCAGCTCGGCGATGACGTCGCGAAAGCATTCGGGATTGATCCCGAAATCCCGCCAGTCCGCCCAGACGCGCGGCGGCAAGGGCTCGCCGCGCCAGAACACCCCCTTGGGAATATGTCCGCGCAGCAGCAGATAGGCCGGTCCGACAATCCGCCAGAACGCCCAGGCGAAGTATTTCAGCGGCGCGGACTGATCGCCCCAATAGCCCGAAGACGCCGAAAGCAGGGCGAGACGGCGCACTGGCAGAGCCGGATCCACGAGCGCAGCAAACTGTCCGCCAATGGAGTGTCCCACAATATCGAGCGGCAAGCCCGGAAACGCCTGGCAGGCCGCTTCGGCGGCGGCGGGAATGTCATAGCGCGCCCAATCGAGCATGCGCGCGGTTTCCCGGCGCGGATGGCAACGTGCGGATTCGCCCTGACCGCGATAGTCATAGGTCAGAACGGCCCAACCATTTTCCGCCGCCGCTTCGGCAAAGGCGGCGTAGAAGTCCTTGCGATAGCCGGTGGCGGGATTGATCACCATGACGGCGGTGGGGGCGTTGGGCACGCGAAACTCGCCCGACAGCAATTTGCCGTCGGCCGTCCGCAAGCGGACTGGTCTCAGCGTTGTCATGCTCGCCGCATCGCGCGCCATTCTTTCACCTTGTTGTTACAGTGCAGCATGCAGGGCGCGCCCGCTGAATTCAACCCGGCCCCCTCATTGCCATAACGTCTCTCAGGCGCCTATTTGGAGAGGACATCATCCAATCGGAGCTTGCCTCATGGCCGACATCGAATCCCGTCTGAAAGAGCTGGGTCTGACCCTGCCCGAAGCCGCTGCGCCCGTGGCCAATTACGTGCCTCACGCGCAGAGCGGCCAGACCGTCCACATTTCCGGTCAGATCTCGATGGGCGCGAACGGGCTGATGACCGGCCGGCTCGGCGATGGCCTGTCGCTCGAAGACGGTCAGGCGGCGGCGCGCCTGTGCGCCCTGAACCTGATCGCCCAGTTCAAATCCGCCTGCGACGGCAATCTCAACCGCGTGCTGCGCGTGGTGAAGCTGGGCGGGTTCGTCAATGCCCATCCCGACTTTCACGATGTCCCGAAAGTCATCAATGGCGCTTCGGACCTGATGGTTGACGTGTTTGGTGATGCAGGACGCCATGCCCGGTCCGCTGTTGGCGTTGCGGTCCTGCCGCTCAACGCGGCTGTGGAAGTGGACGCGGTGATCGAGATCGCGTGAGCGCGCTCGAAGTGAAGGCCCGGCGCGCCTATATCGTGGCGCTGAGCAAGCTTCTGGACGGTTCATGACCGATATTTCCGTGCGCATGATCACCGCGATGGCGCAAATCGATCCCGCAGACTGGGATCGGTGCGCCAATCCGGAAGATCAGCCCTATGACCCGTTCGTCAGCTGGGATTTCCTCGATGCGCTGGAAACCTCCGGCAGCGCCGTGGATGAGACAGGCTGGGGCCCGCGCCATCTGATCGCCGAAAATGAAGCCGGTCAGATCCTGGGCGTCATGCCGCTCTATGTGAAAGGGCATTCGTATGGCGAATACGTGTTTGACCATGCCTGGGCGGATGCGCTGGAGCGCGCCGGCGTCGCCTATTATCCCAAGCTTCTGACCGCCATTCCCTTCACGCCCGCCACCGGTCGGCGGGTGCTCAGCCCGGATCCGGATATTCGCCAAGCCTTGATCCAGGCCGGCCGGTACGCGGCGCGCGAGCTGGATCTGTCAAGCTGGCACATCCTTTTCCCAGATCCTGCGACGCAGACAGACCTGGTCGAGGCGGGCCTGCTGGCGCGCCAGGACATCCAGTTCATCTGGGACGATGCAGGCTATGGCGATTATGAGGGCTTTCTCGCCGCCCTCTCCTCTCGCAAGCGCAAGGCGCTGCGCAAGGAACGCAAGATCGCCCAGCAAGACGTCACGATCGAACAGCTCACGGGCGACGCGCTGACCGAACACCATTGGGATGTGTTCTTCGCCTGTTACCAGGATACGGGCGAACGCAAATGGGGCACGCCCTATCTCAATCGCGAATTCTTCACCCTCATCCATGAGCGCATGGCCGATAAAGTCCTTCTGGTCATGGCCAAGGATGGCGAGGACTATATCGCCAGCGCCCTGAACTTCATCGGATCGGACACGCTCTATGGTCGGTACTGGGGCGCGCTCCGCTTCGCCGACCAGCTCCATTTCGAGCTTTGCTACCACCAGGCCATCGACTACGCCCTCGCCCACGGCCTCAAACGGGTCGAAGCGGGCGCACAGGGCGCGCACAAGCTGGCGCGCGGCTATCGCCCGCAGCTGGTCTATTCCGCCCATGACGTCGTGCATGAAGGCCTGAGCGGCGCGGTGGAGCGGTTTTTGCGCTCCGAGCGCCATGCGGTGGAAACGGAACGTCTTTCCCTCTTGCGGGAGT
Organism: Oceanicaulis sp. MMSF_3324; assembly: GCF_030733545.1. Taxonomy (GTDB): domain Bacteria; phylum Pseudomonadota; class Alphaproteobacteria; order Caulobacterales; family Maricaulaceae; genus Oceanicaulis. The sequence goes on from NZ_JASHIU010000003.1 coordinate 170,979, forward strand.
CTCCTTACAAGACGCCTTCATGAGCTCTTGGCGTCCTCTCAGGCGATTGCTGACCCGGTCAGAAATGGACATTGAAGCCTCGCTCCTGGAGAGCGCTGGCATTCCCACATTTGCGCCTGATCGTCAGTGGTTCGGTTTCTACGCCAGTCTGGAGTTCGGCAGCGATCATGGCTACCGCCTCTATGTCAGGGAGAACGATTGGCAGGACGCCCGTCAAATACTGGACGAGAGACAACTCGAAATCGCTCCGATCTACCCCTGTCCGGCTTGCGGCGGAGCAACACGCCGGTTGCGTCGCGTCCTCGCAATCATAGCGCTTTGCATTCTGCGAAACACGTTCGCACCGTTTCCGTTTTATCGTCGCAAACGTATCTGCCTGACCTGCAAGACACGCCACATGCCAGAACGGCCTGAACGCTTCACAGCTGCAGAAACAGCACAGCTCTGACCGCCAGATTGTCGCGGAACAGCTTGGACTCACAGCCCATAGCCGTTATCGAAGTCAAAGCCTTTCCAAGCAGGAGACCCGCCATGAGCCTTCACGGGACCTATGACGACCAGAATATCTTCGCCAAGATCCTGCGCGGGGAAGCGCCCTGCGTGAAGGTGTATGAGGACGACCACGTCCTGTCCTTCCTGGACATCTTCCCGCAAAGCAAGGGGCACACGCTGGTCATCCCCAAGGAACCGGCGCGCAACCTTCTGGAAATTTCCGAAGATGGCGCCGCGGAAGCGATCAAGCGCGTCAAGAAGGTCGCCCAAGCGGTCGAGAGCGCGCTCAAACCCGATGGCGTGACCATTGCCCAGTTCAACGGCGCTCCGGCCGGCCAGACCGTCTATCACATCCATTTCCACATCATCCCCCGCTGGGACGGCCAGGACATTGCCGGCCATGGCAGCGCGGGACGGGCGGACATGGATGAGCTCAATGCCCTCAGCGAGACGATCAAGGCGGCGCTTTAAGATTCGCTATCCACACCACATGCCCGGCATCTCGTACGGGCCATGTGTGGTGTGCGCTTCGCCATCGGCATCGCGCTCGATGATCTCGAACTGCGCCGCATCCACCGGCAGGATGGCGTCCGCATCCTCGAGCGGGCCCTCCAGGGCGCCATGAGTGCGCGGCCCCAGCTCGCCGGACGGATCCGCCTCAGCGTGACCGCTGCTCCAGCGCGGATCAAACGGGTGGGTGCGGGCCATCTCATCGCCCTGGCAGTCATAGGCGATCCAGACCAGCCGCGCACGCGGATCGCCTCGATCCTCCTCGACATAAAAACGCCGCCCGCCGAAGGTTTCGACCAGAGCCGGCGTTTGGGTGAAATCCACGGCCACGACACGGCCGGTCACGGGCGTGTCGGGCGTGGGCGTCAATGAGGCTGCAATCGTCAAGGCCAGTATGGAAAGGGTCACGAAAGTCTCCTGTGCGCCGGGCTAGTCATCCTTTTATGACAGCCATGCACGGCGGACGCTTTTGTCTCAAGTCCAATCGACCTAGCGTGGCCACAATCACCAGCCCTTGAGTCTCCTCATGCCCGTCTCCGCCTTATCGCTCGCCGCCAACACCACCGCCGCCCTGTTTCCGCGCACCTACAAGGCGTCGGTCCAGCGTCAGTTCACCCGCCCGCGCGTGAAACAGCAGACAGACAAGGGCCGCGACTGGCTGGAAAGCCTTGAAAAGGCGACTTTCGACGGCCCCCAGGGGCAACAGCGCGTCTATCGGGGCGGCGATGGCCCGCTGGTGTTTTTCCAGCATGGCTGGGAGGCGGACAGCGCGGATTTGTCCACGCTGGGTCAAGCGGTGATGGAGGCGGGCTATTCCGTCGCCCTGATCGACGGTCCCGCCCATGGCCAGAGCGAGGGATACAAGGCCTATATCCTCTTGTTCGCCGAAGGTTTGGGCGCTGCGGCCGCGCAGCTGGGCCAGCCTGACGCCATCATCGCCCATTCCATGGGACTGCCGGCCAGCGTCCTCGCCATGGCGCGGCATGGTCTGACGCCAGGCCGGGTGATCGGGCTGGGCGCGCCGGACGCCCTGCCCCGCAATGTGGCCTTCCAGGGCGAGGCCATGGGTTTGTCAAAGCGCGCCATCGCCCTGATGCTCGAAGCGGTCAGCGAAAGCTTCGGCGAGCCCGCCGCCAATCTCGACATCACCCTGGACGCTCCGAACTTCACCGTCCCGGCGCTCATTCTGCATGGCGAGAATGACCAGATTGCGCCGCCTGTGTGCGCGGAGCGGATCGCCAGCGCCTGGCCGGACGCCCGTTCGGAAATCTTCGAGGGCGTTGGCCATCGCGGCATCCTGCGCGACCCCCGCGTGGTGGAGCGGGTGCTGGCGTTTCTGAGCTAGAGGTGCGGCCCCCACATGATCAAGGTAGCGCCCACCCCGCCCAGCGCGATGACCCCGGCGCCCGCCAGCGTGACCAGCGCGCTTGTCAGTTTCAGCCTGACTGACCGGCTCGCCTGAGCGATCAGATACAGCTCCAGCACCGCCAGCGGCAGCAGATAGGCGCCATAGCTGACCGCATAATCAAACCAGCCATCCATGCTGGCCGTCACGCCGGCCCCGCCCGTGCTCAGAAACCAGGCGCTATAGAAGATGCGGATGAACCAGACCGCGCTCGCGGCGATGAACAGGCGCATGGCCCAGGGGCGGTGACGGTTGATCTGGCGTTTGCGGGCGTAATGCAGCGCCATGCCCGCGAAGAAGACGATCAGCACCGCATCCAGCGTAGTCGCCAGACCGGTGATGTCATTGAGCCGGGCGTCCCGGGTCCAGATCATGATCGCGCCGCCCACGGCCAGATAGACCGCCAGAACCAGAAACACGCGCCCGGACAGCCGGTGCAGTCCGCGCGCCCGATTGCGGATCATCGGCGTCAATTGCATCAGCCCGGCCAGCGTCATCACCGCCGCCAGAAGAACATGGGTGATAAACATCAGATTGCCGATCCCGTCGCCGGGCACATGCCCCGTGATGAGACCGGTTTCGTTCCAGCGCTCGAACTGCCCGCCCCAGCTGCGCGGTATGTAGGCGGCCAGAATGTAATAGACGAACATCAGCTGCCCGGCGGCGGCGCACAGGAACCAGATCTTGCCGGACAGGCTTTGCGCACGGGCCGCGTGCTTCAACCAGGACGGGCTGGACGGCGTGTGTATGAGGGTTTGCGTCATCGAACCAACTCCAGAAAGGACGCCCGGTCTTGTCGCCGAGCCGAACCCCGTCAGTTCAGATGTTCAGCGCCCCATCGTCTGGCCGATTTGCATTTCGGCCAGAAAAAACGGCTAATCTGACGCACATGACGACACCTGATCAGCCTGATGGACCGCAGCCATGCTTGCTTTTGGCCTGAGCCTGAAACTTCTGTGCGCCCTGGCGGCGCTGGCCTGGGCCGTTTGGGTCCTTGTGAAGGCGCCCCGCACCGCGCTCTATCTCAGCTGGGGCGTATTCACACTGAGCCTGAGCGCGCTCTTGCTGGCCGAAGGGCTGGGCGACGCTCTGGGGGATGTGCGGCCCTGGATCCTGATGCTCAGCGGCGGCACCTGTTCGGTGCTGTGGCTGTTCACCCGCGCCCTGTTTCGCAAGAACGCCGAAATAGGCCCGTTCGAGCTGGCGCTGGTGCTGGGCATCATTACGCCGTCCCTGATCAAGCCCATGCTGCTGTCAGTCGGGTTTGTCGCGCCCATTGATTCCCTGGTCCGCGCGCAATCCCTGCTCAGCTCGACCGCGCTGATCCTGTCGGTCTGGGAGGCGGCGCGATGCTGGCCGTCATCCGAACACAGGGGTGAAGTCGCGCTGCGCACCGCCTATCTCGGCGTCTTCGTCACGGGCGTCTTCCTGTGCTCGATCCTGATCGGTTCAGGCGTCAGCATTCCGCCCGCCCCCGCCACAGCGATCGAGGCAGTGTGCGCCGCCGCCATACTCGGCGTGTGCTCTATTGGGCTGCTCTATCGCATGCGGCATCCGGTTCCGAACCATCGCGCCGCGCCCGAGGCGACCGATACCGACGTCGAGCTTGGCCAGCGCCTGCTGCGCTTGATGGAGCGCGAGCAGCTGTATCTCGATCCCGAGCTCAATCTGAATGCCCTCGCCCGCTCGCTGGGTGAACCGCCCAACCGGGTCAGTCGCGCCATTACGGCCGGGCTCAAGGCGCCCAATGTGAACCAGCTGATCAATGCGCGCCGCATTGCCCATGCGCGGGCCATGCTGTCGAACCCCGATCATGACACGCTCAGCATTCTGCAGGTGGCGCTGGAGAGCGGCTTCAACTCCATCGGCCCGTTCAACCGGGCCTTCAAGTCCGCAACAGAGCAGACCCCGCGTGATTATCGCCGGGAGCAGAGAAAAGGGCCGGACGCCCTGCCCGCCGAATAGACGCAAAAAAGCCCGGAGCAAGCTCCGGGCTTTTTCATTGTCGCGGGTAACCGGCTTATTTGACGGCTTCCTTGGTCTTTTTCGACTTCCGCTTGGGCTTCGTATCGTTCAGGCGGTCGCCCGGAATGATCTCGAAGTCGAGGCGTTCGGGATCGGCGGCATCCACATCCACCTTGACCACGCCGCCCTTCTTGAGCTGACCGAACAGAATCTCTTCGGCCAGGGGCTTCTTGATATGGTCCTGGATGACCCGGCCCAGCGGACGGGCGCCGAACTTCTCGTCATAGCCGCGCTCACCCAGCCAGCGTGTCGCCGCCTCGGTCAGCTCGAAGGTCACGCCGCGATCGGCCAGTTGAGCCTCAAGCTGCAGAACGAATTTCTCGACCACCCGGCCGATGACTTCGATCTTCAGGCCCGAGAACGGGATGATCGCATCCAGACGGTTGCGGAATTCCGGCGTGAACAGACGCTCGATCGCCGCCTGGTCCTCGCCGTCGCGCTTGCCGCGGCCAAAGCCAATGGCTTCCTTGGCGGCGTCCGCCGCACCCGCATTGGAGGTCATGATCAGGATGACATTGCGGCAGTCCACGGACTTGCCGTTGGCGTCGGTCAGCTGACCATTGTCCATCACCTGGAGCAGAATGTTGAAGATGTCCGGGTGCGCCTTCTCGATCTCGTCGAGCAGCAGGACCGAGTGCGGATGCTGATCAACCGCATCGGTCAGCTGGCCGCCCTGGTCATAGCCCACATAGCCCGGAGGCGCGCCCAGAAGGCGGCTCACCGTATGGCGTTCCATGTATTCGGACATGTCAAAGCGCAACAGCTCGACACCCAGCGTATCAGCCAGCTGGCGCGCCACCTCGGTCTTGCCCACCCCGGTCGGACCGGAGAACAGGTAGGAGCCGATGGGCTTGTTGGGTTCGCGCAGCCCTGCCCGCGCCAGCTTGATGGCGCTCGCGAGCTTCTCGATGGCGTCGTCCTGGCCGAACACCACGCGCTTGAGCGAGGTTTCGAGATCGCGCAGCACGGATTCGTCGGATTTCGAGACCGATTTCGGAGGAATGCGGGCGATCTTGGCGACCACCGCCTCGATCTCCTTCACGCCGATAGTCTTCTTGCGCTTGGATTGAGGCACCAGACGCATGGAGGCGCCGGCCTCATCGATCACGTCGATGGCCTTGTCCGGCAGTTTGCGGTCGCCGATATAGCGATCGGACAGCTCCACCGCCGATTTCAGCGCGTCCGCCGTGAAGCGAATGTCGTGGAAGTCCTCGAAATACGGCTTCAGGCCATTGAGGATCTTGATGGCGTCGGGCACGGAGGGCTCGCGCACATCGATCTTCTGGAAGCGCCGCGCGAGCGCACGATCCTTCTCGAAATGCTGACGGTATTCCTTGTAGGTGGTCGAGCCCATGCAGCGCAGACCGCCCTGTTGCAGGGCCGGCTTGAGCAGGTTCGACGCATCCATGGCGCCGCCGGACGTGGCGCCGGCGCCGATCACGGTGTGGATCTCGTCAATGAACAGGACCGCATTCGGACGCGCTTCAAGCGCTTTGACGACCTGTTTGACGCGCTCTTCAAAGTCGCCGCGATAGCGGGTGCCCGCCAGCAGCGCGCCCATATCGAGCGAATAGATCGTGGCTTCCGCCAGAACTTCCGGCACTTCGTTTTCCACGATCTTGCGCGCCAGACCTTCAGCGATGGCGGTTTTGCCCACGCCCGGATCACCCACCAGAAGCGGGTTGTTCTTGCGGCGGCGGCACAGCACTTGGATGCAGCGCTCCACTTCGTGCTCGCGCCCGATCAGGGGATCTACGCCACCTTCACGCGCCTTCTCGTTGAGATCGACGCAATAGGCCGACAGTGCGTCGTCCTTGTCCTCGGCACCCTCGCCCGGCTCGATCGCTTCCTCTTCGGCGCCGCGCGGCGGACGGGAATCGGATTCGCCCGGCTTCTTGGAAATGCCGTGGGAGATGTAATTGACCGCGTCATAGCGGGTCATGTCCCGCTCGGCGAGAAAATAGGCGGCATGGCTTTCACGCTCGGCAAAGAGCGCGACGAGCACATTGGCGCCGGTCACTTCATCGCGGCCGGAATTCTGCACATGGATCACGGCGCGCTGGATGACGCGCTGGAAGCCGGCGGTGGGCTTGGCGTCCTCGCCATCGTCGACCATCAGGCTCGCCAGCTCTTCGTCGACATACTCGTTGAGCGTGTCGCGAAGCTCGTCCACATCCACATCGCAGGCGCGCATGACGGCGGACGCATCGATGTCTTCGCACAGCGAGAGCAGAAGGTGCTCGAGCGTGGCGTACTCATGCTTGCGTTCAGTCGCGGCCGTCAGGGCGCGATGCAGAGAGCGTTCGAGAGTGGGTGAGAAAGAGGGCAAGGCCTAATCCTTTTCCATCGTGCACTGTAACGGGTGCTGGGCGCGACGCGCAGCGTCCATGACCTGGGCCACCTTGGTCTCCGCGACCTCGTAGGTGAACACGCCACACACCCCGACTCCATGCTGGTGCACATGAAGCATGATGCGAGTCGCGTCTTCCTGCCCCTTGTGAAATATACGCACCAGAACCTCGATGACGAACTCCATCGGCGTGTAGTCGTCATTGAGCAGTAAAACCTTGTACATGGACGGACGCTTGGTCCGCGCACGCGGTTTCACTGTAACGCCGGTCTCCTGATCGGGCAGGTCTGGCTTTTTCGGCTCACTCATGGGCAGTCAGGCGTTCCATATAACCTTGCCCCAGCTTGATCATGTTTTTCAGCTGCGGCAATCGATCATAGAATTAAATAAGCGCGACAAGGTTACTGAGAACCCCCTCAGCTGATCACAACGCAGCTTTCTCGTGGAAAGCCGTCCCATCCGAACAAAAAAATGGTCCGACGCCGAGCGCCGGACCAGTCAGGGAGGAAAGCGGGCCAGACGGCGCGTCGAGGCGCCGCCCAGCGATCCGGTGCGCCTAGCGCTGGGACTGCATCAGTTCCAGAGCGGCGGAAAAGCGATCATTGATCGGCTTGAAGGTGTCCTTGACCAGATTGGACATCAGGTCGGAATTCTTGTTCATCTCGGACATCAGCGCATCCATTGAGGATTTGGCGTAGTCAGACTGAATTTCGAGAACTTCCTGGACCGACTTGGCGCCAGCCATGGATTTGGCGGCGGCCACGCTGTCTTCCATGGACTTCTTGGCGAAGGCCAGGTTGGCGGCGCTGAAGTCTTCCAAGGATTTGGCGGCCGTGGTGCTCGAAGCGATCACGGCGTCCACAGTGTCCTTGTGAAAGGCGCTGAAGTCATTCACGGCCTTCATGGACTTTTCGAAACCGTCTTTCAGCGCGTCGTTGGACGCGGTGGTCATGGTTTCAATGGTGTCCTTGGCGGTGCTTTTGGCGGCGGTCATCGACGTGTCTCCAGAATATTTGCGAGGGGGCGAGGGTTTTCGGGTTTTGCTTTGGCCCGGCGTCTTTTTGGCGGGTCGCTTGGCCGGCGCTTTCGCGCTGGTTTTGGCGACTTGAGCCGGTTGCTTCGCCGGCTCCACAGCAGCCCTGGTGTTCGCTTCCGATTGATCCGCCTGCTCCGGCTTCGCCGTTTCAGCGGCAGCCGTTTCGGGCGTCTCAGACGCAGTTTCCTTCGGAGTCGCGTTCGCCATGTTGGGCTCCATGCGCTACCTGTGTCGTTCGCAGGTGCAGCATATATGCGCCCGAATCCCCGCCCCGTCAAGCCATTTTTGTGCGCTGCACAATTTGTCGCGCCCTGTCTGGGCAGAAAATTTCGGCACGGTTAACGCTCAGGCAAGAGCTTGTAGCCCATCTTGCCCGCATGTCTCGTTTCATTCTTGTCCTGCTTAGCGTTCTGAGCGTCTTCGCCCTCACCGCCCGCGCCGAGGCGAGAGAGCGCTACGCCGCTTTCGTCGCGGATATGGAAACCGGCGAAGTCCTGCACGCGCGCCGGGCGGACGCCGAGCGCTATCCCGCCTCGCTGACCAAGATGATGACCCTCTACATGCTGTTCGAGGCGCTGGAATCCGGCCAGGTCGCGCTGGATGACACCATCACGGCCTCGGCCGAAGCGGCTAGCCGCCCCGCCTCCAAACTCGGCCTGCGCGCCGGGCAGACCTTGCGGGTCGAAGACGCCATCCGCGCGCTCATCATCCAGAGCGCCAATGACGTCGCTGTGGCCGTGGCCGAGCACCTGCATGAAGACGAAGCGCGGTTCGCCGCCGTCATGACCCTGCGCGCCCGCGAGCTGGGCATGACCAATACGGTGTTCCGCAATGCGTCCGGCCTGCCCGACGCGGCCCAGCACACCACGGCGCGGGATGTCGCCCGCCTCGCCTACGCCCTGCACCAGGACTTTCCCCAGTATTATGGCTATTTCAGCGAAACCCGGTTCCGCTGGAACGGCGTGACGCACCGCAATCACAACTCCCTGGTCGGCCGTCAGCAAGGCGTGGACGGGCTGAAAACCGGCTATATCCGCGCGTCGGGGTTCAATCTCGCCGCCAGCGCCGAGCGGGACGGGCATCGCATTGTCGCCGTGGTGATGGGCGGGGTCTCCGCTTCCGTGCGTGACGCTCATGCCCGCGAACTCATTGAAGCGGCGTTCTCCGCGCTCAACGCCCGGTCCGAAGGCCGGATGCTGGCGGCCATGAACATGCCGCGCCTCAATCCGGTGCGTGAACAGGAAATCCTCACCGCCGAGCTCACCACCCTGCCCGCCCAGACCGCCCAGGGCTCCGCCCCCGGCGCACCGGCGGCCCAGGTCGAGCTGACTGATCTGGATGCTGCGCCGCGTCCACGCCCTTTCACGCCGGCTGCAACACCGGAAGGCTGGTCGGTTCAGGTCGGCGCCTTCACCTCCCAGGCCGCCGCTTCGGCGCGCCTTGAGAGCGTGGCCATGATGGGATTGCGCTCACTGCTAGGTGAGGCCCAGGCGCGCGTTGAACCGCTCGAACGCAATGGCCGCCAGCTCTGGCGCGCCCGCTATGCGGGGCTCAATGGCGACAATGCCCGGTCGATCTGCCAGCGTCTCGAGGCGAGCGGGGAATCCTGCTTCGCCGTGCCGCCCGCGGCCTAATCCTTCAACAGAACGTCGCGCGCTTCCTGCACTTTGGCGGCCAGCGCATCCGATCCGCCCTGATCGGGATGAACCCGCTTCATCATGGTGCGATGCGCCTGACGGATGGTCGCTTCATCCGCATCCGGCCCCACGCCGAGAATGGCGCGCGCCTCCTCCTTGCTCATGCCGGATCGAGAGGATGGGCTCGAAGCCGATTGCTCGCTCCGGCCGCGTGCGGGTTTGCGCCCCATGGCGACGCCCAGAAACCCCAGCGCCGCGCCAATCAGGGGAATGCCGGCCACGGCAAGGCCGCGGATCGTCAACAAGCCGCCCACCAGCAAGCCGCCCAGGCCCAGCACCCAGCGCAACAGGTTCGCCGCCTGTTTCGACGGCAGGCGCGCCATGAGAATGGTGACCACGACAGCCGCCAGGATCAGAGTGACGAGAATGTATAAGATCATGGCCGGCCCGGAACTCGCTTCAGAACGGGAAAGGTTGTCCGCTCAGCCCGGGTAGTTTGAGCACGATCATCAATTCGCGCAATTCCTGTCGTGCGGCCACATGGCTCATCGTGAAGGTCATCGACGAGCCCGCCTCGGTCAGGTCCAGCAGCGTCAGCCCCGCCGGGAACAGCTCGCGGTAGATGACGCGTTCTGAAAAGCCGGGCGCCAGACGAAACCCGACGCGCTCGGACAGCGCCTTCAGGCCACGACCGACGCGGCGCTTGTTGCGAGAATCCAGATTGGAGATCCGGTTGCGCATGACCAGCCAGTCAATGGATTTGCGGTCGCGCATGGCCTTGCGCTTGCGGCATTCCCAGACCATTTCGGAATACACGCTGGGCCGGCCCACTTCGAACGTATCGCCATCGATCTCCGCCAGCAGCGCAAAATCGATAAAGCTGTCATTGATGGGCGTGATCAGCGTATCGGCGCTGGCATGGGCCATTCGGGCGTAATGGGTGTCGCCGCCCGGAGAATCCACGATGATGAAGTCGCAACCGCGGCTCAATTGGCCCAGCGTCTCTTCCCAGGCCGCCTTCTCTTCCGCTTCAACATCGTCGAGCGAACGCGACTGGGAAACGGGCAAGCGCCCCTGCACCGGCATGGGCAGGGAGACGCCCCGGGCATCCGCCCAGCGGCGGCGATTGTCGAGATAGCGACTCAGACTCGCCTGGCGCAAATCCAGATCGACCACGCCCACAGTCTTGCCCATCCGCATCAGCGCCACCGCCAGATGGATGGCGACGGTGGACTTGCCCGCCCCGCCTTTCTCATTTCCGACCACGATGACGTGCGCGCCCTCTGCGGCGCGCTCCGATGACCCAACAGCGTCAGCAGACACGTTGACGACTCCCCAATACCCTGACGCTGCGGCGCTAGCATGCTCCGCACTCAATGGCAAAGTGCTGTTATGGACCTAACCGGGCAGCGCTTCACCGGTAAAATGCGTCGGCTGGCACCACAGCCTGGCCGCCTGGGCCTGCGCGCACAGCGCTTGCGCCTCGCTGCGGGTGTCGAACGGCCCCGCCTTGAGCCGCAGGAACACGCCCTGATCCAGCTGCACGCGTTCGGTCCGCGGCTCGGTCGTGCTCAAGGCCGGCAATTGCACGCCCAACTGTCGCCAACCGATCACGACATTGTTCATCTGACGATAGGACGCCAGATGCGCGGCGTATAACAGGCTTTGCGCGTTCTCCAGATCCGGCGCCGGCGCCAGGGCGCTCATCTGCGTCTCACCGGCGGGTGCGGCCTCCATCGGGGCCTGAGGCCGCTCCAGCAAGGCGGCGCGCAATGCGCCCATCTCGGCGCTGGAGGCTTCGATCCGGTCCGGATGATGCTGGGCGGTCTCTTCAAGCAAACGCGCCAGTTCCAATGCGGGCTGCGCGCGCCCCTCGATGGAAGGCGCTCCCGTACTGACGCAGGCCGTCAGCCCGAGTGTCGCCATCATGACGAAGACCAATCGCATGCCTATCCCCTAAACCGAGTCGCGTGCTTGCGAGTCTGCCACGGCTAAGGCTAGCGTGCAGCCTGTATTTTCGCCCAGGAGGCCGCCGTGTCCAACGGTCCCGAACTTGCCCTGCCCGCCGTGTACAATCTGGCTGATCTGCGCGCGCAGGTCCGGCAATGGCGTGCGGACGGATTGCGCATTGGCTTTGTGCCGACCATGGGCGCGCTCCATGACGGTCATCTGGCCCTGGTCAAACAAGCGCTGGACACCGCAGACCGGGTCATTGTCAGCATTTTCGTGAACCCGACCCAGTTTGCGCCGGGCGAGGATTTTGAGTCCTATCCGCGCACGCTGGAGAGCGACGCCCAAAAGCTCGCCGAGATCGGCGCGCATCTCGTCTATTCTCCCGATGCTGGGGAAATGTACCCTGAGGGGTATGTCACCACCGTCACGCTGACCGGTCCCACGCACGGCCTTGAGAGCATTTCGCGGCCACATTTCTTCAATGGCGTCGCGACCGTGGTCTGCAAGCTGCTCAACCAGGTCCAGCCCGATCTCGCGGTCTTCGGCGAGAAGGACTACCAGCAGCTCATGGTGATCCGGCGCATGGTGCGCGATCTGAACCTGCCGGTCGAAATTGCGGGCGGCGAAACGGTGCGCGAACCGGATGGCCTCGCCCTCTCCTCGCGCAATGTCTATCTCAATGCCAATGAGCGCGAGCGCGCGGCGCGCCTGAATGTCATCCTGCATGACTTCGCCGAGGCCTTGTCCCGCGGCGACAATGTCGCCGACGCCCAGCACCAGGCCCAGCTGAAGGCCCAGACCGCCTTTGATGGCGTCGACTACGTGGTGGCGCGCGATGCCGAAAACCTGGAAGCCCTGCCCGCCGGCCCCATCGAGCGTGATGCGCGGGTTCTGGCGGCGGTGCGGGTCGGCAAGACGCGTCTGATCGACAATCGCGCTGCGCCCAAGACCTAGGTCACCAGGCGCCCAGCTCGATCAGCTTGCGTCGCAATTCATCGGGCAGATCCTCGCCGCCCGAATGCTCGGTCAGATCCGCCGGCGCATCCTCTGCCTTCAGATAACGCCAGCCCTGAAACGGGCGTCGCGGCGACGGCGCGGTGCGCACCAGTTTGTTCTCAAGCCAGATATTGCAGCGCTTGATCCCTTCGGAATCGTTGAACTCCTCAAGGTCGAGAACCGGCTGACGCACCTGAATCACGCGCTTGATCACCCAGTACAGGGATCCGCCGGCCAGGATCTCGTCCTTGCGTTTGGGCGTCATGCGTGTGGTGTGACGGGTCGGCTGACCGTCATGCCGATCCAGCCAGCCTTGCAGCTGCTCGATCGAATCCACACCCACGCACAATTTGACCAGATTTAGCGCCATGGCGCCGAATTAGTGCGACTCCGCCGCGTCAACAACCGCGCCGCCTGCACTCGGCGTCATCCACTCCACGTCGAGGATGTCGATCACCATGCTCTCATTGAAGGACTGGAAAGCGGCCGAACCGGCGATGCTGAAGCGCAGGCTTTCGAGACGCGGGCCATTCACCACCTCATCGAAGACGTAATTCTGAACAAAGCTGAAATCCTCGATGCGGGCGGCGAAATTGGGCTTCACGCTTTCTTGCAGCTGAAGCTGGAAACGCTCCACATGACCGGTCTGCGCATTCACGCTCACTTCGCCCAGCATGGCCTCAAGCATGCGTCGCTCCGCGCCATCGGGTTCGCCCTCTTCATCGGGAAAGGCCTGGGGTGAGAAGCCGTAGATCAGGCGACCGTCCTGCTCACGCAGCAAGGCAGCCTCCGGACCGATGATGCGGCGCAGATCCTCGGGGTTGAAATCCTCACCGCCGAACCCGTCATCCTCATCGTCCCCGGACTCGTCGTCATCGGAGAACATGTCTTCCCAGAGTTCGCGCTCAGCCTCTGTCAGCCCTGCTTCAGAGGGCGAGAGCAGCATGTACTCGCTCTCCCCGTCCGCGGTTTCAAGAATGCGCACCGTGATCTGGCTCTCGGCATCGCCCACCATCACATCCACGCGCTGAGCGACAGGATCGTTCAGGGTGACCGACAGCGCCCGCTCCAGCGGATCGGGCAATTGCGCAAAGGCGGCGGAGGAGCACAGCGTGGCGCAAGCGCCCAGCATCAGGGTGCGAAACATGAGACAAGCCTCTTCGTCATCAGGAAGCGTCAGTGTCACCTTCCTAATGCGGCGAGACTAGGGCCGACAGCAGACAAAAGGCCTCAGCTCAGGCCGTAGCGCGATCTGTCAGACCGTCCTTGTCGGTGAGATCCACGTCAAACGTGGTTTCGCTTTTCGGCGCGGGCGCAACCTGGCCGCCAAAGGCGCTCTGATAAGCCTTGAAGGCCTTGGACAGGCCCAGCTTGGCATAGGCCTGAACGCCGCGGCTCGATGTGGTGCGCGGGGTCCATCCGGCCTGACGTATGACGCCATTAGCGTGATAGACGCCGTTCTGGAGCGTGGATTGGGGCGTGACTATCTCGACCGTGATCGACACGTTCAGCCCTTCCAGGTTTTCCACCCGGTGCGGCGCATGCAGGGGCCAGGACACGAAAGACCCCGGATCGAGGTCAATCTGGGCGGCGTGTTCATCCCAGGCCGGATCAAAGGGCACATCCTCGGTCTGGGTCTTGTGAAGAATCGCTTCCATGGACTGTTCATCCACGAAAGGCGCGCGCGGCGGATAGATACGGAAGCGCTTCTTGCCCTTGACGTGCAGCAACAGTGTTTCCGAGACATCCGAATGGAAAAAGACCTGCGCCCGCGGGCTGGAAATCAGGATGCCGCCATAGGCGCGCAACGGGCTGAATCCCGGATTGAGACGCTTGAGCTGGGCGATGAGTGATTCAAAGATCGGCTTGTAGACCGGATCGGTATCCATCGCCTGGCGTAGATTGATCCACAGCTTGCCGTCACGGACGGCATTGATCAGCTGGCGCCCTTTCAGGTCCTCGCCCTCGCCCGCGCGCCAGCTTTCGCGATCGGTGGGATCATCGCCCATGGTGCAGATATCCGTCAGCCCCTTGGGGTGACGGTTCAGCAAGGCGGCCAACGCCAGTTCGCTGAACGCCGGATCCATGTGCAAACGGTGCCGGGCGGTTACGACGCCCTCACGGAAATCCTTCCGCTTGTCATCATTCCAGTCGATCAGCACAGGGTCGGTCATCACAGGCGCTCCGTCGCAAACTGGGACGCTCTCGCATCCCCGATCGCCGACGGTGCATCAGACGGGCCAAGCCTTTGATCGGGGGCGGACTACTCGTCCGCCAGCGTCACCAGAACGGCGCCGTCGCCCACCTGGTCGCCCTCTGCAGCCGACACGCTGTCCACCACACCATCGCGCGGCGCGGACAGGGCATGCTCCATTTTCATGGCTTCCAGCACCGCCAGGGTCTGGCCTTTCTTGACGCTGTCGCCCGCCTTCACCGGCACCGAGAGGACCTTGCCCGGCATGGGCGCCTTCACCGCGCCGCCCGCTTCCAGCGCGTCCGCCATCGCCGCCGGGTTATAAAGCCCGATCAGATGGGTCTCGCCCTGACAGGCTACCAGCATGCCGCGCTTGCGCGCTTCAAGCCGGGCCGAGACTTCCCGCCCTTCAAGCCGCGCTTTGACCGATGCAGGGCCGAGTGCGACCTCGCTCAATGTGTATGAGGCTTCGCCAATCCGGGCCTCGATGGCCTCGCCCTGGCGCTCCAGCGACACCGACAGCCGGGCCTCATCAGCCTGGAAGCCCATTTCGATCACGGCCTCTGCATTGGCGCGGAAGCCGTCGGCGACCGACCAGGGGTCTGCGTCACCGGCAAACAGACCTGCGCCTTCGGTCAGGCCCAGTGCCGCAGCCACATAACTGAAAGCCGGCGGAGATTTCGGCGCCAGGTCTTCAAGCCGGGCGTCAATGAAACGCGTATCCACATTGCCGGCACGGAAATCGGCATGGGTCAGCGCCCGGCGCAGGAAGCCGGCATTGGTCTTGACGGGGAACACCCGCACATCATGGTCCAGCACCGCCACGAGGCGGTCAATGGCGTCTTCACGCGTATCGCCAAAGGTGATCAGCTTGGCGATCATCGGGTCATAGTGCAGCGACACCTCGCCGCCCTGGCGCACGCCGGAATCCGTACGCACGCCCTGCGCCAGATCCGTTTCCGGCAGGTCCAGGAAATCGAGCTGGCCGATGGAGGGCAGGAAGCCGGTGGCCGGATCTTCGGCGTAGAGCCGGGCTTCCATGGCCCAGCCCTTGAGATGGATATGGTCCTGCTCGGGCACCGAACCGCCAGACGCCACACGCAGCTGAAGCTCGACAAGGTCCATGCCGGTGACCTGTTCGGTGACCGGGTGCTCCACCTGCAGGCGGGTATTCATCTCCATAAAGTAGAAGCCGTCCTCGCGCAGCGGGCCGGAACCGTCCACGATGAACTCAATGGTGCCTGCACCCACATAATCCACGGCCTGAGCGGCGCGAACGGCGGCCGAGCACATGGCGGCGCGCACATTCGGCGTCATGCCCGGCGCGGGCGCTTCCTCGATGACCTTCTGGTGGCGGCGCTGAAGCGAACAGTCGCGCTCGAAGAAATGCACCACCCGGCCCCGGCTGTCGCCAAAGACCTGGACCTCGATATGGCGTGGGCTGGCGATGAATTTCTCGATCAGCACACGCTCATCGCCAAAGCTCGACGCGGCTTCGCGCTTGCAGCTTTCCAGCGCTTCCAGGAAGGCGTCGGACGCCTCGACCTTGCGCATGCCTTTGCCGCCGCCGCCAGCGACCGCTTTGATCAGCACCGGATATCCGATCTCGTCGGCCCGGGCCTTGAGATAGTCCGGCTCCTGATTCTCGCCGTGATAGCCCGGCGTGACGGGCACGCCCGCCTCTTCCATCAGCTTCTTGGCGCGGTCCTTCAGGCCCATCGCCTCGATCGCTTCGGCTGACGGCCCCACAAAGGTCACCCCCGCCTTGGCGCAGGCGCGGGCGAAGTCCGCATTCTCGGACAGGAAGCCATAGCCGGGATGGATCGCATCCGCGCCCGTCTCCTTCGCCGCCTTCAGGATGAGGTCCGCTTTGAGATAGCTTTCACGCGCCGGCGGCGGGCCCAGCAGCACAGCTTCATCGGCCATGCGCACATGGGGCGCGTTCGCATCCGCTTCGGAATAGACCGCAACGGTCGCAATGCCCAGACGGTGAGCCGAGCGCATGACGCGGCAGGCGATTTCACCCCGGTTGGCGATCAGAAGCTTTTTCATCATGGGCTGGCATCCATTGCGTTGAAAGCTGATGGCGCCGGTTTTGGGCCAAGCCGGGCCCGTGTGCAAGCTTAGCTCTGTTTATCAGGACGTTCGGCGCCTCGGGTCAGCACCACGAGCACGAAACTGATCTGCATCAGGAGAAACCAGCTGCCCAGCTTAGCGAGTGACACCATGCGCCATTGATGCTCCTGGCCGGGATAGCTCCAGGCGCGGGCGAACGTGCCGATATTCTCGGCGAACCAGATAAACAGCGCGACCAGAACGAGCCCCAGAAGCAAGGGCATGAAGCGATGGGCGCGGTCGGGCCTGAACCAGATCACGCAAGGGCCGTAGATCAGGGCGCTGGCGGCGAACAGCGCCCAGCGGATATCGGTCACATAATGATGGCTGAAAAAGTTGATATAGACGGCGACCGCCAGAAGCGCTTGCGCCCAGATGGGCGGAAAGCGGTCAAAGCGGAAATCGAAGATGCGCCAGACCCGCGCCATATAGCTGCCGACGCTGGCGTACATGAACCCCGAAAACAAAGGTACGCCCCAGATCGCGAACAGCGCTGCGTCCGCGTCGGGATAGACCCAGGAGCCCGCCTGGACCTTGAATATCTCCATGGCCGTGCCGACCACGTGGAAGACGGCGATCACCCGCACTTCGGCCCAGCTTTCCAGCCGGAAGGCGATCATGCCCAGCTGGATCGCAATCGCGCCCAGAGTGATGACATCAAACCGGTGAAGCGGCGCATCAACGGGATAGACCAGATACACGCCCAGAATGAGCGCCAGCATCAGCCCGCCGAACAGGCAGGCCCAGCCCTGCTTGATCCCGAAAGCGAGAAACTCGAAGGCGGCGAGCGAAACCGGCCCCCTCACCCAGCGGGCGCGCAGGGCCTCCCGCTCGCGATGGAACCAGGCTTCAAGATCGCGCAGGCCCAAACGGTCTAGTCCGCCCAATAGGGTTTGCGTTTTTCCAGGAAGGCGGCGAGGCCTTCGCGGCCCTCATCGCTGACCCGGCGATCGGCGATCTGGTGAGCGGTCTTGCGCAAGAGGTCGTCATTGATCTCACGACCGGCGACCATATCCACCAGCGCCTTGGCGTCGCGCACCGCGCCCGGCGCGGTCTGGAAGGCGAGCTTGCCCAGATATTCCATCATGTCATCAAGCTCATCCGCGCTCTCGACCACATATTGCGCCAGGCCGATCTTGTGGGCGAACTCGCCGTCAAAGCCCTCGCCCGTGGCGAACAGGGCGCGGGCATAGCGCGGGCCGATGGCGCGCACCACAAAGGGCGAGATAGTGGCCGGGGTCAGGCCCAGGCGCACTTCGGAAAAGCGGATCTTCGCGTCCTTGACCGCAACCGCCACATCACACGCCGCCATCAGGCCGGCGCCGCCGCCCATGGCCGCGCCCTGCACCAGGGCGATGGTGGTCTGGGGCAGATCGTGCAGACGCTTGAGCATGCGCGCGAGATTGAGCGCATCGACCTGGTTGTCGTCATGGGTCCAGTCGGCTGCCGCCTTCATCCATTCCAGATCCGCGCCGGCGGAAAAGCTGCGGCCCGCGCCGCGCAGGAATACCACCCGCGCCTCGTCGGCATTCGCGCGCAGCGTCTCGAAGATGTCGGACAGGCGCGCAATGATGTCGGCGTTGAAGGCGTTGTGCTTGTCAGGCCGGTTGAGCGTGACGATGGCGGCGCCGCCAGGAGTTACATCGAGCAGGACTTCGTTTTCAGCAGCCATCAGACATCGCCTTTTCGCTAGCAGTCAGTATCCCCTCCTGATTACGGCGCCACGCGCGTGCGGCCAAGCCGTGACGGTGCGTCCAAATGACGAAGGCCCGCCGCCCTTAACGGACGGCGGGCCTGTCTGACCCCGAAAGACGGCGTCCTAGCGCGGCAGCACGATCGCCTTGATGATGTACAGCACGGTCAGGCCGACCAGATAGGCCACGCCCAGAAACGCGATGTACTGCCAGTAGAGCATGTCGGTCACCGGCGGAATCGCGAAGCTTGCGCCGTCGCGCACCATGGGCAGCACCACATCCACGATCACGTGCACGATGGCCGCCAGAACGGTGAAGATCAGAATGGCGGCGTATTCCTGCATCAGCAGCGCCATCACAAGGCCGATCACGCCCATCTGCACGCCCAGGAAGATCCAGTTGATGGAGCCGCCATCGCCATGCATGGAGTATTGAAGTCCGGCCATGAGCCAGGACCAGACGGGCTCGATATAAGCCCAGATTTGATCGATATATTCCATAGTCATCCCCTCGCCAGCCAGCCTGTCAGAAGGCCGCCACTGCCCGGAGCGTGCCAAGAAGTTAACAAAAATCAAGCAAAACTCTTGTTGCACCGCCAAAAAAACGACAATGAAGACAAGGCTCGATCCGCCTTTCGCAGGCGTGTTTCAGGCTTGATGTTAACGCTTGAAGAGCAAGCGCTTGATGATCGCAAAGATCGAGATCACCACCAGATAGCCGACCAGCACCACGGCGGCGTAACGCCAGTAATCGCCTTCCAGAATCGGTGGCAGACGCAAGGCAGCGCCATTGGCGATCACCGGGATCAGGATGTCGACCGCCAGATGTATGACCGTTGCGGCCAGCACGATCACCGGCAGGCGCTTGAGATCGGGCAGCACAATCGCCGCGACCAGCGCGATCAGCAGCCCCTGCACGGCGTTGATCTCGTTAAAGCCCGCCCGCATGAAGTCGAGCACGTCGTTGAGCACTTCCATGATGTCCCCCATTAACCGTATGGGGGTGTTCTACCCTTATCGCGCCGCCTGTCCTAGGGCCTGCGTTCTCTCCAGCATGCGCGCGCGGGCTTTCTCGCTGACCTGGACACCGCCGAACACGGTATGACGCACCGGCTTGAAGCCGGAGATTTTCAACAGCCCCGCTACCAGCGCCTTCACCGAGTGCGCCCCGAACAACAGCCTGTAGGCGAAACCGGGCATGCCCATGGTCAGGATCAGGCGCGCAGACTTGCCCTTCATGCGCTGCGCCGGCCAGCCGGCGCCATTCGCGCTTGTGGCCAGGAAGAATTCCCCACTGGCCGCATGCTCGAAGAACGCCTTGGTCTTGGCCGGAATTTCGCCCAGCCAGAGCGGGTAGATCAGTACCAGATGATCGGCTTCCGCCATGGCGGTGCGCACGGGTTCGAACGCTGCCGGCGGCGGCGTCTCGAAGTCCTGAGGCGATGAGAGAAACCCGAACTCGATCGCGCCCACATCAAACCGGTCCACGATATGCCCCGCCTCCTGCGCGCCGGTCTGATAGGCGTCAGTCAGCGCATGACAGAACCGCTCCGGCGAGGGATCGGGATGGCCGTTGATCAGGCAGATACGCTTGGGCATGGGCTGTGCTCCGATAGCCCTTCACCCTACCACACCCTATGCTAGGCAGAATGTGACGCAGTGTAATACCGAGCCCGCTAAGGCGCCGGACCCTTCCAGTCCTCACGAACATGACGAACCCTAAGGATGAAAACCTGCTCATCCTCTTCGACCAGATAAATGATGATGTGACGACCGTGTGGATGACACCGGACAGGAGGTGATATCTCAAGCCGTTCCCGTGCCGAGAACGGGTGGTCCGCGAGAAACTCAAGGGCCCCTGTAAGAGTCTGAAAGTAGCGCTCCGCTTGCTCATCACCGAACAGGCTCAAGCCTCGCGCATAGATATCGATCAGATCGTTTTCCGCAGCCTGGCTCAGTCTATATCCCACGCCGCCTACTCGGCAGAGGCAAGCCGGGCGCGTGCGGCCTCGCGGATGTCGGTCAGGGAGAGTGTTCCTGTCCCGCTCTCCAGCGCTTCTGTGACCAGTCCTTGCATGTGGGCGATCTTCGCCTGACGGTCCTGATCTCGACGGATCAGGTCCCGAACATAATCGCTGGCATTGCTATACCGGCCATTGCCGGACTGGTCTTCGACCCAAGCCTTCATCGCATCGGGGAGTGAGACATTCATTGTCGCCATGGCGTGCTCCTTGAAACACCACCATGGCACAAATTGGCAAATTTTGCCATCCTACATCCGGAAGACGCCGAACTTGGTGTCCTCGATCGGGGCGTTCAGTGCGGCTGACAGGGCCAGGCTTACCGCGCGGCGGGTGTCTTCGGGCGCGATCACACCGTCATCCCAGATACGGGCGGTGGAGTAATAGGGCGAGCCCTCTTCCTCGTATTTCTCACGGATCGGCTGCTTGAAGCTTTCCTCGGCCTCCGCGCTCCAGTCTTCGCCACGCGCTTCCATGCCGTCGCGCTTGACGGTGGCGAGCACGCTGGCGGCCTGTTCACCGCCCATCACCGAGATGCGGGCGTTCGGCCACATGAACAGGAAGCGCGGACCAAAGGCGCGGCCGCACATGCCGTAATTGCCGGCGCCGTAGGAGCCGCCGATCACGACAGTGATCTTGGGCACCTTGGCGGTGGACACCGCGGTCACGAGCTTGGCGCCGTCCTTGGCAATGCCACCAGACTCGTATTTCGAACCCACCATGAATCCGGTGATATTCTGCAGGAACAGAAGCGGGATCTTGCGCTGGCAGCACAGCTCGATGAAATGCGCGCCTTTCAGGGCGCTTTCCGAGAACAGCACGCCATTATTGGCGATGATGCCCACGGGCATGCCATGCAGACGGGCAAAGCCGGTCACCAGCGTTTCGCCATAGAGCTTCTTGAACTCGTCAAATTCAGAGCCATCCACCAGACGCGCGATAACCTCGCGCACATCAAAGGGCTGACGCGTATCGACGGGGATCACGCCGCCCAGCTCCTTGGGGTCGAGACGCGGTTCGCGCGGCTCTTCCAGGAAAACCTGCTTGGGTTTGACGGTGTTGAGCCCGGCCACAATGCGGCGGGCGATCTGCAGCGCGTGATCATCATCAGCGGCGTAATGGTCCACCACGCCGGATTCGCGGGCGTGAACGTCCGCGCCGCCCAGATCCTCGGCCGAGATCACTTCGCCCGTCGCCGCCTTCACCAGCGGCGGCCCGCCCAGAAAGATCGTGCCCTGCTTGCGCACGATCACGGTTTCATCGGACATGGCCGGCACATAGGCGCCGCCCGCGGTGCAGCTGCCCATCACGACCGCAATCTGGGGGATGCCTTCAGAGGACAGATTGGCCTGATTGAAGAAGATGCGCCCGAAATGCTCCTTGTCGGGAAACACTTCTGCCTGGTGGGGCAGGTTCGCACCGCCGGAGTCCACGAGATAGATGCAAGGCAGGCAATTCTCGCGCGCCACTTCCTGGGCACGCAGATGCTTCTTCACCGTCATCGGATAATAGGTGCCGCCCTTCACCGTGGCGTCATTGCAGACGATGACGCATTCGCGGCCCGACACCCGTCCAATGCCGGTGATCATGCCGGCGCCATGCACATCGCCGTCATACATCTCGTTCGCGGCGAGCGCGCTCAACTCCAGAAACGGCGAGCCCGGATCAAGCAGGCGCTGCACCCGGTCGCGCGACAGAAGCTTGCCGCGCTTGAGATGCTTTTCCCGCGCCCGCTCATTGCCGCCCTTGGCGGCTTCAGCAGTCTTCTCCCGCAACTCGGCGACCAGCTTGGCCATCGCCTCGGCATTGGCCTTGAAGCTGTCCGAGGACGCATCGAGTTGGGTATGAAGTTCGGTCATGGCGCGAAATATCCGTCTGGTGAACAAGACTGATGCGCTGCTTAGCGCGCCGAGCCCCCATCGCGCAACGCTTTGCATCCGATCTGCTCTCAGCGCGCATCATCCGGACATAACACTCAAAACACGTCTGGGAGGTCACCTTGCTTACTGCACTCACACTCGCCACAGCACTCCTCACCACGCCGGTTCAGACCGAATGGATCGAGACCGACGCCACACCCATCGAGGTGATGGTGCTGGGCAGCTACCATTTCACCGGCGGCGGTCAGGATCTGCACAATGCGGAAGTGGACGACCACCTGTCGCCGGAACGGCAAGCCGAGATTGCTGACGTTCTTGACGCGCTTGCGGATTTTGCGCCCTCGAAAGTCATGGTCGAGCTGACGCCAGAGCATGAAGCCGAATTCAATGCCGCCTATCAGGCCTATCTGGCTGGCGAGCGCGCCCTCACCGTTAATGAACGCCAGCAATTGGGCATGCGTCTGGCAGCCCGTCTGGGCCATGAACGGCTTTATGCCATCGATCAGGCCTCTGACATGGACTTTGAAGGCATGATGACGGCGGCGGCCGAGGCTGGGCAAAACCGTCTTCAGGGCGAATTCGCCAATTTCAACGCCGCGGTCCCGACTTTGATGGCCGACATGGAAAGCGGCACGGTGATGGAGCGCCTCCGCGCTTCCAATTCCCAATTCGCCCATGACGCCCATGGCCTGTATCTGACGCTGGCGCAGATGGGCACTATCGAGGAGCCCATCGGCGTTTCAGAGATGGGCGAATGGTGGACCCGCAACCTGGCGATCTTCGCCAATGCCGCCCGCCATGCTGAACCGGGCGACCGTCTGCTTTTGATCTATGGCGCCGGCCACAAACATCTTCTGGAGCAATTCTTTGAAGATGCGCCCGGTTTCCGGATCGTCGATCCGCTCGACACGCTCGAGGAATAATCACAAACACGCAGCCAGACTGCTTGTTCACGCCTTAAGGGCTCGGCATGGTGTCTCCCACGGAGGAGACACCATGACGGAATACACCAGCTTCAAGGTCAGCCAGGACGGCCCCATCGCCCGGATCACCCTGAACCGGCCCGACAAGCGCAACACCATGACCCCGGCCTTCTGGGCGGAGCTGCCGCAAGCGGTGAACGCCCTGTCCGACGCCGGCGAAACCCGCGTTCTGATTCTCGATGCGGAAGGCCCGGTCTACACCGCCGGCATGGACATTTCGGTCTTTACGGACGCCAATGCGCTGAAGACCGACACCGCCTCCCTGCGCGAAGCCTTCATGACGGCGGCGACGGCGTTGCAAGACAGCTTCACCGCGTTTGAAAAGGCCCGCTTCCCGGTCATCGCCGCGATCCAGGGGCCGTGCGTGGGCGGCGGCGTCGACATGATCTGCGCCGCGGACATGCGCTACGGGACCGATGACGCCTGGCTCAGGATCGAGGAAACCAATATCGGCATGTTCGCCGATGTGGGCACGCTGCAGCGCCTGCCCGGCCTGATCCCCGAAGGCGTGGCCCGTGAGCTGGCCTATACCGGCGAAACCCTGAGCGCGGATCGCGCCGAACGGCTGGGTCTCTACAACGCCGTACTGCCTGATGGTGAAGCGCTCAAAGCGCATGTGGATCGGATCGCCCACTCCATCGCCCAAAAGGCGCCCTTGACGATCTCGGGCATCAAGCGCTCCTTCCTCTATGCACGCGACCACACGGTGTCCGACAGTCTGGAGCACGCCATGACGCTTCAGGCCTCCTTGTGGAGCCCCGAAGACATCATGGAGGCCATGACGGCGCGCGGCGAAAAGCGCGAGGGTGAGTTCAAGGCGTTGACCCCGGTCAAGCGCATGGGACAATCCTAGAAGAGAGGTGCTGCATCCAAAGGACAGGTCATGAACCTGGGACTGAGCATTCTGCCGTTTTTCAATCGGGTCGAAAAAGCCGCGCTCCGTGCTGTGGAGGCGGAAGTGGAATGGTTCTGTCTGCCTGCGGGCCAGACCCTGTTCGAAGAGGGCGAGGTCGCCGATTCCTTCTATCTCGTCCGCTCGGGCGCCCTGGCCGCGTTCCGGCGCGGGGCCGATGCGCGCCCCGAACTGGTCGGCCATATCCGTGCGGGCGAACCCATCGGTGAAATGGCGCTGGTCGAGGACCGGCCCCATTCCGCCAGCGTTTACGCCCTGCGTGATTCAGAGCTTGTCAGACTGCCCAAGGCGGCGTTCGACAAGCTGACCAACAAGCATGCCTCGCTGATGCGCGAGCTGAGCAAGATGATGCTGTCGCGGATCCGGGCGGGGGAATCCTATCGCCGGTCCGAACCGCGGGTCTTCGCGCTCATCTCCACCTCCCCGACCATTGATCTGGAATACCGCAGCGGCAAGCTCAGAAGCGCGCTCAAGGAGATGGGAGTCTCCTCGATCGCCTGCGGGGAGGAATGCTCGGACTGGCCGGGCCCGCGCCTGGACAAGCTCGAGGCCGAGCATGACATCGTCATCCTGCAGGCCCGGCTGGGCGATTCCAACTGGGCGCGGCGCGCCATGGCCCGCGCGGACCGCATCTGGATGATGGCCCGCGCTGATGCGCGCCCCTCCATTCCGCTCATGCCCGAAGACCCTTCGCCCGCCGCCCGGCTGAAGCTGATCGACATGGTGATGGTTCACAATGAAGGCGTCCGCCAGGCGGCAAACCCGTCTGAATGGATCGCCGCGGCCGATGCGGCGCGCTGTTTTCACTGGCGTCAGCACAATGCCAGCGATGTGCGCCACATGGCGCGGACCATGTCCGGCAAATCGGTCGGGCTGGTGCTGTCCGGCGGCGGCTCGCGCGCCTATGCGCATGTGGGTGCGATCCGCGCTTTCCGGGAAGCCGGTGTGGAATTTGATTTCTATGGCGGCGCGTCCATGGGCGGCATCATCGCCGCAGGCGCGGCCATGGGCTGGGACATGGACGAGCTTGAGGACCGCATGCGCCGGGCGTTTGTGGCGTCCAACCCGTTGAGCGACTGGGTGATGCCGGTGGTCAGCCTGACCAAGGGCAAGCGCGTGGACCGGCGGCTGAACGAGCATTTCGGCGAGGTGGACATTTCCGAGCTGCCCCGCCCCTTCTTCTGCGTCTCCTCCAACCTGTCCACGGGCGCGACCCGCATTCACCGCACGGGACAGCTGTCACGGGCCTTGCGCGCCTCGATCTCCATTCCCGGGCTGTTGCCGCCCATTGTGGACGGGGATGACGTGCTGGTGGATGGCGCCGTGTTCAACAATTTCCCGATCCAGGAACTCAAGGCCTATCACCGCGGGGTGAATGTGGGCTGTGACGTGACGCGCAATAATGCGATCAATCCGGACGATTTCCGCGATGTGCCCAGCTTCACCGGCTGGGTGGCGCGCCATGGCCTGTCCGACCCGCCGCCCATCGCCAGCCTGCTGATGCGAGCCGCGACGGTGGGCACGCTCGAACAGCATTCGATCACCCGCCGGGCGGCGGACATCCTGGTCCTGCCCGAGCTCGATCTCGACATGCGCGAATGGAAGCGCTTCGACGAAGCGGTGGAGGCCGGCTACACCAGCGCCAAGCGCCTGATGGAGGAGATGCCGAACGCCCTGGCGCGCCGGTTCGGCTAACCGTCTTGCGTGCTGCAGCGCAATGAAACCGGATCGCCCCTTGCCGCGTTCCAGTGTCAGGTTTCAAGCAAGCAACAGGAGCGCGCAATGACCGAGCGGACCCAAGCCAATGGCGCTGATATCCCGAAATTGGGCTTCGGCACCTGGAAACTCGAGGGTGAAGACGCAACGCGCGGCGTGACCACGGCGCTCAAGACCGGCTATCGCCATATCGATACGGCTCAGGCCTATGACAACGAGGCCGAAGTGGGCGACGGCCTGAAGCAATCAGGCCTCAAGCGCGACGAGATTTTCCTGACCACGAAGGTCTGGCGGGACAATTTCCGCGATGGAGACCTTCAGAAATCCGTCGCTGAAAGCCTCGACAAGCTTAAGACCGACTATGTCGACCTCTTGCTGCTGCACTGGCCGGTGCCGGAAGTGCCGATTCAGGAGACGATGAAAGCGCTCAACGAGCTCAAGGATGAGGGACGCGTCAAACATATCGGCGTTTCCAACTTCACTGTGGACCTGGTTGATGAGGCGCGCGCCCACTCCAACGCGCCACTGGCGGTCAACCAGGTCGAATACCATCCCTATCTCGATCAGAACGCCGTTCTGAGCGCCTGCCGAGCGGCCGGCATGGCCATGACGGCCTACTCGCCGATCGCCCAGGGCAAGGTGTTTGACGATGAGGTCATCACCGACATCGCCAAAAAGCACGATGTGTCCCCGGCCCAGGTCGTCCTGCGCTGGCTGGTTGATCAGGAGAGCGTGGTCGCCATTCCGCGCAGCTCCAGCGATGATCACATCAAATCCAATTTCGAGATCGCCGGAATCACGTTGAGCGAAGAGGATACCGGCCGCATCAACGCCCTCAGGAGTTCTGAAGGTCGTCTGATCGATCCCGACTGGGCGCCCGACTGGGACAAGTAGGCTCAGCCGAGCCGTATGCAAAAAACCCCGCGCCAATGGCGCGGGGTTTTTCTTAGAGCGAGGCGTTCATCAGCTGGTCTTCAAGCTGCAGCGCGCGCACCGCCGTGATCTGATTGATGCAATAGGCGTGGGAAATGCCGCTCATGGAGCCGCCCGCATAGGCCATCGCACGCTGGTCGCATTCCGCATCCCGAAACTGGATCCACACACGCTGAACCTGCTGGGTGGCGTCTCGCTGCTGTTGCAGGCCATTGGCTTGCATGGTTGCGCGCAAGTCGCCGTAAGCCGCATTCAATCGAGCGTCCCAGATGGCGGCTTCGCGCCGCGCGCAAGCGATCATGCCCTGGGTCGTGTACCCGTCCTCGCTTTCGTCTTCGCACATCCTGCTGATTTCATTGATGCAAGAAGCCGGCGTTTCCGTTGAATCGATGCAGTTCTGCAAGATCGCAACGTCGTTATTGACCGGCGCCGTCGGCTTGGCCGCCTGGCTGACAAGCGCGAGCGAGAACAGTTCGATGAGCATTTACACCCCCATTGCAATGGCCCTTTGTGCATGGGCTTTGCGCCAGCCTACGCACCGAAAACGCATTGAACCCCAAAAGGGTTAAAAGGTTCGCACAACTCACGGGCGAAGCGCCCCAACAGCGCCCGCGCTCGCTGCGTAATGTGAATCCCGCCACAGCGGTCTCGCCCGCTCCCAGGGCACGGAGCATGGCCGGAAAGGCATATCCCGATCAGGCGAATAGCGCTCCGGAGACTGTCAGCCTTCAGGCGACCAGAAAGGATGGCCCAGTGTCTGATTGCGCATGGTGTGATCATCCTGATTGCCATAGGCGGGAAACCCGCCCGCATCCTTGAGCAGGCGGGCCGCATGCATCAGGTTCCAGCTCAGAATGGTCGCGTTCTTCTGGGTGAAGGCGTTCTGCCGGCCCGCTTGCGTGCCGTCTTCCCCCGCATCGCCATAGCTCAATCCCGGACCGATCTCGCCGATCCAGCCGGCATCGGCCTGGGGCGGAATGGTGTAGCCGATATGGGAGAGCGCGTATTGCAGCGTCATGGCGGTATGCTTGACCCCATCCTCATTGCCGGTGATCACGCAGCCGCCCGTCTTGCCGTAATAGACAAACTGGCCGTTCTCCTGTCGCTGGCCGGATTGGGCGTAAAGCCGTTCGATCAGAACCCGTGCGACCGAGCTTTCCTCGCCCAGCCAGAGCGGCGTGCCGATCACCAGAATATCCGCCGCCTTCACCTGCCTCCAGATTTTCGGCCAGTCATCGCGGTCCCAGCCCTGTTCAGTCATATCCGGCTGGACGCCGAAGGCGATCTGGTGATCCACAAGACGAACCGTCTCAACGCTGACGCCCTGCCCTGTCATGATCGTACGACACACATCCATCAGATCATCGGTGTGTGACGCTTCGGGGGACCGTTTGAGCGTGCAGTTGATAAAGAGCGCCTTGAGATCGTCATACCGGGCGGGCGGGGAGCTTTGGGTGTCGGCCATCAGGTTTCTCTCATTGCAAAGAAAAAAGGCCCGCGCCGGAGCGCGGGCCTTTCAAGTCCGGGGGAACGTCGTTGCTTCGACACCCTAACAACGCATCGCCGACCGTTTCGTTGCATCATGGACTCAAAACGCCTCACAGCGTCTGGCAGGCTTCAACAGCCGCCCCTATGCCCCAAAACAGGAACGGCCCGCCTGAGGGATCAGACGGGCCGCTCTGACTAAAGTGCCGGGTCGCTTAGCGCGTCGCGTTGAACAGCTCGCGGCCAATCAGCATGCGGCGAACCTCGCTGGTGCCGGCGCCGATCTCGTAGAGCTTGGCGTCACGGAGCAGGCGGCCCGTCGGGTACTCATTGATATAGCCATTGCCGCCCAGGATCTGGATGGCGTCCAGCGCACACTGGGTAGCCGCCTCGGCGGCGAACAGGATCACGCCGGCTGCGTCCTGGCGCGTGGTCTTGCCCGCATCACAGGCTTGCGCCACGGCGTATACATAGGCGCGAGACGCGTTCATGCGGGTGTACATGTCGGCGATCTTGCCCTGGATCAGTTGGAACTCGCCGATCGGCTGGCCGAACTGCTTGCGCTCGTGCACGTACGGCATCACCACATCCATGGCGGCCTGCATGATGCCGACCGGACCGGACGCCAGCACGGCGCGCTCATAATCGAGCCCGCTCATCAGCACACGAACGCCGCCGCCGACCTGGCCGAGCACATTCTCTTCGGGCACTTCACAGTCTTCAAAGACCAGCTCGCCGGTTTCAGAACCGCGCATGCCCAGCTTGTCGAGCTTCTGGGCGATGGAGAAGCCCTTCATCCCCTTCTCGATCAGGAAGGCGGTGATGCCTTTGGAACCCGCTTCGGGATCGGTCTTGGCGTAGACCACCAGGGTGTCCGCGCTCGGACCATTGGTGATCCACATCTTGTTGCCGTTGAGGACGTAGTGATCGCCCTTTTTCACGGCTTTCAGACGCATGGACACGACATCGGAACCCGCGCCGGGTTCGGACATGGCCAGCGCGCCCACATGCTCGCCGGAGATCAGCTTGGGCAGGTATTTGCGCTTCTGCTCTTCGGTCCCGTTCAGACGGATCTGGTTGACGCACAGATTGGAGTGCGCGCCATAGCTCAGGCCTACCGAGGCGCTGGCGCGGGAGATCTCTTCCATGGCGATGCAGTGTTCCACATAGCCCAGCCCGGAACCGCCATACTCTTCCTCGACGGTCAGGCCCAGAAGGCCCAGTTCACCCATCTTGGTCCAGAGATCTGCAGGGAACTCGTCCTTCGCGTCGATCTCGGCGGCGCGCGGAGCGATATGATCGGACGCGAACGACTGCACGGTATCGCGCAGCATGTCCGCGGTGTCGCCGAGCGGGAACTCGAGCGAGGGATACTGGTTCGAAATCATAGACGGCCAGATACCACGCGCGTCGGGCGCGTCAAGTTCGCACAAATCTCGCCAAAAACAGTCCTGCCCGCTACTTCTCGTTGCGGCGACCAATGATGAACCAGGCCGAAGCCGCGCTCAGGAGCACGCCGGCGCCGAACACCGTGGGCCCAAGCGGCGAGTAGGCCAGCCCCAGCTCCATATAGGCGTCCATGTTCGCCGCGATATCCCAGCCGCCCAGGCCGACCATGACGCCGCCCAGAGCCAGCGAGGAAATGAACATGATATCCCCGCCCCGGCGTTGTGACGGCTCGGGATCGTCCAGACCCGCGGTTTCACCGCCCGTCACCACAGCCGGGTCGAGCACCTCGATATCCTCATGAATATCCGAATGCGGCTCGTCCACATCCTTGTCCGGATGATCCGGGCCCTCGATATCCCCGGACAGGCCCGGCGCGGACGCCGGCGCCAGCGCCGGATGCGGCGGCGCGGAGAACACCTGAAGGCCTGAAGGCTTGGCGTCTTCGGTGATGGCCGCGTCCGTACCCTCTTCGGCGTCCTCGGACACCTCGACGGAAAGCGCATTGTCCTTGTCAGCGAGCTCGGCCGGACGCCCGCTCACTTCGGTATCAGCCGAAGCGGCCTGCGGCAGAGATTCAGGCGCAATCGGCGTCACCTTGATGCTCGACACCTGAAGAGCGCTCTGCAGCGGGCTCAACGGCACTGACGGCGCGCTGAACAGGCTTGATGAAGCCGGGTTCGGACGAACTTGAGGTTCGGGCGCGTCGTCAACCGGATTGGAGGCGCGCGGCGATTCCAGGCCCACATGAGCGGTCGACAGGAAGCTGTAGCCCAGCTGGGTCGTCTCTTCAGCGGTCTCGACCGGCGCGGCGGCGATGCTGGCGGACACCTGCTTGGCCATGCGGGCCATGACTTCGGTAATCGCCGCGTCCTGGGCCGCCTTGACCGCTTCGGATTTGGTGTCGTCTTCCTCGTCCGTCGCAGCCAGGGCCGTCGGTTCTTCAGGCGTCACTTCGACCTGGGCCGACTCTGCACTCGGCTCTGCGGCGTCTTCGTCATCGGCTTCCGTCGCCGCTTCAACAGCGTCTTCAGGGCCCTCAGCAGCGTCGTCAGCCTCTGCAACAGTGTCGGCACCACCCTCTGCATCCGTGGAGATAGCGTCCGCGCTCGGCTCGGGCGCCTCAACCGGCTCGGCGGCAGGCTCGATTTCCTCCAGAGCCAGCCGCTCGACCGGAAGCGCAGCGTCGTCCTCGTCAGGCAGCTCGAAGGCGATATCAAGCTCGACCAGTGCGGGCGTATCAGCCTCCGGTTCCGAAGGGCCCTCGTCAGCCGCGACCGGCTCACCCTCGGCTTCGGCCTGGGGCTCCTCAACAACAGCCGTCTCGACCTCCGCCTCAACGGCGACAGGCGCAGGCTCGCTTGCCGTTTCAGGCTCAGTAACGGGTTCAGGCGCGGCCTTCACCGGTGTTGCCGGCGTATCAATGACGGCGGCGCTGTCTTCAAGCCCAATCAGATAGAGCGCTTTTTCAGCCGCCCGGCGCGACACCAGACGATCAGACACCACCAGGCGTCCGTCCTGTTCAGCGCGAACCCAGGTCTCGATGGCGGCGGCCGCTTCGCGGTGACGACCATCGCGCGCCAGACGCGCCACGTCAGACACCTTGAACGCTCGCAGGCCAACCGACAGGGCGAACGAGACCAGGGCGTCGCGCATGGGCGCGGCCATCTCGGCGCCGACGCTGGCGTCCAGCGTCTGCTCGGCCCGCATCACGTCGTAGATCAGCAGGAGTTCTGCGTCTTCGGGCTTGAGCGCCACGCCTTCCTTCGCAGCAGCGGTGTGGCCATAGCCCACCACCCAGCGTTTGCCACGCCGTTCGGCCGTTGCCAGGAAAGGCTCGTGAGCCTTGATCAGGTCGCGCGCGGCGCGGGTCGATTTCAAACGCGGTGTCATCGCTGTCCCGTTTCGAAACGGTTGGGTCTTAGGTTAAGAACCGCGATGCAAACTCAGGACCGTCCGGGCTATGACGGCGAGAAAATGTCCACCGCGTCCAAGGCCGTAAAGGGTGCGAAGAAGCCTGCGCCGGATCCGCCGCCAATTAACCAAATGCCGTCATCAAGCGTCACAACGCCTGATTCTGTGCGGGGCGCGGGCATGTCAGGCAGGCTGCGCCAGACCTCGGCGTCCGCATCCAGAACGACATGAGAGGCGAGCGTGCGCCGCATGTCCGCGCTCCGTCCGCCAAAGACATGGATGTGCCCGTCCAGCACCGCAGCGGCGTGACCCGCACGCGGCTCGGGCAGATCCGGCGCCCGGCGCCAGCTTTGGGACACTGTATGGTAAACATCGACCCGAGGGGTGGCCTGCCCGTTTTGGGCGCCGCCAATCAGCCAGAGCTCTTCTCCCACCGCCACCGCAGCCGCGCCACGGCGATTGATCTCGACGGGCGCTTCCAGAGCGCTCCAGCTTTGCGTATCGGGCGCGTAGACGAACAGGCCCGGCGCGCCGTCCTCCCCGCCCAGAGCGTAAAGCTGATCATTCAGCGCCACGAGCGAAAGGCTCGCCTTCGGCCCCGGCAGTGCGGTCTCGCCGCTCCAGGCATCGGTGAGCGGGTCATAGGACCAGACGCTGTCGATGGGCTCGGCGCCGCCATCCGATGAATAGCCGCCCGCCACCCAGATCCGGTCTTCCAGCACGGCCATGCCGAAGCGCTCCAGCCCGACCGGCAGCGGTTTGAGGACGCGCCAGACCCCCACTTCGGGGTCATAGACTTCCAGGGCGTCGCGCGGATTGGCGAGCCCGGCCCCGCCGGCCGCATAGACCCGGCCATCCAGGACGGTGGCGGACAGGCCCGCGCGCGCCTGATCCAGCCGCGGCCCCAGGCTCCACGGCCCGGACAGGCGCAGGCCGCTGTCAAAGATCGGGCTCTCTGACACGGGCTCTTGCGCGGCCAGAGGCGACAGCCCGGCCAGCGCGATGAGGATCGCCAAAGCGGTCTTTTTCATGTCAGGGCCTCCGTCAGGAACTCAATCGCCTTATACGTTGCGACAGATTAAAGCAGAACAAGGGCGCCCAGGCCCAAAAACACGACAAATCCCACCACATCGGTCACGGTGGTCACGAAAACGGACGAGGCGACAGCCGGGTCAGCGCCGAAATGCTTGAGCCCCAGAGGCACCAGCACCCCGGCCAAACCGGCGATAGCAAGATTGATCACCATGGCGATCGCGATGACGTAGCCCAGCTGCGGTTCCTGGAACCAGACTGCGGCGATCACCCCCATGACGACCGCAAAGATGAGTCCGTTCACGAGCCCCGCCGCGGCTTCACGCCAGACAAAGCGTAACGAGTTCGCGCCGGTCAGGTCGCGCGTGGCGAGCGCGCGCACGGCGACGGCCAGCGATTGGGTGCCGGCGTTACCGCCCATGGATGCGACGATCGGCATCAGCACCGCAAGCGCCACCAATTGGGCGATGGCCTGGTCAAACAGGGCGATGACGAGCGAGGCCAGAACCGCGGTGCCCAGATTGACCAGCAGCCAGGGCGCGCGCGATTTCACCGATTCCCAGACCGTGTCGGCAAGGCCCGCCTCGTTCACCCCGGCGAGCGCCAGCAGGTCTTCCTTGTTCTCTTCCTGGATGACGTCGACGATATCGTCGACGGTCAGCATGCCCTTCAGCCGCCCGGAATCGTCCACGACCGGCGCCGAGATCAGGTGGTATTTCTCAAACAGATAGGCGGCGTCTTCCTGATCATCCTCGGGCCGGATTGTGATCTTCGCCGACTCCATCAACTCCGACAGCGGGGTCTGACGCTGGGACCGCATCAGGCGGCTCACCGGCACGGCGCCAATAGGACGGAAGCCTTCATCCACGATGAAGACCTCGAAGAACAGATCCGGCAGCTCTTCGCCCGCCAGACGCATATGGTCGATCGTGTGCCCCACGGTCCAGAAGGACGGCGCAGCGACGAACTCGCGTTGCATCAGGCGGCCGGCGGTCTCCTCTTCAAAGGAGAGCGAGGCTTCGAGATGTTCGCGGTCTTCCGCGGACACCGCCGCCAGAACCGCTTCACGCACTTCAGGCTCAAGCTCCTCGACGACCATGGTCTTGTCGTCGGAATCCAGTTCCTCGAGCGCTTCGACGATCTGCTGGGGCTCGAGCAGCTCAAAAATCCCCGCTCGGGTGTCATAGCCGATCTCGGCCAGCACCTCGCCGGTGAACACCGACGAATCAAGCTCCGCCAGATGACGCTGCTGATCCCAGCTCAACTGCTCGATCAGGTCGGCGACATCGGCCGGGTGCAAGGGTTCAAGCAGCTGCCGGATGAGTACAGGGTCTTCATCGGCGATCGCGCCGATCAACTCCACAAGCACGCCCTCGGGCAGGTCCATGCCGGCGGTCACTTCATCACGGTGCAGCTCTTCAACCGGTTGCGTCATGGCGCCTCGCGTCTGTCTGAGGGGGAAACAGGGTGCAGACAATACGATAGGCGTGAGGCGCGACGAAATCGAGACAGCGAATGCGGTTGATGCGAAAAAACAAAAAAGCCTGACGCGTTGCGTCAGGCTTGTCTGTCATCGCCCTCGGGGAGCGAGAAATATGGTGCGGCCGAGAAGACTCGAACTTCCACGGGAGTTACCCCACAGCGACCTCAACGCTGCGCGTCTACCAATTCCGCCACGGCCGCGAATTGGGAAGCGGGCATGTACCAACCCCCGACCCGCTTGTGAAGCCCCCATGTGCTGGGCTTATGCAGCAAAATAGTCGTGAACGTCGGCTGCATCAGTGATCGAGACCGCCACGCGATCACCCTGAATGATGATCTCGCCACGCGCGATCGGGTGATTATTGGCCAGAATCCACACTTCATCATGCTCAGCGGCGTCCAGCGGAATCACCGCGCCCCGCCCCATGCGCAGGAACTGGTGAATAGGCAGCTTGGACCGGCCCAGAAGCACGGAAATTTCAACCTGAACGGCGCCGAGTTGGCTCATGGAGTGTGCATCACTGTTGCTGTAGGGCGCATGACCCTTGCCATGCGCGTATTGGCTCACGATGTTCCGCTACGGTTTCTCGACAGTTAAAGGCGTGCAAAACATGACGGACACGATCGGCTGGGCGGTCTCCGAGACCCGCATCCCCTACCCCGACGCCGTGGCGGCCATGGAAGCGCGCGCCGAAGCTATCGCCCGTGGCGAGGCTGGGGAGCTGATCTGGCTGCTCGAGCATGATCCGCTCTACACCGCCGGCACCAGCGCCAAGCCCGAAGACCTGCAGGATCCTGAACGATTCCCGGTTCATGCGACAGGCCGCGGGGGTGAGTACACCTATCACGGCCCCGGGCAACGCGTGGCCTATGTGATGTTGGACCTGCGCGAGCGCGGCCGGGATGCACGCAAATTCGTGCGCGATCTCGAGCAATGGATCATCGATACGCTCGACAGCTTCAATGTCACCGGCGAGCGCCGTTGCGGACGCGTGGGCGTCTGGGTCGATCGCACCCAACCCGGCGGACCCGAGCGCGAGGACAAGATCGCCGCCATCGGCATCCGCCTGCGCCGCTGGGTGTCGTTTCACGGCATTGCGCTGAATGTGGAGCCGGACCTGTCACACTTTGGCGGCATCACGCCCTGCGGCATCTCTGACCCGCGCTATGGCGTGACCAGCCTTGTGGACCTGGGACTGCCCGTGACGCTGGATGATGCCGACCTGGCGCTCAAGCAGGCGTTTGAAGGCGTGTTCGGCGCCACCCATCGCGAAGACCCGCCCGTCTAGCCGCGCCTAGCGACGGGCCGTCCAATAGCCCACTGCGGCCAGCACCAGCCAGAAGCCCCAAACGGAGGGCCAGGCGCCTGATTGCAGGATGGCCATGGCGAATTCAGGGTCCGAGCTGAGACGGTTCTGATAGGCCTGCTGGATGACGGGATCGCTCGCGGCTGCCTGGACCGCCGCCGGGTCATTCATATTCACGCCCTGATCTTCCAGAAACGCGACAAACTGCGGATAGGCGCGGATCGCCATCGCGAACAGCCCCGTGAGCATCTTCACCACCGTGGCCCCTGCCAGCACGCCCAGGGCCAGGAACGCGGGTTTGCCCAACGTTCGGTAGCGGTTGATGAACACCGTGCTGACAAAGAAGGCGATCACCAGCCAGGACAGCAAGCCCGCCGCCGGCGAAAAGCTGATCCGGACCGCATCCAGCGCCGCGATCACGCCCAGGCCGATCCAGAATTCGTCCTCGGTGGAGCGGAAAACCGGCATGAAGGCCGTCTTCAGATCAAAGCTGGGCTGGGTCACGCTGGTTCCTCATAGACAAACGCGCGCCCCGGTATGAAACGGAGCGCGCGTCCATGGCAAGCCCGCCCTGCGCTGCAGGGCGGATTCAATCACTGCTGATCGGGATCTTCCGGCGTCTCGACCGGGGATTCGGCGGGCATGGCCTCCGGCGCGCCCTCGGCGCCCGGAACCGGACCATAGCGGTTCTCTTCCGGGTCCTGCTTGAGCACGGCGTTGGCGCCGAAAATCATGCCGATGGACACAAGCGCGCTCAGAATCGCGCTGGGCAGCGCCGTGGCTTGAGACGAGGCTTCGCTGGCTTGCATGATGGCGTCGGGATTACCCGTCTCCATGGCGGCGGCCATCATCCGGGCGGATTCGCCGCCGAACATCACCGTGACGATCTGGTTGACGATCATCAGCAGGACGAACCAGACCACCAGCGCCACAAGAAAAAGCCAGCCGGACTTACCGGCATCGTGCAGGCGTTTGGACCAGATGCAGACCCATGGATAGATCAACGCCAGGCTGACGATCAGGGACAGGGCCCCTGCGGCAACGACCGGTAGGAACAGCGGCGTCAGTCCGATGACAAAAGCGATCGCAACCAGCACAAGGCCGGCTTTCTGGAAGTCCGCCGGCGCCATCCGGCCGTTTGCAGACATCATGGAGGCTACAAGGCTCATGGGGTCCCCTCAGTATCAGAATGAGTCTGGTGCGTTTCATTATTCCCGCCGGGGCGGGTAACCGATCACCATCCTCTCTTGATCCGCGATCAAGGGCAATGGCGAACCGGGCGAAAACGCCTAGCCTTCCGCAGGGGGCGCGCCTGCGGACCGTGTCGCCGCCTGCGTGTAACGGGCCGATTTCGGCGCCGGGCCATAAGCGTTGTCATCCGGGTCCGCCGACAGAACGCCCACCCAGATCGTATAGACCAGCCAGGTCAGCGCCGAGAGCGACCAGAAGAGCAACAGGC
Organism: Oceanicaulis sp. MMSF_3324; assembly: GCF_030733545.1. Classification (GTDB taxonomy): domain Bacteria; phylum Pseudomonadota; class Alphaproteobacteria; order Caulobacterales; family Maricaulaceae; genus Oceanicaulis. The sequence goes on from NZ_JASHIU010000003.1 coordinate 207,956, forward strand.
CGCCAGCCGCGATGACGCCGCCGCTCACCAGCTGCGCCGTGGCCTGGGGCGACAGATCTCCCGATTCCAGCGCTTCCCAACCGCCCGGCTTGCCGACGACATCCAGGAAGGGCGCGATGGCGGCCCCACCGGCGGCGACCACGCCAAAGCCGAGCAAGGACAGTGAAATCGCCCAGGGAATCAGATGGATCCAGCCGGTCTTTCCGGCATCGTGCAGACGCTTGGCCGGCACCACCGCCCCCACATACAACAGGCCGAGAAAGACGAGCCCGCCAATGAAGGGCACCGGGGTCAGGAACAGATTGGCCAGCACCACAATAAGCATGCCCAACCAGTATTCGTTCTGGCCGATGCGTCCATGGGGACTGAAGAGGATGTGACCGAGATTCATTCAAGGCTCCCAGAATTGATCTTACAGCCTGCCCTTTTGTGCGGCAGTGCGTCAAATGAAGTCTAGGTAAGCTCAGGCGCAGCTCGATCGTTTAGGTGTTAACTCGCGCTTCATGGCGTCAGGGCGATACCTTGCTTTCACGTCCCAAGCGGGCTTTGCTGGGGACAAGGTTTTTTGATTCCAGTCACGCGCTCAAATGCTTGCAGCGCAGCACACTATGAAGGGGCAGGCCATGAAAGGCGCCATTCTCGAATACAATCCCGCCTCCGGCTCCGGCCTGATCAGCGGCAATGACGGGACCCGCTATACCTTCAAGGGCACCGAATTCCGCGGAGATGTGACGAAAATCAAGATCGGCGTCGAAGTCGATTTCGAAGTCAGCGAAGCGGGCGGCGAAGCGATCAACATCTTCCCGCTCAGCGTTCCCGCTGCGGGCAACAAGAACAAGATCGTCGCCGGCCTTCTGGCGATTTTCCTCGGCGGCCTCGGCATCCACAAGTTCTATCTGGGCTTCGCCGGTCCGGGCATCATCATGCTGCTGGTCTGGCTGTTCGGCTGGATCCTGTTCGGCATCCCGACCCTGATCATCGGCCTCATCGCCCTGATCGAAGGCATCATCTACCTGACCAAGGATGACGACGCCTTCACCGAGACCTATGAGGTCCAGAAAAAGGGCTGGTTCTAGACCCTGCCGCACCGGCCAAAGAAAAAGGCTGCGCTCAGACGAGCGCAGCCTTTTTTGTGTCTGTTGAGCTGTCCGACTATTCGAACTCGATGAGAAGCTCGTCTGCGGCGACCGACGCGCCCGCTTCGCAATTGACGGACTTGATGACGCCATCGAGCTCGGCCCGCAGCACGTTTTCCATCTTCATGGCTTCAACCACCATCAGCGCCTCACCGGCCTTGACCTCCTGGCCGGCCTCGACGGCGATGGAGACCACAAGGCCGGGCATCGGGCTGGTGATCAGCTTGGCGGTGTCCACTGGCTCTTTTTCCGGCAAGCGAGCATGCAGCTCGGCGATGCGCGGGGTGCAAACCAGCGCATCCGCCTGATAACCGCGATGGCGCAGCTTGTAGCCTTCGGTGCGATCCGCCACGAAGAGTGAGAAATCCTGCCCGTCGAGCGTGCCTTCAAACATGTGCTCGCCTGGCTTCCAGCTGGTCGTCAGAACCACAGGCTCGGCGATCAGGCCCGGCGCCCACAGCTCTGCGCCGGCCTCATCCAGATCCATGGCGCCTTCGGGGATGCGCAGCTCCACCGGGAAGCTCTGATTGTCAAAGATCACCACCCATTCATGCGCCTCGCCCTCTTCGGGCAACGGGGCAATGCGACCGGACACGCGCGCGGCGCGCTCGACGAACACCGTGTGCATGAAGGCGGCGGCGGCGGCCATCACCTTGAGCTGGAACTCGGTCGGCGCGGTGCCATGGAAGCCTTCGGGGAAATGCTCGTCGATATAGCCGGTATGGATGCGGCCCGCCTTGAAATCGGGTTCGTCCAGCACCGCCGACAGGAAGGGGGCGTTGGACTGCAGCCCGTCCACATGCAGCCGGTCCAGGGTTTCAGCCAGGGCGTCGATCGCCGCTTCGCGGTTGTCGCCATACCCGATCACCTTGGCGATCATCGGGTCATAGAACATGGAAATCTCGTCGCCTTCGCGCACGCCGGAATCAATGCGCAACGCGCCATTGCCGATCGGGCCTTCCAGCGGCTCGGAATAATGCTTCAGACGGCCAATCGAGGGCAGGAAGCCGCGATACGGGTCTTCGGCATAAAGGCGCGCTTCCACGGCCCAGCCCTTGATGGTCATGTCGGATTGCTTGAAGCCCAGCTCCTGGCCGGACGCCACACGGATCATCTGCTCCACAAGGTCGATATCGTGGGTCAGCTCGGTGACCGGGTGCTCCACCTGCAGGCGGGTATTCATTTCCAGGAAGTAGAAATTGCGATCCGGGTCGACGATGAATTCGACCGTGCCGGCGCTGTCATAATCCACCGCCTTGGCCAGCGCGACGGCCTGCTCGCCCATCTTCTGGCGGGTCGCCTCGTCCAGGAACGGGGACGGCGCCTCTTCCAGCACCTTCTGGTTCCGGCGCTGAACCGAGCATTCGCGCTCGTTGAGATGGACCACATGGCCGTGCTTGTCGCCCAGCACCTGGATTTCGATATGGCGCGGCTTCTCGACGAATTTCTCGATCAGGATGCGATCATCGCCAAAGGAGGATTTGGCTTCGTTGCGCGCCGCCTTGAAGCCCTCGCGGACTTCTTCATCAGAGCGCGCAATGCGCATGCCCTTGCCGCCGCCGCCCGCGGAGGCCTTGATCATCACCGGATACCCGATGTCATTGGCGACCTCGACCGCCTGCTGGTCATCCTCGATCTCGCCCTTGAAGCCCGGAACGGTGCTGACGCCGGCTTCAGCCGCCAGCTTCTTGGATTCCAGCTTGTCGCCCATGGCCGAGATGGCGTGCGGGTTGGGCCCGATCCAGGCGATGTTCTTTTCCGCCAGCGCCTTGGGGAAGGCGGCGTTTTCAGACAGGAAGCCGAAACCGGGGTGAACCGCATCCGCGCCCGTATCCACACAGGCCTGGATGATCTTGTCCATCTGCAGATAGGATTCGCCCGGCGCAGGCGGGCCGATGAACACCGCCTCATCGGCCATTTCCACCGCCAGCGTGTCTGCATCCGCTTCGGAATAGACCGCCACGGTGGGAATGCCCAACCGCTTGCAGGTCTTGATGACGCGCACAGCAATTTCGCCGCGGTTGGCGATGAGGATCTTGTTGAACATGTCCGGTCCTGTGGAACTTCTGATTTATGTGCCGCCGGTTTAGCGCGCCCCGGATGCAGTCGGCAAGTCGGCGTGGATGTTCGTCTAATCCTGATCCGGTTTGCGTCTGGACGTCTGGCGGCTTTCAAACAGCTCCGCCTCATCCTGCCGGCGCTCCAGCCATTGAAACTCGACAGAACGCATCCGGCTGACCACCTGCAGCAGGAAGGCTGTGGACCAGCCCAGCAGCAAGAAGCCGTTCGCGCTTTCGATCGCCGCCAGAACCCGCCAGCCCGGCTCCAGCACGATGTCGCCATAGCCCACCGTGGTGAAGGTCGAGGTGGAGAAATACAGCGCCGCTTCAAACGTATCGATGACGCCGCCGAGCCGATACAGCACGGCATAGACCCAGATCTCGAGCGTGTGCAGGAAGAACAGGGTCAGGACCACGGCCAGGATCAGCCCCATCTGCCACCAGGCGGCGCCGGTATGGCTCGACCGCCCTTCCCGCTTGCGCATGACGACGATCAGGGCGGACAGACCCGCCACATGGATGGCGGTGGTCAGAACCACCATGAGAGTGGACAGGAACAGATACGGGGCAAGGGTCAAACCGGTCTCTCCCCGGGCCCGAGAGTGGGCCCACTCAGCTTCAGATGTCCGCCTCGGCCTTCAGCTCCATGACCGCGCAGAACTGCTCGAAGCGGCGCAGGGCGCGCTCCACGATCAGATCCCCCGAATCCGGGGATGGCGTAATGACCAGGGCGTCATCGGTTCGCGTCAATGAAAACGCCTTGAGCAATTGCCCGGTGCGGCCGGACAGGGCCGCGCCAAAGCGCATGCCCAGCCCCAGGCGCAGCGCCGCCGTGCGCTGGGCTTCATCCAGGAGCTGGGAAGACACGCAATCCTCCGCCCGGCTTGTCTTGCCTTCATAGCGATGATGCAGCGCCAGGGCGAGAAAGGCCCGTTCGGCATGGCTCAAACCGCCAATCGGCGCATAGAGCACCTGGGTGAAAGCCAGATCGCCGCGATGGTCAGGATGCAGGCGCGCGCCAATATCGCTCAAACGGCCCGCCGCGGCGCGCAAGCGCCGGTCCTGCTGCTCACCGAAGACCGGCGCTTCCGCCGCGAAGGCCGGCTCCAGCCAGTCCGCCAGCGCCGGGCCGAACTTCGGCTCGGGCGATGTGGCCAGCGCCATGATCTCCGCGCCGCTCAGTAACGGATCGCCTTCCACGACCACAGAGGGGTCACTGACGCACACCACGCCTTCGCGCAGACCATAGGCGGAGAAGACCACGCGCTTGAACCCGCCCGCCTTCATAACCCGTTCCAACAACAAGGCGGCATAGGGCAGCGTCGCGGCGCGTTTGGACGACACGCCAGGCACGGAGGCCAGCGAGGCTTCGCTCTGGTTCTTGGCGAAATCCGCGGTCTTGCGCACCTGTTCGAGATTGAGCTCGTACTCGTGCAACAGGCGCAAGGGATAATTGCGCATGCTCATGGACAGGTTGGCGAAGGACCGCCAGGCGCCGCCGACGGCATAGAAGGTATCGCCTTCCTGGCTCAACACGGAGGCGGCGCGCTCCAGTTCGGCATCCACGCGCGCCTGCAAGGCATCGGCCTTGGAACCTGCCGCGTTCACCGCCAGCGGGCCAAGCGGCAGCGTGACCGCTTTCTTGATAGCGCGCCCTTTGAGACGGGTCAGCTCCAGGCTGGAGCCGCCCAGATCGCCCGCAACGCCGTACGCATCGCCCACGCCCGCCAGAACCCCGAGCGAGGAATACCGCCCCTCTTCCTCTCCGCTCAGCACATCGATCACGAGGCCCGTCTCGCGCCGGACGCGCTCGACGAAGTCCGGGCCGTCCTCGCATTCGCGTACGGCGGCGGTGGCCACCACGCCGCGCGTGGTTACGCCCTTGGCGTCCAGAAGCCGGGTGAAGCGGATCAGCGTGCGCAGCGCTGCTTCGACGCCTTCGGGATTGAGCCGGCCTGTGTCCGACGCGCCCTTGCCCAGCCCCGCCATGGTCTTCTCGTTGAAGACCGGCCAGAGCACCCGGCCTTCGACCCGGAACTGGACCAGACGGATCGAGTTTGAGCCCACATCGATGACGGCCACATCCCGGCCCTTGAGCTGTGGCTCGGCATCGCCGAACCCGAAGATGTCACGCACCCCCATCAGTCGCGCGGACCCACATGGGGAAAGGCGGGCGGCTGGTCCTGCTTGAGCGCTTCGCCGCGCCCGGACAGGGAGGGATTGGTCATGAAATAGGCGTGAGCGGAGAACGGATCGTCCACCCCGTCCGCATCAAAGCGGGTATAGGTGCCGTCCGGGTTCATGTACCAGGTCTGGGTCTCGTCATTGAGGTTGGCGACCATGATCTGATCGAGCACCTGTCGATGTACGGTCGGGTTCTCGATCGGGCACAGCGTCTCGATCCGGCGATCAAGATTGCGCGGCATCCAGTCCGCCGACGAGATGTAGACTTCCGCCTGCGGGCTGGGCATGGGCGCGCCATTGGCGAAACAGGCAATGCGCGAATGCTCCAGGAAGCGCCCGACGATCGATTTGACGCGGATATTCTCCGACAGGCCCGGCACACCCGGCTTGAGACAGCAGATGCCGCGCATGATCAGCTCGACGCGCACGCCCGCCTGGCTGGCTTCATAGAGCTTGTCGATGACGCGCGGATGCACCAGCGAGTTCATCTTCGCCCAGACTCCCGCCGGCTTGCCGGCCCTGGCGTTCTCGATCTCACGATCGATTTTCTCGCAGATGAATTCGAGCATGTTGATCGGGCTGATCACCAGCTTTTCCAGCTCCTGCGGACGCGCATAACCGGTGACGTAGTTGAAGATGCGCCCCGCGTCGCGGCCAAAGGTCGGGTCGGCGGTGAACAGCGACAGGTCGGTGTAGATGCGCGCGGTGATCGGGTGGTAATTGCCCGTCCCGAAATGGGCGTAGGTGCGCAATTCGCTGCCTTCGCGACGCACCACCAGCGAGATCTTGGCGTGGGTCTTGTACTCGATGAAGCCATAAACGACCTGCACGCCCGCCCGCTCGAGATCGCGCGCCCAGCGCAGATTGGCCTCTTCGTCAAAGCGCGCCTTCAATTCCACGAGCGCGGTGACGTTCTTGCCTGCCTCCGCCGCCTCGATCAACGCTGCGATGATCGGGGAATCCTTGGATGTGCGGTACAGCGTCTGCTTGATGGTGATGACGTCCGGATCTCGCGCTGCCTGGCGCAGGAACTCCACCACCACGTCAAAGCTCTCATAGGGGTGGTGAACGATCAGGTCCTTGGCGCGCACCGCCGCGAAGACATCTCCGCCATGATCCTTGATGCGCTCGGGAAAGCGCGGCTCATAGGGGTCGAATTTCAGCTCGGGGCGCTCATCGGGGATCATCTGGCCCAGCTGAGCCATGCCCAGCAGCCCGTCCACCAGCTGAACATCCTGTTTCTCGGCATGCAGCTGCTGGGTGATGAAGCGACGCAATTCTTCCGGCATGCCCGCTTCGATTTTCAGCCGCACCAGCACGCCGCGGCGGCGTTGCTTGAGAAGCGCCTCGAACTCGCGCACCAGGTCCTCGGCCTCTTCCTCGATCTCGATATCGCTGTCGCGAATGATGCGGAAGGCGCCCTTGCCGACCAGATCAAAGCCGGGAAAGAGCGCATCCATGAACAGGATCAGGATGGTCTCAAGCGCGATGAAGCGTTTGACCGGGCGGCCCTGCTCATCCACGCGATCGGTGGGGATCTCGATGAACCGCTTCACCCCGGCCGGCATGGGCAACAGCGCATTCATGATCCGCCCGTCGCGCTGACGCTTGAGCTTGAGCATCAGGGCGAAACCCAGATTGGGGATGAAGGGGAACGGGTGCGCGGGGTCGATCGCCAGCGGCGTGATCACCGGCAGGGTGTGCGCCAGGAAATCGTCGCGCAGCCATTCGCGCTCCTTGGCGGTCAGGGTGTCCTGATCCACCAGCTCCACGCCTTCATTCGCCAACAGGTCCTGCAACTCGCGCCAGGTCTCCTGTTGCGCCGCCATCAGATGCGTGGCGGCGGCGTTGATCTGCTCAAGCTGCTGGGCCGGCGTACAGCCATCCATGCCCGGCCGGTCCATGCCGTTGCGCACCTGCGCCCGCAGGCCCGCCACGCGAACCATGTAGAATTCGTCCAGATTGCTGGCCGAGATCGACAGGAAGCGCAGCCGTTCGAGCACCGGATGGCGCGGATTGCGCGCCTCCTCGATGACCCGCCAGTTGAATTGCAGCCAGGACAGCTCGCGATTGATGAACCGGTCCGGAGACGCCATCAAAGCCTCCACATCGGTCGAGGATCCGGAGGATGAAGGCGCGGCGTCGGTCATCACGGGGCTCCAAACAGGCGAAGGGCGCGTCGGGTCAACTGGATAGGGCTGACAGAGCTTCGCGCGCAAGGGGGCGTGTGACCGGTCCTTTTCGCGCCAAAGCCTCGCGATCGAGCCAGGCTGTCAGCCGCCTTGCGTAATCAACCGATCGCTCCATGCGATCAAGCAGATATTCAAGAACTCCTGGTGACAACGGCGTGCGCTTGTCCCGGAACAGCTTTTCCATCACCTGCCGCAACAGCGCGTCATCAGGCTCGTGCAATACGGCGGTTTCCGTGGCGATCAGGCGCGAGGCCAGGTCCGGCAGACTGACCGGCCATTCGGCCGGCGATTTCCCCGCCGTCATCAGTACGGTCACCCCTGCATCCCCGGCGGCGCGGTTGAGCAGATGAAACAGCGCGTCTTCATCCACGCCCTTGTCGCAGTCTTCCACGAGTACCGCCACACCGCGCCCGACAGTCTTCAGCCCCTGGGACAGCGATGCGGCGTCCAGCGCCGTGGCGCGGGTGCGCGCCGTCCACATATGTGACAGATGGGTCTTGCCACTGCCCGGCGGGCCCACCAGCAGAAGATGGCCCTGCCGCCAGCGCGGCCAGCGATTGACCAGCGCCAGCGCGGCGGCGTTCGCCTCGCTCACGGCAAAGGCTTCTGCCCGATAATCGGGCTCCAGCACCAGATCGAGTGCGAGTTGTCCTGGCTTCATTAGCGGCTGCGCACCGTCCACCCGAGCGTTTCATCCTCGGCCAGAACCGCGCCACGCGCGCGCAGTTCGGCCATGACCTGTTCGCGCGCGCCGCGATGGGTGATCGTCATCGCAGCGCCATTGCGCGACACGGCGTCCAGGCGCGCATTCTGAATCAGCGACGCGCCCGTCACCGCCTGTTGCAGCTCACGCCATTCGGCGAGATTGTCAAAAAGAATGCTCACGTCCAGTTCGGCCACACTGGTGTCCCGCACCACGCTGGCGCGCTTCCAGGCGTCCTCGAGCGGCGCGATGATGGCGCGAGCGGCGGCTGTGTAATCGCCCTCGACAGTCACGCGCTCAACCGTTTCGCGCTGCACGGCGCCAGTTTCGTCAAAGCTGACGATCACGCCGGCGGCGCGCGTCGCGTTCGCATCCTGACGCGCGACCAGCACCATCACCTTGCCCAGTCCGGTCATGTCGAGCACCGCCTGGAGCGCCGCCGGATCAAGCGCGGCGATCTCATCCAGAACGACCGCATCCTCCGCCACCAGCTCGACCGGGGTCAGGGCGTGCTCGAAGCCGCCCTCATTCCAGGCCTCGTACCAGTCTCCGCCCAGGACGCGCTCGCCGGTTTCAAGCTCGGTGATCGGGATCAACGCCATGGCTTCGGCCTGGGATTCCACAAAGGGCACGCCCAGACCGGTGAGATAGCGCCGTACGGCGCGCGGATCGAAATCGAGGCTGAGCACCCCGCGATACCGGGTCGCCGAGCGTTGCTCATCAGAAATCTGGAGGCCGGCGATCAGACTCGCCGCATCATCGGCGGACAGAACCAGAAGGTCTGATTCCATCCGGTCTTCAGGCAGGGTCAGGCGTTCGAGAAGCTCGATCGCGCCTTCGGTCTGACCTTGTTGAAGCGCGGTCCGCTGGGCTTCGGTCGCCGTGTCCGCACGCGCGTCGATTTCAACCCCGTCCACCGTGAACGGGCTGTCGGCGAACGCCGAAACGCTCAACGCCCCGGCCGCCAATCCCGCCAAAGCCCATTGCGCAGCCTGCCTGATCGCTTGCATGGTCATCCCCTAATGCGCCAGTTCGAGGGCGACTATACGCGCTTGCGCGCTGCGGTGAACCCTGTTGCGGCGCCCCGCCCCCTCGCACTTTTCACGATTGCGCGCTATGCACGCGCTTTCCGACGACTTGGCCAAGGGAGCCGCCCGTGTCCCAATCCGACGCGACCAACACATCCGGACTGACCTATGCCGACGCCGGCGTGAGCATTGATGCAGGCGATGCGCTGGTCCAGGCGATCAAGCCGCTGGCGAAATCCACCGCGCGTCCGGGCGCCGACACTGGCCTGGGCGGCTTTGGCGGCGCCTTTGATCTCAAGGCCGCAGGCTTCAACGATCCGGTTCTGGTCTCGGGCACCGATGGCGTCGGCACCAAGCTCAAGCTCGCCATCAGCTCCGGCCTGGTGAACACGGTCGGCATCGATCTGGTGGCCATGTGCGTGAACGACATTCTCGCCCAGGGCGCCGAGCCGCTCTTCTTCCTGGACTATTTCGCGACCGGAAAGCTCGATCCGGCCCGCGGGGCCGCCGTGGTCGAGGGCATCGCCGAAGGCTGTCGCCAGTCCGGCTGCGCCCTCATTGGTGGCGAGACCGCCGAAATGCCCGGCATGTATACGGGCGAGGATTTCGATCTGGCGGGCTTTGTCGTCGGCGCCGCCGAGCGGGGCGCATTGCTGCCGCGCCATGACCTGATGAAGGAAGGCGACGCACTGATCGGCCTCGCCTCCTCGGGCCCGCACTCGAACGGCTATTCCCTGATCCGCCGGATCATCGATCATGCCGGTCTCGATTTTGACAGCGACGCACCTTTCGCGCCGGGCCGCAAGCTGGCCGAAGCCCTGCTCGAACCCACCCGCATCTATGTCAAAGCGCTGATGCCCCTGATCCGCGAAGGCCGCATCAAGGGCCTGGCGCATATCACCGGCGGCGGCATTACCGAGAACACCCCGCGCATGCTGCCGAACCACCTCACCTTTGATGTGGATTATGACAGCTTTGAGCGCCCCGCCGTCTTTAAATGGCTGGCCGAGGCAGGCAGTGTGGCCGAAAGCGAGATGCGCCGGACATTCAATTGCGGCGTCGGCATGATCCTCGCGGTCGAGGCGTCCGAGGCGCACTCGATTTGCGACACGTTAAACGCTGCGGGTGAAACCGCGAGCGTGATTGGCGTTTTGAAGGCGAGCTAGGCATGGCGAAAACCAAAGTTGGCGTTTTGATCTCCGGTCGGGGATCAAACCTTCAGGCCTTGCTTGATGCGGCGCAGGCCGAGGACTTCCCCGCCGAGATCGTCCTCGTCCTGTCCAACAAGGCGGGCGCACAGGGCCTGGAGCGGGCGCGCAAGGTGGGCGTGGCCACCGGCTTCATCGATCACACCCTTTATGAAGAGCGCGAGGCGTTCGAGAAGGATCTCGACGCCAAGCTGCGCGAAGCGGGCGTGCAGATCGTCTGCCTGGCCGGTTTCATGCGCATTCTCACGCCCTGGTTCGTCGAGAAATGGCGCGACCGGCTGTTGAATATCCATCCTTCGTTGCTGCCCGCCTTCAAGGGCGTGCACACGCATGAACGCGCGCTCGAACAGGGCGTGCGGGTTCATGGCTGCAGCGTGCATTTCGTACGCCCGGAAATGGATGATGGCCCGATCATCGGCCAGGCCGTGGTGCCTGTCATTTCAGGTGATACGCCCGACACCCTGTCCGCGCGCGTTCTGGAAGCCGAGCACAAGCTCTATCCGGCCTGCCTGAAACTGGTCGCAGAGGGCAAGGCCCGGGTTTCCGCCGAACGGGTCCGCATCGCCGACGGCAGTGAACCGGATAGCGGGACTGTCCTGATCAATCCCTCGGTCTAGTTCCATCTCACGGTTTCACGTGCGAGGACACAAGCCATGAGCGAGACGCCGGCCGACACGGTTTCACAGACCGTCTATTCCGCGCTGTACGATGATGACGAAGCGCGGGTGTGCAAGGACGTGCCTGAAAGCGCCTGTCAGCACCAGCCGCGCAACTGGGTGTTTTCCACCCTGTCGCTCAGCCTGACCAAGACCGGCGACGCGTTGGTCGACCCCAAGCTGACCCTCACCTGGCTGCTGGGCGCGTTGGGCGCGCCCGCTTTCCTGGTCGGCCTGCTGGCGCCTGTCCGGGAAGCTGGCGCCCTTCTGCCCCAGCTCTTCATCGCCGCCGGCATTCGCCAGCGCGAAAAACGCAAACATGTCTGGGCGGCAGGCTCGCTGGGTCAGGCCCTGGCGCTGGTGATCATGGGCGTGATCGCCCTGACGCTGGACGGTGCGCTCGCCGGTTGGCTGCTCATTGCGCTCGTGGCGGCCTTCGCCGTTTCGCGCAGCCTGTGCTCGGTCAGTCACAAGGATGTGCTGGGCAAGACGGTCTCCAAAACGCGACGCGGCGCGGTCAGCGGCTACGCCACGACCGTCTCCGGGCTTGTGGCGCTGGCTTTTGGACTGGTTCTGGTCATCAGCCCGGACACCGGCGCGCCGGTTATTGCCGGCCTGCTGTTTCTCGGCGCCTTGCTGTGGGTGATCGCCGCCCTGGTCTATCTGCAACTGGCCGAAGCGCCCGGCTCGACCGAAGGCGGCGCCAATGCCTTTCCCGAAGCGATCAAACAAGTGCGTCTTTTGTGGACCGACGTCGATTTCGGCAAGTTCGTCGCCGCCCGCACCCTGATGATCGCCACCTCCATCGCGCCGCCTTTCCTGGTCTCCGCCGCTCAGGACCGCACGGGCGCGGAGCTCGCCGGACTGGGCGGTTTCCTGATGGCCTCCGCCGGCGCCGGATTCGTCAGCGGCTGGGCCTGGGGACGGCTGGCGGACAGGTCGAGTCGGTGGGTTCTGGCGGCCGGGGGACTGGCAGGCGCCCTCGCCTGCCTGTTGAGCGGAAGCAGCCTTCTGATGGATGCGCCCTGGGCTGAACTGATGGTGTTTCACGCGGTCATCCTGTTCATCCTCGCCTTCGGCCATCAGGGCGTCCGGCTGGGGCGCTCCACCTATCTTGTGGACCTCGCCGACGAAGACACCCGCGCCAGCTACACCGCCGTCTCCAACACGGTTATCGGCGTGCTTTTGCTCGTTTATGGGCTGGTGATGGGCGGGCTCTATCAACTGGCCGGGCCCTGGGTCATGATCGGTCTTGCCGCGAGCGCCCTGCTCGGCGCCGGACTCGCCGTTTCTCTCAAACCCGTTTCGGGCTGACATGCGCATTACCGACGAGCTGATCATTGATGAAAGCCTGATCACCGAGCGCTTCGTGCGGTCCTCCGGTCCGGGCGGTCAGCATGTGAACAAGACCGAAAGCGCGGTGCAGCTGCGCTTTGACGTCAACGCCAGCGCGCTGCCCGACGCCCTGAAGCAACGCCTCAAGCGCATTGCCGGCAATCGCATGACCCAGGAGGGCGTGCTGGTCCTGCATGTGGAGGATCATCGCTCCCAGGAGCGTAATCGCGCCGAAGCGCGCACCCGGCTCAAGCGCCTGATCGAACAGGCCAGCCGCAAGCCCAAGCCGCGCCTGAAATCCCGTCCCTCGCTCAATTCGATCAAGCGTCAGAAGGACAAGAAGGCGAAGAAGAGCCAGACCAAGAGCCTGCGCCAGAAACCGCGTCTGGATTAGCGCGCGCAGCGCCCCCCGCCGGCCGCTTCGAGCTCCCGGCACAGGGCCTCCGCCCCCGGCTCGTCACCACCTGCCCGCAACAGCCTCGCCAGCCCGCTCACAGCCTCGGCGTTCAGCGGATCAAGCGCCAGAACACGGCGATACCATAGCTCGGCCTGCTGAGGCGCCCCCGCCTCGGCGCGCAAACGCGCCACCGCCAGCCCCACTTCAGAATGCCAGGGCCGGATCGCGACTGGATTAACGGCGTAATCGCGCGACATGGCTTCAAAGCTGCGCGCCAGAAGATCCGCCTGTCGGTCAGGATGGCCGGTCAGCTCCTCGAGCTCTGACAGATTGATCATCGCGCCCCAGTTTTCCGGGTCGATCACCAGCGCCCGGTCATATGCGCGACGCGCCGCGTCAAAGTCCGATTGCGCGGCCTTGATCAGTCCCAGCGCCCGCCAGGCGCGGGCATGGCCGGGATCAAGCCGGGTCGCCTCTTGCGCCAGGGCTTCGGCGCGCTCAAGCGCAGCCAGGGCGCGCGGCGTGTCCAGAGCGCCCGATTGCAAGGCCTCGGTCAGGGTGGAGCGGTTCGACGCGCCATCCAGATCCCAACGGATCACACGCTGGGTCAGCGCATTGGCCTGCCCGGCAAGCGCCGCCGCGTTTTCCGGGTCTTCGCTCAGCACACGCTCGTAAAGCCGCAAGGCCGCTTCATTGTCCGAACGGGTATATTGGGCGTAGAAGCCGTCGGCGCGATCAAGCAGCGCCAATGTCTCGCCTCGTGTTTGCGAGCCTTGATCCGGCGCTGAGGCCTGCGGGCTTCGCAACAGCACGCTGGCGCCGACCAGAATGACCACCAAAGCCAGGGCAGAAACCATCAGGACCGGTGCGCTCACCGTGCCGCCCGGCGCTTTCACCGCCTCATCCACAGGTTCGACGGGCGCGATCAGGCGATAGCCGCGACGCGATACAGTCTGCACATAGCGCGGGGATTTCGCGTCATCCCCCAGCGCCTGACGCAGTTTCCAGACCGTGCGCGACAGCGCATCCTCATTGACGCTGGCGTCCGGCCAGAGCGCGGCGGCGATCTCGTCCTTCGAACGCACCTCGCCCTGAGCCCCGGCCAGATAGACCAGAAGGTCCATGACCTGTGGCTCAAGCTCGACCGGACCGGCCTCGCTCTCGATCCGGTTGATCGCCGGTTCGACCCGGATCGGGCCCATCACAAACGGGGTGTCAGCGCTCATCAGTGCTCAAATCCGTAAAAGAAGGCAGGGTCAGACAATCAGGAAGTCTCGGTCATGGTCTTTTTGAGCCATCCGGTGTGCCTGAACCCGGCGTCCGCAAGGGGCGCAAGACCCATCAGAAGAGACTTATCCATGATCATGCGATCCCTTTTCGCCGGACTGTTCGCCAGCCTCCTGATCCCCGCCTGTCAGGCCCAGGACCTGATCGCGCGCGAGGACGCCCTCGCTGACGCCCATATCCTTTATAATGGGCTTCAGCAGGCTCATTATGACCTGTTCGCGACCACGCCCAAGCCGGTTTACGACCAGTATTATCGCGAATTGCAAAACGAGCTCGCCACGCAAGCGATGACTGTGCCGCAGCTGCATCGCGCTTTCCAGCGCTTCGCCGCCCACGCCCATATCGCCCATACCCGGATCGAAGGGCTCAATCCGGGCTTCTTCGATTATCTCGATGATGACAGCGCCCTGCTCTTCCCGCTGAGCTTTGAGGTGCGTGAGGGCGAGGTGATCATCACCCAGGCGCCTGCAGACTTTCCGGCGGCCCCCGGCGACCGGATCGTCTCGCTGGATGGCGCGACGAATTCAGACTGGCTGGCGCGCCTGACCCGCAATGTCTCGGCGGAAACATCGTCTCTGGCCTATGCCCAGATGGAGGGCAGCGAAGCCTATTATGTGTGGTTGGAATACGGGCCGCGCGATGCGTTCACGGTGGGGATTGAAACCGCGAACGGCCAGTCGCGCACGCTGGAGCTGCCCGCCATCACCTATGAGGCGCTGATGAACCGTGACGGGCTGGCGCGTGTGGATCTGAGCGGTCGCGACGCGCGCCTGCTGACCGAAGACATCGCCTATCTGCGCCCCGGCCCCTTTTACGACATCGAGGCGCAATCGGCCGAAACCGCCTATCTGCCCGAAGCCGTCTCCGCGTTTTCCGATTTCGTGGATGAAAGCTTTGAAAACTTCATTCAAGCTGGCGCGGAGGCTGTGATCCTGGACCTGCGCAACAATCCCGGCGGCAGCAACGCCTTTTCCGATCTGCTGCTGAGCTGGATTGCCGACCGTCCCTTCCGTTTCGCGTCGGACTTCCGCATCCGGATCAGCGAGCAAAGCATCGCCTCCAACCAGGCGCGCATCGACGCCGGGGACACCGGGCTCTCGCTGACCCTGGCGGAGTTGTATGACGGCGTCCCGCTGGGCGAGACCGTCAGTTTCGAGATCGACTATGTCCATCCGCGTGACGGCCAGCGTTTTGAAGGCCGGGTCTATGCCCTTGTGAACCGGCAGAGCTATTCCAACGCCGTGTCCGTCGGCGCCATCATCCAGGATTACGGTTTTGGCGACGTGATCGGTGAAGCCACCACCGACATGACCACCACTTATGGCGCCATGGAGCAGTTCACCCTGCCCCGCACCGGGCTTGTGGTCGGCTATCCCAAGGCGCTGATCATTCGCCCCAATGGCGATGAAACCGCAGCGCCGCTGATCCCGGATACGCGTCTGGCCACGCCGGACATTGGCGACACTGGCGATCGCGTATTGGCCGACGCCATCGCCCATGTGGAGCGGGCATTGCGGTGACACAGGCAAGGCTGTGACATAGGCTGAGCCGAAGGAGCAACGGGGGGCCAGAATGCATCCATACAAACGCGACCGGGTTCGCGCCTTCATCGCGCATCGATCACTCTGGACCCTCAGCGCCTGCTTCATCCTCTCCTATCCGGCCGCAGCCCTGATTGCGAGCGCGCCCTCGACCCTTTTGCGCCTGCATGATGGCCATCAAAGCGCGCTCGGTCATCTCTGGGCCCTGTCACGGGACACCCTGTCCTTCCTGTTTTCTCACGACGCCACGGCGCTCGTGAGCGACACCTATCCGGTCATCGTGATGTTTGTGTTGCATGGCTTCGCCATGCTCGCGCCGGGCTTCTTCTTCGGCGTGGTGGTGTTCAAATACTTCGTTCCGCGCAAGAAGCTGATCATCTGGAGCAAGCGGCTCGATCTCTTTGAACAGGGGAGCGGCCATGTGCTCTCGCCCATGTTCTACATTGCGTCGCGACTGGATATCGCCAGCCTCAATTTCACCGTCGTGCTGCGCGTTTACGAGAGCCGTTATGAATCGGGTGAGAATGGCCGCTATCCGCTCAAATCCACGCGCATTCACGCCAGCTGGAGCGAGATGTTCCTGCCCTATCCGTTCGTGCCGTCCACATTCGGCATTCCGATCGTCCTGTTCGATCCGGCCTCACCGCCGCAAACGCTGAAGCCCGAAACCGTCTATCTGGCGCTGGATGACAACCAGACTCTCAGCCGCCTGCTCTATGAGGATGTGGACGTCGACATCGCTCAGGGCGACTGGGCCGAGCTTCATATCCTGGCCCAGGGGCCAGTCCCGGAGCTGGATTCAAATCTGTGCGAAGCGACGACCTATGACCTGACCACGGCCTTGCGCACCACTCCGGGCCCACGCCCCCAGACGCCCTATAATCGGGATAAACGCGCCTTTGACGTTTCGCGTGAGGAATGGCGCAAATTCAGGAACTGACGGACGGTCCCGCCCAATCACGCACCAGTGCCGCCAGTTCATCCAGAGGACGGGGCGACGCATCCACACGAAGATCCACGCCGTAATGGGCCGCATTGCGTATGGATGTGACCCGCAGCCCCGCCGCCAGGCGTCCCCGCTTGTCCCCGCCCGCCGCATCGGCGGCGCGCGCTGCGCCCATGAGCGCATCGGTCAGGCTCTGGCCGTCCTTGATCAGGGCGCGGAATGCCCGGTCCAGCTCCTGAGCGGCGCCGGCCACAACTGTATTGGCGATCACCAGATGCGTCTCGCCTTGGATATGCACTTCGTCAGAGCCGGAGACAGAAGTCGGGCTGTGCGCCATCGCGCCGTGGCGATCAATGCAGCCCGCCTGAATGCGATCGGGCCGAACTGCCTGCGCCTTGAGCCGCTCCAGCACTTCACGTGCGGGCAGCCCCTCCATGAGATCAGCCACGGCCTGGGCGAGCAGAACCGGTTCGGACTCATACTGGGTCGCGAGAACGCCGGCTCCGGGCTGGGCACGCAGCACCACGCCGGCGACGCCCGGATACATGGAAAAGGTGACGCCTCCCATCTGGTCGTGTTCAGCGTCAAAGGCCAGCAAGGTCAAAGTCATGTTCGTCCAGCGCCCAATCCGTGCTGCGAAATCGGATTACCAGCCTAGCCAATGACGGCCCACAAAAAACCCCGGCGGATGGCTCCGCCGGGGTTCGTTTTCAGCTCTGCAGAGGCAGATTAGCCGACGATCTCGTCTTCAGAGAAGAAGAACGGGATTTCCTGAGCGGCGGTTTCCGGAGCGTCGGAGCCGTGCACGGAGTTGGCTTCGATGGATTCGGCGAACTCCTTGCGGATGGTGCCCGGCGCGGCATCTTCCGGATTGGTGGCGCCCATAACTTCGCGGTATTTCGCGATGGCGTCTTCACCTTCGAGAACCTGCACGACCACCGGGCCGGAGATCATGAAGCTCACGAGATCGCCGAAGAAGGGGCGCTCTTTGTGCACGGCGTAGAAGCCTTCAGCCTGCTCTTTGCTCAGACGGATGCGCTTCTGGGCGATGATGCGCAGGCCGGCTTCCTCGATCTTGGCGTTGATGGCGCCGGTGAGGTTACGCGCGGTCGCGTCGGGTTTGATGATGGAGAAGGTGCGCTGGATCGCCATGAGTGATCGTCCCTAACTGGCCCCTCTACCTTGGAGGGGTGAATGGATTTGCCGCGGCTTATAGCCATGCCGGGCGGGGATGAAAACCCGTGTCCGCCATTGCGGCTGAACTAGTTCGCGCTCAGCCCGTCAAATCCCGCCATCCGCCAGATTTCATCGGGCGTATAGGCGCTGAGTTCCACAATGCCGAGGCCGGAGCGCGTCATGGCCTGGCGCACCAGCTCCGCGCCGGTCCGATACCCGACCGCTTCCCGGCCATCGGGATGGGCGAACATCCACGCGCCGTAATCGGCGTTGCGCGGCAGGGCGCGGATCTCTTCGGACCAGGTCTTGAAGGTTTCCGTATCCAGCGGCGCATAGGCCGTCTCACGCCCCTCATACTGCTCGGCATAGATCTCCGCGAGCCCTTCATTGGCTGCGGCAATGGCGATTCCGGGGCCATAGGCGTTGTTCTCGATGGTCCAGCCGCGCGCCAGATGATGCATCTCGTGAAGACCTGTGCGCATGAGCCCGTCGCGCGCCGCCGCTTCAAGCCCGCCCGGATAGGTGACCGATAGTTCCAGGACCAGCCCGCCCGGACGTTGCGCCCGCCCCGTCACGCCGCCCAGCGCATCCACGCTCGGGCGATGGATGGGGTGTACCTCAATCGTCACGGCCTCGGTGAGCCTGGGGAAGTCCGCTTTCGTAATCTGATACGCGGCATACAGGGTCTCGGTGATCACGGCGCGTTCGGCGGGCGTGAACACATGATCCGCACCGGTTTCAAACTGGACGGAGACAGCCGCTTGCGCATTGGAAATCTGCTGGCTGGCGAGGGCCACCGCCGTCGTTCCCGACGCGCCCAGCGCAAGGGCGAGCATAAGAGTTCTGAACATGACCAACCTGTTTGTTGTGTGATTATGCCCTCCTGCCTACGCCCCGCCTGTTTGGCTCTGGATTACTGGCAGGTGACAAATCGGAAAGCGCCGCAGCAGGCTCAGGCGCGCAATCGACTTGCCCGGCGTCAAAGAGCGCGCTAACCGGCACGCCTTATGTTGCACATCAATGACCTCTCCCACCGCATTGACGGACGCCTATTGTTTGATCAGGCGACGCTGTTCCTGCCCGCCAAGACCCGCATGGGGCTTGTGGGACGCAACGGTACGGGCAAATCCACCCTGTTCCGCCTGATCCTGGGCGATCAGAGCCCGGATGACGGTTCGGTCAATGTGCAGCCCGGCGCCCGGATCGGCACAGTGGCGCAGGAAGCGCCTGCGGGTCAGACCTCGGTCATGGACTTCGTCCTCGCCGCCGATCTTGAACGCACCGCCCTGCTCGCCGAGGCGGAAACCGCAACCGATCCGCATCGGATCGCCGACATCCAGACCCGGCTCGCCGATATTGACGCGCATTCGGCGGAAGCGCGGGCAGGCGCGATCCTCAATGGTCTGGGGTTTGATACGAAGGACCAGGCGCGCGCCTGCGCCGAGTTCTCCGGCGGCTGGCGCATGCGCGTGGCCATGGCGGCGACCCTGTTCGCCCAGCCCGACCTTCTGCTGCTGGATGAACCGACCAACTATCTCGACCTTGAGGGCGCGGTCTGGCTGGAAACCCATCTCCAGAAATTTCCCGGCGCGGCCCTGATCATTTCCCACGACCGCGATCTGCTGAACGCGTCGGTGCATTCCATCGTCCACCTGAAAGACCTGAAACTGTCGGTCTGGGATGGCGGCTATGACCAGTTCCAGCGCCAGCTGGCTGAGCGGCAGCGCCTGCAGATGAAGATGGTGGAGCGCCAGGAGGACGAGAAACGCCGCCTGCAGGCCTTCGTGGACCGGTTCAAGGCCAAGGCCAGCAAGGCCAAGCAGGCCCAGTCCCGCGTCAAACGCATCGAGAAGATGCAGCCCATCGCCACCATGGTGGAAGATCCCGTCGCGCCGTTCGAGTTTCCGAACGCCGAGCGGCGCATGGCCAATCCGCTGGTGAGGTTTGATGAATGTGAGACCGGCTATTCCGAAGACAAGCCGATCCTGAAGAATCTCGGCATGCGCATCGATATTGATGACCGCATCGGTCTTCTGGGACGCAATGGCGCGGGCAAATCCACCTTCGCCAAGCTGCTGACCGGCGCCTTGCCCATCACCTCGGGCGCCATGCGCATGCACAAGAAGGCGGTGGTCGCCCATTTCGCCCAGCACCAGATCGACGCCCTGTCGCCGAACCATTCCGCCTACACGCATGTGCTCGAGCGCATGGAGGATGCGACAGAGGCCGAGCGTCGCTCCCGCCTCGCCCGCTTCGGCCTGCCCGCCAATCGCCAGGAAACGCCCGCCAAGAACCTCTCAGGGGGTGAGAAGGCGCGCCTTCTGATGAACCTCATCACCTTTGACGGCGCCCATCTTCTGATCCTCGACGAGCCGACCAACCACCTCGATATTGACAGCCGTGAAGCGCTCAAGGCCGCGATCAACGAGTTTGCGGGCGCGGTGGTGATCATCTCCCACGACCGGGATCTGATCGAGAGCTGCGTGGATCGGCTGTGGCTGGCCGCAGATGGCACGATCAAGCCTTATGACGGGGATGTGGACGACTATCGCCGCGAGCTTCTGGCGGGGGAAGCCAAGCCGCGCGACAAGTCCAGACCCATGGGCGGGCAGAAGACCCAGGACCGGCGCGAGGCCGCCGCCGCGCGCGAAAAACTCAAACCTCTCAAGGCGCAAGCGGCCAAATGGGAGAAAGAGATTGAACGCCTGAAGGGCGTGCTTGAAAAGATCGACGCGGGTCTCGCCGTGGATGGCCTCTGGGAGAAGGACCCCAATCTCGCGACCGAGCTGACCAAGAAGCGCTCAAAATGCGTCGATCTCATCGACGAGGCCGAGATGGCCTGGCTGGAAGCGGAAGAAGCCATCGAGGCGGCGCAGAGCGCGGTCTAAACCACTGCTGAATACGCCTAAAGTCGCGTGACCTTCGGTCGCCTTGCCCCTGTAGCTTTCCGGTGTCGGAATGGTCCGATCAAGACGTTTGTCAAAACGCGACCCCGGGGAGTTCTCAGTTGAGCCAGATGTATGACACGGGCCTGGACCGTAAGGCCGCCAACCATGTGCCGATCAGCCCGATCAGCTTTCTGACGCGCACCGCCCGCGCCTATCCTGAAAAGCTCGCCGTGATCCATGGCGATATCCGCCGCAACTGGGGCGAGGTGTATGAGCGTTCGGTTCGGCTCGCCTCGGCGCTGTCAAAGCGCGGGGTGAAAAAGGGCGACACGGTCGCGGTGATGGCGCCGAACATTCCCGCCTTCGTGGACGCCCATTTCGGCGTGCCCATGTCCGGCGCCGTGCTCAACGCGCTCAATATCCGGCTTGATGCGGAAGCCATCGCCTTCATCCTCAAGCATGGCGAGGCGAAGGTGATCCTGGTGGATCGCGAATTCTCCTCGGTCATCGCCCGTGCGGTGCAGGAGATCGACACCAAACCCCTGATCATCGATATCGACGACCCGCTGGCCGAGCATGGCGATCTGATTGGCGAGGTCGAGTATGAGGCCTTCCTCAAGGAGGGCGATCCCGAGTTTGATTTCCATCGCGCCGATGATGAATGGGACGCGATTGCGCTCAACTACACCTCGGGCACGACGGGCGACCCCAAAGGCGTCGTCACCCATCACCGGGGCGCGTATCTCAACGCCGTGGGCAATGCGATGGAATGGGATATGCCCCATTTCCCGGTCTATCTGTGGACCCTGCCCATGTTCCACTGCAATGGCTGGTGCTTCCCCTGGACCATCGCAGCCAAGGCGGGTGTCAATGTCTGCCTGCGCCGGGTCGAACCCTTCGCCATCCTCTCCGCCATCGCCGAGCACAAAGTCACCCATCTGTGCGGCGCGCCCATCGTGATGAGCATGATGATCCAGCTGCCCGAAAAAGAACGGCCGGACTTTGACCATCCCGTCGCGATGATGACCGCCGGCGCCTCCCCGCCCGCCACGGTGATTGCGGGCATGGAAGCGATGGGCGTTACCGTCACCCACACCTATGGCCTGACCGAGGTCTATGGCCCCTCCATCGCCTGTGCGTGGAAACCCGAATGGGATGATCTGCCGCTGAAAGAGCGCGCCCGCCTGAAGGCGCGTCAGGGCCTGCCGTACATCACTCAGGAGGACCTGATGGTCGCCAATCCCGAAACCATGGAGCCCCTGCCCTGGGATGGCAAAAGCCTTGGCGAGATCATGATCCGCGGCAATGCGGTGATGAAAGGGTATCTGAAGAACCCCGCCACCACCGAGAAGAGCTTCAAGGGCGGCTGGTTCCATACCGGCGACCTCGCCGTCACCCATCCTGACGGGCATGTGGAGATCAAGGACCGCTCAAAGGACATCATCATTTCGGGTGGCGAGAATATCTCCTCGGTCGAGGTGGAGGATGTGCTCTACAGCCATCCGGACGTGGCCGCCGCCGCCGTGGTCGCCAAGCCTGACGCCAAATGGGGCGAAACGCCCTGCGCCTTCATCGAGCTGAAGACCGGCGCCAATGTGAGCGAAGCCGACATCATCGAATACGCCCGCGAGCATCTGGCGCACTTCAAGGCGCCGCGCCTCGTCGTCTTCGGCGAACTGCCCAAGACCGCCACCGGCAAGATCCAGAAATTCATGCTCCGCGATCGCGCACGGGAGATGCATTAGGGGTTAAAGCAGAAGCTCTTCTGCATACAGCGAACGGATCCAGCCAGGCAGGGTCGGGCGAACGACCACACGAGCGCCCCGCTTGAACTCGAGACAGCGTTTGGGCGGGGTGTTCAGCCCTGAATTGTCATAGACAAAGCCCCGGTCCGCTTTCAGCACCGCCTGACGGATCAGGGCGCCGCAGCGCTCGAACCGGGCGCGGACCTTGTCTTCAGGCACCGGATGGCCCTGCTCGTCCACCCGCGCCTTGACCCGCGCAACGGACAGCTCGGGCGTCTCAACGCCCACATGCATGACGATCAGGGTGAAGCCCGCCGCTTTCGCCTCGTCCACGAGCGCCAGTTTGGAAGGATGAGAGAAGACGGTTTCGGTGACGAAATCACGCTTCTCAGCGATGAACGCTGCTCGTCGCTCACTGGCGATGCGCGCGGCTTCATAGGAGGCGTCGAGCGCGCCATCCTTCAGCTCATCTCGCTGGATCAGGTCGGCATTGATGAAGGGGCCGGAGAAGATCGACGCGACGCGCGTGTGATACAGGGTCGACTTGCCCGCCCCATTGGGACCGGCCAGCACAATCATGACAGGGGTCATGCAGCAGCGTCGGGAGTCTCGCGCACCAGCTCGCCGTTCTCATCCAGGCCGACGCCCCGGCCCAGCTGACGACGCCCCTCAAAGAACGCCTCTTCACCGTCGCTCGGCTCAGCCAGAGCCGCGGAGAAGGCGTCGAGCCAGACATCATGTTCTTCATCAGACAGGGTGCTGGGAGCCGCCTCGGCCGCCAGAACAGCGTTGATGCGGGCATGGTCGAAATTGCCCGAAGTCTCGATAGCACGGCCGATCCGCACCCAATGGGCGATCTGCCCGGCGATCGAGCGGCTTTGTCGTTCGGACTCGATCCGGACGAGCTTCATGATGTCATCACTGAGTTTGACAGACTGAGCCATGAGCGCCTCCTACCCCTAAGGTAGCATTTTGCTACCTCTTGAGCAAACGGCGTATTAGTCAGGCCCTACCCGCACTTCACTTCAATGATCGATCCGTCTTCGCCGACCACGATGTTCAGGCGGTCGGGGCGGTAATCCATGGTGACCGGATCGCCCTGGCCATAGACACGATGCGGACGCGGCAGGCTGTCGGTATGCACCCCGCCCACGGGCTGGCCGACCAGCACCTGATAGGCCTCGGCGGCGCAGAGCTGGGCCTCGGGCGTGGGCACGGGGCCCGCCCCGGCATCCGGGTTCACGGTCGAAGCGGTCGAGGCGCAGGCGGTCAGGGTCAGACCGGCGGCGAGGATAACGAGTGTACGGATCATGCTTTGCGCTCCCAGCGGCCCATTTCATTCTGACGCCAATAGCTAATCGCAATATCGGACTTTTTCTGGGCAGCCCAGAGCGCGCGGGCGCGCGCCAGGCTGGTTTCATCGCTGGCTTCAAACATCACCACCACCCGGTCCCAGGCGGACACATCGCCCGGATCGGCGCCATCGAGGCAAAACAGCATGCTGGCGGTGTTGGGATTGTCAGTGCGGTCTGACAGCACGATCGGCTGGTGCTCCACATGATCAGCGTCTGCGCGACCATGGGGCAGGAAGCTGTCATCGCGGAAGGTCCACAAATGACTGTCCAGATGCTCGAGCCGGCTCTCTTCCTGACTGCACACTACAGCGCGGCCGCCCCGCTCCATCAGCTTGGTCAGAAGTTCCGGCAACGCCTCGTCAACACTGGCGTTTTCCAGATGATAGAACCACAGCTCGGCCATGATGCGTCCTGAATGGCGACGCCCCCGGCGCGTGGCCGGGGGCGCTGCGAGAAGGCGTTAGCCCTCGTAGTTGTCACGCACCAGACGGTCCAGCAGGCGCACGCCATAACCGGTGCCGAAGGTGGGGATGCGCGGATCCTTGGAGCCGGCATTCATGCCGGCGCCGGCGATATCGATGTGGATCCAGGGCTTTTCATTGACGTGACGCTTGAGGAATTGCGCCGCGGTGATCGACCCAGCCAGACGACCCTCGCCCACATTCTTCATGTCCGCGTTCGGGGTGTCGATCTGACGATCGTATTCCGGACCGATCGGCAGACGCCAGACGGTTTCGTCGGACGCCTTGCCCGCTTTCTCCAGCTTGCCGACCAGATCGTCGTCATTGGAGAACACGCCCGCATGCTCATGGCCCAGCGCGATCAGAATCGCGCCGGTGAGCGTCGCCAGGTTGATCATGAATTTCGGATCAAAGCGGTCCTGGGTGTACCAGAGCACATCACCCAGGACGAGGCGGCCCTCGGCGTCGGTGTTGTGGATCTCGATGGTCTGACCGGACATGGATTTGACGATGTCACCCGGACGCTGGGCATTGCCGTCGGGCATGTTCTCGACCAGGCCGATCACGCCGATGACATTCGCCTTGGCCTTGCGACCGGCCAGCGCGGCCATCAGGCCGACCACCGCGGCGGACCCGCCCATATCGCCCTTCATTTCGTCCATGCCCTGGCCCGGCTTCAGCGAGATGCCGCCGGAGTCAAAGGTGACGCCCTTGCCGATGAAGGCGAGCGGCTTGTCGCCATCCTTGCCGCCATTCCACTTCATGATGACCATCTTGGATTCGCGCACCGAACCCTGGCCGACGCCGAGAAGCGCGTGCATGCCGAGCTTTTCCATCTCGGCCTCGCCCAGCACTTCAATCTCAAGGCCGAGCTTGCTGAGTTCCTTGCATTTTTCAGCATAGCTTTCCGGATAGAGAACATTCGGCGTCTCGTTCACCAGATCGCGCGCCATGGTGACGCCATGCGCCACCGGCGCCCAATCCGCCCAGAGCTTTTCAGCCGCATCCGCCTTGTCGGTGACGAATTCGAGGCTTTCGACGGACGGCTTCTTGTCGTCGCTGAGCTTGGTGCGATAGGTGTCAAAGCGGTAGGCGGCGAGATGGCCGCCCAGCGCGCCGCGGCACAGAAGATCGGCATCGCCGTCCAGGTGCACGGACACAGCCTTGGCGCCGGAGATCAGAAGCGACTTGATGACGCCCGCGATCGCTTTCTCTGCGCCATTGCCATCCAGCTTGGATTTGTCGCCCAAGCCGAAGAGCACGATGCGGGTCGCATCCACGCCCGCCGGCGCTGCAATTTCCAGAAGGTCGCCTGCGCCGCCCTTGAAGCGAGACGCCTCGATGGCGCGGGTCACCGCGCCGGACGTCGCCGAATCAAGCGCCTTCGCAGCGTCCGACAGGGCGCGATCAGCGAAGACCGGCGCTGCAATTGCATCACCCGAAGCGGAGGCGGCAAACGAGATTTTCATGGCAAACCTTTCCAGTATCAGCAAGATTTCGGCGCGCGAGACCCGCGCGGCCTGATGGAGAACTCCATGCGAGCAGTGGTATCGCATCCCAACCCGCGTTAGAAGATGCGGTCTTCATGATTGCGGACTGCCCGACCGACTTCACATTGGCGCCGAATGACCCTGTTTCAACGCTATACTTTCAGACAGGCGCTGTGGCCCTTTCTCGGTGCCATGGCGGCGCTGACCGGGCTGGCGGTTCTGACCCAGTCCCTGTCCAATCTTGATCTGATGGCCGAGCGCGGGGAAACCGCGCTGGTGCTGATCACCATCACCGTGCTGGCCATGCCGCAGGTGATTGCGCTGCTGCTGCCCATCGCCGTCTTCCTCGCGGTCGCGATTGCGCTCAATCGCCTGACCAGTGATTCCGAACTGACCGTCGCAGCCGCAGCCGGCATGAGCCGGTTCCAGCGGGTCAGCCCCTTTGTGCGGCTCGCCATCTATGTGGTTCTGGTCAATCTAGTGATCAATCTGTTCGTCCAGCCGGCCAGCTTTCGCCTGATGCGTCAGCAGCTGTTCGAGATTCGCACCGATCTCGCCGCCAGCTTCATGCGCGAAGGCGAGTTCGTGCCGCTGGGCGACCAGGTGACCTTTTATGTGCGCGAGATCAGCGATGACTCCGTGCTCAATGACGTGTTCATCATGGATGATCGCACCGGCCAGTCCGCCGCCTACGCGGCGCGGCGCGGCCGCATCGCCGCTTCAGAGCGCGGACCGGTCATGCTGCTCGAGGACGGCGTGCGCACCCAGGTCGACCAGTCCGGTGTGCTGACCAATCTCAGCTTTGACAGCACCAAGGTCGAGCTCACCCTGTTCGTGGACAACACCGCCTCGCTCTTTTTCAAGGAGAGCGACAAGTATCTGCCCGAGCTCCTGCGTCCCACCCCCGCCGACATCGCGCGCGCGGGCGGCAAGGGCCGACTCTATGCCGAAGGGCATTACCGGCTGTCCGCGCCGCTCTACAATCTCGCTTTCGCGCTGATTGCGCTCGCCGCCTATATGTCCGGCGAGCATCGCCGTATTGGCTATGGCCGCAATCTCATCATCGCCGGCGCCGGCGCCGTAGTTCTGCGCCTGGTCGGCTTCGCCATTCAGGCGGCGGCGGAATCCGATGACGGCATGAATGCGGTGCAATACCTCGTCCCCTTGATCGGCATTGGCGCCGCCATCGCCATCATCGGTCGACCGCGCCGCCGCGCCCCGCGCCCCGAACCGGCGCTCGAGGCGGAGGCCCAGACATGATTGGTCGTCTGTGGCGCTATCTGTTCATCCAGACGCTGATCGGTCTGATCGGCGCGGCTGTGATCATCACCGCCGTCATCTTGTTGATCGACTTTGTCGAAACCTCTCGCGATATCGGCACCCGAGTCGGCATCTCGCCTTTCCAGGCGCTGCATCTGTCGCTGCTCAAGGCGCCATTGCTGGTGCAGGACACCCTGCCCTTCATCGTCCTGTTCGGGGTGTTGTTCACCTTCTTCCGCCTCAACCGCCGGTCCGAACTGATCGTGATGCGGGCCTCGGGCTATTCCGCCTGGCGTATTCTGGCGCCGGTGGCGATTCTCGCCGCCCTGACGGGCGCGATCAGCACCCTGGCGCTCAATCCTCTGGGCGCAGCGTCAAACGCCCGGTTCGAGGCCACCCGCGAAGCCCTGTTCGAAGGCGAGGGCCAGTCCAGCGGTGCAGACCAGTCGGGTCCGGTCTGGCTGCGCGAGACCACCGCGACCGGCTACGTCATGATCACCGCTCAACAACAAGGCGGCGAAGACGCCAGACTGACCGAGCCGGTCTTTCGCCAATATGTCCTGTCCGAGACAGGGGCGCCTCTGCTCGATCGCCGGATCACGGCGGACGAGGCCGAGCTCAATGGCGGCTTCTGGAGCCTGACCAACGCGATTGAATACGCGCCCGGCGGACAAGCCTCCGAACTGGGGGATGTGGCGCTGCCCACCAATGTGGGCCGTCAGGCACTGTTTGAACGCGCCCGTTCACCCGGCGCAGTCTCATTCTGGCAGTTGCCGGCTGTCATCGCCTCGGCGCGGGATGCGGGGCTGTCCTCGCTGGCCTACGAGCTGCGCTGGCATGGCCTGCTCGCCCAACCGCTGATGCTGGTTGCGGCGGCGCTGATGGGGATCGCCGCCACCTTGCGGCTGCACCGACTGGGCGGGGCCGCCGGGTTCGCCGCCGCCGGGGCGATTGCAGGCTTTATTCTCTATTTCAGCCAGGAACTCATGCTGGGGCTGGGCGCCTCGGGCGCCATTACGCCCATGACAGCCGCCTGGACCACGCCGGCGCTGTTTTCACTGGCCGGTTTGTTTTTCATCGCCGCCACTGAAGACGGCTGATGCGTGGACGATGGCGCCCCAATCCGATACAGGACTTACTGGGGCTTGGCCAAGGGACTGAACACCGATCATG
Organism: Oceanicaulis sp. MMSF_3324; assembly: GCF_030733545.1. Taxonomy (GTDB): domain Bacteria; phylum Pseudomonadota; class Alphaproteobacteria; order Caulobacterales; family Maricaulaceae; genus Oceanicaulis. The sequence goes on from NZ_JASHIU010000003.1 coordinate 236,177, forward strand.
AAAGCGTTCTACCGATCTGCGGCGGCGGCCGCCCTTCTTGCGGCGGCGCCAGCGGCGATGGCCCAGTCCATCAGCAGCGATCGGGTCTATCTGGATGCGGACGAGCTGATCCAGGATCGCGAGCAAGGTCTTTATATTGCACGCGGAAATGTTCGGGTTCAGACCGGCGATCGCGTCCTGTTCGCTGAAGAGCTGACCTATAATCCCGCCATCAACCGGGTGGTCGCCAGCGGCGGCGTGCAGATCTTCGACGGGGCCGAACCGGCCCAGTACGCCGAGGAAGTCGAACTGAGCGACGATCTGCGCGAAGGCGTGGCGCGCGGTTTCACGACGCTTCTTGAAAACAATGGCCGGGCGGCGGCGGGCGCAGCCTTGCGGCGTCCCGACGGCTCGGTCGAGCTCTCAAACGCCTATTACACTGCGTGCGAGCTGTGCGAGGACGGCGAAGGCGAACCCACCTGGCGGCTGCGCGCCACGCGCGTGGTTCGCGACACCCAGAACAAGGTGATCTATTACCGCAATGTCCGCCTGGAAGTGCTGGGGCGGCCGATCCTGTATTCCCCGGTCTTCGCCCATGCCGACCCGTCCGCCGAACGCCAGTCGGGCTTTCTGTTTCCGGTTCTGAACAATTCGAACCGCCTGGGTTTCAGCTATCAGCAGCCCTATCTGTGGGCGATCGGCTCCTCCCAGGAACTGATCATCGCTCCGCGCTACATGGGCAAGGTGAACCCGCTCCTGCAGCTGGACTGGAGCCGACGCTTCTATTCAGGCGAAATGAACGTCCAGACGAGCTTCACCTATGAGCAGGAGTTCGATCAGGACGGAAAGTTCGGTGAGGGAGAACTGCGCGGCCATGTGTTCGCTGACGGCCTGTTCCGTTTCAATGAGAACCTGCGTTGGGGGTTTGGCGTCGAGGCGGTGAGCGAAGATCTCTATCTGCGCCGCTATGACTATGAGGAATCGCCTGATCGCGCCGACGGCCTGTTCACCATCGCCGACCAGCGCATGTTGCTCAATCAGCTGTTCTTCATCGCGGATGGAGAGCATTTCCACGGCGACGCCACCGCGATCCACTTCAACAAGCTGCAGCTCAATGTCGATGACGACACCCTGCCCTTCATTTCTCCGCTGATCCGCTTTGGCGCGGAACTGCCTCTGCCCAACTGGGCCGGCGACCTCGATTTCAGCTTCAACACCGTCAACCTCCATCGCAATGCGGGCGATGACTATACGCGCGCCAGCCTGGGGCTCGACTGGAGCCGTCCGACGATCCTGCCCGGCGGCCTGCGTGCGGAAGCCTTCGCCATGGGGCGCGCGGATGCGTACGCCTTCAACGAAACCGACGCCACGGGCGAAGAGATCGACCAGACCAACACCACGCGCGCCCTGGGCGCGGCGGGTCTGGATCTCAGCCTGCCGTTTGTCCGCCCCGGTCAGAACGTGAACTGGCTGATCGCGCCGCGGGCTGCGGCGATCTTCGCCAGCAGCGACAATGCCGACCAGACCCCGGTGAATGTGGACAGCACCTCGATCGAGTTCCAGCAAAGCCAGCTCTTCGACGCCGCCCGCGCCAATGGCTATGATCTTTGGGAGGACGGCGCCCGGATTGATGTGGGCCTGACCGTCGCCGCAGACTGGGACAGCGCCCTGCCCGGCGAAGTCGAGGTGTTCGCCGGTCGCAGCTTTCGCCTGGATGGCGATCAGCGCTTTCCGGCCTCAAGCGGCCTCGCTGACGATGATTCGGATTGGATCGGTCAGATCCAGATTGATCTGGGCCAGTTTGACCTGGATGCGCGGGCCCGGATCGACTCAGAAAGCCATGAATTGAACCGGCTGGACCTGACCACCGGGTTCGAAGCCTGGCGCGTCTCCATGAATGCGCGTTACACGCGCCGCACGGACGCCGCCTCCACCCGCCAGCTTGAAGAACTCACCGCCCAGGCCGGGTTCGCGCTCACTGATGAATGGTCGGTGATCTATAACGGCGTCGTTGATCTTGAAGAGAACGAGATTCGCCGACAGCGCGCCGGTTTGCAGTATCGAGACGAATGCACGAATCTGCGCGTCCTGTGGGAACGCGACAATATCGACGTCGCCAATCTGGGGCCGAGCAACTCCGTGAAACTGGAGATCGTCCTGTTCACCCTGGGCGGGCTGAGTGAAGATTAACGCCTTACACGCAGTCCGGCGATTGCGTCGGCGCCGTGTATCGGTATCTTGCCTGAACACCTCTAACCCTATGGTTCTTACATGGCGTTCCGACTCGCGCTGACTATCCTCGCCGGCATCGCAATGGTGACCGCTGCGCCCACGGCCTCCGCCCAGCAGGTCGAAGGCATCGCTGCTGTCGTGAACGATCAGCCGATCACCACGCTGGACGTGCGCAACCGCATGCGCCTGATCATTTCCTCGGCTGGCGTCCAGCCCACCGAAGAAATGCTGACGCGCATCCAGGACCAGGCCATTCGCGGTCTGGTGGACGAGACCTTGCAGCTTCAACAGGCTCAGCAATTCGAGCTGGAAGTGGATGAGGCCGAGGTTGACGACGCCATCGCCGATATCGCCGCGCGTTCCGGCGCGACGGTCGAAGAGGTCGAAGCCGACCTGGCGGCCAGCGGTATCGACATCAATACGCTGCGCCAGCAGGTGAAAGCGGACATCGCCTGGCAGATCCTGGTCAGCGGCCGCTATCGCTCACGCATCCGCATTTCCGATCAGCAGATTGAAACCGCGCTGGATCGTTTCATCCAGTCGGCCTCCCAGCCGCAATACCGACTGGGTGAAATCTTCATCGAGATCACGCCGCAAGGCGGTGAGGAACGGGCCGTCGGCATTATCCAGACCGTGTACGAGCAATTGCGTCAGGGCGCGCCTTTCCAGGCCATCGCCAGCCAGTTTTCTGACGCCGCAAGCGCCAGCTCTGGCGGTGATACCGGATATCTGCCGCTGTCGGGCATCAACGCTCAGGTCGCTGAAACCGTGACCCAGATGGAGCCCGGCCAGATCTCAAACCCGATCCGGATTCCCGGCGGGTTCCAGATCATCGCCTTGATCGACCGACGAGAAGGTCAGGTCATCGAACAGCTGACCCTGGCCCAGATCACCATTCCCAACTCCCGTCTCACCGACGAAAATCGCTCAGCACTGAGCGAGGCGGCCGCGCGTGTCTCGAGCTGCGACGCTCTGGATACGAGCATGGGCGAGATCGACGGCGCCTTCGTGACCAATCTGGGTGAAGTCGGCGCCAATGCGCTGGTGCCGACCATTCGCGAAGCCCTGGACGGGCTGGAGCCGGTCGCCGCCACACCGGTGCTGGATACCGCCGCCGGCGCCCAGGTCTTCGTTCTGTGCGACAAGGCTCTCACCGGCCCTGGCGTGCCCAGCGCGGATCAGGTCGAGAACCAGTTGGTCAACCAGCAGCTGTCTCTTCTGTCCCGTCGCTGGCTGCGTGACCTGCGCCGCGACGCCACCATCGAGATCCGGTGAGCCGCGCGCCACTGGCCCTGACCCTGGGTGACCCTTCCGGGGTGGGCCCCGAACTCAGCCTGAAAGCCTGGCGCGAACTCCGCGATGCGGATTTGTGCTTCGTCGTCTATGGCGATCCGGAGCCGCTGATGGCTGCGGCCCGCCTGCTTGACATGCCGCGCCCGGAACTCGTCAGTTCAACAGACGAAGCCTGCAAGGTGTTCAGCAACTTCCTGCCGGTCATCGCGCTGGACTCGTGTGAGCAGGCGGCTGAAAACGCGGTGCGTTCGATCGAAGCCGCGGTGGACGCGGTCAAGACGGGACAGGCCAGCGCCGTCGTCACAAACCCCGTCTCCAAATCGCGACTTTACGATATCGGCTTCGCCTTTCCCGGACATACCGAGTTCGTCGCCCATCTGACGGCGGACCTCGCCATGGAGGGCGCACGCGGACCGGTTATGATGCTGTCGGGCGGTGGATTGAGAACCGCGCTTGTCACCATTCACACGCCTCTGATGGCGGCGATCCAGTCGCTGACGCCTGAAAAGGTGGCGCACACCGCGCGGGTCGTCCGCGATGCCCTCAAACGCGATTTCGGCCTTGATGCGCCCCGTCTGGCGCTGGCCGGGCTCAACCCTCATGCCGGAGAGAATGGCGCGCTTGGCCATGAGGAGCTGGATATCCTGGCGCCCGCGCTGGATCAGCTGCGGGCGGAAGGCATGACCATTTCCGGTCCCCTGCCCCCCGACACCATGTTTCATGAAGAGGCACGCGCGCACTATGACGCGGCGGTCTGTCTTTATCACGATCAGGGCCTGATCCCGGTCAAGACGCTGGACTTTCATGGCGGCGTGAACATCACCCTGGGCCTGCCGATCATCCGCACCAGTCCCGATCATGGCACCGCCTTTGATATCGCCGGACAGGGCATCGCCCGTCCGGATAGTCTGATCGCTGCCCTGCGCCAGGCCGACGCTATGGCGCGCTGCCGCGAGGCGGCGGCATGAGTCTCGATCAACTGCCGCCCCTGCGCGAGGTGATCGCCGAACATGGTCTGGGCGCGGACAAGCGCTTTGGCCAGCATTACCTTCTGGATCTCAACCTGACCGCCAAGATCGCCCGCCTGTGCGGCGACATGTCCGAGGCCACGGTGTTTGAAGTCGGCCCCGGACCGGGCGGCCTGACACGCGGCCTTCTGAGTGAAGGCGCCGCGCGGGTCACCGTGATCGAAAAGGATCGCCGCTTCATCCCGGCGCTGGAACAGATTTCCGACGCGGTTCCGGGCCGGTTCTCGATCATCGAGGCGGACGCCCTGAAAGTGGATGAGAGCGCGCTGCCCCATGAGGGCGCGCGAATCCTCGCTTCCAACCTGCCCTATAATGTGGGCACGGCGCTGTTGATCAAATGGCTGCAGGCGGATCCGATCTGGTGGACCCGGCTTGTCCTGATGTTCCAGAAGGAAGTCGCCGAACGCGTGGTGGCCAAAGCGGGCGACAAGCAATATGGCCGCCTGGCCATTCTGGCCTCGGCTGTCGCCAAGTCGCGCTACGCCTTCACCGTGCCCGCCCGCGCCTTCACGCCGCCGCCCAAGGTGGACAGCGCGGTGGTGGTGCTCGAACCCCTGCCCGAAGACCAGCGCTTCACCGACCTCAAGGCGTTGTCGATCGTCACCGAGAGCGCGTTCGGCCAACGCCGCAAAACCTTGCGCAAATCGCTGGGCCCCGCGGCCAGCCAGACATCACACAGTGCAGAGGCCTTGCTGGAGGCAGCTGGCATTGATCCGGGCGCGCGCGCGGAAACCATCGCCCCCGAGAGTTTCTTCACCCTGGCGGAAGCCTGGCGCGCGGCCAGGGCCTGACCCTGACCGCGCGAGAGCGTCTTACTCTTCAGATGCGGTCGTTCCACCGCCCAGGTGCTCATCGAGGAAGTCCAGATAGGCTTCCGATGCCGTGATGCGGTTCTCGCGGCGACGGAAGCCATGGCCTTCATCGGGAAAGAGTACGTATTCCACCTCCGCCCCGTTCTCCCGGGCGGCGGCGACCAGCTCATCGCTTTCCACCTGCAGCACGCGGGGATCATTGGCGCCCTGCACCACCAGCATGGGGCGGACGATCTGATCCGCATGGAACAGCGGCGAGATGGCGCGGTGGCGTTCGGCGTCCGTCGCCGGATCGCCCATCTCGTCATACAGCGCCTCGCGGAAGCTGGCCCACCAGGGCGGAATGGATTCCAGGGTCCGGACCCAGTTGGTCACGCCAAAGATATTGATGCCGGCGTCAAACTCTTCGGGATGAAAGGTCAGCGCCGCTGCCGCGATATAGCCTCCATAAGATCCGCCGATGACAGCCACCGCATCGTCCCGCACCCAGTCGAGCGAGCGCAGATAATCGCCCGCCGCCACGATGTCACGCAGATCTTCCTCGCCATGGCGGCGATCATCCATGTGGTAGAAAGTCTTGCCGTAGCCCGATGAGCCGCGATTGTTGGCGGCGTAGACGGCATAACCGTTATTGACGAGATGCTGGATCGCCGCGCTGTACCCCGCGCGGCTCTGACCGCCCGGACCGCCATGCACCCACACCAGCGCCGGAACAGGCGTATCCGCACTGGCATTGTGCGGTCGATACATGATGCCTGGGATGGTGACGCCATCAAAGCTGTCAAACCGGACCACTTCGGCCTCCACAAGGTCATGGGGCTCCAGCTCAGGATTGAGCGCTTCTGTCAGCTGGCGGTGCTCACCGGTCTCAAGGTCCACCCAGTGAATATTATTCGGAGCCACCGAGGAGGTGACGCCAAAGGCCATCTCGGTCTCATCCGCATTGAAGCGGACGCCCGCCAGGTCACCCGAGGGCACGCTGTCGGGCAGGCTCACGCTCTGGCCCGCTTCGGTGTCCAGCACGGTCACATCGGTGAAGCCGTCATTGTTCACAGCGCTGATGCGATACCGGCCGCTGGGCGAATAGCCCACATACATGACATCCCAGTCCGCTTCGATCAGCGGCGCGCGTTCGCCCGTATCGATATCATACGACCAGGCCTGGTTCCATTCGCCATGCTCGTTAGTGGCGTAGATCAAGGCCGAGGAATCCGCCGTGAAATCATAGGCGCCATAAGCGATATTGCCGTCATGCTCGGTGATCAGGACCGGCGCTTCATCCGAACTCAGATTCGCCAGAAGAATGTCGCTATCCGCCGAAGTGCGCGCACGGGTCAGGGCCAGCCAACGTCCGTCCGGGCTGATCGCTCTGATCTCCAGCGCATCAGAGTTCTCGAAGACCAGGGTGCGCTCATAGGTCTCCGCATCATAGGCATAAAGGTCGAACGCGCTGGAATCGCGCTCATTGGTGGCGATCCAGAAGGCCGAGCCATCCTCGGACCAGCCTGCAAAGCTCGCCTTGACGTTCTCGCCCGGGGTCAGGTCCACCAGCTCGCCTTCAGAGTGACGCACGAACACATGGTTCAGCTCATCCCCGCCATTGTCGGCCGTGACAAGAATCCGCTCGTCATTGGGAAACCAGGTCAGTGCGAAAGTCGCGTCGGTTTCGGACGTCGTCAGCGCCCGCTTGGTCCCGGTTTCAGGGTTCAGCGCATAGGCGTTGAACACGCCGGTCTCATCGGAGGAGATCAGAATGTCCCCGCTCAGATGCGAGAAGGCGTACCCGCCGCCACCCGCGATCGAATAGGACGTGGTGTTGAAGAAGACTTCGGCCGAATGGCCCAGCGTGGGCTCGGCCTGGGTTTGCGTCGCCGTCGCACTCGTCGCCGCCGTTTCCGTAACAGCGCCCGATGTGGCGATGACTGTGCCTTCCCCACATGCGGACAGGGCGAAGACACTGGCGACAATCAGCAGGCTGCATTTGAAGGTCATTATTCCCCTCCCCGGGATAGGATGAACAGATACGCTACCATGCGGGGAAACCGAGTCGAGCCGGTATTGAGTCGCGCCAAGGGGCCTTGGCATCGCCCATGACGCCAATCAGCCCAGAAAACCCATCCGGTCTGCTGACTGCTTGAGACGGTCGCGATCGCCTTCAAACTCGACGGTCGCCATGGCGCGCGACAGAATTTCTCGCGCCAAGGTCTCGACATCCTCTTCATAAAGCGCCCGATCCTGCGCCTTGAGCCCGGACAGCGCGCTTAACAGGGTCTGGGTGATGACCGGGCGATCGGCGCCATCAAAGGCGATGGGATGAAAGCCGCAGCGCAAGGCGCGCCGCACCGCAATGCCGGGCAGGAAGATACGCTGGTCCGGCGCATGCGCGTCCTTGTTCGACTGTCGGCGTTCATCCAGCGTCAGCGCCCATTTGTGCAGAACACGCTCTATGGCGCGAATGACATGGATCGCCGTGCCCGGATCGTTGACGCCGGGCGAGAGCGCTTTCGAGGCGATTTCGGACAGGACCGTCAGGCCGAAGCAGGGATCGGAGTGAAAGTCCCGGTCCGAACCCAGATTGAAGCAGGCGCACAAGGCGTCTTCACACGCCGGATCCACCGCTTTGGACAACCGGGCCAGAGGCGCGCCCGCATCGGCGAAATCGCCGGGCGCGGCCTTCACGACGAGCTTGAGATCCAGACGCTCACACAGGCTCTGAAGGTCTTCCAGAGCCACGTTCTGCACAAAGCCGGGCGTCTTGGGGTACAGGTCGACCCCGTCCCTGAATTCAGGCAGCTTGGGCACATCCCTGGCCACCGGGGCGTTATCAAATGCGATTTGCGCGGCGTCTTCCACGCGCCGGATCGCCTCGGTGACATCACCCAGTCGCGACAGGCGTTGAAGCCAGCGGATCAGGGTCGCCACCACGATCACCACCAACAGAACGGTCAGACCAAACAGGATCATCCGCCCGGCGGGCGAATACAGATCGAGCCGGGTGCCGATCACGCCCAGAAGACTGAACAGGAAAGCGCCGATGAAGGTGGAGATGGCGTTCTGGGCCGCCGCGTCCTCGACCAGCAAGGTCCGGGCCCGGGGAGTGGCCGAACTCGAGGCGGACTGGAGCGCGGACACCATAGTGGAAAGCGAGAAGATCGCCACCGCCAACAGGCTGGAGGCGAGAATGGTCAGCACCGCCTCATTGGTCTCCGCCGAGATCAGTTCCTTCCACTCGAACGGCAGGAACGGATCAATGATCGGGGTCAGGAATACGGTGAAGGCCGCGCCGGCGGCATAGGCGGCGGGACGCAACCAGATCGACCGGAGCACGCGATTGACGAGAAACTCGGCCCTGGACAGCATGGTGTCGGACGCCCCTTGAATTCACTCAGCAGAGCTTAACGCGCAATCTGGCGCGCGGTTCCCTACTCCTCCATCAACGCGTCGACAAAACCTTCGAGCCAGGGGTGACGGGAGCGTTTCAAACGTTCGGCGTGCAGAATCAGGCTGAGCTTCTCAAGCGCGCGGGAGAAGTCGTCATTGATGACGACATAATCATACTCGCTCCAGTGCTCGATCTCGGCCTTCGCCCGGTTCATCCGGCCTTCGATGATCTCATCGCTGTCCTGGGCGCGCTTGTGCAGACGATCCCTGAGAAGCTTCAGCGAGGGCGGCAGGATGAAGACCCGAACCACATCGGCCGGCGCGCTCTCAGCCAGCGCCTGGGCGCCCTGCCAGTCAATGTCGAAGACCACGTCCCGGCCTTCGTCGAGCGCCTCCTCGACCGGGCCTTTCGGGGTGCCGTAATAATGGTCAAACACCTTGGCCCATTCATAGAACTCGTTCGTCTTCGTCTTCGCGATGAAGTCGTCCTGTTCCATGAAGTAATAGTCTTCGCCATGCTTCTCGCCCGGACGCGGATCGCGCGTGGTGGCCGACACCGACAGCACCAGATCCGGGTTCATGGTCAGAAGCCGTTTGGAAAGGGTCGTCTTGCCCGCGCCGGACGGGCTGGACAGGACCAGCATGAAGCCGCGACGCTGGCCGCGGAAGACCGGACCGGTCAGATGATCACCCTGCATGGCGCTTACTCCACATTCTGGACCTGCTCACGCAGGCGGTCGACGGTCGCCTTGAGCGCCAGTCCGATATTGGTCAGCTGGGTGTCCGCGGATTTCGAACACAGCGTGTTGGCTTCCCGATTGAATTCCTGGGAGAGGAAATCGAGTTTGCGGCCACAGGGTGATCCGCCGTCAATGAGGGCGTGAGCGCTGTCGATATGGGCCTTGAGCCGATCGAGCTCTTCACGCACATCCGCTTTCACCGCCATCATGGCCGCTTCCTGCGCCAGACGGTCCGGATCCACGCCGCCGGACATCAGCTCGTCCAGCTTGGCCTGAAGCCGCGCCTTGATGGCGTCCGGCATAGCCGCCGCGCATTGCGCCGCCTGTGCGCGCAGATCCGTGATTTCTTCCAGATGCCCGTTAAGCACCGAGATCAGGGCCGAGCCCTCTTCAAGCCGCGCCGCCTTGAGGTCATCGAGCGCGGTTTCCACCACCTCGACGACCGCTGCGTCACGCGCTTTCGCCTCGTCTTCATCAAGGGCTGTGTCTTCAGAGGTGATCACACCCTTCAGCGCCAGCAACTCACCCACGGACGCCGCCCGCACGCCGCCCTTGTCCACAAGATCCTGGGTGGCCTTGATATAGGCTTCGAGCTGGGCGCGATCGATGCGCGCCGCGCTCTCCCCTTCGGGATTGGCCAGTGTCACATTGATCGAGACCGATCCGCGATTGAAGCGCGCCTTGGCCAGCTCCCGGATCGGGGTCTCAACCGTATCGAGCCCCTGCGGCAGACGCAGGCGGACATCCAGCCCCTTGCCATTGACCGAACGGGCTTCCACAGAAATGGAGCCGTACGCGCCCGACCGTTCGGCTCGGGCGAAACCTGTCATGCCTGACAGCGTCATTGCGATTACCTCCCGCTAGCCCCCTTGGGCGCGTTCGCGTTCGATCCGGCGCCATTGCGCCACGTTGCGGTTGTGCTCGGCCAGGCTGGCGGCGAAAGCGTGCCCGCCCGTACCATCCGCCACGAAATACAGATACCGGCCTTCCGGCGGGTTCAGGACCGCAGCGATGGCGTCCCGTCCCGGATTGGAAATCGGCGTCGGCGGCAAACCGTCGATCTGATAGGTATTGTAGGGATTATCAGCATTGTCGAGCTCGGAGCGCCGAATGCCGCGCCCCAGCGCTTCGCCCTGGGAAATGCCGTAAATGATGGTCGGATCGCTCTGAAGCCGCATGCCGCGACGCATGCGGTTCACGAAGACCGACGCCACCATCGGGCGTTCATGAGCGATACCGGTCTCCTTCTCCACCACGGAAGCAAGGATGATCGCCTCTTCGCGCGTGTCAAAGGGCAGGTCTTCGGCCCGGTTCGGCCACAACTCGTCCAGAAGCGCGTCCTGCGCCGCTTCCATGCGATCAATCAGCGCCTGGCGGTCATCGCCCCGGCTGACCAGATAGGTTTCGGGCAGCAGGGCGCCCTCTTCGGGTATGCGGGTGATCTCACCGGTCATGACCGCGCTCGCCTCGACGATGCGCACGATCATGGCTGTGGTCAGCCCTTCGGCCGCGGTCACCGGATACTGAATGGTCTGCCCCGAGCGCAGTATGTCGTAGATCTGCGCCATGGACGCGGCTTCGGGAATGGCGAATTCGCCCGCCTGAAGGTCGCGATCCCCGCCATCAATCATGACCATGAGGCGGAACAGGCGCGCATCGTCGACAAGGCCTTCGCGCTCGAGCTGATTGGCGATGGAGATCAGGCCCGAACCGCGCGGCAGTAACACGGTTTCTTCCGCGCCCGCAGGTCCGGGCGCGACGAATTGCTGGTTGATCCAGACCCAGCCGCCATAGGCGGCGCCGGCGGCCAGCAGCGCCAGGACCACAAGGATCCCGAGCAGCCACAGCAACAGGCGCGCAAAGCCCCCGCGCTTCTTTTCAAGTTCAGAGGCGGGGGATTGCGTCTCGCCCATTCAAGATCCAGACGTTAGTCAGCCTTGGCGAAGACGACCGAGGCGTTGGTGCCGCCAAAGCCGAACGAGTTCGACAGAACTGCCGAGATCTCTTTCTTCACCGGCGCTTTCGGCGCGAGATTGATCGCCGTCTCAACCGACGGATTGTCCAGATTGAGGGTCGGCGGGCAGATCCCGTCGCGCATGGCCAGAATGGAGAACACCGCTTCCACAGCGCCCGCGGCGCCCAGAAGGTGGCCGATCGCGGACTTGGTGGAGCTCATCACCAGATCGGAGGCGGCATCGCCGAACAGACGCTCGACGGCGCCCAGCTCGATCTCGTCGCCCTTGGGCGTGGAGGTGCCATGGGCGTTCACATAGCCGATATCGGCCGGGCTCAGACCGGCGCTCTTGAGCGCAGCGGTCATGGAGCGGAAGCCGCCATCGCCATCATCGGCCGGGGCCGTGATGTGATAGGCGTCGCCGGACAGGCCATAGCCGCGCACTTCAGCGTAGATGGTCGCGCCGCGAGCCTTGGCCGCTTCATATTCTTCAAGCACGACAACGCCCGCGCCTTCGCCCATGACGAAACCGTCACGGTCCTTGTCCCAGGGACGGGACGCGGCTTTGGGGGCGTCGTTGAAACCGGTGGACAAAGCCCGGGCGGCGCCGAAGCCGCCATAGCCCAGACGGGTGATCGCGCTTTCCGCGCCACCCGCCACCATCATGTCCGCATCGCCATAGGCGATCAGACGGGCCGCATCGCCAATGGCGTGCGCGCCGGTGGAACAGGCGGTCACCACGGCGTGGTTCGGGCCTTTCAGGCCATGACGGATCGAGACCTGGCCCGAGGCGAGGTTGATCAGCATGGCGGGAATGACGAACGGGCTGAGCTTGCGCGGGCCGCGTTCATGCAGGGTGACCGAAGCGTCATAGATGGTCTGAAGACCGCCAATGCCGGACCCGATCAGAACGCCAGCGCGTTCCTTGGCCTCTTCATTCTCGGCTTTCCAGCCGGAATGGGCGAGCGCTTCGTCCGCCGCCGCGATGCCGTAAAGGATGAACTCGTCGATGCGCTTGCGCTCACGCGCCGGCATGACGGCATCCGGGTCGAACGAGCCGGGGACGTCTTCGCCCCCGCCGTTGCGCCCGTCGACGCGCGGGATAATGCCCGCAACGTGACTGGACAGATCGGACACATCAAAGTGTTCGATCTTCGCCAAGCCTGAATCGCCAGCAAGAATGCGCGACCAGACATGCTCAGTTCCGCAGCCGAGCGGGGACACAAGCCCCAACCCGGTCACGACGACGCGACGCTTCGACATGAGAACTCGCTCCGGCTTAGCCGAGCTTTTCGGAGATGAACTTCACCGCATCGCCGACGGTCTGGATGTGCTCGGCAGCATCGTCGGGGATTTCGATATCGAATTCTTCTTCGAACGCCATGACCAGCTCGACATTGTCGAGGGAGTCAGCGCCCAGATCGTCGATGAAGGAGGCCTTCTCGGTGACTTTTTCAGCTTCAACGTCGAGATGCTCGACAACGATCTTTTTAACGCGCTCAAGAACGTCGGACATGTCGGTCCCTTTTCAAAAATCTATCTGTTTTGCGGACATCCCGGCGGGCGTCGCGCTTCCGTAGGTGTTGTTTACGCAAGGAGGGATCAAGTCCTCCCTGTGAAGCGTGCGGGCTGATAACACGCCGAAAACTCGTACGCCAGCCGCACACTGTCTGGCAAGTCGGTCCGGGCGCCCGGACCAAACGAGTCTAGATCATCGCCATACCGCCGTTCACGTGCAAGGTCTGACCCGTCACATAACCGGCTTCCGCACTGGCGAGATAAACGCACGCAGCTGCAATATCGCTCCCATTGCCCAGCTTGCCGGCGGGAATCGTGGAGAGAATCGCCGCTTTCTGGTCGTCGGTCAGCGCATCTGTCATCGGCGATTCGATAAAGCCCGGCGCCACGCAGTTCGCCGTCACGCCGCGTGAAGCGACTTCCTGGGCCAGCGCCTTGGTGAACCCGATCATGCCCGCCTTGGACGCGGCGTAATTGGTCTGACCGGCATTGCCGGTGACCCCGACAACGGACGTGATGCCGATGATGCGGCCGAAACGCTGCTTCATCATTCCGCGCATCGCCGCCTTGCACAGACGATAATGGGCTTCCAGATTGACCTTGATGACGGTTTCCCAGTCCTCGTCCTTCATCCGCATCAGCAGCTGATCGCGGGTGACGCCCGCATTGGAGATCAGGATATCGAGGCCGTCGAGCGCCTCGGACGCCTGCTTGGGCAACGCGTCCACGCTGTCCGCATCCGACAGGTTCGCCGGGCACACCGCCACGCGATCGCCCAGCTCCGACGCCAGCTCGTTGAGCACGGCTTCACGTGTGCCCGACAGCGCCACAGAGGCGCCCGCGGCATGCAGGTCCCGCGCAATTTGCGAACCCAGACCGCCGGTCGCGCCCGTCACGAGCGCTTTCTTTCCAGTGAGATCAAACATTTAGGATTACCCCTTAAGCGAAGCTGCAAAGGCTTCGAGATCTTGCGCCGTAACAAGGGCCGTGCCCTGTGCGTCCTTGATGTGGCGCTTGAGCATGGTGGTGAGCACTTTCGCGCCCGCTTCCACAAACTGATCCACACCCTGGGCGTGCATGCCGTCCACGCTTTCGCGCCAGCGCACCTTGCCGGTGACCTGTTCGACGAGCTGGGTGCGCAGGGTTTCAGCGTCCGACACGGCGCCGGCGCTCACATTCGTCACCACCGGCACGGACGGATTGGACAGCGCCGCATCCTTGAGCGCGTCGGCCATGGCGTTCGCGGCCGGCTCCATGAGCGGGCAATGGAACGGCGCCGAAACGGGCAGCAGCATCGCCTTGCGCACGCCCAGATCCTTGATGGCGGCGACCGCCGCGTCGACCGCCGACTTGTCGCCGGAGATCACGATCTGACCGGGCGCATTGTCATTGGCGATGGTCACGATGCCTTCCGAAGACGCCAGGCTGATGGCTTTCTCGGCCTGCTCCATGTCAGCGCCCAGCAGGGCCGCCATGGCGCCCTGCCCGACCGGCACGGCTTTCTGCATGGACTGGCCGCGCAGCTTGAGCAGCTTCGCCGCGTCTGACACCGACAGCGCGCCCGCAGCGCAAAGCGCGGAATATTCACCCAGCGAGTGGCCTGCCACGAACTGGGCCGCGCTGACATCCACATCGAAATCGGATTTGAGCGCCGCCATCGCCGCCAGAGACACCGCCATGATGGCGGGCTGGGCGTTCTCGGTCAGGGTCAGCTCCTCGATCGGGCCGTCCCACATCAGCTGGGAGAGGTTCTGGCCGAGCGCCTCGTCCACCTCTTCAAAGACAGCGCGCGCAGACGCAAACTCGTCCGCCAGCGGCTTGCCCATGCCGACAGCCTGGCTGCCTTGTCCGGGAAAAGTGAATGCAAGCGCCATGAAGCGTCCTCCCTCGCAAATCTGTTTGCGCGGGGATAACCGGGCGCGTCATGGGAGGCAAGCGCGAGCACCCTCGCCTCGCAGATCGCGACACCTGAAGTTATAGAGAAATACCCAGACGAGATTGGTTTTAGGAATATAAATCATAGCTTTATGCATGACGCAAAAGTGACAAACTCTAACCAAGCTGTCATGTGTCGTCCATTCGCGCTCCACGCTCGCCGCGTGGTTCGCTTTTTGGGGAGCACTCATGACAAACTCTACAAAACGCAGCGCCCTGCTGCGTTCCTCCATCCTTATGAGCCTGGCGGCCGCCAGCTTGAACGGCTACGCCGCGCTGGCCCAGACCACTGACAGCGACGAAACCGCCGCCACGACTCAGCAGTCCAGCGATCGTATCGTCGTGACGGGGTCGCGCGTGCGCCGCGACGCGTTCTCCAACGATGCGCCCATCGAAGTGTTCGACGCTGACACGGCCGCCCTCCAGGGCTCGCTCGACATTGCAGACTTCCTGCAATCGTCAACCGTCGCCGCCGGCTCGCCGCAAGTCACCGCCGCAACCTCGGCCCAGTTTGTCCAGAATGGCGGCCTTGGCGCAGAAACCCTGTCGCTCCGGGGCTTGGGCGCGAACCGCACCCTGGTGCTGCTGAATGGGCGTCGCGCAGGTCCTGCCGGCGTTCGCGGCGGCGTCTCCGCCTTTGACCTGAACGTCATCCCGCTGTCGGCCATCCAGCGCGTTGAAGTGCTGAAAGACGGCGCGTCTTCGGTCTACGGCTCTGATGCTGTGGCCGGCGTGGTGAACATCATCACCAACGATGAAGACGGCGGCAATTTCGACGCCTTCGCCTCCGTGCCGGAAGCTGGCGCAGGCATGGAATTCCGCATCAACGGCTCTTATGGCGACAGCTTCGAGCGGGGCCGCTTCCGTGTCACCGCCGACTATTACCGTCAGGAAGAACTGGCCCAGGGCGACCGCGATTACTTCCAGTGCGGCGAAGCCTATGTGCACAATGCCGATGGCACGCGCGCCGACCTGATCGATCCACGCACCGGCGCCTTCGCCTGTGAGGACCTGCTCTGGGGCCATGTCTGGACCTATGACTATGCCGACGGCTTCGCGGACGGCTCCACGAATCTCGATTTCCCCGGCACCAAGCTGATCCAGTACGACCACACCGGCGCGCTGGCCGCCAACGGTCTGACCCCGGTCGGCAACAACCACGCCAACCCGTACTGGATGGGCACGCCGGACGGCTGGTATGCCATGGATCAGAGCGATCCGCTGACCCGCGCCCTGACCGATTACGACCATCCCTTCCAGGATGCGTCCACCATGGTGCCGGACACCGAACGCTTCACCCTGTTCGCCGAGGGCGAATTCGAGCTGACCAGCAATGCGCGTCTGTACGGCGAGGCGCTGTTCAACCGTCGTGAGACGTACAACAACGCGTATCGTCAGTACTGGACCTACATCTACAACTCGAACTTCGACTTCGCGACGTTCGATCTGGATCCGGCCGCAGGCGACCCGCGCAGCGCAGGCTGGACGGGCGCTCAATGGCTGTCCCCGACGGCCGTGACCGATCACGCCGACAGCTCGGTGGCGATCGATTACATGCGTTTTGTCGGCGGCATTGATGGACAGGGCCTGCCCTTCCTGCCGGACTGGACGTGGGACGCATCGCTGCAATTCTCCCGCTCTGACGGCGAGTACTGGAACCAGCGCGTCTTTGATGACGCGATCAGCCCGTACCAGTTCGCGACCGGCTCGTGCGCCGGCACGGTCACCCCGGTCCGCGGCGCGCCTTGCGTGGACGTGAACTGGCTCAGCCCGTCCCTGCTGGCCGGCAACCCGACACCGGAAGAGCGCGCCTTCCTGTTTGGCGAGGAAACCGGCACCACGGTGTATGAACAACTGTCGTTCGAAGGCGTTGTCTCGGGCGATCTGTTCACCCTGCCCGCCGGCCCGGTCGGCGTGGCTCTGGGGGTGCATTACCGCACCGACGAAATCACCGACACGCCCGGCGACATCACCCTCGCCAACAATGCCTGGGGCAGCTCCGGCGCCGGCATTACGGCTGGCGATGACACCACCCAGGCGGTTTTCGGCGAAGCCGTGATCCCGCTGCTCTCCGGCCAGCCGCTGGCTGAGGAACTGACCCTGACCGTGTCGGGCCGCTATACGGATGTGGATTCCTATGGCTCGGGCGACACCTACAAGGTGGGCCTGAACTGGGCGCTCAACGACCTGGTGCGTCTGCGGGCGACCCACGGCACGTCCTTCCGCACTCCAGCCCTGTTCGAGCTGTATCTGGCGGACCAGACCAGCTTTGTCGGTCAACGCAACATCGACCCCTGCATCAACTGGCAGGACAATCTCGATGCGGGCAACATCACCCAGCGGATCGCCAACAATTGCTCCGCCGCAGGCGTGCCTGACGATCATACGGGCGCGGGCTCGTCGGCTACGGTGATCACAGGGGGCGGTCTGGGCGTTCTGGAAGCGGAAACCTCCGATTCCACGACCTTCGGCCTCATCCTGACCCCGTCCTTCATCAATCTGCGCGTCGCCGTGGATTACTTCGAGATCGAGATGGAGAACCAGGTCGATCAGCTGGGCGCCAGCCGGATCATCACCGGTTGCTATGACTCAGACGACTTCGCCAATGAACCGCTCTGCGATCTGTTCACCCGCAATCCGGGCGGCAGCAACGGCGCGTATCTGATCGATGAAGTTCGCGACAGCTTCATCAACGTCAACAGCCAGATCAATCGCGGCATCGACATCAACGCCGACTACTTCCACGAATTCGGCTTTGGCGACCTGACCGTGAACTCCCGCGTCGCGATCCAGCTGGAAGACCGGGTGGACCTGCTGGGCGGCAATGTTGAGGACACCAACGGCGAAGCGGGCAACCCCGAACTCGTCGGCGAGCTGAACTTCAACTTCGTGCGTGGCGACTGGTCCGCCTTCTGGGGCATGCGCTATGTGGGCCAGACCTCGAACTTCGACAGCTATTACGACGGCAACTCTTCCCAGACCTATCTGGGCGACGATGTCATCTACAAGCTGCGCACCGAAGCCGTGGTCTACCACAGCGCCTCGATCGCACGGGAGTTCGACACCGT
Organism: Oceanicaulis sp. MMSF_3324; assembly: GCF_030733545.1. GTDB lineage: Bacteria > Pseudomonadota > Alphaproteobacteria > Caulobacterales > Maricaulaceae > Oceanicaulis. The sequence goes on from NZ_JASHIU010000003.1 coordinate 254,117, forward strand.
GAGCATCCGCGCCGGCGTGTCGAACATCTTTGACGAACAGCCGCCGGCTGTGACCACCATCTCCGGTGAGTACAGCACCGTCGGCACCTCGGCCTTCTACAGCCAGTACGACTGGATGGGCCGCCGGTTCTACGTCAACTTCACCAAAACGTTCTGATCGGCTATAAGCCTTTGAACACCGAAGGGCGGCGGCGTCATGCCGCCGCCCTTTTTCTATTCGCGTCCGGAAGATGAGGCGCCGCCTTGCCCCGAGTTATCGCCAAACCCGACACGCTGAACGCGCGGAATGCCGAGTTCGAGCAGATCCCGCTTGAAGCGCCCGTCTTTCTCAATTCGGTGCCCAAATCGGGCACGCATCTGATGCGCAATATCGTGCGCATGTTCGTGCCCGTGGAGCAGCAATATCACGACGCCTTCATCCAGCACCCCATTCTGGGCCAGCACAGAGCCGCGTTTGACGCTGCACGCCCTAAACTGAGCTGGGGGCATCTATTATTTTCCGACGCCTCGGCGATCGCGCTCAAATCCGTTCATCATGTCTTGCTGGTCCGCGATCCCTATGACTGGGTCCTGGCGCGCGCCCGCTTCTTCCTGTCTGACACTTTCCAGGCCGGGCTTGATCATCTCAAGAATGACACCGTCACCGCCGAGGACGTCATCAACATGATGATCTTCGGCATTCACGGCAAAGCGCCGACCCTGAACGAGATC
>NZ_JASHIU010000004.1 GCF_030733545.1 Oceanicaulis sp. MMSF_3324
CCCCCCCGCCTCGCCCACGCCTTAAAACCCTGAGAAAGAACCGCGCGGAGTCTAGGCGCGGTTGCGGGGAGGGGGATTAGGGGCGGGTTGAGGCGCTCGCCGCTTCCAGTTTGTGCCTCTTTCCCCGCGAAGGCGGGGACCCAGAGATCATCCAGCGCCGCGCACCCGGCTCTGGACCCCGGACGGAGTTTACCCTCAACTCGATTGGGGGCCGGGGAAGAGAAGAATACCTCGGTCCTCGGACTTGCCTGCCCCGGACTCGATCAGGGGATCCGGGGACCCATGCCCAGCCGAGCCGCCGCATGGGCCTCCGGGTCTAGCCCGAAGGCCGAGAGGCTGGGTGCACTCTTACCAACGTTATACCCGGCATCCCGGCATTGAGCAGGGATGATGTTTGAGGTCTCACGGTTCCTGCGGCAGATCCCGTGGTATAAAAAATCTCTAGGTTGTAGTGATGCTGTCGTCGTAGCTTAATTGCTAAAACCCCAAATGTAAAAGCGTGCGATGGAAATGGCGAAAATTCGATATTTAAAAATCCAAAATTTTCGATCAATTCAGAGATTTGAGTGGTGGCCAAACCCAGGGATCAATTGCCTAATTGGACCGGGCGATAGCGGCAAATCCACGGTAATAGATGCTATCGATCTATGTCTTGGTCCTCGTCGCACAAAAGAATTTTCAGATAGCGATTTTTTCAAACTGAATACTCAGGATCCCATTGTAATTGAAATAACAATTAGTGAATTAGAAGACACTCTAAAAAACTTTGACAAGTATGATCATTTTCTTCGTGGCGTGAGTCCTGAAGATAAAATAATAGAAGATGAAGTTGGATCAGGGCTGGAATCTGCGCTTACAGTTGTATTGAGGGTGGATTCCGACTTGGATCCTCAGTGGTCCCTCTATTCTGATCGCGCCTCTGCTGCTGGAGTTGAGAAGTCTTTGGCTTGGGGTGATCGGATCTTGCTAGCAGGCACTAGAATTGATGCCGCTAATCAATTTCATCTGTCTTGGAGGAAGGGCTCGGTTTTGGAGCGTCTATCAGACAAAAAGCCGGACACTGCAGCCAAAATAGCTGACGCCAAGCGGGCCGCTCGAGAAGCATTTAGCGATATAGCCGATGACCAATTAGACGAAACATTAGAACAAGTTGAGATTATAGCTGAAACACTAGGTGTGGATCTTGAAGTTGAGTTGCAGGCTCTCCTGAACGCACAGTCAATCTCTCTCAGTGGTGGAACGATTGCAGTGCATGATGCAGATGGCATTCCATTAGCGCGTTTAGGCCTTGGCTCCACTCGATTGCTGGTCGCAGGCTTGCTCAATGCGGCACAAAATGGCTCTGATTTGGTTCTAGTTGATGAGTTGGAGCACGGACTTGAGCCTCACCGAATTATACGTTTTCTAGGTGCTCTGGGCGCAAAGGACGGAAATAGTCCTAAGCAAGCGTTTTTTACATCGCATTCACCTGTCGTGTTGCGCGAATTGAATGCTGACCAACTATTCGTTTTAAGGAGAAGCGAAGATAGGCACCGAGCTTTATGCGCATCGATAGACGATCACTCGCAAGGCTCCGTTCGCTCTCAGCCTGAAGCCTTCCTCGCCAAACGGGTTTTGATTTGTGAGGGTGCTTCGGAAGTGGGCATGATCCGTGGCATCGAGCTTTATCGATCAGAACAAGGCGAAAAGTCACTCTTCGGTGCAGGGCTCAATCTTATTAATGCAGGCGGTTGTTCGCGATTGTACGAGCGGTCTCCTACTCTTCAATCGCTTGGCTATGCGTGCGCTAGTTTTCGCGATGATGATGTTGAGCCGGACTTAGTCCAGGAAACAATGTTCGAGGCAAATGGTGGCGCTGTTTTCAAGTGGCAGGCTGGACAAAAAATAGAGGCTGCGATCGTTCATGGGCTTCCAGCTTCTCAGCTTCTCCAATTTATAGATTGCGCAGTCGAGCTCCATGGCGAGGACCTTATCGACCAACATCTGAACGGAGCGTCAGGCGGCGATCTGTCTGTCGCTTTTTTCCGCTCTGCTATAGACGGTTCAGCAATTACCTTTGACCAGCGCGACCAGCTAATAAATGCTTGTAGCGGAAAGAAAAACCCTTGGTTTAAAAACGTTGGGGCAATGCAAGAACTGACAAAGAGGGTTATCGCTCCCCACTTTGATGAGTGTGAGGTTGCCTTCAGAAGTGTGATCAACAATATCCAAATTTGGGCGCTCGATGGCTGACGTTGCCACGATACTTTCCGCAACAAGGGGCTCAATTACTGCTCCGGCTGGGTGTGGAAAAACTCACCTATTAGTCGAGACGGTTGCTGCATATGACGGCCTATTACCTGTATTGATTTTGACCCATACTAATGCTGGTGTGGCTGCACTTAGAAATCGATTTGCAAAATTGGGCGTGGCTCCATCGAAATTCCGACTCTCAACATTGGATGGCTGGGGGCTTCGTATGCTTCACGCCTTTCCAATGCGCTCAGGAATAGACTCAAGACATCTTCTTTTGAAGTCTCCCAAGTATGATTATCCAGCAATGCGTGAGGGGGTATTGAATATTCTCCGAGGGCAGCACTTGAATGATTTGCTTAATTCAAACTATTCAATGCTAATAGTAGATGAATACCAAGATTGTTCGCCCGCGCAGCATGAAACGGTCGTTCTTCTTGCTGAACAATTAAAAACCGTTGTCCTAGGGGATCCACTTCAAGCAATTTTCGATTTCACGCCCGAAGGTGTGGTCGATTGGGAGCATGATGTATCCGAGGCATTTCCAGAGATCGGGACGTTAGATCGGCCTTGGAGGTGGGTCTTGGCAGGCAATGAGGAACTAGGTGCTTGGCTGCTTGAAGTCAGACGAGAGTTGCTCAAAGGTAATAAGATTGATCTGAGAAACTCTCCTGATTGCGTCGAGTGGGTACAGCTATGTGGTGACTCTGAAGATAGAGAGAGACGACTCAGAGCTGCCAATACTCGCCCACAAACCAAAGGAGGCGGGAGTCTGATCATGGCAAAGTGGCCGCAAGACCAATCTCGGTTTGCTAGGGAAATTCCTGGTGCAACAAAAGTCGAAAATACTGACTTAAGTGATCTCGCCAATTTCGCTGAAAGCTTCAACCCGGCGGCCAAAGGTGCCGCAGGATCTCTTTTGGAATTAGCAACAACAATGATGACTGGTGTCGATCGAAGCGCGCTTGCGGCACGCATAAAATCAATAAGTGACAAGACCAATAGGAATCCGCCATCGGACCTTGAGCTTGCTATTATCGATTTTCTCAAAAGCCCTTCATACGGAAAAGGCGCGGGCATTCTTTCAGAATGCTCGCGACAAGGCGGAACACGTGTTTTTAGGCAGGAAATGCTAAGAGCTGCTATTGAAGTTCTAAACCGCGCTGAAATGTCAGGCGGGAAGGCCTTAAATGAATTATTCGTAGAGCTGCGTGATAAGGCACGAATACGTGGTCGAGCTATTCCTACCAAGGCCGTAGGAAGCACACTGTTATTCAAGGGGCTTGAGGCTGAGGTATCGATTATCTTGGAACCGGAGGCTATGGAGCATGAGCGCGACCTTTACGTCGCACTCACCCGAGGGTCAAAAAAGCTTGTCGTTTGTTCCAAAACACCATTACTTCCTTAATAGGGAAAAATTCTCAGCCCCCCCCCAGTTTGAGATTACATGCGCCCTGCCACACCCCTGAGCAGACCCTCAATACACTTCCTTCGCCCCCTCAAGGCTGGGCTTGAGCCAGTCTTGCAGTTCGGGGGATAGCAAGGGACAAACACCCCCTACCCAAACGTCCCCTTAAGCCCCATATGACAAATATGTCAGTGCGAGATGGGTGTTTTTTCTCTCGCGATAGAGTATACCGCACTGCAACAGACCCATTTTCATGTCGAGGGCGGAATGCAACTCACCATGATGAAGACCAAGCTTCACCGCGCCGCGGTGACGCAGGCGGACCTTCACTATGAAGGCTCCATCTCCATCGACCAGGACCTGCTGGATGCAGCCGGCATCCTGATCAATGAGCAGGTGGATGTCCTGAACATCAACAATGGCGAACGGTTCACCACCTACGCCATCTCGGCGCCGCGCGGCTCGAAAATGTTCGGCATCAACGGCGCCGCAGCACGCCTGGCCCAGCCCGGCGATCGCATCATCGTGGTGGCCTATGCGGGCATGGCGGCGGAAGAAGCGCGCCAGTTCACCCCGACGGTGGTCCTTCTGGACGAGAACAATGACGTGGTGAGCGTCGAGGAAGGCTCCGGCCGCAAGCTGGATGCAGCTTAGACGCTAACGCGCCTAAGCTTTTTGCTGGGCGCTTTTTCGAACCGTAAAACCGGTCCCCACTTTTACTGAAAAAGCGCCTGTGGGTTTTTCTGGTCGCGGTCTCGAACCGCAAAACCGGTTCCCACTTTTGCTGAGAACGCTCCGGCGTCAGATCAAACGTAAAACGCCCCGCCGGGATCCGGCGGGGCGTTTTGCATGCGCTCAGGGCGAACGCATGTATTCCTGAAAGTGGATTAGTCGAACAGGGCGTCGATGGCGTCCTGGTCCATCGCCAGCAGGTCGTCCACATTGGTCTGGTCCGTCTCCGGGCCGCCAATGGCGGGACCGTTGAGGTGGAGCTTGGCCTTGCGTTCTTCCTCGGCTTTCTCGTTGGCCGTGGCTTCGGCATCGTTCACGCCCATGGTCTGGGCGAAGCGGGCCACGCGCTCCTCGATATGCTTGAGGGAGCTGACCACCTTGGAGACGCGCTGACCGGTGAGGTCCTGGAAGGAGCACGCTTCGATGATCTTGGTCATCGCGTCGCTGACTTCCATTTTATAGGCGTCCAGATCGTCGGTTTCGCTGATCATGAGCGTTTCAGCCTCGCTCATGATGGTTTCTGTCGCCCGTTCGGTGTCCGCGATCAGCGCTTCCAGTTCGGCGCCCGCGCCCGGAAGCCGGGATTCGCGGATGTCGTTGGGGCGCAGATGCGCGATTTCATCACGGGTTTTCGCGATGTACTCGGCGATGGAGTTGAATTCCTGGTGGATCGACTTGTCCAGCGACCCGAAGAACATCTGCATCGTATCGGTGAGCTGCTGCGCCATGCGCAACACCTCGATCAGCTGCACGTTTTCGAGATCGGAAACTTTCACCGACTCCAGAGACTGGCGTACCCGTGCGGCGACTTCTGCTGCAGGCATGTCGGTTGTCCTTTCAATCCAGCCCTTTCGGGAGTTTCATCGGTCCGTCCCTAATGACGTGTTAGTCATAGGGGCGGGCGCGGCGTCCCGAGCCTTAGAAATCGCCGATAACGGCGGTCATTTTCGCTTTCAGCGTGCCGGCGTTGAACGGCTTCACGATGTAATTGTTCACACCGGCCTTTTTCGCCGCGATCACGTTCTCGGTCTTGGACTCGGCCGTGACCATGATGAAGGGGGTCGCCTTGGTCGATTCGTCTGCGCGGACTTTCTGCAACAGCTCGTAACCGGTCATCGGCTCCATGTTCCAGTCAGAGATGACCAGCCCATATTTCTTCTTCTTCATCTTCTCGAACGCTTCGGTCCCGTCCGAAGCCTCGTCCACATTCTCGAACCCGATCTGCTTGAGCAGGTTCTTGATAATGCGAACCATGGTTTTGTAATCGTCCACCACCAGGATCGGCATCGTCATTTCGACCGCCATGACCCTTCCTCCATCCAATTAACGACCCAAAAGACCCCTAAAAGCTCCACTTTAAGGGCCCCGTACGAACGAGACTGTAGACAAGCGCGGTCAAAATTCGGTTAAACACGCGCCGCAAGAGGAAAGGCGATTACACCATGAGTGAATTTGAAGGCTTCGCCATCAACGAACTGGAAGTGGGCCAGAGCGCCGAGATCACCCGGCTGGTGGACGACAATACCGTGCGCCAGTTCGCGGAAGTCTCCGGCGACTTCAACCCGCTGCATATGGACGAAGCCTATGCGGCGCGCTCGCCCTTCCGGGGCCGGATCGCCCATGGCGCGCTGGTGGCGAGCTTCATTTCCTGCGTTCTGGGCAATCATCTGCCCGGGCCGGGGGCGGTGTTCGCGGGCATGACTATGCGCTTTGAACGCCCTGTCCGGATCGGCGACACGGTCATTGCGCGCGCCACTGTCACAGACGTTGACGTGAAGGCGCGCCGGGTGAAACTCGCCTGCGTGTGTGAGGTGGAGGGTCAGACCTGCATGGAAGCGGACGCGGAAGTCATCGTGCGCAAGCGCCGCAAGAGCACGGCGTAAGGCGTGGCGGTTTATCACGGCTATTCCGACCTGCCCGAGCTGTCGCGCGGCTGTGTGGCGGCTCTGGGCAATTTTGACGGCGTGCATCGCGGCCACCGGGCCGTGATCGAGACCGCCTGCGCCTTCGCCCGGACGCTGGACGCGCCGTGCGCCGGAGCCGTGTTCAGCCCGCATCCGCGCCAGGTGTTCGCGCCCGATGCGCCGCCCTTCCTGTTGATGAGCGACACTCAGCGTGTGCGCGCCCTGAAGGCGGCGGGCGCACAAGCGGTGTTTCACATCCCGTTCTCCAAGGCCATGGCGGCGATGACGCCGGAGGTCTTTGTCCGCGACGTGCTGGCGAACGGGCTGGGGCTGAAGGGCGTGGTGACGGGCGCGGATTTCTGTTTCGGCAAGGACCGGGCGGGGGATGCGGCCGCGCTCAAGACGCTGGGCGAGACCCATGGCGTGGCGGTGAAGATCGCCGAGGCGGTCAATCTCGATGACGCGTCGGGCAAGATCTCCTCGACCAATGTCCGCAATGCGCTGCGCGAGGGTGATGCGAAGACCGCAGCAGCGCTGCTCGACCGTCCCTTCGCCATTGAGGGCGAGGTGTCCAAGGGCGATCAGCGCGGGCGCCTCCTCGGCTTTCCGACGGCGAATATCGCGCTTGGCGATTATCTGCGGCCGAAGTTCGGCGTCTACGCCGTGCGCGCGCACCTGCCCTTTGGGCAGATCGTGCCCGGCGTCGCCAATCTGGGCTCGCGGCCCACGGTGGAGGGGACCGAAGCGCGGCTGGAAGCGCACCTGTTTGACTTTAGCGGTGATCTTTACGGCCAGGTGCTGGAAGTCGAGCTGATCGACTTCATCCGTCCCGAGCAGAAGTTTGACGGCCTCGACGCGCTGAAAGCGCAGATCGCCGCCGACAGCGCCACGGCGCGGGAGATGCTGGGGGTTTAGGGAAAGAGCCAAGCCCATCCCTCTCCCCTCTCGGAGGGGAGAGGTTAGGTGAGGGGTGAGCGGCGCTTCGTCCTGCGTAGGCTTGGTAGGCTGAAACGCACCCCCTCACCCTGCCTCTCCCCCTTGTTCAAGGGGGAGAGGGGAAGCGCAGCTGTTACTCAGCCCGCTTGAAAAACCGCACCACCGTGTCGCCCGCTTCCAGCGTGTCCAGAAGCTCCCAGCCTGTCGCACTCACCTCCACGCCCTTGCGCTCTTCCAGCACGGCGATTGCGTCATCCTTCACCCAGGCGCCCTCCACAAGGCGGGCGAGGGCGGTGTCGCCCAGACCCTGCGCATAGGGCGGGTCGAGGAACACCAGATCAAAGGGCGTGCCCATATTGGCGGGCTTGGGGCCCAGATCGGTGGCGCTGCGACGGTGCAGCTTGGTGCAGCCGAACAGTTGAAGCGCGTCTACATTGGTGCGGATGGCGCCGCGGGCGGCGGGGTCGGTCTCCACAAACAGCGCAAAGCTGGCCCCACGACTGATCGCTTCCAGGCCGAGCGCGCCCGAGCCGGCGAACAGATCCATCACGCGCAGGCCGTCGAGCTCGATGCCCCAGGGGGCGTGGGTGAGCTTGTTGAAGACGCTTTCGCGCACGCGGTCGGTGGTGGGCCGGGTCTTGTCGCCCTTGGGGGCGGTGATGGCGCGGCCCTTATGAGCGCCGGCGACGATCCGCATCTTTTCTGCCTTCAGCCTTCTTGCCGCCTGACGGCTTGCCGTCAGCGCGCTTGTTGGATTTGGGTTTCTCGTTGGCCTTGGGTTTGGCCTTCGCCCAGCCCTTGCCCGATTTCGATTTGCCGCCGGCGGGCATGATGGAGTCTGCGTCCGGGCCGGACTTGGCCTTGCCGCCGGATTTCTGATGCGGGCGGTTCGCCTTGGGCTTGGCTTTCGCCGTGCCGGTGCGGGTGTCGGGCTTGGCGGTCTCGCCGGGTTTGAGCGGCTGGCCGTCGGTGTCGAGCGGGTAGAGCTTGCCCAGCTGGTCACGCAGCACGCTGAGCTTGCTTTCAGAGATGTCCCCGCGCTTGAGCGAGCCGAGCTGGAAGGGGCCATAGGCGACCCGCATCAGCCGGTTCACGGTCAGCCCGACGCTTTGCAGCACCTTCCTGACCTCGCGGTTCTTGCCTTCCTTGATGCCCACGGTCAGCCAGACATTGGCGCCCGTGCGGCGATCCACGGTCACTTCCACCGGGCCATAGACCACGCCATCCACCACCGTGCCGTTCTCGAGCTCGGCCAGCGCCTTGTCGGACGCATTGCCATAGGCGCGCACGCGATAGCGCCGCGTCCAGCCGGTGGAGGGCAGTTCGAGCACCCGCGCCAGCTCGCCATCATTGGTCAGCAACAGCAGCCCCTCGGAATTGAGATCGAGCCGCCCGACCGAGATCACCCGGCCCATATCCTGGGGCAGGGTCTGGAATACGGTTTCGCGGCCCTGAGGATCGCTGTGCGTAGTCAGAAGGCCGACGGGCTTGTGGTAACGCCAGACGCGCGTGGGCGGGCGCTGGCCGATGCTCTCGCCGTCCACACGCACATCGTCATCGGGCATGACCTTGAAAGCGGGGGTGCGCAGGATCTCGCCATTGACGCTGACCCGGCCCTTTTCGATCAGCCGTTCGGCCTCGCGCCGCGAGGCGATCCCGGCATGGGCCAGAACCTTGGCGATGCGTTCGCCGCTGTCGTCAGGCGTATCGGGGGTAGACGGGGTGTCGGTCAAAACTTGCCAGCGCTCCAGGCCAGAGGTAAGGCCCGCTCATGACGACGATTGAACCATCGCCCGAGCAGGATCGTGAAACAGGCTTTATGCGGCGAGCATTGGGTCTTGCGCAAGCCGCGGCTGCGGCGGGCGAGACGCCTGTGGGCGCTCTGATTGTTGATCCGCAGACGGATGAGGTGATCGCCGAGGCGGGCAACGCCCCCATTTCAGACTGTGATCCCACCGGCCATGCCGAGATCCGCGCCCTGCGTCTCGCCGCGCAAAAGCTGGGCAATTACCGCCTGACCGGGCTGGAGCTCTACGTCACGCTGGAGCCCTGCGCCATGTGCGCGGGCGCAATCAGCCATGCGCGCATCGGGCGGGTGGTCTATGGCGCGTCCGACCCCAAGGGCGGCGCGGTTGATCATGGCCCGCGCTTTTTTACCCAACCCACCTGCCATTGGCGGCCTGAGGTGTTGGGCGGCGTGCTGGCGGAGGAGGCGAGCGCAATGCTGAAAGCTTTCTTCCGGGCGCGGCGCAAGGCAAAGGTTAGGCCCAGCCGAACCACATCATGATGCCGCGGATCGCGCCCAGCGGGGCGAGGACCAGGTCGAAGATCAGCCACAGCCATTTGACCATCATGGCGTCGCGCACCACGGCGGTGATCCAGCCCGCCAGGGCGACCACGCCGAAACACCCGCTGCCGAAACAGCCGCCGCGTTCGCGGACCTGAATAATCATCATGGCGTCATGCTCCTCTCCCCCGACCGGCCTTCACGCCATGTCGGGGCGCCGGGCGAGCGGTTCAAGACTTGGACTTGGGCGGCTGGGGTTGAGCGGGCGTTTGTTCCGCTTCGTCTTGCTCCATGTCGAACGCTTCCACCGTGGCGTAGACCTCCGAGATGTCGGTGAAGACATAGGGGTCGCGATTGTCGCATTCGTATCCGGGCGCGAATGTGTCCGCGAGGATGCGGGCGGCGTCATTGGCGTCCGTGATCTGGCTGGCGTCCACCACATAGAGCGGGCAGGCGACCGTCTCGTAATCGTCCGGGGTGAGCGCGGTGATGACCAGCAGGTCCTGGCGCTGCATGGGCGGTTCTTCATCGGGCGCGTTGGGATCCACATCCATGGCCGGGCCTTCGCTGATATAGCGATGGATGATGGCGAAGGCGCCCTCAGAAGTGACGCGCCATTCCATGGTGTTGTGGAAATTGCCGAACAGAAGCTGGGCCGGCGGGCGATAGAATTCGGTCCGCTCGCTGCCATTGAAGGCGTAGGCAATGCCGCTGCCATGTTCGCTGGCGCGGAAGAACACGCTCCAGTTCTCATGGCCGGGACAGGCGCTTTCCCAGACTGGCTCGCCCTCCAGCTGATAGCTGGGGCAGCTGTCGATCTGCACATAGGCGCTGGACGGCTCGCTCTGGGCGAGGGCGGCGGTCGAGAAAGCGCTGGCCGCGCCAATCGCCAGAAATGTGCGAAGCATGATGTCGTCCCCTGAAAACTGCGCTCTCATAGTCATGGCTTGGGCGGGAAACTCAAGCGTTTGTCAGGCGCAACTCCAGCCCGGCCTGAACGCCGGGCCATTCTTCGGGCAGGATCGAGAAGAAGACGGTGTCGCGCCGATCCCCCCGCCAGGTGCGCGTATGACTGCGCAGCGTGCCTTCGCGGATGGCGCCCAGCTTGAGCATGGCGGCCTGGCTGCGCTCATTGAGATGGTGGGTTTTCAGCTCCACCCGTTCTGCGCCGCAGCCAAAGGCGTGTTCCAGCAAGAGCGCCTTGCAGGCCGGATTGGTCACGCCCCCGCGATAGGCCGCGCCATACCAGGTCCAGCCGATCTCCACGCGCTGATTGTCCCGATCAATCTGCAAGAACGCCGTATGGCCGGCATAGGCGCCCGTGGCCTTGGACCAGACGGCATGACTGATCTGGGTTCCGCCAGCCTGGCCTTGCAGCATCCCATCGAACCAGGGATCGAAATAGACGCCATCGCCGCGTTTGGTGGTCAGCGACCACAGCTCTTCTTCCTGGGCGAGCGGGCGCAGGGCTTCGCGGTGCGTGTCGCTGAGCGGTTCAAGGCGCACATGCGCGTTTTCAAGGGTTTGTGGATCAAGCTGCATGAGACGCGGTCAGGTCCAGGGTCATGAAGACATTGAAATCGGTCTCCTGATAACAGCCAAAGGCGGGGCAGCGTTGAAAGCCGAGCCTTTCATAAAGGGCGAGCGCCGCGTGGAAGCCGGGGGTGTTGCCCGTTTCGAGCCAGAGCGAGGCATAGCCGCGCCCGCGCGCCTCATCCAGCAAATGCTCCATCAGCGCGCGTCCGGCGCCCTTGCCGCGGGCGGCCTGGGCCACATGCATGGATTTGACCTCACCGGAGCGCGCATCCAGCGCCTTGAGGGCGACCACGCCAAGCAGGACCTCGTTCTCCCGCGCGCTCCAGAACGTGATGTCGGGCGCCTTGAGCGCGGTCACGTCGAGAAAATGGCAGGTGTCAGGCGGGGATTCCTTCAACGCGAAGTCAGCATGGGTTTGCAACAGGGCGGTCACATCGGCGCTGGCGGGATCATCCGGAGCAATCAGAAGCGAGGACATGGCGTGGCCTTTCACCCTTGAAATTGCTGCGCATGCTAGCACGCCCTGTGACGGGCGCCATTGTGACGCAGGGTTTTAAGGCTGGATTTCTGCGCGCACATGTCCATAATTAGATAAGCTCTTAAGAACTGATCGTCGGTCCCGTTCCGGATCGCCGCCAAGGGGAGGCCTGTCGCCATGAATTTTGAATACTCCGACCTGTGCAAAGACTATCTGGCGCGCGTCCGCGCCTTCATGGACGAACACATCTATCCGAACGAACCGGTCTATGCCGCCCAGATGGCCGCGTTCGGCACTGATCGCTGGCAGGTCCCGGCCATCATCGAGGAGTTGAAGGCAAAGGCCAAGAGCGCCGGTCTGTGGAATCTCTTCCTGCCTGACAGCGAAGAGGGCGCGGGCCTGTCCAATTCCGACTATGCGCCGCTGGCCGAGGAAATGGGCCGGGTGCCGTGGGCGAGCGAAGTGTTCAACTGCGCCGCGCCGGATACCGGCAATATGGAAGTCTTCGTTCGCTACGGCACTGAAGAGCACAAACAGAAATGGCTCAAGCCGCTGCTGGCGGGTGAAATCCGCTCGGCCTTCCTGATGACCGAACCGGCCGTGGCCAGCGCCGACGCCACCAATATCGAATGCCGGATCGAAAAGGATGGCGACGAGTACGTCATCAACGGCCGCAAATGGTGGAGCTCGGGCGCCGGGGATCCGCGCTGCAAGGTCTTCATCGTCATGGGCAAGACCAACCCGGACGCGGACACCCACTCCCAGCAATCCATGGTGGTCGTGCCGGCGGATGCTGAAGGCGTGACGATCGAGCGCTTCCTGCCGGTCTTCGGCTATGACGATGCGCCGCACGGCCATATGGAAATCAAGCTCGAGAATGTGCGCGTGCCGGCCTCGGCGATTTTGCTGGGCGAGGGCCGCGGCTTCGAGATCGCCCAGGGGCGGCTTGGCCCGGGCCGCATCCACCACTGCATGCGCACGATCGGCGCCGCCGAGCGGGCGCTCGAGCTGATGGTCAAGCGCCTGATGAGCCGGGAAGCCTTCGGCAAACCGATCATCAAGCATTCGGTCTGGGAAGGCCGGATCGCCCAGGCGCGCATCGAGATCGAGCAATGCCGCCTGCTGACGCTGAAAGCCGCCTGGATGATGGACACCGTGGGCAACAAGGTCGCCCGTGGCGAGATCGCCATGATCAAGGTGGCCGCGCCGCGCATGGCGCTGAAGGTGATCGACGACGCCATCCAGGCCCATGGCGGCTGTGGCGTCAGCAATGACACCCCGCTGGCCTATTCCTATGCCGGCATCCGCACCCTGCGCATGGCCGACGGCCCGGACGAGGTGCACGAGCGCACCATCTCCCGGCTGGAAGCCAAGAAATGGCTCAACGCCTGACCCCCTCTGAGACGCTTAAAGCCCCGGCCCTTGCGCCGGGGCTTTTTTGTTCAGCCGGCAAGGCGCCCTGTGCGCCCGTGCCGCACATGTCGGGCTGGCGCTTATGTCTCTTTTGGCATACCATAAGTTATGTTATGTTTTGGAGGGTGACATGAATACATGGCTGTTGGTCGCTGCGGTCTTGTCGGCGGGTATTTGCTGGCTTCATACATTCGTTGGGGGACGGCGCATTGCGCGCCCCCTGCTGACCGCGCCCCTGCCGAGCAAGCCCAAGCACACCAGTTATTTCTGCTGGCATATCGTGACCCTGGTGCTGGCGGCGCTGGGGATCATGTTCCTGTATGCCGCTGTGCAGCCTGAGGGCGTGGATGTGGCCTGGGTCGCGGTTGGACTGACCGCATCAATCGCAGTCTACGGAATCGTCATGCCGCCCAGCCTCCGGCTAAAATACACAGACCACCCGCAAGGCTGGCTCTTCGTGCCGGTGGCGATTGTGGGGGCCTGGGGGTGTCTGAGTTGAAACACGGCAAACGCTTTGGTCGAACCGACTGGCTTGACCTGGGACTGCGCCAGCTGACGCGACACGGGGCGGCGGGGCTGACGGTTGAGGCATTGTGTCAGGCGGCGGATCGCACGCGTGGCTCGCTGTATCATCACTTTACGGATCACAGCGCCTTCATCGACGCCATGATGCGGCACTGGCGCAAGCGCTATACCGAAGACATCGCTGCGCAGTCTGCGGCTCAGCCCCCGGCCGAGCAGCGCCAGGCCCTGACCGATCTGGCCGTCGCAATTGATCCGGAACTGGAAATCGCAATCCGGCGCTTCGCCCCGTCCCATCCCAACGCGTCCGACATCGTCGCGTCGGTGGACCGGATGCGTTTGGACTTCGTGATCGAGCTTTACCGGTCTTCGGGGCTCGAGGACGCGATAGCCAGGCAGATCGGCAAGATTGAATACGCCGCCTATATCGGAGCGATGACGCTCTGGCCTGAGATGACGGCGGCAGAGCGCAAGGCGCTCGATCAACGGTTCAATGAGGTGCTGGAACAGGCAGGTCTGATCCGGACCGAAACGCACGAGGATCCTTTATGACTGCACATAAAGTGATCTGTATTGCGTCGCCGCGCGTAAAGGCGAACAAGCAATCACAGAGATGAGCATGCCTGATTATCCCGCGCCCTGGATTTTCGCCGGTCTCGCCGCTCTAGTCGGTTTTGGCATGGGCCTGGCCGCCCTGATCATGCCGCGCTGGGGGCAAAGCGTGGTGCGCCTCATGCCCGATCCGCGCTGGAAAGGCGGCTGGGCGGAGTTCCGCGCCAGCTATGGCGGCGCGCTCTGCCTGCTGCATGGCGCGGTGCTGTTGACCCTCATCATGAGTTTCCAGGCCGGCGCCGGCGCGGTGATGGGCGCCAGCTTCGCCGCCAGCCTGTATTGGCTGGGCATGGTCATCGGACGCATCTGGTCCATGCTGGCGGACGCCCGGCAGGAGACGCGCACCTCCTACAACCTCATGGGCGTGGGCTTCGAGCTCGTCATGGCGGTTGCGCTGGGCGCGCCCTTCCTCAGCCATCTGGGCGGCTAGGCTCAGACCCGCGACAGGCCTTCGGCCAGCGCGCGCATGGACCAGTGCGCCGTATCGGCGCGGCTGACGGCGTCGGTGGGGCGCCTCAACGGTAATTGCGCCAGACCATGGACCAGGGACCAAGCGGCGAGGGCGGCTTTCTGACCGGTCTCGCTCTGGGGCTCCGCGTGCGCACAGCGACTGGCGGCGAGGCTCAGGCGTTCGAAACAGGCGGCGCTGGCGTCCTGATAACGTGGCAGCGTCCGGTCCAGATCGGCGTCATCACTGAACATCAGGGCGTAGAGCGCCGGTTCGGCCTCGGCGAAATCGAGATAGGCCCGGCCCATGGCGCACAGGGTGTCGATGGCGTCGGGCTCATTCGCGCTGGCGGCCAGGCGGATGTTGAGCGTTTCGAATCCCAGCGTGGCCACATGCGCCATCAGCTCGGACTTTCCCTTGAACCAGGTATAGGGGGCCGCTTCGCTGACACCGGCCTTGCGGGCGACGGCCCGCAGGCTGAGAGAGCCGCGCTCACCACTGCGGATCATGGCGTGGGCGGCGGCGATCAGCCGTGATTTCAGATCTGGTGCGCTCATCATCACTCCCTTCAGTCCCGCCCTCTTAGCACAGGCTTGCACCGGCTGGCTAACAGTGTTAGCTTGCGCCTTAACAGTGTTAGGTCGCTCGGGAGTGCGTCATGAAATTCCTGTTCCTGATGAGCCTGATTGCGGCCATCGCCTATATCCCGCAATGGATCTGGGAGGATCGCCGGAACTGGCGGCTGGCCCTGCGCCGGGGCATGGGCGCGGCCTTTGTCTATACCGGGATTGATCATTTCGTGAACGGCGCGGAGCGCTATCAGCCGATGATCCCGGACTATCTCGCGCCTTATGACTTCCACCTTGTGGAGATCACGGGCGGGCTCGAATTGATGGCGGGGATCGCGCTGCTTCTGCCGGCGCTTGCTTACCGGCGCCTGGGCCTTCCTGACCTGCGTCCGCTGGCGGGCGTCGGGCTGGCGATGATGCTAAGCGTGATGGTGATCGCGAACGCCCATGTGGCCGAAACCGGCGGAGCGGTCGCGGGGCTGGGCGGGGATGCGGCCTATTACGCGCTCAGACCGCTCTTCCAGCCCTTGATCGTGCTCTGGGCGCTGGTGGCGTCCGAAGCGGTCTGGCCGCGTGCGCAAGCGAGGTGAGGCTCTCCTATTGCTGTCATCCCCCGCGTCATGCGGGGGATCCATGCCGGTCGGCCCGATCACAGGTCACGGCATGGATTCACCAGATAAACCGGTGAATGACAGTATGAGAGGGCGGGGGGAAGGAAGTTAAGCCCCTTCGGCGATACTCCAGGCATACTCCGCCATGGGCTTGACGAGCGCGCCCATCTCCTTGGCCTTTTCGTTGGAGGCATTGCCCTGCAGCGACCGGGCGTAGACGCCCTGCACGATGCTGGTCAGGCGGAAGATATTGTAGGCGAAATAGAAGTCGAGCTTGGGGATGCCGTCCCGGCCCGTACGCTCGCAATAGGCTTTGACGTATTCCTCTTCGGTGGGAATGCCCATCGCCTTGAGATCCTGGCCCAGAAAGCCGTTGCGGATATCCTTGGGCGTGCGCCACTGCATGAGCTGGTAGGTGAAGTCCGCCAGCGGATCGCCCAGCGTGGACAGCTCCCAGTCGAGCACCGCGATGACCTTGGGCTCGGTGGGATGGAAGATCATGTTGTCCAGGCGATAATCGCCATGCACCACGCTCGTGCGCTCCTGGGCGGGGGCGTGTTCGGGCAGCCATTCGATCAGCTTGTCCATGGCAGCCACGGTTTCGGTCTCCGCCGCCTTGTACTGCTTGGACCAGCGGCCGATGGAGCGCTCGAAATAATTGCCCGGCTTGCCGTAATCGCCGAGGCCCGCAGCCTCATGGTCGATGGAGTGCAATTGGGCGAGGGTGGCGTTGGACGCGTCATAGATCGCGCCGCGCTCATCGGGGCTGAGATCGGGCAGATACGGATCCCAGAAGATCCGGCCCTCGACGAAATCCATGATGTAGAAGGCGGTGCCGATGACGCTGTCATCCTCGCACAGGCCGAACATGTGCGGGGCGGGGAAGCCCTGCTCGCCCAAGGCCTTCATCACCCGGTATTCGCGATCGACCGCGTGGGCGGAGGGAAGCAGCTTGCCCGGCGGCTTGCGGCGCAGCACATATTGCGCGCCCGGGGTGGAGAGCTTGTAGGTGGGGTTCGATTGCCCGCCCTTGAACTGCTCGATGGTCAGCGGCCCCTTAAAGCCCTCCACATGCTCGGCCATCCAGCGCTCGAGCGCAGACTGGTCAAACTTCAGCGCGTCCGCGACCGGCTTGGTGCCGGAGAAGGTATCGTCAAGTTGGGACATGGGTACTCCAGAGGGTGAATAGCGCTTCAATGCCAATGAGCGCAGCTATCACAATTATCAGAAGGACAATGGGGCCGAGGGCGAAGCCCGCAACCGAACGCCAATTCGTGCGGCTGCCTGGCTGAGCCGCGTAGGGTGAATAGATGGCGCCGCCTTGGACCTTGCCGAAGGGCGAAGGCTTCGTGGCTATGTAGAGCCCTATGCTTGAGCCAACCGCAAACAAGGCCAGGAGTCCTACAAAGAGAATGGTGTAGGCAATTGAATCGTCACCAATTTTGAACATGGTCATGATCGCGACTGCGATTAACAATAAAACGCCTAGCCCCACATGAACAGCGAAGGCGAGACCTAAGCCAAAGAGGAATGGCCGTCTCGCCGCGAATGCGTTTGCACGCTCAAACATTACTCTTCGTTCTTGCGCACCACGCCGCGGGCCATGACGAAGTCGATATCCATCAGTTCTTCGATGTTCTCGAGCGGATCGCCATTGGTCGCCACGATGTCGGCGGCGAAGCCCGGCGCGATGCGGCCGATCGTGTCCTCCAGCTGCACATGGCGTGCGCCGATGGTGGTGGCGGTGGCGAGCGCCTCCATCTCGGTCATGCCGGCTTGCGTGTAGAGCAGGAATTCGCGCGCATTGTCGCCATGGGCGGAGACGCCCGAATCGGTGCCAAAGGCGATGGTGACGCCGCCCTCATGGGCGCGGCGGACCATGTCGATCATTTGCGGGCCGACCACGCGGGCCTTGGCGGCCTGGAAGGGCGTCATCCAGCCGGCATCGGCCTGGTTGGCCACCCATTCGCCCGCCATCACGGTGGGCACCAGAACTGCGCCATTGTCGCGGAACAGGCGGATCGATTCGCGATCGAGATAGGTGCCGTGCTCGATGGAGTCGCCCCCGGCGCGCAGGAAGGCGTTGATGCCGGTCACGCCATGGGCGTGGGCGGTCACACGGCGGCCCATCATGTGCGCGGCCTCGACAATGGCTTCGAGCTCTTCCTGGAAGAATTGCTGTTCGACGCCGGCGCCGGTGGAGGACAGAACCCCGCCCGTGGCGGTGATCTTGATCACGTCCGCGCCTTCCTGGACCAGCTGGCGGGTGGCGCGCGCACAATCGGCCGCGCCGTTACAGGCATAGGGGCTGCCGCTTTCGCGGAGCACCTGAACGCTCCAGCCATTGGCGTCGCCATGTCCGCCTGTGGGCGTCACCGCGCCGCCGGCGATGCGCAGGCGCGGCCCGACAATGTCGCCCGCTTCCACGCCATCACGCAGGGCGCGGACCGCTTCGATATCGCCGCCCACATCCTGAACCGTGGTGAACCCCGCCATCAGGGTGCGCTGGCCATACATCACGCCATCAATGGTGCGGTCCGCCGTGCCTTCGGTGAAGGCGGAGATGCGGCGGCCGGCGCCTTGCTGGTTGGTGATGTGCACATGGGCGTCGATGAAGCCGGGCATCACCCAGGCGTTCGACAGGTCGACAAGCTCTGCGCCCTCGGGGCTGACAAAGCCGTCTTCAATGGCTTCGATCTCATCCCCGCGGACCAGAATCGACACCTCTTCGCGAACCCGTTCTTCTCCCGGTGCGGCAATCAGATGGCCGGCATGGATGACGGTCAGCGGCTCGGCGTCCTGCGCCAGAGCGCTGGCGGGCGCGAGCGCGGCGACCGCGCCGAGCGCAGCAATCGTGCGG
This sequence comes from Oceanicaulis sp. MMSF_3324, assembly GCF_030733545.1. Lineage (GTDB taxonomy): Bacteria > Pseudomonadota > Alphaproteobacteria > Caulobacterales > Maricaulaceae > Oceanicaulis. The sequence continues at coordinate 18,549 of NZ_JASHIU010000004.1, forward strand.
ATCATAAGTCTTCTCCCCTTTTGCTCTTCAGAGCTTAACCGCAAAAGTGTCCGGCAAAGGGGCGAGTGTCAAACCTCAAACGTCATCAAGGACGGTGTGCGCCATGCAAAACGCCCGGCGCGAGGGCCGGGCGTTTCAGTCTTGAATGTCCGCGTGGATCAAAGGCCGGGCAGCTTGCGGCGCGTATTACGCCGACGCTCGATCTCGACATCGCCGCCGCCGGTGACGGTTTCAATGGCGGCGGTTTCCTCTTCCGGGTCGATGGGCTGGCCGCCCTGGCGGATGATGCGCTCATTGTCGCGCCAGAACAGGATGCGGTTGGCGAAGCTCTCATCCTTGCGGATCAGCGCCGCGCTCTCGCCATCGATGATGGCGCGCACATTGGGGTTGGCGTCAGCCGCGCCAGCGCGTGAGGCGAACAGGATTTCCGCATCGGTGGCGTTCGACGAGCTCAGATCGCCGAACAGGGCGCGGCGCGCCTGCTGGTCCTGGAACATGTCTTCGGCGCGCAGCTCACCCGGACGCGGCGGGGTGAGGTTGTATTCGGGCGGCACCGACAGCGGCGCAATCGTTACGACGCGGAACTCGTCCGGCGTGGTCTTGTCCACGCCAAGCGCCTGACGGACGCCGGAATTGCAGCCGGTCAACGCAATCAGGGCGGTGGCGGAAAGGATCAGGGCGGTGCGCATACGCATGGTCGAAAGCTCGCTTTCAGAGGCGGTTCTCACCGCTTGTATCAGACTGGCGCACGCTCTGGCCAGAGGCCGGGCGCCGCGCGAAACGGTTTAGCGGTCCCCGTTTAGAACCAGATCGAGGACCATGGCCGCGACGCCCACGCAGATGCCGGCGTCCGCCACGTTGAACACATAGGGAAAATACAGCCCCGAGAAGTCGAAAAAGTCCACGACCGCGCCGTAGATGAAGCGGTCGATGACATTGCCGATGGCGCCCCCGATGATCAGGCCGAAGGCCAGCGCCTGCAGACGCCGGGTGGTCTGGAACATCCACACCACCAAGAGCCCGGCGATGGCCAGCGACACGGCGGCCAGGATATAGCGCTGGATGTCGCTATTGGCCTGGAAAAGCCCGAAGCTGACCCCGTAATTCCATACCATGGTCAGGTTGAACCAGGGATCGAGAACCTGGACCTGTTGCGGCGTGCGGCCATCGAGATCAAGCCCGTACAGGATCCAGTATTTGCTGGCCTGATCGGCGATCAGCACGAACACGGCGATGATAAAGCCGAAAATCGTGAACGATCCGGCGGGGCGCCGTCGCGCGAACATTCGCTGCATGATCAAGTCCCTGCATTCCCTCTTCGAAAAGGCTTAGCAGGGCCCGCCCCGCCCGGTCCAGTGAAAGCGCCGCAATCTGGCTGCGACAGAGTGTGGGGCAATTGTATTCCCGGGCGAGCATCGCGAAGACCCGGGACCTCTTTGCGCTATAAGCGCCTTATTCTGATGGAGGCCCAGGCTCTGCGCTCCGCTTGGCCGGGGGTTCGGCTTCTAGAACTGTCATTCACCGGTTTATCCGGTGAGACCATGCCGTGACCTGTGATCAGAGCAACCGGAATGGATCTCCCGCATGAAGCAGGAGATGACAGGGTAGAGGGCCCTCCTATCGCCGCCCGAACAACCGTTCTATGTCCGCCAGTTTCAACTCCACATAGGTGGGGCGGCCGTGATTGCATTGCCCCGAATGGGGGGTGGCTTCCATCTCGCGCAACAGGGCGTTCATTTCATCGCCGGTCAGGCGTCGGCCCGCGCGCACCGAGCCGTGGCACGCCATGGTGCCGACTACCTCCTCGAGCTTTTCCTTCAGCGACAGCGCTTCGTCATATTCGGCGATCTCGTCGGCGAGATCCCGGATCAGGCCCTGCACATCGAGACGTTTGAGAAGGGCGGGCGTTTCTCTGACCGCCAGCGCGCCGGGCCCGAAGGGTTCGATCACAAGGCCCAGCTCGGCCAGCTGGTCGGCGCGGTCGAGCACGCGGCGCGCCTCGGCTTCATCGAGCTCGACAATTTCGGGCACGAGCAGCGCCTGCTTGGCGACGCCGCTGGCGGCGAGCTGTTTCTTCATGCGCTCGTAAACGAGGCGCTCATGGGCGGCGTGCTGGTCCACGATGATGAGCCCGTCCTCGGTCTGGGCGATCACATAGGTGGCGTGCACCTGCGCCCGCGCCACACCCAGCGGGTAGTCAGGCGTCGGGGCCTCCGCCTCTGGCGCGCCCTGGGTGGGTTCGCCGCCATAGGAGGGCTCGGTGCGCGCGGACATGCCCGGCGCCAGATCGCTGCGCTCATATTGGGACGGCTCGGATTGGGACTCCCCATAGCCATAGCCGGACATGTCGTGATGTTCGCTGAGCTGGTTTTCCCAGGCGGGGGAGGGGCGGTTCGCCCAACCGCTGGAGATCGAGCTGCCGCGGGTCAGGGGCAGGGCCTGGCTGGGCGCGCCTTCGGGGCGGGCGCGGCCGAGCGCATATCCGGCGACAGTGGTGGAGGCGCGATGGCCGGCCCCCGCCAGCGCATGGCGCAAGGCGCCGACGATCAGGCCGCGCACCAGAGCGGAATCGCGAAAGCGCACCTCGGCCTTGGCCGGGTGGACGTTCACATCCACATGGTCGGACGGCAGGTCCACATAGAGCGCCACCACCGGGTGCCGATCGCGCGCGAGAAAGTCCTGATAGGCGCCGCGCACCGCGCCGACGATCAACTTGTCCTTGACCGGGCGGCCATTGACGAACAGGAACTGGTGCTGGTTCGAACCGCGATTATAGGTGGGCAGGCTGGCGAGCCCGGTCAGGTGCACGCCCTCGCGCTCCTGATCGATGACCAGCGCGTTCTCGCCAAAGTCGGCCCCCAGGATCGAGGACAGGCGCCCGCGCCGCGCCTCATCGCGATCATCGGTCGTCTCGGCGGGGGCGGAGACGCGCGAGCGGCCATCCACGGACAGGAAGAATCCCACATCGGGACGCGCCAGGGCGAGACGCTTGATCACATCGGCCACGGCGGTGCTTTCCGCGCGCTCGGATTTTAGAAATTTCAGGCGCGCCGGCGTGGCGTAAAACAGATCGCACACCTCCACCCGCGTGCCGCGCCGGCCCAACGAGGGCGCCGGACGGGGCCCGGCCTTCACGCCGCCCTCGACCGAAAGCTCCCAGGCTTCGCCCAGCTCCTGGTTCTGGGTGCAGATCGTCAGCCGCGCGACCGAGCCGATGGAGGGCAGGGCCTCGCCGCGAAAGCCCATGGAATGGATGTTCAGAAGATCGTCCTGACCATCCTCGCCCACGGGCAGTTTGGAGGTGGCGTGCCGTTCGATCGCGGTTTCCAGCCCTTCGGCATCCATGCCCGAGCCGTCATCCTCGATGACGATGCGGGTCAGCCCGCCGCCCTCAATGCGGATGTCGATCCGGCGCGCGCCGGCGTCCAGTGCGTTCTCCACCAGCTCCTTGACGGCGCTGGCGGGGCGCTCGACCACTTCGCCGGCGGCGATGCGGTTGACGGTTTCGGGGGACAGGCGACGAATGAGGGTCATGAAACCAAACTCGCGAGCGGGTGTGAGTCGGTCAAGCCGCACCGCTGTTTGCCGGGTTCCGCTGGGCGCTGGAGACGTGGTAGGAAAGCGTCATGACCGATACAGATCTTTCCTCCTTTGACCGTGATTTCAGCGGGGAAGCCGAACTTGAGTACGGCGATGCTGACTTCATGATCCTCAAGCCCGGCGCGTTCGTGAAATGCGCGGTGACGGGCGAGAGCATTGCGCTCAACAATCTGCGTTACTGGTCCGCCGAGCTTCAGGAAGCGTATCTGGACGCCAACGCCGCCACCCAACGCTGGCGCGAGGTCTATCAGGGCCCCGGCGCCGCCAAGCAGCAAAAACCTCGTTAGGACAGCTCCCATGGTTCTGATCGCCGCGCTCGCCCTTGTCCAAGCCGTCGCTGCTGCGCCGGAGGGCGCGGCTGATCCCATGGCGGCCCTGATCGCAGAGACGGCGCCCGCCGCCGCCCCGATCAACTGCGCCGGAACCCATCGCCAGGGCGCGATGATCGTTTGCCGCACGCGGCCGGGCGCTGAGGTGACGCTGGGCGATATCAGTGTCGAGGCGGATGACGAGGGCTGGGTCGTGCTGGGCCATGACCGGGATGCCGAGGCGCAGACCATGCTCGCCGTGGCGCTGCCCGATGGCCGCTATGAAGAGACGGTCAGCGTCCAGCAGCGCGAATACGACATCCAGCGCATCGAGGGCGTGCCCCAGGAATATGTCACCCCGCCGGAAGAGGTGCTCGAGCGCATCCGCGCCGAAGGCCGGGTCAAGCGCAACGCCTATACCTCCCGCTGGACGGGGGATGGCTTCGCCAGCGCCTTCATCATGCCGGTCGAAGGTCGCCTGACCGGCGTTTACGGCAGCCAGCGCTATTACAATGGCGAACCGCGCCGGCCTCACTATGGCATCGATATCGCAGCGCCCGGCGGCACGCGGGTGATCGCGCCCGCCGCCGGCGTGGTCACGCTGGCCGATCCCGACATGTATTATGAAGGCGGGCTGGTCTTCATCGATCACGGCCAGGGCCTGACCAGCGCTTTTCTGCATCTGGGCGCTGTGAACGTGGAAGTCGGTCAGGAAGTCGCGCAAGGCGAGGTGATCGGTGAGGTCGGCTCAGGCGGTCGCTCCACCGGCGCACACCTTGATTGGCGCATCAAATGGCACAATCGCTATATCGACCCCGCCGAAGCGCTCGCGGTGGATCCGAGCGGCTTGCGGTAGGGTTTTATCTCTTTCCCGGCGTTCGCCGGGATGACGATCTCTAATCTCTCACATTTGTCATCCCCCGCGTAATGCGAGGGATCCATGACGGTCGCTTGGATCGTAAATCACGGCATGGATTCACCGGATAAACCGGTGAATGACATTTTGAGAGAGTGAAACCCCGGCCAAGCGCAGCGCTGAGCCGGGGCCTCCATCAGGATTAAGCGCTATTTGCGGAGACAGGTCCCGGGTCTTGGCGTTGCTCGCCCGGGACTTCAGCTTCTTGGGGCTTTCGCCTCCGGCTTCGCCTTTTTGTAGAGCGGCTTTTCAAAGCGGCGGTGCACCCAGAACCATTGGCTGGGGGCTTCCTTGATACGGTCTTCCATGAAGCGATTGATCGTCGTGACGACCTCAAGGATCGCGTCCGCATCCTTGCCCTCGGGACGCGGCAGCGGTTCGTGGATGGTCACCTTGAAGCGCGCGCCATCCTTGCGCCGGATCGACATGGGCACGAGCGGGCAGTCATAGCGCAGGGCCATGCGCGCGGGGCCGGGGGCGGTCATCGCCATGCGGCCAAAGAAGGGCGCGGCGATGCCGTCATTCATCTTCTGATCGTTCATCAGCGCCACGGACGCGCCCGATTTGAGCGCCTGCATCAATTCCTTGGCGCCATGCCCGCCCTTGGGGGCGAGGATGTTGATGCCATAGGCCTTGCGCTGGTCGATGATGCGCTGGTCGATCAGCGGATTGTTGGCGTGACGATAGGTGATCCGGCAATCTTTCATCTGCCGCACGATCACCGCCGCCATCAATTCCCAGTTCGCAAAATGCCCGCCGATCAGCACCGCGGGCCGTCCCTGACGATCAAGCTCGGCCAGGATGTCCGCGCCTTCGACCTCGATCTGATCGCTATCGGGGCTGAAATCAAAACGGTGGGTGTTGGGGAACTCGCCAACGAGCCGCCCGAAATTGTCCCACATGGCGTCCAGCAGCCCATCCAGCTCGCGCTCGGACGCTTCGGGGAAGGCGATCTGCATGTTCACGCGCGCCACGTGATGCACCGAGACTTTCGGACCCAGCGTGCGCAGGAGCTTGGCGCCGTAATCGGAGGCGCGCTCGAGCCCCATGGAGCGGAACAGGCCCTGATAGGCGTCCCAGCCAAGCGCTTCGGCCCGGAAGCCGATGGATTTCATGAGATCGGACATGGGTCTGGCTTAATGGCTGGCGGCGAAGGAATCCATGGCCCTGTCCAGAAGCGCGTCGAGCCGGGCTTCCTCGCGGAAGACGGCGCGCACCGGCCAGGCAGTGACCGAGCCCTTCACCCCGCCGGGCAGGCGCACATGGTCCTTCTCGGTGGTGATCAGGGTGGCGTCATGGCTTTCCGCGAGATCGGCCAGCGTCTCGATTTCGGCGCGGGTGAAGGCATGGTGATCGGGAAAGCTCGCCGTATCGGCCAGGGCGCCGCCCGCCGCTTCCAGCGCGTCATAGAATTTCTGAGGGCGGCCAATACCGGCGAAGGCCAGAAGCGGCCCCGACGGCGGCGCGGCTTCCGGCGCCAGCCAGGCGGTGAGCACCGGGATTTCTAGATCGGCGAGCTGGAGCTTTTGAAAATCGGGCGTGAACTCGGCGTCCGGGCACATGACGATCACGGCGTCGGCGCGGGCGAGCCCGTCCTTGACCGGTTCGCGCAAGGGGCCCGCGGGGAAGATCGTGCCGGGCCCCCAGCCTGTCACGGCGTCCACCACGACGATGGAGAGCGTCTTTTCAAGACTGGGATTCTGGTGTCCGTCATCCATGATGATGACGTCCGCGCCTTCATCGGCGGCCAGTTGTGCGCCGTCGGGGCGATGGCGGGCGACATAGACCGGCGCAAGGCGCGACAGCAGCAAGGGTTCATCGCCCACATCGGCGACGGAATGAAGCTTGGCGTCGACCTTTACCGGGCCACAGAGCTTGCCGCCCCAGCCCCGGCTGAGCCCGGCGGCCTTGAGCCCCTTCTGGTGTGCGGCGCGCATCAGGGCGGCGGTGACGGGTGTCTTGCCCACCCCGCCCACGGTGAGATTGCCCACGCAAATGACGGGCGCGGGCGCGGGCGCGGGCGTTGTCGTGCGGATGCGGCGCGCTCCGGCCCAGGCGTAAAGCGCGCCCAGCGGTGATAGCAGGGCGCGGGTCAGGGCGGCCGAGCTGCGCGGCGCTGTATCATCCCAGAAAGGCGGGGCTCGCATCAGGGCCGTCCTTGGTCGAGAAGCCGGTTGAGGTGAGACAGGGTGAGCGGCAAGGCCCCGTTCGGCAAGGCGTTTAACGCGTCGAGCGCGGCGTCCGGCTTCAGACGGCCTTCCTGCCAGCAGCCCAGCACATGGTCTGCGATCTCGGTGGCGGTCTGTGCGATCAGGCGCGCCTCATGGGCGTCATAAACGCCATAGACATCGGAAAAGCTGTCCACATGGGGGCCGGTGACGACCAGCGCGCCTGCGCGGCTCGCCTCGATCGGATTGTGCCCGCCAATGCCGGGCTTGAAGCTGCCCGCGATCACCGCCACCGGGCACAGCGCATACCAGAGCGCCATCTCGCCCAGCGTATCGGCCAGCCAGACCGGTTGGCCCTCCGGCGTCTCGCCTTTGGAGCGTTGCGCAAAACCGAGCGCATGATCGGTCAGCACCTTCGACACATCCTCGGCCCGTTCGGGATGGCGCGGCGCCAGGATCATCAGGGCGTCAGGCCGGGGTTTCAGGATTTCGGCATGGGCCGCTGCGATCAGGGCTTCCTCGCCCTCATGGGTGCTGGCGGCCACAAACACCGGACGGTCGCCGATGACAGACCGCGCAGCCTCAAGAGCCACCGGATCGGGTGCAGGCAGGCCGCATTCGAGCTTGAGATTGCCGATGGTCTCCACCGGATGACCGGTCAGCGTGGACAAGCCCTCCGCCGTGCGCTGGTCCGCCGCGCCGATCCAGTCAAACGCGCCCAGAAGGGTCCTCGCACTGGAGGGCCAGCGCGCCCAGCCGTTGAGCGATTTGCGGTTCATCCGCGCATTCATCAGCGCCAGCGGCACGCCCCGCTCCTTCGCGGCGAGGATCAGGTTCGGCCACAGCTCGCTTTCGGTGAACACCGCCAGATCGGGGGTCCAGTGATCGAGAAAGGCGCTCACCCAGTCCGGCGCATCCACGGGGGGAAACTGATGGATCAGGCGCGCCAGCCCGCGCCGGGCAATCAGGCGGGCCGAGGTGAGGGTGCCAGAGGTGATCAGCACATGGGCGTCGTCATGCTGGTTCAGGATCGCCTCGGCGACGGTCAGCGCCATCTGGCTCTCCCCGACGCTAGCGGCATGGATCCAGATCAGACGGCCCTCGGGGCGCGGGGTCTGCGCCTCGCCCTGACGTTCGTGCAGGCGGGCCGGGTCTTCCTTGCCGTCCCGCGCGCGCTTGTCGAGCAGCCAGCGCGCCGCCGGTTTCAGCGCCTTCGCGGCGAAACGGTAGAGCGAGAGGCCCGGCGCACTCATGCGGCATCCTTGTCGCGGCCGGGTTTGGGGGCGGCGGTGACCGCTTCGCCCCGGCAGGCGAGGTCGGCTTCCATGTTCGCGGCGATCAGGCGTGCTTCCAGGGTGGCGCGGGCCGTTTCCAGCGCATCTTTGTCCGCATCCGCGCCGATCTCGACGGGCTCGGCCCAGACAATCACGCCTTTTCCAAAGGGAAGCGGCAGCACGAACCGATCCCAGCTCTTGAAGATGATGGCGTTCGAGGTGGACCAGCCCAGACCCAGAAGCGGGGCGCCCGTGGCGCGCGCCAGCTTGACCGCGCCCAGGCCTGCGCGCATGCGCGGGCCACGCGGCCCATCCGGGGTCAGCGCCATGGCGCCGCCGCCCTCGACCCAGCGGACCATTTCACGAAAGGCGCTCAGCCCGCCCTTTTCCTTGGTCTTCTTCTTGTTGCGCGATGAGCCGCGAATGACTTCCACCTTGTGATGGGAGGCGACCTTGGTGACCACATCGCCCTCGCGCGAGCGTGAAATCAGGATGGCCGGCGGCTGGACGTTTTTCGGCCAGGCCGCAATCGTCATCAGGATGCGGCCATGCCAGACGCCGCAGATCACCCCGTCGCCGGATGTCCAGGCCGATTGCGCATGCTCCAGCCCGCGCACCTCCCAGCGGGTGGTGGCTTTGACAAGGCTCATATAACCCGCCAGCAGCGCGGCGATAAGCGCCTGAACCGGAGGCGAGGAGACGATGGACTTCAACATGGTATGCGCTGGATCGCCGCCCCGGGGCCATCCGTCAAGCATTCCGTGCGCGTCAATCGCACGCGCTGGGTTGTTGCAAGCCGCGTTCAAGCGCCTTACTTCAGCGCGCCATGAGTTATGATCTGAACGACCCGGTCGATTACAAGCGCGCGATGAAAGGCCTCATGTGGGGCGATCATGGCGTGCTGCGCCAGCGCTTTCACAACATGCATCGCGTGGGCGGAGAGATGTGGCGGGGCAATCAGCCCAGCCCCAAGCGCCTGCAAGAACTCAAGGATATGGGGTTCAAGACGATCCTCAATCTGCGCGGCACACAGCCGGGGCGTCATTACTATGATCTCGAGCATTACACCTGCGAGCAGATCGGCCTTGATATTGTCGACCTGCCCTGGGGCTCGCGCGAGGCGCCCTATGTGGAGCGCATCGAGCATCTGATCAAAGTGTTCGACGAGATCGCCTATCCCGCCTTCATGCACTGCAAGTCCGGCGCGGACCGGGCGGGCATCGTGGCGGTGATGTACAAGCTGTTGCACGAAAAGGCCCCGTTCGAGGAGTCCGTCCAGCAACTCTCGTTCAAATACGGTCATATCAAGCAGGGCAAGACCGGCATGCTCGATCATTTCTTTGACCTGTATCGTCAGAGAAATGCGGCTGAGCCGATCGATTTTCTGGACTGGGTGCGCACTGAATATGACCGCCAAGCGTGCCATGACGGCTTCATGGCCAGCTGGTGGGGCTCGGCCCTGACCGAGAAAATCCTGCGCCGCGAATAGCTTGGGGTTGCTGGCTTGGCGCTTGCATCCTTGGGGTGCAGGAGAGAGCCCCATGCTGATCGAGACCCATATCCGCGCCTGGCAAAGCCGGTTCCCTGCGTTTGTGGACGCCAAGGCCGGCTTGCAACGTTTCATGCGCCGGACTTTGCGGCGCCCGTTCGAGCCTGAATTCTGCCTGTTGTCACGTTGGCGACCCGATCCGGGCGAGGTCTTTATCGATGTGGGCGCCCATCGCGGCCAGAGTGTGGACGCGATCCGGCTCTACCAGCCCGATGCGCCGATCTACGCCTTTGAACCCAATGTGCATCTGGCGACCGGGCTCGCGACCCTGTTTGACGATGACCCGGCGCTGGCGGTCTATGCCTGCGGTTTGGGCGACAAGGATGAGGCGCGGCGGCTTTATGTGCCGGTCTATCGCGGTTTCGTCTATGACGGGCTCGCCTCGTTTGATTTCGATCAATCGCGGACCTGGCTCAGCGATGAGACCGTGGCCGGGTTCGATCCGGACCGGTTCGAGATGATGGCGGGCGAGGCGCGCACGTTCACCCTCGACATGCTCGATCTTGATCCCGGCTTCATCAAGATCGACGCGCCGGGCTGGTTCGAGGCCGTGGTGCGCGGCGCGAAGGATACGCTCAAACGCTGCCGCCCGCTGATCCTGATGCAATCCAATCCCGACGCCGATCAGGTGCTGACCTCAGAGCTGGGCTATACCCGCGCCGCCTATGACGGCGTCCGCCTGCGCCCGGGGCGGCAGGGCCGCGAGAACACCGTCTACGCGCCAGCCGAACGCATGGACGACCTCAGACGCTGCGGATTGTGGGCGGGTTAGAGAGTCTGAAACAACGTGTTTGCACCGGTGACCAGAACGAGCACGCCAAACAGGATCAATATGAATTTGATCATGAATTGACGCAGGCCGCGTCGGGAGTAGGCGCTGAGCGCGTCAAGGTTGAGCACTTGTTGTGGTTTGATGTCTCCGCGTCCGATGGCCCTGAGAAGTTCATGCTTGTTCGCGGTTTCGAGCTTTTTCCAGTCCTTGACGTAAGCGCCTCGGAACAAATGCTCTCTGAATGACTTGGGCCAAGGCAGGCCAAGAATGACGCAATAAGCGAGTAGGGAAACTCCGAGCCCCAATAATAGGCTGGTGAGCTGGGGCGGTGGATCTATAGGGGTGGTATTGGAAACTTGAGACGCTATTTCCGGAAACAGGAATATTGAAATTCCAACTAAAACAATCGCTGGTGCGATTCCAAACGAGAGAAAAATAATCTGTGAAAGCGTGTCGTTTCGACCAGACCCAATGTAAATTCTTGCAAACTCTTTGGCCTTTAGCCTGATCCAGCGCCTGTCCTCCGAAGAGAGGGCTATGAAGGTCTCGAAGCGTTTATTGATGCTACGATCGAGAAGCGCCAGGTAAGCTACCGATAAGGCCAGGCCTGTCAGGACGATGACCATTGCTGCGCCAAGCATCACGACAATACGCATCGGCGTCTCTAGTGATGCAAACCAGTTCTGAATATCGGTCATGGCGCGGCTCCTCTAAGTCACGGACTTAAAGGTGCTTTGCGCGACAGTTCAACGTTCAGGGGTATGGGGCCTGAACGCTGGGGGATATGGGCGGGGTAACCGTTCTTCCTCTCTTTCCCGCATGCCCTGGGAAGAGGGATTTACAGAACACTCCACAGTGTCATCCCCCGCTTCATGCGGGGGACCCATGCCGGTGGGTTGGATCACAGGTCACGGCATGGGTTCGCCAGATAAACCGGCGAATGACATGGAAAAAGGCTGAAGCTGAAACCCCGGCCAAGCGCAGCGCAGAGCCGGGGCCTCCATCAGAATTTTGCGCTAGAGGTGGCAAGGGGTCCCGGGGCTTCGCGATGCTCGCCCGGGAATTCACCACACTACCCGTCCGCAAACTGCAGCGCGCTTAATTGCGCGTAGAGGCCGTTTTGCCCGATCAGGCTGTCATGGTCGCCGCTTTCCACGATCTCGCCCGCTTTCATGACATAGATGCGGTCGGCCTTGCGCACGGTGGCGAGACGGTGGGCGATGACGATGGTGGTGCGGCCCTTGCTCAGCTCGTCGAGCGCTTCTTGCACCCGCGCTTCGGAATTGGCGTCGAGCGCGCTCGTGGCTTCGTCGAGCAAGAGGACCGGTGCGTCCTTGAGGATGGCGCGGGCGATGGCGACGCGCTGGCGCTGACCACCCGACAGGTTTGAGCCTTTGGGGCCAGCCTGCGTGTCATATCCGCTTGAGAGACCCAGAATGAAGTCGTGGGCGTCGGCGGCTTTGGCGGCCGCGATGATCTCGTCTTCAGAGGCGCCGAGTTTTCCAAGCGCGATATTGTTGCGGATCGTGTCGTCAAAGAGGGTCACCTCCTGGCTGACGAGCGCGAGCTTTGTGCGCAGCGAGGCGAGGGTGACCGATCTGATGTCCTGCCCGTCAATCAGGACCTCGCCTTCAACCGGGTCATAGAGTCGGGCGATGAGGTTCAGCAGCGTGGTCTTGCCCGAGCCTGACGGGCCGACGAGCGCGATGGTTTCGCCCGGTCTGGCGTCGAGGGTGATCTGATGCAGGGCGTCCACGCCCGCCTCGTACTGAAAGCGCACATCGCGCACCTGAACATGACCGTTTTCAAAGGCCAGCGGTCGGGCGTCGGGCGCTTCGGTGAGGTTGGGTTCTTCGTCCAGCAGGGCGAAGACGCGATCAAGCACCGCGAAGCCTTCCTGCAGCACGCCCGAGAGCGAGGCGAGGGCGCGGATGGGCGAGCTCATCACCCCGAAGGCGACGATGAAGCCCAGAAGGTCTGACAATTCGGTCGCGCCATTGAGCGCGCGCCAGCCGGCAAAGCCGAAGATCACCGCCAGCGCCACGCCCGCGGCGACCTCCATGATGGGTTCGATCCGGGCGCGCTGGGCGACCATGGCGAGCAAGAGCTCGAACCGGCTCTGGAAACGTCCTCGAGCGCGGTCCCGGGACCAGTCTTCGAGTGAGAAGGTCTTGATCATCCGCGCGCCGGAAAAGCCTTCCTCGAGAAAACTCGACACATCGCCCATCTGGTCCTGGATATCGCCTGCGCGCTTGCGGATCGCCTTGCCGATGACGGTGATCGGATGCCCCGCGATCAGCAGCACCACCAGCACGACGAGGGTCAGCGCCCAGTCGAGCCAGAACAGCACCACGAGACACCCCACCACGGTGAGAAAGTCGCGCGTGAGATTGTTCGCCGCGCGGATCAGGCCCTCGCGCAGCATGGTGATGTCATTGGTGAAGCGCGAGATGATCGCGCCGACGGGTTCGCGTTCGAGGCGCTGGAAGTCGGCGGTGATCAAGCGGTCGAACATGGCGATCTGCAAATCGCGCATGATCGCCAGCGCCAGCCGATTGGTGGCGAGGTTCTGCAGAAAGAGGCTGACCGAGCGCACGATGACCGCGCCCAGAATGAGCACGGGCGCCAGCCAGAGCACGCTGGGCTCGCGGTTTTCCAACAAGCCGGAGGCCTGCTGCACCACGACGCCATAGCCCGACGCCGCGCCCGCCGTGATGGCGGCGAGCAAGGTCGCCCAGGCCAGAAGGCCCTTGTGCTTTGTGATCTGCTCGCGCCAGAGCCGTTTCGCCAGCGCAAAGGAGCGCGCGCTCTGGGGCTTGGGCGCGCCGGGAGGCGCGCCATGCGGGTCAGGCGTCTCAGACAGGGCGCTTAGTCCTTTTTGGACGGATCCAGGAGCTTGTGCGCGTGGATCACGAAATAGCGCATATGCGCATTGTCCACGGTGCGCTGAGCCGCTGATTTCCAGGCGTCGCGCGCGGCTTCATAGCTGGGGAAGGCGCCGACGAAATCGACCTGGCTGAGGTCTTTGAACTCGGGCGCGCCCGGGCCGATATCCTTCAGCTCGCCGCCGATCACCAGGTGGAGCAGTTGCTGTGAAGACGTGTCGCTCATGGGGAGTCTCCCTGAAAGGGCGTTATCTGGTCTGTTTAAGGCGGTCTAATAGCAAGGCATGCAGCACCGGACCAGCCGCCAGAGGCGGATCCTGAACAGCACTTGTCCGGTTATAATACACCGGCTCGCCTTTCGACGAGGTGAAGACCCCGCCCGCCTCTTCCACCAATAGATGACCGGCGGCGAGATCCCAGTCCCACTTAGGTCGCACGGCGACCACGGCGTCGGCTTCTCCGGCGGCCAGAAGGCACAGGCGCAGGGCGGCGGAATTGACCGTATGCGCATCCGCGCCCAGAGCGCGCAGATCGGCCAGGCGTCCCGGATCGCCGATCAGGCGCGCGCCGGGAAGGGCGTCATGGCGGCTGATCGACAGGGAGACCCCATCCTTGCGCGCGCCCTGATTGAGCGCGGCGTCATACATGACGTCGGCGCTGGGATCATAGATGGCGGCGGCGACCGGCAGACCCGCTTCCACCACCGCGCAGGAAATGACGAATTCGGGCTTGTTCTTGAGAAAGGCGCGGGTGCCGTCGATGGGATCGATGACGAAGCTGCGCTTGCGTTCCAGCCGGGACTGGTCGTCGGCGGTTTCTTCGGACAGCCAGCCATAATCGGGGCGGACGGCCTGTAGCCGTTCCTTCAGCAGCGCGTCCGAGGCGAGATCGGCTTCGCTGACCGGGTCGCCCGGATTCTTCTCCCAGTCGCGCATGCCGCGGGCGCGAAAGGCGAGGACGAGTTGGCCGGCGGCGCGCGCAGCGTCGGCGAGAAGGTCCCGGTCTGCGCGCGCGTCGGTCATCTAGCGACCGCCAATCGACAAATTGTCCACCAGAACGCTGGGCGCGTTGATGGCGCTGTCGAACTCGAGGTCGGAGCCGGGGATCATGCGGGCGAAGATATCCAGCAGATTGCCCGCCACGGTGATCTCGCTGACCGGGCCGGCGAGTTGGCCGCCCTTGATGGCGTAACCGGCGACGCCCACGGACCAGTCGCCCGTATTGGCGTTCAGGGAGGGGCCGAACATCTCGCTGACGAGCACGCCCTCTCCGGCGTCCTTGATCAGGCCGTCCCGATCCAGTTCGCCCGCCGCCAGATGGACATTGGAGGCGCCCACGCCCGGCGCGCCGCCCAGATTGCGGGCGGCGTGGCCGGTGAGCTCCAGGCCCAGCTGGCGCGCGCTCGACGCGTTCAGCAGCCAGGTGGTCAGAACGCCGTCCTCGATCAGCGCGCGCGGTTTGCAGGCGACGCCTTCAGCGTCCACCGCCCGGGCGCCGAAGCTCCAGTCGCGCAGCGGGTCTTCAATGATGTCCACGCCCTCGCTGAACAGGCGTTCGCCCATCTTGTCGCGCAGGAAGGAGGTGCCGCGCGCAATGGCGGGACCGGAGATCGCGCCCAGCAGGGAAGAGAGGAAGGTGGTGGAGACGCGCTTGTCGAAGACGACCGGCATCTTGCCGGTGGCGAGTTTCTCGGCGCCCACCCGGCTGACGGCGCGTTCGCCTGCGCTCAGACCGATTTCCTGCGCGGTTTTCAGATCTGACCGGCGCCGTGCGGCGTGGGTGTCGTAATCGCGTTCCATCGCGCCGGCTTCATCCTTGGCGATGGCGGCGACGCCCAGCCCGCAGCGTGACCCCAGGCGGGCGCGCTCAAAGCCGGTGGAGGTGACAAAGGCCGATCCGGCCACGCCCGCGCTGGCGCCGCAGCCGGAGGTCATGGCGACGCCTTTGACCGACAGGGCGGCGGCTTCCATTTCGAGCGCGGCGGCTTCGAGCTGTTCGGGCGTGAAGTCCGACGCTTCATAGGTGGCGATGTCGGGCAGGTTGCGCGCGAGCTGTTCCGGCTCGAGCAGGCCGCAATAGGGATCCTCGGGCGCGGCCATGGCCATGGCGACGGCGCGCTCCACCGCCAGGCTGATGCCGTCCTCAGACAGGTCGGAGAACGCCACGCCAGCCTGTTTCTTGCCGATCAGGACGCGCAGGCCCGCATCGCGGGTTTCGCTGCGCTCGACGGTTTCCAGCTTGCCTTCGCGCGCGCCGGCTTCGATGGCGCGCGATTCAGACAGGACGGCTTCGGCTTCCTGTGCGCCGGCCCGCTTGGCGCGGTTGACCAGCTCGTGAGCCAGAGCGAGGAGGGATTTGGTGTCGGGCGCGCCCAGGCCGGCGCTGGCGTTTTGATCGGTCATACCGATCCCATAACGTCAACACGGCCTTGAGCGCAACGCGTCACATCGGCTGAAGACTCAGCCCGTCACCGCGTGAAGCACCAGTCCGACGCCCAGAACCGCATAAATGATGAGGGTGAACAGGGCGCCCAGAAAGCGTCCGATATTGGGGCCGTCCTGGGTGGCGACGCCATAACCATGAATGCCCCGCGCCACGGTCAGGCTGACGCCCAGGGCGTGCAGGGCCATCACCGGCGCGCCCAGCATGGCCATCAACACCAGCGCGATCAGCGCGCCCGGCGTCCATTCCGCGCCATTGGCGTGGGCGCGGCAGGCGCGTTCCAGCGCCGGATCCGTACCCATGCCCAGGCTCGTCTTGGTGCGGAGCCGGAAACGGATGACATTGGCGCCCAGGATCAGAAGGATCACCAGGTTAAGGCCCACATAAAGGCTGGCTACTTGAAGCGCTGTCATGAAAATCCCCCTGTCAGGCGCGCCGTTTACCCGGCGTCGTCATCGTCCTGGGGCAGGCTTGCGGCCTGCCGGATGGCGTCAGCCAGCACCTCGGGCGCTTCCGCGCCGGAGACGGCGAACTGACCGTTGAAGATGAAGCATGGCACGCCCTGAACGCCCAGGCGACGGAAGAATTGCTCTTCCTCCAGAACTTCCTGGCGGTCCCGGTCCGTCGCAAGGAGATTGCTGACAATCTCGGCGTCCAGACCGACCTCGCCGGCGAGCCGGGCCAGAACCGCGGCGTCGCCGATATCGAGATGTTCGTCAAAGAAGGCCTTGTGCAGGCGTTCGGACGCGGCTTCGCCCAGCTCCTGGCCTTGCGCCCATCGGATGACGCGGTGGGCGTCCAGCGTATTGGGGCGCACCGGAATGCCGGAAAAGCGGAACTGGATCCCGGCTTCGGGGCCGGCGGCTTCAAGATGCTCGCGCATCATCTTGAACCGGTCGTCGGGACCGTCGCCGAATTTCTTTTTCATATAGTCCGAATAGGGCACGCCCTCGCGCGGCACGGCGCCGTCGAGCTGGAAGGGGCGATACACGGTTTCGGTCTGGATTTCGGGAACCAGCGCGCGGGCCTGATCCCAGTAGCGCAGGCCCAGCCAGCACCACGGGCACACAATGTCAGAGACGATATCAACGGAAACTTGGGTCATGGGCGGACCCTAGAGCGATCGGCGCAGCAGGAAAAGCTCAGGCCATGCACACTTGATTGCGTCCGCCTTCCTTGGCCTTGTACAGCCCGGCATCGGCCTGGCTGAGCATGGTCTCGCCATTGGACTCCAGATCACCGGCATGCAGCGTGGCCAGGCCCATGGAGGCGGTGACCGGGATCGGCTCGCCCTCATCATTGTCCACGCGCATGGCCTGAATGGCGAGGCGCAGCTTGTCGGCGGTCTGCCGCGCATCGGTCTCGTCCTGACCGGGCAACAGCACGGCGAATTCCTCCCCGCCCAGGCGGCCGAACATGGCGGGCGGGCGCAGCAGGGTCTTGGCGGTGCGAACGGTCTCGATCAGCACGCGGTCGCCACTGGCATGGCCGTGGGTGTCGTTGATCTTCTTGAAGAAATCCAGATCGACCATGAGCACGCTGAAAGCCCGCGCCTGATCAAGCGCCTTCTTGTGTTCGCGGTCGAGCGTGCGCATGAAGACCCGGCGGTTGAACGCGCCGGTCAGCGCATCGGTTTCCGCTTCCGCCCGCATGCGCTGGCTCAGGCGCACAATGCGCGAGGCGGCGCGCATCCGCGCCTTGAGCTCGTTCTTGTCGACCGGCTTGACCAGAAAGTCGTCTGCGCCCGAATCCAGCGACTCCGCGAGCTTGTCCTCCTGCCCGGAGGCGGAGAGCACCATGGTGTGGATATGCTCGGTCTCGGGATTGGCCTTGACCCGCCAACAGGTTTCCAGACCGGAGAAATCGGGCAGTTCGATTGCGGTCAGAAAGATGTCGGGCGGATCCTGCCGAAGATGGTCCAGGCTGTCCTGGGCATGGCCCGAAGCGCTGCAGATGAAGCCCGCCTCGGTCAGCATGCGCACCAGAATGGCGCGCTGCACCCGGCTGGTCTCGCAGATGTGGATGTGCAGACGCTCTTCCTCGGCCCCGTCTGCGACCTCAGACAGGTTGGGAAAACTTTCCGCGAGCGAGAGCGATTCAGACACGGCCATGCGCGCACGCTAGGCCAGAAGACTTAACGCTGTCCTGATGACGCGCATGATTTTTAGAAGGGGAGATGCGGGTTTAGGCCTTGGTGTCCAGCAAGTTGCCCAGCATCTCATCGGCGGAGCGAATGATGGATGTGGCGGCGGACGCCTGGGCCTCGGCCTTGATCATGTCGACCATGGCCGTGACGTAATCCTCATCGAAAGAAGAAACGCGCCCGCCGGGACCGGCGGGTGGTGGGGGGGCGTCGGATCGCCCGGCAGGCGCGTCAGGAGCTGAAGCGCTTTGGGTAAGCGCGGCAGGGATGGTCGATGGGCGAACGCGGTTGACCGCTCCTGCCGCAGCGTCCAGCCGCGCTGTGGCGGCTTGGAAGGCTTGTACGCCGGATGCGAAAACCGAGTTCATGACGCTAGCTATGCGCCTAAATACCCGAGATTGCACGCGGAACTGGTAATGTGAGTTACCGGGGCGTTAAAGCCGTGTGGCGCTAGTCCAGCCCCAGCTCGTCCCACATCGCGTCGACCCGGTCGATCACGTCCTGCTCCATATAGAGCTTCTCGCCCCATTCGCGGTTGGTTTCGCCGGGCCACTTATTCGTGGCGTCCATGCCGATCTTTGACCCCAGGCCCGAGACGGGGGAGGCGAAGTCGAGATAATCGATGGGCGTGTTCTCGATGGGCGTGATGTCGCGGGCCGGGTCCATGCGGGTGGAAATCGCCCACATCACATCCTTCCAGTCGCGCGCATTGATGTCGTCATCCACGACGATCACCCATTTGGTGTACATGAACTGGCGCAGATAGGACCACGCGCCCATCATCACGCGCTTGGCGTGACCGGCATAGGCCTTCTTCATCGAGATCACGGCGATGCGATAGCTGCAGCCTTCGGGCGGCAGCCAGAAATCGACGATCTCGGGAAACTGCTGACGCACCAGCGGGATGAACACCTCGTTCAGCGCTTCGCCCAGCACTGACGGCTCATCCGGCGGACGGCCGGTGAAGGTGGTCAGATAGATCGGGTCCTTGCGCATGGTGATGGCGCTGATCTTGAAGACCGGGAAGGTCTCGACCGAATTGTAATAGCCGGTGTGATCGCCATACGGACCTTCCTCGGCGTACTCGTCGAGCATGACATGGCCTTCAAGCACGATCTCGGCTTCAGCGGGGACCTTCAGCGGCACGGTCTTGCAGTCCACGAGCTCCGCTTTCTGACCACGCAAGAGGCCCGCGAACTGGTATTCGCTCAGCGTGTCGGGCACCGGGGTGACGGCGGCCAGAATGGTGCCCGGGTCCGCGCCCAGCACGCAGGCGACGGGCAGGGGTTCGGGCTTTTCATTCTTCCAGCGCTGATAATGCTGGGCGCCGCCGCGATGCTTGAGCCAGCGCATGATGGCCTTGTCCTTGCCCAGCTTCTGCATCCGGTAAATGCCCAGATTGAAGTCGTCCTGCTTGTCCTCGGACGGGCCTTTGGTCACCACAAGCGGCCAGGTGATCAGCGGGGCCGGCTCGCCCGGCCAGCAGCCCTGGATCGGTAACCGGTCGAGATCGATGTCATCGCCTTTCAGAACCACTTCCTGGCAGGGCGCCTTGCGCACATTGGTCGGCCGCATGCTCATCACGGTCTTGGCCAGCGGCAGCATGCCGAGCGCATCCTTGAAGCCGCGCGGCGGTTCGGGCTGACGCAGGAAGGCCAGAAGTTCGCCGACTTCGCGCAGGTCCGACGCGTTCTTGCGTGGTTCGCCGCCCAGGGTCACGGCGCGGGCGACACGGTCCACCGTGCCGAACAGGTTCGCCAGAGCGGGCATTTCCGCCGGGCGGCCATCTTCATGCACCGGATTTTCAAACAGCACCGCAGGCCCGCCGGTCTTGAGCAGGCGGGTCTGGATCTCGGTCATTTCCAGATGGGTGGAGACCGGACGGGAGACGCGCTTGAGCTCGCCTTCGGATTCCAGCAAAGCGATGAAGTCGCGCAGAGATTTATACGCCATCCGGCCCTCCTGTCAGATGAGACGCAAACTAGGCCCGCCCGGCAGGCGGGCCAAGCGCGAAGCTGCGTTGGGCGCGCAGGCATGAGAGATAACTTGCGCAACTGCAATTCATTCTTATAAGCACCTCCGGTCAGGGCTTCGCACGCGGCGGACTGACGCAGCCCGACGGGCCGGGCTCGCCCTCGGCGTAACAGGCTCAGCGACACACGGGGGACGAGCATGAAAATCCGGGACCTTATCTTCTGGCTCCATCTGATCATCGGGATGACGCTGGGCGTTTTCATTCTGCTGATGTCGGTCACCGGCGTGCTTCTGACCTATGAGCGCCAGATGATCCGCATGGCCCAGAACAGCGCGATCAGCGCCCCGTCGGATGCGGCTCCCCTGAGCTATCAGGGGCTTGCGGATGCGGCGATTGAGGCGGGCGGGGTGCCGGGCCATGTGATGACGGTTCCGACCGGGCGCGAGGGGGCTGTGAGCGTGTCTGCGGGCCGCCGCAACAGCTTTCTGATGAACCCCTATACCGGTGAGCGGCTGGAGGCGGCGGGCGAAGGAACCCGCGCCTTCTTCCGCCGGGTGATGTTCATTCACCGCTGGCTGGCCTTTACCGGCGGGCGCAATGAGGTCGGCGCCCAGATCAACGGCGTCTCCAATCTGCTGTTCACTCTCTTGTGCCTGACCGGGATCTATCTGTGGCTGCCCAGGGTCTGGCGCTGGGCGTTCGTGAAACCGCGCGTGACGCTGCTCGCCAACCATCCCAACGCCAAGGCGCGCCACTTCAACTGGCACCACGCGCTGGGCCTGTGGTTCGCCGTGCCGCTGGTCTTCATCACCCTGACGGGGGCGGTGTTTTCCTATCGCTGGGCGGGTGAGTTCGTCAGCTGGGTCTTTGGCGGGTCGCAAGGCGTGGCCGTCGAGCAGACAGAGGTCGTCGCTGAACCGCCGCGCCTCGAGGGTGAGATCGTCAGTCTGGACCTGCTGGTCGAGCAGGCGCGGGCCCAGTCCCGCCGCGATGGTCGCCGGGTGCAGATCACCTTGCCCGAAGCGGACGCTGCGACCACGCGCGTGGCGCTTGATTTTGGCAATGGCGTCGAGCCGGGCGCGATCCACACCTATGACATCAGGCGCGACGGACAGGCCATTCAGCGCCTGGATCCGCGGGCGGACATGCCGCTGGCGCGCAAGGCGCGCATCTTCATTCGCTTCCTGCATACGGGCGAGGTGTTCGGCCTGATCGGCCAGACCCTTGCGGGGATCGCCTCCGCCGTTGCGGTGCTGCTGGTCTATACCGGTCTGTGCCTGGGCAGCGCGCGGCTCTGGATGCTGTATCAGAAACGGCGGCGCAGGCGCGCCCTGGGCTGATCATGGGGTTAAGACCCGTGCAACCAATCGCCGCCATGCGCATTGGGATGGCATGAGGTTCGTATATCAAACACTGGGTTTCCTGCTGATCGCGGTCGGCCTGCCGCTGTTCTGGACGCCATTGCCGTTCGGGCTGGTCCTGATCGCGATCGGGACGGCGCTGGTCCTGTCCAATTCCGACAGTGCGCGCGAATGGGTGCGCGGCAAGCGCCAGCATCATCCCAAGTTCAATGACATCATGATCAAGGCCGAACGGGTGACCCCGCACCCGTTCGACCGGATCCTCCAACGCACCGATATCAATTAGCGGGCGTGGTCTCTTGCTTCGCCGCGATGACGGCCCGGGCGAAGTCCGGCGCCCCGCCATCCCCGTTCAGCGTCGCGCCCATGCGCAGGACGATCAGATCCTCGGACGGAATCACGAACGTCCATTGCTGCTGGAAGCCGCGCATGACCACCGTATCTGACGGCAGTCCGGGAATGTTCAGCCAGAACCCGGCGCCATACTGGCCGTCGGAGGTGGCGGTGGGCGTGCCCACATAGGTCAGCCAGTTGGGCGGGATGATCTGCGCATCCCCGACCCGGCCGTCATTGAGATAGAGCTCGCCCATGCGCGCCCAGTCGCGGGCGCTGGCGTACATGTAGCTCGACCATTGCAAAGTGCCGGACTGGTCGGGCTCGAACACGGAATGGTTCATCCCCAGAGGGGTGAACAGCCAGTCGCGCAGCGTGCTGACTTCATCGACAATGGTGTCGCCCATCACCGTTTCCATGGCGGAACCGGCCAGAATGGTGTTGCCGCTCTGATAGCTCCATTGCTCGCCGGGCTCATGGATCACATTCCGGTTGGCGGCATAGGTCGCCATGTCCGACTGGGTGAAGAGCATCTCAGAGTTGGGATCAGTGCCGTCATTGATCTCGAACCCGTCCAGCCCGCCGCTCATGCGCAGCATGTCATCAATGGTGATCCCGGGCCGGCCTGCCTCGACGAGCGCGGGGATCTGTCCTTCGGCGCTGATGTCGATCAGCCCGCGCTGGACAAGAACCCCGGCGAAGGTGGCGGCGGTGGATTTGGTCATGGACCAGCCATGCAGCGGCGTCGTTTCGGTCACGCCCTCGGCATAGCGCTCGGCGACCAGATGGCCGTCATGGATCACGAGGGCGGCGAGGGTGTTGCGGCCATCCTCGGTGAACACCTCATCCAGCGCGGCGTTCAGGGCCTCGACGTCGAAATGCGCATCACGCCAGCCCGTATCCAGCGTCATCGGGTCCGGCCCGTTCACGATGGGCAGGCTTGCGCTGGCGTCGAAGGCGTCGCTGTCATGCACGAGCGTGCAGCCCAGGCCCTCGCGGTAAACGGCGGTTTGCTTGAAGAGGAAGCCAAGCACGGCGCTGCTGACGCGCTGATTGTCAGGATCAATATCGACGGAGATCAACGCATTCGCGCCGCCCAGCAAGGGCGTGATGTAGAGCGCCTGGGCGCGGTCGGGCTCAAGGCCGGACACAAAGGTCAAAGAGCAGGTCTGTTTGGCGGTCAGCCCGGTGCCGGATGGCAGATAGATGCGTCCGGTCGTGGACTGCATGAGATAGATCCAGCCGCCCAGCATGAGCGCGGCGATCACGGCGATCACCCAGAACAAACGGCGCATGATTTTCCTCCCCGAATTTTCAGACGAGGGTTCGCCCGTGCGCAGGCGAGGTCAAGCGCGATGTGAGAAAATGTATTCGCTGAAGCAGTTCACTTACTAAATTTAAATAGATGGCCTGCATAGTGTGATCATTATCTCCCCTGTGAGCGCAAAACTGGAGAAGGGCGGACAGTCTTGTCCGCCCGTTTTTCTGTGCGCGCCTCACTGAGCGGGGTTGAGCACGTCCTGCCAGTCAGGCGTCTTCTCGATCTGCGCCTTGGCGAAGGGGCAGAGCGGCACGATCTGGATCTTGCGCGCCCGCGCATCCTCGACCGCCCGCTGGACCAGCGCCTTGCCCACGCCCTGGCCCCGCCAATCATCGGGCACGCCGGTATGATCAATGATGATCAGATGCGCACTGGCGATGGAATAGGTCAGTTCCGCATCCGGCTTCCCCGGCGCGCTGGCGATATAGCGGCCTTTGCTGTCGGTGCGCTCTTCAGTGATCGTGAACTCGGCCATGAAAGCCTCCATGCTGGACTTCAGGCAGACTAGACGCGCGCCGCGCTCACGTCTTGGCCCTGGCCTGGAAACATGGCGTTTGGGCGCTGGATACAATTCGGGCTCCGGAATGATCCGGAGCCCGATCTATGACCTAGTCAAATTTGGAGAAGTCGGGCGCGCGTCGCTCCATGAAGGCGCTCGCCGCCTCCTTGAACTCATCGGTGCGCAATTGTTCGGCAAACAGCCCGCCTTCGCGCACGATCCGCTCCTTGATGTCTTCGGGCGGCAGGTTGATCAGCATTTTCGCCGTTTTCACCGCGCCCGGGGCGAGCTGGGCGATTTGCTGGGCGATCTCCTGAACGGCGGCTTCAAACCCGTCCGGCGGCAGCACCGCATTGATCAGGTTTTTCGCTTCCGCCCGTTTCGCATCCCATTTGGCGCCCAGGAGCAGCATCTCGCTGGCGACAGCCCGGCCGACAATGCCGGGCAGGATCTGGGACGAGCCGAATTCGGGCGCCAGCGCCAGATTGACGAAGGGCGTGGTGAACATGGCGCGGTTGGTGGCGTAGACGAGGTCGCAATGGAGCAACAGCGTGGTGCCGATGCCGACCGCCAGCCCGTCCACGGCCGCGATCACGGGTTTCTCACACCCCATCAGGGCGACCATGAAGCGTTCCACCGCAGGGGTTTCGCCCCCGCCGATATGAGGCGGCGCTTCCATGAAATCCATCATGTCATTGCCAGCCGAGAAGCAGCCTTCGCCGCCTGCGATGACGACGACGCGGATGTCGGACCGTGTATTGGCCTCTTCCAGTCCGTCGGCCATGGCGGCGTACATGGCGCGCGTGATGGCGTTCTTCTTGTCCAGTCGGTTGAAACGCAGGGTGCGCACGCCGTCTGCGTCATTCACCGTAATCAGATCTGTCATCACACTGTCCTCAGGCCTTCAAATCATGGATCGGCGGTATAGGGGCAGACCAGCACATGGGAATCAAACACCGCACCCAGCAGAAGCTGATCGCCGATCCGAGTCGCAACGGACGGGGAATCTATCGCTTCGCCGGAATCTGCAAAGACGGTGTTCCAGTCGCCGGTTTCCGGATCGATGCGGATGGCGTGGGACGGCGCCCGGGCCTCGGGGTCGCCTTGATGGGCCAGGAAGTCGAAGACATTCACATTGCCGGCGATGTAGAGCGCGCCATCCGTACCGACCTCGATATTATCAAGACCCAGCGGCGCATCATGCCGGGCGGTGCGGGTCAGCTCACCGGTTGCCGGCACGCGGTCAAAGACATGAAGCGTGCGCCCGATAAAGCCCGTGGCGTAAAGCTCGGTCCCGTCCGGGCTGAGATTGACGCCATTGGCGTAGGCGAAGCCGCCAGCGACGATGCGGCCGTCCTCGCCGTCATAATAGCTGATCGATCCCAGCGGCAGGCCCAGAAAGGCTTCCAGATACCCCATGGTCGTATCGCCGAAATAGACGTCATTAGTGGCGTAGAACTGGTCCGGTCCCACGCCGACAATGTCATTGGGCGAGCGCAATGCGTCATAGCTGACGGTTTCAAGGTGCGAGAGCGCGCCATCTCCGGCCACGTCGTAGACCAGCACCTGATGGCCCGAATAGGGGTGGCTGATGACAAACAGGCGGGCAAGGGATTCGCCGGTCTCGGTGTCGCCGCGCCACAGGCTTATGCCATGCGGGCGGAAATCAGCCGGCGCATCAATGGAGACCAGGCGCACGCTGTCCGGCGCGGCGGGGTCGAAAACATAGATGCCGTTTCGGGGGTGCATGTCACCGGACCGGCGCTCGGCGGCGGAGACGAAGACCAGACCGCTGAGCGGGTCATAGGCGAGGTCTTCCGTGCCGGGTGCGATCTCGATCGGCGTGCATGCGCTATTGTCGGTGTATTCGGGCTGGCTGAAGGTTCCGCTCGCGCGGCTGACAACATACCCCACTCGTATGATTACCAGCGCCAGTGCGATTGCCAGCACCAGCAGTATTAATCTGATCATGATCCCGCGCCCTCCCAGCCGCTTTTAACAAGAGCGTAAGAACAGTTCCCACCGTCGTCCAGAAATCGATTAAAGGCGGGCGCTGTTTTGACAGGCCAATGTTTCATACAATTTTAGCCCTATTGCCTAAAATGACATTAGCTGTCGCCACTTTGGATATCGGTCATGACGCTCCCCTCCCTCAGACGTCGCTACGTCATCAGCTATGTCTTAGCGATTGGCCTGATCGTGGTCGTTTCTGTGCTGGCGCATCTGGCCACGCTGAGCGTCATCAACAATGAGCGGGGCTCGGCTGAAATCGTCAATATCAGCGGCAAGCAGCGCATGCTGAGTCAACGTCTTCTGGCGCTTGTGGAAATCCAGACCGGAGACCGGGCTGATGCTGAGAATCTCGCGTTGATCGAGTCCACGGCGGATGAACTGCAAAGCGCCAATCGCCGACTTCAGGCCCATGCGCGCGGGCTGCCGGAGGGTGAGATCAAGGCCGAACTCCTGCCCCTCTTCAACGCGCCGGAAAACGGCATCACGGCGCTGATCGCGGAATATACGCGGCTGGCGAGCAGCGCCGGTCTGGCTACGATGGCGCAGCGTGAGCGCATGGAAACACTGGCGCTGGGCGAGTTGTTCAACAAGCTCAACCGCTCCGTCGCCCTGTTCGAAGCGCAGGCGGAGCAGGGGCTGAGTCGCATCAGCCGGATTCACACCTTTCAGGTCGGTCTGATCCTGCTCATCCTGGCGGGGGAAGCGCTGTTTTTGTTCCGCCCCTTGCTCAAACAGACCCTGGCCGCGCTTGAGACCGAGCAGCAAGCGCGTCAGGTCGCCGAAGATGCGCTGATCTTCCAGACCGAAACGCTGGCCTCGAAAAGCCGGTTCATGACGCAGATGAAGACAATGTTCTTCAAGCCACTGGCCGAGGCGCAGGAGAAACTGGACGACGCTGCGGAAGCGGATCCGGAGATGACCCAGGCGCTGATCCGCGAGTCCCGGGACTCGTTGAATGTCGCCGCCAAGCGCGCCATCGCACTGACGCGTGACTATGAAAACACGTCTCACACCATGGACTTGGGATCATACTGGTCGCGCTTTTCCGTAGATGACCAGGCCAGCGCCTAGGTTACGGGGTCGGCATCCGTCGCCAGGCGGGTGAGGGCCTCGTACACGATCGCGGCGTCGGTCTCGCCCAGCTTGTCATCCAGCTCTGCGTTAAAGCCCCGCAGAACCTGATCGGCGCGTTCGGCCGCGCGGCGTCCCGCCTCGGTCAGGTCTACCAGCGCGCCGCGCTTGTCGCTGGAATCCTTGCGCTTGATCACAAGGCCTGCCGTCTCCATCCGGTTCACCAGCCCGGTCACGGCCGGCGCGCCGAGCGCCAGGACCTCGCCGATGGAGCCCAGACGGCGTTCGCCACGCCTGAGAAGCAGGAACAACACCGCCGACTGGCTGGCGGTGACATTGGCTTCGGCGCGCAGTCGGGAATCCGCTTCCCGGCTCAAACGCCGGGCCGCAATTTCGATCAGAAGGAAGAGTCGCCGGTCTACGGCGCGAACGCGTGCCATAAGGTGAAAGTGGCGCGATTCATTCGGGTGTGAAAGAGATCGGCGGTCTTGGAGCCTGTGCGACGCTGTGAAGTTTTTCTCCACCGCCTCTTTTCAGACAGCCGGTTTGCTGGTTGCTTAAGCGCTTACTCAATAGCGAGGCGAACACATGTCTGTTTCCGAACTCTTTGATCTGTCCGGCAAGACGGCTGTCGTGACA
The DNA here is from genome assembly GCF_030733545.1 of Oceanicaulis sp. MMSF_3324. GTDB lineage: Bacteria > Pseudomonadota > Alphaproteobacteria > Caulobacterales > Maricaulaceae > Oceanicaulis. The sequence continues at coordinate 45,818 of NZ_JASHIU010000004.1, forward strand.
GGCGGCACACGCGGCATTGGCGAAATGATCGCCACCGGACTTCTCAAACAGGGCGCACGGGTTTTCATCACCTCGCGCAAGCCTGACGCGGTGAAAGCCGCGCAGGAGCGCCTGTCCGAGTTTGGCGAAGTGCACGCCGTCCCGTCCGACCTGTCCACCAATGAGGGCGCCCAGGCGTTCGCGGACTGGCTGGCCGATCAGACCGACGCCATCGACATTCTCGTGAACAACGCCGGCGCGACCTGGGGCGCGGCGCTGGAAGAGTTTCCCGAAGACGGCTGGGACCGGGTGATGGATCTGAACGTCAAATCCATCTTCTTCCTCACTCAGAAGCTGCTGCCGCAATTGCAGGCGGCGTCCAAGGCGTCTGGTCGGGGCCGCGTCATCAATATCGGTTCGATCGAGGGGCTCGCCGTGCCGATGATGGAGGACAGCTATGCCTATCCGGCCAGCAAGGCGGCGGTGCATCACCTGACGCGGGTCATGGCGCGGCGACTGGCGCGGGACAAGATCACGGTGAACGCCATTGCTCCGGGCCCGTTCGAAAGCAAGATGACTGCGTTCGTGCTGAGCCAGCAGGAGGGCCGGGACGCCGTCGCGGCCAATATTCCGCTGGGACGGATCGGGGCGCCGGACGACATGATCGGCCTGTCCGCCTTTCTCGCATCACCCGCGTCCGATTATGTGACGGGACAGATCATCGCGCTGGATGGCGGTTACGCCAATCTGCGCTAATCCTTCAGTTCGGGCAGGCCGCGGGGCGGCGCGCTGAAGCGCCAGACCCGGGCCGCGCCCACATCCTGGTCTTCAAGATCGCCCGCCCGGGGCGCGTCGAACCGGGCGGCGACGCTGAGTTTGTCCTTGGGCAGGTAGGCGCGTCCGGGATCGCCGATCAGCACCATTGCGCCGCGATCATGCAGGCTTTCCAGCCAGGCGGTGATCGCGTCCCCGGCCTCGGTCTCATAAAAAACATCGCCAGCCAGAACCACGTCCCAGCCATCATCCGCGCCCACCAGATCCGCCTCCATCACCTGCAGCGCGACATCATTGAGGCGGGCATTGGCGCGGGCGGCATGAACGGCGAAGGCGTCGATCTCCGTGCCCAGCACCAGATCGGCCCCGGCCTTGGCTGCGGCGATGCCGGCAATACCGCAACCGCAGGCGAAGTCGAGCACGCGCTTGTCCCTGACATAGTCAGGCTGGTCGAGCACAAGACGCGCCAGCGCCTGCCCGCCGCCCCAGGCGAACGCCCAGAACGGAGACGGCAGGCCCTGAGCCATCAGCGCCTCTTCCTCCTGTCGCCACAGATCACTCTGTGGGTCCGCCAGATGAAAGCGCAATTCCGGCGTCAGGGGCGCCGGGGCGATCCGGGTATGGTGGCGGAGGATGGTGTCCGGGGTCAGAGCGGTCATGCCGCTCCGATACTATGCTTCTGATCGCGGAATAAAGCTCAGAGCCACGCCGTTATTGCACCAGCGCTGACGCGTGGGGCGCGGACCATCGTCAAAGACATGGCCCTGATGGCCGCCGCAGCGCGCGCAATGATATTCGGTGCGAGGCGTCCAGATGCGGTAATCGGTCTTGGTGCCGAGCGCGCCGCGAATGGGCGTCCAGAAGCTGGGCCAGCCGGTCCCGCTCTCGTATTTGGCTTCCGACGAGAAGAGCGGCAGGGCGCAGCCGGCGCAGACGAACAGCCCGTCGCGGTGTTCGTCATTGAGCGGGCTGGTTCCGGGACGCTCGGTGCCTTCCTCGCGCAGGACACGGAATTGCTCGGCGTTCAGACGCTCACGCCATTGCGCGCGCGTCAGGCTGGCAAAGTCGATTTGGGCTTCGCCCCAGGGCGTGATGCCGGGATGGTCAAAGAGCTCGACCTCCATGCCGTCCACATCGCTTTGCCCGAAAGCCGGGCTCGCAAGGGCGGCCATGCCGGTGGCGAGAAACAGGCGGCGGCTGAGCGCAGTCATGATGAGGCCTCCTCTTGGCGTTGGAACAAGAGTTATGGCGAATGCGCGTCTTGGCCAGTCACATGCCAGTGAGGGCAGGGTGAGCGGCTATAGCGCGCCCAGCAGGAACGCGCCTGTGAGCAGGAGGCCGGTGATCTTGTTGGCCTTGAACCGGCGCAGGCATTCAGGCCCGTCCGCCGGATCGAGCTTGCGCGCCTGCAGCAGCAGATGCGCGGCGAAAATCGCAAAGGCCGGCGCGAACATCAGGCCGGCGCCCGAGACCAGCCCGGCCAGCGCGGCCAATGCCGCAGACACCATGTAGAAGGTCAGAACGCCGAGCGGGATAGTCCCGCCCAGGGCGCGGGCGGAGGATTTCACGCCGACCAGTGCATCATCCTCCATGTCCTGACAGGCGTAGATCGTGTCATAGCCTAGCGTCCAGAACAGGTTCGCCACATATAACGCCACGATTTCCGGCGCGAACGGCGTACCAAGCGCGGCGGCGCCCGCCACCGGAACGCCCCAGTTGAATGTCAGGCCCAGCCAGGCCTGGGGCCACCAGGTGATGCGCTTCATGAAGGGATAGCCCGCCACCAGCGCCAGCGCGCCCAGCCCGGTGAGAATCGCCGGCCAGGGGAGCTGGATCAGCACCAGAAGGCCCACAAGGCATTGCGCGACCAGGAAGGCCCAGGCCTGTTTCAGGCTGACCGTGCCAGCGGCCAGAGGCCGGTCGGCGGTGCGGGCGACCTTGGCGTCGATATCGCGGTCGACAATGTCGTTATAGGTGCAGCCCGCACCGCGCATGGCGATTGCGCCGATACCGAAGAGGATCGCCCAGTACAGGTCCAGCCAGTCGAGCCCGGAGCTGACGCTGGCGAGCGCCAAACCCTGCCAGCACGGGATTGCCAGCAGCCAGAACCCGACGGGCCGGTCATAGCGCGCCAGTCGCAGATAGGGCCGAATGGCGGGCGGCGCCCGGTCCACCCAGCTGGTGGGCACGGAGTCAGCGACGCGGCGATCAGGGGCGATGGTCATGAAGCGTTTGGCCTGCGAACCGAGCGAGGAAGAAACTGTTACACGCGCAGTCTATGCCATGAGGGGGAGTGTTACGGGAGTCCGCGATGAAGCCGCTGCATCTGATCCTGGGGATAGGCTTGGCTCTGCTGGCCACCGCCGCTCAAGCGCAAAGCGTGTCCGGCGCCCTGAATGCGGACCTGGCTGTCGAGCAGTCCATCGCCAATCCGGACGCCGTACTGGAGATGGGCTGGATCTGGATGGATGTGTGCGGCAGCGGTTCGGATGACGGTCGCGGCTTTCTCAACTCCTATGCTGATTACCGCGACCGGCGCTCCTTGAATGTGCGTCTGGATCCCACGGTGCGCATCGTGCTGGCGGGTCGGTTGGGCGAGGACCCGGTCGAGGCCCTGCGGGGCCAGCGCATCCGGGTGCGCGGCCCCCTCATGCAGGCCAGGATCAATCTTTATCGCGATGGCGTTCAGACGGGGCATTATTTCCAGACCCATCTGGTGCTACAGACCGCCTCCGACCTTGAAGTCCTGGAGCGCGCAGAGGGCGATCCGCCCTCGCGCTGCAGCGTCGTCATTTCCTAGACCGGTCAATCGAGCCCAGTGACCGCGATGGTCTTGGGATTGGTGAAGGCCAGCAGGCCTTCGCGCGCCAGCTCCCGCCCGAAGCCGGACTTCTTCACCCCGCCGAAGGGCAGACGCGGGTCGGACGCCACCATCTGGTTCACATAGGTGGAGCCGGCGTCCAGATCCGTGCAGGCGGTTTCGATCTCGGCCTTGTCCCTGGACCAGAATGACGAGCCGAGGCCATAGGGATGGTTGTTCGCAATCGCGATGGCGTGATCCACGTCCTCGGCTTTGAACATCAGGGCGACGGGCGCGAAGATCTCGGAATCATGGCCTGGCGTGCCGCGAGGAATGTCGGCCAGCACGCCCGGCGTCAGGAAGGCGTGGTCCTTGCGTTCGGGCTCGAACAGCACCGTCGCGCCGCCCTTGATGGTGTCCTCGACCAGCTGATGGACCTCGTCGGCCGCGCCCTTGCTGGAAAGCGGGCCGATATCGGTGTTCTCATCCATCGGGTCGCCCACACGCAGCTCTTTCATCGAGTGGACGAATTTGGCGGTGAAGGCGTCATAGACATCCTTGTGGATGATGAAGCGCTTGGCGGCGATGCAGGACTGGCCATTGTTCTGGGTGCGCGCGGTGACGGCGGTTTCCACCGCCTTGTCGATATCCGCGCTGGGCATGACGATGAAGGCGTCAGAGCCTCCCAGCTCCATGACCGAAGGCTTGATCGCCTTGCCCGCCAAGGACGCGACGGCGGAGCCCGCACCTTCTGAGCCGGTCAGGGTGACGCCGCGAATGCGGTCATCGGTGATGATGGTCTCGGTCTTGTCCGACCCGATCAGCAAGGTCTGGAACGCGCCTTCGGGGAAGCCGGCCTTTTCCAGCACTTCAGCGATCTTGAGCGCGCTGCCCGGCACGGCGGAGGCGTGCTTGAGCAGGCCCGGATTGCCCACGGCGAGATTGGGCGCGGCGAAACGGAAGACCTGCCAGAAGGGGAAATTCCAGGGCATGACCGCAAACACCGGCCCGATGGGCAGGTGATAGAGGCTGCACTCACCCTTCTCCGGCGCGTCAATGGGCGTGGGCTTGAGCATGTCCGGCGCCTCGTCCGCATAATAGCGGCACACCCAGGCGCATTTCTCGACCTCGGCTTTGGCCTGCTTGATCGGCTTGCCCATTTCGCGGGTCATCAGCTCGGCGATCGCGTCGCGCTCGTCATCGAGAACGTCCGCCGCCTTGCGCAAGCCGTCGAGCCGGGCCTGCATCCCCATCGCCTTGAGCTTCTGCACCGCGCTGACCGCGCGGGTCAGGGCCGCTTCAATGGCGGCCTGTCCATGCGTCTCCGCTTCAAAAACGGTGTCACCGGTGTAGGGATTGACGGACTTCATGGCGGGCTCCTTTGGCCGTTGCGGTTACAGGTGCGGTCATCGGCTGACTGTGCGGCGACAGTGAAGGCTTGAACGTGGGCGCCGTCCAGCTAGAACGCAATTCATGAGTGTCGAACCGCGTCTTTATGTCGAGGCGCCGCTAGAGGCGGACGCCGTGCTGGATCTGGATCGGGACCAGGCCCACTATCTCGTCAATGTCATGCGCCGCAAGGCAGGCGACGGCGTCCGGCTGTTCAATGGCCGGGACGGCGAATGGCGCGCCGAAGTGGCGAGCGCGGACAGAAAACGCGCCAGCCTTCAAATTGTTCAGCAGCGCCGCAGCCAGAGCGCGGCGCCGGACATGGCGCTCTATTTCGCGCCGGTGAAGAAGGCGCGCACCGATTTCATCGTCGAGAAGGCGACCGAGCTGGGCGTCGCCTCGATCACGCCGGTGATCACCCAACGCACCCAGTCTGATCGCGTGCGCACCGATCGCATGCAGGCGCTGACCCGCGAAGCGTCCGAACAGACCGAGCGTCTGGACCTGCCGGTGATCCATGAACCGGTGAGCCTGACCCAGATGATCAAGGCCTGGGATGCTGCGCGCACGCTGATGTTCGCCGATGAAAGCGGGGACAGCCAGACCGAGCCCTGGGGCGGGGAGCATGGCCGCGCCCGCCCGATCGCTGAAGCGCTGGCGGGGCGTGAGCGGGACGGCAAATGGGCGATGCTGGTCGGGCCCGAAGGCGGGTTCTCGGTCGAGGAGCGCACGCTGTTGCACGCTCAGACTTTCGTTCTGCCCGTCAGCCTGGGGCCGCGCATCCTGCGCGCCGACACAGCCGCCGCCGCGGCCTTGTCTGTCTGGCAATCCATGCTCGGCGACTGGTGAGCCGTCACGCTTTGTCTCACACCCTTGTGACCGAAAACCTGTTTCCCTGCTTGCCGTAGGGGATATGGGCGCCTAACTGTGCGGCCACACTGATTTGCCTGGCGGGGAGACCATCACCCATGAGCGGCACCTATAATGCAGGGGGCGAAGGCGCCCCGATCGAAAGCAAGGCCCAGCTCATCGGCCATATCGCCGCGGGCGAGAAACCCTCAGATCAATGGCGCATCGGCACCGAGCACGAGAAGTTCGGCTTTGCGCTGAAAGATCATTCCCCGCTGCCCTACGAGGCGGACGGCCCCAGCGTGCGCAAGCTGCTCGAAGGCCTGACGCGCTTTGGCTGGCAGGCGATCGAGGAGAACGGCAAGCCGGTGGCTCTCAAGCGAGAGGGCGGGTCGATCACCCTCGAGCCCGGCGGTCAGTTCGAATTGTCCGGCGCGCCGCTGGAAAACCTGCATGAGACCTGCCGCGAGGTGAACTCTCACCTGCGCGAAGTGCGTGAGGTCGCCGACGAGGTGGGCGCGGGCTTCCTGGGGCTCGGCTTCTCGCCGAAATGGTCTCTGCAAGAGACCCCGATGATGCCCAAGGACCGCTACAACATCATGAAGGCCTATATGCCCAAGGTGGGCACGCTGGGCCATCAGATGATGTTCCGCTCCTGCACCGTGCAGACCAATCTCGATTTCGCGTCCGAAGCGGACATGGTCAAGAAGATGCGCGTCTCGCTGGCGCTGCAGCCGATCGCCACGGCGCTGTTCGCCAACTCGCCCTTCGCGGACGGAAAACCCAACGGCTATCTCAGCTATCGCGCCCATGTGTGGACCGACACCGACAATAACCGCACCGGCATGCTCCACTTCGCCTTCGATGAAGGCTTTGGCTATGAGCAGTATGTGGACTGGGCGCTCGATGCGCCGATGTATTTCGTCAAGCGCAATGCGATCTTCCAGGATGCGACGGGGCTGAGCTTCCGCGACTTCCTGAAGGGCGAGCTGCCGCTGCTGCCCGGTGAGTTGCCGGTGCTGTCAGACTGGGAAGACCATCTGTCGACGCTCTTCCCCGAAGTGCGGCTGAAGACCTTCCTTGAACAGCGCGGCGCCGATGGCGGCCCATGGAACCGGCTGTGTGCGCTGCCGGCTTTCTGGGTGGGGCTTCTGTACGATCAGACCGCGCTCGACGCGGCCTGGGATCTCGTGAAGGACTGGACCGCCGAAGAACGCGACGCCATGCGCGCGGGTGCTGCGAAGACCGCGCTCAAGACCCCGTTCCGCAACACGACCTTGCAGGATATCGCCCAGCAGGCGCTCGCCATTGCTCGCTCCGGCCTGAAAGCGCGCCAGCGCCTGAACGCCCATGGCGAGAACGAAGCGCTGTTCCTCGATGATCTCGACGAGATCGCCAAGACGGGCGTCAGCCCCGCCGAACGCCTTCTCGAGCGCTATCACGGCGCCTGGAACGAAAGCGTCGAACCGATCTTTGAAGAGGCGGCGTATTAGGGGCGAATGTGTTGGTTGCCTAACACCGGTCCGACTTCGATCACGTCGCCCAGTTCATAGCTCACTGACAGCTGCGTGCCTGACAGGCTGATCCGCAGGCCATCAAGTTCGACATTCAATCTGTCTTTGTCAGTCCAGAGGTTCGGAGAGCCAAGGATGAGTTCGCCATCCTTGTCGCAAAAGGGGTTCGCGTGACCCGTCAATTCGACCTGCTCTATGCCTGAGATAATGATCTGGCCAGAAAGCCATATACGCCGACCTTCTGTTTCAAGGCGGTTATGGTCCACCCATTCGCCGTTCAAAGACAGCTGTTTGGCGTCAAGGCTCAGCCCGGTCACGAAGCTATCCTCAAGCCATAGATCGTGGTTCAGGTGTGCAAGTTGAGCGTCAATCATGAACTCAGCATAGGCAATTCTGCGCGCAGTCAAATATGTCTCTGATTGTCTTTTCCGCTTCTTCATCCTCACTTAAGCGAGCCGCCAGCCCCATCCCTCTCCCCTCTCTGAGGGGAGAGGTTAGGTGAGGGGTGAGCGGCGCTTCATCCTTCTTATGCCTTACATGTTGAAGCGCACCCCCTCACCCTGCCTCTCCCCCTTGGTCAAGGGGGAGAGGGGTTGTGTCGGCGGTGTTTCAGGCTGCGCGCAGAGTTCAGGATCTGATCGCCCAGAATGTCGGGCGCTTCAAAGACCTGCGTGTTCCAGAATCTGAGGACGTGCCAGCCCTGGCGCTCTAGCTGTTCCGTGCGGCTTTGATCGCGGCGCTGATGGGCGGGAAGGTTATGCTGGCCGCCATCCAGTTCGATGATCAGACCGATTTCCGGGCAGGCGAAGTCAGCCACATAGGGCCCGATTGGATGCTGACGCCGAAACTTCAGCCCGTCAGGCCTTTGTCGAAGCAGGGACCAGAGCTTGCGTTCGGCATCTGTCATGTCCCGGCGCAAGCGGCGTGCTCTAGAGATGGGTTTTCTCGATGCCATGTGAGCACAGTATCGGGAAAGCTACTCAACCAGAAGGGCATCCCTCCCTTACCCTCCCAATACCCCCACTGCCGCAAGGCTCTTGCGACTCCTCGCCACGCATGGTGTTTTGCGCGGTAGTCATTTCGTAACGAAATTGTCCACGGTCCTTCTTCTTGACGCATGAGGGGCGTCGGGCCGTGACGGGGAGGGACCTCAGCTCATGAATATCGTCGTCCTGGCGGGTCTGGTGATCACGTTCGCCACCGCCATTCCGGTCTTTCTGGAGATGCGCAAGCACCCCAGAGGCCTTCACATCCTGTTCTTCGCCGAGATGTGGGAGCGCTTTTCCTATTACGGGATGCGCGGCCTGCTGATCTTCTATCTCACCCAGCATTTCCTGTTCTCTGACAGCGAAGCGAGCTCGCAATACGGCGCCTATACCGCGCTGGTGTACCTGCTGCCGCTGTTGGGCGGGTTCCTGGCGGACCGGTATCTGGGCAACCGCAAGGCGATCGCCTTCGGCGCCTTGTTGCTGGTGGCTGGTCACATCACCATGGGGGTTGAGGGCGAGCCGGCGCGCGAGGCCCTGATCCATGAGGGCCAGCAATACGAGCTGGTCGCCGAAGGCCGCGGCTCGAACCGCTCGGTCATGATCGAGGTGGACGGCGCAGAGTACGCCTTCTCGGCCAATGCCGAGGGCGCCTTCGAGATCGCCGAACTGCCCGCCTCGGCGAGCCTGCCGGCGGTTCTGCCGCAAGGCACGTTCGAGATTGAGCGCGTGGAACGTGACCGGATGTTCCTGAACATCTTCTATCTCGCCCTGGCGCTGATCATCATGGGCGTGGGCTTTCTGAAGGCGAACATCTCCTCGATCGTGGGCCAGCTCTATGAAGAGAATGACCCGCGGCGCGATGGCGGCTTCACGCTGTACTATTACGGCATCAATCTGGGCTCGTTCTGGGCGGCCATCCTGTGCGGCCTTCTGGGCGAGACCGTGGGCTGGTGGGCCGGCTTCGGCCTCGCCGGTCTCGGCATGGCGCTGGGCTGGATCGTGTTCGTGCGCGGTCGCGCCCTGTTCTTCCTGCCGGGCAAGAACCTCATCGACCATGTGGGCAACCCGCCCAGCGAGGAGAAGCTCAAGGCCAAGGCGCTGGGTCCGCTCAACACCGAATGGCTGATCTACGGCATCGGCCTGGTCGGCGTCGTGGTGGTCTGGTTCATGGTCCAGGCGCACACCATCCGCTTCTCCGTGCCGGGCATGGGCGAGCAGGATCTTCTGGCGCTCTTCCTCCTGATCGGCGGGCTGGGCTTCCTGGGCTATGTGGTCTTCTACATGGTCAACAACTGCACCCGGGTCGAAGCCGAACGCCTGATCCTGGCGCTGATCCTGATCATCGTCTCGGTGGTGTTCTGGGCGCTCTTTGAGCAGGCCGGTTCGTCGATGAACCTGTTTGCGGCGCGCAATACCGACCTGTCGGTGGGGCCGTTCGAGATCACGGCGTCACAGACCCAGTCCTTCAATGCGGGCTTCATCTTGTTGTTCGCGCCGGTCTTCGCGGCGATCTGGGCGTTCCTCGCCAAGCTGCGCAAGAATCCCAACACCCCGCTGAAATTCGGCCTCGCGCTGGTTCAGGTGGGTCTGGGCTTCATGCTGCTGGTCTGGGGCACCCAGTTTGCGGGCGATGACTATCGCGTGCCGCTGATCTTCCTGGCGGGCGCCTATCTGCTGCACACCACCGGCGAGTTGTGCCTGAGCCCGGTGGGCCTGTCGGCGATCACCAAGCTCAGCCCGGGCGCGGTGGTCTCCACCATGATGGCGGGCTGGTTCCTGTCCTCGGCCTTCGCGCAGTATGTGGCGGGCATCATCGCCACCTTCACCGCGACCGATACGGTGGCGGGCCAGGTGCTGGACCCCGCAGCCGCGCTCAACGGCTATGCCGCCGTGTTCGGCTCGATCGGCCTGTTCGCCATCGTGCTGGGCGTGATCTTCGGCGTGCTGAGCTTCTGGCTCAAGGGCCTCGGCCATGGCCGGGCCGAAGACCAGATCGACGCCAAGGCGGAAGCCGCCGGCCCCGACCAGGATGCGCGCGACCTGCTCTAGGTTCAATGCGGATCTGACAAGGAAAGCCCCGGAGCCTGGCTCCGGGGCTTTTTTCAGGGCTGGATCTGGGACCGCGCGGCGCGGCAGCGCCAGCGCTCCGGGCCGGGATCGATCTGCGCCCGCCCTGTCGCGTAGTCGACAATCAGGCGCGTATCCTGCAACAGGTCGAGCCCGACAATCATGGCCGGTCGCTCGGACCAGCCCATGGCGTCAAAGACGTCCAGCTCGGCTTCATCAACGCTCATGCCCCGAATGCAGACGCCCCCCAGCCGGAAGCGGGTCAGAGTCACGCGGCCGTCGACCTCGACCGTATCGGGAATGCGCGAGACGCTGCCCACATTCATCACCCGCATGGGCGTGCGTTGGGACAGCCGCCGCGCCAATACGGGATTGACCAAGGTGACCGGCGAGCCGGTATCCACGAGCACGGCGATAGGCTCATCTATCCAGCGCGCTCGGGCTTGTCCCACAAGCACCTGGCGCACGGGGTCCAGTCGCGCATCCGCATGCCGGGGCGAGGGCGCGTCCAGGGTCAGCGCACTATTGGGATAGTCGATCTCGACGGTCTGACCCGCGAAAGCCTCGCTGCCCAGAAGGCCGAACAGCTCCAGTTCGATATCCGTTGCAATCGGGGTCACTACGGCGTCGACCTGCCCCTGCGGAGCATCGCCCAGCCGCAGGTCCACCAGGATATGGCGTTCGGCTGTCACCTCGGCAGTCAGGGTCTGTACCGGATCCAGGCGGTCTCCCGAACGCACGAAGCCATGACGTTGCGCCAGCGTTTCGGCGATCGCCACATGGCTGGCGCCGGTATCGGGCGCGAACGGGTAGGGGCCATCAGCGCCGAGGAAGACCGGGGCGACGAAATATCCTGACGATGTGCGTTCAAGCGTGAAGGTCTGCGGCTGTGCGACCGCCGTGGCGGTCGCGCAGGCAAGGCCGGCCAGGCTGGCGCACAGGCGCACAGCATGCTCGATCATGTCGAACTCCTCCGCGCAGCGTCGCCGGATCGTCACATGTCCGGCGTTGGGCTGTCAGGCTAGAGCCTAACAGCTAGGTCGGTCATGGCCGTATTACAAATGACGCAGGTCAGAGAGCGCTGCACGGAGCGGACGCGGGGGCGCGCAAAAGCGCCCCGACATCGCAACGCCTAGCGAGAGGCTGGCTTCAGAATACGCCACGCAGCGCAAAGGTGACGTAACCGTCGGACTCCTGTTCGCGGCGTTCCAGCTGGGTGGGGACGCCGATGGCGCGACTGACGGGCCAGCGATAGCGCTCTCGGCCATTGGTCCCGCCATTGAGTTCCACACCGAGCCGGGCCGTCATGCCGCCCCAGATCTGCTTTTCGGCAAAGACATCCAGATCGCCGCGGGCGTCGGAGGTGCGGCTGAATTCCCGGCGGCGATAGAAGTCCTCATCGCCCTGGACGGAATAGTCAAAGCCCCACGCCATGCCCCAGCCGGGCAAGTCCTGACGGAAGTCGAGGCTGAAGCGCCAGTCTTCATCGCCGCGGAAGCGTCTGTCCTCGCCGGTCACCGGATCAGGCACATTGGTGTCGCGCAAGCGACCGCTGAGCACGAGCAGCCCGCCGTCCACCCCGAACCGGTCGGTGGGCAGATCGGCTTCAAACTCGATCCAGCTGCGTTGGCCATCATCAAGATTGCCCGGCGCATCGCCCGACAGGCCGACAGGGACACTATCGAGCACGCCTTCCACCCATTCATGACGGAGGATCACGGTGAGCGCGCCTTCCTGCCAGAAGCGGCGCGTCCACTCGACCTGGGCGGCGGTGGTGCGTTCAGGCTCCAGATTGGGATTACCCAGACTTTCCGTATCATCAACCACATCCACAGAGGAGATGAAGTCGCCGAAGGAGAGCTGTCCCACACTGCGGCGCAGGCTGAACCGGATCTGGTCCGTTTCGCGTGGGGTCCAGGTCAGGGTCGCTTCAGGTTTGAAATAGGTGAAGGTGCGCTCTTTCTCGGCATCCCCGGTCTGGGCGATACGGCTGAACTCCACAGCCGCCGTGGCGTCCAGCGTCCATCGGGGCGACAAGCGCCACAGCTCGCTGACGCCCGCATTGACCCGGTGTTCCTCCACCCGTGTGTCGGACACCGGCAGGTCGACTTCGATTTCGCCTGTTCCGTCGTCTTCAAACAGGTCGAAATCACCTTCAAGGAAGTTGTAAGCGCCTTCCAGGATGAAGGTGCGCGAGCGGGAGGGAGAGCTGGCGCGCCGGGCTTCCAGACGCAGAACGGTTTCGCCTTCGTCTTCGGTTTCTGCAATGCGGGTGACATCGTCAAGCGCGCCTGTTGGCTCGAAATCGACGAACCGGTCATTGCTCTCTTCAATCGTCAGTCGTTGAAGCGCTGTCAGTTTCAGCGACCAGACATCGCTGAGACGATGATCATAATCGGCGGAGACCTCAGTCCCGTAAGCATCCGTCTCGGACCGGCTGGCGGCAGAGCCGAGCAACACCGATTGCGCATCTTCAACAAAACCGGTCCGGTTTGCCGCAAAACCCCAGGCCCAAACGCGGGCATCCACGCGCAGGCTGTGTCCGGCATCAAACTGGCGCTGATAGCCCACAGACGGGGTCAAATCCCAGAAGCGCTCCTGAAAACGGTCTTCGATCCGACTCTCCAGTGCGGCGCCCCGGGTCAGGTCAAAAATGCGCCGGAGCTCATCGCGACCATTGGCGTGACCGGACAGATCCACCGCCAAAGTCAGTGTGGCGTTCGGGGATGTGCGCGTCATGGAGGCGTCTCCACGCGGAATCACCCGTCCGCTTTCGAACAAGCGCGCTTCGCCATTCCAGGCGCCGGTCCATCCGCCCGAGCGATCGGTGATCACATTGACCACCTGATCCTGACCGGCCATGTCGATGCCGGGAACGGGAGAGCGGATCAGCTCAACTCTCAGGACCGTGGCGGCGGGCAGGCGCTGCAACAAGGTCGTCACCCCGGCTTTGGAGCTGGGGCGGCGACCATCGATCAGAACATTGCCCAGAGCGGCGTCCAGACCGCGGCCGCCACCGCCGCCCTGCAGATCAAATCCGGGGACTCGCGTGACCAGATCCAGAGCCGATTGCGGGTTGTAATCCGCAAAGAAAACAGGCTCGTAAGTCAGTACGGCATCGGTCTGCTGCGCATCGGGCGCCGCTTGACCCAGGGCGAGGGCGGGCATTGCGCTGAGGGCGAGGCCCATCAGGCAGGGATAAAGCATCTGTTTCATGGCGCGGGACACTAGTACGCGCGACCAAAAATTCAGATAATGAAGCGGAAAGAAATCTCACATTGCTGTGAAGCTGTCCGGATCAGAAGGCGCCTCGCACACTGAGGAAGACCTGCGGGCCATGGTCGAAATAACGTTGCTGATGCAGGCGTTCGATCCCGTCCGCCCGAGAGCCGTCATAGAAAATCAGATCCTGGCGTTCCGTCGTGTCGAGCGTGAAATTGGCGCCCAGTCGCGTGGTCAGCCCGAGCCAGCGGGTGGTCTCCACATAGACATCCAGATCTCCCGCAGGGCGCTGAATGTTCGTGAAGCGGCTTACCCGGTAAGAGGATGCGTCAGAGAGATAGAAATAATCCCAGCCCCAGGCCATCTGCCGTTCGGGGAAGGTCTGGCGGAAGTCAAATCGGACTTCCCATTCCGAAATCCAGGACCAGGACCGCTCCTCGCCCGTGACCGGGTCATCCACATTGCTGTCAAACCATTCCACAAACCCGTCCAGCGTGGCGTTGCGCAGGCCCAGCCAGCCCAGCGGGCTGGTCCAGTCCAGCGTGATGCGGTTCAGGCCCCCGTCGCCGATATTGCCGGGTGCGTCAAACACTTCGGTCGGGGTGATGATGGCGATGTAATCGTCCAGATCCTGGCGCCAGACCCGGCCCAGGGTCAGGGTGACTGAGGCGTCCTCGTTGAAGCGCTGTTCAAATTCCGCTTCCAGCGTCCAGTCAGTTTGCGGGCGATAATCGGGATTGCCCACATCGACCTGATCAGAGTTCAGGTCGACGGAGCTGGCGAAGTTTCCGAAATCAAGCTGATCCACATTGCGCTCAATCCCGACCCGAAAGCGGCGCTGCTCGCCCGGACGCCAGGTCGCGCTGGCGCGCGGCTTGAGATAGGTGAAAGTGCGCGCCTGTCCGGCAGGGCCGGTTTGGGATATTTCGCTGTATTCGTAACGCAGCCCCCCTTCCAGGCTGAAGGCGTCATTGATCACCCAGACGGTGTCGGCGAAGGCCTCGCCGCGCACTTCCTCGACCCGCGTATCGCTGACGGGAAGCGGGATGGGCACAAACCCGCCGCCCGTGTCCTCAAACAGCGCCAGGCTGGCGTCGAGCGCGTTGAAGGCGGCTTCCGCGCCGAAGGTCAGCGAGTGGGCGTCTGAGATCGTCCAGTCAAAGCTGTGGCGCAGGGCCGTTTCTTCCTCGGCGTTCTGATAGAGCACCTGCACGCGCTCAATGCCGGCGCCCAGCGTGTGGACGCTTTCGGTTTCGGGCCCGTTATCGGTATCCGAGCGCGTCAGCAGGAAGGTGGTCGTGGAGGCCAGCCCCTCGCCCCAGTCGCGCTCCAGCGTGGTCGACAGGGCCGCTTCCCAGCTGCGCTCATCATTGACCTGGTCGAGATAGGCGGCGGGCTGGTTGGCGTCATCATAGATGAACCCTGAAATACTGCGCCGCCAGGCGACGAATTCGGCATTGGCGTTGACCCGCAACTGCATCGCGTCACCAATGGGGCCGGCAAAGCTGATCGAGGGCTCGATCTCGCGATAGCGGCGCTGGTCATTATAGCGTTCACGCGAAATCAGATCGCCGTCCGGAGTTTCGGTGATGAAGGTGCGGTCGTTGGCCGGGCCCCACGCTTCCCAGTTCAGCCCCAGCGTGATTTCGCCGGAACCGACCGGGCGCGTGATCGAGCTTTCCATGGCGGACGCCAGACGCGACGAGTTGTTCCGGGTCAGGGTGTGCTGAAAGCTGGCGCGCGTGCCCGACCCGTCGGCCAGGATGACATTGGCGAGCTGGCTGTAGCCGCGCATTTCATATTCGGGGAGGGGCTCGCGGATCAGTTCGATCCGGACGACCTGACTGGCCGGGATCCGTTGCAGCACCGTGCCCAGGCCCAGCGTCTTGTCGGAGGGGCGTTGACCATTGATCAGAAGGTTGCCGAACGCGTCCGCCAGACCACGGCGCCCGGTATCTCCATCAGACAGGGAGAACCCCGGCAGGCGGTTGATCATGTCGCGCGCGGTCACCGGGCTGAATTCGGTGAAGAAGCTGGCCGGATAGGCCAGGATGGCGCCGTCCGCTTCACCCTCGGCGACCACCGGCTCGGGCGCATCATCAGCGAAAGCCGGTGCGGTCACAGTCAACAGAAGGGCAAGCGGGGTCGTCCGGGCAAACATCATCGTTCCAGCCTTGCAAATCAAAATCGAGTGCAAGCTAGGACGGCTGGTTTGGAATGACGTATTACAATGCGGTAAGTGGATACATTGTAATAAGTGGATGAAATGTAAGCTGATCTATCGGCAACTAAACGCCTAGCCCGTGCCGCCGACCGTCAAACCGTCAATGCGCAAAGTGGGTTGGCCCACGCCGACCGGCACGCCCTGACCGGCCTTGCCGCAGGTGCCCACGCCCGGATCGAGCTTCATGTCATTGCCGATCATGGAGATCTTCGTCAGCGCAGTCGGGCCGTCGCCAATCAGGGTCGCGCCCTTGATCGGCTCGCAGATCTTCCCGTCGCGCACGCGATAGGCCTCGGTGCAGCGGAACACGAACTTGCCCGAGGTGATATCCACCTGACCGCCGCCGAAATTCTTGGCGTAGATGCCGTCCTTCAGGCTCTCCAGGATTTCGCCCGGATCGCGATCGCCCGCTTCCATGATGGTGTTGGTCATGCGCGGCATGGGCGGGTGGGCATAGCTTTCCCGCCGGCCGTTGCCAGTGGGCTCCACCCCCATCAGACGGGCGTTCTGCCGATCCTGCATATAGCCTTTGAGCACGCCGTCCTCGATCAACACCGTTCGGCCGGTGGGCGTGCCCTCGTCATCAAAGCTCAAGGAGCCGCGCCGATCGGGAATGGTGCCATCGTCAACGACGGTCACGCCCTTGGCGGCGACCTGTTGACCGATCTTGCCGGAAAAGGCGGATGCGCCCTTGCGGTTGAAATCGCCTTCAAGGCCATGGCCCACCGCTTCGTGCAGCAGGATGGCGGGCCAGCCCGGGCCCAACACGACCTGCCATTCGCCCGCAGGGGCATCCACGGCTTCCAGATTGACCTTGGCGACCCGCAGCGCTTCGTCGGCGAGGCCTTTCCAGGCGCCGGGTTCAATCCATTGATCAAAGGCGGCGCGACCGCCGGCCCCGGCCGATCCGGTTTCCCGGCGGCCCTGGCGTTCACAGGTCACGGCCACATTCACGCGCACCAGCGGACGCACCTCGGTGCGCACATCGCCGCCTGTGCGGACAATGCCGATGACCCGGCGCGAGGCGGAGACAGAGGCGGACACTTGGACCACTTCAGGATCCTTGGCGCGCAGATAGGCGTCGATTTCAGCCAGCAGGGTGGATTTCGCTTCGAACCCCGGCTGGGCGATGACGTCCACATCCTTGTAGAGGGTCTGGTTGGCGCGGGCCGGGGAGGGCGCCATCACCGCGTCGCGCCCCTGACGGGCGGCGCTCGCGGTTTCACCCGCGCGTTTGAGCGCCGCCAGGGTGGGGTCAGAGGAATGGGCGAAGCCGGACGCCTCGCCGAACACGCCGCGCAAGCCAAAGCCGCGCTCGGCGTCGAAATTGGCCACTTTCAGCCGGCCATCATCGAAGGCGAGGCTTTCAGACGCCGATGTTTCAAGGAACAGTTCGCCGTCATCCGCCCCGACCAGCGCCTCGTCGAGCACGCGGCCCGCATCATCAGCGTCAAATTCAAAAGCGGTGAACGGATCAGTGGTCATAACGGCTCCTGCACGTGGCGGTACGCCCCATACATAGACCGTGCGGCAAGTGAGTGCGAGGGGCGCGGACAGACGCGTATGGTCAATCAGAAATAACAACCATCGAGCGCATTAAGCGTAGAGGTTTCCCCTTTGAGCGGATATGATTGAGACATCTGATGGCATCTGCGGGGGCGTGATGTTTGTTTTGGTCAATCTTTTTCGCTGGTTGTCTAGTTGGGGGCGCGTCCTGCTATGCGTTATCGCATTCGCCATTCTGCTCGGCGCTTGCGTGGCCTGGGCCATTACCCATTTCGATTGGAGCGATAGCCTGCCGGAGTTCGCCGCTTTCTGGGTCTACAGCTATTACAGCTTTGTAAAAGCCAACATCCTTCTGACGGTGACCTTGTTGACGATTTTCGTGACCAATGCGGAGACCGTTTACCAGCTTTTACTGCGCCGTCGATTCAAACGCGTGTTCGGTCACCAGATCAGGACGCAGCGATACATTGTCTCTATTCCTGAGTTCAAAATCTCCGATGAAGCCAACACGGCCTTGAACGCAGCAGGCCTTTACACAACCCGAAAGCGCTTCACTCCACAAAATGTGCCTGACCGGTACAAGGCCGGCGATATTCGCCGGATCATCGCCTCCAGCGACCTTGAAGGCGCGTCCTTCCTGCTTGACGAGATCGGCAAGTACACCATCAGTGGCCCAGTGATCAAAGCGGGTGATGAATTGTTTAATGCGGGGGACAGCTTTCTCGCATTCGGTTTGCAGACCAATCCGAACACGCAATTCTTGATCAGTAGCTTGAACCAATTCCGCAAGGCACAGGTCGAGCTGTCCAACCTTCCTATCCGCAATCCCGAGACATCTGTCCGGGCGCTTGCGGCATTAACCGACTTTAAGTCCATATCAATGAGGGAAGTCGATGAGGGCGAGTCTGCGAACCTGCTGGTGACTACGAAATCTACGGATCCTATCGACATTTCTCAGCAAGACTCCAAGCGCTGGAATATCGGCGTTGTGGTTATCCGTTGTGTGGGACAGAACTCGGGCGTGGATGGGCGACAAATCCTTTGCGCCGGCGTGGGACATGGCGGAACATCCGGTTCGGCCTATTGGCTGTCTCAGCATTGGGACAAGCTTCATGATAAGATCGGCAAGAAAGGCGTAAAAGCCGTCATGGTTTTCACAGCCACTCCGATGGAAGCAGACGAAGGCGAGGGTGAGCATCCCGAACATCTTCGAGCGGTTGTTACCGAAACTATTGAATTAAGTAGGGTCATATTCAAAGAGTGAGACGGTTCGACAATAATAAGCCTGCTCTTGGCATTGATGTGGGGGGCACAAAAACCGAACTCGGGTTGGTGGATCAAACCGGCGAAGTTGTTTGGCGGGATCGCCGGCCCACGCCGCAGCTCGCTGACCCCGATCCATATCAGGCGTTTCTCGACCTGCTTGTGGACATGGTTGAGACTGGAGTTCGGCAAGGGGGACTTGGACCTAGACAGCCGATTGGCATGTGCCTGCCAGGGGCGATAGATCAAGACGGGCGCGTGAAGAATTCCAACGCGCTCTGGATGAACGAACAGCCGTTAAAGGTCGATATTGAAAGCAGGCTGGGACGCAATGCCGTCATGGCCAATGATGGCGTGTGCTTTGCGGTGTCTGAAGCCATGGATGGCGCCGCTAAAGAGGCGTCAATGGTATTCGGCGTGGTACTGGGAACGGGTGTTGGCGGCGGTCTCGCCGTGGATGGGCGTCCCTGGCATGGGGCCCATGGGCTGTGCGGAGAGTGGGGGCATAATCCGTTTCCTGTAAGAAGCCGTGCAGACTTTGAGCGCCTTGAAGCCGAGCTGGGCCCGGTTCCAACCTGTTTTTGCGGTCAATCGCTGTGCGTTGAAACTGTTTTGCGGGGACGGGCGCTGGCTGAGCGATATCAAAGGCTAACAGGTCGGAGCGTTGAGGGCGCTCAGTTCGCGCGCTTGATTGAGCAGAAGGATGCTGACGCTCAAACAGCCTTGCACCGCTACGGGCTCGATCTCGCGCGCGCATTGAGCGTGGTTGTTAATCAGATTGACCCTGATGTGATCGTGTTGGGCGGCGGCGTCTCAGACAATGATGGACTGGTGTCCATCGTCAGCGAGGCGCTCCCGGACTATATTTTCCATGCTGGGCAAGTAGACACGCGGCCCCAGCCTGTCGTTCGACGACACGTCTGGGGCGACAGCAGCGGCTTGCGCGGCGCCGCTTGGATGGCGCAATCCCTATCGCTCGGATCTGATGCGCCTATCGCTTCTACGTGAAATCAAGACGCGCCTGGAACGCGATCTAGCCCTGGTGCCAGATGAAGCGGGCCGGCTGGGCGGCGAGGGTGACATTCTCGGGATCGCTCTGCGCGGCCTCGTTATAAGCGGCATAGGCGTCTTCAAAGCGGCCCAGCGTTTCCAGTGCGATAGCGGTGTTGAACGCGGCCAGCGCGGCGCTGGCGCCCAGTTCACGGGCCTGACGAGCGGTCTCGATGGCGGTCTGGGCCGAGCCAGTGGCGATTTGCGCCGCGGACAGGTTCAGCCAGGCTTCCGCCAGTTCCGGTGACAATTCGACGGCTTCTTCCAGATCGGAACGCGCCTGGATGTTCTGGCCACGGGCCAGCAGCATGACGGCGCGATTGGTCAGCACGCGGGCGCGGGTCTCGCCCGTCACGGACGCGTCCCGCAGCAGAAGATCGCAGGCGCCGAGCGCGCGGCCCGTAGCATTGGTGTCGCGTGCGCCCGCTTCACATTCGTACCGGGCGTCGCCCTCTTGGCCCAGTGCGCGTCCGGAAAAGGCGAAAGACACCGCCAGCGCCAGCAAGGCCGCCATGGCCAGGCCGCAAACGCCGCCGGTCAGCGCCTGAATGACAGGACGGTTGGAACGGGTGTGAAAGCTGTGTGTCGACATGAATCTGGCCCCCTCAGAGTTCATAGTGATGAGGAAGGTTAGCAAAGCCTAAATCACGCGGCCAGACTTTCATGCGTACAAGGAGGTGGAAAAAGACGGCCAAGTGCGACAAAAAGGCGCTCAAGCTCGATTGGCTAGCACGTCATAGCAGTCTATATCGTGCCGAACTCGGAGGTGGCGACTCGTCGCCACAAGTGACGTTTGATCGCACCTCTCAATCAAGCGTCGCCAACCAGACGATAGAACCAGGATTTGGGGGAATTATGCGATTCTCGGCCATACTGGGCGCCTTCGCCGCCCTTTGTGTTACGACAGCCAGCGCTTCGGCCACCGTGGTCGGTGCGCCGGTCGACGGCAATCTGGGACTGCAGGACGCTGTAACCCCGGTCATGGAAAACATTTCGGTTTTCCACTCCATGGTGTTGTGGATCATCACGGCCATCTCGCTGGTCGTTCTGGGCCTGCTGGTCTGGGTGATGGTGCGCTACAACAGCAAGAAGAGTCCTGAGGCCAAGAAATTCAGCCACAACACGCTGGTTGAAGTGATCTGGACGGGCATCCCGATCCTGATCCTGGTCGTGATTGCGGTGCCGTCCTTCAAGCTGCTGTACCTGCAAGATGTGATTCCCGAAGCGGATTTCACCATCAAGACCACCGGCAACCAGTGGAACTGGACCTACACCTATCCCGATCATGGCGGCTTTGATTATGTCGCGAACATGATTGCGGACGAGGACATCGCTTCTCACCCGTATGCAGCCCTGCGCAACCTGTCGACCGATCTGCCGGTCGTGGTGCCGACGGGCGCGACGGTGCGCGTGGAAGTGACCGCGTCCGATGTGATCCACAACTGGGCGATGCCGGCTTTTGGCATCAAGATGGACGCCATTCCGGGCCGCCTGAACGAAACCTGGTTCACCGTTGACGAGCCAGGCATCTATTACGGTCAGTGCTCCGAGCTGTGCGGCCTGCGCCATGCCTATATGCCGATCGAGGTCCATGTGGTGCCTGAAGAGGTGTTCAACGCATGGGTCGAAGCGGCCAATGAAGACCCCTACACGGCGCCGGAAGTCCTGGTCGCCTACTATGATGACCTGCGCGGCGACGCTCGCCTCGCTTCCGTCCAATAAGGAGAGATCAGATGTCAGACGCTGCTGCGCATCACGACGATCACACCCCCAGCATCTGGGATTGGAAGCGCTGGGTATATTCCACCAACCACAAGGACATTGGCACGATGTACCTCATCTTCGCGATCTTCGCGGGGGTGATTGGCGGCGCCATGTCCGGCCTCATCCGTTGGGAGCTCGCCGAGCCGGGCCTTCAGGTCTTCAACAACGGCTTCTGGGGCAACGAGCATAACTATAACGTCATCACGACCATGCACGGTCTGATCATGATCTTCTTCATGGTCATGCCCGCCATGATCGGCGGTTTCGGCAACTGGTTCGTGCCACTGATGATCGGCGCGCCGGACATGGCCTTCCCGCGGATGAACAACATCTCCTTCTGGCTGCTGCCCTTCTCCTTCATCATGCTGTTCGCATCGATGTTCGTGCCGGGCGCAGGCGGGGATAACGGCTTTGGCGGCGGCTGGGTGATGTACCCGCCCTTGTCGACATCGGGCCATAACGGGCCCGCCTTCGACATGGTGATCTTCTCGCTGCACATCGCCGGCGTGAGCTCGCTGCTGGGCTCGATCAACTTCATCACCACGATCTTCAACATGCGCGCGCCAGGCATGACCCTGCACAAGATGCCGCTGTTCGCCTGGTCCGTGCTGGTGACCGCCTTCCTGCTGCTGCTCTCGGTTCCGGTCCTGGCCGGCGCCCTGACCATGCTGCTGACCGACCGTAACTTCGGCACGACTTTCTTTGATCCCGCCGGCGGCGGCGATCCGATCATGTACCAGCACCTGTTCTGGTTCTTCGGTCACCCGGAAGTGTACATCCTGATCTTGCCCGGCTTCGGCATGATCTCCCACATCGTGTCCACCTTCTCGCGCAAGCCGGTCTTTGGTTATCTGGGCATGGCCTACGCCATGGTCGCCATCGGCTTCATCGGCTTCATCGTGTGGGCGCACCACATGTACACCGTGGGCCTGAACGTGAACCTGAAAGCTTATTTCGTGGCCGCCACGATGATCATTGCGGTGCCGACCGGCATCAAGATCTTCTCGTGGATCGCCACCATGTGGGGCGGCTCCATCCAGTTCCGCACCCCGATGATCTGGGCGATCGGCTTCATCTTCCTGTTCACCGTGGGCGGCGTGACCGGCGTGATGCTGTCCAACGCCGGCATCGACCAGTCCCTTCACGACACCTATTACGTGGTGGCGCACTTCCACTACGTGCTGTCGCTGGGCGCGGTGTTCTCCATCTTCGCCGGTTTCTACTACTGGTATGAGAAGATCTTCGGCATCAAGTTCAACGAGACGCTGGCGAACATTCAGTTCTTCTTCTTCTTCGTGGGCGCCAACCTGATCTTCTTCCCGCAGCACTTCCTGGGTCTGCAGGGCATGCCGCGCCGGTATGTGGATTATCCGGATGGCTTCGCGCTGTGGAACCACGTTTCGTCCATGGGCTACGTCGTGATGCTCATCGGCATGGCGGTGTTCTTCGTGCTGCTGGTTGAGTCGATCCTGCGTCGCCGTCCGGCCGAAGCGAATCCGTGGGGCGAAGGCGCGACCACGCTGGAGTGGACCTTGTCCTCGCCGCCGCCCTTCCACCAGTTCAACGAACTGCCGCGCATCAAGTAGCGGTGACGTTGAGCCAACAGACGGAACCGGAAGCGAATACCGTGACCGACCTTTCCGCCGATCTTCGCAAGGGCGGCGCTGCTGACGCAGCGCCGCCCAGCGATCCTTCGGACGCCGCAGCGCTGGCGTCCTGGCGAGACTATGTCTCGCTGATGAAGCCGCGCGTCATGACCCTGGTGGTGTTCACCGGTCTGGCGGGTTTTGCGGCTGCGCCTGTTGACGTGAACTTCCTGACCGCCGCCATCGCCATGCTCTGCATTGCCGTGGGCGCGGGCGCGGCTGGCGCGTTCAACATGGCCTATGACGCCGATATCGACGCCATCATGAAGCGCACCCGGCGCCGCCCGGTGCCGACCGGCCGCGTGCCCGCCAATGAAGCCTATGTCTTCTCCGGCGTGATGGCGCTGGCGTCCGTGCTGCTGATGGCTTTGGCGACCAACTATGTCGCCGCGGGCCTGCTGGCCTTTTCCATCTTCTTCTACACGGTGATCTACACCATGTGGCTGAAGCGCTCGACGCCACAGAATATCGTCATTGGCGGCGCTGCAGGCGCGTTTCCGCCGATGATCGGCTGGGCTGCCGCCACCGGGGACATCAGCCTCAACTCGGTGCTGCTGTTCGCGATCATCTTCCTGTGGACGCCGCCCCATTCCTGGGCGCTGGCGCTCTACAAATCGGGTGATTATTCCGCTGCCGGCGTGCCGATGATGCCGGTCGCCAAGGGCGCGAAATCCACCCGTTTGCAAATCCTGATCTACACCGCGCTGTATCTGGCCGCGACCGCTGCGCCGATCGTCACCGGCCTGGGCGGCTGGCTTTATGCGGGCGCCGTCGTCATTGGCGGCGCGCTGTTCGCCCTGCTGGCGGTACGCGTGTTCGCGTCCCGTGCGGGTGACGCCAACGCCGCCGAGGACGAGCTTTACGCCGTTCGCGCCGGCGACAAGGCCGCGCGTGACCTGTTCGCCTATTCCATCGCCCATCTGACCTTGCTGTTCGCTGCGCTGCTCGTCGAGCATGGCGCGGGCGCCTACAAGCCGGTCCTCAGCCTTCTGGGAGGCGTTGCATGAGCGATGATCTGAACAAGACCGAGAACGCGCAGACCGCCGCCGAGGGGGATGCCGAGTTCGTCGCGCTCACCGAAGAGCAGAAGGCTGCGCGCAAGCGTCGCAACCGCGCCATCGCGCTCGGTCTATTTGTGTTCGTAGGACTGATCTTCGTGACAACGATGGTCCGTCTCGCCGGCAATTATAACGCAGGAGGCTAGCCGTTCATGTGGTCCCGTCTCGACAAGAACACCAAGATTTTCGCCGTTTGCGGCGCGATCATCGTGGGCATGGTCGGGATGGCGTATGCGGCTGTGCCGATCTATGACCTGTTCTGCCGGGTGACCGGCTATGGCGGCACGACCCAGGTCGTCCAGTATGATCCCGGCCAGGTGCTTGATCGCGAAGTGACCGTGCGATTCGACGCCTCCCGGTCCCGGAACTTCCCCTGGGAGTTCGAACCGCTGCAAAACGAAATGCAGGTACGCGTGGGCGAGACGGCTTTGGCCTTCTATCGCGCCACGAACACCTCGGACCGCCCCGTAACGGGCATCGCCAGCTATAATGTCAGCCCGTTCAAGATGGGGCCGTATTTTTCCAAGCTGGAATGCTTCTGCTTTACCGAGCAGACACTCGAACCGGGCGAATCCATGGATATGCCGGTGATCTTCTTCGTAGATCCCCTTATGGACGAAGAAGACCGGTTGGACGATATCCGCACCGTCACGCTTTCCTACACGTTCTGGGAAGCCGGTGACGAGCGGGTCTATGAAACTGCGGAGGCGTCCGGTTCGGATGCTGACGCCCAGTAAGCGCTAACGCGTGTGATTAATTGAATACCGGGGCGGGCGAAGCTATAGAGTCGCTCGTAATTTGACCCGGAAATACTGGCGGGAGAGCATCATGGCCGGCGCAGCCGTTAAACACGACTATCACCTCGTCGACCCCAGCCCTTGGCCGTTCGTCGCTTCGCTCGGCGCATTTGTGCTGACGCTTGGCGCGGTCGTCTTCATGAAGGGCCTGTCGACCAATGAAGAGTCGATCTTCTACTTCTTCCTGCAGCAAGGATCCCCGATCCTGATGCTGCTGGGCTTCGCCATCATCATCTATGTGATGTTCGGCTGGTGGGGCGATGTCATCAAGGAAGGCCAGAAGGGCGATCACACGCCGGTCGTCGATATCGGCCTGCGCTATGGCATGCTGCTGTTCATCGTCTCCGAGGTGATGTTCTTCGCAGCCTGGTTCTGGATGTTCTTCGACATGGCCCTGTTCCACGGCGATCGCGCCGGTGCGGGCTGGACCGGTGAAGTGCTGGGCATCGACTATTCGGGCTGGGAAAACGGCGTGCCGGGTATCCAGACCTTTGACCCGTTCCACCTGCCGCTGATCAACACGCTGATCCTGCTGCTGTCGGGCACCACCGTGACCTGGGCGCACCACGCGCTGCAGCACGGTGATCGCAAGGGCGCCAAGCTGGGCACCCTGCTGACGGTTGTCCTGGGCGTGTGCTTCACCGCGCTGCAAGCCTATGAGTACTCCCACGCCGCTTTCGGCATTTCGGGCAGCCTCTATGGCGCGACCTTCTACATGGCGACCGGTTTCCACGGCGCCCATGTCATCATCGGCACCATCTTCCTGGCGGTCTGCCTGATCCGTCTGCTGATGGGCCATTGGACCAAGGAACACCATTTCGGCTACGAGGCCGCCGCCTGGTACTGGCACTTCGTGGACGTGGTCTGGCTGTTCCTGTTCGCCTTCGTGTACGTGGCCTTCGCCGGCCTCGGCACCGTCCATGGAGTAGGACACTAAATGACTGAAACGAGCTCCTTGCGCGCCGGCCTTCTGGGGCGCTGCCCCCGCTGCGGAAAAGGGGCTCTGTTTCGAAGCTATCTCAAGGTCGCGGACGCCTGCGGCGTCTGCGGCCTTGATTTTTCCAATGAGGATTCCGGCGACGGCCCCGCCGTGTTCGTGATGTCCATCGTTGGTTTCATCGTGGTTCCCGCCGCCCTGGCGCTGGAACTTGCGGTCTCGCCGCCGGTCTGGCTTCACATGCTGTTGTGGCTGCCTCTGTCCACGGTGCTGACGCTGTTGATCCTGCCCCCCTTCAAGGCGACCCTGTTCGCCCTGCAATGGAAGCACAACGCCCATGAGGCGCAGCTGGATCTGGCGCCTCAAGGCGATGAACCGGATTCCCGTCCTGGCGCGGCTTCCCGAAACGATACTGACGCGGCGTGACCTGATGGCGAGCTTTCGCCCGCTCCCTGTACTGAGTGTTCTGATGCTGCCGGCTTTGGCGCTGCTGGTCTGGCTGGGCAGCTGGCAACTGGATCGGCGCGCCTGGAAGGTGGATGTCCTGGCGGATTTCGCCGCCACCGCCCAGGCTGAACCGGTTATGCTGGCGCAGAGCCTGTGCGAGGACCGCGCCGAGATCGGCCGCCGTGTCGTGCCGCCGCAGATCGACAATGACAGCGCTGTGGTGCGCGTCTCGGGGCGGAGCCCTCAAGGGGCGCCGGGCTGGCGGCTCTTCACGCCGGTCAGCGCCTGTGAGGGCGATACGCGGGTCCTGATGGAAACCGGCTTTGAAGGGCTGGAGACCGCGACCCGGGCGGATGACGGCGCTGTCGTCCAGGCATCCGACTTCACCCAGCTGCGCTTTGAACAACCCTTGGGGCAGGGGCCTTTCACCCCGCCCGCCAACCCGGCTGCGAACGAGTTTTACGCTTTTGATCCTGAGGCCATGGCGCCGGTGCTGGAGGTGTCGGCGCAGCAGCTGAACACCGAGGTCTGGCTGGCGCTGAGCGATGGTGCGCCGCCCGCCTATCTGACCCAGACGCCGCCCGAACGCCATCTGGCGTATGCCATTACCTGGTTCGGAATGGTGCTGGCTTTGCTGGCTGTTTACTTCGCGTATCATATACATGTCGGCCGCCTGACCTGGCGGCGCGACAATTCGTGACGGCGAAGGAAGTCCCCGATGGCGCTCTGGCGCGAAGAGATGCACGAGACGGTGCTGTGGTCCGAAGGATTGCGCCTGCGCCATCCTCAACTTGAGGATTATGAAGCCTGGGCCAAGCTGCGCTCGGCCAGCCGCGCGCATACCGAGCCGTTCGAGCCGAGCTGGGCGGAAGATGAACTGACCAAGTCCGCCTATAAGCGCCGTCTGCGCCGCTATCAGAGCGATGTGGAGAACGGAACGGGCTATCCGTTCTTCATCTTCCGCGCCTCAGACGATGTGCTGCTAGGCGCGTGCAATCTGAATAATGTTCGCCGGGGCGTGCTGCAGGCGGCCGATATCGGCTACTGGATCGGCTCGCCCTATGTGCGCAAGGGGTATGCCCGCGCCGCGGTGCGCCGGGTGCTGGGCCATGCCTTCAGCACCTTGCGGCTGCACAGGGTGGAAGCGGCGACGCGGATTGATAATGAAGCTTCGCGCCAGCTCCTGTTATCGGTCGGTTTTACGCCCGAAGGCGTGGCGCGCGGCTATCTGAAAATCTATGGTGAATGGCGCGACCACCTCAAATTCGCCATTCTGAAGAACGATCCGATCCGATGACTGATCCCTCCACCCTGCGCCCCTATATGGATGCCGTTTCAGCGGCGGGGGCGCTGGCGGTGGAAATCGGTTTTCTGGACGACAGCCTGTCCCTGGGCGGGGAAGCGACAGCCCTTGGGCTGGGCGCGTTATGCGCCTCGGGCGACTTTCATCATTTGAAGGAAAGACTGGCGCCCGCTGACCAGCCGCGTCTGGAGCTGCTCCGACGCGCCGGCCCCTGTGATGTCCGCCTGCGTCTTCTGGGGGATGATCATGAGGTGCGGTATGTGCGTCTGATCGGGCAGGGCGATGGCCTGAACTGGCGCGGCCTGATGCTGCCGGCGGGCGGTTCTGCGGGGGGGCGGGCGGATATGGATCTGGAAACGGCGCTCGCGGAATCCCTGCAGTCGGGCGATGTCTGCGCCTATTACCAGCCTGTGGTGAATCTCAGCACGGGCGCATTGTCCGGCTTTGAGGCCCTGGCGCGGTGGGACCGACCGGGCGTGGGCCTTCTGGGAGCGGATGAGTTCATGCCGCTGGCGCAATCTCATGGCTATATCGAGGCGGTCGGCGAGACCGTCCGCGCCATGGCCGCGCAAGACCTGTCCGCCTGGCTCGCGGCTCAGTCTGCCTCGCTGGATCTGTTCGTCACCGCCAACGCCACGGCGAGCGAGGTGAGCGCGCCCGATTTCGCCGAGCGCCTTCTGGAGGCGGTGCAGGGGGCGGGCCTGCCCAAGGGGCGGTTCAAGCTCGAAGTGAACGAGACCGATGTCATGATTGATCCCGACGCGGCTGAGCGGACCCTGAATGCCGTCCGCCAGGAAGGGGTGCCGATCGTGCTCGATGACTTTGGCACAGGCTATTCCTCCCTGGCCCGGCTCGACCGCTTCGCCTTCGATGTGGTCAAGCTCGACCAGTACTTCATCCGCGCCGCCCTGACAGACGGGTCCGCGCGATCCATCATTTCATCGGTTGTCCGCATTGCGGAGAGTTATGGCATGCTTGTGGTTGCAGAAGGGGTGGAAAGCGCCGCCGCTCAGACCCTGTGCCAGGAGCTGGGGTGTGATTTCGGGCAGGGCTATCATTACGCGCCCGCGCTTTCGCCTCAGGATGCGGCGCGCGCGGTAACCCAGGGGCTGAAGACACGCTTTGAACCGGCGCGTCTGTCCAAGGTTTGAGATCTGCGCAAAGCGGGGCTCAGAAGTACCAGAACGCCCAGACGGACCCCGATGTGAGCATCAGGGGGAACAGCACAAGCGCCATCCCCAGAACGCCGAAAACAAAGGCCTTGGCGGAGCAGTCGCGGATACGGATTAACCATGCCGCGGGCTTGCGGTTGATACGGACAGTCATGGCATTCCCGAAACGCGTTGGAAGTGAGGCTTTTCCCCATTCAAGCGAATCGACACACCAAGTCAATTGTGAATGTGGGTCATGCGCCAGTTTTTAGGCGCTTCCGCTCGACGCGGTCAGGAATTCGGGCGTTACCCCGAGCTTGCTCAGGGCCCGGGCCCATTTCTCATCGGGTTGGTCATCAAAGATCAGTCCGTGATCCGCGTCCGCCACCAGCCAGGCGTTCAGGCTGATTTCGTCTTCCAATTGCCCCGCGCCCCAGCCCGCATAGCCAAGCGCCATGAGGGCGTGCGCCGGGGCCTTGTCAGACGCCAGCGCGTTCAGGATTTCCTGAGTGGCGGTGAGCCCGAGATCCGTGCCGACCCGTTCGGTCGCCGGTCCGCAATCCACGTCCAGGGTATGCAGCACGAAGCCCCGGTCGCGATCCACCGGACCGCCTTCCAATACGGGCGCGTCCTGCGCGTGTTTACCGCCGCTGACGTCGAGCTGCTCGAGCAGGTCGGGCAGGCGCAGCCCGGTCACCGGGCGATTGAGAATGATCCCCATGGCGGTTTCCGCGTCATGCGAGCAGACATAAATCACAGTGCGGTCAAACCGCGGATCACCGATCAACGGGCTGGCGATCAGTAATTTGCCGTTCAGATAGCCAGTCTGTGTATGCGCGAGCGCGGATGTCATGACGACAGCTTTTCCCCAAGCGCGCAGATTGTCCAGTCCCGGCGGGACCGCTGTGTCTTGTCGCGGGCAGGGGGGCGTCTTAAGTCAGGTCCATCCATAGTCCAGTCCATTTCAGGAGCCCCCTCATGACCCTCAAAGCTGGCGATACCCTGCCTGACGTCACCTTCATGACCATGACCGCAGACGGTCCCCAGCCGATGAGCACGGATGACGTGTTCGCGGGCAAGCGGGTCGCGCTGTTCGCCGTGCCGGGCGCCTATACCCCGACCTGTTCGGCCAAGCACCTGCCGGGTTTCATCGAGAAAGCGTCCGAGCTTCATGCCAAGGGCGTGGACCGCATCGCCTGCACCTCGGTCAATGACGTGTTCGTCATGGGCGCCTGGGGCAAGGATCAGGGCGTGAAGGATGACGTTCTGATGCTGGCTGACGGCAATGGCGATTTCGCCACCGCCATTGGTCTCGACATGGACGGGTCACGCTTCGGAATGGGCAAGCGCTCCCAGCGCTATGCGCTGGTGGTCAATGACAAGGTCGTCGAGCATTTCTTCCTCGACGAGCCGGGCAATTTCGAAGTCTCTTCGGCCGAGCACGTGCTCAAGGCGCTTTAGCGATTACTGAAGACAGGCCCCCGGTCTGGTGAGAACCGGGCCGGGGACGTCTAATCGGACAGGGTGGAGATCGCCTCGCGGGCCAGCTGGTCCGCGCGCTCGTTCTCGGGATGACCGGCATGGCCCTTCACCCATTCCCAGCTGACGTCATGCTTTGAGGCGATGGCGTCCAGCCGCTTCCACAGATCGTCATTCTTGACCGGTTTCTTGGCGGCGGTCTTCCAGCCATTGCGCTTCCAGCCATGGATCCACTTGGTCACCCCGTCGCGCACATAGGTGCTGTCGGTGACCAGTCGGACCTTGGAGCGGCGCTTGAGCGCTTCCAGCGCGGCGATGGCGGCCATCAGCTCCATGCGGTTATTGGTGGTCTCGGCCTCGGCGCCGGACAGCTCCTTCTCGTGACCCTTCCAGTGCAGGATCGCGCCCCAGCCGCCCGGGCCGGGATTGCCTGAACAGGCGCCGTCAGTGTGAATCACAATGGTGTTCTCGGCCACGCGCGTCCTCGAAGTCTAGCTGGGTTTGACAGGCCATTTGCGGCCCAGATCATCGAGCCCGGCTTGGATGAGTTCGGCCAGAACGTCCAGATCAACATCCGCCAGCTTTGTCACGTACAGACAGCTCTTGCCGGTCTTGTGCTTGCCCAGCCGATCCAGAATCGCGCCGTACTCGCCATAGCCGGGCATGATGTAGATCGAGAGGCTGGTCTTGCGGGGGCTGAACCCTGTGGCGAGGAAGTCGCCCTCGCGCCCGCTCTCATAGCGATAGTGGTACTGGCCATAGCCGATCATGCTCGGCCCCCACATGACGGGCGACCAGCCCGTCACGCGCTGGAACAGGGCGTTGAGGGTCTTGGCGTCCTCGCGGCGGCGCTCGGGCTCGACCGCATCCAGAAAGGCTTCCACATCTTCAGGCGTGGGCTGGGTCTTGTTTGCGGTCATGCGCGCCTCCTCGCGGAGAGCTTACGCCACTTCGCGGGGGAGTTTGAACACCACGTTTTCCTCCGCCACCCGCACTTCGCGAATATGCAGGGTGTAGCGGCGGGCGAGGGCGGACAGCAAACCTTCCACCAGCTCCTCCGGCGCACTGGCGCCGGCGGAAATGCCGATGCGCTCCACGCCATCAAGCCAGCTCCAGTCGATTTCTTCGGCCTTCTGAAGCAGTCGGGCTTTTTTCGCTCCGGCGCGTTCGGCGACCTCCACCAGACGCACCGAGTTGGACGAGTTGGGCGCGCCCACCACCAGGACCAGATCAGCGCCTTCGCCGATGGCCTTTACGGCCGCCTGACGGTTGGTGGTGGCGTAGCAGATGTCTTCCTTGTGCGGGGCGGAGATGCCGGGGAAGCGTTTTTGCAAGGCGGCGACGATGTCCGCGGTGTCGTCCACAGACAGCGTGGTCTGGGTGACAAAGGCGACATTGTCAGGGTCCTTGGGTTCGAACGCCTCGACGTCCTCGACTGTCTCGATGAGGTGCATGACGCCATCGGGCAGCTGGCCCATGGTGCCGATCACTTCAGGATGCCCGGCATGCCCGATCAGCAGGATTTCCTGGCCGGCCTTGTGATGACGTTGGGCCTCCACATGCACCTTGCTCACCAGCGGGCAGGTGGCGTCCACATACAGCATGTCGCGCCGGGCGGCTTCGGCCGGCACGCGCTGGGGCACGCCATGGGCGGAGAACACCACCGGACGGTCATCGGGGCATTCGTCGAGTTCCTTGACGAACACCGCGCCCATGGCCTCGAGCCGGTTCACCACATGTTTGTTGTGCACGATCTCGTGGCGCACATAAACCGGTGCGCCATATCGCTCGAGCGCCTTTTCCACGATCTGGATGGCGCGGTCCACGCCCGCACAAAATCCGCGCGGCGAGGCTAGCTGAACGGTCAGAACAGGTTTGTCGGTCATGGATTTCCTCTGCCCGGAAAGGCGGCGGGGCGTTGCCCTGTCCGCGCGCGCGTCGTACAGACTGCTCTAGCAGACCCCGTGCGCCCCGCGAAGGGGGGCATGCCGTCCTCCGTGATGGTTCGCCATCCGAATGCCTTGAGGTTTTTCATGCGCCTGTCCGTTCTCAGCCTGTCCGTCGCTGCCCTGGCCCTTGCTGGCTGCTCAACCATGCGAGACACGTTTGTTGAGCCGGACCCCAATCCGGGTCCGTGCCCGAACGCGCTGGCGCTGTATGACGCGCACCGCATTGTCGAGATCAATGGCGACACCAGCATTTATGAGAATGTGGGTTTCACGGGCGAAATTCTCAATGTCGCCAGCTCCTGCCGCTACACTGACCGCAATGCCGACCCCATCGAAATGGAAATGGCGGTGCGTCTGGCGTTCGGCCGCGGCCCGGCGGCCCAGGGCTCGTCCAAGACCTATGAGATGTTTGTCGCCGTGACGCGCACCGACCGCGCCGTCATTGAGCGTCAGGTCTTCCCCATCAACGTGACATTCGAGCCTGGGCAAGACCGGGTGGAAGTCATCGAGGAGTTCAACACCATTGAACTGCCGCGCGCTTCGGCGACCACGTCGGGGGCGAACTATGAGGTTCTGGTCGGTTTTGAGCTGACCGATGAACAGCTGGCATTCAATCGCGGCGGCCTGCGCTTCCGCGTTCGGGCCGGGCAAGACGATTAACACGCCGAGACAGTATGACATCGATTGTTGAACAACTCAGCAGCGCCGTGGGCGCTGCGTTCGCGGCCGTGGGCCTGCCTGAAGAGCTGGGTGCGGTGTTTGAATCCGACCGTCCCGATCTTGCGCCCTATCAGTGCAACGGCGCCATGGCGGCCGCCAAGCAGGCGAAAAAGGCCCCGCGTGCGGTGGCCGAGGATGTGAAGGCCCAGCTGTCCGAGCTGCATCCCCAGCTCGAGGTGGAGATCGCCGGACCCGGCTTTCTGAACATTACGCCTGCGGGCAATGTGTACGCCATCCGCGCCAATGGCCTGGCCGATGATGCGCGTGCAGGCGGCCGCAAGAGCGCCGACCCCAAGCGCCTGATGATCGATTTTGGTGGTCCGAATGTCGCCAAGCCCATGCATGTGGGCCATTTGCGTTCGTCGGTCATTGGCGACAGCCTGCAACGCCTGATGCGCTTCCGCGGGCATGAAGTGACCTCTGATATCCACCTGGGCGACTGGGGGCTTCAGATGGGCCATCTGGTCACCGAGCTGGAAGACGAGCAGCCTGACCTTGTCTATTACGACGCCGATTTCACCGGGCCCTATCCGGACGAGCCGCCGGTGACCATCGACGATCTCGCCCGGCTGTATCCGCAAGCGTCCGCCAAGGCCAAGGACGATCCCGAGCGCAATGCCCGCTCGCGTCAGGCGACGGCGGAGCTCCAGGCCGGTCGCGCCGGCTATCGCGCGCTCCTGCGCCATTTCATCAATGTCTCGATCGCTGCGCTGAAAGAGGATTTCAACGCGCTGGGGGTGCATTTTGATCTGTGGAAGGGCGAGAGCGACGTCAACGATCTCATCCCCGAGCTGGTCGAGGACTTCAAGTCGCGTGGCGTGGCCGAGCAGAGCGAGGGCGCCTGGATCGTGCGTGTCGCGCGTGAAGACGACAAGAAGGAGCTGGCGCCGCTGATCCTGGTGTCCAGCCAAGGATCGGCGCTGTACGCCACCACCGACCTTGCGACCATTCTCGACCGCAAGCGCCAGCACGATCCCGAGCTGACCCTGTATGTGGTTGATCTGGGCCAGTCTGATCACTTCGAACAGGTGTTCCGCGCCGCCTACAAGGCGGATCTTGCGCAGGAAGGCGCGCTGGAGCACGTCAAGTTCGGCACGGTGAACGGGCCGGACGGCAAGCGTCTGCGGACGCGCGCTGGCGGCACCTTCCGTCTGGCGGACCTGATCAGTGAAGCGCGGGAGCGGGCGCGGGCGCGTCTGAACGAGGCCGGGCTGGGCGCAGAGCTGTCGTCTGACGAGTTCGAGACCGTGGCGCGCGCCGTGGCGAACGCGGCCATCAAGTTCTCCGATCTGCAGAATGTGCGGACGACCAATTACATCTTTGATCTGGATCGCTTTGTCAGCTTTGAAGGCAAGACCGGCCCGTATCTGCAGTATCAGGCCGTGCGTATCAAATCGCTGCTGAAAAAGGCCGGTGAACAAGGCATCGCGCCGGACGCCGTGACGATTTCGGATAAGGCGGAAGAAGCCCTGATCCGTCGCCTCGACGCGTTCGAGAGCGCGCTGACGCGGGCCGAGCGTGATCGGGCTCCGAACGTGTTGTGCGAGCACGCCTATGGCCTGGCGCAGGCGTTTTCGGGTTTTTACGCGGCCTGTCCGATCCTGCCCGAGAAAGACGAGGCGATCCGTGCGTCGCGTCTTCGTCTGGCGCAAACCACGCTCACCCAGCTTGAAATCGTGCTGGGCCTGATCGGGATCGACGTGCCCGAGCGCATGTGACTCATATCGGTGCCGGGCAGCGCACAAGCGGCGGGGAGGGCTCTGCAAGCCGTCCGCCCGCAGCAATGACCGCCTCGGCCAGATATGGCAGCCGGCTCGGATCGACGCTCGGATTGAACAGCATCTCCCGGGCGAACCCCGGAATCCCCGGCTCGTCGATCTGCACGAGCCGTTCGTAGGCCGCCTCCTCATCGCCAAGCATCATCAGAACCTCAAACCCCATGATCCGGGCGCGCGGTTCGTCGATGATGTCTCGGCCCATCTCGGCGACCTGCGCGCCGTCGCCCTCTGCGCAAAGCTGACGCATCTCAGCGCCTTGCCTAGCAAACCGCCCGAGATCGCTGGCCTGAATGCGTTGATTGATTGTCGCGGCTTCCTCCACCGCTCCGACCCGCAGCAACGCCGCATGGGATTCCATCAGCGCGAACCCGTCATAGGGCGCGTGCGCCAAGGTCCTGCGCGCAATGTCGGCCGCAAGCGAAAACGCGCGCGCCTTCGTCGCATGCTGGATAAGAATAGAGCGATTGAACGTGTCGGCCGCCGGCAGCCGGCGGTCTAGGTCCCGCACGACCTCCTGAGCGGATTCGAACCGGCTCATCATGGTCAGCGTGTTGGAGTAATCGAACCATCGGTCCCAATCGTTCGGACGATCGTCCAAGTACGCTTCATACGCGGCGGCGGCTTCTGACAATTGGAACAGCTCCTGGTCGCGGCGCGCCCGGAAGGCCGATGCTTCGATTTCGCTGCGCGCGCCTGCGATGGCGGCCGCCATGCGCGCTGTGTATTCGCGGCGGTACGTCTCGCCGGTATCCGGATCGGGACGCATCACGAGCGACGGCGTGTTCTCGTAGCGATAGACCAGCGCCGCGGCGGCGTGCGCTTCGGCGAAGGTCGGATCGATGGACCGGGCCCGATCGAAAAAGTCGCCGGCGGCGCGCCAATGCGCGTGATCGCCTGTTTGATTGAACAGGCGCATCGCCGCCTGGCCGCGCAAATAGGCCTCGTAGGCCGAGATCGACTCGGTTCCAGCCGACACCATTCCACGCAAGGTCTCGGGATCGAGCGCGGTGTCCAGAAGGCTGGCCAGATCGGAGGATATCTCCGACTGGATTTCGAGGATGTTCTCGAACGCTCGGTCGTAATGGCCTGACCAGACCTGAGCGCCGTCGTCGGCCGAGATCAAAGACACGCTGACGCGGATCATTCCGTTATCCTGGCGGACCGAACCTTCCAGCAGGTGCGCCACGCCCAGCAGGTCGCCCAGTTCGGCTGTCCCATCCGCCTGCGAGGCGGCGGCGTCGCTGGCGCGGCGCGAGGCGACACGCAGATACGGCATCCGGGTCAGGGCATTGGTCAATTCTTCAGCCAGTCCGGCGGCGAACCATTCGATATCATCGCCGGGGCTCAAGCTTTCGAAGCTCAGGACCGCTACCGATCGGTCGAGCTGCGCACGGTCGCCGCCAGTTTGGACGAAGACGACAATGAAGGCGATGAGCGCCGCTCCGGCGCTGGCCGCCGCCAGCACGAGCCGGCGCCGGACCACGTTCGAGAATCGGCCTGTTTCCGCCGCCGGTTCGTGCGGGGGCGCGCGGCGCTCTTCGTGGGACGCGCTTTGCGAGACCTCGGTGACGCGGGCGATGAAGCGATAGCCCCGCCCGTGCTCGGTCTTGATCCAGAAGGGGCGTTTGGCGTTATCGTCCAGTGCTCGCCTGAGTTCTCGGATAGCTGTTGTCAGGACGGCATCTGAAACGGCGCGCCCTTCCCAGACCAGTTCGATCAGCTTGTCCTTAGACAGAAGCTGCATGGGATGACGCATCAGGGTGTGCAGCAGGGTGAAGCTGCGCCCCCCCATCTCGAGTGTTTCGCCATCCAGTTCGACCGTAGTGCGGACCGGATCAAGACGCAGGCGACCGCCGCCCCCCAGGAGCAAACTGGAGTCCGGACCGTCGGTGTTCGAAATTGGATCTGGACCGTGGTTCAACGCATCGCCCCCACTGC
The DNA here is from genome assembly GCF_030733545.1 of Oceanicaulis sp. MMSF_3324. Classification (GTDB taxonomy): domain Bacteria; phylum Pseudomonadota; class Alphaproteobacteria; order Caulobacterales; family Maricaulaceae; genus Oceanicaulis. Next base: position 82,411 of record NZ_JASHIU010000004.1, read on the forward strand.
AATGACGGGGCCGATTGTACCGTCTATTGGCGCTTTTGCACCCGTTTATCGATTCATAACTCCAAAAAAAGCTCAATTAAAGCAGATGTCTATACTTTTTCAGGAATGGCTCACGACCTGCTGAGGATTTGGGCCGGTCCGCGACGCAATCTGTCTCCCGTCAAACAGACGCCCGGTCAACGCCCTCGCTGGTTCAAGTCCGGTCTTTACCTCAGGAGAAATCAAAATGACTGCTCTCAAAACGCTTTTCGCCGCCGCTGTCGTTGCTTGCGTGTGCTCCACGGCCTCTCACGCCCAGACGTTCAATTTTGAATATGATCGCTGGATGCTGTCCTCGCCTGAAGGACGCTCAGCGGTGCTGGACCGGCTCGCGAACAGAGTTGAGTCCTATTGCAAGGTCCATGAAGCGCGCGGGCTCTGGGAAGTCCGGATCGCTCGCGATTGCCAAGTGCGCACGACCGGACAGGTGCTAGAGCGGATGAATGATCCGCGCGTCTACGCCCTGCACCAGGAGCGTGTGCGCCTTCAGCAAGTCACCGAGCGGACCTGATCCCAAGGCGCGGTTCCAGCGCGTCAGGATCTCCCCGCTCGCGCTGTGTGGGCCGCACCTCTTCTCTTCAAAGACCCACCCTTAGGTCAGGAGAGGCGCGGCCCACTTTAGGCTTCTGCAGGGCCTGCTCGATCCCCCGCCCAGCCAGGCAAGGTCAAGCTCAGTGATGGATTGCGGCCCGTCCTCGGACGGGCCGTTTTCATATGGAGAGCCCGTGTTGGAGACCTATGCTGCAGCGCCCAATCGCGATTGACTCAAGGCCGGCAAACGCTAGGTTTGCGCGTCGCTGCTGACCCGCCGTGAGGCGCGCTGCAGCGAGCGTACATAAGGTCACTTGCGGGAGAGACCGGCCGAAGACGCCGGCGCCGAAGGCGCAACCGCCCCGGAAACGCTCAGGCTAACGGACCGCAAGCCTAAGACCTAACGCTGGAAAGCGGGCGCTGAGCACTCAGCGCTCCACCGAAGGAGCAATGCGGGCGCGCCTCTCCCTGGCCGGCGCCGCGCGGGAATCTCTCAGGTCTTCAAGACAGCGGGGGCGAATCGGAGCCGGCATGAGCCGCGCGACGCTCGCAAACCCGCATGCTGAGGCCAGACATGACCGAAACGCTCAAACGCACACCGCTTTACGATCTCCATGTCGAGCTGGGAGCCAAGATGGTCCCGTTCGCCGGCTATGAAATGCCCGTCCAGTATGACGGCGTCATGGGCGAACATAACCATACCCGCGAGGCGGCCGGTCTGTTCGACGTGTCCCATATGGGCCAGGCGCGGCTCATTGGTGATGAAAGCGCGCTGGAAAAGCTGATCACGGCGGATCTGGCGGCGCTCAAGCCGGGTGAACAGAAATACACCCTGCTGCTCAACTCCGAAGGCGGCATCAAGGACGACCTGATGGTCTCCCGCCCCGATGACGAGGGGCTCTTCCTGGTGGTCAACGCCGCGTGCAAGCGCTCTGACTTTGATTACATCCTCGAGGCCGTCAAAGGCGTGGCCGAGCTCGTCGAACTGGACGGCCGCGCGCTGCTGGCGCTGCAGGGGCCGCAAGCGGGCGCGGTGATGGCGGAGATCTGCCCGGACGCCGCCAAGCTGGTCTTCATGCAGGCGGGCTGGTTCGAGATTGATGGTCTGCGCCTGATGATCTCGCGCTCGGGCTATACCGGTGAAGACGGGTTCGAGATTTCCGTCGCCAACGCACACGCCAGTGATTTCGCCCGCAAGCTCCTGTCCGATGAGCGCGTGAAGCCGATCGGCCTGGGCGCGCGCGATTCCCTGCGCCTGGAAGCGGGCCTGTGCCTGTATGGCCATGACATGGACGAGACCACCAGCCCGATCGAGGCGGCCCTGACCTGGGCGGTGGCCAAATCGCGCCGTGAGCGCGCCGACTTCCCCGGCGCCGAGCGCATTCTCAAGGACATCGCCGACAAGCCCGCCAAGAAGCGCGTGGGCATCGCCCTGAAAGACCGCGCTCCGGCCCGCGAAGGCACCGAGATCGCAGTGAATGGCGAAGTCGTCGGCGTGGTTACCTCAGGCGGTTTCGGCCCGACGGTCGGCGCCCCGATCGCCATGGGTTTCGTGGCCAAGGACTATGCCGCCCCCGGCACACAGATTGACTTGATGGTGCGCGGCAAGGCGCGCCCGGCCGAAGTGGTGAAAACCCCGTTCGCGCCGCATCGTTTTTATCGCGGTTGATCCCGCACAGTACCGCTCTGGAGGAGACGTCTGATGAGCACCCGTTTTACCAAAGACCATGAATGGATCCGCGTTGAGGGCGAAGAAGGCGTCATGGGCATCACCGCCTACGCCGCCGAGCAGCTGGGCGATGTGGTGTTCGTGGAGCTTCCCGAGGTTGGCAAGACCGTCTCCCAGGGCGACGAGCTGGCCGTGGTGGAAAGCGTGAAAGCCGCGTCCGAAGTCTACGCCCCGGTGTCGGGCGAAGTGGTCGCCGTGAACGAAGCGCTCGAAGGCGAGCCGGCCAAGGTCAATGAATCGCCGGACGCCGAGGGCTGGTTCGTCAAGATCAAGCTCTCTGACAAGAGCCAGCTTGACGCGATGATGGATGAAGCGGCCTACGCCGAACACACCAAGTAAGTCTCGACGCCGGACGGCGTCGATCTAGATGCAGCGACAAGACCGGCGGCCCTTTGCGGCCGCCCGCCCTGCTTATTGAAGGAAGGTGGATCGCCCATGCGCTATCTCCCGCTGACCGACGCCGACCGGGCCGAGATGCTCGACAAGATCGGCGTGGATTCTGTCGACGCCCTGTTTGAGGACGTGCCGGAAAAGGCCCGCCTTGACGGAACCGTTGATCTGCCGCGCCACAAGAGCGAGATGGAGGTCGAGCGCCAGCTCACCCGGCTATCGCGCAAGAATATTTCGGCCTCTGAAGCGCCGTTCTTCGTGGGGGCGGGCGCCTACAAGCACCATATTCCCTCTAGCGTGGATCACTTGATCCAGCGTTCGGAATATCTGACGAGCTACACGCCCTATCAGCCCGAGATCAGCCAGGGCACGCTGCAGACCCTGTTCGAGTTCCAGACCCAGGTCGCGCTCCTGACCGGCATGGAGGTGGCCAACGCCTCCATGTATGATGGCTCGACGGCGTGCGGCGAAGCCGTGTTGATGGCCTGCCGGATCACCAAGCGCTCCAAAGCGATCCTCAGCGGCAATCTGCATCCGCATTACGCCGCGGCGACCCACACGCTCGCCAAATACATGGATATCGAGATCAAGGACGATGCGGCCAAGCCGGGCGGGCTGGACGATATCGCGGCCGACATTCCCGATGATGTAGCCTGCGTCGTGGTCCAGAACCCTGATGTGTTCGGCCAGGTTCATGATCTGGAGCCCATCGCCAAGGCCGCCCATGAAAAGGGCGCGCTGCTGATCGCCGTGTTCACCGAAGCAGTGTCGCTAGGTCTGATGAAGACCCCGGGCGCCATGGGCGCGGACATCGTGGTCGGCGAAGGCCAGTCCATCGGCGTCGGCCTGCAGTTCGGCGGGCCGCATGTGGGCCTGTTCGCCTGCCGCAATGACCGCAACTATATCCGCAACCTTCCGGGCCGCCTGGCGGGTGAGACCGTGGATGCGGACGGTCGTCGCGGCTATGTACTGACCCTGTCCACGCGTGAGCAGCATATTCGCCGCGACAAGGCGACGTCGAACATCTGCACCAATTCAGGTCTGATGACATTGGCCTGGACGATCCACATGTCCCTGCTGGGCGATACCGGGCTTCGCACCATGGCGCAGCTGAGCCATGAGAAGGCCTGCGAGCTGGCGGATCGCCTGAGCGCGATCTCCGGCGTTGAGCTGGTCACCGACGCCTTCTTCAACGAGTTCACCCTGCGCCTGCCGAAAAACGCGGCGGATGTGGTGGAAGCGCTCGCCGAAAAAGGCGTTCTGGGCGGCGTGCCGGCCAGCCGGCTCTATCCGGGCAAGGGCTATGACGATCTTCTGATCGTCGCGGCCACCGAAACCAACACCGATAGCGATCTCGACGCTTTCGAAGCGGCTCTGAAAGAGGTGCTGTAATCATGGCTATGAATACGCAAGGCCGTCCCTCCGCTCCGCTCCACACGCCGGATCCGGGCGCTTATGACGACACCTTCTCGGGCTCTCGCGGGCTCGACCAGGCCGAACCGCTGATCTTCGAGCGTCAGACCTATGACAAGAGCGGCGTGGATTTCGAAGCGCCCAAGGGCAAGCCGTCGCGCCTGGGCGCGCTGGAGCGCACCGATGATCTGGGGCTTCCGGGCCTCTCCGAGCCGGAAGCCATGCGCCATTATGTGCGTCTGAGCCGGAAGAACTACGCCATCGATATCGGGCTCTATCCGCTGGGCTCGTGCACGATGAAGCACAATCCGCGTCTCAACGAGAAAATGGCCCGCCTGCCGGGTTTCTCCGACGTGCACCCGCTGCAGCCGCAATCGACTGTGCAGGGCGCGTATGAACTGATCGGCGAGCTGGCCCATTGGCTGATGACGCTGACCAACATGCCCACCGTGGCGATGAGCCCGAAAGCGGGCGCGCATGGCGAGCTGTGCGGCATGATGGCGATCCGCGCCGCGCTTGACGCGCGGGGCGAAAGCCATCGCCGGCGTGTGCTGGTGCCCGAAAGCGCACACGGCACCAACCCGGCGACGGCGGTGCAGTGCGGCTTCTTCTGCGACGAGATCCCGGCGGGCCCGGATGGCCGCGTCGACATGGAAGCCTTCAAGGGCAAGCTCGGCGATGATGTCGCCGCGATCATGCTGACCAACCCCAATACCTGCGGGCTGTTCGAGCGAGACATCCGCGCCATTGCGGACGCGATCCATGAGGCAGGCGGCTATTTCTATTGCGACGGCGCCAACTTCAACGCCATTTCCGGCCGGGTGCGTCCGGGCGATCTGGGCGTGGACGCCATGCACTTCAACCTGCACAAGACCTATTCCACGCCCCATGGCGGCGGTGGTCCGGGCTCCGGCCCGACGGTGCTGTCCGCAGCCCTCGCCAAGTTCGCGCCGCTGCCCTTCGTCATCAAGGATGGCGATAGCTGGCGCATGGTCGAGGATGAAGCCGACGCCAAGGCGCAGGGCGCGGAGCCCTTTGGCCGCATGGTCGCCTTCCACGGCCAGATGGGCATGTTCACCCGGGCGATGAGCTACATGCTCAGCCATGGCGCGGACGGTCTGAAGCAGGCCAGCGAAGACGCGGTCCTGAACGCCAACTACATCCTGGCGCGCCTGAAAGACGTGATGACCCAGTCCTATGACGGTCTGTGCATGCACGAGGCGCTTTTTGACGACCGCTTCCTCAAGGACACCGGCGTCAGCACGCTCGATTTTGCGAAAGCCATGATCGATGAGGGCTATCACCCCATGACCATGTATTTCCCGCTGGTCGTGCACGGCGCCATGCTGATCGAGCCGACGGAATCGGAATCCAAGGCGAGCCTGGACCGCTTCTGCGACACGCTGGAAGCACTGGCTCTGGCGGCCAAGGCGGGCGAGACCGAACGCTTTACCGCCGCGCCGCGTTATGCGCCAACCAAGCGTCTGGATGAAACCCGCGCCGCCCGTCAGCCGGTTCTGCGCTGGACGCCGGCTTCGGCGGATACCAAGGCCGCCGAATAAGCGAAAGCGCGACGCAGTTTCATGGGGCGGTTGAGGTTGCAGTGCAACACTGTGACGAAATCGGTCCGGTCAACTGCAAGATTGCGGGCCTCGTCAGTCGATACGGGTTGTATCGGATGGCGGGGCCCTCAACATAGGCCTATGTAGCAGACATCAGGGTCTGCAATCGGGTTAGGATGGCGGCGGTGGCGATGAACGACACCCCCAATCGCTGGGCGCGCAACGGCATGAATGGCGTAACCGGCATGGTCATGGTGGTGCTGCGTGCGATTTCTGTCGCGCTGGCCCTGTTCCTGCTCGCCCTGTCGGTCCCGCTCTTCTTCCTGCCCATTCCGCTGGGCCTGCCGCTGGCCGTTATCGGTCTGCTGCTGCTGGCGATGACCTCCAAACGCGCCCATACCTACATCACCAATTGGCTGAAGCGTCATCCGGGTGTGTGGGACAAGGTCAAACACATCTTCGACCGCTTCCACCGCGATGACCGTTCCGGCTGAAGGGCCTGATCGGTGATTATTCGACGAATGGCGTCGCTCCATCGGTGAGCGGCGCTGCGCCAGAGTCCTGGAACAGCTAGGTTTGCGCTCCTTTCAACGTCAGTCTGTCCGCAGACAGGAGCCGCTCCATGCCCATCGCCCTTCCCATGCTACTCGCCGCTGTTCTGACGCCCTCAGACGCCCCGCCAGAGCCCGTGGCCACATGGGTGGAGGCGCATGCCTTCAACGGCGTTCTGCGCCTTGATACGGGCGACGCCGCGCACAGCTGGGCTTGGGGTGTCGCCGATCCGGATACCGGTCGCCCCTTAACGGTCGAGACGCGGTTCCAGACCGGATCCGTCGACAAGTATTTCGCGTCGATCGCCGTCTTCGCGTTGATCGATGAGGGGGTGCTTGACCTGGATGCGCCGATCAGCACGTATTTGCCGGACTACCGCTCTGACACCGGCGCGCAACTGACCCTGCGCCTGATCCTGAGCAACCAGTCCGGTCTGCCCAATGATCTGCGGACGGCCTTTCAGCGCATCGCCCAGGGCGAGGCCGGGGCTGTGGATGTGCAAACGGTTGAGGAGGCGGTGGCGGACTATGCCAGCGGAGATCTGCACTTCCAGCCGGGCGCCCGCTTTGATTATGCGCTGTCCAACTGGTTGCTGGTCCAGCATCTGCTGGCAGAAATCACGGGCCTGTCCTATCCGCAGGTACGCCAGCGCTATGTCTATGACCGCGCCGGAATGGGCCAGAGCGGTGGGTATGTCCATGACTTGCGCGACACCGACCCGCACAGCGCTGACGTGGCCATCGGGTTTGACCCGGATGACCCGGAGGGGCGAGGGGATTACTGGAGCCCGAATTTCTTCAAGGGCAGCTATACGACGGCGGCGGACCTGATCGCGCTGGAACGCGCGCTTGAGGCGGGCGATGTCCTGTCAGCCGGGTCTCTGGCGCAATTGCGCACCATCCAGGTTCCCGAGCAGAATTACGCCTATGGCGGCCGGTTCCGGCAGCTGGAATTATGTGGCGAGGCTCATCTGGCTTCGACCCAGTCTGGCTCCAATGGCGCGAGCAATATCACGCTGGTCTATGTGCCTGCGTTTGATGCGGGCGTCGCCCTGCTGACCAATGTGGATGAGAGCCAGGGTGAGATGTTCGCGCTGTCCTATCAATTGCTGGAAGAGCAGGTTGTCTGCAGCGACTAGCTGCCTGCCCAGACGCAAAAAAGCCCGCGAATATCTCGCGGGCTTTTTCATGTCGGTCTGTCAGGGCTGACTAGTTCAGCTGGTCCTTCAGGGCGGCCGTGTCGGCCTTGAGAAGGGCATTGCGCTGGGTCTTGGTCAGCTTCTTGGACAGCAGCTGTTCAGCGGCTTCCACAGCCAGGTCAGCGGCCAGGGCTTTGACTTCCTTGGCGGCTTGGGCCTCGGCCTGGGCGATGCGCTGTTCGGCCATCGCGGTGCGACGGTCGACGCGCTGCGCGATCTCGGTCTTGGCGTTGTCGCGCAGATAATCGGCTTCCGCCTTGGCCTGCTTGATGATCGCTTCAGCTTCGGCCGCGGCCTCGGTCTGCTTGCGCTCATAGGTGGCCATCAATTCCTGCGCTTCTTCACGCAGGCGACGGGCTTCATCCAGCTCCTTGCGGATCAGGTCGGCGCGGTCATCGAGCGCCTTGCCGATCATTTTCGGGGCGCCCACAAAGATGATCACCACGAAGAACAGGATCAGGCCGACAAAGGCCCAGAAGCTGGTGTCAGACAGGAGGTAGTTCATGACTTACTCCTTCACCGCGTCGACGGCTTTCGCCGCGTCGTCTTCAGACACCTCAAGGCCGGCCAGATGCTCGACGGCGACCACGGCGGTGTCCGCCGCAATGGTGCGCACTTCGCCAAGCGCCGCGTCGCGAGAGGCGCGGATGCGATCCTCGGACTCAGCGAGTTTGGCTTCCAGCTCGGCGTCGGCCTTGCGGATGGCTTCCGCCACTTCAGCGTCAGCAGCGGCTTTCGCCTCCGCCGCCACCGAATGCGCCTTGGCGCGGGCATCGGCCAGAGATTTCTCGTAAGCGCGTACGGTCTCGTCCGCCTGCGCCTTGAGTTGCGCGGCCGTATCGAGATCGTCAGCGATGCGATCGCGGCGTTCTTCAATGGCTCCGCCAATGCGGGGCAGGACAAAGCGGCTCAGCAGCACGTACAGAACGATGAAGCTGATCGCCAGCCAGAACAGCTGCGATGCAAAATAGGTCGGGTCGAAAGGCGGGAACGCGGCTTCAGCGGCGTGTCCAGCTCCTTCGGCGTATTCGGATTGGGACTCCGGCGCCAGCACGGCGGCCTCCCTTGCGCAAAGGCTAAACTAGCCCGAGCTTACCGTAAGCTCGAAGACTATAGAACGCCCCAAGCCGGAATGACGCAACGATGCTTCGTGCGCCTTCCGGCCGGAACGAGGGCTGTTCAGTCGGGGTCTGTTAGACCACGAAGAGCAGCAGCAGCGCGATGAGCAGCGAGAAGATGCCCAGCGCTTCGGTCACGGCGAAGCCGAAGATCAGGTTGCCGAACTGGCCTTGCGCGGCGGACGGGTTGCGCAGGGCGCCAGCCAGGAAGCTGGAGAAGATGTTGCCCACGCCCAGAGCGGCGCCCAGCATGCCGAAGGTGGCCAGGCCTGCGCCAATGTATTTCGCGGCTTCCGCTTCCATGTCGATACTCCTCGTAGGTGGTCGGTGCGGATGGATAGGTAGGTCTTGTCGAACGCCCCTAGTGACCAGGGTGCAGTGCGTCCGAAAGGTAGATGCAGGTCAGAACGGCGAACACATAGGCCTGGAGGAACGCCACCAGGAATTCCAATGCGGTCAGCGCGACGACCATGATCAGCGGAGCGACAGCGCCCAGAACGCCCAACGCGCCCACTGACCCTAGCATGATGATGAAGCCGGCGAACACCTTAAGCAGGATGTGGCCAGCCAGCATGTTGGCGAACAGACGAACCCCGAGAGTCACCGGACGCGACAGGAACGAAATGATCTCGATCGGGGTCAGAAGGATGTACAGCGGCCACGGCACGCCGGACGGGAAGAACAGCGAGAAGAATTTCAGGCCGTGCTTGAACACGCCATAGCCGATCACGATCGCCATCACCACGAGCGCCAGCGCAAAGGTGACGATGATGTGGGAGGTGAAGGTGAAGCCGTGGAAACCCGGAGCCGGGAAGTACGGGAACATGCCCAGCATGTTGCCCATCAGAATGAAGGCGAACAGGGTGAACACGAAGGGGAAGAACTTCAGGCCTGCATCGCCCGCGGTGGAGCGAATCATGCCGGCCACGAACTCATAAAGTAGCTCGGCGACCGATTGGGAGCGACCCGGCACCAGTGCGCGCTTGGACATCGCCAGCGACAGCAGACCAGCCACCAGAACCACGGAGGTCACCATGAAGAAGCTGGAGTTCGTGAAGGAAAGATTCCAGCCGCCGATCGAGAAATCGGCGATCGGGTGAATCTCGAACTGTTTGATCGGGTTCGTCGCGTCAGCCACACCCGGCCCCTTGTGCTACGGCGCGCACGCCGCGTTTCTAACTTCAAACCCCAGCGCCGGTCGTCTCACGAAGAGGCGTCGTCGCTTTGGTTCATGCTCTGCGCAGCGCGAACTACATTCAAAGTGCCCGCTGCGAAACCTATTAATACACCAACCAGCAAGCCCCAGGGCGTCCAGTTGAGGATCTGATCGGTCAAATAACCCAGACCAGCCCCGACGAGAACCCCTCCGGCGAATTCCGATCCATACCTGACGCCCTGACCCCAGCCTGAGGGGTTCGAGGCGGCCTCCTTCGCCCGACGCGCCTCAAGCTTGGCGTTCAAACGCCGCTCGAAGTCGTGGGGGTCGGAGGGTGAGTTCTGGTTCGGTTCGTCTCGGTGAGCCATGATGACAGGCGACCTCCGGGAGGTAGTCCCGACAGGCGCGCGCACCCTATAAGGGGGCCTATACCCTGTCAAGCAAGGTTGCGGACAAGTTAACCCTTTGAAGTATATGGCTGTTCGCGATTATTCCGCAGCCAGCATCTCTTCAGCCGAGCTCAGATTGACCGAGACGAGCTGCGAGACGCCCCTTTCGCCCATGGTCACGCCGAACAAACGGTTCATCCGGCTCATGGTCACGGGGTTGTGGGTGATGACGAGGAATCGCGTCTCGGTCATGGCTCGCATCTGCTCCAGCATGGCGCAATAGCGGTCCACATTGGCGTCATCGAGCGGCGCATCCACTTCGTCGAGCACGCAAACCGGGGCGGGGCTGACCAGGAAGACCGCAAAGATCAGCGCAGTGGCGGTCAGGGCCTGCTCACCGCCGCTCATCAGGCTCATGGTCTCCATCTTCTTGCCCGGCGGGCAGGCGAAGATTTCCAGGCCCGCTTCCAGCGGATCATCGTTCTCGGTCAGGCGCAGTTCGGCGGCGCCGCCGCCGAACAAGGTTTCGAACAGGGTGCGGAAATGCCCGTCCACGACCTCGAAGGCGTCCAGGAGCCGCGCCCGGCCTTCGCGGGACAAGGTGTCCACCGCCTTGCGCAAGCGGGCCACGGCCTCCAGCAGGTCGTCGCGTTCCTTGGACAGGCGGGTGCGTTCGGAATCAAGCTCGCGGGCTTCTTCATCGGCGCGCAGATTGACCGCGCCCAGCCGCTCGCGGGTCAGGCGGGCATCATCAAGTCGGCGCTCCAGCTCGTCGGAGGACAATTCGGCGAACTCGCTGCCCGCCGCCAGCCGCTCCAGCGCGCGCGGTTCCTCTCCCGTCGCGTCTTCCAGGCGTTCGGTGGTTTCGGTCAGACGTTCTTCCGCCGCAGACAGGCGCGCCTGAGCGGCGGCGCGGGCCTCGCGGGCATTGGCGCTGAGTTTTTCCGCTTCGCGAAGCGCGGCGTCTTTTTCCCGCTGCAGCGATTCGGCGTTCAAGACGGCCTCGCGCGCCAGGCTCGCCTTCTTTTCCGCCTCGGTCAGCGTATCGAGAATGGCGTCGCGCTGGCCTTCCAGCGTTTCGGGCTGGGTCAGCGCCGTCTCCAGCTCGGTCTCGGTCTGGCTGATCTGGGATTTGAGGGTTTCGACCTGATCTTTCGAGCGCGCGTGGCGACGATCCCAGTCCGCGGCTTCGCGTTCGAGCGACGCAATGCGGTGACGGCGGCCCTGGGCCTCGCGTTTGACCGATTCCAGCGCGGCCCGGGCGTCAGCGGCCTTACCGCGGGCGCGCTCTGCGCGGGATCGGGCGGCGATCAACGCCTCCTGGCCATCATCGTCGGCATTGACGGTTTCTAGCGCCTCTTGCGCCGCCAGATGTAGCTTGCGCGCCGTTTCAAGACGGCTCTGGGCGCGGCCGACCGATTCCACCAGCCCTGAACGCCGGGCTTCGGCGCGGGCGGCCTGAGCGCGGGCGGCGGAGAGCGCCTGCTCGGCTTCACGCCGGCGGTTCTCGGCTTGCTTCAGGGCTGTGCGGGCCTCATTGAGTTCCGCCTCCGCATCGAGTCGCGCCTGATGGCTTTCTTCGGCCAGGGTTTGCGCCCGCGATGCGCCGCGCCGCGCCGTGTCGAGCTGGGGCGTCAGATCCGCCAGCCGGTTGCGGGTTTCAAGGCGCACGGCAGCGGCGGAGGGGGCGCCGGCTTCACTGGCGAAGCCATCCCAGCGTCGCAAGGCGCCATCCTTCGTGACAAGCCGTTGGCCGGGTTTGAGCGCGCCAGCATGCTGGTCGAGCGCGTCCGGTGTGACAACGCCCACCGCTTTCAGCCGGGGCCACAAGGCCTGCGGCGCCTGGACATGATCAAACAGGGTTTCGACGCCGTCGGGCAGGGCGGGCGGTTCGATCTCGGCGCCTTGCCAACGCCGGGCCGAAGCCGGATTCAGACCCGCTTCCAGATCATCGCCGAGAGCGGCGGCGAGCGCCTGTTCATACCCCGCTGCAGCACGCACTTCATCAAGCGCGCGGTCCTCTTCATCCGAGCTCGCCAGCAGGCGTTCAAGCCCGGCGATCTCGCGCTCCAGCGCGCGCACATCGGCCTGGGCGAGCTGAACCTCCTCGCGAGCGGTCTGGGCGGTATTGCGCGCGGTTTCAGCAGCGTCATCCAGATCGGCGATCCGACCCGCCTGATCCTCGACGGCCCGGTTGGCGTCATCGACGCCGGCCTCAAGGCTATCCAGGTCGGGGCCGACCACATCATCAAACCGATCGAGCGTCGCCTGGGCGTTCTCCGCTTCGCTTTCCAGCGTGCGGACCTGACGCTCGGCCTGGTCCAGTTCACGCTGCGCACCGTCCCGGCGCGCCTTGATCTGGGCGACGGCATTGGAGGCGGCGTCCAGATGCTGTTCGGCCTTGGCCCGGTCGGCGTCCGCGTCATTGAGCACCGCTTCGGCGCGCCCTTGAGCGTTCGCATCATCAGCGGCCTGATCGCGGGCGTGCTTGAGCTGGCCATGCAGGCGCTCATGGGCGGCCTGCGCCTCTTCCAGCAATTCGCTCTCGCGCTTGAGCGTGCCCTTGAGCTCCACCAGGCGGGCCTGGCCCCGCTCGATGGCGGCGCGGGCGGCCTCGATATCGCGCTCGAGCTGGTCGCGCGCGCGCTCGGTATGGCGCAAGGCGGCCGCGGCTTCGGCCTCGGCGTCCCTAAGCGGCTGGACCGCGTTCTGGGCCTTTTCCGCCTCCACCATGGCGCCGGCGGAAGCGCGCAGGGTGAGCTCGGCCTCGGCGTCGGTCTGCTTGAGCTTGACGCGCGCCGCTTCCACCGCTTCGCCCGCTTCCTTCCAGCGGCGGATCCACAGAAGGGCTTCGAAATTGCGGATGGTCTGGGAGAGGTCGCGATAGCGGCCCGCCTGCTTGGCCTGGCGTTGCAGGGCGGCATGGCGGCTGTCGAGATCCTCGACGATCTCCAGAATGCGATCGAGATTGGTCTCGGCCGCGTTGAGCTTGAGCTGGGCTTCGCGGCGGCGTGCGCGCAGTCCGGCGACTCCGGCGGCTTCTTCCAGAACGCGGCGGCGGTTTTCCGGCTTGGCGTTGATCAGCTCGCTGATCTGGCCCTGACGGACAAGGGCGGCCGAGTTCGCGCCCGTGCCCGCATCGGCGAACAGCAGCTGGACGTCCTTGGCGCGGACTTCCTCGTCATTGATCTTGTAGTCAGAACCCTTGCCGCGCGTGATCCGGCGGACGACCTCGAGCATGTCATGGTCATTGAACCGCGCGGGCGCGCGCTTGTCGGTATTGTCGACGACCAGGGTGACTTCGGCGTGATTGCGAGCCGGGCGGCTGTCGGTGCCGGCGAAGATCACGTCTTCCATGCCGCCGCCACGCAGGGATTTCGCCGAGGTGGCGCCCATCACCCAGCGCAGGGCTTCAAGCAGGTTGGATTTACCGCAGCCGTTCGGACCGATAATGCCGGTCAGCCCGGCGTCGATCCGCAGCTCGGTCGGGTCAACAAACGATTTGAAGCCGGCCAGGCGTAGCTGGGTGAACTTCAACCTCAGACCTCCACTGGCGCTGAACGCCGGTTTTCCGGTCTGTCAGTCGCCGCCATCCCTGCCGAAACATCTTTCGGCTCAAACCCTTCGCAGGCGATCTGAGGGGAGATCGCCTGCAAAAGGTCTGCACGGGAAGGCTAGCCTTCCGCGCGCGCCTTGAATAGGGCGATGATTCGGTCCCAGGTGTCTCGGTCAATCTGAGCCGGGATCTGGCCCTGATCGTCCACCAGGATCTCACCGTCCACGGCATAGACCGGGCCTTCGGCGCCCGACTGCTGGTCCAGGTCCTGACCGTTGATGATGAAGTGCGGCGTGCCGGTCACGCCATCACGAACGGCCTGCATGTTGGCCTCTTCCACTGCTTCGAGCACCTCCTGATTGGTCATGCAGGCGCGGAACTCCTCGTCAGAGAAGCCGGCGGTGCGGGCGATGGTCTGGAACTGGCCTTGAGCGTTGCCTTGCTGCATGGCGCTGAACAGGGCGCGCTGCTGTTCAAACAACAGGTCGATGACGTCCAGATACTGGTCCTCGGGCGCGCAGCGGGCGAGCATGAAGCCGGCGCGAGCCAGATTGGGCTGACCGGTCAGCATTTCGCGGAAGACAAAGCGCACATCGCCGCGCTCGATTCCGTCATCAATGGCGGGTTTGCCCTGGAAATAGAAGGCGCCGCAGCCGCCGCAGGAGGTGGAGGCGTATTCGATGATCGTCACCGGCGCATCAATGGGGCCGACGCCGACATCGCCTTCACGTTCATAGGCGGACTGACCATCCGGGGCGCCGCCGCCCGAACAGGCGGTCAGCATCACGGCGCCGACGGCGGCGGCGGCGAGGGTGAGGGCGCGGCGGGTGAAAGTCGTCACGGGATCAACTCCAATCAGGGTGTCTGGCCGCCACGCTCAAGGCGCAGCGGATTTGAATTGTCGGCAGCTTAGCGGTCTCAGCCGCCCTTATACAGGGCGATGATGCGACGGAAGGTGTCGGCTTCGAGATTGGCGGGAATGACGCCTTCGGAATCGGTGAGAACGTCGCCGTTCACGGTGTAGACCAGACCCTGGCCATCACCGCCGGACTCCGCAGCCAGGCGATCGCCATTGACGATGAAATACGGCGTCGAGGTCACTCCGTCCTGGACCGCCGTGCGATGGGCGGTCTGCACCCGGGCGACGGTTGCTTCATCGCTGAAACAGGCCTGCACATCCTCCGGCGTGAAACCGAATCCGGCGGCCAGCTCGTCATAGCGCTGCTGGGCGGTTCCGTTCTGCATGGCCTCATAGATCGAGCCCATCTCGGCGAACAGCGTGTCGACGACCTCGAAATACTGATCGTCCGGCGCGCAATTGGCCAGCACGAACCCGGCGATGGCGATATTGGGCTGGCCGGTGATCATCTCGCGAAAGACAAACCGGACATCGCCCGCTTCAATGCCCTCGCTCACTGCTTCAAAACCGGTTTCCTGAAAATGGCCGCAATGGCTGCAGGCGACCGATCCGTATTCGATGAAGGTGACCGGCGCGTCCGCATCGCCCATGACCCGGTCCGTGTCGCGCACCTGTCCAACCTGAGCGTCGGTGATCGAAGTGGCGTTCTGCGCCAGAGCGGCGCCGGACAGGAACAGGGCGGCGGCGGTCGCGGCGAGGCCGCGGCGGGTCAGTGACAACACATCAGTCTCCAGTTTGCGTCAGTCGCTATCGGATTTGGGCGGCAGGCTCACGCCTTCGCGCCGTTCAATCTCTTTGCGCCAGTTTTCCAGCGTCTCATCAAGGGTCATCGCCCGCTCTGACGCAGATGTGACTTTCACGACGCGATTTTTGACCGGCTTGGGTTTTTTCGGCTCGGGGTTGAGCGGGCCCTGCACGATCTTGAGCTTTTTGGGCGTCTTGCCTGAATAGGCGGCGACGCGGGCCAGAATCTGCGCCGATTGCGCTTCCACCAGGGTGGCGGCCGGGCCCTGCGCCCGCACGACCAGCGCGCCCGCCTGGTATTTCTCCGGACGGGTCAGCTTGGCCAGCTGCGGGCCGACGATCTCGGCCCATTGAGCGTCGAGCTCGTGCCGGGTCGGGCCTGCGAATTTCTTCGAGAGCGGCTTGATCAGCGCACTCATGGCGCGATCTACATTGGGCGGCGGCTTGATGGCGGCGCGTCCGCGATGCTCGCTGATCCAGCTTGAGGCATCCGCTTCGTCTCGCGGCGTGCGGGCGCCGCGGGCGATCAGGTGCCGGTTGGGCGTTGACGTCAGGGGCGGTCGCTTCATGGTGCGCACCATCGCGCTGTCACGCCGTTCTGGCAAGCTTGAGAGGACACGCCTTGCCAACATCTGCACAGACTGCTCTGCCCGCTCCGGACCTGCAAGCGGCGCTGCTGGACTGGTATGATCAATCGGGTCGCAGCCTGCCCTGGCGCATCCGGCCCGAAGACCGGGTGGCGGGCGCAGTCGCTGACCCTTACGCCATCTGGCTATCGGAAATCATGTTGCAGCAGACGACCGTGCCTCATGCCACGCCCTATTGGGAGCGGTTTCTGGAGCGCTGGCCGACGGTGACCGATCTGGCCGAGGCGCCGCGAGAGGATGTGCTCGCCGCCTGGGCGGGTCTGGGCTATTACGCCCGCGCTCGCAATCTACACGCCTGCGCTCAAAAAGTGGCCCATGAGCTGGGCGGTGAATTTCCCAGCGCGCTGGATGGCCTGCTGGCTCTGCCCGGCGTGGGCGATTACACCGCCAACGCGATCCGCGCGGCGGCTTTTGACCAGCCCGCCAGCGTGGTGGACGGCAATGTGGAGCGGGTGATCACTCGCATGGTGCGGCTTGAAACGCCCTTGCCCAAGGCCAAGCCCGAAATCAAGGCGATCGCCGCCGGACTGGCCTCGCCCGAGCGTCCGGGCGATTACGCTCAGGCCATCATGGATCTGGGGGCGACAGTGTGTACGCCCAAATCGCCCGATTGCGCGGCCTGTCCCTGGTCGACCTGGTGCGCGGCGCGCGCCGCAGGTGATCAGACCCGCTATCCGCTCAAGACGAAGAAAAAGCCCAAGCCGGTTCGCCGCGGTGTCTGTTTTCATGTCGTGCGCGAGGGCGCCATCTGGCTGCGGCGCCGGCCCGAGACCGGGCTTCTGGGCGCGATGATGGAGGTGCCGGGGACCGACTGGTGCGAAGGCGGCGTGTCAGAGCGGGAGGTGGCGAGCGCGGCGCCGTTCGAGGCGGACTGGCGAAACGCCGGGCACGTGCGCCATGTCTTCACCCATTTCGCGTTGGAGCTTGAGGTGCTGTGCGCGACCGCGCCAGACGGCTGGTCGCCCGAGGAGGGCGTCTGGACACCATTGTCGGCGCTGAAGGAGGCGGGCCTGCCCAGCGTCATGATGAAGGCGGCGAAGCTGGGGCTGGAGCGGCGGCTTTTGTAGTCAGTCTCACTCAGACCTCTTTCCCTGCAAAGGCGGGGACCCAGAGCCGGAAATGCAGCGCTTCAATATCTCTGGGTCCCGGCCTACGCCGGGAAAGAGAAGATACATCAACAGATGTCATCCCCCGCTTCATGCGGGGGATCCATGCCGGTTGCTCTGATCAAGGTCACGGCCTGGGTTCGCCGGATAAGCCGGCGAATGCCAGAGTGCGATGAAGGCGTTTCAGCCCGACTGCAGCAGGCCCTAGACCTGCAGTTCCGCGCGGATACGGGCGCGCAGCACATCGATCGGAGCCAGAGCGCCGCCCTGGCGCACATGCCAGAACGTCCAGCCATTACATGAGGGCGCGCCTTGCACATGGGCGCCCATCTGGTGGATCGAGCCGGCCTGGCCGCCCGCGATCACCGTGCCGTCCGCACGCACCTGGGCGGTGCGGCGTCCCTGCGAGCAATACAGGGTGTCACCGGGCTTCAGAAGGCCGGCCTCGACCAGCGAACCGAACGGAATGCGGGGCAGGGCGCGCTTGGACTGGGTGACCTCCAACAGGTCTTCGCTGGTGGGGTTGATCGCGGCGATGCGCTTGCGCGCCACATCGGCGTAACCGGGATCGGCCTCGATGCCGATGTAATGCCGGCCCAGCTTCTTGGCGACCGCGCCGGTGGTGCCGGTGCCGAAGAAGGGATCGAGCACGACATCGCCGGGATTGGAGGTGGCCAGCAGGACGCGATGCAGCAGGCTTTCGGGCTTCTGCGTCGGGTGAGCCTTCTTGCCGTCCTTGTTTTTCAGGCGTTCGCCGCCCGCGCAGATCGGCAGCGTCCAGTCCGAGCGCATCTGCACGCCGTCATTCAGCGCCTTCATGGCGGCGTAATTGAAGGTCGGCTTGGCGTCCTTGGTCTTGGACGCCCAGATCAGGGTCTCGTGCGCATTGGTAAAGCGCGTGCCCTTGAAGTTCGGCATCGGGTTGGATTTGCGCCAGATCACGTCATTGCGGATCCAGAAGCCCATATCCTGCAAGAAGGCGCCGACCCGGAAAATGTTGTGATAGCTGCCAATGGTCCACATCGCCCCATTGGGCTTGAGGACGCGGCGCGCCTCTTCCAGCCAGGCGCAGGAGAACAGGTCGTAGGCGTCAAAATCGCCGATCTGGTCCCAGTCATTGTCAACGGCGTCCACCTTGGAATTATCCGGGCGGTGCAGGTCGCCGCCAAGCTGGAGGTTGTAAGGCGGGTCTGCGAAGATCAGATCGACGCTCTCATCGGGAAGCGTCTTCATCACCTCGGCGCAATCGCCCTCCAGAATGACATCGACGGGAATCTTGCTATTCGTTTTCACTGGCACCTCAATCGCCCTTCTGTTCGCAACAGCGCTGATTCCCTGAGGGGTGAATCGTTTCGGCTTACCCGATGGTTAAGGCCGATTCATTATGTGGCGCTCCACAGCCCGCGCGCCTGTCTGGCCTGCTGCACCGGAGCATAGCTTAACCGATGGATCGGCGACGCGCCCAGATTTTCGAGCGCGGCTTTATGGCTCGGGCTGGGATAACCCTTGTGTCCGGCCAAGCCATAGCCGGAAAAGCGGTTTTCCGATTCTATCAGGATCTGGTCGCGCAAGGTCTTGGCGATGATCGAGGCCGCGCCGATGCACGCTTCAAGCCCGTCTCCGCCCACAATCGCGCGCGCCGGCGTGTTCAAACCATCAGGAACACGATTTCCGTCGATCAGGACTTCATCGGGGATAACGCCCAGCCCTTCAACCGCGCGCACCATGGCCGCCATGGTGGCGTGCAGCACGTTCAGACGATCAATCTCGACGGGTTCTGCGATGCCCACACCCACACGCGCCTCGGCCCGGATGAGAGCGGCCAGCGCCGTACGCCGCTTTTCAGAGAGCTTCTTTGAATCGTCCAGTTGATCGAGCGCCGAGAAGTCCGGCGGCAGGATCACCGCCGCGCAGACCACAGGGCCGGCCAGCGGCCCGCGCCCGGCTTCGTCCACGCCGGCGATGAGGGGGGAAGAGGAAGACATGAAAGGCTCCGGTCAGAACAGGCTGAGCTGATCTTCGGTATCAAGAGGCCGTTCGAACAGGTCGCAGCGCAGTTTGACCCGGTCCTTGTCGAGGCCATAGCGGCGCACCCCGGCGCGGAAGCGCTTGGAGATCATCTCCGCAATCGGGCCCTGGCCCCGTCCGCGCACATGGAATTCTGAAGCGTAATCGGCGCCGCCGCGAGTATCGCGCACCATGTTCATGACCTTCTCGGCGGCGTCGGGTTTGACCTTTTTCAGCCAGTCATAAAACAGATCGCGCACCTCCAGCGGCAGGCGCAGCAGCACATAGCCCGCGCTTTGCGCGCCGGAATTGGCGGACGCCTTCAGGAGCGTTTCGATCTCGTGGTCGGTCAGGCCGGGAATGACCGGCGCGGTCATTACGGTGACCGGCACGCCGGCCTTGGAAAGCGCCTCCATCGCTTCCAGCCGGCGCTTGGGGGTTGCGGCCCTGGGCTCCATGGTGCGGGCGAGCTTGCGATCTTGCGTGGTGAGGGAGATCGCAGTCTTGACGAGCCCGAGGGCCGCAAGCTCGGACAGGATGTCGAGATCGCGGGTGATCGCGGCGGATTTGGTGATCAGACTGACCGGGTGCTTGAAACGCAGGCAGACTTCCAGAATGGAGCGCGTCAGACGCAATTGCCGCTCGATCGGTTGGTAGGCGTCGGTGTTCGCGCCGATCACGATCGGTTCAACCTGGTAGTACGGCTTGCGAAATTGCTGTTCTAACAGGCGCGCGGCGCCGGGCTTGAAGAACAGCATGCTTTCAAAATCGACGCCCGCCGAATAGCCCCAATAGGCGTGGCTGGGCCGCGCATAGCAATAGATGCAGCCATGTTCACAGCCCCTGTACGGATTGATCGACCGGTTGAACGAGATATCCGGGCTGTCATTGGTGGCGATGATGGTGCGGCTATTGTCCTTGATCAGCGTGGTGCGGACCTGTTTGGGCGCAGGATCGTTCTCGCCCCAGCCATCTTCGAAGGGTTCGCGGGTATCGCGTTCAAAACGCCCCGACGCATTGGATGTGGCGGCGCGGCCGCGCGGTTGCAGCGGCTCGGGAAGGGGGCTCATGCCCCGGGCGGGAACAAAGCGTGCGGTCATGTCCGAACGGTGACTCAGAGCGCGGAACAGATCAAGAACATTTTTGCATTGACTCCGCAGCGCCGCCGGAGTTTCTCAAGCGTATGAGCCAGATCATCACCCTCCTGCCCACGCTGAACGCCAACACCCGTCTGGAACGCACGCTTCAAAGCCTCGCAGAGGCGGAACGTGCTGGCCTGTCGGCGGGCTGGGTCGTGGCCGATGGCGGCTCGACGGACGGGACGCCGCTGACGGCGCGGCGGCTGGGGTGTCATCTGGTTCAGGGCGCAAAGGGCCGCGGAGCGCAGCTGGCCGCCGGCGCCGCCTATGCGCGCTCGCGCATCCGGGCGCAGGACTGGATCCTGGTCCTGCACGCCGATACGCGCCTGTCGCCGGGCTGGTCGAGCGAAGCGGCGGCGTTCATGGCCGCCAACGCCCATCGTGATCGCGCCGGGTATTTCCGGTTCACGCTGGATGACATGTCCCATCGCGCGCGCCGGCTGGAACGGGCCGTGAATTGGCGCTGCAAGACCTTTGGCCTGCCCTATGGCGATCAGGGGCTTTTGATCCGGGCGGACTTTTATGACCGTCTGGGCGGGTTCAAACCCTGGCCGCTGTTTGAGGATGTCGACCTGGTGCGCCGCATCGGCAAGCACCGGCTCTGGCCCATGACGGCGCGGGCGGAAACCAGCGCGGACAAGTTTCTCGCGGACGGCTATCGTCGCCGCTCGATGAAGAATCTGGTTCTGCTGGCGCGCTATTTCCTGGGCGCCCGGCCTGCAGATCTCGCCAAGAGTTATCGATGATGCTCCGTCCCCGCCTTGTGGTCTTTGTCAAAGCGCCGGTCATCGGCGGCGCCAAGACCCGTCTCGCCCGGGGCATTGGCAAGGTGCAGGCCTGGCGTCGGCATCGCGCCATGACCGCGACGCTGCTGCGCCGCCTGACCGATCCGCGCTGGGAGACCGTGATCACGCTCAGCCCGGAGCGGGCGGTGTCTCGCCGATTCCCCGGCGTCTGGCCCGATCATCTGCCCCGCAGCCTGCAAGGCGACGGCGATCTGGGCGCGCGGCAATCGCGTGTGTTCGCACACCGGGCGCCGGTCTGCGTCATCGGGTCGGACGCGCCGCAAATCACCCGCGCGGACATTGCGGCCGCCTTTTCGGGGCTCAAGCGCCATGACGCCGTGATCGGCCCGGCCGTGGATGGCGGCTATTGGCTGCTGGCAATGAACGGTCCGGCGCCGGACGGCCTGTTTGACGGCATGCGCTGGTCGCATGAAGAGACGCGCAACGACCTCTTGCGCCAGCTTCGCCTGCACGGGCTGGAGCGCGTGAAAATGCTGCGCCCGCTGCGTGATGTGGATGAGGCGTCCGATTTAAAGCGCGGCTAGCTTCGCCTTCAGGCTCAGCAAATCCTGCCAGCTTTTCGCTTTCTCCTGCGGGCGGCGCAGCAGGAAGGCGGGGTGGTACATGGGCAGGGCGGGGATCACGGTTCCATCGCCGAGCGTGTAGTCGTGCCAGCGCCCGCGCAGCGCCATGATGCCGTTTCTGGAATGCAACAGGCTTTGCGCCGCAATGCCGCCAGCCAGCACCACCAGCTTGGGCCGGGCGAGCGCGATATGGCGTTGGGCGAAGGGCAGGCAGGTTTCAATCTCGGCGTCGGTGGGCTTGCGATTGCCCGGCGGGCGCCAGAACACGACATTGGTGATGTAGGCGGTGGTCTCATCCAGGCCGATGGCGGCCAGCATCCGGTCCAGCAAATGCCCGGCCTGTCCGATGAAGGGCGCGCCTTCTCGGTCTTCCTCCCGGCCCGGGGCTTCGCCCACGACCATCACGTCAGCCTGTGGATTGCCGCGCGCAAAGACGGTCTGGGTGGCGGTCGCCTTGAGCGGGCAGCCGTCAAAGGCGTCCAGCGCCTGCTTGAGCTCGTCAAGGGATTGGGCGGCCTGCGCCATGGCGCGACCATCCTGGGTCGGCGCGGCGCCGAATCCCGCTTGTCGCGCCTGGGCGCCGGTGGCGCGCGCCTCGACCGAGGGCGGCGGAGCCGGCTGGGCGGATTTCGGAACGGGCAGGGGCGGCAGCGCCTCGACGCCGGACTGCTCCCACCAGCCGATCAGGCTCTTCAGCGCACGGATGTCTTCTGGATTGAGGGGGGCGGTCATGGGCGCGCGGAATTCCGATCTGGTCCGTGTGAGGCTTCACCCTAGCTCATAACGCAAGGCTGGGTTAATACGAAAGGGAATGCGGCGCCAGCGAAAGAGCGCTGCAGGGGCTGAGACTGTAGGAGACGACATGGCCGACGGGTCTATCGAGCGCGAATCCATGGAATATGATGTGGTCATCGCAGGGGCTGGTCCGGCCGGCCTGGCGGCGGCCATCCGTCTGAAGCAACGCTGCGAGGAGACAGGGCAAGACCTCTCCATCGCCGTTCTTGAAAAGGGCTCCGAAGTCGGCGCGCACATCCTCTCGGGCGTCGTGTTCGATCCCAAGGCGCTCGATGAATTGCTGCCGGACTGGCGCAATGATCCGACCCAGCCCTTCGACACCGAAGTGGGCGAAGACGTCTTCATGGCGCTGGGTGAAGCAGGCTCGGCGACGCTTCCCGGCTTCGGCATGCCGCCCTTCATGCACAACCATGGCTGCTATGTCGGCTCGCTGGCCAATCTGTGCCGCTGGCTGGCTGAAAAGGCCGAAGCCATGGGCGTAGAGGTCTATCCCGGCTTCCCCGCCGACCAGTTCATCGAGGAAGACGGCGTCGTCAAAGGCGTCATCACCGGCGATATGGGCGTGGCGCGCGATGGCGGTCAAAAGGACATGTACCAGCCCGGCATGGAGCTGCGCGGCAAGTACACCCTGATCGGCGAGGGCGCGCGCGGTTCGCTGTCCAAGCAGCTGATCGACAAATACGGCCTGAGCGAAGGCCGCGACCCGCAGAAATTCGGCATCGGCATGAAAGAGCTCTGGCGCGTCAAGCCGGAGAACTTCAAGAAGGGCCGGGTCCAGCACACCATGGGCTGGCCGCTGGACAACTCCACGGGCGGCGGCTCCTTCCTCTATCATTTCGGCGACAATCTGGTGTCGGTCGGTTTCGTGGTTCACCTGAACTACAAGAATCCGCACCTCTTCCCGTTCGGCGAATTCCAGCGCTTCAAGACCCATCCCGACATCGCGCCGATCTTTGAAGGCGCCGAGCGTCTGTCCTATGGCGCGCGGGCGATCACCGAGGGTGGCTATCAGTCCGTGCCCAAACTGACCTTCCCGGGCGGCGCGCTGATTGGCTGTTCGGCCGGGTTCGTGAACGTGCCCCGCATCAAGGGCAGCCATAACGCCATGAAGACCGGCATGATGGCCGCCGAAGCCGCGTTCGACGCGCTGGCCGAGGGCCGCGAGGGCGATGAGCTGACCGCCTATGCCGAAGCGTATGACAAGTCCTGGGTGAAGAAAGAGCTCAAGACCGTTCGTAACGCCAAGCCGCTCTGGACCAAGTTCGGCACGGTGCTGGGCGTCGCGCTGGGCGGTCTGGACATGTGGACGAACTATCTGTTCGGCTTCTCGATCTTCGGCACGATGAGCCATGGCGGCACCGACGCCGAAGCGCTCAAGCCGGCCGATAAGTGCAAACAGATCGATTATCCCAAGCCTGATGGGGTGCTGACGTTTGACCGTCTGTCCTCGGTGTTCATCTCCAACACCAATCACGAGGAAGATCAGCCGATCCACCTCAAGGTGAAGGACCCGGCGCTGCAGAAATCGTCAGAGTATGACGTGTATGGCGGTCCGTCCGCGCGCTATTGCCCGGCCGCGGTCTATGAATGGGTCACGCCGGATGAAGGCGGCGAGCCGAAATTCGTGATCAACGCGCAAAATTGCGTGCACTGCAAAACCTGCGACATCAAGGACCCGAACCAGAACATCAACTGGACCACGCCCGAAGGCGGTGGCGGTCCCAACTATCCGAACATGTAAGGGCGGGGCGAGCATGCGCCCCGCACTCGGCTTTCGCGCCGCGTTGAGAACCACCTTGGCGACTGTGCTGGGGGTGGCGCTCGGCGCGTGCGTCAGCGCACCCTACGCCGGGTTTGAGGACGAAGAGCGGTCGGTCTATGGCGCCTATCTGGCGGCGCGATACGCCAGCACGGCTCAGGAGCTTGATGCATCGTCGGACCTGTACGCCCGCGCTCTGGCGCGCGCGCCGGAATCCGGACTGATTTCACAACGCGCCTTCTTTGCCGCGCTCATGGCGGGCGATTACGAAAACGCCGATGACGCCGCCGAAGCAGCGGCGAACGATCCGGACACTGCCCAGATCGCCGAGTTGTACTGGCGCGGCGCTAGACTGGGCCGCGGACGTGAAGCGCCCGAGATCAGCAACACGCCGATCGGGCCGTTCTCCACGCTGGTCAGCACCGTCATGTCGGACTGGGACCAGATTGCGAGAGGCGAGGCGCCCGCCTGGGCGCAAACCGAGATTCAGCTTGAGACCGAAGAGGTGATCTCCGCCGAGCAGCAAATGCATCGGGCGTTGGTCTATGAACATCTCGGCAAGACGGCATCAGCCGACGAAGCCTATCGGCAAGCGCTATCGGGCGTGCCTGGGCTGAATGCTTTCAATAGCTTGATGTATGGCGGCTTTCTGGAGCGCGAAGGCCGTCGGGATGAGGCGCGGGCTCTGTATCGGGCATCGCTGGACGCGTATGTCAGTGCGCGTCCGGATATCGAGGCGGCGCTGGCGCGTGTTGAGCGTGGCGGACGGGCCCCGCGCATGTGGACCCCGCGACAGGCGGCGGCGCGGGCCATGTTCCCGCCAGCCTCGTTGATCAGCAACCGGGCGTCCAACGAGTTCACTGTGCTCTTCCTGCGCGTCATTCAGCGCCTGGATTCGTCATTTGACTACAACACGCTGACCATCGCTCAGCTTCTGGATAATCTGGATCTGCAGGACGCGGCCGTCGCGGAATACGCCAAGATTGACGATGGTCCGCTAAGAGAACAGGTGCTGGTCAGCCGTCTGTGGCTGCAGTTTCGCATGGATCAGAGCGATGCGTTGGTGGATGAGGCGCGGGCGCTTGTGGCCGAGCGACCAACCCTGTCGCGTCAGCTTCTGCTCGCGGACATGCTGCGCATTACCGATCGCTGCGCTGAAGCCATACCGATCTACGCGGACGTGTCCGCACAAGCGGAGGCCGAGCAGGGCCAGGCGAATTGGCGCTATGTCTTCTATCACGCCGCCTGTGTGGAGATTGCCCGCGACTGGGACGCGGCCGCGCCCCTGTTCGAGCGCGCGCTGGATCTTGCGCCGAGTGAGCCCATGCTGCTCAACCATCTGGGCTATAATCTGATCGTCGAGGGCGAACAGATCGAACGCGGCCTGGAGATGGTGGAGCGGGCGGTGTCACTGGATCCATCCAATGGCGCCATCGTGGATTCGCTGGGCTGGGGCCAGTACAAGCTGGGGCGCCTGGACGAGGCGATCTACTGGCTGGAACGCGCCGTGACGCTCAGCCCCGACAGCGGCACCAATAACTGGCATCTGGGCGATGCATACGCCGCCGCCGGTCGCACGCTCGAAGCGCGGTTCCAATGGCGCCGGTCGCTGGAGCTCGATCTGGATGACGATGAGCGCGCCCTCGTCGAGCGGCGGCTGGAGCTGGGACTGGACGCCGGGCCCGCCGATCTGCCATGAGCGGCGCCATGACGGACGCCGCCACAGAATTCGCCCCCGCCAAGGTCAACCTCACCCTCCGGGTGGGCGGACCCCGGGCGGATGGCTATCACCCGCTTGATTCGCTCGTGGTGTTTGCAGACTGGGGCGATACGCTGACGGCGACGCCCGCTGACAGCCTGACGCTGAGCCTGACCGGGCCGGGGGCGGAAGGGCTCAAGGCCGATCCGCAGAATCTCGTTCTGAAAGCCGCCTATGCCCTGCGCGCCGCCGCAGACCAGCCCGAGCTGGGCGCGACCCTGACCCTGGACAAGCATTTGCCGGTCGCCGCTGGTTTGGGCGGAGGCTCCTCTGACGCCGCCGCCGCCCTGCGCATTCTCAACCGGGTCTGGGATCTGGACTTCACCACCAAGCAGCTGGCTGAAATCGGCACGGTTGTGGGCGCGGATGTGCCCGCCTGCGTGCATGCGCGTCCGCTGCACATGCAGGGCATTGGTGAGCGGGTGAGCCCGCTGATCGCCTGGCCGGCGCTGCATGGCGTGATCGTGCATCCCGGCGCGCCCGTGCCCACAGGACCGGTCTTCAAGGCCTATGACGAAACCGGTCCGGGCCGGCTGAGCCCTGGCAAGCCGATGATCGCCGGGACGCTGGATGACGCGATTGACCGGTTGATGCTGGATGGCAATGACCTGGAGGCGCCCGCCATCGCGCAGACGCCTGTCATTCAGGAGGCGCTTGATGTGCTGACCGCCCAGCCGGGCGTGCGGCTGGCGCGCATGTCAGGGTCGGGTGCGAGCTGTTTTGCGCTGTTTGAAACCGCTGACGCCGCCGACGCTGCGGCAGACGTAATTGCGCGCGAGCATGACGACTGGACAGCCAGGGCCGTGGTCTTTGGAGGCGCGGCGTGAGTGCGGCCCTGATCGCCATGGCGGCCAGCGCCGGGCTGATCAGCCTCATCGTCTCCTTTTGCGTCCTGAAGGGCGGCATTCTCGACTTTCCAAACGCCCGGTCGAGCCATACGACGCCCACGCCGCGGGGCGGCGGTCTGGGCGTGATGGCGGGCGTGGGCGCGGGCGCCATGGCGGCGGCGGCCTTTCCCCTGGGCGCGCCTGAACTGGGCGGTGTCCTGGCCGTTACGCTGTTGTTCGCCTTTCTAGGCTTTCTCGATGATCTGTTTGTATTGGATGAGCGGCTCAAGCTGATCGCTTTCATCGCCTTCTGTTTCGCCATGGTGGCCGCAGCCGGGCCGGTCAGCCGCTTTGGCCTGACCTATGAGCTGGGCGTCGCCGTGCCGTCTCTTGTGGGCTGGATGGGGTCGGCCCTGTTTGTCTTCGTCGTGGTGAATGCGGCGAACTTCATGGATGGCTCGGATGGCATCCTCGCCGCCGTGATGATCCCGGCCGGAATCGCGCTGGCCGTGGCCGGGCTCGCGGCGGGGGTGATGACGTCCGTGATTGCGGGCGTAATTCTGGCAGCCAGCGTTGCAGGCTTTGTGGTGCTCAACTGGCCGCCGGCGAAACTGTTCGCCGGCGATGTGGGCGCGCTGGGCGTCGGTGCGCTCTATGCGGGGGGCGCGCTGGCGCTTGTCAATCACGGCTTTTCCGGCACGCTCTGGCTCGCGCCGCTCTTCGTGCTGGTGTTTCTGGCGGATGTCCTGCTGACGCTGCTGCGTCGCGCGCGACATGGCCGCTTTTCACTGTCGGCGCATCGCGAGCACGCCTATCAGCGCCTGATTGATAGCGGCTGGAGCCATAAGACGATTGCGCTCGTCTATGGCGGGCTGACCGCTGTGATCGGACTGACAGGGCTTGTCGCCGGGCAGCTTGTGGACGGCGCCGTGCCGATGGTGTTCTCAGCCTGGGTAGTGATCCTGACCGGTCTGCACGTCTCGGTCGGGCGGGGTGTGGGGCGGTAGCTGGCTGACCCTCAAGCCTGTCATCCCGGACGCGCCGCGATCCGGGATCTACCGAAATCACTCTGTTCTGATCACAGAGACGCCTGCAGTAGATCCCGGCTCAGGGCCGGGATGACATAGTGGGACAACAGAGTGGGGGCTTACAGCCGATCCAGCATCGCGCGGATGGCGTCGAGCTGGCTGGCGCCGAGCTTCATCGAGCGTTCGGGGGACCAGCCATAAATCTCATCAGGCGTGATGGCGCTGTCCTTGAAGGGCATTTCCAGCGTCATGGCGAGACAATGGAAATGATGACGCATCCAGTGCGTGGCGACTGACAGGTTCGCGGCGCCCGGCGCATCGACCTCATAGCCGAACTCGGTCTGGAAATCGGGATTGAAGCGCTTGAGCTCCGCCTTGTAGCCGTCGAGCTTTTTCTGATCGGCCTCCGTCCAGCCCGGCACGCCTTCCGCGCCCGCGATGAAGTTATAGGGCAGGCCCTCATCACCATGCATGTCGAGGAAGAGATCGACGCCAGTCTTTTCCATTTCGTCGAGCACGCATTTGACTTCGGGAGAGTTCTCCGCGCTCGCCTTGTCCCATTCACGGTTCAGATTGACGCCCTTGGCGTTCGTGCGCAGATGGCCGCGGAAGGATCCGTCAGGGTTCATGTTCGGCACGATGTGGAAGACGGCCTTGGACAGAAGATCGCGCGCTACCGGATCGGTGTCATCGAGCAGGCGTTCGAGAAGGCCCTCCGCCGCCCATTCCGCCATGGTTTCACCCGGGTGCTGGCGCGCGGTGATCCAGAGCGTCTTCTTGCCCTCGCCCGGCTCGCCCACGATCAGGCGGTCCATGTCGCGACCGTCAAGGGTTTCCCCGATCACATCGAGCGTGACGCGCGGATCGGCCTGGCAGGCGGCGATCAGGGCGTCATGGCGCGCCATGGAATAGGGCGCGAAATAGGCGATCCACACGGCATCCGCTTCGGGAGTGAGGGTGAGCACCAGCTCTCCGTCGGCATAGGACGTCTCGATCCGCTCCCAGCTTTCACGGTCTTCGGAAGCGACGGCCTGATAACCGTCCCAGCCATCCAGATACGCCGCGCCGCCCGCGTTTTCGATCACCATGCGGCAGGTCTGACCCTTCGCGCCGGACAGGCGGAAATGGAACCATTGATAAAAGTCCGAGCCATTGTCCTTTCGGATCTCAAGGCGGATATCCTTGGGATCGGTGGCGGACTTCACAACGATATTGCCGGAATCAAACTGGCTGGAGATGCGCATGGCGGACCTTTAGCGGTTTGCAGATGTGAAAAGGGCGGCCAAGGCCGCCCGGTGGATCAGTATGCGCGCTCGACAACGAACTCTGGAAGGGCGGCCAGCGCCTCTGTCCATTCGTTCTGCGGCGCGATGTTCAGCGCGTTCACGGCGTTCGAGGCGTGGGTGCGGGCCGCTTCCAGGGTGGCGTCCAGAGCGCCGTGCTTTTTCAGGATGGCGAGCGCCTCGTCAAAGTCGGCGTCGGTCTGCTCACCCTCGCTGATGACGCGGGTCCAGAAGGCGCGCTCCTTGTCGTCGGCGTTTTCCATGGCGAGCGCGACGGGCAGGGTGATCTTGCCTTCGCGGAAATCGTCGCCGGTATTCTTGCCGAGCTCTGCGGCCATGCCGCCATAATCGAGCGCGTCATCAACGAGCTGGAAGGCGAGGCCCAGTTCGCGCCCATAAGTCTCCAGCCCGTCCTCGACGGCCTTGTCGGCGCCGTGAAGGATCGGGGCGACCTGGGCGGCGGCGGAGAACAGCGCCGCGGTCTTTGCATCAATGATGCTCATATATTCGTCGCGGCTGATGTCGATATTGCGCACGGCGGCCAGCTGGCGCACCTCGCCCTCGGCGATCACCGAGGCGGCGCGGCTGAGCACGTGCAGGGCGTCCATGGAGCCGGCGTCGACCATCATCATGAAGGAGCGCGCGAACAGGAAATCGCCGACCAGAACCGAATGGGCGTTGCCCCAGACGGTGTTGGCGGGCGCTTTTCCGCGACGCAGCTCGCTTTCATCCACCACGTCATCATGCAGCAAGGTGGCCGAATGGATATACTCCACGGCCGCCGCGAGGGAGACGTGACCTTCACCCTCATAGCCCAGCATGCGAGCGGCGGTGACAGTGATCAGGGGGCGGATGCGCTTGCCGCCGGCGGCGACCAGATAATCGGCGGTTTGCGGTATGGAGCGCGTGGCGCTGGCCATACGTTCCTCGATCACGGCCTCAACGGCGGCCATGTCATCGCTGGCGAGCGTGGCCAGCCGGATCACCGGATTGACCGGTTCTGCCTTCAAATCTGCCTGAGGGAGTCCGTTCACCCCGAGCCCCTTGATGTTCTCGTTCAGCGCGCCGCACAATAGGGAGCGCCCCCTGAAGCGGCAAGCACGCGACGCTGTGCGAACGCATTGGACGGTTCATGTATCATGAACAGCATATAGGCCGGAGACCGGAATGATCGAAGTGCTTGCGACAAACGATCCCGTGAAACTGAGTTTCGCGCAGGCCGTCCTCAAGGAGGCGGGGATCGAGGCGGTGACCCTGGATGAGCAGACAGCCTCCAATTTCGGCGGGGCCTTGCCCTGGATCAAACGGCGTATGCTGGTGCGTGATGAGGACGGCGCGCGGGCCAAATCCCTGTTGGCGGATGCGCTCAAGGGTGACGAAGACAATTGACCCGGACACCGGACGCCTTTCTGGGCGGCAAGATCAGACTGTATCAGCTTGAAGACGGCTATCGCGCCGGCATGGATGCGGCCGTATTGATCGCTGCGCTCAATCTCCAGCCGGGCCAGACGGCCATGGAGTTTGGCTGCGGCGCGGGCGCGGCGCTTCTGGGCGCGGCGGCGCTTTATGATCAGGTGCAGTTCATCGGGATTGAGCTTGATACCAAGGCGGCGGCGCTGGCGCAGGAGAATGTCGCGCTCAACGACATGACGGGGCGCGTGCGCGTCATCGAAGGCGACGCGCTGGGCTATCACGATGCGCGCGAGCTCGACGCCGTGTTCTTCAACCCGCCCTTCTTTGATGATCCGACCGCCCTGCGTGCGCCCAAGGCCGGCAAGACGCCCGCCTGGATGTCCGATGCCGGTCTGGTCGCCTGGATCGACACCGGGTTGCGACGCTTGAAGTCAGGCGGTGTGATTACCCTGATCCAGCGGGCTGATCGGCTCGATGACATTCTGGCCGCTCTGAAGGGGCGGGCGGGGGCGGTCACTGTCCTGCCGATCCATGTCCGGTCCGATGAAACCGCCAAGCGCGTGCTGGTGCAGGCGACCAAGACCGGCAAGGCGCCGCTGCAGATCCGGCCGCCTTTGGTCCTGCATCAGGCGGGTGAAACGGGCTTCACGGCCGAAGCAGACGCCCTGTTCCGGGGCGAGCTGCGGCTTGAGTTTCGCCGCTGACACCCCACCTCATCTCTATCTGGTTGGAGACGCAAAATAATGTCAGCAAAAGACTCTCTGAAATCGGCCTGGGACAAGACCTGCGAGGCCGTCATCAAACTCCTGGGCATGGACAAGCCCGTCGTGCCGGTGATCCGTCTTGAAGGCGTGATCATGTCAGGCGGGCGCAATGCCAATGCGCTGAACCTGCAACGGGTGGAGAAACAGATCGAGAAAGCCTTCTCGATGTCGGACGCCGCCGCCGTGGCGCTCCTGATCAACTCCCCCGGCGGCAGCCCGGTGCAGTCGCGCCTCATTCATGAGCGCATCCGCGCGCTGGCGGCGGAGAAAGAGAAAACGGTGCTGGCCTTTTGCGAGGATGTGGCCGCATCCGGCGGCTATTTCCTGGCGGTGTCGGGTGATGAGATCTTTGTCGATCCCGCCACCATCATCGGCTCCATCGGCGTTATCAATGCCGGCTTCGGCTTCACCGAGGCGATGGAAAAGCTGGGCGTCGAGCGTCGTGTGAAGACCGCTGGCAAGAGCAAGCTGGTCGCTGATCCGTTCTCGCCTGAAACCGATCAGCAGAAAGAGCGCATGGAGCGCTTGCTCAACACCGTGCACGGCCAGTTCATCGACCTCGTCAAATCGCGCCGGGGCGACAAGCTCAACCCGCAAGAGGGCGAGGAGCTCTTTGACGGCTCGGTCTTCACCGGAACCGAAGCGATAAAGAACGGCATCGCCGATGAACTGGGTGATCTGCGCAGCGTGGTCCGCGCCCGGTTTGGCGAGGATGTGCGGGTGAAAATGTTCAGCCCGGCCAAGCAGGGCCCGCTCTCGCGCCTCTTTGGCGCGGCGCTTGATGGCGTGGAACTGCGCGCGGTCTGGGCGCGCTTCGGGCTCTGACATGCTGGAGCTGACGCTCTTGCTGGCGGCGGGCGCGGTGATCGCTTTCGTGATCTTCACCCGCCCCGCCAGGGCGCGCCGTGACAAGACCGCGGACGCCGCCGCGGAAGCGGTGCGTCGCAAGCTCGAACGCGAAGGCCGGGATTAGGGGGCAAACCTGATCCCTCTCCCTTCTCTGAGGGGAGAGGTTAGGTGAGGGGTGAGCGGAGTTATATCCGGCTCACATTTGACTGATTGAAGCGCACCCCCTCACCCTGCCTCTCCCCCTTGGTCAAGGGGGAGAGGGGACAGGTCGCGCCACACGACATTCCAATCACCGCATCCACCGCCCCTCTTGCTTGATCGGGGGCGCTGGCGGGCCTAGTGTCGCGCGCGCTTTTGCGTCCGTGAATTATCCCCGGGCGCTTTCCTTGAAAACTGCCGACCGGACGCCCGCCGATGACCGCTTCAAAAGCCCCGAGCTTTCAGGATCTGATCCTTATTCTTCAGCGCTACTGGGCGGACCAGGGCTGCGCCATCCTGCAGCCTTATGACACCGAAGTGGGCGCGGGCACCTTGCACCCGGCGACGACGCTGCGTTCCCTGGGCGCCAAGCCCTGGCGGGCGGCCTATGTGCAGCCCTCGCGCCGTCCCGCGGATGGCCGCTATGGCGAGAACCCGAACCGCTTGCAGCACTATTACCAGTTCCAGGTGCTTCTGAAGCCGAGCCCGGCGAATCTGCAGGAGCTGTATCTGGGCTCGCTCGACGCCATCGGCATTGATCGCAAGCTCCATGATGTGCGCTTTGTGGAAGACGACTGGGAGAACCCCACCGTGGGCGCCTGGGGGCTCGGGTGGGAAGTCTGGTGCGACGGCATGGAAGTCAGTCAGTTCACCTATTTCCAGCAAGTTGGCGGCCTTGATGTGGAGCTGGTGTCCGGCGAGCTGACCTATGGTCTGGAACGCCTCGCCATGTATGTGCAGGGCGTGGAAAATGTCTACGACCTCGATTTCAACGGCGCCGGCATGAGCTATGGCGACGTGTTTCTCGAAAACGAACGCCAGCAATCGACCTTCAATTTCGAGCATGCCGATGTGGACATGCTGATCAAATGGTTCGCGGACGCGGAGAAACAGTGTCAGGCGCTGCTGGCGCTGGATACCCCGCTGCCGCTGCCCGCCTATGACTGGTGCCTCAAAGCATCCCACCTGTTTAATCTGGTGGATGCGCGCGGCGCGATTTCGGTGGCAGAGCGCGCCAGCTGGATCGCGCGGGTGCGCGAACTGGCCAAGGGCTGCGCCAATGCCTGGGTTCAGCTTGAACAACAACGCGAGGAGCCTGCGGCATGACCGTGCATCTGTACTACAACCCGCAATCGCGGGCGGTGATGACGCTGTGGCTGCTTGAAGAGCTGGGCGTGTCCTACGACCTCAAGCCCGTCGATTATGAGGACGGCTCCATGCGGTCTGAAACCTTCATGGCGCTCAACCCGATGGGCAAGATCCCGGTGATCGTCGACGGTGAAACCGTTGTGACCGAGACCGTCGCTATCGCGCTCTATCTGGCCGACAAGTTCAAGGACAATGTTGATCTCGCGCCGGGCATCGATGATCCGCGCCGCGGCGAATATCTGCGCTGGATCGTCTTCCAGGCCGCCTCCATCGAGCCGGCCATGTACCAGGCGGGCATGAAGTTCGAGACCAATCAGCGCTCGGCTGGCTGGGGCAATGTCCAGCTGGTGGCGAAAGTGCTGGAACAGCGCCTGTCTTTGGCGAACCCGTATCTGTTCGGTGACTGGTTCACCGCTGCGGATCTGATCGTGGGCGGCGCCGTGAACTGGGCGTTGCAGTTCGGCATGTTCCCCAAAACGCCCGCCATGAGCGCCTACGCCCAGCGGATGACCGAGCGGCCCGCCTTCCAGCGCGCCTTCGCCACCCAGAATTCCTGACACAGACGTTTCGAGTATCGCATCCCGCCATGGCCCAGTTTCTGTTTGAAATCTTTTGCGAGGAAATCCCCGCGCGCATGCAAGAGCGCGCTGAAGGTGACCTTGCCCGTCTGATGTCGGACCGCCTGAAAGAGGCGGGTCTGAAATGGGACAGCCTTGAAGCCTTCTCCGGGCCGCGTCGTCTGGGCCTTGTGATCGAGGGCCTGCCGCTGAAGACCGAGGATGTGCGCGAGGAACGTAAAGGTCCGCGCACCGACGCGCCGGAGAAAGCCCTTCAAGGCTTCATGCGCGGCGCCGGGATCGACAGCCTGGACCAGTGCAAGATCGAAGAGGGCAAGAAGGGCAGCTTCTATATCGCCGTCATCGAGAAGCCGGGCCGCGAGACGGCCGAGGTGATTTCCGAAGCGATCCCGGAGATCCTCAAGAGCTTCCCCTGGCCCAAATCGATGAAGTTTGGTCAGGACGAAACGGCGCAACGCTGGGTGCGTCCGCTGCGCTCGCTGATCTGCCTGCTCGACGGCGACGTGATCAAGACCGAAGTCTTCGGCATTACCTCTGGCGATGTCACCGATGGCCACCGCATTCATGGCTCCGGCCCATTCTCGGTGACGGATTTTGCCGATTACGAAGCCAAGCTGCGCAAAAATGGCGTGATCCTGCGCCGGGATGAGCGCAAAAAGCTGGTGCTCGAGGGCGCCCGCCGCGTCTGTGAAGAGGCGGGGCTGGAGCTGATCGAGGATCAGGGGCTTCTGGAAGAGGTGACGGGGCTGGTCGAACATCCTGCGCCGATCCTTGGCGATATGGACCCGGACTTCCTCGACCTGCCGCCCGAAGTCATCGCGCTGACCATGAAGACGCACCAGAAATATTTCGCGGTGCGTGACCCCAAGTCCGGCAAGCTGACCAGCAAGTTCGTCGTTCTGGCCAACCAGGACGCGCCGGATGGCGGCACCGCGATCGCGGCGGGCAATGCCCGCGTGCTGTCCGCCCGCCTGTCAGATGCGCGCCATTTCTGGGATCTTGATCGCAAGACCGGGCTTGAGGCGATGGCGTCCGAGCTCGGCAAGGTCACCTTCCACGAAAAGCTGGGGACGGTGGCCGACAAGGTCGAGCGTGTGGCCAAGCTGGCGCGCGAACTCGCGCCGGTCGTGGGCGCGGATGCGGATATGGCTGAGAAGGCCGCGCGTCTGGCGAAAGCCGATCTCGTCAGCCAGATGGTCTATGAATTCCCCGAGCTGCAGGGTGCAATGGGCCGCTATTACGCGCTTGAGGCCGGGCTTGATCCCCAGATCGCCGACGCCATCAAGGATCATTACAAGCCGCAAGGCCCGTCCGACGCCGTGCCGACCGCGCCGGTCAGTGCCGCGGTCGCTTTGGCGGACAAGCTTGATACGCTGGTAGGCTTCTGGGCGATTGATGAAAAACCGACCGGCTCCAAAGACCCGTTCGCCCTGCGCCGCGCTGCGCTGGGGGTGATCCGGATCTTGTTGGAAGCTGACAAGGCTCTCAGCCTGTCTAAGCTGGCGAGTGACGACCTCCTGTCCTTTTTCGCGGACCGCCTGAAAGTCCACCTCAAGGATGAGGGCGTGAAGCATGACGTCATCGATGCGGTGTTCGCGCTGGGCGATGACGACCTCGTACGCGTCACGAAAAAAGCCCGCGCGCTGCAGGCCTTCATGAACACCGAAGATGGTCAGGCGCTGCTGCAGGGCTATCGCCGGGCGGCGAACATTCTGGCGGCGGAAGAGAAGAAGGGCTTCGATCTGGCTTCGGCCCGCGCCGAAGCCGTTTCCGGCTCGGATGAGGACACGGACGCCGCCTTGATGATTGCTATCGCCAAAACCGCAGAGGCTGCGCAAGAGCGCGCGCTGATCGCGGCCATTGAGGGCGCGGACGAGGTGGCCTCGGTTGCTCTCAATACGGAAGACTTTGAAGGCGCCATGTCGGCGCTGTCGCAACTGCGTGAACCGGTCGACGCCTTCTTCGAGGCGGTTGTCGTGAACGCAGAAGATTCTATGGTGCGTCGCAATAGATTGTTGCTGTTGTCGCGGATTCGCGCAGCGGCCGATCTGGTGGCGGATTTCTCACGGTTGGAAGGGTAGGCGCGGGGGCGTCTGCTCTTTGACCCGTTTTGACGATCAGGAAGGTGAGCCCCATGACGAAGTGGGTCTATGCATTCGGCGGCGGTTCGGCGGACGGCGACCGTGAGGATCGCAATCTTCTGGGCGGCAAGGGCGCGAACCTGGCTGAAATGGCCAAGCTCGGCCTGCCGGTTCCGCCCGGATTCACGCTCACCACGGCGGTGTGCACCGCGTTCTATGAAAACGACCGCGCCTATCCGTCTGATCTGAACGATCAGGTCGAGGCGGCGCTCGCGGACCTGGAAAACAAGGTCGACAAAAAGTTCGGCGATCCGTCCAACCCGCTTCTGGTGTCAGTGCGCTCGGGCGCTCGGGCCTCCATGCCCGGCATGATGGATACGGTGCTGAACCTCGGGCTCAATGACGAGACCACCGAAGGCCTCGCCAAGCTTTCGGGTGATCGCCGCTTCGCCCTCGACAGCTATCGCCGTTTCATCACCATGTATTCCGATGTGGTGCTGGGCGTGCCGCACTCCACGTTCGAAGAGATCCTCGAGACCTTCAAGGAAGAGCGCGACTACAATCTCGACACCGAGATCACCGCTGAAGAGTGGGAAGAGGTGATCGCGCAGTACAAGAAGGCCGTCGAGCGCGCGCTCGATTTCCCGTTCCCCACCGATCCCCGCGACCAGCTCTGGGGCGCGATCGGGGCGGTGTTCGGCTCCTGGATGAACGACCGGGCCATCACCTATCGCCGCATGTACGACATCCCGGCCAGCTGGGGCACCGCGGTGAACGTTCAGGCGATGGTGTTCGGCAATATGGGCGACACCTCGGCCACGGGCGTGGCGTTCACCCGCGACCCGTCCACCGGCGAGACCGGCTATTATGGCGAATTCCTGATCAATGCGCAGGGCGAGGACGTGGTGGCGGGCATCCGCACGCCGCAATGCCTGACCGAATCCATGCGCAAGAAGATGGACGACCATCTGCCGTCCATGGAAACGGCGATGCCGGACGTGTTCGCCCAGCTGTGCGATGTGTTCGACAAGCTCGAAAACCATTATCGCGACATGCAGGACATCGAGTTCACGGTCGAACAGGGCCGTCTGTGGATGCTGCAGACCCGTAACGGCAAGCGCACCACCAAGGCGGCGCTGAAGATCGCCGTGGAGATGGTCTCCGAAGGCCTGATCAGCGAGGACGAAGCCGTCCTGCGCGTGGATCCGACCCAGCTTGACCAGCTGCTGCACCCGACCATCGATGAAAGCTATACCCGCGACGTGCTCGCCAAGGGCCTGCCCGCCAGCCCGGGCGCCGCGTCGGGCGCCGTGGTGTTTGACGCCGATGAGGCCGAGACCCGCGCTTCTCAGGGCGAGAAGGTCATTTTGGTGCGCGTGGAGACGAGCCCGGAAGACATTCACGGCATGCACGCCGCCCAGGCGATCGTGACGGCCCGCGGCGGCATGACCAGCCACGCCGCCGTCGTGGCGCGCGGCATGGGCCGTCCGTGCGTGTCCGGCGCCGGCGAGATCCGCATCGACAATGAGGCGCGCAGCTTCACCGCCCGTGGCCGCGTGGTGAAGGATGGCGACATCATCACCGTGGACGGCGCCACCGGCGAAGTGCTGATGGGCGAAGCGCCGATGATCAAGCCGGAAATGACCGGCGATTTCGCAGCGCTCATGACCTGGGCCGACAAGGCGCGCCGCATGAAGGTGCGCACCAATGCCGAAACCCCGGCCGATGTTCAGACCGCCAAGGAGTTTGGCGCGGAAGGCATCGGCCTGTGCCGCACCGAGCACATGTTCTTTGACGCGGACCGCATTGCGGCCGTGCGCGAGATGATCCTGGCCGAAGACCAGAACGGCCGCATCAACGCCCTCGCCAAGATTCTGCCCATGCAGCGCGACGACTTCGCCGACATCTTCCGCATCATGGAAGACCGTCCGTGCACCATTCGCCTGCTGGATCCGCCGCTGCATGAATTCCTGCCGCACACCGAAGAGGATGTGCAGGCGGTGGCCGATGCCACGGGCCTGCCTGCGCAGGGCCTGTGGGAGCGCGCCAAGGATCTGTCGGAATCCAACCCGATGCTGGGCCATCGCGGCTGTCGTCTGGGGATCACCTTCCCGGAAATCTACGAAATGCAGGCGCGCGCGATTTTCGAAGCGCAGGCGCTTGTGGAAAAGGAAACCGGCGTCAAACCGGTCGCCGAGGTGATGATCCCGCTCGTGGCCACCGCCAAGGAGCTCGAAATCCTCAAGGTGCGCGTGGAAGCGGTCGCCGATGAGGTTGATCGTGAAACCGGCAAGCGTCCGCAATACCTGATCGGCACCATGATCGAGCTGCCGCGCGCCGCATTGCGCGCCGGTGATATCGCACACCATGGCGAGTTCTTCTCGTTCGGCACCAATGACCTGACCCAGACCACGTTCGGCCTGTCGCGCGATGACGCCGGCAAGTTCCTGAGCGATTATCTGGAAGCGGGTATTTTCGAGAAGGACCCGTTCGTCTCGCTGGATCAGGATGGCGTGGGCGATCTGGTCAAGATCGCCGCCGAACGCGGTCGCGCCACGCGTCCCGGTTTGAAACTGGGCATTTGCGGTGAGCATGGCGGCGATCCCGCCTCGATCCGATTCTGCGAATCCGCCGGGCTCGATTATGTGTCCTGCTCGCCATACCGGGTGCCGATTGCGCGCCTGGCGGCGGCTCAGGCCGCGCTGAAAAGCGACGCATAAAGGAACGGCTAAGTCCTTACCAGGTCTATTGGAAACCGCTTCGGGGCTTGCCGGGGCGGTTTCTTGCCTTATTTAGGGCATGATCGGTTCTTATTGACCGCGGCTTCATCCAAGCCCACCACTATGTCGGTGAGCGCGTTCAAGACGTATCCTGATGGTCTTGATCTTGCTGATGGCGCTACGCCCAATTGAGGGCGAGCCCCTTGGAGTTTTGTGATTTTGACGGTTACGACTCTTCTCCTTCGCGCCAAGAGCGCCCTGGCCGGTGTCGGCGTTATCGCGGCGTTCGCCGTGATTGCGCTTGGCGTGAGTCTGGCGCCGGAACGGGCGCAGGAACAGGACGAGGCCGGCGATCTGCGCGAGCTGGCGCTTGAATTCCTGGAATTCGAGCAGAGCCGGCCCGCCCTGATCTCCGAGACGGCCTTCAGTTTCGCGTCTTTCGAGATCGATTCCGACCCCGAACAGGGCGCCGTGCTGGTCCAGCGCGCCATCGATAGCGTGGGCGCGCTCAATCTCAATGAACTCGATGCCGCCCGGAACGCCGCCCGCGAGCGTCGCTGCCTGGCGGAAGCCATCTATTATGAAGCGCGCAGCGAGACGCTGGCGGGTCAGATGGCGGTGGCGGAAGTGGTGATCAATCGCTCGCGCCATCGCGCCTATCCCGACACGATCTGCGGCGTGGTTTATCAGGGCGCCGAACGGCGGACGGGGTGCCAGTTCACCTTCACCTGTGACGGCTCGATGATCAACGCGCCCTATGGCCGGGGCTGGGAGCGCGCGCAGAACGTGGCCGACCACGCGCTGATGGGCTTTGCGCGTCCGGTGACCAATCGCGCGACGCACTATCACACCACGGCGGTCGACCCGGTGTGGAATGACACGCTGGTGCGAACCCGCCGGATCGGCTCGCACATCTTCTATCGCTTCCCCAATCGCTCCGAACGTCGCTTGCTAGCCGAACGCGAAGCCTGAACCCACAGGGCCGCCCGCTGGGCGGCCTTGCTGTTTCAGCGATGGCGTGCGCCCGGCCTGCGCGCTAGGGTCTTCCCCTCACAGGGGAGCGGGGGGTCATGATTCACGCAGAGGCGTTGGCGCCGATTACGCAATTTCTGGACGGGATCGGCTTGCCGGTGACCCGGAGCCAGATTGCCGAGGCGAGCTTTCTGCCTGGCGTGGTCATTCGTGAAGGGGCTCTGTTCGTGGACGCCGAGCGCCTGGGCTCTCCTGGCGACATCCTGCATGAAGCGGGGCATCTGGCCGTGACGCCCGCGCGCCTGCGCGGCCATCTCGATGGCGATATCGACGCCTGCGCCGCCGCCCTCATTGCTGACCCGGAGCTTCAGGTGACCGAAGCGGAAGCGTCTCAGATCGCCCGCACCGAGCCGCAGGCCATCGCCTGGTCCTATGCGGCGGCTCTGGCGGCGGGCGTGTCGCCGGCGTGCGTGTTCTGGGCTGAAGGGTATGGCGGCCAACATGGCGGCGCGCCGGAACTGGTGATGATGCAGGTGGCGCAGGGCTTCTTTCCCGGCGTTCAGGGATTGGCGCATACAGGCCTGTGCTCGGCGCCGCCGCCCTTTGGCGATCCAGGCGATCCCGCGCCCTTTCCGCAGATGAAGGCCTGGCTCGCCGTCTAGCGCTCGTCGAGCCCCAGGTCGAAATTGGGGGCGGAGTGGGTGAGGGCGCCGACGCTGATCACGTCCACGCCGGTCTCGGCGATGGCCCGCACCGTGTCGAGATTGACGCCGCCCGAGGCTTCCAGATTGGCGCGACCGTCGGTCAGCAGCACGGCGGCGCGTAAATCCTCGAGGCTGAAATTGTCCAGCAGCACGCTTTCCGCGCCTGCCGCGAGGGCGTCTTCGAGCTGATCGAGCCGGTCCACCTCGACCGCGACGCGGGTCATGTGTCCGGCATAGGCGCGGGCGCGTTTGATCGCTTCGCTGACGCCGCCGCACACGGCCACATGATTGTCCTTGATCAGGATGGCGTCATCGAGGCCATAGCGGTGATAGGCGCCGCCGCCCGCGCGCACCGCTTGCAGTTCCACCGCGCGCAGGCCCGGCGTGGTCTTGCGGGTGTGGGCGACCACCGCGCCGGTGTCGGCGATGGCGGTGACATACTGGCGGGTCAGGGTGGCGATGCCGCTCATCCGACCCAGAAAGTTCAAGGCCGGGCGTTCCGCCGTCAGAATGCCCAGGGCCGGGCCGTCCACAATGGCGACCACATCGCCGTTTTCCAGAATGTCGCCATCGCGCTTGCGCCAGGTGACGGCGATATCGCGATCGACCTGATCAAAACAGGCGTCGGCGGGCTGCTGGCCCGCCAGGACGCCATTGGCGCGGCTCTTGATGACGAAGTTGGCGTTCTTGTCCGCCGGAATGGTGGCGAGCGAGGTGACATCCCCACGTCCGCCCAGATCTTCCTCGAGCGCACGGGTGACGAGCGCATGGATCAGATGGCGCGGCAGGGCAGGGATCATCTCAGGCAGCTCCGGCTTGGCGCAGCTTGGCGTGCGCCGGGTAAAGGTCAGACAGCGTCAGGCGGGTATGGCGCCCGGGCTCGGCGCGCTGGGGGAAGTCGGTGCGGCTGTGGCCGCCACGGCTTTCCTCACGCGCCAGTGCGCCCTGGGTCAGAAAGCGCGCGGCGATCAGGGCGGGCGCTGAGCCGTGCTCGGCCTTCAACGCGTCAAGCAGGCTCAGAAGCGTCGTCAGGCCCTCGGCGCTCCGGGTCACGCCTGCCTGCGCGCTGACGGCGCTGCGCAGGGTCTGGAGCACGCTTTGCGGCAGCTCGCATGGCGCATCGGCGGGTTGCGCCTGTACCCGGCGCGTCGTTGCGCGTTGGATTGCCTGGGCCGCGCGATGACCGAACACCAGCCCTTCCAGCAGGGAGTTGGACGCTAGTCGGTTGGCGCCATGCACGCCGGTGGAGGCGCATTCACCCACCGCCCACAGGCCCGGAACGCCGGTAAAGCCATCAAGATCGGTCTCGACCCCACCCATATGATAGTGGGCCGCCGGGGCGACCGGGACGGGATCGGTACGGGGGTCTATGCCGCCGCTCATGCAGGCCTTGAACACGGCGGGAAAATGATCGGGAAACTGGGCGCCGACCGCCTCGCGGGCATCGAGATACGCCCCGGCGCCGGACAGGTTCTGCGCATGCACGGCGCGGGCGACCACATCGCGCGGCGCCAGCTCGGCGAGCTCATGAACATCCAGCATGAAGCGATGACCGTTTCGGTCAATCAGGACCGCACCCTCTCCGCGCAGGGCTTCGGTGGCGAGCGGGGCGGGGTCGCGGCCAATATCAATGGCGGTGGGGTGAAACTGGACAAATTCGGGATCGCGGATCACTGCGCCCAGTGCGGCCGCCATCACCATGGCCTGGCCCTGGCTGGTCCAGGGCGTGGTGGTCACCGCATAGAGCCCGCCCAGCGAGCCGGTGGCGAGCACGGTATGGCTCGCCTCGATCGTGTGCAGCTGGCCCTCGGGATCGCGCGTCAGAACGCCGGCGCAGCCCTTGGCCTGATCGGGCAACAGCGCCTCGGCGCGCCAGCCATCCCGGATCTCGATATGATCCGCCTCGCGTACGGCGGCAATGAGGGCGGCCAGAATGCCCGCGCCCGCCTGATCACCCTTCATCCGGGCGACGCGGGCGACCGAGTGCGCGGCCTCGCGCGACAGCGACCAGCCGCCATGTTCTGTGCGTTCCAGCGCAGCGCCCATGTCACAAAGCGCGCGGACCTCGCTGGCCCCTGCGCTCGCCAGCACCATGGCGGCGGTCTCATCCACCAGACCGGCGCCCGCCATCACCGTATCGCGGGCATGCAGCGCTGCGCTGTCATCCGGGCCCAGCGCCGCCGCCACCCCGCCTTGCGCCCAGCCGGTCGAGGAGCCGTGCCCGAGGGGTGAACCGGTCAGCAGCACCACAGGGTTGGGCGCGGCCTTCAGGGCCGTCCACAACCCGGCGATCCCGGCGCCGACAATGAGGAGGGGGTGGGTCAAAGCATCACCACAGAGGACAACGCCCGCCGAAGCGGGCGCTTGTTGTGATCAGACCGCCACGTAAGGCACGTCGGCCAGCGGCTTGCCGGTGTCAAAGCTCGGCGGATTGTCGGCCTTGGGCAGGTCCAGCATGGCTTGCAGGCTGGCCTTGGCTTTCTCCGCAATCACCGGGTCAACCTCGACCTCATGCTTCATGTCGCGCAGCGCTTCATAGATATTGGTCAGGCTGATGCGCTTCATGTGCGGGCACAGATTGCACGGCTTGATGAACTGCACGCCGGGGTTCTCGACAGAGACATTGTCGCTCATCGAGCACTCGGTGATCAGGATCGCCTTTTTCGGCGCCTTGTCTTTGACATAGGCGGCCATCGCCCCGGTGGAGCCGGCGAAGTCAGCCGCGGCCATCACTTCGGGCGGGCATTCAGGGTGGGTGATGATCACCGCTTCAGGGTGCGCGTCGCGCAGATCCTGAATGTCCTGCGGCGTAAACTGCTCGTGCACTTCGCACTCGCCCTGCCAGGTCAGGATCTTGATGCCGGTCTGGGCGGCGACGTTTTTTGCCAGATACTGGTCCGGGATCATGATGACCGTATCGGTGTTCCACTGTTTGGCCACGGCCTCGACCACCTGAACGGCATTAGAGCTGGTGCAGCAGATGTCCGAATACGCCTTCACCTCGGCGGACGTGTTCACATAGGTGACGATGGGATAGTCGGGATAGGCCGCCTTGATCGCCTGCACATCCGCGCCGGTGATGGAGCTGGCGAGCGAGCAGCCCGCTTCCATGTCGGGGATCAGGACGGTCTTGTTCGGCGACAGGATCTTGGCGGTTTCGGCCATGAAGTGGACGCCCGCCTGCAGGATGATGTCTTCTTCCGCTTCGGCGGCGACCTGGGCGAGTTTGAGGGAATCCCCTGTGATATCGCCCACGCAGTTGAAGATTTCCGGCGTCATGTAGTTGTGCGCCAGGATGGTCGCGCCGCGCAGGGCCTTGAGCTGGTTGATCGCGTCGATGAGCGGCGCGAAGGCCGGCCATTCCATCGGGGTGACCACGTCTTTCACGCGGGCATAAAGATGGTCGGTGCGCGCCTTGACGGCGTCGTCGTATGCCAGCGCGCTCGCCTCGGGCCAGATACGCTCGGCGGCGTCCTTACCGGTGTCGGTCCAGCTCATGCCGTCCATGGTCATCCTCCTTCGGCCCCTTATGTGCAGACTTATGCTCGATATGAGCATTTCAGGGGCCTTAAACGACGGCGATCACTCAGGAGTGTCGCCGACCTTTTGCTCTACATGAGCCTAAGTGGGGGCGAATATACGCCGATGGAAGGGGGAGGCAAGTTGAAACTTTCATGACGGCGCCGGCGCTCACCTGATGGTGAACGGGGCTTGCAGCTCAGCCTTCCTTGGCGCGCGGTATGGACAGGCCCAGGGCGGCGCCGGCGGTCAGGTTCTCCCGGGCGAAGCGGTAGAGCTCGGCGGGGCGGCCG
Source organism: Oceanicaulis sp. MMSF_3324 (assembly GCF_030733545.1). Taxonomy (GTDB): domain Bacteria; phylum Pseudomonadota; class Alphaproteobacteria; order Caulobacterales; family Maricaulaceae; genus Oceanicaulis. The sequence goes on from NZ_JASHIU010000004.1 coordinate 126,666, forward strand.
CCGGTCTGGCTTTCCACCCGGCCCGTGCCCGCCACAAAGCCTGCGCGATCGAGCGCGCGGCGGAAATTCTGCTTGTGCAGCGGGAAGCCGGAGACGGACTCCACGACCCGCTGCAGGTCGGACAGGGTGAAGCTGTCGCTCATCAGCTCGAAGACCACCGGGCGATACTTGATCTTGCCGCGCAGGCGCGACAGGGCGGTGGCGAGGATGCGGCGATGGTCCGACGCCATGGCGACACCCATGCCTTCGGGGGCGGCGTTGGGCTCGCCCCGATCCCGCGCCGCCTCTGCGACCAGCCCGGCTTCATACAGCAGCTCGTAGCGATCCAGCGCGCGTTCTTCATTCCAGAGCGCGCCATCCAGACCGAAGGTGGCGCGGACACGGTCAAAGCGCGCGGCGCGGCGGCCCGGCGCGGCGGCTTCATCACACCAGGAGCGCAGGGCGGGTTCGATCACCTTGGTCAGGATGGAGGGGCGGCCCGTCCGATGGTCTTCCCAGGGAAAGAAACGCGTCCAGCTGTCCCAGTGCGCCTCGGTATTGTTCAAGGGGCGCGCGTCCGGCGTCAGGCCCAGATAGCCCACTGACAATACGCGCGCATCCTGCGCGCCGGCCAGCGCGGCCAGCGGCGCTTCGCGGCCCCGATCGCCAAAGGTGTAAAGCTGTTCCACATAGCCGAGCTCAAACCCGGTCTGGTCGCGCACCCATTCGCGCAGGCCGATCTCGAAGGTGCGGTGGGCGCTGGGGTTGAACGGGCCGAACGGCATGGCCGGTTCGCCGCCTTCCACGCTTTCGGTGACCAGCACTTTGAGCTCGCCTTCGGAGGCGGCGAAGATCACGGCGTTCAGTCCGACCACGAGCGGCTGGATGGCGGCGTTCAGATCCGGCTTCATCGCCCAAGCTCTCCTTCGGTCGCCGCGTGCAGTTCGGAAAAGCGCTCCAGGAACAGGGCCTGGGCGGCTTTGACGGGCAGGGGATTGATTTCCACCTTCGCCTCGACCGGAGGACGGCCGAACAGCTTGCGCCCTTCCTCCACCGAGAAACCGGCGATCTGGACCGCCTCGTGATAGGCGCAGATCCGGTCGGCGCGCTTGATCGTGGTCTTGACCGTCTTGGGCAGTTCGGGCGGCAGGCCGTAACGCATGTGGATCGCCCCTTCCAGCCGGGCTTCAAAGGCCTTGTAGTCATACCCCAAAGCCGCCTTGAAGGGCGAGATCATATCGCCGATCACATATTCCGCCGCATCGTGCAGCAGGGCGGCGAGCCGCCATTTGGCGGGCCAGTCCGGCTCTAGCAGGCCGCACAGCTGTTCTACGACGACCGAGTGTTCGGCCACGGAAAAGGCGTGATCGCCCATGGTCTGCCCGTTCCAGCGCGCCACCCGCGCCAGCCCCTGGGCGATGTCGTCGATCTCCACATCGAACGGGGACGGGTCCAGCAGGTCGAGCCGGCGCCCGGACAGCATGCGCTGCCAGGCGCGAGCCGGTTTTTCAGCCGCCGGTTTGCCCTCGTTTCGTGCTGACCGCGCCACTTTGTCCCGCTCCATTCGGCTTACATTCAATTCCGTCGTATCCTGAAACAGCGTAAGTTCAAGGATAGCTGCTGAAGATTTGGCGGCGCCACAACCCCTTGGGAGGATTTGATGAAGCCCGAACGCATTCTGGTCGCCCTGCAAGGCTCTGACAGCGACGTCACACCGCTCAAGGCGGCGTGCGCGCTGGCGCCGCTGTATGATGCGGACCTCCGGGGGCTGTTCGTCGAGCCCGATCCCGCCGCCTACATGCTGTGGACGGGGCCCGGCGCCGCCGGCGCGTCCGTCGTGTCCTCCGCCATAGACACGGTGCGTGAAGAAGCCGCCAAGGCCTGTGAGGATGCCAAGCAACGGTTTGAGGCGTCCATCAGCGAACATGACCTGACAGAGGCTGCGAGCTTCAAGCGGGTGACCGACAGCCCGTCCGAAGCCGCCGAGCAGGCGCGTCTGGTCCGCCTTCTGGTGACCTGTCCGCGCGCCGCCGCTGGGCGCGGGCCGCTGGCGGACTTCACAGCCGCCTGCATGGTCGAGGAAGGTTGCCCGATCTACGTGCCGCGCCAGGGCGCGATTCCGCCCAAGACGATCGCCGTGGCCTGGGATGGCTCCAAGGAAGCCTCCCGCGCCGCCTTCGCAGCGGCGCCCCTGTTCCGCGAGGGGGTTGAGGTGACGGTTCTGCACAGCGCCCGCAATCTTGATTATCACGACCGCGCCGCCTCCGCGCCCAATCGCCTGACGAACTGGTTGTCGGCCCGTGGCGTGAAAACCCAGACCCGGGAAATCGAAGGCAAGGGCGGTCTCGGCGACGCGCTGATTGATGCCGCGGACAAGTCCGACCTGCTGGTGGCCGGGGCGTATGGCCATTCGCGCATCGCCCAGTTTATGTTTGGCGGCGTGACGCGTGAATTGCTGACCGCCGAGCACGGCCCGTCCCTGCTGATGGCGCACTAATTTCCTTATCTGAAAAGACAAAGTGAGGAGGCTGGAATGGCTTTGACCCGTCTGACCCTGCGGCTGAGCCGCAATCCCGAAGCCGGTTTTCCCGGCGGCGACGATTCGCGGGGCTATGTGATCACCGCGCCGCTCGACAAGGACGGCAAGCTCGATGCGGCTCTGTGGCGCGCCAACAAGAAGGCTTGCACCGTGCTCCGGTTTTCTCCGGACGAGGATGAGAAAGCCGATGGCTGGCTGACCCATCGCGGCAGCAACTGGTTCTTCCACTATGACGAGGAACAGGAAGGCCCGGACGAGCCCGTTTACAAGCTGGGCGAACACACGCTCCGACATGGTGATTACGTCACCATTCACGAGGCGGACGGTGATGATCTTGTCCACAAGATCACCGAAGCGACCGAGGTGAAGGCCTAGGCAAGGCCTCCTTTGACCGGACGACAAAGCCCCGGCGCCCCAGGCGTCGGGGCTTTTTGATGGCCGGCCTGAATGGCCCTGCTCGAAAGCCGAGCAAAGGCGCCTTATTTTTTGGCGAGTGCGGTGGGCTGCATCTCAAATCAGGATCGAACGCTGACAGCCAGACCGGCTCGGGCGCAGGTTTGTCCGTGCAATCGGGCGAAGAGGAGCGCGAGAGATGGATCAGGTTCAGTTTTCAGGCGGCGATGTGGCGTGGATTCTCACGGCCTGTGCGCTGGTCTTGATGATGACCTTGCCAGGGCTCGCACTGTTTTACGGCGGCATGGTGCGCCGTCAGAACGTCCTCTCCACGCTGATGCAGTCACTGGGCGCGGCCATGGTGGTCTCGCTGGTCTGGGTGATTGCAGGCTATTCCTTCGCATTCTCCGGGGACGGTCCGCTGTTTGGCGGGTTCGGGAAAGTCTTCCTGAACGGATTGTCGCTGGACAGTGAGGCGGCGGGTTTGCCCGAAGCGGTTTTCATCCTGTTCCAGATGACGTTTGCGATCATCACCGTGGCGATCATCGCCGGGGGCGCGGCTGAACGGTTGAGCTTCAAGGCCTGGATGGTGTTCGCGCCGATCTGGCTGCTGGTCGTTTATGCGCCGATCGCGCACTGGGTCTGGGGTGAAGGATTTTTATACGACGCAGGCGTTCTGGACTTCGCCGGGGGGGCCGTAGTCCATATCAACGCCGGTGTAGCGGGTCTGGTGCTGGCGCTTAAGCTGGGCCCGCGGCGCGGCTGGCCCAAAGAGGGTCAGCCGCCCCACAATCTCGTGCTGACCGTGATCGGCGCCGGCCTTCTGTGGGTGGGCTGGTTCGGTTTCAACGGCGGTTCGGCGCTGGGCGCGAATGCGCTGGCGGCCCATGCGGCACTGGTCACCCAGATCGCCGCGGCTGCGGCGGCCCTGACCTGGGCGGTGCTCGAATGGGTGCTGCGCGGCAAGCCGTCCGTGCTCGGCGCTGCGTCGGGCGCGATTGCAGGCCTTGTGGGCATTACGCCCGCGGCGGGCTTTGTGGAGCCGTACGCCGCTTTCCTGATCGGCGTGCTGACCAGCATAGTCGCCTATTGGGGCGTCACCGGTCTGAAGAAGCTGGGCAAGTATGATGACAGCCTGGACGCCTTTGGCCTGCACGGCGTGGGCGGGTTGGCCGGCGCGATCCTGACAGGGGTGTTCGCCTCTTCCGCCATTGGCGGCACGCCCGGCGCGGTGGAAGGCAATGTCCTGCTGGTCTTCACCCAGACCTGGGGCGCGCTGGCGGCCGCCGCCTGGTGCGGCATCGCCACCTTCGTCATCCTGTGGCTCATGGAACGGGTGATGAAACTGCGCGTTGAAGAGGAAGACGAGGTGACCGGCCTCGATGTGGCGCTGCACGGGGAGAGCGCCTGACACAGAGTTTCGCCGGGCGGCGGTGCAAAACGCAGCCCGGCGCTACAGTTTCCTCCCTGACTGGTCCCGCTTCGGCTTTGCGCCGGAGCGGGTTTTTTTTTAGATCGCCAGCAGGGTCCGGACGAAGGCGGTCAACGCCTTCACCGAAGTCGTTTCTTCATTGGTGTGATAGTTATAGGTCGGCAGCTGCAGCGTGGCGCCGGCATACTGGCCCTGGCTGTCCGCGGTGATCCGCCCCAGCTCGGTCAGGCCCATGGATTTGAGCGGCAGCTCGCGCCGTGTCCGGGCGTCGTTTTCCCGGGCGATGAAGCTGTCCTTGAAGATCATGGGGGCGCCGGCCCGACTGGCGGCGGTCTCAAGGCGGCTCACCATGGCGTCATGAAAACTCGCCGTGGCGTCGCGTCGACGCAAGATGACGGCGCCCGCCATGCAGGCCGCCGCGTCATCAAAGGGCGAGGTGTCACACACCACCAGCTCCGTGGTGGGGGCCAGACCGCCGGCCTGGGCCCAGCTCAGGAAATGACCGGCGGAGCGTCCGATCTCTTCTTCGGCGGTAACGACGATCGTGCCCTTGAGACCGAATTCAGCGGTGACGCGCAGGGCCGCCAGGGACACCGGATTGTCCAGCTGGCCGGACACATGTCCCGATTTGTTGCGCGTCACATCGCGTGCGAAGGCGATCGGTGTTCCGCCGGGCAGAGGCGGCAAGTCGTCAATGTCGACAACCAGCCGGCGCTCATCATCAAGATAGGCGCGCTTGATCGTGCCATAGGCCAGGCGGCCGCCTGTCTTGCGATCATAGGCAAAGACATCCTCGCCCTCATACCGACGAGAAACGGTGGCGGTGAAGGCTTCGGTATGCGTCGCGTTGTCGTCGTATTTGAGGTTCTTGATCGCCTGCGCGGCATAGATGGGCTTGCCATCTTCCGCGATCACCGCGCCATGCCGGTCGGCATGGGCGAGATAGACAGGGCCGGGCTCATGCAAGGAGATGACGCACAGATTGGGAGCGCGTTCGACCTGGCAGCCCAGAGCGCCGAAATCACGGGCCAGATGATCGAGAAACGGGGTCTCGTGCCCGACCACCGAAGGGAAGTCGAGATATTCATTGGTCTTCGCCAACACGCGGGCGAAAAGCGTGTTATCGGCGGGCTGGTTCACCTCACAGACGCTCCACGAACACGGTGCCGGCGGAATATCCGGCGCCAAATGAACAGATCACGCCTTTCTGGCCTCCGGTGAAGTCATCGGAATGCTTGTGGAAGGCGATGATGGAGCCCGCCGAGGAGGTGTTGGCGTATTCGTCGAGAATGGTGGGCGCGTCTTCGCCGCCCGCTTCGCGTCCGAACACCTTCTTGGCGATCATCAGGTTCATGTTGATATTGGCCTGGTGCAGCCAGACGCGGCGCATATCGTCCGCTTCAAGGCCCAGCTCGCCCATATGGGTACGGATCATCTCCGACACCATGGGAACGACTTCCTTGAACACCTTGCGGCCCTCCTGAACGAACAGCTTGTCGTCCTTGGGCGCGAGCAGGTCTTCCTGGCCGGCTTCGCCCGTGGGGCGCTCAGCGCGGTTCAGGAAGCCGAAATTATTGCGGATATTGTTGGAGAACTTGGTCTTGAGCTTGGTGCCCAGAATGCGCCAGCCGCCTTCACCAAGGTCTTCGCGCTCCAGCAGGATGGCGGTGGCCACATCGCCGAAGATGAAGTGGCTGTCGCGATCACACCAGTTCAGGTGCGCCGAGCAGATTTCCGGGTTCACCACCAGAATGGCGCGGGCATGACCGGCGGCGATCTGGTCGGCGGCGGTCTGGATGCCGAAGGTGGCCGAAGAACAGGCGACATTCATATCAAAGCCGAAGCCGTCCTCGATGCCCAGCGCGTCCTGGATCTCGACGGCGACCGCCGGATAACCGCGCTGCAGGTTGGAGGCGGCGACGATCACGCCGTCCACGTCCGCCGCGCTTTTGCCGGCGCGCTCGAGCGCGTTCTGGCACGCTTTGACGCCGATTTCGGCCAGGATTGAGACTTCAGTGTTCTCGCGCGCCGGAATGAAGGGTTTCATGCGCTTGGTGTCCAGCACGCCCGCTTTGTCGATGACAAAGCGCGACTTGATGCCGGACGCCTTCTCGACAAATTCGGCCGAAGACGGCGACAGGGGTTCAAGCTCGCCGGCCTCGATGGCGGCGGCATGCTCCTCATTGTACTGGGCGACGTAGGCGTTGAAACTCTCCACCAGCTCTTCATTGGAAATGGAGTTGGCGGGCGTCCACAAGCCTGTGGAACGAATAACGGCCGCGGTCATGAAAGGCTCCGACGCAAGATTCTAGCACTTTAGGGGGCGCAACTTAGCCGCACCTGCGTCGCAGCGCCAACCGCTTCCACGCAGCAAAGCGCTATTTTGTAACTTGGCTATGGCGATGGCAGCCGATCAGATGGTCATTGACCATGCCGACAGCTTCCATGAAGGCATAGACGATGACCGGTCCGCAAAACTTAAAGCCCCGCTTTTTCAGATCTTTCGCGATTGTCTGGCTGAGCTCGGTCTGGGTCGGAACCTCGGCCTGGCTGGCATAGCGGTTCACCAGGGGCGCGCCGTCCATGTAGCCCCACAGATAATCGGAAAAATCCTCGCCGCGCTCGGCCATGTCGAGATAGGCCTGCGCATTGCCAATGGCGGCGCTGATCTTGGCGCGGGAGCGGATAATGCCGCGATTGGCGAGAAGGCGCTCCATGTCGGCGTCGTCGTAACGGGCGATCCGTTCGGGATCGAACCCGTCAAAAGCGTCACGCAGCGTGTCGCGTTTGCGCAGGATGGTGATCCAGGCGAGCCCGGCCTGAAACCCGTCCAGGATCAGCTTTTCCCATAACGCCCGCGAATCCCATTCGGGCACGCCCCATTCGGTGTCGTGATAGGCGACATAGAGCGGATCGGTTCCGCACCAGGGGCAGCGCTCGGTCATGGGAGTCCTTCCGTTGCGCTTACAGGCTGTGGAGGGTGTCGGACAGACTGACCGGCGCGTCGTTCGCCGTCAGGGCGTCGCCCGCGTCCAGCCCGTCCTTGAGCCGGTCGATGCGCAATCGCGCCAGGGCGTCCAGGCCGGCTGTGCTGGTGATCGCGCCCAGGGCGGTGCCGCCGACGGACACCGGGTCGCCCGTGCTCAAAGGCGTCTCGGCCTTCAGCCGCACCGTGCGCTTTCTGACGCCGCCCTTGCGATGCATCCGGCTGGCGACTTCCTGGCCGACAAAGCAGCCCTTCTTGTAATTGATGCCCGATAGCAGGTCATGGTTCACATCGGTGGAGAAGACCTCGGACGGTCCGTAATCCGGGCCCATTTCGGGTGCGCCCGCCTGGATGCGGGCGGCGTGATAGGCGTCGACATCGCTGTCGGGACCGCCCGCGGGGGCAATCGCGCGCCAGCCAATCTCGGCATTGCGTGGATCGGGCGCGGCGCTCAACGCCACCGTGCGCAGCTCCTCAACCGGTTCACCCGCGGCCGCGATCACGCTGAGATCGTCGCGCAGGGTGATCGTGGCCTCCGCGCGCATGCGGTACAGCGTGAACCGTTTGAGCAGGGCGTCCGCCTCGCTCGCCGGCACGTCAAAGAGCAGGCCCGCTTCGTCATCATCATAGATGAAGAGGTCGGCGAGCACCTTGCCCTGGGGCGTGAGCAGGGCGGAGAACATCGCCGCGCCCGGTTTCACGCCTTCGGGCCCCTGGGTCAGGACGCGCTGGAGAAAGCCATGCGCCTCAGAGCCTGTAATGGCGATGACGGCGCGGTCGGGCAGGGTGGTGAGATAAGGCTGGGTCATTCCCGATAGATGGGGGTGAAGCGGGCGCGCGATCAAGTGGGCGCGCTTCAGACTGGCGCCCGGCGTCATGTCAGGCTAAGTGCGTGCTTCCATGACGCGCATCCTTTTCATCACCGCCACCCGCATCGGCGACGCCATCATGAATATGGGCGTGCTGGATCATCTGATCTCGCACAATCCCGACGCGCGCATCACGGTGGGTTGCGGCCCGCTGGCGGCGCCGCTGTTCCGCGCGATCCCGCAGGTGGAGCGCGTGATCGTCATGAAAAAGCAAAAGGGCGGCGGGCACTGGCTCAAGCTCTGGCGTGAAAGCGTCGGCCATCGCTGGGATATGGTGGTGGATTTGCGCGGCTCGCTGACCAGCTGGTTCCTCTGGGCGAGACAGCGCTTCGTCAAGCGCCCGAACCCCAAGGCCGGCGTGAGGCACAGAGTCGAGGAAGCGGCCGCGGCGCTGCGTCTGGAGACCACGCCGGGCACGCGGCTCTGGCTCGATGCTCCGGGCCAGGCGCGCGCGGATCGGGAATTGCCTCAAGATCAGACCGTGCTGGCCCTGTCGCCGGCGGCGTCGGCCGTGTTCAAGGAATGGGCGCCCGAGCGGTTTTCAGAGCTGGCCTTGCGCCTGACGGCGGAGGACGGGCTGCTTCCCGGCGCCGCCATCGCGATTTTCGGCGGTCCGGGCGATGAAGCGCGGGCGGATGCGGTGAAATCCGGGATCGAGGGGCGCACCGTCATCGATCTGACCGGCCAGCTGGATCTGGTGGAAGCGGCGGCCTGCCTCAAGCGTGCGGCGCTGTTTGTCGGCAATGATAGCGGGCTGATGCATATGGCCGCTGCCGTCGGCACGCCGACGCTGGGTCTCTTTGGTCCGACCGATGAACGTCTGTATGCGCCCTGGGGCGAGCTGGCCCGGATTGTCCGCGCCGGTGATCGGTATGACGAACGCGAGCGCCGGGCGCTGGCCGACACCTCGCGCGAATCCCTGATGGGCGCCTTGCAGGTGGATGCGGTGGAACGCGCCGCCCGGGACTTGATGACGGACGCGCAAACGCTCTGAGCTATTGCAGATAGGTGCGCCGCAGCTGCTCGCTCAGGGCTTCGCCTTCGGCGGCGAGACTTTGACGCACCATCTCCTCTTCCGCTCCGCACCGCGGATTGCGGCGCTCCTGGATGCGGAACCCCTCATTGAAGCGGTCCACCAGACGCTGGCGATAACCGCCGCGCGTAGGCGCTTCATGGTCGAGCAGTTCGACCATGGCGTCGCGCCAGTCCTGGGACTGGCGGCCTTTGCAGGCGAAGTCGAGATAATGCATTTCGCCCATGACCCGGGCGAGGGATTCCACCGGATAGGGATCCTGATAGCCCGGCGGACGCACGACTTTCTGCGCCGCCGCCATCGGGGCGAGCGTGAGCATCAGCCCCAGCACCAGACAAAGCGTTCTCATCACCATAAGCTGTTCCTGTACGCGGAACGGGGCGAATTCAAGGCCGAAGCGCTCAGATCAATCATGCTTGCGGCGCCGGGCGCTCTGCTGAAGGGCCGTGCGGGTGTCGTCCCAGGAGACCAGCTCGCAGGCCTTCTCCAGCGGGAAGAAGGCGGCGTCCAGCGCGTCATCCCCCGCTTGCGGTTCGCCCTCGATCCAGTCCGCAGAAAAGTCCGCCATCACGTAATGGCCGTGCTCGGTGATGGATTCATAGACATCGATCAGGGCGTCGACCCGTGCGGTGATGCCGGTCTCCTCCATGACTTCCCGCAAACCCGCCTGATGCAGGGTTTCGCCAAACTCCACCTTCCCGCCGGGTATGGACCAGCAGCCCTGAAAGGGCGGATTGGCGCGGCGGATCAGCAAGACCTCGGTTTCGCGCCAGACCACGAGGCCGACACTGATGCGGGGCAGATCCTTCATGCTTGACCTCTCGGGCGGACGGGGTGAGGAGACAGGGATGTGCGGTCGTTATGTCATGACTTTGAGCCTGGTCCAGCTTGAAGCCCTGTTCGGGAAGCTGGATCGATTGAACTATCCGCCCAGCTGGAATGCGGCGCCGACCCAGTCCTTGCCGATCATCCGTCTGGGGCGGCAGTCAGATTTCCGTCTGACGAATGTGCGCTGGGGGCTGGTGCCGCATTGGTCCAAGACCGGCCCGGACGGATCAAAACCGTTGATCAACGCCCGTTCGGAAACCGCCGCCGACAAGCCCAGCTTCCGCCAGGCGCTGGCGCGTCGTCGCGCGCTGATCCCGGCGGACGGGTTCTATGAATGGTCCAAGGATGAGTCCGGCGCCAAACAGCCCTGGTACATTACCCGGACGGACGGTCAGCCCATGGTGATGGCGGGGGTGTGGGAGCGCTGGGGCGAAGGGGCGGACCGGGTCGACAGTTTCGCCATCCTGACGACCGCCGCCAGTAACGACATCGCCCATATCCACCATCGCAGCCCGGTCTTCATTCCCGAAGGCCGGTTTGCCGACTGGCTGAACCCTGAAAGCGACCCGCAGCCCTTTCTGACCGCGCCGCCAGACGGGTCGCTGACGCTGCGCAAGGCGTCCAAACGGGTGAATTCGGTCAGGGAAGACGATGCCGGGCTGATCGACGGCGAGGACAGTTCGCTCTGAGCGCCTGGTCGTTCGCCGCTATTTCGCGGTCCAGCCGCCATCAATGGTGATGGCGTTGCCGTTCACATTCGCCCCGTCATCGCTGACGAGATAGAGCAGGGCGCCGGTCAGCTCATTATAGGTGACGAACTTCTTGGTGGGCTGAGCGGACAGCATGACATCGCGGACCACCTCATCCTCGGAAATGCCGCGCGCTCTGGCGGTGTCCGCGATCTGGTTCTCCACGAGCGGCGTTTTCACATAGCCCGGATTGATGCAGTTCACGGTGATGCCGTCTTCGGCGGTTTCCAGCGCCACGGTCTTGGTCAGGCCCATCATGCCATGCTTGGCGGACACATAGGCCGCTTTGTAAGGACTCGCACGCAGGGCGTGGGCGGAGGCGATGTTGACGATCCGGCCCCGGCCTTGTTCGCGCATGATCGGCACGGCGTGCTTGATGGTGTGAAAGGCGCTGGTGAGGTTGATGCCGATAATGGCGTCCCACTTCTCGGTGGGGAACTCATCAACTGGCGCCACATGCTGGATGCCGGCGCAATTCACCAGCACATCCACTCGCCCAAGCTCTGTCCTGGTGAAGGCGATCAGATCCGCGATCTCGTCGGGATTGAGCATGTTGGCGCCGTGATAGAGCACCTTCACGCCATAGGCGTCGGCAAGGCGCTGACGCTCTTTCTCGATCTCATTTGCATCGCCAAGGCCGTTGATGACGATGTCGGCGCCGTTCGCCGCCAGCCCTTCGGCCATGTGCAGGCCAATGCCGGACGTCGAGCCGGTAATGACGGCGGCATAGCCGGACAGGTCCACACGGATCGAGCTCATGAACGGGTCTCCAGAAGTCGGGAATCCAGAGCTTCAACAGGTGATGAATTTCGCAGCCGCGTCAAGTCCGGATCGCTCCTGATGGCAGGTGCGGACGCGTCCGGGCTCAGCTTTTCTTGGGCGGTTGAGGCCGGGTGAACAGCAGTTTGTCCGCGGTCGAGCCGTCAGCGTCGAAGCGATAACCGTCCTCGTTGAACTGGGACAGCTGGTCGGGATCCTCGATCCGGTTCTCGATGATCCAGCGCGCCATCATGCCGCGCGCTTTCTTGGCGAACACCATCAGGGCGCGCAGCTGGCCGTCTTTCTCTTCCTTGAAGTCGACGCTGATCACCGGAACGCCCAGCGATTTCAGCTTCGCCGCCTTGGAATACTCATTGGACGCCAGATTGATGACAGCCTTGGAGGGATGGCCTTCCAGGTCGGCGCTGAGCTGGTTGGCGATATCCTCGCCCCAGAAATCATACAGATTGCCGCCCTTGGGCGTTGTCAGCTTCGTGCCCATCTCAAGGCGATAAGGCTGAACCGTGTCGAGCGGGCGGAGTACGCCATAAAGCCCCGACAGGATGCGCAGGCGCTGTTGCGCCCATTGCAGGTCTTCCGAAGACAGAGACGGGGCGTCGAGACCGGAATAGACCTCGCCGTTGAATGCCATTGCGGCCGGGCGCCCCTCGGTGCTGTCCGGGTCAAACGCCTTGAACCGCTCGCGATTGAGGTCGGCCAGATCATCGCTGAGATGCATCAGGGATTTGATATCACTGGCTGAGAGCTTCGCCGTGGTTTTCGACAACTCCTTCGTCCGGTCCATCAGGGCCGGGCGGGTGGCGGTCGGGGCGTGACCGCGTTCGGAAAAGTCGAGCTTCTTGGCGGGCGAAAGCAGAATCAGCATGGGCGTCTCCGTCAGCTATGCGGCAGAGATAGGGGCGCGCCCCCTGCGGCGCCAATCAATTTAACCGGTCAATGCCATTGATTTAGTCTATACCCAGCATGACCCGCGGATTCATGATCGCGTTGGGATCAAGGGTCTGCTTGATGGCGCGCATGACCGCCACCTCGACCGGTTTGCGTTTGGCCAGCTCGCTGCGCTTGAGGATGCCCACCCCATGTTCGGCGCTGATCGAGCCGCCATGCTTGTCCACCAGGTCATAGATCGCGTCTGTAACCGGGGCGCAGGACGCCACGAAATCATCGCCGGAGCCCGGCGTTTTGCGCGCCACGTTGAAGTGCACATTGCCGTCGCCCACATGGCCGAAGGCGATGATCATCGCGTCCTCGAGCATGGCTTCGGCCCTTGCGGTCGCCTCTTGCATGAAGGCGGGCATGCGCGAGACCGGCACGGAGACATCGTGCTTGGCGGCCTTGCCATGGGCTTTTTCAGCTTCGGGAATGCCCTCGCGCAGCGCCCAGAATTCGGCCATTTGCGCTTCGGTCTGAGCCAGCGCCGCGTCTGAGACCAGACCCGCTTCAAAGGCGCTTTCGAGCGCGCTTTCCATCATCGACTGGGCGCGATCGGTTTCCGGACTCACCAGCTCGATCAGCACGGTCCAGTCAGGATCGGAGTCCAGCGGATGACGCGCGCCGGGCAGGTGATGCACAGCGAGATCGAGCCCGATCTTGGGCATCAGCTCGAACGCCGCGACCGAACCCGTGGCGTCTTTCATATGCCCCAGCAGCTCCACGGCCTGGGCCGGGCTCTCGACAGCCGCGATGGCGACCGCGGTCGAGGCGGGCCGGGCGAACAGCTTTAGCGTCGCCGCGGTGACAACGCCCAGCGTGCCTTCCGCACCGATGAAGAGCTGCTTGAGATCATAGCCTGTATTGTCCTTGCGCAGGCCCGACAGGTCTGACAGGACGCGGCCATCGGGCAGCACCGCTTCAAGACCCAGAACCAGCTCGCGCATCATGCCATAGCGCAGCACATGCACGCCGCCAGCGTTTGTGGAGATCAGCCCGCCGATCATCGCCGAGCCCTGCGCGCCCAGAGACAGGGGGAAGAGCTTGCCGCGCGCCCTGGCGGCGTCCTGCACGCTTTCCAGGATCGCGCCGGCCTCACAGGTCAGGGAGTCATTGTCCGCATCAATGGTGCGGATCTGGTTCATCCGTTTCAGTGACAGCACCACCTCGCCCTGGGGCGTTGATCCGCCGACCAGGCCCGTATTGCCGCTTTGCGGGATGACGGTCACGCCGCCTGCATTGCACAGCGACAGGATCCGGCTGACCTCGTCAGTGGTGGAGGGCTTGAGCAGCAGCGGGGCGTCGCCCTGATAGCGTCCGCGCCAGTCGCGCACATGCGGCGCCAGCTCGTCAGGATCCTCGCTCCAGGCTTTGGGATCGAGAGCGGATTTGAGGGCGTTGAGCGTGTTCGTGGTCATGGCCGCAGTGTGCAATCGCCGCATTGCACAGAACAAGACCCGATCCGCGTCAGAACCGCCTAATCGGCGACTTTTTCCAGTACCGCCTCAAAGCGCATGGACGGGGCGGCGTCCGCACGGCCCTGGAAGACATAGGAATCGCCTTCGCGCTTGCCGGTCAGGGTCAGGGCGAACTTGTCGAACTCCCCGAAGACGGAGAGCCGGGAGGGGTCGTGATTGGTCACGACCATCTTCACCTGAAGCTCATTATCGGGACCGGAGACCGAGCCGACATAATACATGCCCGAATCCCCGCCCATGACCTTCTGGTCGTGAATGGTGATCACGCCCTTGGCGTCATCCAGCGGGGTGCGGAAAGAGGCGATATAGAGACCGTTGTTCATGGCGAGCGTTCTATCATCCAGAGTCTGAATGCAACCTTGAGCAGTTGTTCTAACGCTCTGCAGCCGCACGTCTGAGGCGGTCGTTTATCGCTTCGCCCAATCCTGTTTCTGGAATGGGGGCGACAGCGATGCGGTCACTGACTGAATCAAGCCAGCGCAGAGCAGTAAACAGATTCGAGGCGGCCTCGACTAGGTCGCCCTTCTCGGAAAGATTAAAAAATACAATATCATCGCGTCTTGGTTGCGCGCCAAACCCCAAATAGGATTCTCCGGCTTTCGGCTGAGTTGCATCCAGCCTGACCTGCGCGTTTGGCGCGTAATGACTGGTCAATTGGCCCGGCGCGGTGGGCGCGCTCTGATTCGTCGACTGCGATTGAGCAATGGGTCCGCACACCGGTTCCAGCGCCTCGCGCGCCGCGCCGCCGGGACGCAGAATGACCGGTCCGGACGGGTCGAGCAGCGAGAGGATGGTGCTTTCCACCCCGACCGGACAGGGCCCGCTATCCAGGATCAGATGGATGCGGCCGTTCAGGCTGTCCTTCACATGCTGTGCGGTGGTGGGGCTGATCGTACCTGAGGCGTTGGCGCTGGGCGCGGCCAGCGGCGCGCTGAGCCGGGCCACCAATGTTTGAAGCGCCTTCGACCGGGGCAAGCGCACGGCCAGGCTGTCGAGACCGGCGGCGGCGAGATCGCTGACCGGGGAGGGCGCGCGCTTGTGTGACACGAGCGTCAGCGGCCCCGGCCAGAACGCCTTGGCGAGAGTTTCCCCCGTTTCGCCCAGATCGATCAGCGTTCGGGCGCGCTCAAGGTCATCCACGTGGCAGATCAGCGGATTGAAGCTGGGCCGCCCCTTGGCCTCATAGACGCCCGCGACGGCCTCGGAATTGGTGGCGTCACAGGCCAGCCCGTAGACCGTTTCCGTTGGCAGGGCGACGCACCCGCCGGCCTTGAGAATCCGCACGGCCTCGTCCAGCGCGGACGGATCATCCGCAGCAAGGATCGGCGTGTCGGAAGGCAAAGGCGGGCGGGTCATGGCGGTTAGGTAATGGGGGGCTCAGCGCGACGCAATCTTACTCCTGCGCCGCATCCGCCTCGATATGCAGGTCCAGGCTCACCTCTTCGCCGGCGCCGTCCCAGTCGCTGCCGCCAACGTCATAGCTGCGGCTCATCACGGTCATCTGGCCCTCGGCCACTGCACGCTCGCCATTGATATCGAGGGTGAAGGTCAGAACGGCCGGGTTCTCCTCGCCCTTGAGGGTCAGGGCGCCCTCAGCGCGATAGGTCTCGCCCTCGCGCGTAATGGTGTCGGAAACAAAGACCGCTTCGGGAAAGCCCGAGACATTCAGGCCGGCGCGCCCGCGCAGGGTTTCGAGATAATCAGAATTGCCGATCACCGCCGATCCGGTCCGGACCACAGCGCGAATGCTGGCCGCGTCCAGATTGTCGGGATCGAGGGTGATCTCAGCGGAAAAGTCCTCGAAACCGCCTTCGACCGTGCTGCCAAACGCCTGGGTTTCAAAGCGGATCTCGCTGGCGTCCTGATCCAGGATCCAGTCCTGGCCGAGCGCCGGAGCGCCCAGGGTCAAAGCCGCAGCGAGCGGGGCGATCAGGGAAAGCGTGCGCATAAGGACCTCCTTTGCGAAGCGGGCTGAATGCCGCGCCGTTGCTCCATCAGATACGATGGCGGCGCGGGCATACAAGCCAGGCCTTGCGAAAGGGGGTGCTTCCAGATCGGAAACGATCAGTCCTGTGCGTTTTGGGGCGGCACGTTCAGTCCCGGAACCATGCGGTTCAGAACCCCGTCGCGATCGAGGAAATGGTGCTTGAGCGCGGCGCCGGCATGCAGCGCCAGCAGCACCAGGATCACCCAGCCGCCCGCACTGTGCGCGCTGCCTAGGACCTCATGCACGGCCTCGACATCGGGGACCGGCAGGCCGGGCAGGTTGAACCCTTCGATGTTGAACAGGCGTGTGGGCAGCGAGCTGTTGGACACCATCGCCCAGCCGATCAGCGGCATGCCGATCATCACCCCATAAAATCCGATATGCGCCGCCCGCGCGCCCAACGCTTCCCAGGGTTTCATGGTCGCGGGCAGGGCGGGAACCGGATGGGTGAACCGCCAGCCCAGCCGCGCCAATGACAGGAGCAGGACCAGAATGCCGGCGGTCTTGTGCCAATTATAGACGGCCTGGACCTGGCCGAAGCTGATCTCGCCAGCGCGGGCGGCCTCGCCCAGGTCTTCCATCCACCAGCCGACAAACACCAGGCTGACCAGCATGACAGCGATCAGCCAGTGCAGGATGATCGCGACCGTTGTGTAACGCTTGGCTTCAGGGGTGGCGGTCATGGCTTACTCCTGTTGGTCGCGGAGGAATTCCGCTTCGATCCGGACCACCACTGTATCGCCGATCAGATTTCCGGGAAGCCGCCCAACCCCAAAATCAGTGCGGTTTATTGTCATATCCGCGCCAAATCCCAAGGCCTGACGCCGTTCCAGGGGATTGAAGAGGCCGCCGTAAAACTGAGTTTCCAGAACAACAGCTTGCGTAACGCCCTTGAGCTGGAGCTGGCCGTGGATGCGGCCCGTATCCGCCCCTGTCACCTCGATCCGGTCGGATGTGAAGATGATTTGCGGATGGGCCTCACAAGCAAACCAGCCGCCGCCGCACAGCGTGGCGTCAAAGGCGCGATCGCCGGTGGAGATCGAGGCTGCGTTGATGATGGCGGTCAGCTGCGCGTCCTGTGGTCGCGCGGGATCAAAATCGAGCCTCGCGTCAATCTCGTCAAAGCGACCCGTATACCAGGACAACCCCATGTGCCGGATCCTCCACACCGTGCTGGCATGGGCGGGATCGAGCGCCCAGGCCCCTGCAGGCAGTTGCGCCGGGTCCTGGACCGGGGCGGAGACGCAGCCAGCCAGGCTGGCGGAAATGAGAGCGCATATGAGCAGTCGCAGCATGATCAGATCACCTCTGTGAATGCCCGTAACATAGGTCATGAGGAACGGTGCGACACGCGGTCCTGCCCAAAACCCTGTCAGCCGACTCCCGCTTTGCAGCAAACGCGCTATGTTCGGACCAAACGTTACGCTGGAAGGGAAACCTCACCATGAGCTACCGCGCCCCGGTTCGCGATATCCGTTTCGCCCTGGAAGAAGTCGCTGCGCTGGACAGCGTGAACGCGACGGGCGCCTTCCCGGAGTTTTCTTCGGATCTGACGCCGGCCATCCTGGATGAGGCCGCCAAGCTCGCCAATGATGTGCTGGCGCCGCTGAACTGGTCCGGCGACCAGCAGGGCTGCACGCTGAAAGACGGCGTCGTGACCACGCCGGACGGGTTCAAGGACGCCTATGCCCAGTTCGTCGAAGGCGGATGGCAAGGGCTGCAATTTCCGTCCGACATGGGCGGTATGGGCCTGCCCAAGGCGCTGGGCTGTGCGCTGATGGAGATGCTGCAATCATCCAATATGGCGTTCGGCCTGGGGCCGATGCTGTCGTTTGGCGCGATTGAATCGCTGATCGCTGTCGGCTCGGATGAACAGCGCGAGCTGTATCTGGGCAAGATCCTGTCGGGCGAATGGTCGGCGACCATGAACTTGACCGAGCCGGGCGCCGGCTCTGATGTGGGCGCGCTGCGCACCAAGGCCGAACCCAATGAGGACGGCTCGTGGGCGATTTCGGGCCAGAAGATCTACATCACCTGGGGCGAGCACGACTGCGCCGAGAACATCATCCACCTGGTGCTGGCGCGCACGCCGGACGGCGCGCCGGGCACCAAGGGCATCTCGCTCTTCATCGTGCCGAAATTCATTCCCGACGCGGACGGCAATCCGGGCGAGCGCAATGCGCTGCAGGCGATCGGGCTTGAGCACAAGATGGGCATTCACGGCTCGCCCACCTGCACCATGGAATATGACGGCGCCAAGGGCTGGCTGCTGGGCGATGAGTTCAAGGGTATGGCCGCCATGTTCATCATGATGAACTCCGCGCGCCTGAATGTGGGCGTGCAGGGCGTCGGCATCGCCGAGCGCGCCTATCAGCAGGCGCTGGCCTATGCGCAGGATCGCAAGCAGGGCCGCGCCATCAATATGGATGACCACGGGCCGCACGCGATCATCCACCATCCCGATATTCGTCGGTCGCTCGCCTTGATGAAGGCGAAAATCGAAGCCGGTCGGGCGATTTGCTACCATGCGGCGGTCGAAGCCGATCTGGGTGAATACATGCAGGAGGCGGACGAGAAGGCCTGGTCCAAGCGCCGCGAGGATTTGATGATCCCGATCGCCAAGGCCTGGTGCACCGATATGGGCGTGGATGTCGCCTCCATGGGCGTGCAGGTGCATGGCGGCATGGGCTTCATTGAGGAAACCGGCGCCGCCCAGCATCTGCGCGATGCGCGGATCGCCCCGATCTATGAAGGCACAAACGGCATTCAGGCCATCGACCTTGTGGGACGCAAGCTGGCCCGCGATGGCGGGACCGCCATGGGCGAGCTCATCGAGGATGTGCGCCAGACCATCGAGGATTGCGCCACCAGCTCGAACCCCGAGCTTCCGGTGCTGGCCGAAGCGCTGAAACCGGCGTGCGACGCGCTGGAAGCGGCGACCGCCTACATGCTCAACGCGTCTGATCAGGACCGGCTCGCCGGCGCCACGGCCTATCTCAAGCTGGCCGGTGACGTGACGGGCGGCTGGCTTCTGTGCGTGGGCGCCGTGGCGGCCCAGCGCAAGATCAAGGAAGCCGATGGCGATGAGGGCTACGCCCGGGCGCGCATATCCATCGCCAACATCTTCGCTCAGAGTGTTCTCACCGGGGCCCAGGGCCTGCTGGGTGAGATCAAGATCGGCTACGACCCGCTCTTCGCGCCGGGTGAAGGCGTTCTGGAAAGCGCCTAGGCGCTAGATCCAGAACCCGGTCGGGTCAGGGTGCGGGCGGCCGTCCACAAGACGGATCAGCCCCACCGCCGCCCGGATCGCCAGCCAGATGGTAGCCAAGAGCAGGATCAGACCGCCGATCAGGAAGATCCAGGTCAGCGCGCCCACAATGACCATGGCCAGCCAGTACCAGAAGGTGCGGATCTGGTAGCGGAAATGGTTCTGCACCAGCGGGTCGGCATTGTCCTTGCGCACATAGCCCAGAATGGCTGCGATCAGCACGGTCACCCCATTGCTGATTCCCACCAGCAGCAGGGCGTAGTTGATGACGGCCAGCACGCGATCGCTGTTCTGGTCGCGTGCGCTCGGCGCATCATCAGGGTTCGGGGGAGAGGTGTCGGTGGGGGCCATGCCGGATCTCCGCAATTTGCCGGAAGCGTTTGATGTGACCTTTATAACTCAGACGGTCCGTCCCTCGCGCGTCAAGTGAAGACCCTGTCAGCTGTAACCTTGTCAGGCGCCAATAAGCATTGTGAACTGGGGTCTGCGAGTTAATCTTTAACTTTCTCCGTGTGATTGTGGCGCGAACAATGTGCTGGGTTAACAGGTTTGTTTAAAAGGGCTTTCCATGAGCAACACCCCTGAACATCCCGCGACGCGCGCCCCCGTCCTCGTCACCATGGCCGATGATATTCCCGGTCGTGAGGTCGAGGCGGTGATCGGGATTGCGCGCGGCAGCGTGGTTCGTGCGCGATTTTTTGGACGTGATTTTGTGGCCGGATTGCGCAATCTGGTTGGGGGCGAAGTCAGCGAGTACACCAAGCTGATGGCCGAGGCGCGCGAACAGGCGCTGGGTCGATTGGTCAGCCATGCCGAGGAAATGGGAGCGGATGCGGTTGTCACCTTCCGCTTCTCCACCGCCGCGGTCATGGAAGGCACAGCTGAAGTGCTCGCCTATGGAACGGCGGTAAAACTGAAATGAATGAACACGTGCGTCGTTTCGGCGGCAAGGCGATGGCGGAAGTGGGCGAGACGATCCGCTTCCTGGCCGGGGTTGTGGCGGTCTGGTTCGTGCTGGTCACGTTCGTCTTCGCCGCGTTTCACATCCCTTCGGAAAGCATGCAGCCCGCCATCCAGGTGGGCGATCGCGTTCTGGTGTCGAAATTCGCGTACGGGTATTCACGCCATTCCCTGCCGCTGGGGCTGGGCTATCACCTGCCTGACAGCTGGTCGGGCCGCATTCTGGGCTCCACGCCCGACCGCGGGGATGTGGTGGTGGTCCGGGACCCCGCCCAGGGCATCAATCTGATCAAGCGTGTCGTCGGCCTGCCGGGCGACCGGATCGAGATGCGCGAAGGCCGGCTCTACATCAATGACGAGCTGGTGCCGCGTGATCCCGAAGGCGTGGTGCGCTATCGCGACCGCGAAGGTGATCCGGTCGAGGCGGCGGTCTATCTCGAAACCCTGCCGGGCGGGGATGTGCACGAGATCTATGAACGGTCCGACAATGCCGGACTGGACAATGTGGGCCCGTTCAACGTGCCCGAGAACCATCTCTTCCTGATGGGCGACAATCGCGACGCCTCTTTGGACAGCCGCGCCTCACGCGGGATCGGCTATGTCCATCGCGATCTGGTGGTCGGCAAGGCCTGGACCGTGCTGTTCACCTTTGCGTCCTGCCGCCGCGAGGAAGGCATGAGCTGCCCGGGCTGGCGCGTCTGGGCGCCGATCTAGCCAACGCATCGGAAACGACCTCCCTCAGGGGTGTTCTTGCGCATATAACAGTGTTATCCTCTCGCTTCATTCAGGAGCGGGAGGAAAGCATGTCCCTGAAGGGCAAGACTCTTTTCATTACGGGCGCGAGCCGCGGCATTGGTCTGGCCATTGCCGAGCGCTGTGCGCAGGACGGCGCCAACATCGTCGTCGCCGCCAAGACCGATCAGCCCCATCCCAAGCTGGAGGGCACGATCCACACCGCCGCCGAAGCGATCGAGAAGGCGGGCGGCAAGGCGTTGCCGCTGGTCTGTGACATTCGCGATGAAGCCAGCGTGGACGCTGCGGTCGCCAAGACGGTCGAGACCTTTGGCGGCATCGATATCGTGGTGAACAACGCCTCGGCGATTTTCCCGATGCCGACGAAAGACACGCCCATCAAGCGCTGGGACCTGATGCACCAGGTGAATGCGCGCGGCACTTTCCTGGTCACCCAGAAATGCCTGCCATATCTCGAAAAGTCCGAAAACCCGCACATTCTCGCTTTGTCGCCGCCGCTCGACATGAAGGAGAAATGGTTCGCGCCTCACGTGGCATACACCTCGGCGAAATACGGCATGAGCCTGTGCATTCTGGGCTGGGCGGGCGAATTCAAGGGCCAGATCGCCGCGAACGCCATCTGGCCGCGCACGGCGGTCGCCACCGCCGCCATCGCCAATGTTCTGGCGGGCGAGGACGCGTTCAAGAACTGCCGCAAGCCCGACATTCTGGCTGAGACCGCCTATCGCGTGCTCACCAAGCCGGCGGCGGAGTTCACCGGCAATTTCCTCATTGATGACAGCTTCCTGGTCAGCGAAGGCGTAAGCGATCTCGACCAGTTCAGCGTCACGCCGGGCGAAGCGCTGCTGCCGGACTTCTTCGTACCGGACGAGCCGGCCGCGCCCGAAGGCGTCAACATCATGGATGTGCAGCTGGGCCATTAGCGGCGCAAGCGGCGCCCGGGGCGAATCAATACGCCCGGGCGCCGTCTGCCCCACGGCCTCTGACGGGCGCGCTGATGCAGCCGGGCCCGGTGTTCAGACCCTGAACAGCCTGTCCTGCCAAGCCGTGTCCGCCTCAACGCAGGCGGGCGCGTCTTCATTGCTTGTGCAGAGGGGGGAGGGCGGGTACCAAGGCCTGACGCTTGACTCACGAGGGCGGTGGCTCTCACGACGGGGGGCGTGAGACTGCAGTCGGCCTGTCCGGGCGAGGGACGGCTGTCAGCGCATGTTCAATAGGATCGCTCAAGACCGTTCATGACCAAAGCCGACAGCCAGACCGGGCCGGGCCCCATCATCATTGCGCGACATGGCGAGCCTGATGCGAACCGCCGGGCTGTCATGGGCTGGCGCGGCTATGTGGACTGGTGGGCGGCCTATGATCGCGCCGGGCTGAAGCCGGGCCAGGTGGCCCCGCCGAGCCTTGTGGAACAGGCGGCTCAGGCCGATACCCTGTTTTCCTCGACCTTGCCGCGCGCCATGGAAACCGCCCGCGCGGCGGTGGGCGATCGTCCGATCGAGCATGACAGCCTGTTTGTCGAAGCGCCGTTGCCGCCGCCGTCTCTGCCCTGGAAAATGCAGGCGCGGACCTGGGGCGTATTCGCCCGCTGCTCGTGGTGGCTGGGTTTTTCACGCGATGGCGAAAGCCGCGCCCAGGCCGAAGTGCGCGCTGCTGCAGCGGCGGAAAAGCTGGTGACCGCCGCGCAAACCGGCGGTGTGGCGCTGTTCGCCCATGGCTGGTTCAACCGCATGCTGCGCCCCGAGCTCAAGCGCCAGGGGTGGACCTGTGTGCGTGATGGCGGGGATGGATACTGGTCCTGGCGTCGCTATGAGCTGAAACGCTAGCGCACAGGCGGCTTGATCCTCTGCGATCTTTCGCGATTGTGGGGGCGTCGTGTTTCTGATCAGAAGGCTGTTGCGATGACTGACGCCCCCTCCGCCGAAATCGCCCAGATGAGCTTTGAGACCGCGCTGAAAGAGCTCGAGACCATTGTCGCTCAGCTTGAGCGCGGCGAGGTGGAGCTGGAAAAGTCCATCGCCATGTATGAGCGCGGCGCGGCCCTGAAAGCCCATTGCGAAGCGCGCCTGCGCGAAGCCCAGCTCAAGGTCGACAAGATCGTCGAGCAGGCGGACGGCTCGCTGTCGAGCGAACCGGCGGATCTGGGCTAGGTCTGATGACTGACGCATCGGTCCAGCCTGACATTGCGCCTGAAGAGTTCTTCAAGACCGACATCCGGCTTGGAACCATTGTGCGCGCCGAACCCTTTCCCGAGGCGCGCAAGCCCGCCATCAAGCTCTGGGTCGATTTTGGCCCCGAGATCGGTGAGAAGAAAAGCTCCGCCCAGATCACTGTGCATTACGACCCTGAAAGCCTTGTGGGCCGCCGGGTCCTGGCGGTGGTGAACTTTCCGCCGCGCCAGATCGGTCCGGTGCGGTCCGAAGTGCTGGTGCTGGGCGTGACCGACACGGACGGCGCCATCTTGCTGTTGAACGCGGATGGCGATGCGCCGAACGGGGCGCGGGTGTCATGAGCGCCTTTTTGGACCATCTCACCGAAACCGCGGATCGGGTCACGGTGGCGCTCGACGCGCTGCTGGCTAGGCCGGACGGACCGGAAGCGCGGGTCATCTCCGCCATGCGTTATGCAGCGCTGGGTCCGGGCAAGCGCTTGCGGCCCTTTTTGCTGATCGAGGCGGGCTTTCTGGTGGGCGCGGATGAACGCGCCCTGTTGCGCGCCGCCTGTGCGGTGGAGTGCGTGCACGCCTATTCGCTGATCCATGACGATCTGCCGTGCATGGATGATGATGATCTGCGACGCGGACGCCCGACCGTGCACAAGGAGTATGACGAGGCGACCGCCGTGCTGGCCGGGGATGCGTTGCAAAGCCAGGCGTTCGAGCTGCTCTCTGATCCTGAAACCCATCACAATTCCGCCGTGCGTGCGGACCTGGTGTTGCGCCTGGCCAAAGCGGCCGGACCGCGCGGCATGGTCGGCGGGCAGATGATCGACATGGCGGTCGAGGCGGGCGAGGAAAGCGATATCGGGATCATCACCCGCTGCCAGCGCATGAAGACAGGCGCCCTGATCAGCTTCTGCGCCGAGGCGGGCGGGGTGATCGCCAATGCCGATCGCGCACAGCGGATTGCGCTTGAAGGCTTCGCGCATGACCTGGGTCTGTGTTACCAGATCGTGGATGACCTTCTGGACGCGGAAGGTGATGAGAGCCTGACGGGCAAGCGCACCGGTAAGGACGCCGGTCAAGGAAAAGCCAATTTCGTCTCGATACTCGGGGTGAAGGACGCCCGTGACCGGGCCGCAAGGCTGGCCGATCAGGCGAAAGCCCATCTTGACGTGTTCGGCCGCGATGCCGACATGCTGCGTCAACTGATGGATTTTGTTTTGGCCCGGCAGTCCTGACGCCTAGATTAGAACAAGACAACAAGGACACGGCGCATGCCCGATACCCCGCATCTTGATCAGATCGCCTCTCCGCAGGATCTGAAAAACCGCGATCTGCCCTTCCT
Source organism: Oceanicaulis sp. MMSF_3324 (assembly GCF_030733545.1). Lineage (GTDB taxonomy): Bacteria > Pseudomonadota > Alphaproteobacteria > Caulobacterales > Maricaulaceae > Oceanicaulis. Next base: position 151,133 of record NZ_JASHIU010000004.1, read on the forward strand.
CAAGGCGGTGGCGGATGAGTTGCGGGCCGAAACCATCGACGCCGTGTCGGTAACCGGCGGGCATCTGGGCGCGGGTCTGGGCGTGGTCGAGATGACCGTCGCCCTGCACCATGTCTTTGATACGCCGAGCGACATCCTGGTCTGGGATGTGGGGCACCAGTGCTATCCGCACAAAATCCTGACCGGGCGCCGCGACCGCATCCGCACCCTGCGCCAGGGTGGCGGGCTGTCCGGCTTCACCAAGCGCTCGGAAAGCGAATACGACCCGTTCGGAGCCGCGCACGCCTCGACCTCCATTTCTGCGGGGCTGGGCTTTGCCGTGGGGCGCGACCTCAAGCATGAGGAAGGCCGCAAGGTGGTCGCGGTGATCGGCGACGGCTCCATGTCCGCGGGCATGGCCTATGAGGCCATGAACAATGCCGGCGACATGAAGAAGGACCTCATTGTCATCCTCAATGACAATGACATGTCCATCGCCCCGCCCGTGGGCGCCATGAGCCATTATTTCGCCCGCCAGGTCAGCTCCAAGAGCTACACCCATCTACGCAAGATGGGCAAAGGCGTCGCCAAAGCGCTGGGCGTTGAGGAGCATGCGCGCCGGGCCGAGGAATATCTGCGCGGCATGGCCATGGGCGGGACGCTCTTTGAGGAAATGGGCTTTCGCTATGTGGGCCCGATCGACGGCCATGACATGGACCAGCTGGTCGCCGTCTTGCGCAATGTGCGCGATGCCGGCGAGGGGCCGATCCTGATCCACGCCGTCACCCAGAAGGGCAAGGGCTATGCGCCCGCCGAAGCGGCTGACGACAAGTATCACGGCGTCGCCAAGTTCAATGTGGTCACCGGCGAACAGCAGAAGAAAAAGGCGGTTGCGCCCAGCTATACCGGCGTGTTCGCGAATGCGCTGATCCAGCTGGCTGAAACCGACGAGAAGATCTGCGCCGTCACCGCCGCCATGCCGGGCGGGACGGGCGTGGACAAGTTCGCCGCCGCCTATCCCGATCGCGCTTTTGATGTGGGGATCGCCGAGCAGCATGCGGTGACCTTCGCCGCCGGCCTCGCCGCGGAAGGCATGAAGCCCTACGCCGCGATCTATTCCACCTTCCTGCAGCGCGGCTATGACCAGGTGGTCCACGATGTGGCCATCCAGTCCCTGCCGGTGCGCTTCGCCATTGACCGGGCAGGCCTTGTGGGCGCGGACGGCGCCACTCACGCCGGCGCCTTTGATGTGGGCTATATGGGCGCCCTGCCGGGCATGGTGGTGATGGCCGCCGCCGACGAGGCGGAGCTGGCGCGCATGGTCGCCACCGCCAACGAAATCGACGACCGGCCGAGCGCCTTCCGCTATCCGCGCGGCGAGGGGCTGGGCGTTGAAATCCCCAAAGAGCTGATCCCGCTCGAGATCGGCAAGGGCCGCATCGTGCGCGAGGGCGCGGGCGTCGCCATCCTGTCCTTTGGCGCGCGTCTCGGGGAAGTGCTGAAAAGCGCGGACGAGCTGGCGGCCTATGGCCTGAACCCGACCGTGGCGGACGCCCGCTTCGCCAAGCCGCTTGATCATGACCTGATCCGAGATCTCGTGCGTGAGCACGAGGTGCTGATCACCATTGAAGAGGGCGCCGTGGGCGGCTTTGGCGCCTTTGTGCTGCACTTCCTGGCCGAAGACGGCGCGCTCGATGCGGGCGTGAAGATCCGCACCATGACCCTTCCGGATATCTTCCAGGATCAGGACAGCCCGTTCGGCATGTATGAAACCGCGGGCCTGAACGCCAAGCACATCACCGCGAAGGTGCTGGATGCGCTGGGCCGTCAGGCGGACGCCGCGGCGGCTCTGGCCTAACCCGCTTCGATCAGCCCGACCACGCGCTCGATGGCGGCCCTGTGGCCTGCGACGGGCGCGTCTTCGGGATAGATGTCGAACGCCAGGACCGGCGGGATGCCTCGGCCTTCATAGACATGACCTTCGCTGTCCTCGAACACTTCGTTGGACAGCTCCAGATACCAGCCATTGGGCAGGGGTTTGGCGAGCGGGGTGCTGAACGCGCCGCGCGTCGTGCCGCCCACCTGAATGACATGGGGCCGGGTGCGCATCATCAGGGTGGTGATCTCGCCGCCTGACACCGTCACATCGCTGGTCATCAGATAGACCGGGCCGGTATACCGCACGCCGTCATGGGGCGTGATGGGGTAATCTTCATCCGCTTCCGGGACGCCGGGCACGCTGACGCGATAGCCCAGAAAGGCCTCATCGGTGAAGCGCGCAGCAATGGCGCGGGTAACGGCGTCATATCCGCCGCGATTATTCGACAGGTCCACAATCACCGCCTGATGGTCGGCGAAGCGGGTGAGGGCGTCGTCGAGCATGTCCGCTAGCGCGGCCAGCTCCGCCTGTGACCAGGCAATGCTTCCGGGCGTGTGCTCATTGGTGAACCCGCCCATGGTGAAGATCTGGATGTATCCGATCAGCTGACCGCTTTCGGGCGTGATCTCACCCACGATCACCCGATCCGCGATCAGTTCCGCCCCGGGGTCGAGCACCTCGTTGAACAGCTGGTCTACAAGGCTGTTGAGCCAGGCGCCTTCGCCCATGCCGCTCCGGATCATGGGCAGGGTGGTTCCAAGGCCCGCCTGGGCGCGGCGTGGTTCGCCATTCACAAGCCCGACCATTTTGGTGTGGGAGTCTCCCAGCGGCTCCAGAAGGCCTGCCAAGACGTCCCAAAGCGCTGCCTCGCCCATGCCGTCATGCACATGGGGGCGAGCCTGGGCGACAAGGGCGTCCCAGTTCACGCCGCGCGCGTCAAAGAAGCTGTAATGCTGGGCCATGACAGCGGTGAAGACATCAAAGACGGCGGTTTCAGAGCTGAGGTCTTCGGCGCCGCACTGAACCGGCAAGCTATCCAACCGCGCGAAATAGGCTGACGCGTCACCGGGCAGATAGTTCAAGCGGATGCCGTCGCCCTCCGAGGCGGGCCGGAACAGCCGGTATTCCACCTGGCCCATCATCGGCGTGCTCTCATCGGGCGCCGGGCTGGCGTAACAGCCCTCTGGCGTGTCCTGCCAACGCGTCACGCCGCTCTCGTCGATTTGCAGGATCCAGCCCTTTTCCCGGCTGTACCACACCCCTTCCGCACGCGGATCGAGCGCCCCGTCTTCTGCAAAGATGGGCTGGGCGCTGGGTGCGCTGTTCAGAACGGCAAGCAGGACGGCGAGAAACAGGGAGAGCATGGCAACCTCAAAAAGTGACCGTGGTCATCTTTTGGGCGCGTGCTCGCTAGATGTCAAGCGGTCAGGGGGCGGCCAGAGACAATAGGGTCCGGATGCGATCGTGCAGCGCTGCGTGAAGATCAAAGCTCTCCCCGGTGCTGAGCCATTGACGGATCACGCCGGTGACGGTGGAAATATAAAGCGCCGCAAAGGCTTCGTCCTGAATGTCAGAGCGGATTTCCTGGCGCTTCCGGGCGGCTCGCACCAGCGCGGTCGCCTGGGCCTGCACGCGCAGATCGGTTTCACGCTCGGAACGTTGAATATCTTCTGATTGCGGGGCGTAGGCATGTTTGGCCCGCCAGAGCACCGGTTCAGCCCCAGCCAGAAGGACAGCGTTTTCCGCCATGTTCAGAAAGCACGCTTCCAATGAGGCGTCGGCGCTCAGGCTGGATTTTAGATCTGCGTCCTGCATGGCCGCGTCGTACCAGTCGGCCAGAATGTGGGCCTTGGTGGGGAAATGATTGAAGAAGGTGCCCTTGGCGACGCCCGCCGCCTTGCAGATCTGAGCGATGGACGCCTCTTCATAGCCCGCGTCGCGAAACTGGGTGAGGGCGGCGTCATACAGCGCCTGGCGCACCTGAGCCTTCTTGGCGTCACGTAATCCGATCATGACTTGGATATGCCAGAAAAAATGACTGCGGTCACTCAATCATGGATTTGGTTTTTCAGTCGGGGATGGATACAAGCAGCGCCCTGAAGGCGAGGATCGCAATGCGCGCAGACAAATACCTTGTAGAGAACGGCTATTTCGACACCCGCGCCAAGGCGCAGGCCGCGATTGCGGCGGGCAAGGTCGTGGTCAATGGCGTTGCGCTGACCAAACCCTCCCAGTCCATTGCCGAAGGGGCGGAGATCCATGCCGAGCCCGCTCACCCCTATGTCAGTCGCGCGGCCTTGAAGCTGGTTGAGGGGCTGGATGTGTTCGGTGTCGATCCTTCGGGCCGGACCTGTCTTGATATCGGGGCGAGCACGGGCGGGTTCACGCAGGTCCTGCTCGAGCGCGGCGCTGCCCAGGTGATCGCTGTGGATGTAGGGCGGGACCAGCTGGCGCCGGTCCTGAAATCCGATCCGCGGGTCACAAGCCTTGAGGGCACGGATGCGCGGACATTGACGCGGGCGGATCTGGGCGGGGTCGCGCCGGACCTTCTCGTCTGCGACGCCAGCTTCATCAGTCTGGAGAAGGTTCTCGCCCGTCCGCTCGAATTGTTGGCCGAGGGCGGCGAGATGATCGTCCTGTTCAAGCCCCAGTTCGAGGTGGGGCCGAACCATGTGGGCAAGGGCGGTCTTGTGAAGGATGAGAACGCGGTGGAACGCGCCAAGGAAAACGCCCGCGCGTTTTTCGCGCGGGCGTCAATTCCGGTCAAAGGGGAAACCGGCAGCCCTATTCGCGGGGGGGATGGGAACCGCGAATACCTCTTCTACGGGCGACAATCCGGATCGGATCAGTAGGTGTTCGCCGGGCGCCAGACCCCGTCCGCGCCCTGGCACATCCAGGTCACCGAGCCATTGCCGGACTGCATGTTGCGGCAGGCATTGGCGCGCGGCGCGCTGGCGCGGGCGGTGTTCGAGCCGGCGGTATAGCTGCGGCTCTCATACCCGGTCTGCGATTGCGGCTGGTACGGCTGATTCTGATAGGGCTGGGCCGGCTCGTCATAGCCATAGCTTTCCCCGCCCAGAAGTTCTCCCTGGTTTGAGGACGGATAGTCATAGCCTTGCTGGCCATAGCCGTCGTCATAACCGGAGTTGGAATAGCCATAGCCCGTGTCGTAGCCGTTATTGGAATAGCCGTAGCCGTTCTGGCGCAGATGCTCGCAGCCATTGGAGCGGCCCGCGACGGCGGCGCCGGCCAGGGCGCCGATGCCGGCGCCGGCCAGAACCGCGCCATCATTGCCGTCTTCTTCATACCGGCCGCGACGGTGGCGGTCATAGCGGTCGCCCCGGCGATAGCCGCGGCCATAATAGTCGCGATGACGATCCCGGCCGCGATAATGACGCTCGCGATCGCGGTCCTGACGGTCATCATGCACTTCGGCGCCGACCACAGCGCCCAGCACGCCGCCGATCACGGCACCGGCCACCTGGCGGTTGCGCTGGGCGGCCATGCAGGATTCATAGGTCGGGACGGACTGGACCTGCTGGGCCGTATACTGGCGTGAGCTCTGGGCCTGTGCGCCTGGAGCGGCCAGGGGCAGAAGCAAAGCAGCGCCCGTCAGGGCGGAAATGGCGATACGCGAACGGATCATGGTCGGACCCTCCAGCTCTGGCGCGGTCTCGCGCCGGTGTCTTGATGCAAGCAAACCCTAAGCCATCCGCCATGAGCCGAACATGAACAGTTCTGGGCCATAGCGTGCCCGTTCGTCTTTGCGGACAAAAACGGGCCCGCCACAAAGCCGTGGCGGGCCCGCTCCTGTCCCCGGCGCCTGTCCCCACAGGCGCCGGAAGGTTCCGATCCGGATAGAGCGTCCGTTCGGAACTGCGGCCTGAAGCGAGAGAGGGCCTCAGGCCACGCAAACACTAGCGGGCTTACTGGCGGCGCGCCACTTCCCAGCGGCCATAGCCATCCTGGCACATGCGCACGCGATCATAGGTGATCCGGCCATCGGGCAGGAAGATCTCGGCATCGCCCCAGCGGCACTGGCGCGGACCCCAGCGGTGCCAGTCCCCGGCGCGCACCACGCCGCGCACGCCTGAATAGGGGTTCGCCCAGTAATAAGGCTGGTCGGTGACGAAGGCGGTCTGCAGGCCATACCGGTACTGGCCGCGATCGCAATCATTGAGCGATGCGCCCAGCCCTGCGCCGACGAGGCCGCCCGCCAGCAGGGCGCCGCCATCTCCGTCGCCCGCGACGCCGCCGAGCAGCGCGCCGATCAGGGCGCCGGCGACCACGGCATTGCCATCAGAGCGACAGAACTGGTCGGTGTAATAGAACTGGCGGCTGTCATAGCGGCGGTGGCGATCATGATAGCGCCAGTTGCGGCCGTAGGAGGGGCGGCGGTCCACATGGTAATGAACGACCCGGCGCGGCGGCGTGTAATGGCGGTAATGGCCACGGCGATTGTCATGGCCCCAGCGGCGTTGGTCCCGGCGATAATCGCGCCGCGCGTCACGGCGCGCCTCCCGACGGTACTCCCGGCGGGCCTCGCGTCGTTGCTCCTGACGATATTCGCGCCGCGCCTCCCGGCGTACATCGCGGCGGTATTCGCGCCGGGCTTCCCGACGCGCTTCGCGGCGTTGCTCCTGGCGATACTCGCGGCGGGCCTCTCTGCGCTGATCGCGACGATGCTCGCGCCGGGCTTCGCGACGATCCTCGCGGCGATCGTCACGACGGGCCTCGCGCCGCTCCTCGCGGCGTTCTTCCCGTCGTGCCTCCCGGCGCCCCTCGCGCCGGTTCTCGCGTCGGTCACCGCGGGCTTCGCGACGATCGTCTCCGCGTGCGCCGCGGCCTTCGCGACGTCCTTCACGACGATCTTCTCGCGCTTCTCGACGCTGTTCGCGCCGGGCTTCGCGGCGTTCCTGACGCTCTTGTTGGACGGTTTCGACCACAGCCTCCGCCGCATAGGCGGACGGCGCGAACACAAGGCCCGGCGTCACGATGGCGGTCGACAGCAGGCATGAGGCGGCGAGGGTTTGAAGGCGCATAAGACTGGCCCTTTCCTGTGCTGCGCGGGGCTTGGCCCGTAACGTAAACAAAGCCTAAAGACCCGAAGCTGAGCCGAACATGAACACGATTGTCAGAAAAGTGGCCACGGGCCGGCTTGCGCTGGGCGCTTGACCGGATCGCCTGCGCCCGGCATCAGCATGCTCATGAACAGACGTCGCAAAGCCGCCCCCAAACCCGTCCACGTGGAAACCCTGATCGCCGACAGCCTTGGCGCGCGGGGAGACGCCGTGATGCCGGGCCCCGTCTTCACTCCCGGCCTGCTGCCCGGCGAGGGCGCGAAGGTCGAGGTGCAGGGCCAGCGCGGGCGCGTGCTGGAACGCGTCAGCAACAGCCCGGATCGCGTCGAACCGTTCTGCCCGGTCGCCGATCGCTGCGGCGGTTGCTCGCTGCAGCATTTCGAAGAGAGCGCCTACAAACTCTGGAAGCGCCATCTCGTTGTGGATGCGCTGGAGAAGGCGGGCGTAAACGCCGAAGTGCGCATGCTGGTGGACGCCCATGGCGAGGGCCGGCGTCGCATGACCCTTCATGCCCAGCGTTTTGGCGCCAAGCTCGTGGTGGGCTTCGCCGAGCGCGCGGGCGACAAGATCGTCGACATTGCCGATTGCCCGGTTTCAACGCCGGGCCTGCGCGCTTCCGTGCCGGGCCTGCGCGAGCTGGCTGAAGTCGCAACGCCCAAGAAGGGCCGGATCGATATTCACGTGCTCGATTGCCAGCCGGGGCTCGACGTCTCCGTGCAAGGCGTCAAGGAGGTCAGCCTGGCCCTGCGCGAAGCGGGGGCGGAGCTGGCGGGCCAGTATAACTGGACCCGCGTCACCATTGGCGGCGACCCTTTGATCGAGTTCGAGGCCCCGGTGGTCAAGTTCGGCGACACCAAGGTCACCCCGGCGCCGGGCGGCTTCCTGCAGGCGACTGCGGAGGGTGAAGCGGTTCTGGCGGGCTTTGTGGATGAGGCGGTGAAAAGCCTTGAGGGCAAGGGCCCGTTCAAGGCGGCGGACCTGTTTGCGGGGGCGGGCGCGTTTGCGCTGCGCCTGGCGCGGACCATGCCCGTCCTGGCGGTGGAAGGGGAAAGCGGCCTGCTGCACGCCCTTCAACGCGCGGCCCAGCGCACGCCGGGGCTCAAGCCCGTGGATGCGCGGGTGCGCGATCTGGCGCTGGAACCGATCACGCCCAAGGAGCTGGAAGGCACGTCGCTGGTGGTCATCGACCCGCCGCGCGCCGGCGCCAAGGCCCAGGCTGAACGCCTGTCCGACAGCATGGTCCCGGTGATTGTCTCGATCTCATGCAACCCCGCCACGTTCGCGCGCGACGCCGCGATCCTGATCGAAGGCGGCTACAAGATGGGCCCCGTCACCCCCGTCGATCAGTTCAAATGGACCGGCCATGTGGAGTCCGTCGCGGTGTTTCGCCGGGGGTAGGGCTCATTCTGGGTCCCCGGGTCAGCCCGAGGACCGAGATCATAGAGCGAAGACCTCTGGCCTTCAGACTTGATCCGGAGGCCCATTCGGACTTTGCCATAAAACATGCAGTCATCCCGGCCTTGAGCCGGGATCTACTGCAGGCGTCTCTGTAATCAGAACAGAGCGTGTCCGGTAGATCCCGGATCGCTACGCGTCCGGGATGACGAATGAGATTGAACTTTACCGATACGCCGCGGCGCGCAGCTTGTGATCGGCGAGCACGAGGGCGGCCATGGCTTCGGCGACGGGGACGCCGCGAATGCCCACGCAGGGATCGTGGCGACCCTTGGTGACGACTTCGGTTTCCTGAAGATCCTTCGTCAGAGTCTGGCGTGGAATGCGGATCGAGGAGGTGGGCTTGATCGCCACGCGCACCACCAGGTCCTGACCGGTGGAAATGCCGCCCAGCACCCCGCCATTATGGTTGGACAGGAATTCGAGCTGGCCATCGGCGCCAAGGCGCATCTGGTCGGCGGCGTCTTCACCGTGCATGGCAGCGGACTCCAGCCCCGCGCCGATCTCGACGGCCTTGGCCGCATTGATCGACATCATCGCGCTGGCCATGTCCGCATCGAGCTTGCCATAGACCGGCGCGCCCCAGCCTGCGGGCACGTTCGAACACACCACTTCGATGAGCGCCCCGACCGAGCTGCCCTCCTTGCGGACCTGATCCATATCGGATTCCCAGAGCCTTGCCGTTTCAGCGTCCGGGCAGAAGAAAGCGTTCTGGCGCACCTGGTCCCAGTCCCAGCGGGACCGGTCGATCCGACGCTCGCCGATCTGGACGAGGGCGGCGCGGATCTGGATGTCTTCGCCCAGCACCTTGCGCGCCACGGCGCCGGCGGCCACACGGGCGGCGGTTTCACGCGCCGAGGAGCGCCCGCCGCCGCGATAATCGCGCACGCCATACTTGGCGTCATAGGTGTAATCGGCGTGGCCGGGCCGCCATTTGTCGCGAATGTCGGAATAGTCTTTCGAGCGCTGATCGGTGTTCTCGATCATCAGCGAGATCGGCGCGCCCGTGGTGACCTGGCCGGGCGTGCGGTCATCCTCGAACACGCCGGACAGGATCTTCACCTGGTCGGGTTCGCGCCGCTGGGTGACATGGCGCGACGTGCCCGGTTTGCGAAGATCGAGCCAGGGCTGGATGTCGTTCTCGGTCAGCGTGATTCCCGCCGGGCAGCCGTCAATGACGCAGCCGAGCGCGGGGCCGTGGCTTTCGCCCCAGGTGGTGAAGCGGAACAGATGACCGAAGGAATTGTGGGACATGGAAGGACGCCGGGCAGAATTATGATGTGCGCCGCACTTTAGAGAGGCTTTGCGCAGGCGTCACGCCGCGTTGCTGCCCCCGCGAACCCATTTGGCAAACCGGGCCGCCGGAGAGGCTTTGACGAAGCGGTCGCAGAAAGCCTTGAGGAGATTGGTGTGCGCGTCGGCGTCTTCCTCGGCTTCGTTGGCCTTCGTGTCCTCGAACTTCTTCTTCATTTCGGCCAGACGCTTGAGTTCGGCCTCGCCCTGCTGGTTGAGGTCCGCGTTGACCATCACGTCCTGCACCTTGATGTGCACGCGCCAGAGCGGGTCGCCGATGGGCACGACGACCGTGCCGTTCTTGACCGCCACGGGGATGCGGATCATCGCTTCGCGGTCATGGATCTTGATGGTGCGGATGCCGCCTTTGCGCGCTTCTTCCGGCGTAATCGTGATGTCATGGCGGCGCGGCGCGAAGCGACGCAGCACTTCATAGGCCTTGAGCATGCGCTGGAGCTTGGCGACCGTCTTGGGATCATTGTCCTGGGATGTATCGGGGTGAACATCCTTGATGAGCTCGCGAAAGCGGTCACGGACGACGGAGAAATCCTCGTCGCCTTCAAGGCCGAACACCTTGTACGCTTTGACTATCGCTTCGTGCGGCTCACTCATGCTGCACATATTAAACGGCTTTTATTGTCGAATCGTTGATCTTCCCAGGGATGCGACTACTTCAGGGTCATCTTCTCTTCGGCCATCAGGAGCCGTGACATGACCGACAAGCCCGTCATCCCGCCCAGTCCCAGCCAGGCCGATTACGAAAAGACCGAGGCGAACCCGCCTGAGGACATCTTCGCCCGCGAGGATCCGTTCGCCCTGTTCGAGCACTGGCTGGAAGACGCCAAAAAGAAAGAGCCCAATGATCCGAACGCGGTTGCGCTCGCGACCGCCGATGCGGACGGCGCGCCGGATGTGCGCATGGTGCTCTTGAAGGGCTTTGATGAAAGCGGCTTTGTTTTCTACACCAACACCGACAGCGTGAAGGGCGAGCAGCTCGCCGCCAATCCCAATGCGGCCATGTGCTTTCACTGGAAAAGCCTGCGTCGTCAAATCCGTATTCGCGGCCCGATTTCACAGGTCAGCGATGAAGAGGCGGACGCCTATTTTAACTCCCGCGCCCGTGACAGCCGGATCGGCGCCTGGGCGTCCAAACAGTCCCATGAGCTAGAAAGCCGGTTCGCGCTGGAAAAGCGCGTGGCCCAGTATGCCGCCAAGTTCAATATCGGCGAGATCCCCCGGCCGGAAAACTGGACCGGATACCGGCTCGATCCGCGACGGATCGAATTCTGGCGCGACCGGGCGTTCCGCCTGCATGATCGGATGGTGTTCGAACGGACACAATCGCGTGAAACCTGGTCGGTCAGCCGGCTCTATCCTTAAAACCGAGACGATTTGGGCCTAGAGTATCCAAATACCTTTCTATGGCAGTCGGGGCTTTGTCATGATTTCGATTTTTCGCGCCATTCGGCATCTCGTGGTCGGCCTGACTGCGGCCATCGCCATTGTGACGCCGCTCTGGTTCGCTGCAGCGGCGCTCGGAACGCGGTTCGAGCTGTGGGGTTATCAGACCGGACTGGGCGTCATGACCTTCCAGTGGGGGCCGCGCTTCCTGTTCGCCGCGGTCGGCGCCGGCGTCATCAGCCTGGTGCTGCTGATCGTCTACCGGTTCGTGTTCGGCAAGGCCAATGCGCCGGGCGTCGGCGGCTGGATAGCGGCTGTGCTGGCCATCGCCGTGGGGGCTGGCGGGCTGGCCTATGCCGCCTCGGTGCGTGAATACGCTTCGACCATCCCGCCCATTCACGACATCAGCACCGATACCGAAAACCCGCCGCAGTTCTCTAACGCGCTCATTGATCGCCGCGGCGCGGAGGCCAATTCGGTGAACTATGCCGAGAAAATCGATCCGCGCTCCGAACGCCCGCTGCCTGAAGTGCAGGCCGAGGCCTATCCGGAAATCCAGCCGATGACGTTCAATGTGGCGCCCGATCTGGTGTATGAGGCGGCGTTGAACACGGCGCGGGACATGGGCTGGAAAGTCGGTACGGATTCCCCTGAAGCGGGCCTGTTCGAAGCCACCGACACCACGTTCTGGTTCGGCTTCAAGGATGATGTCGTGGTGCGGGTGACGGCGCTGGATGATGGCGGGACCCGTGTGGACGCTCGCTCGGTCAGCCGGGTCGGCGTTTCCGATCTGGGCGCCAACGCCGCGCGTCTTGAAGCGTTCGAGGCCAATCTGCGCAGCTCTCTGGGCGAGGGCGCCTAGCCGCCCGCGCCTCAGGCGAGGGTGTAACGGGTATCAAGCCCCGGCGCGCCCTCGCACACCGCCTTGCCCTGTTCCACCAGATGGATCATGTGCGCAAGCACCGAGTGCGCGGCGGCCGGATGCAGGCGCTTGTCCACATCGGCATACATCACCGCCACCATCGCCTTGATGGTGTTCTGACCGTCCGCGAGCTGTTTGAGCACCTGGGCCTCACGGTTTTCCCGGTGCGCGATATAGGCGTCGAGGAAGGGGGTCGTGTCGGTGATCTGCGGGCCATGGGTGGGCCAGATCGTATCAAATTCCATGGCCCGGATGCGTCGCAGCTGGGCCATGTAATCGCCCATGGAGCCATCGGGCGGGCTGACGACCGAGGTGGACCAGCCCATGATGTGGTCGCCGGAGAACAGGGCGTTCTCCTCTTTCAGCGCATAACACAGATGGTTTGAGGTGTGCCCGGGCGTGTGGAGCGCGGTCAGCGTCCAGTCCGGACCGGTGAACACATCGCCATCCTCGATCTGGACGTCCGGGCGGAAGCCCAGATCATCGCCTGCTTCCATGCGCACTTCGCCGCCTTCCGGTTCGGTGACTTTCGGCATGCGGCCATAGACCTTGCAACCATGCTTTTTCGCCAGCGTGTGGGCGAGCGGCGAGTGGTCGAGATGGTGGTGGGTGACGAAGACATGGCTGACGCGCTGGCCCTCCAGCGCGGCGTCGAGCGCCGCTTCGTGTTCAGGCAGGGCGGGGCCGGGGTCGAGCACGGCGACCTCGCCCTTGCCGATGATGAACACGCCCGTACCGGTGAAGGTGAAATTGCCCGGATTGGGAGCGATCAGCCGGCGGATGCGCGGGCTCATCTGGTCACAGCGCCCATATTCGAAATCAAACTCTCGGACGAAAGGGATGGCGCTCATTTCAGGTCTCCACTGAGCTCAGTCGGGCGTCCACATGGGCGCGCAGGGCGTGCGCCAGCGTACGTGTGGCCTTGAGTTTGTCCGCCATCGGCAGGGCGATGGGCGGGCCCATATCGGTCTTGTTCACATCGACGATCCACAGATCGCCGGTGTTTCGGTCTCGCAATACGTCAATACCGCCCCAATCGAGCTTCATGGCCTGACAGAAACGGTGGATCAGATCGCGCTCCAGCGCCGTGAAGACAGCGTCCGGATGCAGCAGATGCACCTCGGTATTGTGATTGGCGAAGCGGTCCTTGAGCGGGCGGCGCTTGAGGAAGACCACCGGAATCTCGCCGCCCACCGTGGGGCATCGCAGATCCTCGACGCAACCATCCTCGGCCAGATTGTTGATCAGGCGCTGGTAAACGAGGTCCGGCGCCGGCGCGGTCGGCCCCGTCACCACATGCCCGTCATGGGCGCCATTGGTTTCGGACTTGGCCGCCATCGGGCCGGTCCAGCTTTGCGGGTCGACGGCCAGGGCGCGTCCGCTGACCTGCTCGAAAATCCGGGCCACCTGCGATTTCGAAGTGTCCAGGCAGTCCGCGTTCAGATGGGGCAGATGCGCGTGGCGGGCCGTATCGACGCAGGTCAGATCCTCGAAGCTGAACACCAGGTCGGCGGTGTCGGGCGTGCTGGCGATTTGCAGTCCGGCCATCTGGACGACCGGCCAGACCAGATACCAGGGGCGGGGCGTGTCCGGGGTGAACCAGATGCGCGCGCCATCGCGCTTGATGCGTCGGCGTTCCAGTTCGATGCGGGCGTGGTATCCCAGCCAGGACGCGCATTCAGCGAGAAGGCCGCCATCCAGCGGAATGCGGGCGCCGGTCTTTCTGACCTGCACCACATGTCCGTCCAGCTGGAAATCGCGCCACCACGCGGTCGTCGCCATATCTGCGCCCCTCTTGATTACGGTCACACGATACCGCGCCGCCTGCATGGCGCAATTCACGCCTCATCACACCGGCGCGCTTTTTGCGTCACGCTTTCGTGTGTACCGCGCGCCCGTGCAAAGAGGACCGTCGCCATGATCCGCCTGAACGCCGCCAGCGTTTTTGTCAGCCGCCGCATGCGCCTTCTGGTGATGGCGGCGGTGGTGATCGGGTGTCTCAAACTGGGACTGGCTCCGGCGCGGATGGCGCCGGATCAGTCACCGCCGGTTCATGCAGAAACTGTCATCGTGCGTGAATCAAACGCTGAACGCGCTCAAGGTCCGGACAAACCGGGTTTGTGAATTGATCTTGGTTCAAGTATGAACATATTGAAAAATCTATTCAAATAGTGCTCACTGCGGGTCGTCCTTGATCCGACGGAGTCTAGCCCCCACAAAGCGGTCTTCATCCAGATGTCAAAAAGCGCCCCATGATCGGTTACATCGTCCGCCGTATTCTCGTTGCGATCCCAACCCTGTTGGTGATCATCACGCTGGCGTTCTTCATGATGCGCTTTGCGCCAGGGGGGCCGTTCGACCTGGAACGTCCCATGCCTGAACAGACCCGTCAGAACCTTCTGGCGAGCTATGGCATGGACCAGCCCGTGGCCAAGCAATATGTGGATTATCTGGTTGACCTGGCCCAGTTCGATCTCGGCCCGTCCCTGAAATTCCGCGACAAGACGGTCGCCCAGATCATTTCCGAAGGCTTCCCCGTCTCCGCGACGGTGGGCCTGTTGTCGATGGCGCTCGCCGTACTTGTAGGGACCGCGCTCGGCTCGTTAGCCGCCCTCCGACAAAATACATCGGTGGATTACGGGGTGGTCGGGTTCGCCACAGTGGGGATTGTTATCCCGCCCTTTGTGGTGGGGCCGATCCTGGCCCTTGTGGTCGGTATCTATCTCGGCTGGCTGCCATCAGGCGGGCTGGACCCAAGGCATGGCATGACGCTGGAGCGCCTGATCCTGCCCGTGGTCACGCTGGCCCTGCCGCAAATCGCCATCATCTCGCGCCTCATGCGGGCGAGCATGATCGAGGTGATCCGCTCCAACTTCATCCGCACCGCGCGCGCAAAGGGCTTGAGCCCGTTCGCCGTGATCACCCGTCACGCGCTGCGCGCCGCCATCCTGCCGCTGGTGAGCTATCTGGGCCCGGCGACGGCTGCGCTGCTGACCGGTTCCATCGTCATCGAGCAGGTCTTCTCCCTGCCTGGCGTCGGGCGGCAGTTCGTGTTCGCGGCGCTGCAACGCGACTATACGGTGGTGATGGGGGTTGTGATCCTCTACGCCAGCCTGATCATCCTTCTCAATCTGATTGCGGACCTGCTGTATGCGGTGCTCAATCCCAAAGTGAAGTTCGACTGATGGTTCTGACCTCCACGCCGCAAGACAAAGCCGAGCTGATGGAACAGAGCGCCGTCAAAGGCCGCTCGCTCTGGGATGACGCCCGGACCCGCCTGTTGCGCAACAAGGCCGCTGTCGCCAGCCTCATTCTGCTCGGCGTGCTGGTGCTATTGGCGCTGATCGGTCCGTTGCTGTGGGTGCACGACAGCACCTTCATCTATCGCGACAAGGTGCAGATCGCGCCGACCCTGACCGATCTTCACATCTTCGGCACGGATGCACAGGGGCGAGATCTGTTCGCCCGCGTGCTTGTGGGCTTGCGCATGTCCTTGATGGTGGGCGTGGTGGCGACCTTCGTCTCGCTGATCATCGGGGTGACCTGGGGGGCGACCGCCGGCTTTGTTGGCGGGCGGATCGACCAGCTCATGATGCGCGTGGTCGACATCCTGTATTCGCTGCCCTTCATCTTCTTCGTGATCATTCTGATGGTGGTGTTCGGTCGGAACATCATCCTGATCTTCGTCGCCATCGGCGCCGTGGAATGGCTGACCATGGCGCGGATCGTGCGCGGTCAGACCATCTCGCTCAAGAGCATGGAATTCGTCGAGGCCGCCCATGCGGCCGGCGTCTCGCAAAGTGCGATCATCCGCCGCCACATCGTGCCAAACGTGCTGGGTCCGGTGGTGGTCTATGTGACGCTGACCATCCCGGTCGTGATCCTCGCGGAAAGCTTTTTGAGCTTCCTGGGGCTGGGCGTTCAGGAGCCGCTGACCTCGCTTGGCAATCTGATCGCCAATGGCGCGCGGGACATGGAGATCGCGCCGTGGACGCTGATCTTCCCGGCGCTGACCATGATGTTGACCCTGTTCTGCTTCAACTTCATCGGCGATGGCTTGCGCGACGCCATCGACCCCAAGGACCGCTAGGCGTCGGGGCACGCCAGACATGACAAAGGCGGCGCTGGTCCAGCGCCGCCTTTTTTGTGTGCGATCACAGGCTAGCGGATGCGCTCGGCGCGGAAGCGACGGCTGGGGGAGCTGCTCAGACGCATGAAATGAGAGCCCAGGGCGCCGTTCTCGATCTCCACGGTCAGGCCGTCTCGAATGGCGCGCCGGGAAACGCCCGGCAGCGGTGTGGAATCGGTCTGCGCCCACACTTGCCCGTTGACGAGGGTGACGCGCAGCTTGTTGCGGACCCGGTCCACCGATTGCACAGCCAGGCCTGACAGGCTCTCGATCTGGCCGGTTTCGTCATATGTGGCGACCGATCCGTCCGAAAAGGTTTCGGTCTCCGCCGCCGCCCGCGCTTCGGCCGAGTCGCTGCGACGCAGGAAGCTGCCCAGCCGTCCCACGCTGCTCAGGTTCAGGCCGAAGCTCTCGCGCTCCACTTCCCGCAAGGCCTGACGCTCGACAACCACCACACGACCGGACTCGGTGGCCTGGGCCAGCGCCGCCAGATGCTCGTCCTGACAGGCCAGGCGCGCGCCTTCGTCAGAGAGCGCACGACAAGCCAGCAACCGGTTGAGGGTGTCGGAATCGGTTGCGGCGTCTTGCGCCAGAGCCGGAAAACTCATGCCCATCAGGACACATACGGCCGCCAAAGATCTCAGTTGCATACGTCAGGTCCGATTTTCACTTGAATTCTCACCCATTTCCCTAGGAAATTAATGGGGCGTCAACCACCGGGACTCCATCACCCAGGGAATTGACTGGGCAAGGCAGCTAGGTTGAGCATCCTCGTCATGCGATGATGCTATGAAACGCCGTCAATTGCACGCAGAAGCGAATACAGATCACTGGGGAGCCTGATCATAATGACCATCACTCGAAAGCTGAGCCTTCTTCTCGCGGCTGGCGCTTCCGCGCTCGCCCTCACCGCATGCGGGGGAGGCGGCGATTCTGCCGACAGTGATCTGGTCGTGATGCACCGGGGCAATGGCGCTGAGCCGCTGACGCTGGATCCGCACAAGGCGTCGGGCACCTGGGAAAACAACATCATTGGCGACATGTTCATCGGCCTGTTCACCGAGAACGCGGAAGCTGAACCGATCCCGGGCATGGCGACCGACTGGAGCGTCACCGATGATGGTTTGAGCTGGACTTTCACCCTGCGCGAAGCGGTGTGGAGTGATGGCGAGCCGGTCACCGCATCCGATTTCGAATACGCCTTCCGTCGCATTCTCGACCCGGCGACCCTGGCGAACTACGCCTCGCTTCTGTATCCGATCCGCAATGCGCGCGCCGTCAATATGGGCGAAATGTCCCCCGAAGAGCTGGGCGTGACCGCCGTTGACGAGCGCACCTTGCGCATCGATCTGGAATTTCCGGCGCCGTATCTGCCGGGCCTTCTGACCCACTACACCACCTTCCCCGTGCCCCAGCACGTGGTGGAGCAGTATGGCGACGCTTGGGTCCAGCCGCAGAACATTGTCACCAACGGCGCCTACAAGCTGGTGAACTGGCGTGCGAACGACTTCGTCTATGTCGAGCGCAACCCGCTGTTCTGGGACAATGAGAATGTCTGCGTGGACGAGGTGTTCTACTACCCGACCGTGGACAATCCCGCCGCCGAGCGCCGCGTGCGCAATGGCGAGCTGGATCTCAACGTGGATTTCGCGGGTCAGAACCTCGACTTCCTGCGTCGCGAGATCCCGGACTATGTGCGTGTGCACCCCTATCTCGGCATCGTGTACTTCGCCTTCAACACCACCGAAGGTCCGTTCGACGATCCGCGGGTGCGTAACGCGCTGTCCATGGCGGTCGATCGCGAGTTTATCGCCACCGATATCCTGCGCGCCGGTCAGATCCCGGCCTATTCCTTCGTGCCGCCGGGCGTGAACGAGTATCCCAGCGATGCGCGCGTGTCCTGGGAAGACGTGCCGGTTGAAGAACGCCGCGAAATGGCGCGCGAACTGCTGATGGAAGCGGGGTATGGGCCGGACAATCCGCTGGAGTTCGAATATTCCCACCGCACCACGGGCGACAATCCGCGGATTGCGCCGGTGGTTCAGCAGGACTGGTCGCTGATCGCGGACTGGGTCCAGCCCGAGATTGTCGGCATCGAGACCCAGATCCACTACGCCAATTTGCGTGCAGGGGACTTCTCGCTGGGCGATGGCGGCTGGATCGGCGATTACAATGACGCCTACAACTTCCTGTTCCTGGGCGAGAGCGATTCCGTGCCCATGAACTATTCGCGTTGGTCCAATCCCGAATATGACGCGCTGGTCGAACAGGCCAACCGGACGCTGGATGCCGAGCAACGCGGTGACCTGTTGTCGGACGCCGAGCAGATCCTGCTGGACGACAGCCCGTACATGCCGCTCGTCTATTATGTGAACAAGGCGCTGGTGAACCCGAATGTGACCGGTTGGGAAGACAATCTGACCCACATTCACCGGACGCGTTACCTGTGCAAGGCTGACGCAGGCTAGACCTGTATGGGTTGGGGCGGGGTGTGAGCGACAATTTCGATCCGTCGGCGCAAGTCGCCACTGACCATGCTGTTGCATTAGGCGTTGCGGCGGGCCGAGGATCGGCCCCCCGTCGCGCTTCCCGCCCCGCCGTATTGCGGGCGGACACGCCTGAAGGGGTCTGCGCCAATTGCGAGACCCAGCTCGAAGGCCCGGTCTGCCATATGTGCGGGCAGGTGGATGACGAGTATCACCGCCCGGTCCGCGGTCTTTTCAGCGAAATCATTGAAGGCTTGCTGGCCCTGGACGGCCGCGTGGCGCGCACCATACCCGCGCTGCTGCTGTTTCCGGGCCGGGTGACGCGATCCTTCCTGAAGGGCAAGCGGATGCGGTACATGCCGCCCTTCCGCCTGTACATCATCGCTTCGCTGATCTTCTTCCTGCTCGTACCGCTCAATTCCGGCCTGGACCAGGCCACCAGCGACATGCGCGAAGGCTGGAACAATGCCGATGGCCGGGTCGAGGCGGCGCGCGGCATCGAACAGGCCCGCAATCGCATTCAGGAACAGCAAGAGGCGGGGCAGATCAGCGAAGAGGATGCGCGCATTGCGTTGAACACTTTCAACATGCTTGGCCTGCCCGATGTTGATGAGGGCGCGTCCGAAGGGGCGGAGATCACCTTCCTGTCGCCCTACGGTCCCAAGGTCCCGGGAGGCGACCAGGCGCCTGAAGCGCCCGAGAAGGTCGCGGAGTCGGACTTCGTGCCGCCTGATCCAGACCCGACAACGCTGAGCGTTGAAGACAAGCTGGCCCAGACCGAGGCGCCGCCGCCGGATGCAGGCGTTGTCGTCAGTGGCGCGGTGGATGCGGCCAACGCTGGAGACGCGGATGAGCATCCGCTCGATCTGAGCGTGGATGGCGAACAAATCGAACGCTTCTTCGCGCCTGAGGATTTCGGGGAGCCTGCGCCTGATACCATGTGGCCGCTACAGCTGCGTCGCTATCTGGGCCAACGTTTCGCCCATGTGGCGGATGATCCGGGGGACTGGCTGGAATCAGCCGCGGACTGGGTGCCGCGGGTCATGTTCGTGATGGTGCCGGTCTACGCCCTCTTGCTGGGGCTGGTCTATGTCTGGCGCCGCGGTTTCTTCCTGTACGATCACATGATCGTCTCGCTGCATTTCCATGCGGCCCTGTTCCTCGCCATGGCGATCATGAGCCAGGCGGCGCTCCTGATTGGCGGCGGCTGGGCGATCTTCGCCATGGTGGTCTATTCGAACGTCTATCTCTACAAGCTGCACCGCGTGGTCTATGAGCGCGGACGCTTCCAGTCGGCGGTGCGGACATTCACCCTGACCAACCTGTACGGGTTCGTGCTGCTGCTGGGCCTGTTCGCCGTCTTCCTGCTGGGCGCGGTTCTGGGCTAGCGCGGGCTGTCCGCCGGCGCCATCAGCGTCGCCTCCTGGGCCTGCAGCCGTGATTGGGCGCGGAGCAGGGCCTGAGCTTCGGGCGTCTGCATCAGCTGATTGAACGCAGCGGCGCCTTGCGCGCCTTCCAGACTGACGCCGAAGAGCGCCTGCAAGGCCTCCACGCCGTCCGGACGCGCCGGAAAGCGCCGCAAGCGAATGGTCTGATTGTCGCTGAGCCCGGCCAGTTCACGGGCGCTGGCGAGCGCGGTTTCGAATCCGCCCACCGAGTCGATCAGCCCCAAATCCAGCGCCTGCTGGCCGGTCCACACCCGCCCGCGGGCCAGGGTCTGGATACGCGCCAGCGGCAAGTCTCGGCCCTGTGCAACCTTGCGGGTGAAGTCTGAATAGACATCCTCGGCCAGGGCGCGGAAATCCGCCGCCTGGGTCTCGCTCCAGGGCTGGGACGGGGACTGCGCCATCGCGTATTCGCCGCCCACATGGAGCGGGTCGAGATTGAGCCCCAGACGCCCAAGGGCCTCCTGGGCGACCAGCTTGCCGCCGAACATGCCGATTGATCCGGTTATCGAGGTGGCGTTCGCCACGATACGGTCGGCCGGTGCGGCGATGTAATATCCGCCCGACGCCGCGCGCGCGCCCATTGAAGCGATGACGGGCGTGCCCGCCTGCCGGGCCCGCATGACCGCATCCCAGATCTGGTCAGATGCAATGGCGGATCCGCCGGGCGAATCAATGCGCAGGATGATGGCCGCCACAGCGCGGTCACGGGCGGCGGCGTCCAGTGCGTCCGCGATCGTGTCTCCGCCGATCCCGGTTGCGCCAAACCCGGTCTGGGACGCGCCCGTCACGATCTCGCCTTGCGCTTCGATCAGGGCGATCACCGGGGCCTGGGCGCTGACTGGAGGCGTCATCTGGCGATGATAGCTCGCGATCTCGATCAGGCGGGCATTGGGCCCGGCGCGGTCCAGCGCGGTCTGTCGGGCCTCGGCCACATGGCCCAACCGATCCACCAGCCCCAGATCCAGCGCCTGTTCAGCGGAATAGGGGCCGGCTTCGATTCGCGCCCGCAAGGCGTCAGTCTCCATGTCGCGCGCGCGGGCGATAATGGACAGGGCGCTGTCATGCACCGAGTTGAGCCAGCTCAACGTGGCTTCACGGTGAGCCTCGGTATAGCTCGATTGTGTCAGCGTATCGGCGGCGTTCTTGTATTCATGCAACTGGATCATCTGCGGTTCGATGCCGAACTGCTCGAACATGCCGCCCAGAAACAGGGTTTCCACGCCCAGGCCGACTGCGGTGAAGCTGGCCGTGTCCTGCAACCAGATCTCGTCAGCCGCGCCGACCGCCAGGTAAGGCAGGATGGAGCCGGCCTCGAACCCCTGGGCGTGGACGATGACCGGCTTGCCCGCTTCCGAAACGGCCGCCAGCAAGGCGTTGATTTCCTCCGCCTGGGCGGCGGGCAGGCTTTGCGTGTTGGCGCGAACGAAGACGGCGGCGACGCGCGTGTCCGTGCGCGCGTTGTACAAGGCGCGTGACAACTCGATGACCGACAGCGGTTCCGCGAAGGCGAACGGGGAGGCCGAAGGCTGATCCAGGCGCGGGGTGCGCAGGTCAAGCTCCAGCACCATCTCTCCTCGCAAGGCGGGCGCCGCGCGATCTCCGGCCTCCTGGATCGCAGAGCCGATCAGTCCGCCGATCAGGAACACCACAAAGACCGTGCAGATGAGCGCGCCGGTGATGACGCCTGCAATGGACCCGAAGAATGTCAGCCAGAATTGTTTCATGCCCGTCGCGCAACAGCATGCGCGCCCCCTCAAACCTTGCCGGAACCTTAACGGCGGCTGGGGGCGGGGTCG
>NZ_JASHIU010000005.1 GCF_030733545.1 Oceanicaulis sp. MMSF_3324
CCGGCCGTTCTTGTTCGTGGGATGGAGCAGGACTAGCCCGCGCCGAGATCCCGGCGCGCCGAGATGGCGGTCACCGTGAAACCGGCCACCACATCCAGCAGCGCCATCACGATCAGAAGGAAGAAGGTCGAGGTCGCAAAGACCGGCACCAGCAAGAACAGCAGGATGCCGATCAGCAACGTCGCCATGGACAGGCCGTGATTAAGCAGCGAGGACGTCCCCGAGCTGGCCGAGCCGATCATCTCGATGAACAGCATCACAAGACCCAGCGTCAGGATCAGGTCGGCCGCCGACACCGCCCAGTCGCCGCTGGGCAGGCCCAGCGTGAACAGCGCATTGGTCAGCATGGACGCGCCTTCAGCGCCGAAGAATGCATCGCTGTACGCCACAAGGGCGTAGACAATCATCGGAATGAGAAGTTTCGGAAAAATCGTGAACATGTTGAGCCCCCCGCTCTGTTGAACTTGCGCTTCAGAGCTGGCGAGCCCCACAGCAACACCTGAACCCGTCGAATCGGCCATGGTCGGCCTCCTATCCCCGTCGCCCGTCCACCACCAGCGCCGGATCAGACCGGAGCCTCTAGATCTCGTCCCAGCCGCCGGGCTGACGCGCACGACTGTTGAGCCACATGATACCTAGCATATCGCTCAAAGAGGCGAAAAGGCGACCCAGATTGGTATATTTCGATTGTCCCGCCATGCGTGGCCTGTGGCCCACATCCCGAAACGCCACATGAAAGCCTTCGCGCTTCATGAGGGCGGGGAGGAAACGGTGCTGATGATCAAAGAAGGGTAGCATCAGATAAGCGTCGCGGCGGAAGGCCTTGAGCCCGCAGCCGGTATCATCGGCATCGTCATTGAGCAGCGCCTTGCGCACGCCATTGCCAATGCGCGAGGCCGTCTTCTTCCACTCGCTGTCCTGACGTCCGACCCGGCGACCCGCCACCATGCCCGTGGTGTCCGGCTCTTCGACCAGAGCATCGACCAGGGTGGGAATGTCGGCAGGCGGGTTCTGGCCATCCCCGTCCAGCATGCACACGATCGGCGCCCTGGCGGCCAGCACGCCCGTGCGGATGGCGCGCGACTGCCCGGCATTCTTGCGATGCGCGACAATGCGCAAAGTCGGAATGGCGTCCTTGGCCTCGATGAGTTCCGACAAGGTGCCATCGGTGCTGGCGTCATTGACCAGCACGATTTCGTGAGAACGGTCCTTCAGCACGCCATAGATTTCTTCGGCAAGGCGTGCAGCATTGCCCGCCTCATTGTGCATGGGGGCGATAATGCTCAGCTCGGGGCGGGAATCGGTCATGAAACGCTACGTCTTGGACGGTCTTGCTTGAAGAATAGCTCGCCGCGTTTCATACCGATTATTGAGACAGACGCACGATCTTTTTCTGTTTTCGAGCGCCCGGGCCGTTCATGTCACTGCAAGACCGCCTGATAAACACCGAACGGGCCAGCCTGTTCATCGCCTTGCTGGCGCTCCTTGCGAGCCTGGCGAGCGTCTTCACCTTGCCGGTCCTGGACCGCGATGAAGCGCGCTTCGCCCAGGCCAGCGCGCAGATGGTTGAAACCGGCGATATCATCGATATCCGCTTCCAGGATCAGCCCCGGCACAAGAAACCCATCGGCATCTACTGGCTGCAGAGCCTGACGGTGGCCGCGACCACAGGACCCGAAGCGCGCGAGATCTGGGCCTATCGCCTGCCGTCCGTGCTCGGCGCCATGCTGGCTGCGCTCAGCGCCTTCTGGATCGGACGCCGTCTCTATGATCACCGCACGGGCGTGTTCGCAGGCGCGCTGGTGTCTGTCACGCTTCTGCTCGCCAGTGAGGGCGGCATCGCCAAGACCGACGCCATGCTGTGCGCGATGACCGGGCTGAGCGTTCTGTCCCTCATCGAGGTCTGGCTGGCGGAGACCGCCGCCAAGCGCCGCAAATGGGCGGTATTGATGTGGGTGTTTGTCGCGCTCGCCGCCCTGATCAAGGGCCCGGTCACGCCGCTGATGATGGGGCTGGCCGTTTTGGCGCTGTGCGCCATCGAACGGCGGGTGATCTGGCTGAAGGTCTTTTTCTACTGGCCTGGGCCGGTGCTGGCGGCGCTGATCATTCTGCCCTGGCTTGTGGGCGTCCAGATGGTTTCGGGCGGCAGCTTTCTGTCCGAAGCGCTGGGCGGGGACATGGCGCCGAAGGTCACATCCGGTCATGAAGGCCATGGCGCGCCGCCGGGCAGCCACCTCTTGCTGCTGCCCATCCTGTTCCTTCCCGCCATTGTCAGCCTGCCCGCCGGTCTGGCGAGCCTGATCCGGGACTGGCGCGAACAAACCCCGGGCGCACAGGCGTCACGCCTGCTGGTCGCTTTCATCGCGCCGGCCTGGCTTGTGGTCGAGCTTCTGCCGACCAAGCTGCCGCACTACCCCCTGCCCATCTATCCCGCACTCGCGGTGGTCGCCGGATTGGGCTTTGTGCGCTGGGGACGCGTGGAGCGGCGCTGGCGGCTTCTGGGGCTGGGCCTGCTGGCGCTGGGCGTCATCGCCGCCGCAGCGGTGCTCATTGCGCTGGGCTGGCGGTTCAATGGCGCGCTCTGGGCGGCGTATCTCGCCACCGGCCTTATGGCGCTGGGCGGTCTCGCCGCCACCTTCGCGCTCTATATGCGCCGATATGATCTGGCGCTGATCGCGCTCGTCGTGCTGGGGCTGAGCTGGCACGGCCTGGGACGCGGCGTGGTGGCGCCGTCGGCGGCCATCCTGTTCCCGTCCAACCCCGCCGCGGTGGAGATCGCCGATTTGCGCACGCAGGCGCCGGATGCGCGCCTGATCTCGACCTATACCGAACCGAGCTTTGTCTTCCTGACCCGAGGCGAGGTGGAGTTGCGCGACGCGGACGCCATCGCTGCACAACTGGCGGCGGGAGACCTCGATTTCTCCGCCCCGCGCCTTTACGTGTTTGATCTGAGCCGCTGGAGCGACCATGCGGCGCAAACCCTTCGTCCACTGGTCCAGCGCGCCTGCGCGGTGCGTCTTGTGGACGGGTTCAACTATTCACGCGGTGACGACACCATCCTGCTCATCGCCGCGACCGGCTGTGGATCAACCACAGCGGAGACTCCAGGGAGTACGCCATGAGCCGCCCGATCGAGATTGTGGAAGTCGGTCCCCGCGACGGATTGCAGAACGACCCGGTCCTGCTGGACACCTCGGTGAAGCTTGAATTCATCGAGCGGCTCATCGAGACCGGCGTCAAACGCATGGAAGCGGCGAGCTTCGTCAATCCCAAGGCCGTGCCGAAAATGGCGGATTCCATCGAGGTGATGGCGCAGGTCCCGCGCGATCGCGGCGTGTCCTTCATCGGATTGGCGCTCAATGAGCGCGGCATGCGCCAGGCGATCGAGTCCCGCTGTGACGAGATCAATTATGTGATGGTCGCCTCTGAGGGCTTTGGCAAACGCAATCAGAACGCCACGCCGCAGGATACCGCCGATCTGCTGGACCGGATCGCCGTGCTGGCTCACGACGCCGCCATCCCGCTGTCCGCCACCATCTCGGTCGCCTTTGGCGATCCGTTCGACGGCGAAGTGGACCCGGTCATTCTGGGCGAGCTGGCGGGACGCGCCGCAGCCGCCGGCGCAACCGAAATCGCCCTGGGCGACACCATCGGCGTGGCGACGCCCTGGCAGGTGGAGAAGGCGGTCGAGATCGCGCGCGAGGCCGCGCCGAAAGCGCGCCTGCGCCTGCATTTTCACAACACCCGCAACACCGCCATCGCCAATGTCTTCGCGGCGGTCGAAGCGGGCGTGGATGTCATCGACGCTTCAGCGGGCGGCATTGGCGGCTGCCCGTTCGCACCCAGGGCGACGGGCAATGTGGCCACAGAAGACGTGGTCTACATGCTCGAGCGTGGCGGGTTCAGCACCGGCATTGATCTGGACAAGATGATCGAGACCGCGCACTGGCTGGAAACGGTGGCGCTCCAGCACCCGATCGAATCCGCCCTGTCCAAGGCCGGTCCGTTTCCACCGCGCTGAGTTCAGGGCGAACCGCCGCACCAGATCGTCCGAACGAGGGAACTTCCTCCCCATCGCCTCGTTGCATGGGCTCGACTTACTTCGAGACGAGGCCTGAAAGATGGACACCAACAGCAATTATTGGCGCTTCGCCGCCATGATCGGGACATCGACCCTGATCATGTTCGCACTCATGTATTTCAATACTTTCGCGTTCGAACATGTGCGCTGGAGCGAGACTCGCTTTTACATGACCTTCGTAATGGGCGCAGCCATGGCCGTGGTCATGCTGTCTTTCATGCTGGGCATGTACAAGAACACGAAAATCAATCTGGGCATTTATGCCGGGAGCGCCGTGGTGTTCATCCTCGCGCTGTTTCTGGTGCGGTCACAGGTCACCGTTGGGGACCAGTCCTACATGAAGGCCATGATCCCGCATCATTCCATCGCCGTCATGACCAGTGAACGAGCGGGCATCGAGGACGCCCGCGTGCGCACGCTCGCCAATGAGATCATTGAAGCCCAGCGTCGTGAGATCAAGGAGATGGAATGGTTGATCCGCGACATCGCCGAGAACGGCGCGGCGACAACCCAGGCCGAAGCTCAATCCCGTCCCGTACCCGACTTTGAAGGCCGCCTGGACCCTGAAGCACCCGCGGGTTCAGACGTGCGCTAACTCCTAGCTAGCCGTACTTTTCACAGCTCGGAGGCCGGCCATTTGCCGGCCGTCCGGGCCTGGATCTGGAACAGCACTGAACGCATCACGGCGCCCAGAAGGAAAACCGGCCCCAGGATAAATCCCTGCAACGGACCGATAATGCCGCCATGCAGGGTGAAATACCGGGCCAGTCCCAGCGCCTTGAAGATTTCGACCTTGATCTGGCTGATCTTGGAGGTGGAGCCCACATGGGCGATCTCCACACGAGGCTCGAAAATCACCTCGCCGCCCGCATCCCGCGCCCGCTTGCAGATATCGATATCCTCCACATGGAGGAAATAGCCCTCATCAAACCCGTCCAGCCGCTCGAAGCCGCGACGGGTCATCAACATGGCGGCGCCGGACACGGTGGGCATTTCAACCGGTTGGGACGGCAATGGTTCGTGTTCGCGATGGAATTTGCAAGACAGGCCCAGAAAGCCGGTCAGCGCAGACCCCAGCGTCAGCGCGCCCCGACGTCCGCCGCGTTGTTCCTTGCCATCGGGGCCAATCAGACGGGCGCCGACAATGGCGGGCTCGTCCCGGCCCTGCACGGTCTTGAGCATGCGACTGGCGTCGCCCGGCTTGAGCACCGCATCGGGGTTGAGGAACAGGAGCGCTTCTCCACGCGCCGATTGCGCGCCGATATTGCAGCCTTTGGAGAAGCCCAGATTGCCGCCCGTATGCACTAGACGCAGCTTGGCGTCATGGCGGGCGCGCTGTTCGAGCTGCTCGATCATTTCGGGCGGGTTGTCGTGATTGACGAGCACCAGCTCGTCCACGTCCGGCGCGGCGAGGACGGAATCCACGCACTCGAGCAGGACGTCACCCGTGCGATACGTCACGATGACGGCTGAAATTCCTGATCGGACTGGTTGATCCACGTCCGTTCCCCCGCTCACTCATCCCCCGGCGCACGTTCCGCCGGAAGAATGTAGCCCTGTTTGTCGCGCGCCGGCCCCTCGCGTAGCGCCCAGACTTTCCACCACGCCGCATTCGGGCGAGGCGGAGGCGCCGGATCATAGCCCCAGGTGCCGCCGGGACGACATCGCAAGACGCGACCGGCCGCCAGCCAGGAGCCCCGCCACAAGCCTTGCTCGCTGACGCAGCCGACTGCGTAATGCGAACAACTGGGCTGGTGACGGCACCGCACGCCTAACGCGTAAAGGACCGGAGACAATCCGATCTGGTAAGCGCGGAGCAGTACCAGTCCTACGCGAGTCGGCAAACGTGATATTCCAGCTCGTTCGCACATTAGAGGCTCAGTTTCACACACGATCAATCCAAAACTGGGGCCCGCAGCCGAGCCGAGGCTCAATTGCGGGCCAGCGCCGCCTCGAAAGCCTCCGTCGCCGCATCAAAGGCCAGCATGATCGAGCCATGACGCTGACGATAGGATGCAGCGGGTTGAAGCGTCTTTAGGGCCGAAAAACGACCATTCGGCGCCGCGCCGCCATCCTTCAGCATAGCCTTAAGCGCCTCTCGCGTCGCGCGAATTTCTTCAAGGTCCGCGCCGATCGCCGATCGCGCGAGCACGCTGGCGCTCGCCTGGCCCAGCGCGCAGGCCTTCACCTCGAGCCCCAAGTCGGAAATCCGGCCCGCTTCAACCCTGAGATCCAGCGTCAGTTCTGACCCGCAAATCCGCGACACCTTGTGAGCGCTGGCGTCCGGCGCGGAGAGACGACCGATATGCGGAATATCGGCCGCCAGCTCCAACAGGTCATGGGAGTAGATCTCGCTCATGATCGCTATGTCCGCACTCGGCGGGACGAAATCAAGACGTCAGTCCTTCAGCCGCCAGGTGGCGCCTTCCGGCCCGTCATCCACCTGGACATTCTTGGCGTTGAGCACATCGCGAATGGCGTCCGCCTTGGCAAAGTCCTTGGCCTGACGCGCCGCGAGCCGTTCGGCCAGCAACTGGTCGATCTCGGCGCGCAGGGCCTCATCCACCTGGTCCAGACCGAACCAGGCGTCCGGATCCTGATCGAACAGGCCCAGAAGACGGCCCGCCGCCAGAAGCTCGCCCTTGGCCTGGGCCTGCTCGGCTTCGGATTGCGCCTTGTTGGCGCGCCCCGTGATCTCGAACAGGGCCGCCAGGGCCTTGGGCGTGTTCAGGTCATCCAGCAGCGCGTTCAGCACCGCTTCGGGCACGTCGGAGCTTGTCGCCTCGACCGCGTTCAGACGCCGCAAGACGCCATAGATCCGGTCCATGGACCGCTGGGTGTTTTCCAGCAACTTGGCGTTCCAGTCGAGCGGAGCACGGTAATGACCGGTCATCAGTGCATAGCGGATGACCTCGCCCTTGATGCCTTTCTGCAGAAGGTCATTGGGTTTGATCACATTGCCAAGCGATTTGGACATCTTCTCGGACGCCATCGACAGGAAGCCATTGTGCAGCCAGTAGTTCGCCAATGGCGCGCCGGCATGGGCGCAGACCGACTGCGCGACTTCGTTTTCATGGTGCGGAAAGACGAGATCGCCGCCGCCGCCATGGATGTCGATGGTTTCTCCGAGCGTCGCCTCGATCATGGCCGAGCACTCAAGGTGCCAGCCCGGACGGCCATTGCCGAACGGCGCTTCCCATTCAGGCTCGCCCGGCTTTGACGGCTTCCACAGCACGAAATCGGCGGGATCCTTCTTGTACGGGGCCACTTCCACGCGCGCGCCCGCAATCATGTCGTCGAGCGAGCGTCCGGACAGCTTGCCGTATTTGTCGTAGCTGCTGACCGAGAACAGCACATGGCCTTCGGCGGCATAGGCGAAGCCGTCCGCCATCAACCGTTCGATCATAGCCATCATCTGGGGCATGTGCGCGGTCGCCGCCGGCTCGAGCGAAGGCGGGGTGATGTTCAGCGCCGCGCTGTCCTCGCGATAAATCCGGGCGTATTTGTCGGTGATCACGGAAATATCAACACCGGCGTCCGCGGCCGCCTTGTTGATCTTGTCATCCACGTCCGTGATGTTGCGCGCATAGACCACATGCTCCGCGCCATAGACGTGACGCAGAAGCCGGAACAAGACGTCAAAGGCCACCGGCGGGCGGAAATTGCCAATATGGGCTTCGGAATAGACCGTCGGGCCACACACATACATCGTCACCCGGTCGGCATCGATCGGAACGAAGTCGCGCTTTTCACGCGCAGCAGTGTCATACAGTTTCAGGACGGTCATTAAAGCGTTTCCAAAGTCTGAGCGCAGCGCAGGGATTTGCGTTGCACCATGGCGCCGGTCTACAACGTCGTCCGCTTGGGAAAAAGACTTGTTACGGCATTGGACATTTCAAAGCCTGAAACTACCTAAGCGCAGGACGCGGTGAAAAACCGCATCCCGGAGGAAAACATCTAGACCCGGCGCGCGCCGACGGCTTTCCCGTCCCGCCCTGCTGGATCCGGAAACCGGTACTTCGTCGTTCTGTTCTTTTGGCAGGACGGCGCCCGTCAACGAAAGGATCCGCCATTCATGGACGCCATGACTGACAAAGAAACCCTGGCCAACCTCCCTGAGGACGCCATCGTTCGCCCGACCCGTGAAGAAGCTGAAGAAGCGGTGCGCACCCTGTTGCGCTGGGCCGGCGACGACCCCCGCCGTGAAGGCTTGCTGGAAACGCCCAAGCGCGTCGTGAACGCCTATAACGACTGGTTCCGCGGCTATGACGAAGACCCGAACAAGATTCTTGGCAAGCGCTTCGAGGATGTTCAGGGCTATGACGACATGGTCATGCTGACCAATATCGATGTGGAGAGCCATTGCGAGCACCACATGGCGCCGATCCTGGGTACGGCCTGCGTGGCCTATCTGCCCGACCGCGCCGTTGTCGGCATCTCCAAGATCGCCAAGGTGGTCGAGGCCTTCTCCAAGCGTCTGCAGACCCAGGAGACCATGACCGCCCAGATCGCCGATGCGATCGAGGAAGCGATGAGCCCGCTGGGCGTCGCCATCTTCGTGGACGCCAAGCACCAGTGCATGACCACCCGCGGCGTGCACCATCCCAACGTCTCCACGATCACCACCATGTTCCGCGGCGAGTTCAAGGCGAACGCCGAACTGCGCCAGCGCTTCATGAATCTGTGTGAGCAGTCCAAGCGCTAGGCGCGGACTGATCCGCAATCAGGCGAAAGCCCGGGAGTTCCGCTCCCGGGCTTTTTTCTGTGTCACAGGCTGGCGCCGAGGGCGTGTGCGCGTCTCAGAGCCGCCTTTATGGACGCCTGATGTCTCGCATCGGCGAATTCCTGGTACTCCACGCCCACATGCTCGAAACGGTCCGCGCCCAGATAGCCCGACACCGCCTTCACATGGCCCACCAGATGGCCCTGGCCGTCCCGCACGCCGCCCGGCTCGAACCCGAACTCGCCCCAGGCCGTGGCCAGGACAAGCGTCTTGCCCGACAGGACCGGTTCCAGCGGGAAGTCGCCCCGCGCCAGATCGAAGGTGAAGGTCTGGTCCTTGCGCACCACGCTATCCACCCAGGCCTTCAGCCCCGCCGGCATGCCGTAATTGTACATCGGCGCGGTGATCAGGATGATCTGCGCCTGACGCAGTTCGGCGATGGCCTCATCGCTCGGCGCCAGAAGCTGCGTCTGCTCAGCGCTCCGGTCATCCTCGGGGGTGAAGGCGGCCGCCACCCAGTCGGACGTGATGATCGGCGGCGGGTTCACGCCCACATCGCGCTCGGTCAGTTCAAGCGTAGGATGGGTTTGCCTCAGCGACTCCATGAAGGCGTCGCCGACCTGTCGGCTCAAGGAGCCGGTTTTGCGCACGCTCGAATCCACTCTCAGGACATGCATATTTCTCACCTCTTTAAGGGTCGGGATTGAAAGAGGCTTATGAATGTCCCCATATCAGGCTGACGCGCCATAGAGATGACTTCACCTGGAGATGAGATTTTCTCATGCCCTCACAGACCTCGCACCGAGCCTTGCGCGGCTTTGAAGCCGCCGCCCGTCATCAAACTCTGGCGCGCGCCGCCGACGAGCTGGGGGTCACCTCGACCGCTTTGTCTCATGCCATCAAGGGGTTGGAAGCCCAGCTTGGCGTGCCCTTGCTGGTCCGGTCCTCGCGCGGCGTGACCGCCACCGCAGCGGGTGAACAACTGGCTCGCCGTCTCGCCGGCGCTTTCGCGGAGGTAGACGCGGCCCTGTCCGACCTCAAACCGCAATCAGGCCGTCTCACCCTGGCCGTCACGCCCGCCTTCGCCAGCCTGTGG
Organism: Oceanicaulis sp. MMSF_3324; assembly: GCF_030733545.1. GTDB lineage: Bacteria > Pseudomonadota > Alphaproteobacteria > Caulobacterales > Maricaulaceae > Oceanicaulis. Next base: position 9,901 of record NZ_JASHIU010000005.1, read on the forward strand.
CTGGCGCCCCGGCTGGCCCAGTTCGAAGCAGAGCTGCCCGATCTCAGCCTGCGGATCGAGACCTCCCATGCGCCTGTGGACCTCAAGCGCGCCACGCAGATTGACCTTGCCATCCGCTATGGCCCCGCCAGCGCGACTGACGATGTTCTGGTGGAGGACGCCTTTGGCGCCTTCGCCACCCCCGCGATCCGGGACAAGGCGCTGGCGGGGCGCAGCGTGGAAGTGCTCAGCCCGCGATGGCGCATGCCCATAGGCGAAGCGCCCAGCTGGCGAGACCTGTCAGAACAGGCGGGGGCCTCGTTCAAGGTGGCCCATGAACGCGTCTTCGAGGATGAACAATACGCGGTTCAGTGCGCGCTGGCGGGTCAGGGCGTCCTTCTGGGCAGCCCGCATCTGCTCAGCCTTCTGATCCAGAGACACTTGCTGGTTCCGGTGGGCCCCGTGGCCCGGCTGGACGGCCCGGCCTACAAGATTGTCGGACGCGAAGAGGCGCTGCAATCGGGCAAGGTTCGCAAGTTCCTGGGCTGGCTCAGACCCCAATTTCAGGGCTGATCACGAAAAAGGCCCGGCTGATTGAGCCGGGCCTTTCCGCAGTCCGATGTCGCCTGTCTAGCGCGCAGCCCGGAAAGCCGTGCACTCAAAGCAGGTGGCGTAGATGCCGTTGGGATCGTTCATCATGTTGATGGTCTCGATCTCGTCCTGGGCGTCACGCGCCATGTCACCCAGCAGGCCCGAGCCCAGAAGCCCTTCGCCGAACATGGCGGTGCGGGCGCTCTGACCGAACATTTCCAGGAACTGGGCGAACGGATCCACCTCGTCGCGGAATTCGATGACGCGATAATCGCCCTCTTCAAGGCCTGCGCGGGCCACCGCTGCCTGGATGGCTTCATCATAGCCGCCAAGCTGGTCCACAAGACCGCGGTCAAACGCCTGCTGGCCGGTCCAGATCCGGCCCTGGGCCACGGCATCCACCTCGTCGCGGGTCATGTTGCGCGATTCCGCCACGATGGAGAGGAAGCGCTCATAGCCGGCCTCGATGGAGGACTGGATCATGGTGTCCCAGGCATCGGTCACACCGCCGGTGGGAGACGGCTGACGCGCCGTTTCGGTCAGGGCGATGCCGTCTTCAAAGACGCCCACTTCGGCCAGGCTGTCCTCAAAGGTCGGGATGAAGCCGAAAATGCCGATCGAGCCAGTGATGGTGGTCGGCTCGGCCCAGATCTCGTGCGCCGGAGTGGCGATCCAGTAGCCGCCCGACGCCGCCACGCCCGCCATGGAGGCGATGACGATCTTGCCTTCCAGGCGCGCCATTTCCAGCTCTTCGCGGATCAGTTCGGACGCGAACGCCGAACCGCCGCCAGAGTCGATGCGCAGCACGATGGCGCGGACATCATCATCCAGGCGCGCCCGACGGATCAGCTCGGCATGCTGGTCGCCGCCCACGACGCCGCCATCGCCATTGCCGTCGACAATGCCGCCCACAGCCTTGATGACCACGATCTTGTCGGTCGGCAGCAGGTTGAACTCGCGATTGGCCTCGACATAGTCGAAGAAATCGCTGGCTTCGAAGCCCAGCGAGTCTTCCCCGTCATCACGACCAAAACGCTCTTCGAGCATGTCGCGATAATGGCCGCGACCGATCACCTGGTCGACCAGACCCGCATTGAGCGACACCGCAGCGGAATCGCCGTTTTGCGCCAGCATCAGTTCGGGCAACTGGTCCGCATAGTTCTGCAGGGCGCCGTCGGACAGACCGCGCGCAGCCTCGACGCTGTCCTGATAGGCGTCCCAGATATCGCCAAATACATAGCGATTGGCTTCCGCCGCCGGCTCGGACATCTCATCGCCCAGATAGGGCTCGAGCGCCGACTTGAACGTGCCCACGCGATAGACGTTGAGGGTCACTTCCAGACGGTCCAGCAAGGAGCGGAAGAAGGTGCGATACACGGCATAGCCGTTCACCGTCGCCCCGCCCATGTCGTGCAAGTAGATCTGGCTGGCGTGCGAGGCCAGGAAATAGCCGGTCATGGAGAAGTTGTCGCCATAGACGATGATCTCCTTGCCGGCGTCCCGGAAGGCGTCCATCTCGTTTGCGATCTGGTGCAGCGCGGCCGGATAGCCGCCGCCAAAGCGCTCGAGGTTCATCACGATGGTGGTGACATCGTCATCCTCGGTCGCCCGGCGGAAACCCTCGACCACATCGCGCAGCAGGACTTCCTCGCCCGGGCCGCCGCCCAGCAGCGACGCCGTGAAGGCGTCATTGGGAGAGATCGTGGTGGGCTCTTCCACCACCGGCCCCTCCGGCGAGAACACCAGAACGCCGCTATCGGCCATCTCGAACTCGTCGCTCGAGAACAGCCCGCCAATGAAGACGATGAGCAGGAACAGGATCAGGACGATCCCGAACAGGCGCAAGATTCCGTGCTGGAACGCGCCGATATAGCGCCAGATCCGCGCTACGATGTTTTCGTCAGACGACATGGAAACCCCTGTATTTCACCCCCGAGTGGACCGTTAAGGTGGCCCACCCGTCCAGCCCTGTCTAGGCGAGACCGTCTTAAAAGACCGCAATCCTGAACGCGATCAGCTGACCCGTTCCACCTTTGCCACAGGACCGCCCCGGGCCGGCGTGACCCGCCAGCGACTGTCGAGACCGACATCAAACGCGGTATCCTTGATGGTGGAGACCGAAACGAAGTCCGCTATCGCTTCGTCCGGCGTCAGCGTCAGCAGCACATAGCCCTTGGCGTAGACGCTGTGGTGAAGGATGTGCGGATTGGTCTGCACCGTCATCTGGCCGAAGTCGACGCTGGGCGCATTGACGAATTCATAGTCGGACGGGCTGGTCACCGAGGTGACGCCGAACTCCACCCCGACGCGGTCGCCCGCTTCGGTCTGAAGGTCCACCGTCCAGAAATTATGGCTGTCGCCGGTCAGTACGATGAAGTCGGCATTGGCGGCGCGCGCCGCTTCGAACAAGCGTTCACGCTCGGCGGGGAAGCCATCCCAGGTGTCCAGCGTCATGGGCACGCCAAAGCGAGTTTGCTGGGCGAACTCCCAGACGTCACCGCCCACCATGCGCATCCCCCAGCGCAACCAGAGCGGCGGCTCCTTAGTGTAATCGGGCGCGGTGGCCGATCCCATCAGCACCTGGTTGGCGAAGATGCGCCAGGGTTTGCCCGCCGCTGCGGACTGTTCGAGCGTGCGAACGACAAAATCGAACTGTTCAGCGCCGAGCAAGGTCCGGTCCTCGCCGCCCACGCGCAGCTCAAGCCAGTTGCGCACCGTCTCCTGGATCTGCGGATCGTCCGGATCGGAATCGAGCGGCACCGGGAAATCCTCCAGCGTCATCTCATCCGAGCGCGCCAGCAAACGGCTTTCCAGGAAGATGAGCGTCGCCAGATCCCCGATCTCGAGCGCGCCATACCGCGCCCGGCGGTCCTGGGGCTCGCGCACCGGCAGCCAGCCATAATAGGCGCGCAGTGCGGCATCGACCCGGTCTGACCAGGCGCCCTCCCCCTGATCGGGGTCGTGGTTTTCTGCGCCGGTGAGGTGGGCGTTGTTGGCGGTCTCGTGATCATCCCAGATCGTCAGCCAGGGAGCGGCGGCCTTGAGCGCCTTCAGATCCGGGTCGGCCCCATACTGGGCGTAGCGGGTGACGTAATCTTCGTAGGTGACGATCTCATGGGGCGGCTCGACCACCCGGCCCAGGCGTTCATCGTCATCCATGGCGTAACCGCCGCGGCCATATTCATAGATGTAGTCGCCCAGATGCAGGACGAGGTCGATATCCCCCCGCTCGGCCGCTGCGCGATAGGCGTTGAAAAAGCCCGCCGGATAATTCGAACAGGAAAACGCCGCGATATTGAAGCGATCGACGGCGCCGTCAGGCAGGGTGCGCGTGCGCCCGGTCTCGCTGACCGCATCGCCGAAAGAGAAGCGGTACCAGTAATCCCGCCCCGGCTGCAGGCCGTCCGCCAGCAATTTGAACGGGGTCATGTCATTGACCGTCACGGCGGCGGGCGCCGCTTCCGCCGCGAGCACGATCGAGGTGAAGCTCTCATCCTCGGCCAGCTCGACGCGCACGGGCGCATCCAAGGTCTCAGACGTCACAGCGGTCCACAGCATGACCGAACCCTGGTCCGGGTCCCCGCTGGCGACGCCGTGCTTGAAGGGACCATCCGCAGGCGGGCGCGCTTCAAAGCGCGGCTCTTCCCGACTGCAGGCCGAAGCGGCGAGGCCCAGACCCGCGGCGCCGGCGAGCGCCGCCCGACGCGTCAGCTTGAATGGCTCTGACATGACATCCCCCTGTTAAGCGCCCGCTTGGTACGAGCTTGCAAAAAGTAGTGACGAAACAAGAAGGCCGGCGCAAGGCCCCTCTCCCCGCGCCGGCCACAGCCCCGTCCCCCCGGACGGTTCTTGAAACGCCTGCCCTAGAAGCTGGCGCCGATGCGGACGCCATAGGTCAGCGGCGCACCCGCGATGAAGGTCGGCAGACCGAAACCGGCGCCGGTATTGCCGGCATCGATCAGGTATTCCTCATCGAGAAGGTTGTTGCCGTAGACCTCGGCGTAATAGCGCGCGGACGGATCGTCATAACGCAGACGCGCCCGCACGAGGCCGTAGGCGTCCTGACGCACGCCCACAAAGCGGTCATTGTCATTGTCGGTATAGACATGGGACTGCCAGGAATAGCTCGGCAGGACCGACACAACGCCCCAGGGCTGGTTAATGGCTTCCCAGCGCGCGCCCAGCGAGAAGGCGTGTTCCGGCGCATAGCGGAAACGATTGCCGCCCAGCTCCTGCTCGACACCGTTCGAGGTCTCGTCAAACTTGGCGAGGTTGTACGAATAGGTCGTCATCAGATCGAGCGTCTCGGTAATGCGGAAATCCCCTTGAAGCTCCAGACCGCGTTGGGTGGCGGAGCCGGAATTCTGCGGCACGAAGGTGCTGGTCAGCGGATCAAACACCGAGGTGCGGAAGTTGTCGTACTTGGATTCATAGATCGAGGCGGTCAGGGTGCCGTTGTCGAGCGTGAAGAACGCGCCCGCCTCGATGGAGTCCACGATCTCCGCCGGAGACGTGCTGAAGAAGCTCGGATCATTGGAGTCGATCGAGATCAGGTCCGGGCTGCGGCCACGCGCATAGCTGACCCAGGCATTGACCCGGTCATTGAGCTCGTAAGCGGCGTTCACGCGATAGGTCCAGTCGTCAAAGTCTGCGCTGGAGCTCAGCTCGGCGCCGTTCGGCGAGCTGGTCAGGATCAGGGCCGGACCGAAGGTGACGCGGTTCGGACCCATGCTTGTGCCGCCATAACCGGAGGCATTCTTGCTTTCGTCCGTGTAACGCACACCCGCGGTCACGGTCAGACGATCAGTGATGTCGTAGGACGCGTCCGCGAAGACATCGATCGCCTCGGTCGAACCGGAGTTTGCGGCTTCTTCGGTGTAGTTCGGGCGCAGCGGCACGAAGCCCATGCCCTGGGACAGGGCTGCGATGGAGAACGGGAACGGGTTGGCGAGATCGGTCAGCGCCGACGCCGGCACGCCCAGCGCGCCCGCAATGGCGTTCACATCGCCGAACTGGCCCAGACGCACGAAGAGGGCCTGGGTGACGGCCTCGTTGTAGATCGCCGGAATGCGCTGGGTGTTGGCTTCGTAGAAATAGGTAACGCCGCCGAAAGCCGTGAACCGGCCGCCATTATCATAGCTCAGGCGCATTTCATGGCTGGTCTGACGACCCGTCGCGTCCTCGCCGAAATTCAGGGCCTCAAAGCCGATGCCGAGCGGGTCAAAGATCTCGACCGAGTCATATTCGCGATAGCCGGTGACGGTGGACAGGTTCCACGCCGGGTTGAGGTCCCAGCTGGTCAGCGCCGTGATGCCCCAGACGGTGCGGTCAAGGCCCAGGCCCTGGTCGTTTTCAAAGCCGTCGATCACACGCAGATCGGCCGCCGTATAGGGCGAGGTGTCGCCGCCCTGCGGCGCGATCACGCCGGACTTGAACGAGGTGCCCGGCCCGCTGTCTTCCTGCCAGTTGGCGATCAGGTCGAAGTTGAAGAAGCTGGTCGGCTCACCGGAGAAGACCACACGGCCCGCCAGCACGTCGCGGCCTTGCAGGTCGTCGCCATCGCCCAGATTGTCGATATAGCCGTCGCGCACCCGGTTCACGCCGGAGACGCGCAGGCCGTAATTGTCGGAGATGGCGTAGTTCACATGGCCGCCGATTTCATGGGCGCCGTAATTGCCCAGGCCGGCGAAGACGCTGGCGGAATTCTCGAAGGCCGCTTTGTTCTGGATGATGTTGATGCCGCCGATCAGCGCGCCGCGGCCAAACAGGGTCGGTTGCGGGCCCTTGGCGACTTCCAGGCGTTCGATGTCAAAGAGCTCGACATAGGAGCCGCGTGAGCGGGAGATCGACAGGCCGTCCTGGAACATGGCCACGCGCGCTTCGGCGGTGGACACGCCGCTGTCGGTGGTGATGCCGCGCAGGGAGTAACCGGTATTGTTCGGGCTCTGCTCCTGGATGACCAGGCCCGGCGTGAACAGGGCCATGTCTTCCATGTTGCGGATGTCGAGACGCTCGATCAGCTCTTCGTTGAACGCCGCCACATTGATCGGAACATCGGCCAGCAACTGTTCGCGGAACTGGGTGGTCACCGTGATCACGTCGGCAGCCTGGTCGTTCACATCGGTTTGCGCGAAGGCGGTCGAGGCGGGCGCGATTGCGAGAACTGCAGCGCACGCGGTCAAGCGAGCTTTGAACGTCATTGTAAGGACCCCTGAACTTGTTACATAGCGCACGTCAGTGGTGCGCAGACCGGCTGCTGGTAGGGGCCAAGTGTGACGCTTCGCTAACAGGTCGGATAAAGTATGGTTACAGTTCGGCTTAATACAGATGACGTCACCCAAAAGCCACGACATATGCATATACGAATAGGCGTATTCATTTGGAAATGAACAACAAGACCTCACGAGAACAGACCGCGTCCTCCGCCGATGCAGGCGAACGTCTGGATCGCTGGATGGCGGCGCTCTGGGAGGATTTGTCCCGCTCGCGTTGCAAGGCGCTGGTCGAGCAAGGCTGCCTGTTTCTGGATGACGCGCCCCTGACCGATCCCTCCGCCAAGGTGCGCGAAGGCGGCGTCTATCGGCTGGATGTGCCCGCCCCGGTCGAAGCCACGCCCAAGCCCGAGGATATCCCGCTCGACGTGCTCTTCGAGGATGACCAGCTGATCGTCGTCAACAAGCCCGCCGGCATGGCGGTGCACCCGGCGGCGGGCAACTGGACCGGCACCCTGGTGCATGCGCTTCTGTTTCATTGCGCAGGATCCCTGTCGGGCATTGGCGGGGTGGAGCGCCCCGGCATCGTGCATCGCCTGGACAAGGACACGTCCGGCGTCATGGTCGCGGCCAAGACCGACAAGGCGCATCAGGGCCTGTCCGAGCAATTCGCCGCCCATACGGTCGAACGCGCCTATCTCGCCTTCACCCGCTCGGCCCCCAAACCGCGGACCGGCCGGATCGAGACACGGCTGGCGCGCTCCAGCCATGACCGCAAGAAGATGGCGGTGATCGACACGCCCGGATCGGAAGCGGGCAAGCACGCCATCACCAATTACGAAACGCTTGCGACCTTTGGTCAGGAGCCTGGCAAGTCAGTGGGCCATCCCATGAGCGCGCTGGTGCGCTGTCGGCTGGAAACCGGGCGCACCCACCAGATCCGGGTCCACATGGCCCATATCGGCTGCCCGCTTCTGGGCGATCCGGTCTATGGCCGGGGCCGTTCAACCCCGCTGGCGCGGCTGGACAATGGCAAGGACTTCAAGGATTTCCGGCGTCAGGCCCTGCATGCCGCCGTACTGGGCTTTGAGCATCCCGTGACCGGCGAGCCGGTTCGGTTCGAGACCGAGCTGCCCAAGGACATGCAGCGCCTGCAAGGGTTTCTCGAGCGGCTCTAGCCCGCCATGTTCCGAGCCCGCACCGCCGCTTTGGACCAGCGCCTTGCCCACAGGATGAACACGCCCGCCGTCGCGAACATCATCAGGCCGTAGATGGCGGCGGGCATGGCGTAGTCGATATCGCCCAGAAGCGAACTCGCCACGACAATCGCCAGAGTGGCGTTCTGCAGGCCGCATTCCAGCGTCAACGCCACGCGCTGGCGCATCTTGAACGCCAGCCAGCTCGAGACGACGAACGCCACCGCCATGGCGGCCACATTCAGCGCCAGCGACACAGCCCCCGCTTCGGTCAGGCGCCGCAGCGTCTCGGCGATGCCTTCATTCAGGACCGTAGCGATGACCACGGCGGTGAAGACGAGCCCCGACATGAATCGTGAATGGCGCTCCAGCGCCAGGGCCGGTCCCGGAGCCAGCTTGCGCAGGACCATGCCCAATCCGACCGGGATGACTGTCAGCGCGAAAATCACCACGCCGGTGGACACCATGCCCACTTCAGGCGCGTCCGGCCCCATGAACAGGGCCAGCGCCACCATCAGAACCACGGGCACGGTCACCACCGACGCCAGTGAGGTGATCGCGGTCAAGGACACCGACAATGCCACATCGCCGCGCGCCATATGTGTCAGCAGGTTGGAGGTCGTCCCGCCCGGACAGGCCGCCAGCAGCACAACGCCCACTTTCACGATGGGCGGAATGGGCAGAAAGGAAACCAGCGCAATCGCGATCAGGGGCAGGGAAATGAACTGCAAGGCCGTGCCGACCAGAAAGGCCTTGGGCTGCAGCGCGATGCGTTTGAAATCCGCCGGCGTCAGCCCCACCCCGAGCGTGAACATGATGAACGCCAAAGCGAGCGGCAGCAGAACTTGAGCAAACACAGTATCCATGGGCCGCAGGTTAGCCGCCTCGCTGTTGCAGCGATAGGCACAAAACCTTCAAGGTTTTAACAGCATAACTAGCCCAACATGAGCGGCTCGTCCCATACGAAAAGGGCGGCGCCAAATAGCGCCGCCCGTATTGTCGCAAACGCGCCCTGAACGTCAGAAGTTGGCGCGCAGGCCGACCCAGAAGCTGGATTCTTCGCGAGTCGCGCGGTTGGTGCGCACGCCATCGGAGCCGAAATTGACGTTGCGCCCCACAATGGACAGGTTCACATCCTCGTTCACCTGGTAATCGGCCCTGAAGGACAGGGCCAGATAGGCGCTGATATCGCTGTCCGGCGCAGTTCCATTGACGATCACATAACGGTCTGGATAGGTCACCTCGTCCACATAATTCGCGAAGACGCCCAAGCGCAGGTCGTCACGCTCCCAATGCAGGCGCGCATTGACTTTATGGTTGGGTGTTGACTCTTCAAAGCCCGTGTACCGGTTTCGCTGAGTCTGCAGGCCCTCTCCATAATCACGCTCGATGGTGATGCCCACCAGATCATCATTGACGCTCTGATAGGTATAATTCAGGCCCCATTGCAGGTCGAACGGCGCATCGCCCTGCAATTCGAGCTCCATGCCCCAGGCGCTGGATTCGCCCACATTCTCGAACCGGGTCGAGGCGAACGGTGCTTCAGGCGGCAACAGCGTGGCGTGATAAGACAGGAAGGTCTTCAGATCCTCGGACGACTGATAGAACACGCCAAGGCGCATATCCGCCAGGCTTCCCAGTGCCCGATCCCAACCCAGCTCATAGTTTTGTACGATGGTGGGCTCCAACAGTGGATTGCCCGCGTCCAGGATAGACGGGTTGTCAGGATCGCCCGTGAGCTGGGTCAGACCAAATTCAGACAGGGACGGGGTCTGAACTCCGCGCGAAGCATTGGCGCGGAACAGGCCGCGTTCGCCTGCATTCCACACCAAGCCAACATTGTAGCTGACTTCGGTGATCGTACGATCGAAATCCTCGGCGGTGAACCAGTAGATGTCATCCACCTCGCCGGTGCGCTCAAGCTCCAGATTGTCCAGGCGGACCGCCGCAGTCGATCGCAGGTTGGGCGTGATGGCCCGGTCCCACATGGCCGACACTGAGAAGACGTCGTACTGGGTGTCGCCATTGCGCGGATCAGGCGAGGAAGCGAGCGTATTGTTGCGATACTCGCCGCTAAGCCGGAACGTATTCTTGGTGCCAACCGTGAACAGGTTCTGCAGTTGGAACACCGTCACGGTATTTTCGGACGGGACGATGAATTCGGGATCGGCCACCGCGAATGACGAGCCCACAGACGTCAGCTTGCCGCTGTTTTGATAAAGTGATGCGCTGATCAAACCCCAGTCGGTGTCGCGCTCCAGGCGGACCCGGGCCGATGACAGACGATAGCGCGCATCAGCGGTGTAGAAATTGGGCTGCATGTCGAGTTGATTGACATGGGAGTGCGTGAACTCCATCAGGCCTGTCGTCTTGGCGTCAAACTGGAAATAGACCGAGCCCGCCAGCTGGATATCTTCCGCCGCATCATAGGAAATCGTCGAGAAGAAATCATCCGTGGTTTCGTACTGTTCGGTGTAGTCGGTTTCCTTTTCCTGCCCCACGCCGGCGCTGAGCCGCAAGGCGACCCGGTCATTGCGATTAAAGCTGAAGACCGCACCCACCTCGTCCGTGCCGTTGAAATCGGTGTTCACGCTGACGTCAAAACCGGTGGGCTGCTGGAGCGGGTTCTTGGTGATGATGTTCACCACGCCCGACACGGCGTTGAAGCCGTAGAGCGCGCTTTGCGGCCCGCGGATGAGCTCGATTTGCTGAATCTCATCAAGCTGAACCGGCAAGGTGCGCCAGGCCGTATAGCCAAAATGATCCAGATAAACCTGGCGACCGTCCACCAGCACCAGAAGGCGCGGAGACAGTGGCTGGTTGTAGCCGCGAATACCGACATCCTGGGCGCCTGCTGTCCAGCGCACCATGTCCACGCCGGCATAATGACGAAGAATGCCCGGCAGGTCGCGCTCGGGCAGTCGCTGGATATCATCCTGGGTGATGATGACCATGGAGGCCGGCACTTCAGAAGCACGCTGAGGCTTGCCGGTTGCGGAGTTGGTGACCGGCTCGCCGAACAGCTCGCTCATCACGTCGTAATTGAGGGTCTGGGCTTGGGCGCCGCTGCACATTGCGCTGGCGAACAGAACCCCGGCGGTGGTTTTCAAGGTTTTGCGAAACATTGAGATTAGTCCTTTGAAGGGGGTTCGGATCAGATCCGTTCAATCATCATGGAAAAGGCGCTGGTGAAGCTGACTGAAGCACTGCTGGCCGCGCTCTCATTGACGACGATGCGTACAGATGGATTGCTTTGCAGGCTCATGACGCATTGTCCGCTTTGTACGCACACCATGTCGGAGGATACGGTCAGCACGCCATTGCTGGCGGCGGTGCTGGAAATGCCCGCATCGCCTGCACTGAGACCGCCCAGCAAGATCGCCGCGTCCGCGCCCGCTAATCCGCCGGACACATCGCTCAGCGGCACCATCCTCGGCACCATGGTGATGTCTCGTGCGCTATATCCACCAGACATGGCCGCGTTGAGCGCATCCGCCTCGGCTTGTCCGGCATCATCATAAATCAAGGCGACGACGCGCTCGCCGGACTGACTGCCTTCAATAAAGCTCAAGGCACGCCCTACTATGGCGAGGTCGCGTTCAGACATTTGGGCGAAGGCCGCCTCGCCCCACACGAAGGAAAACACTGCAAGGCTTGCAGCTATCGCATTGCGCATCTCATCGCTCTCCTGGCTTCGCGGCGCATCAAATACGCCGCTGCGCTGCCCCATGCCGGAGCCTTTCGCCGAACGGATACGATGAATTGAGTTAATGAATATCTGTATTACTGCGCGAGCCCCCCTACAGCGAGCTTGCTCAGGATTCGTTCAATCCCTGCGCTTCTCACAGCGTCAGTCAGTCAGTCAGATTGCGACAGGCGTGTCTAAAGTCTGCCTGCAACGCCTCACACGCCCAGCGCCAGCACCCAGTCGTCATAGATGCGGCCGCCCACATCGAACTGGCGCGTACCGATGGTTTCAAACCCCATCCGCTCATAAAAGGCGAGCGCGCGGGTATTGCCCTGATAGACGCCCAGCAGCAGACGCGACATGGCGTTGGCGCGGGCATGCTCTGCCGCCTGTTCGACAAAACGTCGCCCCAGGCCAGAGCGATGCAGGCTCGCCAGCACATAGATGCGTTTGATCTCGAGATCGGTCGCCTGGGTCTCCACCGGCAGATCGGGCGGGGTGAGATGCAGATAACCCACCGGCGCCGCGCCCGGCTCCATTTCGGCCAGCCAGAGGGCGTGACCGGGCGTCTTGAGCGCCTGTGCATAGACCGAAGGCGTGTGGCGCTCGGCGCAATGGCGAATGATCGCGCCGCCATCCACAACGCCGGAATAGCTTTCCAGAAACGTCGCCGCGCCCACCAGGGCGAGCGACTCCTGATCGCCCGAACGGGCCTGTCTGACAGAGATGCTCATGCCTCCCTTTTCGCCAAGCTTTGGCGCGAGGGCAATCGTGCAGTAAACTCGATGCGCATCGTGGTGCGGTCCGTCATATATGCATGTACAGCCCTCGCGCCATGATCCGGGATCTGGAGAATCTGACCGGCCCCCTTTATGGAGCCAGAAGGAACCGTCATGAAACTGCAGACCAAGGGCGACAGCGCGGTTCGTGACCGCTTGATCATGCGCGCGGCTGTGCTTGGCGCAATATGCGGCGGCGCTGTCGCCATTCTCTGGCTGGCCCTGACATAGCGCCTGACACAATAACGCACGCCCGGACGGGCTTTCGCGCCAGGGCAATACATTGTTTCCGTTCCACGCCTTAATCCAGGCGCCGTTTTCTGGTTTATTTCAGGGGCTGACAGATTGTGTTTCAGCTTCACTGGCTTGTGACCCCTACCAATCTGCAAATCGGCTACCTAAATGAACGCGGCGCTGGTCATCCCGTCAGCGCCAAGGGCTCACTGGGGAGTGACACGCATGGCAAATATGAAAACGGCGCTGACCATGTCGCCCGAAGCCGGTCTGTCGCGATATCTCGCGGAGATCCGGAAATTCCCCATGCTGGAAAAAGATCAGGAGTTCATGCTGGCCAAGCGCTGGCAGGAGCATGAGGATTCTGACGCCGCACACCAGCTTGTCACTTCGCACCTGCGCCTGGTCGCCAAGATCGCCATGGGCTATCGCGGCTATGGCCTGCCGATCGCCGAGGTGATCAGCGAAGGCAATGTGGGCCTGATGCAGGCGGTCAAGAAATTCGATCCCGACAAGGGCTTCCGCCTTGCGACCTACGCCATGTGGTGGATCCGCGCCTCGATCCAGGAATACATCCTGCGGTCCTGGTCGCTCGTGAAGATGGGGACCACCGCGGCCCAGAAGAAGCTGTTCTTCAATCTGCGTCGGATGAAGAGCCAGATGCGCGCCCTGGAAGAAGGCGATCTGCGCCCTGACCAGGTCGAGGAAATCGCCACCAAGCTGGGTGTGACCGACGATGATGTCGTCTCCATGAACCGGCGCCTGTCCGGCCCCGACGCCTCGCTGAACGCGCCCATGCGCGCCGATGGCGAAGCGGAATGGCAGGACTGGCTCGCCGATGACGACGCCGATGACGCCGAGGACGAGCTGGCGGAATCCGATGAATTCTCCATGCGCATGACGCTCCTTCAGGAAGCCATGGGCGCGCTCAACGAGCGGGAGCAGAACATCATCCAGGAACGCCGCCTGACCGAAGAGCCGAAAACGCTCGAGGATCTGGCGCAGGTCTATGGCGTCAGCCGCGAACGCATCCGCCAGATTGAGGTGCGCGCCTTTGAAAAGCTGCAGAACGAGATGAAGCGGCTGGCCGACGAACGCGGACTGATGCCGGCTTAGGCCGGCGCGTCAGCGTCTTCTCCGGTAATGGCTTGCACGGCCTTGGCGCGCACGACGCCCAGGGTCAAACATAGCTGTGCGCCATAATAGGTCGACCAGACGATCACGCCGCCCCAATCCAGACCATTGTCAAAGACCAGCACGTCGCGGAACCAGCGCATGGCGATGACCGAGTCCGACACGACGAACAGCAAGGCGCCAATGACGATGAGGTTGGGTCCCTTCACCAGGCCCGCGGCCATGGCCATGACCAGGATGATCCCCAGATAGACGCTGGCCGGAACAAGCAGCCCGCCCATGCCGCCATTGATCCAAAGCCACAGCGCCACGCCGTAAACGAACAGACCGCCCGCCAGCACCAGGCCTTCGCGCTTGAGACCGCCGCGCAGGACCATCAGGGCGAAAATGGCGATATAGGTCAGGTGCGCCGCGCCAAAGAAGCCGATCCCGGCTTCCAGCTGGGGCGCGCTCATGGCGAGGGCGTAATCGCCGCCCGCCGACAAGAACAGGGCGACCGCCAGGATCGGGGCGCGCTTGAGCAGTGCAAACACGCCCAGAAGGATGATCCCCAGCGCCTTGGTCAGCGCCAGCCCCGGCATGGAGGCCGTGGTCAGGTCAAGGCCGAGATAGACGACGGCCGCCGCCACGGACACCCACAGATAGACAGGCGCCGCCCAGTCGGGAAACAGCGGTTCAGTGCGGGCATAACGGTCAGAGACAGGGTCGGTCATCGAAGATCTCGTCACAAAGGGGCGCCAATGAGGTCAAAGGCGTGCCGCGTTCCCGCGCGACCGTCAAGTCATGCAGCAGCTTTACAGGCTCAAGGGTTTGTCTACCCGGGTCCAATATGCTTGTTGTCCGCCACTTGCCCGGAGCCTGACGCATGATCCTGACCGCCTTCGCCGCCCTGTCCCTCACCGCCTCACCGGCGGAAGGCCTTGAACCGCCTTTCCAGGAGTTGCTTGCGGCGGCGGCAGCGGAAAACGACGAGGCGGTTTTCGTGAGCGCCGTCAATCTGTTGGCCCTGACTCAATCGGCCGAGCGCATCGCCGCCGGAGCGGGCCGCCTGTCTGATCGTCACGCCATACTGGCGCGCCGGGCGCTGGGCCTGCCCGTGGCGCCCGTAACGCCTGTCCCGCCGCCAGCCATGGTGGCGGTGGACGCCGAGCTTCAAGACGCTGCCGAAGAGAACGCGTTGACCTCTTCGGTCGAGCCGTTCTGGATCGCCGCGCCAACCTCCGCCGTTCTGCTATTGACCCAGGCGGAATCCGATCTTTGGGCCGGCAAGGTCCGGCTCGGTGTGCGTGCGGACAGTGGCGACACGGATCGGCTCGATTACACGCTGGGTCTGGATGCGGAACGCGAGCTTGTCGGCTGGGGCTTTGAAACCAGTGTGATCTATTCCTATTCCGAAGTGGATGACAATGTGGGTCGGGACGAGCTGATCCTGAAGGCGCGCGGCGAGCGCGAAGCGGGCGAGCGCTGGACCCTGTTCACCAATACCGAATGGGAGCGCGACCAGGTTTCAGGCTTTGACTGGACCGGCTTCATGGGCATCGGAGCGGGCTATCGCGCCCTGCAGCGCGACAAGGCGGAATGGACCATCCGGGCCGCCCCAGGGGTGCGCTATATCAGCGAGGTCGGAAACGGAGTCTATTACGAGGGCGCATTCGACCTCTTGTCCGATGTGGAAGTGCAGTTGAGCGAGACCATGCGGCTGGAAGCCGAAACCCGCCTGCTGGCCTCCAACAGCGCTCGCGCGGATCAGCTGTTCAAGCTGAACACTGATCTGGGCGATCTGTGGTCCCTGGAAGTGCGGTACCGCTATCGCTATGAGTTCGATCCCGAACCGGGCTTTGAGGCCGGTGACAGCCGCACCGACCTCGCCCTGGTCCGGGAATTCTAGACGCCAGGCTCTACTTCTTGACCGGCTCGGGTTTACCCGGCTTGCCCGGCCCCTGCGGACGCAAGCCGCCATTGCCGATCCGGCCGGCCGCAAAGTCCGCCACCATGGGCGCCCAGCGGTCCGAACGCGCCGCGATATAGATGAACGGGCCGTCCGGGTTGGACCGGAAATTGGAGTCGGTGGCCACCACACGCCATTCGCCATTACGTTCGATCATGAACGGTGATCCGGAATCTCCGCGCGTGGTGTCGCAATTGTGGGCCATGGTGTTGTCGCCGAAGACTTCCACGATCCGGCAATCGAGATTGCCTGACAGATTGCTTCCGGTATCCCAGGAATAACCCGCCTGACGGATGGGCGCACGCAATGCGGCCTGCGCGCCCTCAAGATCAACCAGCGCCTCGTAGCCTACATGGCCCAGCTCCGCGCCCAGCGGCTGATCGATGCGCAACATGGCCCAGTCGGTGCCGTCGCGATCATCGCCGGCGCTGAACGCCGCTTCATCCCACTCCGGGTCCATCAGATAATCCACCACGCGCGCAGTGCGCGGCCCGCCGGGCAGATTGTCGCCCGTATGGAACACGCCAGACGCATCGATGCGATCATTCTCGGAAACACAGTGCGCCGCCGTCACCAGGACGGCCTCGTCGATCAAGGTGGCGGTGCAGGTGCCGCCCGCGTCAAACTCGATATAGCCCACGACCGACCACGGGAAGACGCCGGTATCCATGAGCACCCGGTCATCATGACCGAAATAATGGTCCTGGATGGTCATGGGACGTTCCCGCCCCACGCAATCGGCGCGATCGGTGCGATCTTCACAGGCGCCGTTGCCCACGCCCGGCTCTTCGCAGACGCCGTTGAACGCGGTGTCGCACCGGTCATTGCGAAAGCGCAGCTCGATGAGCGCGCCGCAATCGGTGCGGTCGGTCGCCTGGGTGCATGCGCCTGTCCCGAAACCGGGTTCGTCACACTCGCCATCATTGGCCCATTGGCATGAATCGTCCTCGACCCCGGCCATCAGACGCCAGCAGTCAGAATGATCCGTGCCCGCCAGACACGCTCCCGTGCCCAGCCCCGGCTCGTCACATTCATTGTCATTGGCGTAGCGGCAGCTGTCATCGCCCGCAACGGCCCCTGCGCCCGTGGCCGGACGCGCGCCGGGCTTGGTCACCTGGTGCAGCAGGTTCTGATAATCGCGGCTGGTGAAGCCTTCATCCGCGCCGTTGGGCCAGCTCAATTCCTGGGCGCTCGCAGCGCCAGACAGCATCACAAGCGCGCTCGCAGCGGCCAATATGGATTTAAACATCTAATCCCCAATCACTTTTCGGCGCATGCCCCTTGCGCCGATCCCGTTCAATATCGTTCATCTGGTTGAATAGAACATGAAAGCCTAACCCAGCATGTGTTCAGATGCGATGCGTCACTCTCGTCCTCATCAGGCCAGAAGGCCAAGGATGAAGGAGAGAGAGAATGCATGTCTTCGCAAAACTGGCTGCAGCCGCCGCCTTCGCCGGACTGGCCGCAACCGCCCTGCCCGCCAACGCTCAGGCGAGCGATCTGACCATATCGGTCAGCGCGTCAACCGCGACGCCCCAGAGCCAGGGCTATCGCCGCGGCTATGAGCCCCATCATCGTGGACATCGCTGGAATGGCCCAGAAGGTCATTTCGTCGTCTATGCCCGCGCCTGCCCGGACCTGCGGGAAGACCGCCGCGACCGTCGTCGCAATACCGGCTGGCGAGACCGTCGCGAAGACCGTCGTGACCGGCGGGTGATCGACTGCCCTGACCGCGCCTGGGATTACATCCCGAGCCGCCGTGAACTGCGCGCGGGCCGCACTGGCGAGCGCCTGCGTCCGGACCGCGCCTATCTCGATCGCCGCACGGGTGGATATTACGTCGAGACCCGCTGGGGCGCTGTTCCGGTCCAGGTCGTCCACGGTCGCCGGTGGCATGACCGCCACGGCCGCGGGCATGGCCGGGGACACAGACGCGACCATTACGGTTATGGCCGTCACTAGGCCAGGCTAGAGCCGGATCACGCCTTCCAGATAGCGCAAGGCGGATCCGACCAGCAGGACCCGGCCCGTGGATCCGGCGCGCACTTCCAGCGCGCCGGAACGCGGGCCGACCTGTCGCGCCTTGAGCGCGGTTTTCTCCAGCTTCTGGAACCAGTAGGGCGCCAGGGTGCAATGGGCCGAGCCGGTGACCGGGTCCTCGTCCACGCCGCTGGCCGGGCCAAAGAAGCGCGAGACGAAATCGGACGCGCGGCCCGGAGCGGTGGCGATGATATTGGTCCGGGTCGCCTCCAGCGCCTTGATGTCCGGATCCAGCCCCACGACCGTGGCTTCATCGGCGAACACCAGCATCTGATAGCGATTGCCGTGCACGCGCTCGATTTCGTAAACCGCTTCGGGCGCGCCCCCGCCCATCGCCTCGACCACCGCCGCATCGGCCTTGCCCGGCTCGTAGCCGATCACCGGGAAATCCATCTGATAGCGCCCATCTTCCAGCCGAGAGACCTTGAGAAGGCCCGACAGGGTGTGAAAACGCGCTTCGGGTCCGATCACGCGCCCGGTCTCAAACAGCCAGGCGGCGGATGCCAGCGTGGCGTGCCCGCACAACTCCACTTCCAGCCCTGGCGTGAACCAACGCAGGGACCATTGGTCCTTCTCGCCCATGGGTTTGAGATAGGCGGTCTCTGACAGATTGTTCGATTGCGCAACGCCCAGCAGGTCCGCGTCCGGCAGGTCGCGATGCAGCATCATGACGCCCGCCGGATTGCCGGTGTGCGGCTTGGCGCCATCGGGAAAGGCGTGAATCTCGGCGTAGGGAAATTCCATCAGTTCTCCACCCTGTAGCGTTGCAGGAAGCGGCCATCGAGCCAGCGCTTCAGCGTCAGGGCCGGTTTGCCCTGATAGGCCAGCTCCCCATAGCGGGCGAGACCGGTGCCGTCACCCACATCCAGGATCGAAAGCCAGCGCGATTGCGGGGTATAGCGGCGTCGCGCCGTGCGTCCGCCCGCTGCATTGATCAGGTTCTGGATCAGGATGGGCGCGGCGCGCACTCCGAACACGCCCAGCTTGGGCCGGGGGTGATCGAGCATGCGGGCGCAATCGCCCACCGCGAACACCGTCCCATCCCCGGTCCAGGACAGGTCCTCATTGACCGGCAAACCCTCTTCGCCCGCATCGAGCCCCTCGGGCAGGTTGGCGCTCAAGCCGGTTGCGGCGACCAGAATGTCGACCGGCGCAATCTTGCGCTGACCGAAATGGATCAGCCCCATCGACAGGTCCTCGACGCGTTGGGGCACGTATTCAACGCCGCAGCGGGCCATGGCGTCCCGGGCCAGATCGCGCGCCTTGTCCGGCCAGCCCGGCAACAGCGTCGTTCCGGCCAGGATCATTTGCGGCTGCGCGCCTAACCGGCGCTGCAGACTGGCCAGCGACAGGGCGATCTCGAGCCCGGTGGCGCCCGCGCCGGCCACCGCCAGGCGCAAACGACCGCCTGCGGTCTCCACGGTGGCGCGCAGTGCAGCCAGCGCACTGACCGGTTTTGCCGGGATGGCGCCCGCCTTCAGAAGGGGTGTTTCGGAGATATGGCTGCCGGTATTGAGCGACAGCACATCATAGGACAACTCCAGCCCGTCCTCGAGGCGGAGCGTTTTCGTCTTCGGCTCCACCGTGCGCACCCGCTGGCGCACATGCAGGAAGGGCCCTGCCATCTCGGCCGGGTTCAGTCGCGCCGCATCCGGCGCCAGGGCGCCCGAGAGCACGCCCGTCGCTGCGCCCGAATACCAGAAAGCGCCCGGATCAATCAGGATCAGCGACAGCCCGGCATTGGCGAAACGCTGCGACTGCCGCAGCGCCTCCATATGGGCATGTCCCGCCCCGACAAGGACGACCTGACGGGTCACGGCGCCGGAACCTCGGCGTAGACGGCGAGGAAATCCGCAAATTCCTGGGGGCGCCGCGTCCGGGCGGTGCGCCAGTCATAGGCGCCGCCGGGATTGATCACCCGGCCATCCGCATCGGCGATGATGATGGCGGGCGCGCCCTCCACCGTCTGCAGCCCATACCCCGCCGCCAGGTCGAGATTCTTGTCATACCGCCCCACATCAATCAGCACGATCTCGTAGCGCTCGGAGAGAAAGTCCTGCAGCTGCGGCGCGGCCAGCACGCTGGCGAAGCGTCGGGCATCGGGGCACCAGTCCGCGCCGAACACGGCCAGCACCCGTTTGCCGTTCCGGGCCGCGTACTCCGCATTGCCCAACGCGCCTTTGGCGTCCGGTGCGGACGCGTAGGGCGTTTCAAGATCGGCGATTGCGATGTCTTCGGGCAGATAAGGACGGTTCATGGCGGCGCTCCGGCGTGTGTCATCTCTTCAGCGGGAAACTGCGCCCTTCCGGCCCAAAGGTCCAGATGACGGACCGCGACGCGTCATCACGCCTGTGTCAGGCGGAAAACATCAGCTCAATCGTCCGCCCTCGCTTGCCCGCAGCGCGCTCGGTCCGCTACCACCACGTCCAGAGACGACGCATTGCCCGCCCGCCGCTGGTCTTCACGCCGGCATCGGGCCATATAGGGCTTTAGAGACGAAGAAGGATATGCACGCATGGCGGCGAAAGAGACCGGCCTCAGCTTCTCCTGGGAAGATCCGCTTCACCTTCAGCAAATGCTGAGCGAAGAGGAGCGCATGATCGCCGACAGCGCGCGCAGCTATTGCCGCGAAAAGCTGCTGCCGCGCGTGGTCGGCGCCTATCGCGAGGAAAGCTTCGACCGCAACATCATGACCGAGATGGGCGAGATGGGCCTTCTCGGCGCAACGGTGGCCGAGGAATACGGCGGCGCGGGCCTGTCCCATGTGGCCTATGGCCTGATCGCCCGCGAGGTCGAAGCCATCGATTCCGGTTATCGCTCGGCGATGAGCGTGCAGTCCTCCCTCGTCATGTATCCGATCGAGGCCTTCGGCACCGAGGAGCAGAAGAAGAAATACCTGCCCAAGCTCGCCACCGGCGAATATGTGGGCTGTTTCGGCCTGACCGAACCCGATGGCGGTTCGGATCCGGGCGCCATGCGCACCACCGCCAAGAAGGTCGATGGCGGTTATGTGCTCAATGGCGCGAAGATGTGGATCACCAACTCGCCGATCTCGGACCTTGCGGTGGTCTGGGCCAAGCTCGACGGCGAGATCCGCGGCTTCATCGTCGACAAGGGAACCGAGGGCTTTGACTGCCCCAAGATCGAAGGCAAGCTGTCGCTGCGCGCCTCGATCACCGGCTCCATCTCGCTCAATGACGCCTTCGTGCCCGAAGAGAACCTGCTGCCGCATGTCAAAGGTCTGCGCGGTCCGTTCTCCTGCCTGAACAAGGCGCGTTACGGCATCGCCTGGGGGGCCATGGGCGCGGCGGAATTCTGCCTGCACGCCGCCCGCGAGTATGCGATGGATCGCGTAGTGTTCGGCAAGCCGATCGCAGGCACCCAGCTGGTGCAGAAGAAGCTCGCCGACATGCAGACCGAGATTGCGCTCGGCTATCAGGGCGCGCTGGCGCTCGGCCGCATGCTCGATCAGGGCGCCTGGGTGCCCGAGGCCATCTCGATGATGAAGCGCAACAATTGCGGCAAGGCCCTGGCCATCGCACGAGAGGCGCGCGACATCCATGGCGGCAATGGCATCGCCGAGGAATACCACATCCTGCGCCACGCCATTAATCTTGAGACCGTGAACACCTATGAAGGCACCCATGACGTGCACGCCCTGATCCTGGGCCGCGCCATGACCGGGCTGCAAGCCTTCGCCTGATCGTCTCCGCAGGCGTAGAACAAAAAACCCCGGCGCCAAGGCGCCGGGGTTTTTTTATCGGGTCTGTCGCCGTGGAAGAGCGCGTTAGCGCGTTTCCCAGTACGGACGCCGTGCCGTCAGGTTCAACGCCAGCGGGTCAGGCCGTGTCAGCCGACCGGTGGCGAAAAGTACGGCCAGAGTCAGCGCCATGCCGACCAGGGCCAGTAGGCTGGTCACTTCTGCAGACGCCAGACGCGGCGCCAGAAGAGCGAAAGCCAACCAGGCGGCAATCAGACCCACACCAACAAGATGAGACATGTGGACCTCCTGTGTTGCTCACCGTTATAAAAGTGTCACCTTTTAAGGCGAGCGTCAAGTTTTTTGACAGGATACGGATAATTTTTTTGATCCGGGGACAATCCGCCTCACCCCTAATTTCTTGACGATTCACCATATTCAGGCGCAAACAACGCTTCGGGCAGTCTACAGTTTCGGGGCAGTTTGATGCACGCAGAACAGATTTATATCTCACGTCACGGCGCCACCGCGTCGCTGGTGCTCAACCGGCCCGCCAAGCACAATGCGCTCACCGAAGCGATGTGGCGCGAAATCCCCGACTTGCTGGCCGAAGCCGAGGCCGATCGCGACATCCAGGTCCTGATTGTCCGGGGCAAGGGCGGCGCTTTTGCGGCGGGCGCGGACATTTCCGAGTTCGAGGATGTCTACGCCACAGAAGAACGCGCGCAGGCCTATTCGCGCGCCATCGGTGAGGCGCTGGACGGCCTGGCCCGCTTTCCCAAGCCCACGCTCGCCAGCATTGAAGGCGCGTGCGTGGGCGGCGGCTGCGCGCTGGCGCTGGCGTGCGATCTGCGCTTCGCCGCCCAGGGCGCGCGCTTTGGCGTCACCCCCGCCAAGCTGGGCCTGGTCTATCCGTTCAACGACATGCGTCGCCTGGTGAGCACGGTGGGCGCGTCAGCGGCGAAGGATCTGGTGTTCACCGCGCGCCTGATCGATGCCGAGACCGCGCTCCAGATCGGCCTGATCAACCGGTTGATGCCCCAGGGCGTCTTGTCCCAGGCGGTGGAGGAGTACGTTCATCACATCACCCAGACCTCCAGCCATACTGCGTCCGTCACCAAACAGATGATCGCGCTGATCGAGGCGGGGCAGGACGAGGATGATGAAGCGACCCGCCAGCTGTTCCTGAACGCCTTTTCCGGCGAACATTTCCAGGAAGGCTACCGGGCCTTTCTCGAGAAGCGCCGACCGAACTTTCCCAAGCCCTGAGAGCCCGTGTTGCTCTGCACCATGCAGGCGCATCTCGCATTCCGTGTCGCAAGGACTATGTTAGCCGCGTCTTTTCAAGGCGGGAGGATCCTGTGTCCGACATTTCAGGCGAACAACCGGTTTCCAGCGCACCGCGCTACATGACGCTGGCGGAAACCCTGCGCGCCGGCATAGCGGCGGGCAATCCGGCCGTGGGCGAATTGCTGCCGACCGAGCATGCCCTGACCGAGCAGTACAGCGTCTCCCGTCACACCGTGCGCGAAGCGCTGCGCATGCTCGCGGAAGCCGGACTGATCGCCCGCCGCCGCGGCGCCGGCACGGTCGTAGTCGCTTCCGAAGCCCGCGCCGGCTTCGCCCAGCGCCTGGGCGGGGTGGACGACCTGATGCAGTACACCCGCACGGCGCGACTCAAACCCCTGCGCCAGCATGTGGGGCCGCTGGACCCGGCTGTCGCGCGCGCTTTCGGCGTCGCACCGGGCGGGGATTACCTGCACGTGCATGGCCTGCGCGGCCAACCCGATCGCGCGCCCGTGGCCCTGACCGACATGTATATCCGCTCGGACCTCGCGCCGCCCGTGGATGTGTTCGTCGAGCTCAATGGCGGGGTGACCGAGTGGATGGCCACCGAGCGCGGCGCGCCGACCGCGCGGATCGAACAGACCATTGCGGGCGGCCTTTTGACCGATAGCGAAGCAGATGTGCTGGATGCCGAGCCCGGCTCCGCCGTGCTGCGAACCATGCGGCGCTATTACGACAAGGGCGGGCGCATCATCGCCCTGTCCGACACGGTGCATCCCGCGGACCGGTTCACCTATGAAATGACCATGCAGCGCGAAGCGGACTGATCATTCCGCAGCCCGGTCTTCGGGCGTGTCGCACAGCATGTCATCGAGAATGTCGCGCGTGTCCTCACCCAGCTTGGGCGCCCGGCAGCTGGGCGCATACGCCCCGTTTATGCGGACCGGATCGCGGACCATTTTCAGCCCTCCGGGCTTGTCGGGATGGGACACGGTTTCGATCATCGCCCGGGCCTGAGGCGCGCCCAGCGCGCCCGACATGGAATTGACCGGCGCGACCGGCGTGACCCCGCCCAGCCGTTTCATCCACTCCGCCGTCGTGCGTTGGGACAGGAAGGCGTCGAGTTCTTCCTGCAGCCTTTCCCGGTTCGCCTTGCGGGCCGCCATGTCGGCATAGGCCGGATTGGCCAAGAGGTCCTCACGTCCGAGCGCGCGGCAGAAGGCGCCCCAGAATTTGGGCGCCTGACACATCACGAATAGCCAGCCATCCGCTGTTCGGAACATCTGACTGGGCGCGACAGACGGGTGCGCCGAGCGTTCATGGCGCTCAGCGCATTTGCCCTCGTTGAGATACCAGGTGGCCGGATAGGAGAGCTGATGCAGGGCCACGTCATACAAGGACACGTCCACATCACAGCCGCGCCCGGAACGGCGAGCGCCCAGAACGGCCGAGACAAGGCCTAGCGCCATCATGGTCCCGCCCATATAGTCGACCATCGACATGCCGAAGCGGGTGGGCGGCGCGTCAGGCTCGCCCGTCATCGCCATCAGGCCCGCTTCCGCCTGCATCAGATGATCATAGCCCGGCCAGTGCGCCCGCTCCCCCTCACGGCCATAGGCGGACAGGTGAGCGCAGACAATATCAGGCTTGATCTGGCCCAGATGTGCGAAATCCACCTTCAGCGCGGCGGGCAGATCGCCCCGCAGATTGTTGGCGCAGGCATCCGCCGTGGACAGCAGACGCTCGAAAATCCGGCGATCGCCGCGATCCTTGAGGTCCAGCGCCATCGAGCGCTTGCCCCGATTGAAGGTCTGATAGAACTCACTGTCATACTCGCCCAGGAAATAGGGGCCGGCGCTGCGGCTGCTATCGCCGCCTGCGGAGGGATTTTCGATCTTGATGACGTCAGCGCCAAGCGAAGCGAGCAATTGCGTGCCATAGGGCCCCGCACCGTTTTGCTCGATGGTGAGAATCCTTAAACCGCTCAGAGGCTGATGCATCGAAGACCCACAGCTCAGTTTCCACTTTCCGCAATTGTTAACGAAAAGACAGACTCTCTCAAGGCGGCATGCGACTTTAGCGTGAACATCTCGGAAACCACACGCACCGACAGCGACTTACTCCAACCGCTCTACTGGACACAGGGTCGCATTCCCCCTGCCATCACCGCCTGACATTCTGGTCCTGCAGACCCATTGAGGGAGGAGACCGCGATGAACCACAAACACAGAAAAACCCTGCACGCCCTGTTCGCTCATCCCGAACCGGCCAATCTGTCACCCACCGATGTCGAGCATGTGCTGACCGATCTGGGCGCCGAGATCAGCGAGCGCTCGGGCGCGAAATTCGCGGTGAGCCTGAACGGGCACACGGCCAATTTCCATCATGCCGGCCATTCTCTGCCCAAGGATGAAGTGCGCCAGCTGCGCAGCTTCCTTCAGACGGCGGGCGTGGAGCCGGAGCGCGATTATCCGCTCTGAAGACAGGCGGACAGGGCCGGATCAGTCGCCCAGCAAACGGCGCGGCCCCGGCCCCTGGGCGCCCAACCGGTCCTGCGGATTGTAAAGCTGACAGGTTTCCAGGGACAGACAGCCGCAGCCAATGCAGCCCTCCAGGCGTGAGCGGATCCGCTCGAGCTCTGAAATGCGCGCATCCACCCGGGCGCGGATGCCGCCTGAAATACGCGACCAGTCCGCCTTTGTCGGTGTTCGCCCGTCGGGCAGGCGCTGCAGGATCGCGCCGATCTCTTCAAGGCTGAGCCCCAATTGCTGGGCGATCAGGATGAAAGAGACCCGCCGGATATCCGCGCGGGCGAACCGGCGCTGGCCGGCATTCGTACGATAGGCGTGGATCAGTCCTGCATCCGCGTAATAGCGGATCGCGGATACCGGCACGCCGGTGCGCGCGGACAGCTCTCCAATCTTCAGAAGTTTCGTCCTCATCGCCATTACATTGATACTTCTCGATTTAATTTCCTTGATCTCAAGTTAGCTTGAGAAAGTAGGCTTGCCAATATCAGACCTAGATCGTTGGAGCCTGCCCATGACCGCCGCCCTTGATTTCGCCCTGTCGAGCCCCCGCAACTGGCATGCTGAACGCGCCCTGTCCCAGGCCGCCGGCAGCGTTCTGAAAGTGCGGGGAGACTATTCCGGCCTCGACGCCGCCTTGCAGCGCCTTGAGGAGGTCTCGGTCGTCCAGACCAACGGGTTCTACAATCACGCCCCCATGGTGGTTGAAGCCCTGTGCGCCATGGGTCAGGGCGATGAGGCCCAGGCCTGGCTTGATCAGGCCGAGGCGCGCTTCACCCCGGCAGAAAGGCGGATGGGGGATCTCGATCCGGACGACTGGTCGTCCTGGATAGGCGTGAAAACCCGGGACGCGGACTGGCGGGCCTTCTTCAGGGCCGAGCTTGAGACCCGGCCCTGGCGCGAAGTGCTGAGCCTGTGGACCCATCGGCTGGCCGACGGCTTTTCCACCTCGGCCTGTCACGCCGTGCTTCAGACCGCGCACATGGCGCGCGCCCTTCATTCCGACATCACGCCGACAAGGCTTCGCGCGCTGGCGAATGCGCTTGCCGCCTGGGCGGATCGTTACACGCCCCTGCCCGTCGAAGCGGCGCCGAACCAGGGCGTGCTGGATTTCCATGCAACGCTGAGCTGGATCACGCCGCTGCCCGAGGCACAAGCGCCCGGAGAAGGCGCGATCACGGCCGGTTACGCTCAGCTCGTCCATGCCGACGATTTCGCCGAAGTGACCAGCCTTGTGGACCTGTCCGGGGAGCTCGACGCCCGGTTTGACGCCCTGATGGAAGAGATGACGCGTGTCTTCCTGGCGCATGCGCGCACACCCTACACAATGATCGTCTTCACCCATGCGGTGACGGCGACGGCGGCGGCCAGAACCTTGTCCCATCATGTGCCCGACGCGGTTGGCCGCAGACTGCTGTTCCGCGCATTCGAGCATGGCGCCGCCCTTGTGGCCGCCTTCTCTCCGCTGGCCCGTCAAAGCCCCGAGCCGATCAGGGCGCTGCCGCCCACTCATCCCGCCCATCGCGCCGTCCAGCATGGCGATGATCATGTCATCAAGCTGACCGAAGCGTTGTTGAGCGCCTACCGGGCAAACCAGACCCCCGTCTATCTGGACGCCATCGCCCGGACCTTTGCGGTTCTGCCCGCTGCAGATCAGGGCTGATCTGTCCCGCCGACTTGGCGAAAACGAACAGGAAGGGGATAAGGGCGGTATGGCCGCCGTCCTCAGCCCCCTCCTGACCCTTGCGCTGTTAGGCGCGCTGACCACCCTGTCGGTGATTGATGCGCGACGCTTCATCCTGCCCGATCGGATCACGCTGCCCTTGATCGCGGGCGGCGTGGTGGCGGCGGCGCTGCTGGGCGGCATCGTCTGGCTGCACGCCCTGGGCGGCATTGTGGGCTATTCCGCCCTCGTCCTGATCGAGAAGAGCTATGAACGCGCGCGCGGACGGCCTGGTCTCGGGCGCGGCGACGCCAAGCTGTTTGCGGCCGGCGGCACCTGGTGCGGCGCGCTGGCCCTGCCTGCGATCTTGCTGTTTTCCAGCCTGGCGGCCCTGATCTTCGCCCTGACGCTGAAATACGTCTTCCGCAAGGATGTCACCGGCGACAGCATGATCGCCTTCGGCCCCTTCCTCGCCTTCGGGATCGGTCTGGTCTGGGTGCTGCAGCGGACAGGCCTGTCCGGCCCCGCCGGCTTCTAGAACCGTCCCGGCGCGACGCGGTTCGCCCCGTCTCGGCACGAATATACCCCGCCCAGGGGCCTGACGGTCTCTGCCCCGTCAATCGCGCGGGTGCGCAACAGCACATTCTCAAGACGCGGGCCCGAGCCCGTCTCCTCGCCCACATCCCCGGTCAGGGTGAACACCAGATTGGCGGGCTGGTCGAGATAGACGCGGCGAAAGCTTTCGCCCTGCACAAAGGCCCCTGGCTGCGGCGTCACGCCCAGCTCATGGATGGCGCCCTGATGCAGGATCAGGACGCGACCGGCGCGATCATTCTCGAACAGGACAAACGGATGAGTTTCGCCCCGTCCGAACAGGAAGATGCCGCACTGCCCATCGGGCAGGCTCTGCGGCGGCAGGCTGTCGACGCGTTCGGACACATTGCGCGCCTGCTCGATAAGCCGGGTGCGCTCGGGCGTGCTTGTCGCACAGGCGCTGACGCCCAGGGCGCAGGCTGAAACCAGTAACCAACGCAAGCTCATCGCCCTTCCCTCATCTCGCTGTCAGCGATCCATTGCGCGCCATCCGCCCGGAAGCCCAGAACGGACAGGATGCGACCGCCCTCCGGGTCACGTGGAGTGGCGACAATCCGATAGCGCGGCGTCGCCGCCTCAAGCGCAATCATGCCTTCCAGCGCCAGAGCCGGGCTCTGCCCCGACACATTCAGCGCCAGATCCTCTCCCGCGCAATACAGTGTCATATCCAGGATCGGCAGATCCACATCATAACGCGCGCCGGCATCCGCGAGGGCCGGGCTCATGACCGCGCCCTCGGCGCTGAGGCAGCGCCCCTGCCGGTCAAGGCGAACCGTAACATCATCCAGCCGCGCGATGCTGCCTGAGGGCAGCGGCAAGCCTTGCAGCATCGGCAGCAGGGAGACCGAAACAATCCCCTCCGCCCCTTCGATCCGGATTTCATCGCCGACGCTCTGAACGCGTGCGCTGAGTTGAACATCCGGGTCCGTAACGGTCATCGCCAGCGCCGGTCGGGCCGAGAGCACGGAGAGCGGCTCAAGCGCCGTCTCCACATGCGTCATCACATGCGTCCCAGCCTGCACGCGCAGGGCTTCGCCCCGCCACACGCTGCCCTGAACCCGGCCCGCTTCGATCCCGGCCGGCGCCAGCGCGTCATAAACCAGTCGCGCCGGGGCCGTGATGATCAGCCCTGATACAAGCGCCGCGCCGAAACCCAGACCCAGAAGTAGACGCATCAGCTCGCCCCTCCGGCGCGCGACAGGGTCAGCTGGGCGCGAACCCGCGCATCGCTTTCCCGGTCCACACTGACACGAACGGCGCTGACGCCATGCTCACGCGACAAGGTGTTCAGCCAGCCCATCATGGCATCTGCATCCGCCTGCTCCAGCCAGACGCCCAGACGCCCGTCCTCCAGCGGTTGGACCCGGCTGATCGACAAGCCCCGCTCTCGCGCGGTCCGGTCCGCCAGCGTCCGCAAGGGCTCCTGGTCTGCGACATTGACCGCACCTTCCGACAGGGCGCGATACCGGGCGGCCTGAACCAGGATCGTTTCATAGCCTTCGGCCGCACTGGCATAGCGCTGGACCGCCTCGGAGCGCCAGTTCAGGGCCGGCGCCAGCACGCCGAACCAGAGCACCGTCAGGGACAGCAGGACGGCCAGACCCGCCAGAAGCGCCTGTTCGCGCGGCGTGCGCGCCAGAAAGGCGGTGCGGATCGGCGTGAAGATCGCGCTCTTGCTCATGGCAGCCTCACCGTAAACTCACCCGCGACGCCGGCCGCGCTTTGCCGCGCGCCGCCATCGTCCAGCACGGCGCCCTGCTCTTCAGCGGCGCTGCGCAACCGTTCAAAATCGCCAAAGCCCGAATAGAGCGCCGTCACCGACAACTCGCCCCGGCTGGCGTCATAGCGCAGGGAGTCCACCCGAACCCCCTCCACATCCGCCACGATCTGCGACAGGACCGAGGCCAGGGGCAGAAAGCCCGTTCCGCCCACGCCGCCGCCGCTGACGCCATTGAGCGCCTGGCGCATCTGGGCGCTGACATTGACGATGCGCGCTTCAGGGAACAGCACGCGAAACTCTGCGTCCTGCGCGGCTTCAAAACGCGCCGCCCGGTCCTCGAGATACGCCGCCTGCCCCATCATCAGGGCGGACGCACCCAGCACCGCCGCCAGCCCGAGCCCGGCCGCCCAGCGCCAGGGCGCCAGAATCCCGGACCAATCGACCTTGGCTGCAAACGTATCGCCAAGGATTACCGGCAAGACCTCCAGGGCATCCACCGGCAAGGCCGCCGCAGCGATCCGCAGATCCGGCGTCTCGATGCGTTTGACCGCAATGGGGGTATCCGCCGGCGCCAGCGGGCCGGGATCAAGCTCCGCACTGATCAGCACGCGCCGCGGCTGCACACGCTGCCCCAGACCGGCCAGGACCGGGGTCAGCAGATGCGGTTCGATCGCGCCACACACCGGATCGGCCAGCGCCGCGTCCAGGTCACGCGCGGCGTCAGGCGTTTCGGTCTTCGCGCCCAGATCCCCGGCTCGGGTCTGGAACACCACACGATCGCCGTAGCCCATTACCGTCAGATCACCGCCATGGCCGGTGAGCACCAACCCGTCCGGCAAGGTATGAAGCTCAGCCACATCGAGCCCGGACAGCAGGGTGCGCCAGCGTCCGAGCAGCGAACGGTCCACAGCCGCGACCCAGCGCGCGCCATCCACGCCGACCGGTCCCAGGCTCACCTCCACATCCTCGAGCGGTTGAGCGATCTGGTCCTCGATCAGAAAGGGCGCCGCGCGGCGCGCATCGCGTTCGGACTGGCCCGGCACCGGAAGGCGGCGCATGAACACGTCTTCGGACGGCAGCACCATGACGGCGTGCGCGATGACAGTATCGGTCGGCGTTTGCACGCTGGCGCCAGACGCGATCTCGCCTTCGGCGACTACGGAGCCGTCCCGGACCACGCTCCACAGCACCGTCTGGTCGCTCCTGGCCGAACCGGGCGGCTGAAGGATCAGCACGTCAGTCATCAAAAGGCTCCAAAGCGCTGGCTGCGACGGCGCAAATCCCCGCCTTCATTCCATTCAACCAGCTGCGTCATCTGAAACTGGGTCTCGGCGAGCCGCACGCTCACCTCCATCTCGAACCATCGGCTGCGCAAGGCAAGCCGCGTCTTCTCCGCATCGGTCAATTCCAGCGCGGCGATCAACGGATCCGCCCACACCGCTTCCAGCGTCTCATACCCGGCAGGGGGCCGCCGGAAAAGCACTGTCTCCGCGTCACGCAGATCAAGATCGTCATCCAGCAGGGCGGACAATAGAAGGCCCTGGTCGAGCGACAGAGTGTTAAGGTTCAAGGGCGGCTGTTCCGGCGTGGGCAGAACGCACAGATAGGGCGCGTACACCTCATACAATGCGGGCGTCATCACCGGCAGGGCGCGCAATTCCTCAAGCTCAGAAAACGGCTGGTTGGCGGCCCGGTAAGGCGGGTCATAGGCGCCATAGGTGCGGTCTTCCGCGCCTGCCGGTTCAGCCGACAGATCCGCATCAATCCAGTCAGTGATTTGCGCCAGCAGGGCCTCGGCCTCCGCGCGCGGCACGCCGATGTCCGAGGACAGGCGCACGAACGCCTGCCGCAGAAAGCGGGTTTCAGAGGCCTGCGCCTCGCTCTCCAGCGGATCGTCCACATCACTGTCCGCTTCAACCAGCGCATTGATGTTCAGGCAATTATTGCGGTCATGGATCTCGCCCACCACCTGACCCGCCTCAAGCGGAAACACGACCGGCCCCGCCAGCCACAGCTCGTCAGACCGCATCACCGAGCGCCCCGGCGCGCCGGCGTTCAGGAACGCCGCCTCGGCCAGGTCCCGCGCCCCGCGCGCCATCCAGACCGCCTGTGTGCGCTGATCGATCTGGCCAGTGCGGAAGGCCGCAAAGCGCGTCACATCCATCAGCTGCACCGCTACCGCCGCCATCAGGGCGACCAGCAGCAGCGCCGCAATCAGCGCCGTGCCGCGTTCTGAGGTCCGCGCGCTCATCGTCCCACCTCTGCGGTTGGCGACAGCGCCACATGCTCCATCTCTCCCAGAGACGCCTGGACATAGGACAGGCGCACGGCGCGCGGGGGCTGCCCCGCCGCTTCGCCATTGCGACCCGGACGCACCTCGACAGCCCCGCTCCAGACGCCGGTCATCAGCGCCTCGATCTGCAAGTCGGTGACATTGTCGGCAATCAGCTGACGCACGGGCGCGGCGCCCTGCGCCAGATCCGGATACAGGCTCGCCTCCCGCCACAGGCGGACGCCGTCATAGATCCAGGCGACGCGCTGAAGCCCCGAGCGCGGCTGCAGGCCGCCGGGATTGGCCCAGCCCGTACGCGTCAGCACCAGGATTTCTCGCGGTTCGTCCTCGCGCGCCGGGTTGAGCGGATCGGCGCCCCTTGCGTCCAGCGCGAACACCCGTTGATCGGTCAAGCCATCTTCATCGCGCACCGGACGCAACACCATCTGGCCCACATCCTCGGTGAGAAGCGCCTGGACCCTTTGGATGGCGGCGAGCTCGGCCATCACCGCCTCAGACGTTTCTTTCGACCGCAGGGCCGTGGTGAGCAGCCCCACGCTGATCGAACTGATCAGGGCGAAGACCATGACCGCCGCCATGACCTCGACCAATGAGAACCCGGCCTCTTGACGCCGCATCATGACGTCCTCCGCAGGGTATCCAGCGTGTACAGAACCGTCTCGGCATCGGGGTCGGAGATCACCAGCCGCACGCGGACAAGGTTGGGCTGGCCCGCGTCATCCACCTCCAGAGCCCAGTCAAAGCGCTGTCCGCCCAGCGCATACTCGCCGCGCTGATCGCGCATCGCGCCGGCGCCCGCATTCAGGATTTCCTCGCTCAGAAGGTTTTGCGCCGCGATCTGCGCCAGCGTCATCTCGCGCGCCAGCGTTGCGGATCGCGCCGACGTGCTCAGCGCATTCATCAGCGCCACGCCGGCGAGCGCCAGAATGGCGAGCGCCGCCAGCATCTCGATCAGGGAAAAGCCGTCCTGCCGCCGCGCAATCATGACGGCGTCTCCGCCTGCGGATCGACCAGGGTCAAACGCCCCGCCCCGTTACGCGCAATCTGACGCACAGCCTCCGGTCCGCGCAGCTCATAGGCGAACGGTTGATCAAAACCGGTGGGATCAAACCAGACTTCCGGGCCGTTCAGCGTCTCACCTGAGTCCTCAAGCGAGGTTTCACTTCGCTGAGCAATGGCGCCTGACTGCACGCTCAGGAACAGGTCCCGATCCTCAAAACGGTGGGCGTCAAAGGCGGGATGGTCCGTGCGCACGCGCCAGGCGCCCTCCTCGAAGCGATAGAACTGATAACCGCGGCCATCAAACCGCGCGCCGAACCCCACATGCTGTCCGGAGACCAGAGCCTCCTGCCGCGCTTCATTGAGCACGCGCACGAGCGCTTCGCCCTCGACCTGGGCCGGGGAATCCTCGGGCTGGAGCATGACCACGGCCACGCCCGTCACCAGCGCGATGATCGCCAGCGCCGCCAGCGTCTCGATCAGCGAGACGCCGGCCTGAGAGGATCGGGACGAAAGAGGCATTAGTCCTGTTCGGCGTTCCAGTTGCCAATATCGGCGTCTTCGCCCTCGCCGCCTTCGCGGCCATCCGCGCCCAGCGTCCAGACGTCGAACCGGCCATGCTCACCCGGATAGAGGTAGAGGAAGTCATTACCCCAGGGATCGGTGGGCAGATTGTTGATGAACCCACCTTCGGGGAAGCGCGTCGCCAGTCGGGCGTCAGAGGGCGGGGTGACCAGTGCGTCCAGCCCTTCATCGGTGCTGGGATAACGGCCCATGCGCAGGCGGTAGGTTTCCAGCGCCTGTTCAAGCTGGCTGATCTGGGTCTGGGCCGTGGAGGAATTGGCCTGGCCCAGCATGGGCAGCACATTGATCGTGATGATGGTGGCCAGAAGCCCGATGATCACCACGACCACCATGACCTCCACGAGCGACAGCCCGGCTTCCTCATCCTCGAGACGGCGCGCGTCATGTTTTTTGAGCAGCATGTCTCAGTCTCCTTGCTGGCCGCGCTATCCCAGCGCAGCAGTGTTCAATTGCAGGATCGGCAGCAGGATCGACAGCACGATCCCGACCACGATCACGGCCATGGCGATGATGATGCCCGGCTCCAGCAGGCTCAGACCCACCGTGATGGCGCCATCGACCTCGGCCTCCATATGCTCGGCGGAGCGCTGGAACATCTCAGCAAGCCGGCCCGAGCGTTCGCCTGCGGCCACCATGTAGACCATCAACGGCGGGAACCAGCGCGCCTGACGCAACGCATCGGCCAAACCCTTGCCGGTTTCGACCTGCTCGATCACCCCGCCCAGCATCGCCTGGAAGGGCAGATTGTCGGACGCCCGCCGCGAGGCGCGCAGGGCTTCGGGCAGCACCGCGCCCGCATTGATCAGGATCGCCATGGTGCGTGCAAAGCGCGCCGCCTCGACCTTGCGCGCGAACCCGCCCAGACCCGGCGCCTTGAGCTGACTGGTCTGGACCGCGCGTTTGACCGGCTCGCGCCGGATCAGCACCGAATACAGCAGACCTGCGCCGAGCAGTGCGGCGAGCAGGATCGGCCAGCTGGCCTGAAGCCCGTTCGACAGACCGATCATTACCCGCGTGATCATCGGCAGGGTCATGTTCATGGTGTCAAACTGCTCGGCGATCTTCGGAACGATGGCCACCAGCAGCACGCAGACCACCAGAAGCGCGACCCCGCCCAGCACGCTGGGATAGATCAGCGCCGCGCCGACCCGGCGTTTCAGCGCGCCCGCCTTTTCAAGGTAATCCGCCAGTCGGTCGAGCACCTGTCCGAGACCGCCCGCGCTTTCACCCGCCGCGACCATGGCGCGGTAGACGCCGGGAAAGCTGTCCGGGTACGCGGCCATGGCCTCTGACAGGCGTTCGCCCTCGGTGACTTTCTCGCGCACGCCCATCAGCACGCGCCCGACCTGGGCCTTGTCCGCCTGACCACCCACGAGCCCCACCGCTTCCTCAACGGGCATGCCCGCATCGATCAGCGTGGCGAGCTGGCGCGTGACGCCCGCCAGGTCGTCTTCGGACAGGCCCTTGGGCTTGAACAGGTTAGCGACCGGATTCGCGCCCGCGCCTTTTTCACTGGCGCGCGACACAGACAGGGGCGCCAGCCGGCGGCGGCGCAATTCCTTGCGCGCGGCGGCTTCGCTATCGGCGGACAGAAGACCCCTGGTGCGCTTGCCCGCCGCGTCGAGGGCTTCGTACTCAAACGCCGCCATCGCGCTCGCCATCCTCGCGACAGACCCGCATCACTTCAGCCAGCGATGTCTCGCCCGCTTTCGCCAGCTCCACGCCCGAGCGCCAGAGCGTATTGCGCTGCGAGAAGGCATGGCGGGCGATCTCGCTCTCGCGCGCATCCTCGTGGATCATCGAGGCGACGGCGTCATCCACCACCAACAGCTCATAGACGCCGCGGCGGCCCTGATAGCCCGACCCGCCACAGCTGTCGCAGCCCTTGGGTTTGTACAGAAGCGCGGTTTCGCCCGGCTCCAGCTCCAGCATGCGCTGCTCGCCCGCATCGGGCTCATAGGCCTCCTTGCAGGACGGGCACAGACGCCGCACCAGACGTTGGGCCACCACCGCCTTGATCGTCGTCGCCAGCAGATAGCTTTCAACGCCCATATCCCGAAGACGGGTGACCGCAGCAGCGGCGGAATTGGTGTGCACGGTAGACAGAACGAGGTGGCCAGTCAGCGAGGCCTGCACCGCAATCTCGGCGGTCTCCACATCCCGGATCTCGCCGACCATGACCACATCGGGGTCCTGACGCAGAATGGCGCGCAGCCCCGCCGCGAAGGTCATGCCGACCTTGGTGTTCACCTGGGTCTGGCCCACGCCCTCGACCGCATACTCCACCGGGTCTTCCACGGTGAGGATATTGCGGGTCTGGTCGTTCAGGAGATTGAGCCCGGCATAGAGCGTAGTGGTCTTGCCCGCGCCCGTCGGACCGGTCACCAGCACCACGCCATTGGGCTGGCTCAGCACCTTGCGGAAGTCTTCAAGCTGGCGCGGCGACATGCCCAGCTGGTCCAGCGTGAAGCGCGCGCTTTCCTTGTCCAGTAGACGCAATACGACGCGCTCGCCATAGCGCGACGGGAGGGTTGAGACCCGCACATCCACGCCCTTGCCCGCCAGCGTCAGGGTCAGTCGCCCATCCTGGGGGATGCGCTTTTCAGCGATGTCGAGCCGGGCCATCACCTTGATGCGGCTGGTCAGCGGCGGCGCGAGCCGCCCGCTCAACGACACCATTTCACGCAGAACGCCATCCACGCGTAGCCGCACGGACACCCGGTCCTCGAACGGTTCGACGTGAATATCGGACGCGCCCGAACGCACAGCCTCGGCGATCAGCCCGTTGATCAGGCGGATGATCGGCGCGTCGGATGCGCTATCGAGAAGATCCGCGGTCTTGGGGATGTCGTTGATGATGTCTGACAGGCTCTCGCCGGCCTCGTCCTCGGCGCTGTCGGACATGGAATGCGCCAGCCCGTCAAAGGCGTAGATCTCCGACAGGGCGCGATCAAAGGCGCGCGCATCCAGTGTGCGCACCTCGCACGCCTGTCCCGCCGCCCGGCGCGCTTCCACCAGCGCCAGCGCATCCGCATCCTCGCGCAGAAGGAAGACCGGAGCCTCTCCGGTCTGAAGCGCGACCCCGCGTTCGCGCGCAAAGGCGTAATTGAGCGGCTTCAAGGCTTACTCCCGGCCTGCATCATCACCCGGCAGGGGGCCGCTGAACGGCTGCTGGCCGCGCATCATCATGTCGACAATGGATTCCAGGCTGGAATTGCCGCCCGTGGCCTCGCGCTGCTGGCCCACGGCGTAATCATAGCTCATGCGGGTGACGTCGCGCATGCTCGCCGCATCCCGCACAATGGTCGGACGGATGAACACCATCAGATTGCGGCGCGTGGTCGAACGGCTGTCATTGCGGAACAGACGGCCCGCGCCCGGAATGCGGCTGAGCCCCGGCACGCCGCTTTCCGCTTCCTGCTCATCGGTCTCGATCAGACCGCCCAGCACGATGATCTCGCCATCATCGGCCAGCACCGTCGTCTCGATCTTGCGCTGATTGGTGATCAGCTCGACGAAATCCGCGCTCACGGGGCCGGCCACGGACGACACTTCCTGGCGGATCTGAAGGCGGATGGCGTCGCCGTCATTGATCTGCGGGCGCACATAGAGCTGCACGCCGACGCTTTCGCGTTCGATCTGGCGGAAGGGATTGGAATTGTTCGAGCCCAGCGATTCCCCGGTGGTGATCGGGATTTCCTGACCCACCATCAGATTGGCTTCCTCGTTATCGAGAACCATCAGCTGGGGCTTGGACAGGACATTGGAATCCGTGTCGCTGTCGAGCGCATTGACGATGACGCCGAACAGCGAGCCGTCATTGAACTCGCCGCCGAAACCGAACGCGCCGCCGCGGGCGTTCACCAGCGAGGACAGCGCCAGATTGCGCAGGTTCACATCCGTGCTGTTGGTCGCTTCACCATCCGAATTCAACCCGCCGGTGAGAAGCGCGCCGGTCAGCGCGAGCAGGTCCGGCTGGCGCGAGGAGCCATAGCGGGTATAGGCGAACGGCGTCGTGTCATCGCCATCGCCCGCCAGCAGGAACTGAACGCCCAGATCACGCGCGGTCTGGTCGGAGATTTCCACCACGATGGCTTCCACCTGCACCTGCGGGCGGCGCACATCCAGGCGGGCGATCACCTGTTCGAGCTCGCGCAGTACATCGGGATCGGCGTTCATGATGATGGAATTGGTCGCCGGGTGATGGGCGATGGAGACCGGGCGGCCCGCGCTCTCAGGACCGCTCATCGCCTCGGCGAATTGCTGCAGGATCGGCAGCAGATCGTCGCCCTGGGCATGGTTGAGCGCCACCACACGGAAGGTCTGGGTCGAGGCGCTGACCGCATCAATGCGGCGCACCAGCGAGATCATCTCGCCAATCGCGGACGGTTCGCCGCGCAGCAAGAGGGCGTTGGACGCGGGCACCGCAGCGACGGTGACATTGGACGGCGCCTGATCCTCCCCGCCCTGATTGCGATCGCGCAGGCGGGCGATGACAGAGGCCATTTCTTCGGCCGGCAGGTTCTCCAGCGTCAGCATCTCGACCGTGGAGGTGTCCCGATCCGCTTCGCGCAAGGCGTCTTCGATGGCGCGAATATTGGACGCGAAATCGACGATCACCACGAGATTGCCGGACTCGACCGGGTTCACCGCGCCCGACGGGCTGAGCATGGGCGTGACAGCCCGGACGGCTGAACGCGCCGAGGTATTGTTCAGGCGATAGACGCGCGTCAGGAAGACATCGCCATCGCGCGTCGCCGACTGCATGGGCGCGCCCGCACGGGCGCCTTCGGCCTGGGGCACGATCTGGAACACGCCCGGCGCGGTCTGCACCGCCGTATAGCCGTTCACGCGCAAGGTGGAGAGAAAGACCTGGAACACCTCTTCATCGGTCAGCGGCGCTTCGGACACGATGGTCACCAGCCCGCGCACCTCAGGGTCCAGCACAAAGGTGAAACCCGTCATCAGGGCGATATCGTCGATCACCGCGCCGATCTCGGCATTGCGATAGTTCAGCGTCTGACCGCCATTGGACTGGGCGAAGGCCGCGCCGATCAACAAGGTCGGAGCCAGGGCGAGAACGAGGATGCGAGACAGCAAGGTCACGGTGCTTACTCCTGTCGGGCGGCGTCAGCCGCGGACGGTGTGAGGGTCAGGCGTTGGCCATCGCGTTCGATGCTCAGGCGATACGCGCCAGAGCTCGAAAGGGCCCGGGCCAGCGCATCAGGCGCGCTGACCGGCGTATCATTGAGCGCCAGGATGAGATCGCCCGGCTCCAGCCCGAAGCGGGCGAGCCAGGTGCGATCGGCGTCCGAGCCGATATCGAACCCGACCAGCGCGCCGTCGCGCAGGCGCGGGCCCAGATCTAGTTCGTCAATCAGCTGGTCGATCTGCGGCGAAGCCGGCGTGTTGGCCTGGGGCGCCGGTGCGGTGCTGGCGACCTGGCGCGCCTGACGGCGTTCGCGGTCGCGCAGATAGAGCGACTCGCGCGCGCCGCGGCGGTTGATTTCGATCCGGTCGGGATGGATGGCCTCGACCGTGATGCCGGGCGCGATCTCGTCACCGACGCGAACAATGCGCTGGCGGCCGTTTTCGGCATCAATGATGGCGGATCCGTTTTGTGCGCCTGCGCCCACGCGGACACCGCGCAGGGCGATATTGAGCCGGCTCTCCGGCGCGGCCTCTTCGGTTTGAACAGCCTGGCCGGCCCGGTTCGCGAACAGGCCGGTGGGCGGCGCCGCCCCCAGGCTCGCATCGCGGCTGGACACGCTTGCAGCCGCGCGCGGCGGATCGATCCGCACATCCAGCGCCGCCGCGCCGAACAGGCCAAACCAGATCGCCCGGGCAATGACCCAGCCCAGCACGATGACCGCTGTCACCGCACACGCCAGCGCCAGTGCACGGTTCACGCGCATCAGGGGGGCGGTTGCAGTGGAGGAAAGCGTGCGGGTCATGGCTCTTGGGGGTCGCCTAGGTCCAAGCGGGCGGACTGTAACGGTAGTTATCACACAATGAGAAGCAGAAAGGCGGACTTTCCCGGAAGAAAGCCCGCCTGCCTGTTTCGAACTGAACCCGGCCCTAGAAGGACTTCTTCAGGCTGATCGAGAACGTGGTCCCCAGATCATAGGATTCATAGATGCGTTCTTCGCCATAGGCTTCCTGGTAGGAGTGATACTCCTCGCCCAGAATGTTGCGGATGGCGAAACGCAGGTCGAGTTCACCGGCGCGCGGGACGTCGATGGTGCGGTTGTGCACCAGGTCCAGCGTGAGCGGCGGCTCTTCGATCACTTCAGGGAAGTACGAAGAGCTTTCCACATTCGGCGTGTTCGGGTTGTCGACCGACACGTTGAACTGAATGGTGCGGACCCGGTCGCTGTTCCAGTTCAGCAAAAGCGCGGTGCGGGTGCCCGTGCTCTTGGCTTCCCAGCCCAGTTGCAGGTTCACGATGTGGTCGGACTGACCGTTCAGGCGCTGGCCGTCCACAATGCGCGAGAACGCCGCCACTTCGTTCGGCACCACCACATCGGTGGAGCCGCCCGCCGGAACGCCGGCCGCGATCACGGTATCGGTCTGATCCACCGAGATCTCGGACTGGCTGTAGGTATAGTTCGTGTTCACGAACACCTCGGCGTCGCTCCAGAAGCCGTCATCGCCGAAGGTGTCGGCCATGTCGAAGGTCTTCTCGAACTCGATCTCGAAGCCCCAGATGTCCGCTTCGGGCGCATTGAGATAGGAATTCACCGGCT
Organism: Oceanicaulis sp. MMSF_3324; assembly: GCF_030733545.1. GTDB lineage: Bacteria > Pseudomonadota > Alphaproteobacteria > Caulobacterales > Maricaulaceae > Oceanicaulis. The sequence goes on from NZ_JASHIU010000005.1 coordinate 49,817, forward strand.
CTTCCGCAGCGTTGAAGAGATATTCAACGATCGGGTTTTCCAGCTCTTTGTAGAAGACGCCGGCGGTCACGAACTGATTGCGGCCGAAATACCATTCCAGGCGCGCGTCATAGTTGGTGATCTCGGTGTCCACCAGGTACGGGTTGCCCACGAAACGCTGGTCGAGCTCGGTGTCGGTGAACAGGGCAAAGCCCAGTTCGCGGAATTGCGGGCGGGTGATGGTTTCAGAGTAACCGAAACGCGCCTGCAGGTTATCCGCGAAGGTCCAGGTCAGCGTCGCCGCCGGCAGGATGTAATCCTCTTCGGTGGTCACTTCGGTGAACTGGCCGCGATTGTCCAGGTTGAAGGTGCGGGTGGACAGTTCGCCATTTTCCCAGCGTGCGCCAAGCGCAGCGCGCAGGAAGGGCGTGATCTCCACGTCGGTGGCGATATAGGCGCCCTCGACATCGAGCTCGCCGTCATAGGCGTCAGCCGCGCCCGACGCGCCGCGTTCGCGGATCTGCCAGGTGCCGCCTTCGGACGGAACGCCGATATTGGGATCCGCAAAGATGTAGTCCACGCGCGAGGAGCGGAATTCATCAGACGACGAGCCCGAGAAGGCCATGTCGCGGCTGAACGCCGAACGATCACGGGTGTTGGACGCGTAACCGGCTTTCCATTCCCAGGACAGGCCCAGCGCGTCCACCGGCAGGGTGAAGTCGATGCCGTAATCGGTGACTTCTTCATCCACGCGGCTGAACGAGATGTTGTTGCCGCGGGTGTCCGGACGCAGAACCAGACGATCGGTCCCGTTCACATTGGAGAACTCGTAACGCGCGCGACGCTGGTTCGGCGCATTGCGCGACGCATCGGAGAACGCGGCGCGCCAGGTGGCTTCAAGGCCGCCCAGATCTTCGAACATGTGATCGCCGGAGAGCTGGTAGGTGTAAACCTGACGCTCGAAGAAGGCGGTCTGGTCGTCGCGGAAATCCTCGTCCTCGGACGGCAGCAGATTGCCGAACTCGGTGCGGGTTTCCTTGTCGGTGGAGCGCAGAACCAGAGACAGAAGCTGGATCTCATGGTCACCAAACTCCACGCCCAGGCCCACAAGGCCGTTCAGCGCGATATTGTTGGTGGTTTCCATGAAATCGTACTCGGTGTTCTGAGTAACGGTCTCACCCGAAGACACGGAGCTGGACGCGGTGATATCCCCGCGCGCGCCATCCTTGGTCTGCCATTCATTGTCAAAGCCGACAGAGGCCAGAAGGCCCAGCGAGAAATTGTCGAACTCGAAACGCTGGCCGCCAGCCACCTCGACGCCCCAATCGGGCTCGATATCGCCTTCCTGGACAACCCACAGCTTGGAGTTTTCCAGCGAACGTCCGAACGCGCCCAGGGTCTCATCGGTCCAGACCGTGTTGTCGGCGCCCACACGCGTGGTCTCGAAGATGGTCTTGAAGGCGTCATCCACCTGACGGGTGTTGTCGCCAAAGCCCCAACGGTCATTGGAACCGCCATCGTGCAGCAGGCCGGTGTTCAGGCTGGTCTCGGTGTCCGCAGCTGCGCTGAGGCCCACTTCAAAGAAACCTTCAGCCGGCAGGGCCGAGGTCTCGATGGCCACGAGGCCGCCGCCGAACTCACCCGGGAATTGCGGCGAGAAGGTTTTCTGGACCAGCACGTTGGACACGACGCTGGTCGGGAACAGGTCCAGCGGCGCCGCGCGCAGCAGGGGTTCCGGCGACGCCAGCGGCGAACCGTTTAGAAGCGTGTTGGAGTAACGCTCGTTCAGACCCCGCACGACCGGGAAACGGCCGTCCGAGATGGTGATGCCGGAAACACGGCCCAGCGCGTCAGCAACGCTGGAATCCCCGGTGAGCACGAAATCGTCCGCGGACAGGAAGCTGGCCACCTCGGAGGTGGCGCGCTTGTCGTCCGGCACATATTGGTAACGAACCACCACGACGTCTTCTGCTTGCGAGGCGGCGGTCGCCTCCTGAGCCGAAGCCACCGTCAAAGGCGCCACGCAGACGCCAGACAGCAGAGCCGCGGTGAACGCGATGCGATTGTTGAGCATCATATTCCCCATTTCAAAACTTGCTTAGGAGAGGCCGCCCCGCAGCCCTGCGGAGCGGCCGTCCATCGGCTCTGGATTAGTTCGGTGCGCCGGCCGGCAGCAGGGTCCAGCCTTTGAAGCGCTCGTCAGATGCGTTCTCCACGGCGCCGATATAGGTGACGCTGTCGAAGAAGGCGCGGCGGTTGGCGTCCACCAGGGCGTCGGTGGTCGGGTCGATGACGGTCACAGCCTGTTCGGCGGAGCCCGGCACGAAGACCTGGGTGACGGTGGTGGAGCCGGCCACGTTGTTCACATTGGCGGTATACGGCGCGACGCCGTTGAAGAAGTCCTCTTCAGAGAAGCCGTCGCTGTCGCCAGAGAAGTCGGTGGCGCAATCGAAGAAGGTCGAGCGCAGGGTCAGTTCGCCAGCGGCGGCCTGGTTGTGGCTCGAATTGTCGTCCACATCGAGGCAGGCCTCATCGGGGAAGCCGATCACGATGCCGTTCATCAGATCGCCTGCGGTGCCCTCACGTAGCAGCATGCCGGTGTCCTGGGAGCCAACGAGGGTGAAGTTGGAGATGGTCGGGTTCGAACGCGGAGCGCGATCATCGTCATCTTCAAAGTTGTCGAACTCGAAGCCCTGGTCGCCGGAGCGGGAGCCGTCCAGATCGCCTTGGACCACCAGCACGAACTGGGCGTTGCCCGTCCAGCCATCGGTGTAATCCATGGAGTCGTCGCCGATCTGGGTCAGCAGCAGGTTCTTCACGTTCACGGTGCCGCCGAAGAATTCGACGCCATCGTCAAAGTTGTTGTGGACCTGGACATACTCGACCGTGGTGCCGTTGCCGACGCCCTGGAAGGCGATGCCGTTCAGCTCGTTGTCCGCGGTCACCTCAGCGCCAGCGTACTGGACGCGGGTGTAGCGGATGGAGCCGGAGCTGTCAGACGCGTCTGCGCCGCCGAACAGGCCCGAAGAGCCTTCGCCCGCCTTTTCGCAATCCACGGTGCCGCCGACAGCCGCCGGATCGTCACAGGCGTTGATCGGAGCGCGACCATTGATGATCAGGCCGCCCCATTCGGCGTTGTTGCCGGTGTTGTAGCCGCGATCATTGCCGGCAGCCGCCGCCAGGATGTCCGCACGCGAGGTCATGATGACCGGCGCGCCGCGCGAACCGTTCGATTGCAGTTGCGAGCCGCGGGACACGACCAGGTAGTCTGCAGTCGAACGACCGAACACGGTCACGCCCGGATCGATGGTCAGGGTCGCTTCCAGCGCATTGGCGTTCGGGTTGGCCGCGTCAGCGCCCGCATCGATGCCGACGAAGACGGCGCCGACGAGCTCATAGAGCGGGCCAGCGACCAGACGAACGTCGCGGTCGATGGTGCCGGTGATGCGGCAGACGAACTGGCCGCCAATGGATTCGCCGGAGTCCACCGTGCCGGTCGGGCATTCGGTGACTTCCGGGAACAGGCCGAAGGTCCAGCCGGTGGCCCAGGAGTTACCCGCGGATTCGTTCGGCGAGAAGGCGCCGATGTAATCCACGCTGTCAAAGAAGGCGCGGCGATCCGCGTCGACCAGCGCAGCGGTCGTCGGGTCGGTCGCGGTCACGCCCTGCTCGTTGGAACCCGGGAAGAAGGTGCCGACCAGCGAGGACGAGCCCTCAACATTGTTCTGGTTCGCGGTGTAAGGCGCGACGCCGTTGAAGAAGTCTTCTTCCGAGAAGGACGGGGTGTCGTCCTGGCGGAAATTGGCGTTGGTGCACGAGAAGAAGGTGGAGTTCAGCGTCAACTCACCGGCGCCCGCCTGGGCGTGGGAAGAGCTGTCGTCGATGTCCAGGCAAGCCTCATCGGGGAAGCCGGTGACGATGCCGTTCATCAGGTCGCCCGCGGTGCCCTCACGCAGCAGCATGCCGGTGTCCTGGGTGCCGATCAGGGTGAAGTTGGAGATGGTCGGGTTCGAACGCGGCTGACGGTCATCGTCATCTTCAAAGTTGTCGAACTCGAAGCCCTGGTCGCCGGAGCGGGAGCCGTCCAGCGCGCCCTGCTGGACCAGCACGAACTGGGCGTTGCCCGTCCAGCCGTCGGTGTAGTCCATGGAGTCGTCGCCGATCTGGGTCAGGACCAGGTGCTTGACGTTCACCGTGCCGCCGAAGAATTCGACGCCGTCGTCAAAGTTGTTGTGGACCTGGACGTAATCGACCTCGGTGCCCGAACCGACGCCCTGGAAGGCGATGCCGTTCAGTTCGTTGTCGGCGGTCACTTCCGCGCCCGCATAACGCACCTGCATGTAGTTCAGACGACCGGAGTTGTCGGTGGCGCTGTTGCCGCCGAACAGGCCCGAATTGCCCTCGCCCGCCTTTTCACAATCGGCTGCGCCGCCAATGGCCGCCGGATCGTCACAGGCATTGATCGGTGCGCGACCATTGATGATCAGGCCGCCCCATTCAGCGTTGGCTCCGTCGTCAAAACCGCGCGGGCTGTCAGACAGGGTGGCTTCCAGGTCGTCAGCCGAGGTGAAGACGACCGGGTTGAACTGCTCGCCGTCCACGATCAGCTGGGAGCCGCGCGCCACGGTGAGATAGTCAGCGGTGCTGCCGCCGACCACGGACGCGCCTGCGCCGATGGTCAGGCTGACCGAAGTGGAGCCGGTCAGCGGGTTGGCGGCGTCGCCGCCCGCGTCCGTGCCCACAGAGACCTGACCGTTCAGGAAGTAGATTGCGCCTTGGCCAGCCGTAGCGGACGCGCCCGGAAGGACGGTGTCAGCCAGGAGCGTGCCGGAGGTCTGACACGCGGTCAGTTCAACGCTGCCCAGGGTCTGGGTGATGGACGAGAAACCCGTCGGGCAACCACCGGCCGGACGCGCATCAACCGTCGTGGAGGGCGGGGTCGGGTTGGTCGGATTGGTCGGAGACGGCGGCGTCGGCAGCTGGCCTTCGCCCGGCGAGGAAATGGACGAATCCGAACACGCGGCGATCACGGCGCAAGAGACGCCCGCCAGCAGCAGCTTGAACTTGGACATTTGAACTTTCATCAGAGTACCCCCCGAGGGACTTTAAGTGGCGCAACACTTCAGGCACGCCGCACTGGCCGATGGCGCAGGCGGTCGCTCGGGGCGTGAAAAGACAGCATGTTTGTAACGCCGGGTTTTCAGAACCGTGACGAAGACGTGACACGGGAAAACAGACCCGTTTCGCGCCGCTTCGAAAGGGATGGTTAACCTTTACCCGAAGCCGGATTCGCTAGCTCTGACAGGGGTCCAGCACTGGTGTTGCGTTTGTGCACACCCGGTATTTGTTATTGTGAAACTTGAGTGACACAGGCCGCGCCCAACGAAAACGGCGCGAAATCACCCCTGAGAGGCGTAGCGCATCTCGAACAGGGGCCGGAATTGTGACAGATCATGGCCCGCGCGACTCGCCAGCTCGATGACCTCGTCCGCCGGCAAGTCAGCCGCGCTGGCCAGCGCCCACCCCAGAAGCGAGCGGGCGCCTGAGCGGCAAAAGCCCAGAACCTTGCCGGTCGCACGGGCGGTCAGCGCATGGATGCGCTCCACATCATCAAGCGCGATCTCGGCGCCATGCATGGGCGCGTGAAGATAGTCGAGCCCGGCGGCCCTAGCCGCCGCCTCAATGTCTGCCGAACCGGGCTGGTCCGGCGCTTCCCCGTCGGGGCGGTTGTTGATGAGCGCCACAAAGCCGGCCTCAGCCAGCGCTGTCACATCTTCAGGCCTGATCTGACCGGAAATGGAAAACTGCGCAGTGACCTGGACCGGCGTCATCAACTTCTCTCCTAGAGCGCGTCGAAGGGGATTTTCAGATAGCGCACGCCATTATCCTCGGCGGGCGGCAATTCACCGGCGCGCATGTTCACCTGTACGCTCGGCAGGATCAGATTGGGCATGTCGAGCGTGGCGTCACGCCGTTCGCGCATGGCGACAAAGCTGTCTTCATCAATGCCGCCGCCCACATGGATATTGCTGGCGCGTTCCTCGGCCACCGTGCTTTCCCAGGCGTACTCGTCCCGCCCCGGCGCCTTGTAGTCATGGCACATGAACAGACGCGTCGCGTCCGGCAGGGCGAAGAGTTTCTGGATGGACCGATAAAGGGTCCGTGCATCGCCGCCGGGGAAGTCACAGCGGGCGGTGCCGAAATCGGGCATGAACAGCGTATCGCCCACAAAGGCGGCGTCGCCAATGACATAGGTCATGCAGGCGGGCGTATGGCCGGGCGTGTGCAGGGTGCGCGCCTCGATCTCGCCGATCATGAAGCGCTCATCATCCTCGAACAGATGATCGAACTGGGATCCGTCCCGCTCAAACTCGCTGCCCGCATTGAACACTTTCCCGAAGACATCCTGGACCGTGCGGATATTGGCGCCGATCGCCAGCTGCCCGCCCAGCTTGTCTTTCAGATAAGGCGCAGCGGACAGATGGTCGGCGTGCACATGGGTCTCCAGCACCCAGTCCACATCCAGCCCCTGCTCGGTTACATAGGCGATGATGGCGTCCGCGCTCTTGTGATTGGTCCGGCCGGACTTGGAATCGTAATCGAGCACGGAATCTATGATCGCCGCCTTCCGGGTGGCGGGATCGGACACCACGTAACTGACGGTGAACGTGCCAGGGTCAAAGAAGGCTTTGACCGTCGGAATCGATAGGGTGTCGGAGGCTGTCGTCGTCACGTTGCGCTCCCTTTTGACGGTTTCGGACCAAAGGCCAGGCACAGCGCCGCCACCAGCTTCTGGATGCGGGCATCCGCCAGACTGTAATAGACATGCTTGGCGTCGCGGCGCGGGGTCACCAGACCCGCGTCCCGCATGCGGGCGAGATCACGAGACAGGTTCGGCTGCCGGACGCCCGTGCGGGCCTCGATTTCGGAGACCGAACACTCACCCTCCATCAATTCGCACGCCACGAGAAGACGGCCGGGATGGGCCAGGATCTTCATCAGACTGGCGACCTCGTCTGCACGCTCGCGCAGATCAGCCAGTTCAAGTTCAAGCATGTCGGTGTCGGCGGCCATCAGGCGACCCTTTGTCGGTTCAAGAGTTTCCAATTTTGATAATTGATGCGTTGCAGGCCGTCTGACAAGTCTTCCGCTCAGCCCGGGCATCTGTTTGTATGGGCGTGACCAACTGGCGTGCGGTCTTCCGACCTTTCTGACGCCCACAGGAGCCGAACTCGCATCATGAGCGTCCTCAGCCTGCTCGCCCTGAATCTGGGGGCTGTTCTCATATTATTTTCAGCGCTTTGGCTTCTAGCCCAAGTCAATCGCGACCCCAGTTTCGTGGATGCGTTCTGGGCGGGCGGGATTGTGCTGATCGCCTTGATCACCCTGGCCGCAACACAGGGCGCGACATGGCGACACATGCTTGTCACAGGTCTCACGCTGATCTGGGGCGTGCGGCTGGGCGCCCATCTCTTGCTGCGCTGGCGGGCGGAAGGGGCGGACCGCCGCTATCAGAAACTGCTCAGCGATGTGCGTGAGAAGCGCGGCTGGAGCTATGCCCGAACCACTCTGATCTTTGTCTTCCTGCCTCAGGCTGTGCTGCTCTGGCTGACGAGCCTGCCCGTCCAGCTCGGACAGGCCTTCGCACTAGAGACCCCGCTCGGCCTGATCGGGTGTCTGGGCGGCGCGTTGGCGCTGTTCGGTATCGGATTTGAAACACTGGCCGATCATCAGCTTGCGCGCTTCAAACATGATCCCGACAAGCGGGGCCAGGTGCTCGACACTGGGCTGTGGGCCTGGAGCCGGCATCCCAATTATTTCGGCGAAGTCTGTGTCTGGTGGGGGCTCTGGCTGGTGGCGGCCGAGACAGGCTGGGGCGCGCTGGCGCTGCCCGGGCCGGTCTTCATCACCTTCACCTTGCTCAAGCTGTCGGGCGTGACGATGCAGGAAGCGGGCATGGAAACGCGCCGTCCGGCTTACGCCGCTTACAAGTCGCGCACTCCGGCCTTCATTCCCAGGCCGCCGCGTCGTAATGATTGAGAATTAGCTGCGGCGCACCGGAGCGATATCAAACCCGTCAGGCGCGCTGTCCAGGAACCGCTCGACGAAGCGAATCGCTTCTTGCGTCTGTTCCTTGCACAATCCGGTCTTCAAACCGGTCATCGCAAGACCTGACGCACCCAGAGCCAGAAGGCCCACACCAGCAATCACCATAATCAGTCGCATAACGCCCTCCCCGGCGAACACGACTGAAGCGTAACATTACGCGATGTTCATTAACAAGCGGAAAGGTACGGACTAGAGCGAATCCTGCTCCTGAGCCTCGAACATGTCCGATTCCGTAGGAGCGGACATGGCCGCGCCAGCCTGCTTGAGCGCCGCAAGCGCTTCCTGGATGCTGGTCTCCATCAGGCTCGCCGCGCTTTCCACGCGATGACTGGCGGCATCATAGCGATCCACGTCCAGCTGACCCACCGCAGCTTCAATGCGTTGCGCCGCGCCGTCCACGCGCTGGCCCAGCTCGCCCGACAGGGATTCCAGCCCTGCCCGGAAATCAGACAGGGTGGCGTCCAGCCCGCCAGCCGGAATGGACTGGGCGATGGCGCGCATTTCCTCACGGAACGCGTTCAGCTCCGCCGCCACGTCCAGATTGCTGCCCAGTCGGGTCTCATGCAGTGCAGAGGCTGCGATATCGTCAATATCGACCGTGTCCACATCCTCATCCCAGATCTCGGTCTGGGGCGGACGGGATTCCTCATCCTCGAGGACGAAGTCTTCAAGCTCGTCCTCGATATCAAGCGTATCGCGAATGTCGTCCTCGAGCGCCGCATCAAACGCCGGCTCAGTCGCCGGCTCCGCGTCATACTCCAGATCCGGTTCGTCCCGATCAGCTGAAACGTCTTCGTCTGACGCTTCCTCCGTCAGGACGGCATCGGGCTCAGTCGCCGGCTCTGAAATCGTTTCCGGGTCCTGGGCGGTCTCGATGTCTGCGCTCTCGGCCTCAGCCTCAAAGCTGTCGATGTTTGCGACATCGGTCTCTTCGGCTTGAGGATCTTCGATGTCGGGATCGAACGCGATCGGCTCGTCAAACGCGTCCGCCTCACTCACCGCAAACGGGTCTTCATCGGTCGGTTGATCACCTTCAGGCGCTTCAGGCTCCGCAGCCTCGTTGTCCTGAACCGACAAGGCCGCGTCGTCCGCCGCTTCGGCTTCGGACGCTGCGTCCTCCATCATCTCGGACGCTTCAGACTCAATCGGGTTTTCAAGCTCCCAGTCATCCTGAAGCTCGGGCGGCGGCACGAAATCGTCGAGATCGACCGTATCGTCGTCATCATCCGCTTCAAGGTCGACAACGCCGTCATTGGAGGCTTCTTCAGCGTCAGAACGGTCATCCTCGCCCGTTGCGAAGTCCCATTCATGCTCGGCCAGATCATCCATGACAGCTTCGCCCTCTTCATCGGAGAGCGACTGGTTCTGGATGCCGAAATCCTCCTTGCGGGGATGATCGGGCTGGCGGGCGAGATGCACGGCTTCGCTCGACGGGTCGCCAAACAGGGTCTGGGCCAGCTCGTCACAGGCCGCATCCACCTCATCCACGCTTTCGACCGGCGCGCACAACGCCCAGGTCAGAGCGCCCAGCGGCGTGAATCGCACATGCTCGGCCGCTGCCCGTTCCAGATACAGGGATGTGAAGCGCTCAAGCTCCGTCGCCAGCGCATCGGCATGTGCCGTCGCCGGGGGGCGCAATTGCAGGATGAACGCCGCTTCTCCCTCGCGGGGTTGAACAGCGTCTGCGGTGGCCAGCTCCATACGTCCCAGCCGGAGCGAATCACCCCGGTCCCTAAGTCATTTAGACGAACACCAGAGCGCACCGACCTTGCGAAGGTCTTAACATAGAGTGAAATGGACTATTCGAAGCCCATAATGGTCGATGCGCCCGCACCGCCCGGCGACATCGACACGCCGTCGGCATGGATGATGGCGATATCATCCTGCCCCAGATGCGCGCCCAGCATGGACGGCGCATCATCAATGGCGTGCACCACCAGACCGGGAATGTAGACCGGCGCGGCCTGGGCCCCGGACGGCGCAATCTCCGCTTCCGAAACCTGCAACAGGGTGAGGTCTGACAGGGCGCGCACATCCACGTCCAGCCCCGCGCCCGACTGCATCACCAGACGGTCGGCATAGACCCGCAAGGGCGAGCTCACATTGCCCGGGGCATTGTTGATGGCCAGGAAGGGACGCCCCACGGGCTCGGACCGGCCATTATCGGTCGGTACGAACCGATAGCTCAGATCCGCTTCCGCCGGCGCGAACAGAGCCAGCGATTCCGCCGTAACCCGCGCCATGACCAGGCGCTGATCCATGCTCATCATGTCGGGCAGGCGCACTTCCAGCCCTTCGGCGAACGCCCCCGGCAAGGCGGTGAAGCCGCGCTCATCGCGATCGCCTTCAAACAGAAGCGCGCTGTCGCTGGCCAGTTGCACGGGGTAACGCTGCTGGGAAATCTCACAGCCGCCATCGTCACGCTGGCGCTGGAGCGCGACCGCGATCTCATTGGACAGGCCCTGCCCCTGCGCAGGCAGATCCACGCGATAACGCACCTGCCCCGAACCGCCCAGGCGACGGGAATCAATGAGCTGTCCGTTCAGCGCCACATGGGCCACGGTCGTCACGCCGACCGGACCATCAGGCAGCCGGAAATCCAGCCCAACGCCATCGGCCACGCGCCCGTGAGGCGCGCTCGCCAGATCATAGTCAAAGCGCCATTCGCGACGGTCAGAGACCTGCTGCACGCTGGTGTCCACTCCCAACGCATCAAGCGTCAGGACCGCCGGCCCGCGAGCGGAAAAGAACTGGACCGGGTCCACGGAAACGCCGCGGGCGATCGTGGACAGTTCGCTCGTCAGGAAGCGCACGGTGTCGATGCGTTCCGGATCGGTCACCGCCACCATGGTCCCGCCCGCGCGTCGCCAGAGGCTGGCGCCGGCCGGCGCCCCCTGGCCCACAGGCTGGAAACCGGCACGCTGCAAGTTTTCCCGCGAGCCCGCCAGGATCACGCCTTCAAGGCCGGAATCCACCGCCGCCATGGCGTCGGCGAGGTCCATCATGGTCACCACAAATCCGTTGCGGTTCAGACGCGCGCCCAGCCGGGTGGAGATTTCAAACCAGTCCTGGCCCTCATCCATGGCGATCACGACATGACGCGGCGTCAGCGCCAGCACGTCGCGCACCGAGGTGAGCGGACCCTCAAGCTCGATTTCCATGCCCGAACGCGGGTTCAGGGTGAGCACCGCGCCCATGGAGCGGTCCGAATGGCAGACCTCGGCGGAGACATCGCCCGCCAGCTGCACGGCGACGCGGGCTTCGGTCGAGCCATCGAGCTGATCGGTCAGATCAAACACCCAGTTGAAATCACGTTGCCCAGGGGCGAGCACGCGCTCCATGACCCGGCGGCCATTCACCGTGACGCGCAGGGCGGTCACAGCATCCAGGCTGACATCCTGACGCCCCTCCAGAACCAGGCGCACCGCCCGGGTCTTCTGGTCGCGCACCAAGGGCAAGGTCGCGGAGGCGTAGGACGGATAGCCCGACACCACGAGGCCATCAGCATGGCCCGCATCAGCGAAGCTCACATCATAGCGGCCATCGCGCCCAAGCGCCGCCTGGGCGGTGGTCAGCCGGTCAAAGACCTGACGGACGAACAGACCGAACTCGCCATGACCGGCATTGAGCTGCCCGGAGACAAACAGGGTCGCCACGCTGGCGAGCGCGATCACGCCCAGAGAGGCGGAGAACCAGGGAAAGCGTCGCTTGTATTCGCGATTGGTTTTCATATCGAACTCGCCCCTTTTTCAGAGCCGCTCCGGTCTGCCGAATATTCAGCGCCCATCGCGTGCGAGAGAGAAAATCTGTTGATCCCGACGGGCGCTTGCGCCTCGCTGGAGCCTGTTGGACTGGCCTGCGCCATGGGGTAGCCGGCCTTTAGAGTGTGAGCGAAAAGCCGGCGCGGAAAGTCGCGCCGTCATAATCGCGCGCCCGGATATTGGATCGGTTGTCGAGATAGCCCGCCGCCACGAACGCGTTCACGCGCTCTGTCAGCTCCCGCTCATACCGCGCCTCGATCTCGAAGCGCTCGTCTTCGCGGGCGAACGGTTCCTGAGTCGAGAAGGAGGCGTCGTATTCGCGATCGCGGAAGTCCGCGATTAGCGCCGCAGAGCTCTTCTCATCGATATTCCAGACGACCTCGCCGCGCAGGCGGGTTTCATCAAAGGAGAACCGCTCTTCATCGGCGTCGGCCTGCTCGAAATAGGCGGAGAGGCGCACCGTCAGCGCCTCATCCATCGGGCGGAAGAATTGCTCAACGCCAATGCGCAGGCGTTCTGAATCAAGACCCTGCAGATTGGCGCGCTCAAAGTCATAGGCGTTGGCGCGCACCCGAACGACGGTTTCCAGGCTCCGATCGCCTTCGGGCCGCCAGCGCAACTGGGCTTCGGCCTCGGGACGGGTCCAGTGCGCGTCGCCATCGCGGCTGAGCGCGCTATACCCGGCCGACAGGCGCAGCTGGAGCGTGTTGTCCGAGGTCGTGTTCCAGTACTGGACGCGCGGCGTGACCAGAACCGAGTTCAGTTCATCACGATCAGGATAGCCCCGAAGCCTTACCTGTCCTTCAAACCGCAGGACCTGACGACCGGACAAGGGCTGAACGCGGCGCACCCAGGTGTTGGAATCCCAACCTGTCTCAAGATCGAACACCCCCGCGCCGAAAGCGGTCAGCTCTTCATCCGCCGAGAACGGATCCGACCGGGTGAGCATGTTCGTGGAGTGAAGCTCGAAGCGCCCGTCCGCCTGGGCCGCGCCCGTGCAAAGCGCAGCCAGTCCCACGGTGAAACAGCAGATCCGCTTGAAGTCGTTCATCGTGTCACCCCTGATCCCATCTGCGGTCGAGATGGAATTGCCCTTCCTGAAACATGGTTTTAATGCTTCGTTAAACCTGACAGATAATCCAGTACGCGGGCGAACCTGAACGCGTCATGAAGCGGTAAGGCGTCGCGCCCATGCTCAAGGACAAAGACCCGTCACCTGAGACCTTGTCTGGCAAGACTTATGCCGTTGATGCGCCGTCGGAATCCGTAACGGAACGGGACAAGCCCGCAGCCCGTCTGGATGATCAGGGACGCCGGACGGATTTTTTCCGATCCGTGGATTCAGCCCCTGTCGGCGTTTCGGTCGCGCGGCCGCGCTGGATTCAGGACGTCGCACTGGTCACCTTCACCTTCTTCGCGATCATTCTTCTGGCCCTGCCGGAACTGGCGCGCGCCCTGTATGATGTGGCGATACCGCGGGACTTTGTCGGCTTTACGGCGGATCGCATGAATGCGGTTCTGCCCGTACGCACCTTCTTGCTGAGCTTTTTCCTGACCTATGCGCTGTTCGCCCATGGTCGACCGGACAAGCGGCTGATGCTCGCCTTCAGTTTCGTCGTGAAATTCGCGCTGGCATGTGCCCTCGTCGACCTGGCGGCCTTCATGAGCTGGCGATGGGCCAGCGCGGTCTGGCCCGTGCATTTCCAGCAATTCCTGGCCGGCATGGCGGGCCTGATCATATTCCCGCACACACTGATCAGCCAGGCGCGTCTGCCCGTCAGTTCAGGCACGCCCGTCCTGCGTGGCGGCAAGCTGCACGAATACGCCATCCTGTTCGTGGCCGGCGCCATCGCGGCGCTGACGGCCGTGCTGGTCTCCACCGTCTATGCTCCCGAGGCGGAGTATCTGCGCTCGATCGCGCTATTGGGCGGGATGGGCCCGGGGGTCTTCCTCGCCCAGCAGGTCATGGGCGTCCAGCTCGCGCTGATTGGCTGGATCCGCAATAAACTCTCCCGGCGTCGGGCCTTCGCCCCGCCTGTGGCGGTCATGATCCCCGCCCACAATGAAGCCCACCAGATCCGCGAAACCCTCTTGGCCGTGGACGCCGCCGCAGCGCGCTATAAAGGCGATGTGCGCGTGATCGTTATGGAGAACTGCTCCAGCGATGACACTGCGCAACTGGCCGAGAACACGCTGGCCAAATGCGAACACCTCGCCGGCTGGCGCGTGGACGCCAGCACCATTCCGGGCAAGGCCAAGGCGCTCAATCGCGGGCTCGACCTGATTGAGGAAGGGTTCGTGGTGCGCATCGACGCCGACACGGTCATCGGCCGCGATGCACTGAAGACCGGCATGCGCCATTTCGCCAGCAACAAGGTCGGCGGCGTGGGCGGCCTGCCGCTGCCCCATGAGGGCGAAGGCCTGCTATCCAAGGTGCGCGCCATCGAAGTCCTGCTGCGTCATGGCTTCGTGCAGGTGGGCTTTGGCGCCTTTGGCGGCGTCTTCGGCCTGCCGGGCATGTTCGTGATCTATCGCAAGACCGCCCTTGATGAGGCGGGCGGGTTCACCGAAGGCATGAATGGCGAGGACACCGACATCACCCTGCGCATGGCCTCTCTGGGCTATCGCATGGTCGCGGACCCCAAGGCGAAATTCTACACCGAGACGCCCGACTCCCTCGCCTTCCTGCGCGAACAGCGCACGCGCTGGTTCCGCTCGCTTTATCACGTGACCGCGCATAATCGCGATGTCCTGTTCCAGCATGGCTCGGTGATCGGGAACGTGTCCCTGCCCTTCACGCTGCTCAATGGCGCGCGACGGGCCATGATGGCGCCACTGCTGATCTATGGCCTGGTGGTGTTTTTCCTGTTCGGCGGCGTTTATGGCCACCCCGGCTTCGCGACGGTCATCGCCGTGATCATGGGCATGCCCTTCGTACTGGCGCTGTTCGTGCTGATCATCTGGAGACGGCTCGATCTCATCCCGATCCTGCCGCTCTATATGGGCTTTCGCTTCCTGCGGTCGTACTACACGCTCGGCTCGACGCTTTCGCTGATTTATCCCGACACTGCGGCCGAGCGCGCCTTCAACGCGCCCAAGCCCCGTCAGAAGCCGCCCTTCGCCAGCTAGGCCGCGGCCTTGCCCTCGACCTCATCGGGTTTGATCCGGAAGAACAGGGCATAGAAGACCGGTGTGGCGATCATGGTCAGCACCGTGGCGAAAGCGAGACCGCAGATGATGGTCACCGCCATGCCCTGGAAGAAGGCGTCAAAGATCAGCGGCGTCATCCCCAGGATCGTCGTGCCCGCCGCCAGCAGCACCGGCCGCAAGCGGCTGACCGAGCCCTTCACCATGGCGTCAAAGCGGGCCGCGCCGCGATTGATGCGCTGATCCACCTCGTCCACCAGCACGATGGCGTTCTTGATCAGCATCCCCGACAGCGACAGAAGGCCCAGCAACGCCGTGAAGGAGAAGGCCACATTGGTCGCCAGAAGCCCCATCGATACCCCGCAGATCGACATGGGCACGATCAACCAGATGATCAGCGGCTGACGCACGCTCTGGAACAGGACAAAGCTGGTCACCAGCATCACCAGGAAGCTGAGCGGCAGCACGCCGCCAAGGGATTCATTGGCTTCGCTGGACGCTTCATGCTCACCGCCCCATTCGAGCGAGTAGCCATGGGGCAGCTCGATCTGGGTGACGATTTCGGCGAAACGCGGGAAGGCCGACGCCGCCGTGGTGTCATCCGAGCCCGGATTGCCCTGCACGGTCAGGGTGCGGACCCGGTTGCGGCGCTGGATCAGGCTTTCATGGGCCTCGAGCTCGAACCCGCTCACCACCTGGCTGATCGGCACATAGGCGTTTTGTGACGGGCTCCAGATCAGCCGGTCGGTCAGACTGTCCGGCGTCGCGCGTTCTGCGATCGGCGCCCGGGCGATGATGGGGATCAACAGATCGCCCTCGCGGAACACGCCCACTCGGGACCCCGATGTCGCATAGCTGAGCGCTTCGGCGATGTCCGCGCGGGTCACGCCGATTGTCCGGGCGCGTTCGGCCAGGATTTGCGGCTCCAGCACAAGCTCGCGATTGCGCCAGTCCGTGCGCAGATCGCGGAACTCGCCCGCTTCGTTCAGCCGACGCATGGCTTCATTGGCGAGCGTACGCAGCACTTCCGCGTCCGGTCCCATGAACCGGGCTTCGAGCTGGGCGCCGGAGGGCGGACCGAAGACGATCCGCTCGGACCGCGCTTCAAGCTGGGGATGGGTGTTGTCGATATAGGCGAGGATGGAGTCCGCGAGCGGCGGGATCTCGTCCAGCGTTTCGGTCTGGACGATCAACTGGCCATAGGCGGGGTTGGGTTGCTCACTGGCATAGGTCAGCATGAAGCGCGTCGCGCCCCGGCCCACAAAGGCGTCCACGGACCGCGCATCCGCCTGCTCGCCCGCAAACCGGGCCACATCCTGAACCACCGCATCGGTGTCGAGGATATCGGCCCCCTGGGGCATCATCATGTTCACATAGAACATGGGCGTATTGGAGTTGGGGAAGAAGGCCTGACGCACCGAGCCAAACCCGATGATGGAGGCGATGAAGATCACCACCAGCGCGCCCAGTGTCACGATCCGGTGCTTGAGCGCGAGGATCAGCATCCGGCGATAGGCGCCGTACATGCCGTGGCGATGGGGGTCTGACTCAGGGTCCGCCTTCTCCCCCTTGAACAGGTGATAGGCGATCATGGGCGCGACCGTGATGGCCAGCACCCAGCTCAGCATCAGGGAAATGCCGATCACCGCGAACAGGGAGAACAGGAATTCACCGGTGGAGTCCGGCGACAGGCCGATGCCCGAAAACGCCATAATCCCGATGATGGTGGCGCCCAGCAGGGGCCATTCAGTGGAGGACACCGCGTCTTCGGCCGCCTTCATCCGGTCCTCGCCGCGCTGGACGGAGACCTGGATGCCTTCGGTGACCACGATGGCGTTATCCACCAGCATGCCCATGGCGATGATCAGCGCGCCTAGCGAGATGCGCTGCATGGTAATGTCAAAGGCGTTCATGAAGAACAGCGTGCCCAGCACGGTCAGGAACAGGACCGCCCCCACCGTCACGCCGGCCCGCCAGCCCATGAACAGGCACAAGACCCCGATGACGATGCCCACCGACAGAGCCAGATTGATCAGGAAGCCATTGGTCGCTTCCGCCACCACCGTGTGCTGTTCGTAGATCGGCTTGAGCTCGACGCCCACCGGCAGGTCTTGCTCCAGCTGCGCCAGTCGCGCCTCCACCGCTTCACCCACATCCACGATATTGGCGTCGCCCAGACCGGACACCCCCAGCGTGAAGGAGGGTTCGCCATTGTGGTAGATATAGACGTCCGCGCGTTCGACCGGGGCCCGGGTCACCGTGGCGATGTCGGACAGGCGCAGGGTCTGGCCTGCATCGCGGGGCGAGATCAGCAGGTTCTCGATGGATTCCACCCCGCCGATGGATTGGGGCATCTCGATCCGCAAAAGCCGGTTGCCTGACGGCGCCTCGCCGGCCGAAACCACGGCGTTCTCATTGGACAGTGTGGACAGCACCGCTTCCACCGGCAGGCCCAGACGCGCCAGATCCTCCTGGGAGATCTCGATATAGATGCGCTCTTCGGGAACGCCGGAGACCTGAACCTTGGACACCCCGTCCACGACCAGAAGCTCGCGGCGCAGATCGTCTGCAATGTCGCGGATTTCACGGTCGGAATAGCCGGGCGCGACCACCGCGTAGAGAATGCCGTACACATCGCCGAAATCATCCAGCACGACCGATTCCTGGACACCGGGCGGCAAGGTATTGGCGGCGTCGCGAATGCGTTTTCTCAACTCGTCCCAGATCTGGGGCAGCTCGGAGCCGTCAAACTCGTCCCGCATGCGCACATGGATCTCGCTGACCCCTGGCGCGCTCTCGGAGAACACCTCGTCGAGCTGACTCATCTGCTGGATCGCGGTCTCCAGCCGTTCGGTGACCTCATCCTCCACCTCTTCCGCCGTGGCGCCGGGATAGGGCGTCACCACGATCGCTTCCTTGATGGTGAAGGAGGGATCTTCCAGCCGGCCTACCGACATGAAGCCCTGAACGCCGCCAAACAGGCAGAACAGGATCACGATCCAGGTCAGGACCGGGCGCTCGATGGACAGGCGGGCCAGATTGAATTTTCCGCCGGCGTCAGACTGTGCGGTCTCGCTCATAGGTCTCGCTCCCGAACCGGATCAATCAGCGATTGCCCGGATTGATAGGCCGCACGAGCATGCCCTCATGCAGGGCGGTGACGCCTGCCGTGACAATCTCCTCGCCCGGTTCGAGACCGGAATGAATGACCACCTGGCCGCCCTCGATCGGTCCCGCCAGCACATCGCGGCGGCTGACGGCGCCCGTTTCGTCATCATAGATCCAGACCGAGAAGGATCCGTCCGGATTGGAGCTGAGCGCAGACAGCGGGGCGACCACGCCCTGCTGATCGGCCGAGACCGATTGGGGCAGGTTCACCGTCACCGAAGCCGTCATCCCCGGCAGAATGTTCGCCGGCAGGGTGTCGGGCAGCGCCAGGAGAGCCGTGTAGGTCTGGGAGGCCTGGTCCGGCTCAGCAACCAGTTCACGGTAATCCAGCGAGAAGGTCTGATCCGGCAGGAAGGGAAAGCGCGCCGTCATTTCAGGCGTCTCTTCACGGTCGACCTGGGCGATCAGGCTTTCGGGCACCTGAATGGCGACCCGCAGCTCGCTGATATCCTGGATGCGAACCACTGGCTGACCCGGCGACACCGTGGTGTAATTGTCCACCAGACGGCGGCTGATCAGCCCGTCAAAGGGCGCGTTGATGGTCGCGTATTCAAGGTTCTGGCGCGCATTGTCGAGCGCGACCGACCGCAAATCATAGGCGGTTTGGGCGTCTTCGAGCGCCGCGTTCGAGGCGATGCCGCGTTCATTCAGAGTGCTCTGGCGATCAAGATTTTGCCGCGCCTGCTGGAGCTGCACCTGCGCTTCGCGTCGCGCGCGCTCGAAATCCTGCGTTTCGAGCCGGGCCACCATGGCGCCTTGCTCGATCAGCTCGCCCTCGGACACGGGGAACTCGGCCAGCTGGCCGCCCACCTGGAAGGACAGGTCCACGGTCAGACGCGCCTCAACCCGTCCCACGAATTCACGCTGGTTCGAGGTTGCAGCCGCTTCGACCGCCTCGATGCGGGCGGCGCGCGGCGGCGCCTGCTCTTCGGGCTCTGCGGGCGAACAGGCCGCCAGGACTCCAAGGGCGCATATTGCGAGGAGGGTTGTACGGGCGATCATTGGGGAGACTCCGTCACCAGGGCGACGAGGCGGGCTTCTATGGCCCGGCGCTCGTCCGACGAGCAGGATTCCAGTCCGAGAATTTCCGCGAAGTGCAGACCATCCGAAGCCAGAAGCGCAATCCGGCCCATGACCGGATCAGGGGCATGAGTGAGCATGTCATCGCGGATCTGCAGGTGCACTTCACGCACAGGCTCGATCAGCTCGGGGTTCTCCGCCAGGGCGGCGAGCAGGCCCATATAGACTTGCCGGTCCACATGCTTGTCATCGAAAAAGGCGCACAGCATGGCGGGCAGCATGGGCGCGTTTTCTGAAAGCGCGCGCGCTTTGGCGGCCTCATGGCGCACCAGAAAGCGGTTCGTCATGCGTTTGATCATGCCTTCGATCAACGCGATCTTGGACGGGAAGTTATAGAGCACGCCCCCCTTGGAGAAGCCGCTCTCCTTGACCACGGCGTCAATGGTCAGATGTGCGCCGTCACGGGCGACCACACGCTCTGCGGCGTCCAGAATCAGATCCGACGTGCTGACCTTATCGGCGGCCTTTTGGGTGTCTTCGGGCTTCAACCGGCGCTCCATCCTGTCGCGATGCGTGTTTGCTGCACTGCATCTATACCGTCTGGACGGTTTTACAAGAGGCAAACCGTCCAGACGGTACACATATTATTACAGGCGAGCCGCAACACCTTCTACGCGCACAGGGAAGTCGCGAAAGACACAGCGATATGACAGAATTTTGAAAAAGGCGGCTTTAACCGTTCCTTTGACTTTCCGGCTGGCTTCACCCTTGCTATCGGGTGCGCACGGCGGGCGTCCCTGCATCGCCTGAGGGCAGTACATAGAGGATATGATCTCATGGCGGATCTTGGGCAGCTGGGCATTTTCGGCGTCCCGCTCTTCGGGCTGATAGGCTTCATGTTCGCCGCCTATGCGATTGTAGCGAACGATGTCATCCAGACATTGGGCACATTCCTGGCGTCCAACTCCAAACGTCCCTGGCTGGTGCTGTGGGCCTTTGCGGCGGCCATCATCGTCGCAGTCATGCTCTACGGCTATTTCGGTCAGGGCGGCGATATCGCCTTTGGCCGCCTGAACCGCATTCCCTATCCCGAGACCGGCATTCAATGGTGGCATGTGCTGCCGCCGCTGGTGCTGCTCATCCTCACCCGTTTCGGCATTCCGGTCTCCACCACCTTCCTCGTGCTCACCATTTTCACGCTGACCGGCGGCGCCGCCACGGCGGGCGTTCTGGGCAGCATGATGATCAAGTCGCTGCTGGGCTATCTCGTCGCCTTCGGGGCGGGCGTCGTCCTCTTCCTTCTGATCTCGCGCATGTTCGAGACCTGGGTGTTCAAGACCGATGTCGAGGACCATGGCACGCCGGACTGGCACATTCCCATGGTCGCCGGCCTGACCGCGCTTCTGGTCTATCTTCTGGTGAACGGCCCGACCCTGCCGGACCTGTCACAGGCCAACTGGGTCGCCACCGGCCTTGTGATCGCCGTCAGCATCGCCGTCGCCTTCATCACGCACCGCTTCAACACTTGGTTCGTGCTGCAATGGCTGTCGACGGGTTTCCTGTGGTCGCAATGGCTGATGCAGGACCTGGCGAACATCTTCGTCTACCTGCCGCGCGAAACCGTGGTGGACCCGGTCACCGGCGATGTCAGCGTCACCTTCTCCATCGGCCTTCTGATCTTCGCCACCCTCCTGATGCTTGGCCTTCACGCCATCATCTTTGCGGCGCGCGGCGGCGAAATTCAGAAGATCGTCCTGTCCAAGACCAATACCGTGGATGTCCGCGCCGCAACGGTGGTGGACTTCGCCTTCGGCGTCATCCTGATGTACTTCAAGGAAATCAACGACATTCCCATGAGCACGACCTGGGTGTTCCTGGGCCTGCTGGCCGGGCGGGAGCTGGCGATTTCCATCGCTGCGAAACTGCGCGGCATCAAGGACGCCGCCTTTGACGTCTTCACCGACATTCTGCGCGCCTTCATCGGCCTGGTGATTTCCGTGATGATGGCCCTGGGCCTGCCTTTCCTGGCCACCGGCGAGCTGCCCAATATCGGCGAGGCTCTAGGCCTGGCCCAGGCCGAGCCCGCCATCACGGCGCCGGTTGAACAGGTCGAGGGACCGGCCACGCACGCCCAGCTGCGCTGACCCGACCTTTTTCCGCACTCTGAAGGCCCCGCCCGACAGGCGGGGTCTTTGCTTTAAGAGCCCGCGGAAAACTGTAAAATTCCCCATTGTATGATGGCCGCTCCGTCCCGCCGTGCTACATCGCGGATGGGCAGGCAATTGATCAGGGGAAGGGCGAGGCATGCAGACCTCTACCCAGAATGACGCGCAGGATGCGGACAAGAACGGCTGGATCGGCTGGCTGCAGATCGGCGCCATCATCGCCGTCATCGTGCTCGCGATGATACTCACCACCCTTCTGTCGACGGGATCGGACGCGCCCCGGCAAGCCGCGCCAGAACGCCCGGCGACCCCGGTGGAAATCGCGCGCCCCCAACCCGCCGACCATCAGATCGAAATCACCCTGACCGGGACAGTGACGACCCCGTCCGATATCAGCCTGTCTCCGCAAGTGGGCGGACGCGTGATCGCGGTGTCCGACGCCGTGCGCGCCGGGGCGCGGTTTGAAGCGGACGAAGTGCTGTTTGAGATTGATCCGCGCGATTATCAGGTGGCCCTGACGCGCGCCCAGGCCGGCCTGGCCGATGCGCAGAGCGCACTGGACCAGCTGAACGCCGAGGCGGAGATCAACCGCGAGGAATGGCGCCGCGAATATCCCAATCGCGAGATCACGCCACTGGCCGCGCGCGAACCCCAGCTCGCCGCCGCCCGCGCCGCCGTTGAAGCCGCGCGGGCCGACCTGGCCCAGGCGCGACTCAATCTGGAGCGCACCCGGATCAGTTATCCCTTCAGCGGTCGGGTCATCGACAGCGAGATTGTCACCGGACAGCTGGTCAGCGCCGGACAGCAGTATGGCTCCGTCTATGACATCGAGAGCCTTGAAGTGGTCGCTCCGATCGCGCCGTCTGAACTGGCGCGTCTGGATGGCGCCGTCGGCCGGCAGGCCCGCCTCACCCTCACCGAAACCGGACAGACGCTCAGCGGCGAGATTGTCCGCGAAGGCGCCAGCCTGGATGCGCGCACGCGCTTCATCGATCTGTTCATCGCCCCTGAAGCTCCCGGCACGCTTCGCCCTGGCCAGTTTGCAGACGTGCAGGTGACCGGTCCGGATCTGAACGCCGGGCTGGTGATGCCCGGTTCCGCGCTCGCCGGTCTTGATCAGGTGCGCGTGGTCCGCAATGGCGAGATCGAACAGCAAGAGGTCGAGGTTCTCGACCGCTGGGGCGACACTGTTTTCGTCGCACCGTTCGATTATGCGCAAGGGGTCATCGTGACCCCGGTGCCGGAAAACGCCCTGGGACGCCGCGCCAACATCCTCAATGAAGATGAGGCCCGTCAGTGAGCGACTCCGGCCTGCTGCCCTCCGCCCATGCCGGCTGGCCCGGCAAGGGTCTGATCGCCTGGTTCGTCAGCAATCCGGTTGCGGCGAACCTTCTGATGATCCTGTTCCTTCTGGGCGGCGCCCTGACGGCCTTCACCATGCAGACCGAGGTCTTCCCTACCCTGCAGCCGCGCACGGTGCAGGTGGCGGTGATCTATCCCGGCGCCACGCCCGGCGATGTGGAGGATTCGATCACACGCCGGATCGAGGAAGCGGTGATCGGTCTGGAAGGTGTGGATCGGGTGCGGTCCGTGGCCTCGGAAGGCCGGGGCACCGTCACGGTGGAATTGCAGGATTTCGCGGACGCCCAGGTGGTCAAGGATGATGTGGAGACCGCCGTCTCCGCCATCGCCGACTTCCCGCCCGCCGACGCCGAGCAGCCCCAGATCCGCGTGCCCCAGCCGGTCACGACCATTTTGACCTTCGCCCTGTCGGGCAGCGTCGATGAAGCAGGCTTGCGCGAAGCGGGCTCGCGGCTGGAACGCGACATGCTGGCCGAGGACGGCATCTCCACCGTGCGCCTGCGCGGCGTCAGGGCGCTGGAGATCTCCATCTCCGTCTCCGAGGACGCCTTGCGCCAGTACGGGCTGACCTTCAGCGAGGTCGCCGATGCGGTGCGCGCCGCGTCAGTAGACCTGTCGGGCGGGGAAATCCGGACCCAGTCCGGCGACATCCTGCTACGCACCAATGCCCGGCGCGAAACGGGCGAGGAATTTTCCAACATCATTCTGCGCTCTTCCGAAACCGGCGCCCGGGTCCGCCTGGGCGACGTAGCCGTCATCAATGACGGATTTGAGGAAGACCCGCTGATTTCGCGCTTCAACGGCGAGCCCGCCGTCTTCATCGATGTCCAGACCCAGGGCTCCGAGGATCTTCTGGGGGTGAGGAACGCCGCCATCGCCTTCGCCGAGACCGCCAGCCTGCCGCCGGGCGTCGAACTCGAAATGGTGGTGGATCAGTCCCAGGTGTTCCGCGACCGCATCTCGCTGCTCGCTCGCAATGCCATCATCGGCTTCACCCTGGTCTTCCTGCTGCTGGTGCTGGTGCTCGACCTGCGTCTCGCCTTCTGGGTCTCCATGGGCGTGCCGATCTCCTTTCTGGGCGGGTTCGCCCTGTTCGGCATGGCGGGCGTCACGCTGAACTTCATCACCACGTTCGGGCTGATCGTGGTGCTGGGCATCGTGGTCGATGACGCCATCGTGGTGGGGGAAAACACCGACCGCGAACGCCAGAAGGGCCGATCCGCCGAAGAGGCCGCCATCGCCGGGGTCACCGGCGTGGCCGCCCCCGTGCTGGTCGGCGTGCTCACCACCATGGCCGCCTTCGGTCCGCTGATCTTTTCGGGCGGCACCTTTGGCGAGATCACCCGCCCCATTCCCATCGTCGTGATCTCCATCCTGGCGATCTCGCTGATCGAAGCCTTCCTGATCCTGCCCTCTCACCTCGCCCATGGCGGGCACTGGTCGCGGGGACCGCTGGCGCGCATTCAGGACAAGGTGGCCCAGGGTCTGACCGCGTTCGCCGACGGCGCCGTCAGTCGCTGGGCGCGCTTTGCCGCCCGCATGCGCTGGCTCGTCGCGGCAGCGGGCATCGCCATCCTGATCTTGGTGATGACGCTCGCCACATCGGGCATTGTCCGCTTTGTCTTCTTCCCGGCGATCGAGTCCGAACAGATCACCGCCGATATCAGCCTGCCCGATGGCGCGCCCTTCACCGCCACCCGCAACGCCGCGGAACAGATGATCGCAGCCGCCGAAGCCATCCAGCGCGAATACGCCGACAATGGCGAGCCGGTCTTCAAATCCATCGAGGCCACGATTGGCGGCCGCACCAGCCTGTTCGGCGGGCCGGGCTCGAGCTCGACCACCACGATCGCCTCGAACGCCGCCCAGATACAGATCCAGCTGACCCCGTCGGCGGACCGCACCACCAGCTCCTCCGAGCTCGAAGCGCTATGGCGCGAGCGCACCGGCCAGCTCGCGGGCGTGGAGCAACTCTCCATCATCTCCTCCGCCGGCCCCCAGGACGCGGACATCGCCTATGAGCTGTCCCACCCTGAAAACGAGTCGCTGGAAGCCGCCGTGCGCCAGCTGGCGGAATGGCTGGCGGAGATCGATGGCGTGTCCGAAATCGAGGACGGGCTCGATATCGGCAAACGCCAGCTCAACTTCACCCTGACCCCGGCCGGGGAAGCGGCGGGCCTGACCCCGCGCGATGTGGCGCGTCAGGTGCGCCAGGCCTTCTTTGGCGAGGAAGTCCAGCGCGTCCAGCGCGCGTCTGACGAATTGCGGGTCTTCGTGCGCTATCCCGAGGACGAGCGGGTCGGTCTGTCAGACCTCAACGATCTGCGCGTGCGCACCCGCGACGGCGACAGCCTGCCACTGAGCGTCGCAGCAACCATCACCGAAAGTCGCAGCTATACCCAGATCGAGCGCATTGATGGACGCCGCATCGTCGAGGTGACCGCTGATGTGGACGAAGCCCGCCTCACCCCGGGCGAGGCCCGCGCACGGGTGGAAAGCGAGATATTGCCCCAGCTAGTGGAGACCTATCCTGAACTGCGCTGGACGCTGGCGGGTGCGGGCCGCGAACAGGCCGAGGATTTCGCGAGCCTGGGCCGGGGGCTGCTGATCGCCATCGTCATCATGTACGCCCTGCTGGCGACCCAGCTGCGCAGCTATATCCAGCCGCTGATCATCCTGATCGCCATTCCCTTCGGCATTGGCGGGGCGATCTTGGGCCATTTCATCCTGGGCTATCCGCTCTCCTTCCCGTCGATCTTCGGGATGGTGGCGTTGTCAGGCGTGGTGGTGAACGCGTCCATCGTGCTGATCGACCGCTACAACATGAACGTCAACGAGCGCGACATGGCCCCCGTGGATGCGATTGCGGAAGCGGCGGGCCGACGGTTCCGCCCTATCCTGGTCACGACGCTGACGACGGCGCTCGGCCTGTTGCCGATCATTTCCGAACAAAGCCCGCAGGCGCAATTTCTGGTGCCCATGGCGGTGTCACTGGGGGCGGGCCTGGTCTTCGCCTCGATCACCATCCTGATGCTGCTGCCGGCCCTGGTGATGATCATCGACGACGTGCGCGCCTCCCCGCTCACCAGCTTCGCTGTGGTTGGCGGGTTGGTTGTGGCGCTGGTTCTGATCAGCATGGCCGGACTGATCGGGCTTCTGGTGCTCGCAGGTATCGGCGGACTGGTCGGCTGGCGGATCTGGCGCAAACGCCGGGCTCTAAGCGCCGCATGATCCAGAACTGATCCCCAAACAAAAACGCCGGCCCAAGGGCCGGCGTTTTCAGTGTGAACGGGCGAAACCGCCTATTCCGGCTTGGGCTGATCAGTGCGTCCTGACTGCTCCTTGGCGATGCGGGCGATCAGGTCCTCGACCTTCATCGTGCCGATATCGCCATGGTCGCGATGGCGCACGGCCACTTCGCCGTTTTCCGCTTCCGCATCACCGACCACCAGCATGTAGGGAATCTGGCGATTCTGGGCGTTGCGGATCTTCTTCTGCATGCGTTCGGACGCGAAATCGGTCTCCACGCGAATGCCGGTGTTCACCGAGTCCACCTCCGAGAAGAACAGCGTGTCGCGCACGGACTGGGCGTACTCCTCATGGCGGTCCGCAATCGGGATCACCACAGCCTGGGTCGGGCTCAGCCAGGTCGGGAACTTGCCGGCATAATGCTCGATCAGGAAGGCCGCGAAGCGCTCATGGCTACCCATGGGCGCGCGGTGGATCACATAGACCGGCTGCTTGGAGCCATCCTCGGCGGTGTAGACGAGGTTGAAGCGCTTGGTCGCCATGAAGTCGAGCTGGTTGGTGGAGATGGCGTATTCGGTGCCAACCACCGATTTCACCATGAAGTCCACTTTCGGGCCGTAGAAGGCGGCCTCGCCCTCGACTTCCTTGTAGGGATAGCCGGACTCGTCCATGGCCTGCTTGAGGATGCCCAGCGCGGTCTTCCAGCCTTCGGCATCGTCGACATACTTGTCGAGATTCTCCATGTCCGGCAGGGACAGGCGCATCCAGAAATCCTCGATGCCGAAAAGGCGATAATAATCGGCATGCATGTGCATGACGGCCAGGAACTCGTCCTTCGCCTGGTCGGGACGGCAATAGATATGGGCGTCGTTCTGGCAGAAACCGCGCACCCGCATCAGGCCCGATAGACCGCCCGAGGCCTCGTAGCGATAAACCTGTCCGTACTCGGACAGACGCACCGGCAGATCGCGATAGGACCATTGGTCGTGCGCATAGATCATGTGGTGGTGCGGACAGTTCATGGGCCGCAGATAGTATTCCTGCTCGTCGATCATGATCGGCGCGTACATGTCTTCGGCATAGTACGGCAGGTGACCGGAGCGGTGATACAGATCGCCCTTGGTGATGTGCGGGGTCGAGACCCGGCGATAGCCCGCGCGGTGCTCGGTGATGCGGGCGAGCTTCTCGAGCTCGTCACGGATCACATTGCCCGCCGGCAGCCACATGGGCAGGCCTGCGCCGACTTCCTCGACCAGGGTGAACAGGCCCAGCTCCTTGCCGATCTTGCGGTGATCGCGCTTGGCCTGCTCTTCCAGCCGGGTGACTTCGGCCTGCAGCTCTTCCTTGGTTTCATAGGCGAGCGCATGAATGCGCTGAAGCTGGGCGTTCTTCGCATCGCCGCGCCAATAGGCGCCCGCGATGGAGCGCAGCTTGAACTCGCCCACCTGGCCTGAATGGTCCACATGGGGGCCGCGGCACAGATCGACAAAATCGCCGGTGCGATAGAAGGTGATCTCATCAAGCCCTTCGCCCGCGACGGATTCATCACCCGTCTCCTTGGCGATGGCGGTCGAGCCCTTGTCGCGCAGCAGCTTCAGGAGCTCGACTTTGAAGTCCTGGCCTTCCTTGGCCATGTAATCGATGGCCTCATCGATGCCATGGGCTTCGCAGTAGAACTTTTTCTTCTTCTTGCGCAGCTCTTTCATGCGCTTCTCGATCTTGGGCAGATCCTCGACCGTCAGCGGCTCTTCGAGCTGGATGTCATAGTAAAAGCCTGTGGCTGTCGCCGGACCCACGCCAAATTTGGCGTTCGGCCAGAGGTCCTTGATCGCCGCCGCCATCAGGTGGGCGGCGGAGTGACGGCGCGTCTCTACCGGGAAGTTGTCCTGCGACATGGTGTTTAGGCTTCTTTGACAAAAAAGAGAGGTTGGGACGAGCGTAAGAACATTACGCTCATCGACGTTTAAATCCTCGCTTCGCGCCTGTCCACAAAGCCCGCTGCGCCGCAGCGCATCAAACCCTTAGACCGACACCGAATGCCGCGCCGCGCCCGTGGCGAGATAGCCGTCAAACGCCGCCGCCACCAATCGCGCCAGCGGACGATAGGCGGGGTTGACCGTGATCACGCCGCTTTCCACCGCGACGACGCCGGACCGCACCAGATCATCCAGATCCGCTTGCGGCGCCGGCCTGTCATACAGGGCGGCGATCGCTTCAGGATCCACGCGCAGATAGGTCATCACCTGCTCGATGATGGCGGCGCGCATGGCGTCTTCTCGGCTCACCGCTACGCCCTTGGCGATGGGCAGGCGTCCAGCCTCCACATCCTGCATCCAGGCGCGCACGTCCGACCGGTTCTGAACATACCCTTGCGGCGCCCGACCAATGGCCGAAGCCCCTAGCGCGATCAGCGTATCCGCCTTGTCCGTGGTGTAGCCCTGGAAGTTCCGCCGCAGCGTGCCGGTTTCCAGCGCCCGGGCCATGGGGTCGTCGGGACGGGCATAGTGATCAATGCCAATGAGCGCATAACCGCAATCGATCAGCGCTCGCTCCATGGCGTCCGCCTGTTTCAGACGCGCCTTGGCGCCGGGCAGGTCCTCGTCCCGGATCAGACGCTGATGCGACTTCATGTGCGGCACGTGCGCATATCCGAAAACCGCCAGGCGATCAGGATCGAGCGCGGCCGCCGCTTCCGCGCTGGCGCGGGCGCTGTCAGCGGTCTGAAGCGGCAGGCCGTACAGAAGGTCGGCATTGATCTTCATCACGCCCGCTTCGCGCAAGCGATTGAAGGACGCCTCCACCAGCTCATAGGGCTGGACGCGGTTGATGGCGCGCTGCACGGCCGGGTCAAAGCTTTGCACGCCCGTCGAGGCGCGGGTGAACCCATTGCGCGCCAGGGCGAATGCATCATCCTTGGTGAAATGGCGCGGATCGATCTCAATGGCGAGTTCAGCGTCCTCGACGAAGTCGAACCGCTCATAGATCGCCGCCATCAGCCGGTCCATCTGCTCAGGGCTCAGGATCGCCGGCGTGCCCCCGCCCAGCGCCAGATGGGAGACGGTCATGCGGCCCGGCAAGCGGTCCGCGACCAGCGCCAGCTCTTTCAGAAGCACCTTCAGATAGGCCTCGATCGGCCCGTCCTGCGTGGTCGCGCGGGTGTTGCAGCCGCAGTACCAGCACAGGGATTTGCAATAGGGCACATGAAGATAGAGCGAGACCGGCTTGCCGCGATCCAGCGTATCCAGCCAATCGCCATACACCGTTCCATTCACGCCCTCATGAAAGTGCGGCGCGGTGGGATAGCTGGTGTAACGCGGGCTGCGCTGCTGGCCATAGCTGAGCAAATTGGTGATCCGGGACGCCATGACGGGCTCCATTCCTCTGCAAGGAGGACCCGCTTAGCCCGGCTTGCCAAAGGGCAGCAGTTGACCACTCGCCGCAGCGGCGACCGGTCGCAGGGGTTCAGCTCAGCGTCCGACGCACCGCGTCATGCCAGCCCGCCATCTGGCGCTGGCGCGCGGCATCTTCCAGCTGGGGCGCGAAGGCGCGCTCGGCCTGCCACAGGGTCGACGCTTCAGACAGGTCAGAGAACATCCCGATCCCCAGCCCCGCCAGGAAGGCCGCGCCCCAGGCCGTCGCCTCGGCGTTCACAGGGCGCACCGTCTCGACTGCGCAGATATCGGCCAAGCGCTGCATCAGGGCGTCATTGACCGCCATGCCGCCATCCACTTTCAGGGTACGCACTTCCACGCCGTCATTGGCGACGGCGGTCAGAAGGTCCTGGGTTTGGTAGACGGTGGAATCGAGCGCCGCGCGCGCGATCTCCGCCCGGCCGCAGCCGCGGCTGAGCCCGCAGATCAGACCGCGCGCATCCGGATCCCAGTGCGGCGCGCCAAGGCCGGAAAAGGCCGGCACCAGATAGACCCCGCATTCGGGATCCGCGCTTTGCGCCAGCGCCTCGATTTCCGATGAGCGCGCGATCATCCCGAGCCCGTCGCGCAGCCATTGCACGGTCGCGCCAGCCGACAGGATCGAGCCTTCCAGCGCGAAGGCGGACTGGCCGTTCAAACGCCAGGCCGTGGTGGCCAGAAGCCGATTTTCCGATTTCACCGGCTGATCGCCCGTATTCACCAGAAGAAACGCGCCCGTGCCATAGGTGGACTTCACCTCGCCTGGATTGAGACAGGCCTGGCCCAGCGCCGCCGCCTGCTGGTCGCCTGCTGCGCCGCAAATCGGGATGGCGCGACCCAGAACCGACGGGTCGGTGTCGCCATAACGCCCCGCGCTGTCGACGATGTCAGGCAGGACGCTGCGCGGTACGTTGAACAGGCCCAGCAGCTCCTCATCCCAGTCTGCAGCGTCCAGCGCATACAGGCTGGTTCGGCTGGCATTGGTGGCGTCGGTGACGTGAGCTCGCCCGCCGGTCAGCCGCCAGATCAGGAAGCTGTCCACGGTGCCGAAGGCGAGCTTGCCCGCTTGCGCCTTGTCGCGCGCGCCCGGCACGGTATCGAGGATATAGGCGAGCTTTGAAGCGGAAAAATACGGGTCGAGCACCAGTCCGGCCCGGTCCCGAACCAGCGCCTCCGCGCCATCGGCCTTCAACGCCGTGCAGGTTTTGGCCGTGCGCCGGTCCTGCCAGACAATGGCGTTATGAATGGGCTGGCCGGTCGCCCGGTCCCAGACAAGCGTCGTCTCGCGCTGATTGGTCACCCCGATCGCCTCGATCCGCCAATCCTGTTCTTCGGCCGCGCGCATCGCCTTGCGGGCGGTGGACAGCACGGTCGCCCAGATAACCTCGGGATCGTGCTCGACCCAGCCCGGTTGGGGATAGCCCTGGGCGAACTCTTCCTGGGCGGAGGCGATGACCCGTCCCGCCTCGTCAAACACCAGAGCGCGCGACGAGGTGGTGCCTTGATCAAGCGCAAGGAGTGCAGGACGAGACATGGTGAAACGCTCCGGTCGGTCTATGGTGTCGACAAGCTAAGCGGTTCTGACCCGATGGAGAATGCCCCGATGGCGTTTGTTGCGGAAACTTTTGAAAGCCCCACCGGCGCCAGCCTGCGCCTGCACGTGCAAGAGGCGGACGGCCAGCCATTGGGCGTGGTCCAGATCCATCATGGTCTCGCCGAACATTCCGCGCGCTACGCCCGCTTCGCCGCCTATCTCGCCAGCCGCGGCTTTCATGTGGCTGCGCATGACCATCGCGGCCATGGAGAAACCACCGCCGAGGATGCGCCTCGCGGGGTCTTCGGCGCCCCCAAAGGCTGGAGCAAGGTCGTCGAGGATGCTTTGGCGGTCGAAGACCATCTCAAACAGCGCTTTCCCGGTCTGCCCCATATCGTCTTCGGCCATTCCATGGGCGGCGTCGTGGCGATGAACCACGCCATGGAACGCAAGGGCGATTTGTCGGGCCTCACGATCTGGAATTCCAATCTGGCCCTGGGCGGCCGCGCGGGCCTGATGCGCGCAGTGCTCAACATCGAGAGCCTGTTCAAGAAATCACACCAGGGATCGACCTGGATCGAAGCCCTGACCTTCAAGGCCTGGGGCAAGGCTATCAAGGGCCATCGCACCGATTTTGACTGGCTGTCGCGCCTCCCCGAGGAGGTGGACGCCTATGTCAACGATCCCGATTGCGGCTGGCCCGCCTCGATCGCGATGTGGCGCGACCTGATTGACGGCACGGAACTGGGCGAGGACGAGACCCGCCTGCGCAATGTGCGCTCTGATCTCGCCATTCACCTGGCGGCGGGCGGAGATGATCCCGCCACCGACAAGGGCCAGGCGGCCAAGGTGCTCGCCTCCCGACTGTATAATGCGCGCTTTTCGGATGTGACCATGCGCCGAGACCCGCAGGGGCGGCATGAAACGCTCAATGATCTCGGCTTTGAAACCGCCCAGTCAGACTTCGCTGACTGGGCCGAGCGGGTGGCGCGCCAGCAAGGCTAGGAGGCCTGTGCCGACGTCAGATCCGTTGTGGCGGCTTCATGGGCCTGAACCGGCCCTATGGCCGCATCCAGCAATTCACGATCCAGTCGCGACCCCTCAAACCGGGCGGCGTGCAGGGACGCCCCTTCAAAGGAGGGGTGGAACACCCGGCCCGTGGTCCCCGTGAAAGAGCGCAAGTCTGCATTCTGGAAGACCGCATGATTGAGCTTGCAGTCGCGGAACGTCACCCCCTGCAGGTTCGCGCCGGTGAAGTTCGCGCCCCGCAGGTCCGCACCGGTGAAATTCGCGCCCAGCAGAGACGCGCCGGAGAAATCCATTCCCACAGCGCAAACGCCGCGCATATTGGCGCCGATCAGACCCTTCTCCCGACAGCCGCGGCCCAGCACCCGCAGATCCTCGCCTTCAAACACGGCGCGCTCGCCCTGCTCGCCGCGTGAACGCGTGTAAAGATCGCTACGCTCGACCTGTTCCAGCAACGCCGCCGCGCGTTCCTTCGCAGCCGGGTTGGGATCACGCACGACATTGTCCAGGCGGGCGCCATCCAGACGCGTGCCCTGCAGATCCACACCGGTCAGAACCGCGCCGGCGAAGTTCGCATCACGCAGATCCGCCTGATTGAGCTGCGCGCCCTCCATCATGGCGCCTGAAAAGTCGGCGCCCTTGAGCTTGGCCGAACTCAGCCGCGCGCCACGCAGGGAACAATCACGGAAATCCACGATACCGCCCAGCGAGTCTGAATCATTGTCCTGAACCCAATCGGTTTGCTTGAATTCGGCGTCGCGCTCATCCTTGAACAGAACAGCCTTGCGGAAATCGGCGCCATCAAGATTGGCGCGGTACAGGTCTGCGCCGCGCAAGATCGCGCCGCGCAAATCGGCGCGCGACAACACAGCGCCTCTCAGATCCGCGCCCTTCAGACTGGAGCAGTAAAACGAGGCGGTCAGCAGGGAGGCCAGGGCAAAGTTCGACTCCTTGAGATCGCATCCGATGAACTCGATGCTGTCGAGCTTGCGCTTCATCAGGTTGGCGCCGGTCAGGTCCTGGAATCTGAAGAAGGCACGACACCCGCCATTGCGGCCCGCAATGAACGCTTCGTGGGCCGCAATGACCGCCTGGTCGATGGGCATGCCGGTCTCTCCCGCTACTACCCGTCGAGCGTGGAGATTTGGCCTTAAAAATCAGTGTTTCACCTGATCGAGTTATACGCACATTCCCACGAAGTGCTTGTCAGTGCGCTGAAAACCGGAAAGTCTGGGCGATCCAGACGATCAGGGAGACGCGCGTGATTGAAACCATTCCCAAGCAGGGCGCTCTGAGCCTTCGCCGATTGCTCGCTCGGCATATGGCGCGCACGGCCGGCAAAAAGGTGATGTCTCCGGAAAATTCCCGTCAAATTGCGCGTAAGCGCATGGATGCGGGCGCAGACCGCCTGCCGACCCCTGATGATGTCCGCATCCAGAAGACCGAAATCTCCGGCCTTTCGGCCCTGACCTTCACGCCGGACGAGCGCCGTCCGGGCCTGTTGCTCTTTTTGCATGGCGGCGGGTATTGCCTGGGATCGGCCAAAAGCCATCGCCCGATTGTCACGCGCCTCGCCAAGGCGCTGCGCATCAATGCGGTCTCCATCGATTATCGCCTGGCGCCCGAGCATGTCTTCCCCTGCGCGGTGGAAGATGGAACTGCGGCCCTGAACTGGGCCATGGGCCATAGCGACGGCCCTGTGCTGATCGCAGGCGACAGTGCAGGCGGCGGGCTGACGCTGGCCAGCCTGTTGCGCCAGCGCGAACAGGGCCGTCCGCTGCCCCAGGGCGCATATCTGATCTCCCCCTTGACGGATCTCACCGTCAGCGGCAACAGCACAAAGACTCGCGCCAAAGTCGACCCCATGCTCAAGCCGGAATGGCTGTCGGTGGGGGCTCAACTCTATCTGGAGAATACCCCCGCAGAGACGCCGGAAGCCTCACCCCTGTTCGCAGACCTGACCGGTCTGCCGCCCATGTTCATCCAGACCGGGGATGATGAAATCCTGCTCGATGACTCCATCCGATTCGCCCAGAAGCTCGAACAGGCCGGGGTGCCGGTCCAGTGCGAAATCTGGAAAGCGCTCTGGCACGACTTCCCGCTTTTCGCTCCGCTCCTACCGGAAGCCGATCAGGCGCTCGAGCGTCTGACGGACTGGGCCGAACCGATCCTGTCCGCGGACTAGGCGCGCTCCAGGGCGAAGGCGTCACGGTCCTGCCCCGAGACGGCCCAGGCATATCGGCTGGCGGGGCCGGACCAGTTGTTGACGATGATCCCGTCCGGGCTCTTGTACCAGGACGGGCAATCGCCCGCCCAGACCGTGCCCTCGAGCCGGTTTTGCAGATCCGCGTTATAGGCGGCCTGCGCTTCAGGCCGAACCTCCATGCTTCTGGCGTTCTCGCGGAACAGACGGACGATCTGTCGACGGATGAACTCGGTCTGGCGCTCGATCATGAAGATGATCGAGTTGTGCCCGAGATTGGTGTTGGGCCCGTAGAGCGTGAACAGGTTCGGAAAGCCGGTCATCGCCACGCCCTTGTATGCGGTCGGGCTCTCGCCCCACACCGCGGTCAGGCTTTGTCCATCCCGCCCGATGACATCCAGGCTGGGCAGGAATTCGCTGGCCTTGAAGCCTGTGGCGAGAATGACAAGGTCGGCCTTGATCTCTTCACCCTGCCCGGTCATGACGCCGTCCGCCGTAAAGCGCCGAACCCCGTCCGTGACCAACTCCACATGCGATTGCCCGAGGGTGGAGAAAAAGTCGTTCGACAACAGGATGCGCTTACAGCCCGGCGCATAATCGGGCAGAACCTTTTCCAGAAGCGCCGGATCCTGGACCTCGGCCCGGATGCGCCGGCTCAGTCGGTGACGGGTATAGGCCGCGGCCAACCCGCCAGACCGGAAGGCTGGCCAGCGCGATTCATGCAATGCAAAACTTCCCATGCGGTAGAGCCAGTGATAGCCGGGCATGTGCCGAAACAGCCATTTCTCCACCGGGGTGAAGGCCCGGTCCGGCTTGGGAATGACCCAGTTGGGCGTGCGCTGGAACACGGTCAGCTCAGATGCGGCCTTCGCCGCATGGGGCAGGACCTGGATCGCGCTGGCTGCGCTGCCGATCATCACGACACGCTTGCCGGTCATATCGATGTCGGGCGTCCATTCCCCGGTATGGACTATACGGCCCTTGAAAGCCTCCTGCCCTTCAAAACTGGGCGAGAAAGGCTCTGACAACTGGCCGACGGCGCTGATCACCACCCGGGCTTCAAGCTGGGCGCCATCCTCAAACCGGACTTTCCAGAGCCCCACATCCGAATCGTAGATCAGTTCGCGGACAGACCGGCCGTAATGGATATGCGGGTCAAGGCCGAACTTGACGCTGGCGCGTTCGAAATAGGCCTTGATCTCGCCTTGCGGCGCGAACTTCCGACTCCAGTCGGGATTGGGAAAGAACGAATACGAATACAGATGGCTGGGCACGTCGCAGGCCGCGCCAGGATAGGCGTTGGCGCGCCACACCCCGCCCGGCCCGTCCGCACGCTCGGCGATGACCAGGTTCTCATGACCGGCGCGCTTGAGCTGCCGCCCCATGGCGAGGCCGGACATGCCGGCCCCGATGATCAGAACATCCGTACGGGGCGGCAGATCACTCCTCGTCATGGCCTTCAGCGTACATCGCGTCCACCACCGCCTGATTGCGCGCAGTCACCACATTACGCCGCACTTTCAAGGTAGGGGTCAGCTCGCCGGTCTCGACGCTCAGCGGTGCATCCAGGACCCGGAACTTGCGGATATTCTCCACCCGCGCATAGCGCTTGTTCACGCCATCCACGGCCGCCTGCAGCTCATCATGCACCTGCTGGCTCTGGCGCGCCTCGTCGACGCTGAGGCCATGCTTGCGGGCGAACTCGGACAACGCATCCTCGCTCAGCGTGAGCAGCGCGCTGAGATACGGTCGGGCGTCGCCGACCACCACCGCATGCTCGACCAGGGGTGCGTTCATCAGATCGGTCTCGAGATTGGCGGGCGTGATGTTCTTGCCGCCGGATGTGATGATGATGTCCTTGATCCGGCCGGTGATGAAGACGAAGCCGTCCTCGTCGATCCGCACCACATCACCGGTTTTCATCCAGCCATCGCGGGTGAAGGTATTTTCGGTGGCCTCGTTATTGTTCATGTAGCCGACGAAGACATTCGGGCCACGAACCTGCAGCTCGCCTTCTTCGGACACGCGCGCTTCCATGCCGTCGATCATCTTGCCGACCGAACCGATCCGCATCATGCCGGGCATGCTAAAGGCGGTCGGGGCGCTGGTTTCGGACTGGCCATAGCCTTCGCAGATCAGAAGATCGAGACCGGTAAAGAACCACAGCACTTCAGGGCTGATCGGCGCCGCGCCCGAGATCAACAGTCTGGAATCATCCAGCCCCAGCGCCGCCTGCACCTTCTTGATCACCAGCGCGTTGGCGATGGGCTTTTGCAAGGACAGGAGCGGGTTCGGCGCGCGTCCGTTGAGTTTCGCTTCGTGCCATTTGCGGTTCACGCCCATGGCCCAGTTCGCGAGCTTGGCCTTGATCTCGGTCGCTTCCGCCAGCCGACCGCGAATGGTTTCGGACATTTTCTCCCAGACCCGCGGCACGCCGAAAAACACGTTCGGGCGGCAGGCCTGAAGATCATCCGCGAGCGTTTCCATGGATTGGGCGAAATGCATGATCGCGCCGCTCATGACATGGTTGTGCACGCTCGACTGCTGCTCGGCCACATGGGCGATCGGCAGATAGGACAGCGTGCGGTCGCCGGGCTGGGCCTTGAACATTTCGCTGAGCTTGGCCGCGCTCCAGGAAATATTGCCATGGCTGAGCATGACCGCCTTGGGCGGGCCTGTGGTGCCGGAGGTGTAGATCAGCGATCCGATCCGGGTCTCGTTGATCGCCTTGAGCCGTTCGCTGACCGCGTCGCGATGATCCTCGACGCCCAGGGCCATGAATTGCGCCCAGCTGAGCACGTCGGGATGGTCGCCCGCCCCGCCTTCCATGACGATGATGTGCTCGAGTTCGGGACACTCCGCCTTCAGCTCCAGCGCCTGCTCGACATGCTCGCTGGTTTCCACCAGCAGGACCGGCGCCTTGGAGTGTTGCAGGATATAGGCGACTTCGGGCGGCGCACTGGTCCAGTAAACGCCGGCCGGTCGACCGCCTGCCATCATCGCCGCAATGGCCATGATGGTCCATTCAGGCCGGTTATAGCCCAGAATGGCGACCGCCTCGTCTTCACCGAGCCCCAGCGCGATGAGCGCGCGGGCGGCGGTCTGGACCTGCTCGGCGTATTCCGCCCAGCTCGTATAGGCCCAGCCCTCGCCCAGCCTGACGGCATAAGCCGGGTCCGAACCTCGGGTCTCAGCCTTCTCCAGCAAACGGGCCGGGGTGGACGGATACCAGTTCTCCGCCCCTATGCGGGGCAAATCACTCGCGCGCGCCTCCATGCGTCTCCTCCCTATAATACATGTCAGGCATGCGCGGTCTCCGCCGCGTTCAGGCCCATGATCTCGCGCGCCTCCTGCGGCGACGCGATCTCCCGCCCGGCATTGCGGGCGCAGTTCGCCAGAGCCTCGATCAAGGCTCCGTTGCCCGTGGCGCGTTCGCCATCAGGCAGATAGAAGGTATCCTCAAGTCCGGTGCGAAGCATACCGCCTAAATCGGCGGTGGCCTGATGAACCGGCCAGATTTCCTGACGCCCGATCAGGGTCGTCTGCCAGGGATCGCCCTCGCGCTTATAGCCCAGCAAGAGTTTCAGGAGCGCCGCGTCCACCGGCATGCCCGAGGCGACGCCCATCACGAAATTATAATGCGCGGACGGCGCCATGCCGTTCTCGATATACATGTTCACACAGCGCACGATGCCCACATCAAAGCACTCGAATTCGGGATGTGCGCCCACTTCGGCCATGGCGTCGAGCATGGCCTGAACCTTCTCGACGGGGTTGTCGAACATCATGGGCGGCCAGGCCCAGCTGCCGTCGCGCTTGAGCTTGAGATAGTTGAGCGAGCCGGCGTTGCAGGCCGCGATTTCAGGCTTCACCCGCTTCACGCACGCCGCCGGGCCGGACACGTCAGGCCCCACAACGCCCGTAGTGGAGTTGATGATGACGCCCGGACAGGCGTCGCGGATCGCATCAATCAGGCTGGCGGCCACGTCCGGGTCCCAGCTCGGGAAATGGCCGTGATCCTCGTCCTGCATCCGGTAATGGACGTGCATGACGCTGGCGCCGGCGTCGAACGCCTCTTTCGCGCTCGCGGCCATCTGTTCAGGGGTGACCGGGACCGGATGGGTCTTGGGATTGGTCAGCACGCCATTGAGCGCGCACGTCAGAACGGCCTTATCCATCACTCTGCTCCTGCGAATTGAGTGTCAGTTCGATCAGAACCGCGCCGTTCGCGGCCTGCGCGCCCGCTCGCGCGTTGACCGAGGCGATTTCGCCATCAGCCGCGGCGCTCAGGCGCATTTCCATTTTCATCGCTTCCATGACGATCAGCACATCGCCCGCCTTCACCCGGTCGCCGGGTTTGACGTTGACCGCCACCACGGCGCCGGACACGGGCGCGGTAATCTTGGAGGGATCAGACGCGGCGTCCGCGCCCCAGGGCGAGGCCTCGGCGATGACGCTGATCTGGTCACAGAGCGCGATGTGAAGCGCGCCATCCTGGCTGCGCGCCACATGGGCGCGTTGATCCACGCCATTCAGGCGGAAAGCGATCTCGCCCGGCGCATCCTCATCAAGAAGCTGAACCTGAAACGGCGCCTGATCCTCCCCCACAGCCACGGACACAGCGTTCGGACCGGTCTGCTCGACCCGAACCGACAAGGCCTCGCCATTGACGATAAGCGGCAGGTCGAAGCGGCTCACCGATCCCGAGCGGATCACGCCCTGAGGCGTCGCCCCCAGAAGGGCCGCGGCCAGCGCGACCGCCTCATGATCAGGGTCGGGCTTTGCAAACGGGCCGGAGGCGTCTTCAGCCCACAGATCAAGGTCGGCCGTGCAGATCTCGCCCTTGCGGAAAGGCTCACCGTCCAGCAACGCCAGCAGGAAATCGCGATTGGTCGTCACGCCCAGAAGCGGATCGTTTTTCAGGGCGGCGCGCAGCGAGGCGATGGCCTCGTCCCGGTTCGCGCCCGTACCGATCACCTTGGACACCATCGCATCATAATCGGTCCCGATCCGGTCGCCCGTCTCGACACCTGCATCCACACGCCCTCCGGCGTTCGAAACCTCCCCGTCATAGGCCAGGATCAAGCCTGACTGCGGGGCGAACCCGTTGAACGGATCCTCGGCATAGAGCCGCGCCTCGATGGCCCAGCCCTCAATCGACACATCAGACTGGCTCAACGGCAAAGGCGCGCCGGATGCGATCTCGAATTGCCATTGCACAAGATTGGTCCCGGTCACCTCCTCGGTCACCGGATGCTCGACCTGGAGCCGGGTATTCATTTCGAGGAAGTAGTACGCCCCGCTCTCATCAAGCAGGAATTCCACCGTGCCCGCGCCCACATAGCCCACAGCCTTCGCCGCCGCGACAGCGGCCGCGCCCATTGCCTCGCGCAGTTCGGGGGTCACCGCCGGAGACGGTGCTTCCTCGATCACCTTCTGTCGACGCCGCTGGGCCGAGCAATCGCGCTCGCCCAGATGAATGGCGTTGCCTTGAGCGTCGGCGAAGACCTGGATCTCCACATGATGGCCACGCTCGACGAACTTCTCGATCAGGACCGCATCATCGCCAAAGGCCGATTTCGCTTCACGGCGGGCCGAGCTGAGCGCCTCTTCAAATGCTGACGCTTCGCGCACAATACGCATGCCGCGACCGCCGCCGCCCGCCACCGCCTTGATCAGCAGCGGATAGCCGATCGTGTCGGCCTGGCTCTTGAGATTGGCGTCAGTCTGATCACCCCCCTGCCAGCCCGGCAGGGTCGGCACCCCGGCCTTGATCATCAGATCCTTGGCCCGCGCCTTGTCTCCCATCGCCTCGATGGCGTCGGGCGGCGGGCCGATCCACACAAGCCCGGCCTTGGTCACTGCGCGCGCGAAGGCGGCGTTTTCGGACAGGAAGCCATATCCGGGATGGATCGCCTCGGCGCCGGTTTTCTGCGCGGCGTCCAGCACGGCTTCAATGTTGAGATAGCTCTCGCTCGCCAAGGCCGGGCCTATGCAGACCGACAGATCCGCCTGACGCACATGCAGGGCGTTGGCGTCGGCTTCGGAATAGACCGCAATGGCGGTTCGACCTGAATCGCGCGCTTCGTTGAGCACACGGACCGCAATCTCGCCCCGATTGGCGACCAGAACGCTGGAAAACGGTTTCGCGCTCATGCTCAGCTCTCCTCGGCCCAGCGGGCAGAACGCTTTTCCAGAAACGCCGTCATCCCTTCCGCCCCCTCGTCTGACCGCGCCGCTTTTGCAA
The DNA here is from genome assembly GCF_030733545.1 of Oceanicaulis sp. MMSF_3324. Lineage (GTDB taxonomy): Bacteria > Pseudomonadota > Alphaproteobacteria > Caulobacterales > Maricaulaceae > Oceanicaulis. The sequence continues at coordinate 90,197 of NZ_JASHIU010000005.1, forward strand.
AGGCCATGGCCGCATCCGCGACCAGGCTCGCGGGCGGCTCGAGCCGCGCCCGGCGCATCAGCGCCTTGGTGGCGGCGATGGCATTCGGTGCGCCCTTGCGGATCTGGGCGAGCTCGGCTTCCAGAGCCGCATCAAGATCTTCAGTTGGATGCAGGGCATGAATGAGCCCCACCCCGAGCGCCTTGCCCGCGTCGAGCTTGCCGCCCGTCACAGCCAGACGCCGCGCCTGGGAATAACCCAACCGCTCAACCAGAAACGGCGCGATCTGGGCGGGCACAATCCCCAGCCCGGTTTCCGGCAGGCGGAACACCGCCGTATCGGCCCCCAGCACCACGTCGGCCACACAGGCGAGACCGAAACCGCCGCCCATGACCGCGCCCTCAACCACCGCCACCACTGGCAGGCCCGTATTGGCATAGGCCACGCACAATTCGCCAAAGCGGGCGTTCACCGCCGCAATCGGGTCATGGTCATCAGTGACGGGTTGGCCCTGGGCCGCGCCCATATCCTTGATGTCACCGCCCGAGCAGAAATGTCCGCCTGCCCCGCGCAAGACAATGGCGCGATCACCCGCCTGTTCCGCGTCAGCCAGCGCCGCGATCAGCTCGTCCACCATTTCAAGCGACATGGCGTTACGCAGCTCGGGCCGGTTCAGCGTGACATGCAGAACCCGCGCGCGGCGCTCGACCAGAAGGGTCTGCGGAGCGGACATGATTATTTGTTGCCTTCAGACTTGCGACGCTTGGGCAGCGTGCCTTCAAGCTTGGCGATGATGCCGAGCATGATCTCGTCCGCGCCGCCGCCAATGGAGATCAGGCGACCATCGCGGAAGGAGCGGCTGACAAGATTGTCCGCCGTATAGCCCATGCCGCCCCAGAACTGCAGGCAGCTATCGGACACTTCACGCGCCAGACGGCCGCATTTGAGCTTGGCCATCGATGCCAGCTTGGTGATGTCCTTGCCCTCAACGAAATCATCCACGCAGCGATAAACCAGCGAACGCAGCAGCTCGACCTCTGTGCGAAGCTCGGCCAAGCGGAAATGGATGGTCTGGTTGTCCAGCAGGGACTGACCGAAAGCCTGACGGTCGCGCGTGTACTCGATGGTCAGGTCGATCTGCTTGTCGAGATTCTTCAGAGAGGACGCGGCGCCATAGATGCGCTCTTCCTGGAACTGGAGCATCTGATAGATGAAACCCGCGCCTTCATCCCCAATGCGATAGCGCTTGGGCACGCGCACATCATCAAAGAAGAGCTGGGCGGTGTCAGACGAGTGCATGCCGATCTTGTGGATCTTCTGCTTCTCGATGCCCGGAAGATCCATCGGCACCATGATCAGCGACTTGCTTTCATGGGGCTTGCCCTCGGACGTGTTCGCCAACAGGCAGCACCAGTCCGCCTTCAGGCCGTTGGTGATCCACATCTTCGTCCCGTTGATGATGTAATCATCGCCATCGGATTTGGCGGTGGTCTTCACCGCCGCCACATCCGACCCGCCGCCCGGCTCGGACACCCCGAGACAGCCCACCATGTCGCCGGCGATCGCCGGGGCGAGGAATTGCTTGCGCAACTCATCCGAGCCAAAGCGCGCCAGCGCCGGGGTGCACATATCGGTCTGCACACCGATGGCCATGGGCACGCCGCCGCAATCGATCATCCCCAGCTCTTCGGCGAGAACGAGCGAATAGGTCATGTCCAGACCTGCGCCGCCATATTCCTCGGGATAGCGCAGGCCCAGAAGGCCCAGATCCCCCATCTTCTTGAAGACTTCATGAGAGGGGAACTGATCGGCCGCCTCCCATTCATCCACATACGGATTGATGTCGTTGGCGACGAACTTGGCGACCGTGTCGCGAAGCTGTTCGTGGGTCTCGGTGAACTGCATTCTCGTCTCCTCCCGGACCGGGCCACGTCTTTAGAACCGCGCGACTCCGAAGGTGTTGGGGTTGAGCTGGCGGTCGTCCGCTTCAGCACAGGTGTTCAGGCATTCGATCAGCACCGCGCGGGTGTCGCGCGGGTCGATAATTCCGTCATCCCAGAGCCGCGCCGTCGCAAACAGCGCCTGGCTTTGCTCATCGAGACTCTGGGTGATCATGGCGGTCATTTGTGCGAGCGCCTCTTCGTCGGTCTCGACGCCGGCGCGCGCATTCTTGCCGCGGGTGACGATCTCCATGACCTTGGCGGCCTGCGCCCCACCCATCACGGCGGTGCGGGCGGTGGGCCAGGCGAAGATGAACCGCGGATCAAACCCGCGCCCGCACATGCCGTAATTGCCCGCGCCAAAGCTGCCGCCCAGAACAATGGTGATCTTGGGCACGCGCGCATTGGCCACGGCCTGGATCATTTTCGAGCCATGCTTGACCGCGCCGGCGCGCTCCGCCGCCGAGCCCACCATGTAGCCGGTGGTGTTCTGCAGGAAGACGATCGGCGTGCCCGACTGGTCGCATAGCTGGATGAACTGGCCCGCCTTGGTCGAGCCCTCAGGCTGGATCGGGCCGTTATTGCCGATGATGCCGACGATCTGGTTGCCGATACGCGCATGGCCGCACACGGTCTCCGCGCCATAGCGCGCCTTGAACTCCAGAAAGTCCGAGCCGTCGACGACGCGCGCAATCACATCCTTGACGTCATAGGGCGTGCGATCATCCGCGGGCACCACGCCCATCAGCTCTTCCGCGTCATAAAGCGGCGCATCCCCCGCGACGGGCGAACGCGCTGCGGACCAGTTGAGCTTGTCCATGATCTCGCGCGCATAAGCGAGCGCCTGGGCGTCATCCTCGGCGACATATTCGCCAAGTCCGGTCACCTCGCCATGCAGGTCCGCGCCGCCGAGGCTCTCATCATCGGCGTCTTCACCAATGGCGGCTTTGACGAGCGGCGGTCCGGCGAGGAAGATTTTCGACTTCTCGCGTACCAGCACGACATAGTCGCTCATCCCCGGCAGATAGGCGCCGCCCGCCGTCGAGCTGCCGTGCACCACCGCGATCTGGGGAATGCCCGCCGCGCTCAGACGCGCCTGATTGGCGAAGCTGCGCCCGCCATCCACAAAGATTTCCGCCTGATACAGAAGGTTCGCGCCGCCCGATTCCACCAGATGGATCATGGGCAGCTTGTTCTCGAGCGCGATTTCCTGGGCGCGCAGGGATTTCTTCAACCCCATGGGCGCGACCGTGCCGCCCTTGATAGCGCTGTCAGAGGCCGCGATCACGCAGCGCTTGCCCGCCACCACGCCGATGCCGACCACCGCGCCGCCGCCAGACGCGCCGCGTTCGCCGTCATCATCATGCATTTTCAGACCGGCCAGAGGCGCGATCTCGAGGAAGGGCGCATCCCGATCCACCAGGCGCGCCACGCGTTCGCGCGGCAGCAGCTGGCCACGCTCTTCAAAGCGGGCCTTCTTGGCGGCGGAATTTTTGCGCACCTGCTCTTCAGCGCTGCGCACGCTGACGAGCTTTTCATTCATGGCGGCCTGGGCCGCCTTGAACTCGTCCGATCCCGGATTGAGGCGATTGGGCAGGACGCTCATGTCTCCGCTCCCTCGCCGCGCAAGACGGCAGGATCAACCGCACGGTGGAAGCCGTTGAAGACCTCCGAATTCTCATGCGGGGTGAGCGGGAAGTGTCGCTCGCCCAGAGGCGCGCCGCCATCCACCTGAAGCTGGACTCCGGTTATGAAGGCCGCGCCCGGCGACAGCAGATAGGTCACCGCCGCCGACACTTCAGCTTCGGACCCCATACGCTGGGCGGGCAGGTTCTGCTTGAGCATGGGGATGATGGCGCGGAAAGCGCCGCCATAGGTATCCATTCCCGAGCTGGCGATCCAGCCCGGCGCGACGGCGTTCACGCGCACGCCCTTGGGCGCCCATTCAAAGGCGAGGGTCTTGGTCAGATTTTCCATCCCCGCCCGGGCTGCGCCCGAATGGGCCATGCCCGGCATGCCATGATGCATGTCGGCGGTGATGTTGACGATGGCGCCGCCATGTTCGGCCATGGACGCCTTGAAGACCTCGCGGCTGACCAGGAATCCGCCGGTCAGGTTGGTGGCGATGACCGCATCCCAACCCTTCTTGGAGATGTCCTCGGCATTGGCGGGGAATTGTCCGCCGGCATTGTTCACAAGGCCATGGATGCGTCCGTGACGCTCAACCATGGCGGCGATCGCCGCGCTGACCGCCTCTTCATCGCGAATGTCAAAGCTCGCGGTTTCACACGAACCGCCATCGCTGCCGATCTCTTCCGCAACAGCGTCGAGCTTGTCCTGCTTGCGTCCCGCCAGAATGGCGTGAGCGCCCAGAGCGGTCAGCTCATGGGCGATGCAGCGGCCAATGCCCGAGCCGCCACCGGTGACAAGGATGACCTGTCCCTTGAACAGGTCATCGCGAAACACGCTGTCATAGCGGGCGTGTGCGGCGTTATCGCTCATCGTGCGCCCGTCTCCTCCCTGACTGGTCCGGTCTTTGTCCGCCGGTATGAGAGGAGCTTCGCAGGGCTTAACGTATACGTCAAGCGCATCTTGTTTGCGGAAACGCATCAGCGTATGAAGGGGTGAACAAGGACACGCTCATGACCCACGCGCCCGACACCCAGACCCAAAGCGCCCTCTATGGCATCGCCGAACTGGCGGATGCGTTCGGCATCACGACGCGGACAATCCGGTTTTACGAAGACAAGGGGCTGTTAAAGCCCCAGCGCGTCGGCGGCCAAAGGGTCTACACCGAGGCAGACAAGACGCGCCTGAAACTGATCCTGCGCGCCAAGACTATCGGCACCAAGCTCAGCGATATCAAGACCTTCCTAGAGCTCTATGGCCAGGAAGGCGAAGGCCGCGTGCGCCAGCTCCAGTTCGTCATCGACATGACAGCCAAGGAAATCGATCGGCTGGAAGAAAAGAAGGCCGAGATCGAGACCACGCTCAACGAATTGCGCGTGATCCATGAAGGCTCCAAAGAGCGGCTGGCCAAGCGCAAGCCCGAATAGGAAGCGTTAGCCGACCTGTCCTGTTTCCCGACGCGTTAGCCAACGCACGACAGGCGCAGGCGCGAATCGCATCAACCACATCGCCCGGCGCATGGCCGCGCCGGTGATGACCTCCGCAGCACCCCGATCATAACCCTTGAGAATATCATCCGCGACTTCGCCGGCCGTGGTCGCCGTGAAGCTTTGAAAGGTCCGTACGGCATCCATCTGCGCGCGCTGCTTGAACGGCGTATCCGCTACTGCAGAGGGGCAGACGGTCATGATCCGCACCGGGCTGCCGGCCCGCGCCAATTCCTGCGACAGGGCATTCGAGTAATGGCGCACAAACGCCTTGGTCGCTGCATAGACCGCGAGGCCGGGGGTGGGGACGAAGGCTGAATTGGAGGCCACATTGATGATGGCGCCGCCGCCGGCCGCCTCCATAACGGGCACGAAAGCGCGGGTCAGGGCGTGCAGGGCCTTGGCGTTCACATCGATCATGGCCTGTTCGGCGTCGACGCTGTTGCGCGCGGACGGACCATAAACGCCGAACCCGGCATTGTTCACCAGGATATCCGCCCCGCCTTCGCCCTGAACCCATTGCACGATACGGGCGACCGAATGGCTCTCGCCCAGATCGAGCGCGCGCCCTTCGATCCGGGCCTCCGGAAACCGGCGCAAAAGCCCGGCCTTCGACGCCTCGATTTCCGCCTCGTCCAGCGACACCCAGAACAGGCGATAGCCGCGCTCGAGCATGCGTTCGGACAGGGCGAGACCAATTCCGCTCGACCCGCCCGTAATCAGGACGGTTTTCGTCATTGCGCAGACTCGGGCATGGCGTAGGCGTCCACGCCATCGCGCTCCAGCCCGGCCACCCAGATCATGCCCTGCCAGGGCGTCACCGTGGTGACCCCGAAGGGCGCGTCATCGGGGCCGTAGAGCGCCCGCATCGGTTCGCCCTCGGCGTTGACCGCCATGCCCATCACGGGTCGCGGCGGAAAGGGCGGCAGGCCTGCGATCTGGATCCAGCGCCAGGCCAGGCGCTTGAGGAACGGATTGGGATGAAGCCCCTCGATCTGCGGCGAACGCTGCGACGGCAACGCGATCCAGACGAGCCCCGTCTCCGCATCAAATTCGAGATTGTCCGGATAGCCCGGCAAGCCATCGATCAGGACGACATAGTCGCCCGTCTCCGGATCGAGCGCGATCACCCGCCCCGCCCAGGTCTCGTTGACATAGACACGGCCCGTGGCCGGGTCATGATCGACGCCGTTGATGAAGCCGAAGCCCTCAGCCAGCACCTCATAGGCGTCCGGCCCGGTGACCTTGTAGATCACTCCGGTTTGCTCGCCTTCCAGAAGCGAGGTCATGTATTCGCCATAGCCATAGCGGCGCGAGGCGTCGGTCAGGATGACGCTGCCATCCCCCAGCACGGTCAGATCATCGGTAAAGACCAGGGGCCCGCCCTCGCTCTCATCGGCGAGCCAGGTTTCAAAGACACCGCTTTCATCCAGCCGCAACAGCCCCTTGAGCGCATCGGCGACGAACAGGGCGCCCTCCGGGCCGAACGCCAATCCCAATGGACGTCCGCCCGTGCTGGTGAACTCCGACCAGCCGCCGGACGCCTCGCGCACCATGATGCGGCCATCGGCGAGACTGGCGTAGAGGCGGCCATCAGGCCCCGGCTCCAGGTCTTCTGCGCCATGCAGGTCCGGGATTTCACGACGTGCTGGTTGCTGCACGGTCTCATAAAGCGCCATCAGCGCAGGGTCGGGCGGTGTGGGGTTGAATGTCTGCGCATCCAGCGCCCCCGGTCCATACGCCGCCAGCCCCAGAATGATCGCAAGGGCGGCCAGACCGCCCAGTATCCAGCGCAGCATCGCGCCCTCCCCTGATGTGTTTTTCTTTTACACTGCGGGAGAAGCGCGAAACGGGCAAGCCGCTTCAGGTCACCGCCTTGCGGGCCAGAAACTCCGGCGCATCCCAGGCGCGCGTATTGATGACATCGGCCAGCGCCTGCGCCGCATCAAACACCTCGACATAGGAATTGTAGAGCGGGTTGAAGCCGAACCGCATCAGGTCCGGCGCCCTGAAATCACCGGTGATGCCGCGCGCAATCAGCGCCTGGACAATAGCGTAGCCTTGCTCATGGCGCAGCACCACATGGCCGCCCCGGTGCTCGCCCCGCCCCGGACAGGCATGCTCGAGACCCAGCGCTTCAGCCTTCTCCAGCAGGATGTCGCCGAGCGCGCCCGCCTTCTTTTCCACCAGCGCCATATCCACGCCGTCATAGGCGCTCACGGCCCCATCAAGCGCGGACAGGGCGAGTATGGAGGGTGAGCTGGTGCGCCAGCGCACAATGGTGTCGTCGGGCTCGTATGCGTCTTCAAATCCGAAGGGGCGCTTGTGGCCCAGCCAGCCCGACACCGGATGCTCGAGCGTTTTGATCTGGTCGTCCGCGCAGTACAGAAACGCCGGCGCGCCCGGCCCGCCCGACAGGAATTTATAGCCGCATCCCACGGCATAGCGTGCGCCCCAGGCCTTGAGCTTGAGATCCACAAGCCCGGTGGCATGGCTGAGATCCCAGATGATGTTGAGCCCGCGCGCCTTCGCTTCGCGCTCATAGCCCTCAAAGTCCGCAATCTGGGCAGATTTGTAGTGCACGGCGGATTTGATCAGGACGGTGACGCCGTCAGGCAGGTCCGACGGACGCGTATTCGGCGCGACGCGGTGCATGGGCGCGCCGGTGATCCGGGCAATGCCCTCCATGACATGGTTGTCGGTGGGGAACTCGCCCGCTTCGGCGGCGATCCCGCCGCCATCGCGATCAAGAAGCGCCGTGGCGAGCTTGAACAGGTTGATGGTGACGGTGTCGACCGCGATCACTTCGTGCGGGTCGACGCCCATCAGGCGGGCCAGCTTGCCGCCCAGGCTGAGCGGCAGATCCATCCACCCCGCATCATTCCATGAGCGGATCAGCCCTTTCGCCCATTCGGTTTCAGAGGCCTCACGCAGACGCGCGAGCGCCGCCTTGGGCGGCACGCCGAGCGAATTGCCGTCGAGATAAATCTCGCCTTCGGGCAACGCGAACAGCTCGCGTTTGTCTTTCAGCGGATCGTTCCGGTCCAGCGCCTCGCAGGCCTCGCGCGTCAGCATGAAATTCCCACCTCTTAAAGCGGACCACGCTGGGTGATGCCGCCATCCACAACAAATTCCTGACCCGTCATATAGCTTGATGCGTCGCTGGCGAGGAAGTGGATCGCTGCGGCCATGTCTTCAGGCTGGCCGACGCGCTTGATGGAGAAGTTGCGGTTCATCATGTCTTCAAGCTTGGGATCGGAGGTCAGCGCCGAAGCCAGCTTGGTCTCGGTCAGCCCCGGGCACAGCGCGTTCACGCGCACGCCCAGATGACCGCATTCCTGGGCCAGCACCTGGGTCAGCGAGATCACCGCCGCCTTGGAGATGGAATACGCGCCCTGGAAATAGCCCGGACGGATGCCGTTGATCGAGGCGACATTGACGATGGAGCCGCCGCCCTGGTCCTTCATGAAGGTGTTGATGGCCAGGTTGGACAGGAAGAACGGCCCCTTGACGTTCACTTCGAACGTCTTGTCCCAGGCATCCTCGGGCGTGTCCTTGGCTTCGCCAAAGTAAGGGCTGGTCGCGCCATTGTTCACCAGCACGTCCAGACGGCCTTCGGTTTCCTTGATGCTCGCCATGGCCGCTTCGCGATGTTCGCCCTCGCCCAGGTGCAGCACCATGGCGCGGGCCTTGCCGCCCTCGCCCTTGATCTCTTCGGCCACGCGTTCGCAATCGGCGATCTTGCGGCTGGAGCAGATCACCATCGCGCCATTGCGCGCCATGCGCTTGGCGGCGGCTTCGCCAATGCCGCGGCTCGCGCCGGCGACGAGAACCACACGGCCTTCCAGCGACAGGTCTTTCTCGGACATGATTTTCCTCCCGTTCACGTCACTTAATGCGTTAAGCGGCACGTTAGCGACGGAATGCTGCAATGGCGAGGGGGCGATAGTACAGATTGCACAGACGCCTCGACCCGCCGCTCACGCCACAAAAAAGGGAGGCGTTTCCGCCTCCCTTTCCAGCACGCTTATTCCGCGTCTTCCAGACCGAGCCGTTCGGGCAGGTCCAGTTCCGGCGCCGGCGGCTCACCGCCTTCGCCCATCAGATAGTGGGTCATCCAGCGCTGCACGCGCAGACCATAGTCATACTGGGCGGCGGCGCGACGATTGCCATGGCCTTCGCCCGGATAGGTGACGAGCCGCACCGGCGCGTCCGAGGTCTGCTTCATGATGCGATACAGGATGAAGGACTGGCTGGTGTCCACGCGCGTATCCGCTTCGCCATGCAGGATCAGCGTCGGCGTGGTCGAGCCCGGCGCGTGATAGGTCGGGCTGTGCTCGAGATAGTTCATCCAGTCTTCCCAGGGCGGCTGCATGAAGTGCACATCCACCATTTCGATCGGGATTTCCGTGGTGCCGTAAAAGCTGATCAGATCGGTCAGCGCCACGAACGGCGCGGCGGCGGCGAAGTGCTCGCTGGCGATGGTCGCGCCCCAGGATGAGGCGAAACCGCCATAGGAGCCGCCCGTAATGCCGACGCGATCCGCATCGACGATGCCCGCTTCGGACAGGGCGCCAATGCCGTCCACCAGATCCCAGAACTCTTCACCCGGCGCATCCAGATGATCAAGCTTGGCGAAGCGCTCGCCGCGCCCCGTTGAGCCGCGATAGTTGGGGTAGAACACCGCAAAGCCCTGGCCCGCGCCGATATGGCCCAGATTGGAATAGCCGTTCACCCAGCCATTGCTGTCATGGGCTTCAGGACCGCCATGCACGGTCATGATCATCGGCCAGCCGCCCTCGGGCGCGTCGCCCTGCGGCGTCACCAGAACGCCTTCGATGCGCTCGCCATCGCGCGCTTCGTATTCGAAGACCCGCTGTTCGCCCCAGGCGATATCCTCAAGCTGCGGATTGTGGTCGGTCCATTGGCGCAGGGAGCGACGGTCGCCCACAAACAGTTCACGCGGATGGGTGGCGGCGTGGATCGTGGTCGCGAGCACGCGATCATCCCGGTCATAATCCATCGCCGAGATCACGCCCGCCTCGGTCGGGGTGCGGCGCTCTTCACGACCATTGACGTTATACTCGACAACCGCCGTGCCGGTGCCGACGCTGGCCACGGTCAGGATGGAATTGCCATCCACCCAGGCCAGCTGACCCACATGCTGTTCGGCATCCCGCGCAATGGCGCGGAACTCGCCACTCTCGGCATCCGCCACATGCAGAGTGCCGGCGGTGGGGTCGGCGCGGTCCGCGGCGGCGATGAACGCCAGACGCGAACCGTCGGGCGAGAAGGCGGCCATGCCGATCTTGCCCTCGGTATCGATCGTGGAGACGACCGCGCCATCCGCCGCGTTCACCACATGCCACTGGCGCTCCATCAGGGAGTCATCGACCAGCGTGGTCGGCGCCAGCGCCACGGCGAGACGGGCGCCATCTTCACTCAGCGCCAGAGAAGAGGCATGACCGGGCAGGTCGAACTTCACCGGGTCAGCGGAAGGGTCGGACAGATCCGCGCGCCAGACATGGGAGAAAATGTCATTCTCCTCATAGACATTGGCAACGAAACCGCGATCGCGCAGCGCTTCGCGGGTCGAGTCCGCTTCTTCGCGGGCGATGAAGAACACCGTCTCGCCATCCGGCGCGATCACATAGGACTGGATCGAGGCGTCATGGGCGAAAATCCGCTGCGCCTGGCCGCCATCCACGGGAATCTCGTACAGCGCTGAGCCCGTGTCCCCGTCGCGATGGGTCAGGAAGGTGATCGCGTCACCGTCCGGGGACCAGTCCGCGCCGGCGATATAGCTCTCACCGCTAACGTAAAGACGCGCCGCATCCGGACCGGAGGCCACATAAAGCTCGGTCTTGGGCGTGCCGTCATCCTCGCCCTCGATCACATTGCGCGGCACGGAGAGGGTAAAGGCGACCTGCTCGCCATCCGGCGAGATGTCGACGCCCGAAACCTGGCGGATTTCGAAGAGGTCTTCCAGCGTCAGGGGCTCTTGCGCCTGGGTCTGCGCGCCAAGCGCGACCGCCGCAGCAAACCCCAGAGCGCCAGTGAACAGTGGACGGTTCATGACGATACTCCTTGGTGAACTCTGCGCGCAGCCTATAGCCAAGCCGATAGGCGCGTCGAGGCAAAGCCCGCAGGTCGCGCCATCACGAATGCTGCAGCCAAACGCCCCGGCGTGCTGCAAATCCTAATGAAAGCCTAATCCCGGCTCGGCGCCTTGGAAAACGCGGCGTACTTGTTCTTTTTCTCGCGGACCTCTTCGGCCCCCTCGATGACAAGCACGGCCTCACCCTTGGGCGGATCGGACAGGCGCGCTTCGAGGTCGGACAGGGTTCCGCGCCAGACCCGTTCAAAGCGCTTGGTCAGCTCCAGCGTCAGCGCCGCCCGGCGATCGCCCAGCACCGCCCGCGCATCCGCCAGCGTTTCCGCCAGGCGTTGCGGGCTTTCCATCAGGATGAGGCTCGCTGGCAACATCGCATAGGTCTCAAACAACGCCTTGCGCTTGCCGGACTTGCGCGGCGGGAACCCGATAAAGGTGAAGCGATCTGTCGGCAGGCCCGAAATCGACAGGGCCATGATCACCGAGGACGCGCCCGGCGCGGCGCTGACTTCCAGCCCGGCCTCCACCACGGCCTGAACCACGCGATAGCCCGGATCGGAAATGGCGGGCGTGCCCGCATCGCTGACCAGCGCGACGGTCGCCCCGTCCTTGATCAGCTTGACGATGCCGCCCGCGCTGGCCTGCTCGTTATGGTCATGGCAGGCGATCAGCCGCTTGTCTGTGATCCCGCCCTGTTCGAGCAGGCGGCGGGTGACGCGGGTATCTTCACACGCAATGGCGTCCGCCTCACGCAATACCGCCCAGGCGCGCGCCGTCATGTCGCCCATATTCCCGATCGGGGTCGTGACGAGCACGAGGCGCGGTCCGGTTTCGGGCGGCGCGTCGAGATCAGCGGTGTTGGCGGAATCACTCATGGCATTATCCTAACGACGCCCCTTGGCGAGACCACCCTGACAGGCTGCGACCTACCATGAGCCTGAGCGCCAAGCGCGCATGACGTCGCTCCAGCTTGCCGCGCCGGAGAGCGTGCGCATGACACCATCCGCCGGCGCGTCATAGAGCAGGGCATGCAGCCCCTGAGCCGCCTGGCGCGGGCTGCGCGCGATCATCGCCTCGATCCGGGCGGCCGACAGGCGCGCCGAGCTGGGCGGCGGCGGCGGCGCATACAGGCTGAGCCCATAGGCGAGCCGACGCGCCTGGGCATGCGCCCAGCGATGCAGGCGCAGCGCGGCCATTCCGGGCGCAAACCGCAATCCATAAGCATCCGCCGGCGCCAGGATCACGCGCCCGCCGCCCCGCTTGTGCGCGCGATAGGCAAGCGGCCAGACGCCGTTGGCGTGACGCAAGGCCTCTTCAGGCACGCCCCAGTCCAGGAGCCGATCCGTGTTCAGCGGTTCGGGCAGCCCTTCGGGCGGCGCAAGGGTGAACCGGGCCTGCTCCTGCACGGCATGGTCCCGGCTCAAGATCCATTGGTCGATCACCGGGGCGCTGGCGCTGGCGAGCTTCAGCCTGAGCCGTTCGATCCGCCCGCCTTCCAGGGGCGCCGACACCAGATGAGACATCTGCACCCCCCGTCCGGCGGGCATGCCCACATCTTCGGGCGGGCGGGTATCGACCAGCCAGCTGGCGCGCACGCTGCCCAGGCTGGTGTCGACAATCACACGGGCGCGCGACCGCTTGATCCGGTCGATGCGAACATCGGTCTCCAGCGCCATGCGCGGCTGGGAAGCGATTCGGTCCAGGGCGGCGTCCTGAACGTTTTGCGCCGGAACCCGGGCCAGGACCAGCTGATCCAGCGACCTTTGCAGCACCGCGCCGTTCAGGCTTTCAACCTCGAACGCGCCCAATCGGCTGACCTCGAACGGACGAAGCACCCATTGGCGCGGATTGGGGCGGATCTGGCGCGGTTCCAGCACCAGCGTGCGCATGCGGCGTCCGGCTTGCGCCATGGCGGCGGCCAACGCCAGGCCGGACAGCCCGGCTCCGATGATGACAAGATCAAAGCGTTCGCTCATGACAATCCAGTGGTGCGCCGCCCCGCGTGGGTCTGCAATCTCTCCGCGTTAAATGATCGCGCACACCTTGGCTTGGCGCAGTCACATTAACAGGCTTTAATGTAGCGCCGCCGTCCGGTGGCGAACATCAATGCGAATAAAACAAAAAGACAGGCGATTAAATGGACCTGCCAACGACAAAACGCGCCCAACGCAAGGCGGCGACACGCGCCGCTGTGCTGCGGGCGGCTCGGGAGGAGTTTCATGCGCAAGGGTATGATCGGGCCAAGATTGTCGACATTGCGCGCGCGGCGGATGTCTCTCCGGGCACGGTTCTGAACGCTGCGCCCACCAAGATCGCCCTATTGTGTGAAGTAATGGCGGACGACTTTGAGCGTCTGCGGGACGAGACCGCCTCTCTCGCGGCGCAGCAGAACGGGGATCTGGCAAGCGCCATCAAGGCGCTTCTGGACCTTCACCTGGCGCGTCACATGGAGGATCTGGAACTGTTTCGCGCCGCCATCGGCCATAACTGGCTCACCAATGAATCAGACTTCAAAACCCTGCATCTCAGCCTGGAAGACGCCTGGTCCCCGGTGCGGGAATTATTGAGCGGCGCCGCGACGGAGACCGAGGGCGGACTTCATGACTGCCCGCATCTGCTCACCGAGAGTCTTCTGGACCTCTATCTCGGCGTTCTGCGCCGGTGCGTCATCCATACCTGGAGCCCGGAATTCGCCCGCGAGCAACTCCATCGCCGTCTCGATCTGGTGTTCCATGATTGCGAGAGCCGACGCGCGCTCCAGTAGCCGATAAAAATGCGGCCGGCATGAGGGCGTGCCGGCCGCAACAGACGCGCTGGTTGATGTCTGGCGCCAGCGCAGGGGAGTCTCGGGTCTGACGCAGGCCCCGCCGCCCAGGGCGGCGAAGCCCGGATCTCGTCAGAACGGATATTTCGTGGACAGGGTGGCGCGGGTGATCGTGCCGCTCTGCCCGTTTTCCAGCTCGCGCTCGCCGAACAGGAGTTCGGCCCCGACGGTGACCGGTCCCACCGGGAAGAAATAGGCCCCAAAGGCGGACCAGGTGCTCTTGGTGACGCCCGTCCCGGTCAGCGTGATGTCATTATCCGCTTCCAGCATGGAATAACCGATGGACACCCGGCGGCCTTCGCCCAGCGCCTGACGCCAGGCCACGAGCCCGCCATAGACCGGGATCGCTTCAAGATCGCCCGAAGCGGTCACCACTGCGCCATTGACGGCGTTCAGGCCGATATAGCGGCCAATCCCTTCGCCGCCGGTCAGCGAGAAGCGCAGATCGGAGCCCTCGCCCAGATTGAGCCGTCCGGACCAGTTCACGCCCCAGCCAAAGGCGTTGCCGTCCACGGCCCCGTCTTCATAGGACAGGTTGCGGCCCAGCGCGGACACCGTCATGGCGCCGTAATCGCCGCTCCAGTTGTAGCGCGCCACCACATCGGGGAATGCGCCGTCGCCGCCATCGATCCGGCCCCCGCCGCCAAAGGGCGTCACCGTGGTGTCCGGGTTCTCGAGCGCGAACTGGAAGCCGCCATTGGTGTAGCGAATCTGCGCCTGACGTCCGAACAGCATGCCGTCCGAGCCGACCAGGAAGCTGGCGCTTTCGGGAATGACCGCAGTGTTGGTGAAGGTGGACCAGTCCTGACCCACGCGCCAATTGCCGATCTGGGCCCAGGCCACGCGCAGGCGCGGATTGTACGAGTTGGACACCCGTTCATTGCCGCCAGGCGAGCCCAGGAAGTCGAACTCGATCCGGCCGGTGACTGTGCCGATATCGGATTCGGTCGAGGTCGCGAAGAAGAACCGGCTCGCCTTCGCGGTGAAATCGAGATCGGTCTCCCCATCGCCCGCGCCGCCCACCGGCGTGGCGCCGGAAATGTAGAAGTCCCGCGCAATGGAGGTCGCACCGATATCGCCGTCACTGAGATCGGTGACATGGGCGTCCAGATCGACGAATCCACCATAGGTGACCTGGGTGGCGCCCATGCTGAATCCGCGTTCGGACGATGCCAGTGCGGCGGGCGCTGCGGGTGCGGACGCGGTGCGTTGTTCAATCTCGATGACACGATCCGTGGCCGCATCAGCCTGTGCGCGCGCATCCTCGAGCTCTCCGCGCAGGTCTGCCACCATGGCTTCCAGCGCGGCGAGTCGTTCTTCCAGCGCCGCCACATCCTGTGCGTCCGAGGCCGCTGTCAGGACCAGCGCAGATGCGGTTGCGGCGAGTACACTTCGAATACCAAGCGTAGTCATTAGGTTGTCCCTCCCAAGGATAGCCATGTGGCCCGTGCCGATTTTTCGGCTTTATTATGGAAGTATCGTTATGCACTGCGCACAGCGGTATGGGACGTTCGTCGAAAGTTAGCGTTTGACGTGTGCTACTTTTTGACGAGACGACGGCGCGCCCCGGCGTGCTTTAGAGTTCGGATCCAGTTTAGGAGACGTGTGTGACGGCACAGAGCACGCAAGGCCGGGTCATTCTGGCCGATGACCACCCCCTGTTTCGCGGCGCGCTAAGCACAGCAGTCAGCAAGGCGGCGCCGGGACGCGCGCTGGTCGAGACCAGCACGCTGGCGGAAACCCTCAAGGCGCTGGACGACGGACGCACTGATCTGGTCTGTCTCGACCTTCACATGGCGGACAGTTCGGGCTTCATCGGCCTTGCCGAACTGCGAAAGACCCACCCCAGCGCGCCCGTTGTCGTGATCTCGGCCAGTCAGTCGCCCGGCGTCGCCGCGCGCGCTCTGGAATTCGGCGCGTCAGGCTTCATCCCCAAAACCGCCAGCATGAGCCAGCTGGTCGAAGCGCTCACCGCGGTCCTGAACGGCGATGTCTGGGCGCCCGATGAGAGCGGCGATCCGCAAGCGCAGGAGGCCGCCGAGGCCGCCGCGCGCATCGCCCAGCTGACGCCCGCGCAAATGCGCGTGCTGCACGGGCTCGCGGCAGGTCGCCTGAACAAGCAGATCGCCTACGACATGGGCATTTCCGAAGCCACGGTGAAAGCCCATGTGACCGCGATTTTCAGAAAGCTCGATGTGATCAACCGCACCCAGGCGGTCCTGGTGGCCCAGGCGCTGAATGTGGAGCCCCCGGCCGAGCAGTCGGTCTAGAACGTCTCCACCCGGCGTTTGAGCGAGCTGAGGCTGGCGCGCAGTACTGCGGGCGAAGCCGGTTTTCGCACCAGCTCCAGACCCGACTTCAGGGCGTCCTCCTCGACCGCGCCACTGCGCTCGGCGGTGACCAACAGGCCCGGCGGACGCCGCCCCCATTCCTCGCACAGGGCGTCGTAGACCTCTGGCCCCGTCACGTAGTTTTCCAGCTGGAAATCAAGAATGACAAGATCGGGCCCCGTCTCGGGGAAGGCCTGGCGGGCAGTGATCATGTCCGATCCGCCGCGCACATCACAGCCCCAGCGCTCCAGCAATGTGCTGAGCGCCTTGAGCACCTCCGGATCATCATCCACGCACAGCACGGACAGGCCCTGCAGATCACCCGGCCGACGACGCGCGGGCTGGGCCGATGTGGACTCCCGTGAAGCCGCCCGCGGCAGGACCACCTCGAAGATCGAACCATCGCCCAAGGCGCTTTTCAGGCTGATCTTGTGTCCGAGCGAGGCGCAGATCCGGTCCACAACCGCAAGGCCCAGACCCAGACCCTGTTCTTCCCCCTGATCCGCGCCGCCGCGATTGAACTCGCGGAAAATGGCGGACTGACGCTCCGCCTCGATCCCGGGCCCGGTATCGATCACCTGCAGGCGCACCTGGTCCCCGAACCGCCGGACTCCGACCAGCACCTTGCCGGTCTGGGTATAGCGCACGGCGTTGGCGATCAGGTTCTGCACCACGCTGGTCATCAACCCGCGGTCGGAGAACGCGGCGAGCCGGCTTTTCACCACGCGCAGCTCCAGCCCCTTGGCCTTGGCGCGTCCCTGGAACTGGGCAGCGGTCTCCTCGACCAGTTCATCAATGGCGAAAACGCTGGGCCGAGGCGACACTCCGCCGGCATCCAGACGCGAAATGTCCAGAAGCGCCCTCAGCAAGCGGTCGGCATGGTCGATGGCGCGTTCGATCTGGTGCGCCAGATTGCGGTTCTCGCTGGACCCGCCCTCGCCCAGCGCCCCCTCCAGCGCGCCCGCATACAGCCGCGCCGCCGACAGGGGCTGCAAGAGGTCATGGCTGGCGGCGGCCAGAAAGCGCGTCTTGGACTGGGTCGCCGCTTCGGCTTCACGCCGGGCGACTTCAAGATCCTGGGCCAGCTGCAAGCGCGCCTCGCTTTCCGCCTTCAGGGCGGCCGTGCGCTCCTCGACCCGGGTTTCCAGAAGGTCATAGGCGCGCTTGAGCGCCTGTTCTGCCTCGCGCCGGGCGGTGTTGTCCTGATAGACGCCGAAATATCCCACGACCTCGCCATCCTCCAGGCGCGGCTGGTAGACCACCTGCCAGGATCGCGCGCGACCGCCGCCCTTGCTGCGGGAGATGTCAAACACCTGCCGCTCGCCATTGAGCGCGCCTTCCATATGCGGTCGACGCAGGGCGTATTCCTCCTCGGTCATGAACTCGGCCAGCGGCTTGCCCACTGCCGAAGGGTCAATGTCGAAAAACTCGAGATAACCGCGATTGGCGAACCGCAATCGGTAATCCCGATCTGCGTAACTGAGCAGAACGGGCAGATTGTCGGTATAGAACCGGATCGAGCGTTCGCTTTCCTTCAGCCGGTCTTCGGAGCTGCGCAATTGCTCGGCGGTTTCATCGATCAGTCTGACCACGTCTCCCGGGCTGACCCGGGCGCCGCGCAGGACACGAGTCATCAGGATGCGTGCAGATGCGGCGCCCACCGCACGCGCCAGCCGGGCTTCGGCCAGTCCGGCGACCGCAGCGGTCAACGCATCGCCCGAGCGTAAGGGTCGCGCCACGGCGCGCGACAGATCATCGAGCGCTCGCTCGGCCTGGGGCGCGCCCAGCACCCGGATCAGCACGGTCTCAAGATCGGAAATCCGCGCGCCTGCGGCGGGCGCGGTTTCCAGGGGCCGGGCGCCGGTGAACGCGTCCGCCTGCAATTCATCCACCAGCCCTGTGGACGAGAAGGCCACGGCGCCGATGAAGGTGATGATGTTGGCGCTCAGACAGGCGATTGCGGCGAATGCGAACGGGTCAACGCCACTGGGGGCCGGCGGGGCGGCGCCGGCATAGCTGGGGATCAGGATCAGCACGACCCAGAGCCCGAGCCCGGCGCCCATGCCCGCCAGGGCGCCGGCGCGATTGGCCTTGCGCCAGTACAGACCGAACAACAAGGCGGGCGCGAGCTGGGCGACGCCGGCGAACGCGACCAGGCCGATCCCCGCCAGCGCAGCCGACCGGTCCAGCCCCAGATGAAACAGATAGGCGAGCCCTACCAGCCCCAGCACCGATGCGCGCCGCCACATCAGGAAGCGCTTGGCGAGATCGCTGCGTCGCGCCTCGGCCAGGAAGAGCGGCCCCACAAGGTTGTTCACCAGCATGGTGGACATGGCGAGCGCTGTGATGGTGACCATGCCGGCGGCGGCGGAAAAGCCGCCCAGAAACACCAGCACCGCCAGCCAGCGCGCATCGAGTTCCAATGGCAGAGCGAGCACATAGGCGTCCGGATTGGACCCGTCGAGCAAGGTCGAGCCGGCCCAGGCAATGGGCGGCACCAGGATCGCCACAAGCGCGAGATAGGCGGGAAAGCCCCAGCGCGACAGCCGGGCGTCACTGGGCTTTGAGACCTCGACCACCATCATGTGAAACTGCCGCGGCAGGCACAGGGCCGCGAAGGCGCCCAGCAAGGTCAGGACCAGGAACCGGAAATCCACCCCCGGCAAGGTCAGCGGCGATTGCGCCAGCGCCGTCATGCGCGCCGCTTCAGGCTGGTGAATCCAGACCTCCACCGCCAGCCACCCCACCGCCAGCATGGCCAGCAGCTTGATGATGGATTCAAACCCCACCGCCAGAACGAGACCGCGGTGGCTGGCGGCGGTGTCGGTATGACGCTGGCCGAACACCATGGCGAAAGCGGCCAGGCTGATCGCCACCGGCAAACCCCAGCCGCGCCCCAGGGGACCGCCGGTCAACAGGTCGAGCGAAGCGGCGGCGCTCTTGAGCTGGAGCGCAATGTACGGAATGAGCGCCAGCAACAGCGCCAGCGTGGCCAGAGCGCCGACGGCGGCGGATTTGCCATAGCGCAGGGACAGGAAGTCCGCGATCGAGCTGGTGTCATGCTCGCGCCCCAGAGCCACAAGGCGGCGAACGATGGGAAACCCCAAACCGAAGACCAGGGCGGGGCCCAGATAGATCGGCAGATAATCCCAGCCCGCGCGCGCGGCCTCGCCCACTGCGCCGTAAAACGTCCAGCTGGTGCAATAGACCGCCAGCGCCAGGGTGTAGAGCACGGCGCGACGGCGCGATGACCGGTCGAACCGCGCCGCACGGGCATCCCCCCAGGCGGCGAGCGCAAACAGCAAGGCCACATAGGCGCCAAGAACCCCGAGCGCGAGACTGAGCGGCACGAAGCCTCCTCCCCTGACCGTCCGGCTCTTATGGGTTTTCCGGACATGGTTGACGATAGCCGGACTGCGCCCCTGCTGACCAGAGTCACGAAACAAGCGCGGCGGCCCCCCCCGCGCCGTTCGTCCGGTTCAGAGCGCGCTTATTCGGCTGGCGCGTTCCCGTGGGTGACATGGGATACGGAGGAAGGCATGCGAATGTCCTCCACCATGTTCTGGATCTCCTCGGGCGGGGCCTTTGTGGCCAGCGCCACAAGGGTCGCGGTGATGAAGCTGATCACCATGCCCACCGAGCCGAAGCCTTCCGGCGACACGCCCAGGAACCATTGGTCCGCCGTGCCCGGCGCAATGTCGGGGAGCACCCCGAACGCACCGCCCAGGAAGATCAGGCCGAAGACGATGGAGCCGATCAGCATGGGGCGGGTGTCCCCTTCCCCTTTCAGACCAAAGTGCATGATCAACAGGACGATGCCGATGATCAGGGCGACGACGCCCAGCACGATGGAGCTGAAGCCGATCTTGAAGTGCACGATGTACGCGGCGGTGATCGACAGACCGACGACCATGCCGGCGATCGCGCCTTCCTTGTTCATGCGCTTCCAGAAAATCCCCAGGAAGATCACCGGGAAGAAGCTGGCCGCGCCCAGACCGAAGGCGAAGGCCACCACGGCGGCGACGAAACCGGGCGGGTTGATGCCCGCATAGATCGCCACCAGTACGGCCCCCACTGCAGCGACACGCGCCACCAGCAGCTCCTGGGTGTCGGACATGTTCTGGAACAGCACCTTGCGACACAGGTCGTGTGACACGGCCGAGCTGATCACCATCAGCAGACCCGCAGCCGTGGACAGCGCTGCGGCGAGGCCGCCCGCCACCACCAGACCGATCACCCAGCCCGGCAAGCCGCCGATCTCGGGATTGGCCAGCACGAAGATGTCCCGGTCGAGCGTGGTCACTTCATTGGTTTCAGGGTCGGCGCGATACTGGATCCGGCCATCATCATTCTTGTCGGTGAAGCCCAGAAGACCGGTGCGCTCCCAGTTGTAGAACCATTGCGGGGTCGCATCCTCGCCCATCTCCGACGCACGCGCTTCCTGGCGGGCGACATCGACGGAATAGACGCTTTCATTGACCGTATCGATGAAGTTCGACCGGGCGAACACCGCCACAGCCGGCGCCGTGGTGTAGAGCGCTGCGATGAAGATCAGCGCCCAGCCCGCCGAGCGACGGGCGTCAGAGGCCCGCGGCACGGTGAAGAAGCGGATGATCACGTGCGGCAGGCCCGCCGTGCCCACCATCAGCGCCGCGGTGATCGCCACCACGTCGATCATGGCCTTCTCACCTTGTAGGTAGGAGGTGAAACCCAGATCGGTCAGCGTCCGGTCGAGACTCATCAACAATGGCGTGCCATCCGCGGTATTGCCGATAAAGCCCAGCTGCGGCAGCGGATTGCCGGTGATCTGGATGCTCAGGAAGACCGCTGGAACGGTGAAGGCGAAGATCAGCACGCAATACTGGGCGACCTGGGTGTAGGTGACGCCCTTCATCCCGCCCAGACCGGCATAGAACAGGACGATGATCGCCCCGATGATGACTCCAGCCTCGATCGGCACGCCGAGGAAGTTCGAGAAGGCGATGCCCGTCCCGCGCATCTGCCCGGCGATATAGGTGAAGGAAATGAAGAGCGCACAGATCACGGCCATGATCCGCGCCGCCTGGCTGTAATACCGGTCGCCGACAAAATCGGGCACGGTGAACTTGCCGAACTTGCGCAGATAGGGCGCCAGCAGAAGCGCCAGCAGCACATAACCGCCGGTCCAGCCCATCAGGAAGACCGAGCCGTCATAGCCCATGAACGCAATCAGCCCCGCCATGGACAGGAAAGAGGCTGCGCTCATCCAGTCCGCCGCAGTGGCCATGCCGTTGAAGACCGGGTGCACGTCGTGACCGGCCACATAGAAGTCCTCGGTGGTCGAGGCCCGCGCCCAGATGGCGATGCCGATATAAAGACCGAACGTTCCGATGACGAAGAACGCGGTCCAGAACAAGGTCGTATCAAGACCGAAAATGGTCGATTCCATTGTCCCCTCCCTACGCGTTTTCGTCTTCAGCGTCGTACTTGCGCTCGATGCGGTTCATCATGGCGGAGTAGACGAAGATCAGGATGACGAAGACATAGATCGCGCCCTGTTGCGCGAACCAGAACCCCAGCGGCGCGCCGCCGATAGAGAAATTGTCGAGAATGTCCCGGAACAGAATTCCAAACCCGTAGGACACGGTGAACCAGATCACCAAGAGAACCCCCATCAGGTTGAGGTTCTCTCGCCAGTAGCGCTTGTAGCGCTCCTCTCGGACCGTATGGTCGCCGGACACGCCGCTTGACGGCTTGTCTCCGGCGGGATGGTCTTGGTCAGCCATCATGCTCCTCCCTTTTTCATCGGGGTTTTCCCCGTATGACTCAAAGGGTGTCAGTCAGATGGCGGGGCGTGCAGCCCGACATTGGTCTGATTGGAGCCGCCTAGGCCTGGCCCGGATCCGCCAGTGCAAACCCGCCCGAAGGCTGGCGCATCACGCCGAACACCTGCGCGAGCGTTTCAGCATCCAGCACCGCGTCCGGCGAACCGCACGCGATCAGGCGCCCGCGATCAAGGACCGCAACCCGATCGGCATAGCGCCCCGCCAGTTCAAGATCATGAAGCGCGCAAACCACGCTGGCCCCGCGATCCGCCTGGGCGCGCAGCACCTGCATCGCCTCGAGCTGGTGACGCGGGTCGAGCGCGGCTATGGGCTCGTCCGCCATGAGAAGGGACGCATCCGACGCCAGCGCCCGCGCCAGATGCAAACGGGCCTGTTCCCCGCCGGACAGGGTGTGGAGCAGTCGGTTCTTCAGCGCCGTGGCGCCTGTCAGTTCAAGCGCCTGATCCACCTTGTCCCGATCGGTCGCGCCGAGCCGGTCATAGGCCGCCCCGCCCCAGGCGAAGCGTCCCAGCGCCGCCAGATCCGCGCCGGTCACCGACCAGGCCACTGTGCGATCCTGCGGAAGGTACGCCATCTGTCGGGCCCGGGCCCGGGCGCTCAGAACGCTGACCGGTCCGCCATCCAGCATGACGCCGCCCGCATCCGGCTCCAACAGACCCAGCAGGGTCCGGATCAGGGTGGACTTGCCCGCGCCATTGGGGCCGACCAGGGCGATCATCTCGCCGCTGTGGACCTCAAGGGAGACATCGCTGAGAATGTCGCGCCCGTCGCGCCTGATCGAGACGCGATCGGCCAGGAGCCGGATCACGGAGCGCTGCGTCATTGGCCCATCCCCCGGCTGCGCGCGGCGATCAGGATGAAGATCGGCGCGCCGATCATCGACACCATGACCCCCAGGCGCAATTCCTGATCCAGCGGCGCCAGACGCAATATCAGATCGGCGAGCGAAATCAGCCCGCCGCCCAGAAGCGCACTGGGCCAGACCAGGTCTGCTGGATCATGACGCACAAACGGCCGCACGATATGCGGCGCGACAATGCCGACAAAGCCGATAACCCCTGAAATCGCCACGGCCGCCCCGGTCAGCAGCGCCGCCGCGCCAATCACGCCCGTCCGCGTGCGGCCCAGATTGACGCCCAGCGACTGGGCCGTCTCTTCGCCCAGGGCGAGCGCCCGCAAGCCGGGCGCCGTCAGGACCGCGAGGACCACGCCCGCCACCCAGAAAGGCGCAACGAACACCAGATCATCGAGCGACCGGTTTGTGACCGAGCCCAGCATCCAGGTGACCATGTCCGACAAGGCGAACCGATTGGGCGCCAGATTGATCGCCAAAGCGCCCAGCGCCCCGGCGAAACTCGACAGACCGACCCCCACCAGGATCAGCTGCACCGCGCTGATCCGCGCCGCGGCGAGAAAGCTGAGCACACCGGTCGCGGCCAGCGCGCCCAGAACCGCCAGCACCGGCACGGTGAACGCGCCCAGAAAGCCCAGTCCGAAATAGAGCGCGATGATGGCGCCCAGCGAGGCGGAGGCTGAGACGCCCAGAACGCCCGGCTCGGCCAGCGGGTTGCGCAACAGCCCCTGCATCAGCGCGCCCGACGCGCCCAAGGCCGCGCCCACGCCCAGCGCCGCCAGGGCGCGCGGCAGACGGATTTCCCACACGATGATGCGCGCAGTCTCGTCCCCCGCCCCGACCAGGGCGCCGAACGCCTGAGCCAGAGACAGTTCCGAACTGCCCAGAACTCCGGACAGGATCAGCACAAGACCGCCGCCCGCCAGCAGCGCTGCATTCACCCCCAGCCGGGTCATGGCATGGCCCCTTCAATCGCACCGAACAGGGCGTTCGCTTCCTGACGCGCGCGCAGTGCCTCATCAGCCATGAACCAGGCGCCGCACGACAGGGCCGCCGCATCGAGATAGATCACCGGCGTGGTCTCCATCATGCGCCGGAACACCGCGTGGCGACTGGCCGACCAGCTGTCGATCGGTGCGGTCTCGCCATCGAAGAAGGCCGCCAGAATGACATCGGGTTGCTGGGCGTGAAGCTGTTCCAGCGGCAAGGTCACCCAGCCGCTCTTGCCCTGGCTGGCGATGACATTGTCAAAGCCCGCAGCCGTCATGAAGGCGTCCATCAGGGTGCCCGACCCGGCCGTGAATCCGGACGGGGTCATGTAGAGCGCGTTGAGACGCGGCCCGTCCGCCGCGCGCGCCAGCTGGGTGCGCATATGGGAGATGCGGGCCTCCCCGCTCCCCGGCCGCCCCAGCGCCGCCGCCGTGCGCCGGATCATGGCTTCCACATCGTCAAAGTCCGACGCGTAGCCCAGCTCGAAGGTCTCAAGTCCCAGACGCTCGAAATAGGCGGCGGCGCGTCCGCCGGCGTCATAGCCGCGCACGATCAGATCGGGGTCGAGCGCCAGCACATCCTCCGCATCATCGCGGATCTGGGGCACGCCCTGCGCCTGGGCTCTGAGATAGGAATGCCGATCATCGGCATGATCGGACACCGCAAGCACGTGATCGGGATCCGCCAGTCCCAGCACATACTGATCGGCGCAATAGTCGAGCGAGACCACATGCGGCTCGGTCGCCGCCGCGTCAGACGCGATGGCGACGCCCAGCATCAGGGCGAGAAAACCGGGCGCCGCCCCGGCCATTACGGACGCAACCGCAGGCCGAAGGTCACCGCGCGGGGCGCCCCTGCGAATCCGGCGACCGGCTCATAGGTCTCATCGAGCAGGTTCCGAACACCCAGCACAAGCTGGAGCCGGTCGTGGACATCCAGCGTCCCGGTGAGGTCCACCGTGTCATAGGATGGGGTCTGGCCCGCCCCGCTGGCATAGAAGCCGGCATCGTCATAGGTGGCGTCCAGACGCTCGCCCACATAACGCCAGGTGGCGCTGAGCGACGCGATCTCGGTGGGTCGCCATGTCCCCGTCACGGCAAAACTGTCCTCGGGACGACGCAGCAATTGCGCGCCCGTCGTGGCGTTTTCAGCATCGGTATAGGTGTAATCCACCCGCAGGCTCGCCTGATCGACCGGGGTCCATTCCGCGAAGATTTCAAACCCCTGCAGGTCCGCTTCGCCGACATTGCGGTTCTGGCCGATGAACAATGCGCCGTCATAGACATACTCGATGAGGTCTTCGATCTCGCTGTCATACCAGACCGCGCCGAACCGCAGCGCCTTGTCACGCCCCGCGAGCGACACGGCGCTGTCAAAACCGATCTCAAAGGTCTCGCCCTGTTCCGGCTCCAGGTCGGGGTTCGCCGCGACAAAGGCCGAACTGGAATAGCGTTCGGACAGGCTCGGCGCCTTGAAGGACGTGCCATAGCTTGCGCGCAAGCGCGTGTTCAGCGCGTCCAGGCGATAGACCGCGCCCAGATTCCAGGTGGTCTGATCGCCAAAGGCTTCATAGTCATCCAGACGGATCGAGCCGGTGACGTCAAAGCGCGCCGTCAGGCCGGCCTGAACTGCGGCATAGGCCGACCACAGATCCTCGCTGACAGACAGGGGCGCGTTGAACGCCGTGTCGGTCTCGGCGGTCTCGTCCTGATACTCGACGCCAAAGCTGATGACCGGATCGATCAGGGATGTCAGGCGATCCGGCGTCCAGACATTGGACCACTGGACGAAATCGCGCGCACCGTCATACGTGTCGGTTCGCGCACCGTCATTGAAGCTGTCGAGCGCCATGTCCACGCGGCCCGCGCGCAGACGGCTCTCGAAATGGTCGGCCGGACGGGCATAGACGAGCCCGAGGCTCCACAGCGTATGGCTGTCTTCGCTGCGCAGATCCGGATCGTCTGCGCGTTGAAAGCCGGACGCACCGCCCGAAAAGGTGTCGAAGTCCACTTCGGATTCGCGGTGACGGATCAGGGCTTCGACGCTCAGAGCCTCGGTCAGCGCAAACCCGCCATTGGCGGACAGCACCGAGAATTGAGACGGATCGGGATCCCCGGTCGCCGTGGAGATGCGGTCAGGAGTGACGTCATAGCCGTCGCTTTCCTGGTATTCCGCCGTTGCGGCGACATGGAAGCGCCCTTCGCGCACCCCGCCGCCCAGAAGGGCGCGATAGGTGTTGAAATCGCCCACAGACGCTTCGCCATAAACCTCAGACCCGCTTTCCGGCGCCTGGCGCGGCAGGATGTTGATCACCCCGCCCACAGCGTCAGACCCGTAGAGCGATGAGAGCGGGCCGCGCACGATCTCGATCCGGCCGGCATCGCCCACAAGGTCGGAGCCGAAATTGAACGCCCCATTCGAGGCCGCCAGATCATTGATCCGGATGCCGTCATACAGGGCGAGCACGTGTTTGGAGTTCGTGCCACGCACAAAGACACTGGCGGTAGAGCCAGCGGGACCGGACTGGACCACGGCCAGCCCCGGCGTCGCGGCCAGCGCCTCTACCAGCGTATTCTGGTTCTTGAGATCAATCTCGGCGCGGTCGATCACGTCCAGCGTGCTCGGCAGGCGCTCTAGAAGGCTGGGTGCGCGCACACCGGTGACGACAATCGTGTCGTCGGTGGTTTCGGTTGCGTCTTGCGCCAGGGCGGGCGCGGCGGACAGGGCAGCGGCCAGCGCTGCGAGAGAAATCCGGGCTTTCATCTGAAGCCTCCGTTAGCGCCGGGACGCGAGCGGTCCAGGCGGCAGCGAGTGCAACGGCGCTTCGCCCCGACACAATCGGGACGACGCTCGACGCGCCGGACGTCGCTGCAAACGGAAGCATTCCGCGTTCAGATGGTGTGTTCCCGCACCGTGAACGAGCGACCGCGTCGGCAGGTCTCCTGGCTTGCGGGTCATTGCGGTGCGCCGCCTTCCCAGATCTGACGATCCAGTGGCCGTTGACGCCTCGCTCGCCGCTCACAGTTGCGGGTACAGCCCCGGACCAGACGCTTGCGCGTCGCACCGGTGTTCCCTCTTCGCTCCCTCGCGGGAGAACCGTCGCGTGTCAGGGTGTGTAGTCGGGGGACGCGCCCCCGGTCAAGCCAAGCTAGCCCTGCTCTTCGGGCAAGCGCACCACAAGGCCGTCCAGTTCGGCCGTGACCTTGATCTGGCAGGACAGGCGCGAGGTGTCTTCCACATCGCTGGCGAAGTCGAGCATGGACTCTTCCATGGAGGACCGTTCGCCCGTCTTGTCTGCCCAGGCGGGATCCACATAGACATGGCAGGTCGCACAGGCGCAGGCTCCGCCGCAATCGGCGTCGATGCCCGGCACCATGTTGCGGATCGCGCCTTCCATCACGGTCAGCCCGTCCTGCACATCCACTTCGTGGCTGGCGCCGTCATGCTCGATATAAGTGATCTTGGCCATGTCAGTCGTCTTCTCATTCGATGGGGTGCAGGCCGGGGCCCGCCTTCGGGCGCTATTTAGGACAGGAAGTCGCGCATCGCCACTCCCGGATCCCGCAAACGGTCCGGATCCGGCGTCGCGCCCTGGGCGATCATGCGCTGGGCGGCCATGTATTCAGGGCCGGAGTTGACCGCCTCGCAAGCCACGATGCGCCCGCCTTTGAGATGGAAAAGCGCGAACTTGCCCTCTTCGGGATCGCCCCGGCGCACCATTGTGTCCGCGCCTTCGATCAGGCCGGTGATCTGCAGCTTCATCTCGTACTGGTCCGACCAGAACCAGGGCACGGGATCGTAATCGACGTCCATTCCGCAAATGGCCTGGGCCGCCGCCTTGCCCTGATCAATGGCGTTCTGGACCGATTCCAGCCGGATCGAGCGGTCATAGCGCTTGGAGTGAAAGCGCGCGACATCGCCGATGGCGTAGATGCGTTCGTCCTCGGTGCGGGCGGTCTCATCCACCAGCACGCCGTCCTCGCACGCCAGACCCGCCGCACGCGCCAGATGATCGTTCACGGTCAGACCGGCGGCGACCAGCACCGTATCCGCCTCGACGCGTTCGCCGTCAGCCAGCTCGACGCCCGTGACCGCATCACCCTCTCCGAGAATAGCCTTTACGGGCGCATTGACGCGCAGATCGACGCCATAGCCGCGATGGATGGCGCCGAACCAGCCGCCCAACAAGGGGCTCGCCGTGCGGCACATCGGCCGTTCAGCGGCTTCCAGCACGGTCACGGCCATGCCGCGTTTGCGCGCGGAAGCGGCCACTTCCAGCCCGATATAGCCCGCGCCGATAATGGCGATGGATTTCGCAGTCTGAAAAGACGCTGACAGGTCTTCGGTCTCCGACAGGGTGCGCAGCACATGCACGCCGGTGAGCTCCGCCCCCGGCACGGGCAGGCGACGCGCCTCCCCGCCCGTGGCGAGGATCAACCGGTCATAGGCGATGCGCTCGCCGGTCTCGGTAATGACATTGGCCGCGCTGCGATCGATGGCGGTCACCCTGACGCCGGTACGCAGATCCACATCCGCCTTATCGTACCATTCGGCGGGCTTGAGCCAGAGCCGGTCCACCGGCAGTTCGCCCGCCAGATAGGTCTTGGACAGGGGCGGTCGCTGATACGGCGCCGCTGCCTCGCCCGCCAATATGGTGATGGGCTGATCATATTTGCGCTTGCGCAGCTCGGCGGCTGCGGACAAGGCGGCCTGGCCGCCCCCGATAATGACCGTTCCGGACACTGCGATCCGCGCTCCCTGTTGTCTCGTTCTTATCCCCGCATGGCGCCGCGCCCTCGGGTGCAAGTCAAGCGCCTGGCTGCGCAATCGTGGGCGCTGTGAAGTCTTGCCGCCCTGCGCAAGCCGTCCTATCAGCGTTCCCATGACCGTGCTGACCCTCTCCTTGCCAGACCCGGCCGCCAACGCCCGCCTCGGCGCGCGTCTGGCCCGGATGCTGAAGCGTGGAGATGCGGTCCTGCTCGAAGGCGGGCTGGGCGCGGGCAAGACCACGCTGGCGCGTGGCGTGATCGAGGCGCTGACCGGCATCGCCGATGCGCCCAGCCCCACCTACACCCTGGTGCAGCATTACGAGACCGCCGACGGCCTTGTTCTGCTGCATGCCGATCTGTACCGGCTCGAACACCCTGATGAGCTCGACGAGCTGGGTATCGATGAGGCGCTCGATCATGGCGCGGCCCTGATCGAATGGCCCGACCGCATGGGCGACTGGCGTCCTTCAGACCGGCTCGACATCATCCTTGAAGACAGCGAGGCGGGCGGCCGTACCGCACGCCTTCACGCCCATGGAAGCTGGGAGACGCGCCTTGGCGGACTTGCAGACTGATCCGCGCGCCCAGGCGCGCACCGATTTCATCACCGCCGCCGGCTGGGACGACGCCAAGGTCGAGCCCTTTCCCGGCGACGCCTCCACGCGCTCCTATTTCCGGCTCAGCCGGGGTCAGGAGACCGCCATCCTGATGGACGCGCCCGGCGCCAGCGAGGCCCCCGCTTGCCCGGTCGACGCCAGTGAAGAACAGCGCCAGTCGCTCGGCTACAACGCCGTGGCGCGGCTGGCGGGCAATAACACCACCGCCTTTGCGGCGCTGGCGGGCGCGCTGACGGCGCGCGGCTTTTCCGCGCCACGGGTGCTCGAAGCCGATCTTGATCAGGGCTTTCTCATCATCGAGGACCTGACCGACGCCCTGTTCGCGCGGCTCATTCCGTCTGTCGCCCATGAAGGCGCGCTTTACGCCACCGCCGTGGAAACACTGGGCGCGATCTACCGCTCGTCCTTCGAGCGTCAGCCCACCGCCTTCGGCAAGCGCTGGACGGTTCAGGACTATGACGCGCTGGCGCTACACGCTGAAACCGAACTGTTCACTGACTGGTACACGCCGCATCTGGGCAAGGCGCCCAGCGACACGGACAAAAGCGACTGGCGCACGGCCTGGTCCCAGGTCCTGCCGCTCTTGAAGGCGCACGCGCCCGGCCTGGTGCTGCGGGACTTTCATGCCGAGAACCTGATCTGGCTGCCCCAGCGCGAACACGAAGCCAAGGTGGGCCTGCTTGATTTCCAGGACGCGCTCTTTGGCCATCCGGCCTATGATCTGGTGTCGCTGATCGAGGATGCCCGCCGGGATGTGGCGAGCGATCTCGCCCAGCCCCTGACCGACCGCTTCTTCAAAGCGGCGGGCCTGGCGGACCGCGACGCCTTTGACGCGGCGGCGGCGGTGCTGGCCGCCCAGCGCAACGCCAAGATCCTCGGCATTTTCGTGCGCCTCGCCAAACGCGACGGCAAGCCGAAATATCTCGATCTGTTGCCGCGGGTGGAGCGCCATTTCATTCGCGATCTCGCCCATCCCGCGCTAGCGCCGGTCAGAAACGCCGTCATGGCGCTCACCCCCGCCCTGTTCGAAGAGGCCTGATCATGATGCACGCGCCCCAACGCGCCATGGTGATGGCGGCCGGGCTTGGGACCCGTATGCGCCCGCTCACCGATGATCGCTGCAAGGCGCTGGTGGAGCTGGGCGGCAAGACTCTGATCGACTGGATGCTGAATCGGCTGGCCGAGGCGGGCGTTGAAGAGGCCGTGGTCAATGTCCACCATTTCGCGGACCGATTGGAAACCCATCTCGAGCAACGCACCGCGCCAGCGATCCTGATTTCCGACGAGCGTGACGAACTTCTCGAAACCGGCGGCGGACTCGCCAAGGCGGCGCCCCTGCTGGGCAAGGATCCAATTTTCGTGGCCAATATCGATTCCGTCTGGCGTGAAGACGGCGCGGAAAGCGAACTGCGCAAGCTGGCGCGCGCCTTTGATCCTGAACGCATGGACGCGCTTTTGCTGATCACCCCCACGGCGAACACGCTGGGTTTTGACGGGCCGGGCGACTTCTTTCTCAAGCAGGACGGCCAGCTGGAACGTCGCGGCGAGCGGGCGAGCGCGCCCTATGCCTATACCGGCGTTCAGATCCTGCACCCACGCGTGCTCAAGGGCCTGCCGGTCGAGCCGTTTTCCACCAATCTGATCTGGAACACCGCGCTTGAGGCCGGCCGCATCTACGGCTGCGTGATGGACGCGTTCTGGATGCATGTGGGCGATCCTCAAGCGCGTGAAGCGGCTGAGAATCGGCTACGCTCCTCATCATGAGCGCTGATCGTCTGTTTTCGTTTCCTTCGCCGCGGGTCTTCACCCTGCCGCCGGCCGCCCCGTTCCTGACTGAGCTGGCGCGCGGGCTCACCGAGGCGTTTCCTGATCCCGAAGCGCTGAGCCGGGTCACGGTCCTGATTCCCACCCGCCGCGCCGGACGCGAACTGGCCGAAGCCTTCACCCGCCTGTCGCCGGGCGCCGCGCTCCTGCCGATGATCCGTCCGATCGGCGATGTGGACGCGGACGAGCCGCCATTTGAACCCGGTGAACTGGCGGAGATCGCCCCTGAAGCCGTCTCCCCCGCGCGTCGCCGTTTCGAGCTGGCGAGCCTGATCCTGCAGAAGGAAGAGGCGGTGGGCCGATCAATGGGCGCGGGCGGCGCTTTGGCGCTGGCGGATGATCTGGCGCGACTGCTCGACGATCTCGCCACCGAGGATGTGGACGATCTGGGCGCGCTGACCGAAGAGGTGCGCGCCAACCTGCCCGCCCACATGCAGGAAGCAGCGATGTTTCTCGACATCGTGCTGGTCGCCTGGCCCGAGCGCCTGAAAGAGATGCAGCGGGTTGATCCCGCCCGCCGGCGCTCCCTGCTCCTGAAAGCGCTGGCCAAGCGCTGGCGCGACAATCCGCCTGCTGATCCGGTGATCGCGGCGGGCTCGACCGGTTCCATTCCCGCGGCGGCGGAGCTTCTGGACACGGTCGCCAGCCTGCCCAAGGGCTGCATTGTCCTGCCCGGCTTTGCGCGCGACATGGATGAAGAAGGTTGGGCCGCGATTGATGACGGCCACCCCCAGCGCGCGATGAAGACGCTGATCGACACGATCGGCATGGCGCGTCACGACGTCCGGTTCTGGCCGGGCGCTGCGGAAGGCCGTCAGGATGCCCCCCGCGCCCGCGTGATCGCCGAGGCCTTGCGCCCGGCCGAGGCGACCGCGGACTGGCTGCGCCGGGTGGACGATCTGCGTGAAGCCTGGGGGCAGGACGTGTTCGAGACGGCCCTTGAAGGCCTTAGCGTCATTGATGCACCCGCCCCCGCCGAGGAAGCTCGCGCCATCGCCCTGATGCTGCGCGAAACCCTGGAGACGCCAGGCGCCAGGGGCATCCTCGTCACCCCCGACCGGAACCTGTCGCGCCGGGTCATCACCGAAATGGCGCGCTTTGGCGTGACGGTGGACGATTCCGCCGGTCAGCCCTTGTCCGACACGCCCTCGGGCGCCTTCCTGATTCGGGTGTTGCAAGCCGCGCTCGACCCGGGGTCCGCCCTGGCCTTTTCAGCGCTGGCGACCTCGCCGCTGTTTTCCCTGGGAGAAGAACGCGCCCCCTTGCGCGGGGTGCTGGGCACGATGGAGCGCCGCGCCCTGCGGGGCCGACGCCCCGGTCATGACTGGGACTCGCTGTACGAGCATGTGCGCGACGCGGCGGGCGATGACGAGGATCGGCGCCGGCGCTGGGGCGGGATCATCGAAGCCATGGCCCAGGCGCTCTCGCCCTTGAGCGCGCTTGAGGGTGACCAGCCCATGGCGGTCTGGACCCGCGCGCTGGTGGAAAGCGCCGAAGCGCTGGCGCGCAATGATGAAATGGCAGGCGCCGATCGGCTCTGGGCGACCGATGCTGGTGAGAACGCCGCCCAGCTGATGCGCGACTTCATTGAGGAGGCCGACGCCCTGCCGCCGGTCAGCCTGCATGATTTCACACGTGCAGTGCTCGAAACCGCCCGTTCGCGGCTGGTGCGCCCGCGCTATGGCGCCCATCCCCGGCTTCAGATCCTGGGCCCGCTCGAAGCCCGGCTCGCCGAGGCCGACCGGGTGATCCTGGCCGGGCTCAATGAAGGCGTCTGGCCCGCCGCACCCAAATCCGACCCGTTTCTCAGCCGCGGCATGCGCATGGCGGCGGGCCTGTCCGCGCCTGAAGAGCGCTTCGGCCTCGCCGCCCATGACTTCGCCCAGCTCGCCTGCGCCCGCAACGTCACGCTGACCCGGTCGGCCAAGGTCGATGGCGCGCCCACCGTGGCGTCGCGCTGGCTGTGGCGGTTGCAGACCCTGGCGCGCGGCGCGCTTGGGGATCGTGCGGAAACAGCCCTCGCGCCCACCCAGGACTATCTGGCCTTCGCCGATGCGCTGGACGCCACCGCCGAGCAGACCCTGATCCGTCCGCCCGAACCGGCCCCGCCGGTGGAGGCGCGACCGCGCCAGCTCAGCGTCACCCAGATCGAGACCTGGATTCGCGATCCCTATTCGATCTTCGCGCGCAAGATCCTCAAGCTCGACAAGCTTGATCCGCTGGATCGCCCGGCGGGCGCCCCCGAACGCGGCACCGCCTATCACGCGGCCCTGGAGCGTTGGGTGCGCAGCCTTGGGGACACCGAAATCCTGCCACGCGACGCCTTGCAAAGACTGCGCGCGCACGGCCAGACCGCCCTGTCCGAAGCCGGGTTCAGCGACAACGCCCTCGGGATCGAGATGAAGCGTTTTGAGCGGGTGGCCCAGTTCATGGTCGCCTTCGAGGAAGCGCGGCGCGAGGATGGCTTCACGCCAGCCGCGCTCGAAGCGCTCGGAGATATCAGCTTTGAAGCGCCCGGCGGCCTGTTCACGCTGACGGGCCGGGCGGACCGGATTGATCTGCGCCCCTCGGGCGCGCTCGACATTCTCGATTACAAGACCGGAATGCCGCCTTCGGCCAAGGAAGTTGCGGCCGGATTCGCCCCGCAATTGCCGCTCGAAGCGGCGATGGCCGCGCGCGGCGCCTTTGAGGACGCCCCCAGCCATGAGCCGGGCGATCTGATGTATGTGCGCCTGTCGGGCGGGCGTGTGCCGGGCGATCCCAAATCCATGGTCCGCAATCCCGACGGCGATGATGCGGGCATCCTGGCCGAACAGGCGCTGGAGCGCCTGGTCAAATGGGTCGCCGCGTTTGACGATCCGCGCCGCACCTATCCCAGCCAGCCGCGCGTCAAATTCATCAACAAATGGGGCGATTACGATCATCTGGCCCGCCGCAAGGAATGGGCGAGCGCGCCGGGCGATGACACAGGGGATGGAGGCGCGTCATGAGCCAGCCCGGATTTGATCCCGCCATCGTCGTTGGCGCCAGCGAAGCGCAGGCGACCGCCGCCGACCCGTCCGCCAGCGTCTTCGTCGAGGCCAATGCCGGGTCGGGCAAGACCCGCGTCCTGGTGGACCGCGTCGCGCGGCTTTTGCTGGCCGGCGCCAAGCCTGACCGCATTCTGTGCGTCACCTTCACCAAGGCGGCCGCGGGCGAGATGCAGGCGCGCCTGTTCAGAAAGCTCGGCGACTGGTCGACCCTGCCTGATGACGCGCTGACGAAAGAGCTCGACGCGCTTGTCACCGAAGGCCAGCGCCCGCCGCTCGATGAAGCGCGGCGTCTGTTCGCACGCGCGCTGGAAACCCCGGGCGGGTTGAAGATCCAGACCCTGCACGCTTTTTGTGAAAGCCTGCTCAGGCGCTTCCCGCTGGAAGCGGGCCTGCCGCCCGGCTTTGAGGTCCAGGACGATGCGTCCGGGCTGGCCCTGCAGGCCGAGGCGCTGGACGCCCTCTCCGGACAGGCCCATCGCGACCCTGAGGGCGAGATCGCCCAGTCCATCGCCGCCCTGATCGACGGCTCGGGCGCGGATGCGCTGAACAGGCTCTCCGCCTTTGTGATGAACAAGCGTCATGACCTGCTGGCGGCCCGCGCCCAGGCGGGCTCGCTGGACGCGCTGCTTGATCAGGCGAGCGCGCTGTTGGGCGTGGCGCCCGATCTGGATGTCGATCAGGTGCTGGCCCAAGCCTGGGGCGACACCGATGTGGGCGCGCTGGAGGCGGCCCTGAGCGCGCTTCAGACCGGCGGGACGAAAACCGATCAGGCCAGCGCCGAAATGCTGCTGGAGATCCTCGACGTGGCCGAGGAAGATTCGGCAGAGGCCTTTGACTATTACATCGATTTTCTGACCACCAAGACGGGGGCTCTCAAGAAGCCCAAATCCATCTTCTCCAAGAAGACGGGCGAGAATTACCGCATTCTGGTCACCCTGTTCGGCGATGAAGGTGCGGAAATCCACCGCGTGGGCGATGAAATCCTGCCCCGGCTCGCCGCCGCCACCGGCAACCGGATGACCCGCGCAGCGTTGCGGATCGCGGACGCCCTGCTCAACGACTATCAGGCACGGCTGAACCGGCTGCGCCGCGTCGACTTCTCCGATCTTGTCGAGCGGGCCCGCACCCTGCTGACCGATTCCGAAGCGCGCGGCTGGGCGCTCTACAAGCTTGATCAGGGGCTTGATCATGTCCTGGTCGATGAAGCCCAGGACACCGCGCCCGAGCAATGGTCGGTGATCAATGCGCTGACCGAGGAGTTCTTCGCGGGCGAGGGCGCCCATGAAACCGGCCATCCCGATGCGCTCAAACGGACCGTGTTCTGCGTCGGCGACGAGAAGCAATCGATCTACTCGTTCCAGAACGCCGACCCGCGTGAATTCCTGGCGCAACGCCAACGCCTTCAGACCGAGGCGCGACTGGCGCGCCTGCGCTTTGAAAGCCCGCCGCTCAATGTCTCCTTCCGCTCGAGCCCCGAAGTGCTGGCGGCGGTGGACGCCTGTTTCGCCGCTGAAGCCTCGGTCCTCAACTCCGAGCGCAAGGACATGGTGGAAGGGCTCGAGACCAAGCTGTTGATGAGCGATCCCGAAACCCTGCAGCGTCGCGATCCTCTGGCCTTCCATCGCTATGACGGCCATATCGCGGCGCGACGCGATGCGCCGGGATGCGTCGAGATCTGGCCGGCCGTGCCCAAGCCCGAAGGCGGGCAGGAGGACGAGCTGGAGCTGCGTCCTGTAGATGCCGAGCGCAAGGACTCCGCCCGCAACCAGCTCGCTGAAGCGGTGGCGAGCGAGATCGCCGACATCCTGACCCGGGGCGACGGCGTGTGGGAGGAAGGCAAGCCCTGGCGCCTGCGCCCCGCCCATGCGGGCGACATCCTGGTGCTGGTGCGCCGGCGCGGCGGGCTGTTTGAAGAGATCATCCGGCGGCTCAAGCTCAAGAATGTGCCTGTGGCGGGGGCAGACCGGATGACCCTGCCCGACCAGCTGGTGGTCGAGGATCTTCTGTCGCTGGCGCGCTTCGCGCTCTTGCCCGAAGACGACCTGTCTCTGGCCGAAGTGCTGAAAAGCCCGTTCTTCCATCCGGTGAAGGCCGCCGCGCCACCCATTGATGATGACGCCCTGTTTGACCTCAGCCGTCAGACGGGTGCGCGGCTCTGGGACAAGTTGCGCCGCTCGGACGACCCGCGCTTCCGCGATGCGAAGGCGGCGCTGGACACCGCCCGGGCAAGAGTGGAGACCGATGCGCCCTACGCCTTCTTTGCGCGCTTCCTGACCGAAGCCAGCCCCACCGGGGAAAGCCGTCTGGCCCGGCTCTATGCGCGCCTGGGCGAAGAAGCGCGCGACCCGGCGGAAGAGTTTCTCAATCGCGCCCTGGCCCATGAAGTGGAAGGCGCGCCTTCGCTGTCGCGTTTTGTCGCCGAAATGCAGGCCGATGAAGTGGCGATCAAGCGCGAGATGGAGGCCGGGCGCGGCGAAGTGCGGGTGATGACCGTGCACGGCGCGAAAGGCCTGGAAGCGCCCATCGTCTTCCTGCCCGACACGACCCAGCTGCCCAAGGATCGCTCAGGGGGGTTGTTCGCCCATGAAGAGGCGGGTCTTCTGTGGTCGCCGGACATGAAGATGCCGCCGCCGCTTCTGGCCTCGATCGCCGAGCGCAAGGAGCTGGATGCCGACGGCGAGTATCAGCGGCTTCTCTATGTGGCGATGACCCGCGCCCGCGACCGCCTGATCGTGTGCGGTCACACCCATGGCGTGGCGGGCAAGGTGGATGCGGGCAGCTGGTATGATCGCTGCCAGCACAGCTGGACCGGTGAGGACTGGCGCCCGGTGCGCACCGCGCTCGATCCGGTGTCGGAGGAAAATGGCTGGCGCGCCCAAAACGGCTGGCGCTATGGCGCCGATCCCAAACCGCTCAAGGCGAGCGCGGCGCCCGAAGCCGCGCCGGTCGTGCTGCCGGACTGGGCGGTCATGCCCCCGCCGGCGGACCCGGCGCCGGTGCGCTCTGTCGCGCCCTCGCATCTGCTGGGCGAAGAAGAGGGCGGCTTCGAGCCCGCCTCGCTCTCGCCGCTGGCCGAAGGCGGCCAGTTGCGCTTCCGCCGCGGCGAGCTGATCCACAAGCTGCTGCAGACCCTGCCCGACATTGAAGAGTCCCGGCGTGAAGCCTCGGCCCTGCGCTATCTGGAAAATCAGACCGATCTCAAAGACGCCCAAAGGCGCGAAATCGCGGCTGAAACCCTGCGCGTGATCGCCGATCCGAGCTTTGCGCCCCTGTTCCAACCAGGCTCGCGCGCCGAGGCGGCGGTGGCGGGTCAGGCGGCGGGCCTGCCCGGCGGCATGGTTATCAATGGTCAGATCGACCGGCTCGTGGTCACCGATCACGAAGTCCTGATCGTCGATTACAAGACCAACCGGCCGCCGCCCGTGAAGGTGGAGGATGTGCCCCGCGCCTACCTTGCCCAGA
The DNA here is from genome assembly GCF_030733545.1 of Oceanicaulis sp. MMSF_3324. Classification (GTDB taxonomy): domain Bacteria; phylum Pseudomonadota; class Alphaproteobacteria; order Caulobacterales; family Maricaulaceae; genus Oceanicaulis. The sequence continues at coordinate 127,870 of NZ_JASHIU010000005.1, forward strand.
TGGCGGCCTATCGCGCGCTATTGCAGGGACTTCACCCCGACAAGCCGGTGCGATGCGCCCTGTTGTGGACGGATGCGCCGCGCCTGATGGAACTTCCCCCCGACCAGCTGGACGCGGTGCTCAATCGCGCCCAGCGCCCTTCGGACGCTTGACCGATGCGCAATGGCTTCCTAGGTGTCCGATCAACTCAAGACCCGCAGCCGCGTCGATTCCGGGCGGTGGCGTGTTGTTTATAGGTAAGGAGCAAGGCTCATGGCGACCCAGGCGGTTACCGACGATACTTTTGAAACGGATGTGCTGAAGGCTGACGGCCCGGTGTTGGTGGACTTCTGGGCGGAATGGTGCGGCCCGTGCAAGCAGATCGGCCCGGCGCTCGAAGAGATCGCCAACGAGAAGGCTGGCGCGCTCACCATCGCCAAGGTCAATATCGATGAGAACCCGATGGCCCCCAGCAAGTATGGCGTGCGCGGCATCCCGACCCTTCTGATCTTCAAGAATGGCGAGGAAGTCAGCCGCAAGGTCGGCGCCATGGCCAAGTCCAAGATCGAGGAATGGATCAACGAAGCCGTCTAGGCTCTGATCTTTTCTGAAAATCAGAAAACCCCGGAAGCGATGCTTCCGGGGTTTTTCTTTTGCGACACACGTTCTCTTTTTATTCCGCCACACCTATCGCTTGTGCTAGCCTTAGCATGCACGTTCTGATTCTACCGAGAAGGTCGTTAAGGGGCGCGCGAGGAATGCGGACGGACATCGAAACCTCACCTTGAAGGCGGGCCCATGGAAGAGCTTTTAATCGATCCATGGCTTCATTTTCATCGTGTGCCCAGATCTCCAGCCCCCATTCCGCACCATCGTAGCGGTACTCAAACAGATACCGTTTCATTTTGTCTTCGGGCATAGGAGTTACTCCCCGATGTACTACGTTCTCTACAAAGATGTGCAGGGTTACTGGCGCTGGACCCTATACGCAGCAAACAATCGTAAGATCGCAAACTCAGGTGAGGGATACTTTAACAAACAAGATGCCTGCCATGCGATTGATTTAGTTGCATCATCTAAGGGCGTCCAAATTTTCGAACGCTAGGATAGCTTGGGCCTGACGATAAGATATTGAAGGAGGGCAGGCCCTCTATCTCGAATAGCCTGATCAGGCTTTCGCCATCTCGTCCGCGATGGCTTCTGCGGCGGTGTAGGGGTCATCAGCCTGGCTGATCGGACGTCCGATGACGAGATGGGACGCGCCCGCCTTGAGCGCGGCTTCGGGCGTCGCCACCCGCACCTGATCGCCCAGCGCCGCTCCGGCCGGACGCACGCCCGGCGTCACGATCAGGAAATCATCGGGCACACGGGCGCGAATGGCTTCGGCTTCCTGGGGCGAAGCGACAACGCCGTCCACGCCGCAATCGAGCGCCTGGTCCACACGCCGCATCACCAGATCGCGCGCGCCATAGGCATAGCCCATCTGGGTCAGCATGGCGTCGTCATAGGCGGTCAGAACCGTGACGCCGAGGATCTTGAGATCCGAGCCCTCACGCCCCTCCACCGCCGCACGCATCACCGGCGGCTCGGCATGCACGGTCAGAAGGTCCGCGCCCGCCTGGGTGATCGAGCGGGTCGCCTTCTCCACCGTGGCGGGGATGTCGTGGAGCTTGAAGTCGAGAAAGACGTCATGGCCGCGCGCCTTGAGCGAGCGCGCCAGATCCATGCCGCCAATCGGCAGGAGCTGGAGCCCGATCTTGTAGTGCGCGCACGCCTCGCCCAGCGTTTCCACCAGCGCTTCGGCATCGTTGATGGTGGGCAGGTCCAGCGCAGTGATCAGGCGGCGGTCGGTCATGGTCATCCCCGGAAGAGTAAAGCTCGCAGCGGCCTAGACCGGTGCGCACAAGCGATCAAGGCTCAGGATGCGGCGCTGGCCCGGGCCTTGGCGACCATCCGTTTTTCCTGCAGGCGCATGATCGCCTGTCCCACCGGATCGGGCAGGACACGCGACACCGCGACCAGGAATTTGTACCACGCCCCCGGCACGCGCAGCGGCACGCCGCGCTCCACCGCATCATAGCCGGACACGGCCACATCCTCGGCGGTGAGCATCCAGAAGGACGGCAGGTTGGACACCGTGGTGCGCGCCCCGTTCACGTCATGAAACTCCGACCAGGTATAGCCCGGCGCCACGGCGGTGACATGGACATTGCGATCCTTGAGCTCGAGCCCCAGCGCTTCGGACACCTTGATCAGAAGGCTTTTCGCGCCGGGATAGAGCGTGCCCGAATAGCGCGTATGGGCGTTAGCCGCCGGCAGGAGCGCGGAGACCGAGGCGATATTGATGATACGGCCATAGCCGCGCTCGGCCATGGGTTTGGCGACCAGATGCATGAGTTTGAGATAGCTTGTGACCATCAGCTCCATGAACTGGGCCTGATCCTCCCAGCTCAGATCGACAAAGGCGCCCGGACGGCCCACGCCTGCATTGTTCACGAGCCCGTCAATAATGCGGCCCTGGTCATGGATCGTCTTGACGATGGTCTCGGGCGCATCGGGCTCTGACAGGTCCGCCGCGATCACCAGGCTGTCCACGCCGAACTGGGCCTTGAGCTCCTCGGCCAGATCCTTGAGCCGGTCCTCGCGCCGGGCGACGAGCGCCAGATCCCATCCCCGGCGCGCGAATTCCCGCGCATAGGCGGCGCCGATGCCGGAGGATGCGCCAGTAACAAGAGCGAGACGCCGGGCCATGTGATCTCCAATCCTTTGATCTCTCAGAGTGCAAAGGGTGGCCGCATCGTCTCGCTCTGTCCAGAACTACCGCACGCGATTCACTCCGTGCACGCCTGGTCGATGAGGGCGCGGGTTTCCTCGACCAGAATGGCCTGGGCGGTGGGCGACAGGGCATGGCCCGCCAAGCCGTACTCGTTGGGCAATCCGGTCTCGCTGTCCTCGAAAATATGGTCCACGCCCGGCACGATCACGGTGCGGGTCGGATGGTCGCCCCGCGCCTCCATGAGCGCAGCCTGTGCGTTCTCGGGCAGGACCTGAAGATCATTTTCGCCAAACAACGCCAAAACCGGCGCGTCGAAGGCAGCGGCGGCCGCGGCGGGGTCGCTCGCGAACATGGCCACGGCATAGGGCTGCCCCCACATCGCGCCTTGTTGACGCGCCATGCGTTCTGGCATGCCGTTCTCGACCAGCACGGCTTCAATGGCGGCCGGCGCCTGCCCCGGTTCGGCGTTCGCAATCGCCTCGAACACCAGGCGCTGCAAGTCCCGGTTGGCCTCGACAGCCTCATCGCTCTGACCCGACGCGCGGATCATCGCTTCTGACTGGTCATAGAGCAGGGTTTCCATGTCCTGATGCTGGCCGGCCAGCGAAATCATGAAATCGGCCTCAGACTCGTTGGCGGCCATCAATCCGATAAACGCGCCTTCGGAATGCCCGAGATAGCCCACGCAGGACAGGCCGGTCTGCGCCTTGAGCACATCCATCGCCCTGACCGCGTCGTCGGCGAGCTCGGCCGGCGCCAGAGGCTCGGGCGCCTGGGAGCCGCCCACACCGCGATCATCATAGCGCAGGCTGGCCATGCCCGCCTCGGCCAGCGCATCGGCCATGGCGGCGTAGACCGGATGACCGGCGATATTGCCGTCCCGGTCCTGAGGTCCTGACCCGCTGATCATCACCAGACCGGCGCGCGGCGCGTCCGGGGCGGTGATCACGCCTTCCAGCAGTCCCTCCTCCAGCACCACCTGCACGACCTCGCCTTCACCATAGCGAGCGGCAGGCTCGGCAGAGGCCTCATCCATGGCGTCCTGGGGGCGCTCAAAGACCAGCGACGCACTCAACCCGCCCTGGTCAAATGTCCCAGTGATCACCCCGTCTTCCAGAACGCCGTCATACTGAAGCGCCATGCCGGGCGTTGAGAAATGCACGTTCGCGCCGTCAAACCGGACAATCGACATCGGCACGCGCGCGCCGCCCTGGTCCACGGAAATCAGGATGATGGACGGCGCATCGCCGGTCAGGTCGATCTCAAGCGCCAGCTCGAGCGTCTGCACGCCGGCATCCAGCTCCCCGGTCCAGCTTCCGGCGAATCCCGGATCGGCCGGGGCGGCGGCAACATCCTGGTCATCCGTTTGCATCTCGGCTTCCACACTGGAACCGGGCGGCTGTTGCGCATCACAGGACGCCATCATCAAAGCGAGGGGCAGCACGGCAAGGCCAGCGGTTTTCATAGCGGTCTCCATTCCAGCTCAGCCATGCTTAGCATTGACGCTAATTAGCGTCTAGGCTAAATACGAGATCATGAGTGACGCTTTCTCCGCCCTGGCCCATCCTGTCCGCCGCGAGGTTCTGCGTCTTCTGCGCGATGGTCCGATGACGGCGGGCGCGCTGGCGGACCGGTTCGATGTGGCCAAACCAACCATGTCACGCCATTTCGCCACCCTGCGCGAGGCGGGCCTGATCCAGTCGGAGAAAGCCGGTAACCAGATTCGCTACCGGCTCAATGTCAGCGTCGCCGAAGATCTGATGGCCCTGATGATGGACCTTCTGAATCCCTCCGGCTCTGAAAAAGGAGACCTGAAATGATCCGCAAAGGCTGGCTTTACGCGCTTCCGCCCTTGGTGTTGATGCTGGGTCTATCGCTCTGGGGCTGGATCGGCACGGGCCCTGACGCTGAAATTCCGGTGCATTTCGGCCTGGATGGCGCGCCGGACCGCATGGGCGGCAAGCTCGAAGGCTTTGTGCTCCTGCCCGGAATGGGCCTCTTCCTGTGCGCCCTGTTCAGCCTGATGCCCATGATTGATCCGCGCGGCGAAAACATCCGTCGCTCCGAACCGGCGGTCCTGACCGTCTGGGCGGGCGTGATCTGGGTTCTGGCCGCTGCTCAAGCGCTGATCACCCTGTCCGCGATGGGGCAGGTCGACAGCACCGACAATCCGGGCCCCTTCATCGGCTTCGCCTGCGCCGCCCTGTTTGTTCTGCTGGGCAATGTCCTGTCCAAGACCCGGCCCAACTGGCTCATCGGCATCCGCACGCCCTGGACCCTGTCATCGGACAAGTCCTGGGACGTGACCCATCGCTGGGGTGGTCGCCTGATGATGCTGGGCGGACTGGTTTCGGCTCTGGGCTTTGTGTTTACGCCGCCGCCGGTCGCCTTCACCGTGTTGGGCGTCAGCGTGACGGTCATGCTCGTTGTCAGCCTGGGGCTGTCCTACTGGGTCTGGAAAAACGATCCCGACCGGGACACCTATTCCGCTGCTTCCAGATGAGCGGGCGGGACCGCCGCGCCGAACAGGAGCCGCCGCGCCGTCTCGGTGGCCGCCTTCAGCGCTTCGCGGTCCTCGTCGGTGAAACGGAAGAAGGGCGCCGTGTCCACAATGGCGACAGCGCCAATATTCTGTCCGTCCGGCGACAACAGCGGCTGACCGCAATAGGCGCGCACATAGGGCGGGCCGACCGCCACCGGGTGATTGCACAGCTCGGGATCGGTGGACAGGTTCAGGATCTCGACCGGCCCCTCGCGACAGACGACCTGCGTGCACAGGGATTCATCCAGCGCCACTTCACAGGCATCAAGGCCGAACTTGCCGATAAACGTGACGGTGCTGTCACTGACCAGCGAAATCACGCAGATCGGCGCCTTGAAGGCGAACGCCGTCAACCGCGCCAGTGAGTCCAGATCCTCACGCTGATCGAGATCCTGGTCGAAGAGCGCCTTGACCGCTTCGAGCCGGTTCTGATCCGCGATGATGGAGCAACATGCTTTTGCGGGTGCGTCTGTCATACCCGGACTCCTTATTCTCCCGTCAATCTGCACAAATAGGTTTCTGAACCGGTAAAGCACCTGACGCTTTCGCTGCCCTGCAGCAGGGTCTAAGTTGCCGCCCGTTTGAAACCTTTCATGCCGGGACGCGCCATGAGCCAGAACATCAAGAAAATCGTGCTCGCCTATTCAGGCGGGCTGGACACCTCGGTCATTCTCAAATGGCTGCAAGACGCCTATCAGGCCGAAGTGGTGACCTTCACCGCAGACCTCGGTCAGGGCGAAGAGCTGGAGCCGGCGCGACGAAAGGCGGAAAAGGCGGGCATCAAGGACATCTATATCGATGACCTGCGCGAGGAATTCGTGCGCGACTATGTCTATCCCATGGTGCGCGCCAACGCCGTGTATGAAGGCCAGTATCTGCTGGGCACCTCCATCGCGCGTCCGCTGATCTCCAAGCGGCTGGTCGAGATCGCCCATGAAACCGGCGCGGACGCCGTCGCCCACGGCGCCACCGGCAAGGGCAATGACCAGGTCCGCTTCGAGCTGGGCGTGGCGGCGCTGGATCCCAGCCTGAAAGTGATCGCGCCCTGGCGCGAATGGGATCTCAATTCCCGCACCAAGCTGATCGCCTATGCCGAAGAGAACGGCATCGAGGTGCCATCCGACAAGCGCGGAGAGGCGCCCTTCTCGGTGGATGCGAACCTGTGGCACACCTCGTCCGAGGGCAAGATGCTCGAAGACCCGGCCGAAGAGGCCTTCAACGAGGTCTGCCTGCGCACCCAGCATCCCGAAGATGCGCCCGACCAGCCTGAATACGTCACCATCGGCTTTGAACGCGGCGATGCGGTCAGCCTGAATGGCAAGGCGCTGAGCCCGGCCACCATCCTGACCGATCTCAATGATCTGGGCGCCAAGCACGGCATCGGCCGTCTGGACCTGGTGGAGAACCGGTTTGTCGGCATGAAGTCGCGCGGCATCTACGAGACGCCGGGGGGCACGATCCTGATGACCGCCCATCGCGGCATCGAACAGCTCACCCTGGATGGCGGCGCCATGCACCTCAAGGACGAGCTGATGCCGAAATACGCCAAGCTCGTCTATAACGGCTTCTGGTTCAGCCCGGAGCGCGAAATGCTCCAGGCCGCGATCGACCACTCCCAGCGCCATGTGAACGGGGAAGTGCGGCTGAAGCTGTACAAGGGCAATGTGCTGGTCGTGGGCCGGTCCTCGCCCAATTCGCTGTACTCGCTCGAACACGTCACCTTTGAAGAGGACGATGTGTACGACCAGAAGGACGCCGAGGGCTTCATCCGCCTGAACGCCCTGCGTCTCAAGCTGATCGCCCAGCGCAAGCATCGCCTTGGCGAGAACGACTAGGCTTCAGGCAAGGCCTGGAATCGATGCGTCCCCGGCACCCAGAAGCCGGGGACGCACGCGCCAGCGAGGTCAGAACGATGCGACGGGGCGCCCCTCAACGCCCGGCCAGGCATCTACTCCGCCGGCAGGGTCTGGTTGCGGGGTTTGATCAGCGGCGCGATCAGCGCCGTCCCGCTATCGATAAAGACACGCAGCGCCTTCTCCAGCGGCCCCTGCTTGAAGCGGGAGAGCCAGAGATTGCTGAAGATGATCACGACGGCGCTCGCCGGGATCATCAGCCCCCACAGGGCGACACGGTCGAACTGGCCGTAGAGATTCAGGCCAAAACCGGTGAACAGCCACAGCATCATCAGCGAGCTGCCCATATAACCGGTCAGCGCCATCTTCCCGACCGGCTCGAAGATCACCTTGCTGACCTGGGCGAACATCGGCGCGCGCATGGCGAGCACGAACCCGGCCAGCATGAAGATCACGATGAAGGGTTTGGAAAAGCGCATCACCGGATGCAGGCTGACATCAAAGACAAAGCCCGACAGCGCGCCATGGATCGCGGTGCCCAGCGCCAGCGAGACGCCGATCAGCCCCGAGCCCAGCACCACGCGTTGCAGCGTCTGGCCTGAAAGGTTCAACGCACCCGCGCGCATCAGCCCCAGCCCCAGCAGCATATAGCCGCCCGCTTCGGCGATACGGCCCAGCACCGACGCATTGGTCATCATCATGATCCAGGTCTCGACGGAGGCTTGGACATGCGGCCAATACCCCTCGGCATGGGCGGCCTGGACGGCCATCATCTCGGCATAGCTGGGGGTTTCGGTCCCGATCTCGCGATAGCCGGCATAAAAGACGACCACGGCCCAGCCCACAGCGGCGCAAGCGAACAGATAGCGCGGGGGCAGCCAGGACAGGATCAGAACGCCCATGCCGGCCACGGCATAGATCGCCAGAATGTCCGATGACCAGGCCAGAAGGCTCATATGCAAAAGGCCAAGGATGAACAGGCCGATACAGCGGATCACAAAGCCCGCCCGGCGGGTCAGAGGATCGCCCGATCCAAACAGCAGGATGGACATGGAGGCGCCGAACAGCGCCGCGAACACGCCGCGCATCACCGCGTCAATGAACACAGCCTGCGTCGCCCACAACCCCATCGCCATCGGGCCTTCACCCAAAAGACGCGGATCGGAAAACGCAAAGTTCGTCCCGCCGGTCGAGGGGAAATGGGCAATTAGCAAACCCAGCACGGCAAAACCGCGCAGCGCGTCCAGAACCCGGATCCGATCTCGCATTGGCACACCTCCATAAACGTCTTCACGAATTTGCAAGGTGTGGGCCAGCTCTCTCAAAGGCGGCCCGGCCAAAGAAAACCCCCGGACCAGGCCGGGGGTTGGATCAAAAGGTCAAAGGTGACAGAGCCCCTACGCCACACCGCGCTGGTGCTGGTGATAGAGGGGCATGTCGTCGTCGAGATCGCGGGCGATGTCGCCGGCGAGATCGGGCAGGAGGGTTGTCGCCACTTCGTGGCGGATAATCCCCTCTCCCCGCTGTTTGCGCCAGTAATCCCAATAGGTGGTGAGGTGGGTCAATGAGCCCACATCATCGCCGATCCGGCTAAAGAGGTTCGGCGCCTTCAAAAGCAGCATGCGCATGGCGATGGGGTCGCCGTCATCGAGGAAGGCCGAGACCACGCGATAATAGTTTTCCCGCCCGGCCTTGAGGTCTTCCCAACGCAGACGCACCGACCGGCGAATGCGCTGGATGGGCGCCGCCAGGGGCCGGAAAGGCGCCGAATTGTCTTCTTTTTCCAATCGCGCCAGATCGCGCAGGAAACCCGCCAGCCCTTCGGTGATGACATTCATGCGCCAGAAATAATACAGCAGCCCCTTCCACCCGAAGACGCCGACCGTGAAGTCTTCGGGATCCATGCGCAAGGCGTTGCGCAGGTCTTCGCGCTGGGCGTGGCTTTTGGCGTTGAACAGGACTGCCGCCAGACGTTCGGGCCGCTTGCGAGTGGTGGTTTCACCCAGCGCCTTGGCGGAAATATCGGCCATATGGCGGGCGGCGAACATCTTGAACTCGGCCTCATCGGCCTTGGCCATGGTGAAGTAGCGCGGATCAAGCTCGCGTTCGGGGAAAAGCGCTTCGAGCAGGAACGGGTCGAACGCCGGGGCCGATTTAAGCCGCGACAGCGTGCGCACATCCTCGGAAAACTCTTCTTCGTAGAGATTGCGGTCGCGGCCCAGCGCCTCTTCCAGCCAAGCCTCGAGATTGGGCGCCTCGATGAAAGTCCAGAACGCGCCAGCGCCCGGATCACGCGGGTCGATCGGCAGAACAAGCTTGGTGACGATATTGCGCCCTGACCGCACCAGCGAGCGCTCATTGCGGCGCAGATTGTGCTTGATCAGGAAACAGCGGTTCAGGCCGCGATGGCGGAACAGCGGGTTCGGGGTCTGGGCCAGATCGGGATAGCGCCTGTGCAGGCCGTAAAGATCGAGAACCCGGGGCGAAGCGCCGCCGCGCATGAGGTTTTTCAGATCATATGGACGGCGACTGAACATATCAGAGCCCGGCTCCTATCCCACTCAGCAGTCCAGACTGGGGGAAAGCGCCATGCTGCGCCAGCGAAAGCGGGCAAGAGGGTTAACGACGCGATAACCCGGATCTAATCCCCATGTTCGGGCAGGAAGATCTCGCGTTTGCCGGCATGGTCGGCGGGGCCGATCATGCCCTCATCCTCCATCCGCTCAATCAGGGTCGCGGCGCGGTTATAGCCAATCTGCAAACGGCGCTGGATATAGCTTGTGGAGGCTTTGCGATCGCGCGCGACCACGGCCACGGCCTGGTCAAACAGATCATCGCCCGACCCGCCGCCCGGCAGGTCCAGGCCGCCTTCGCCGCCCTCTTCGTCGAGATCCTCGGTCACCGCGTCGAGATATTCCGGCGTGCCCTGGGATTTGAGGTAGTTGGCCACATCCTCGACTTCGCGGTCGGAGACGAACGGGCCGTGCAGGCGCCGGATCCGGCCGCCCCCCGCCATGTACAGAAGGTCGCCCATGCCCAGAAGCTGTTCAGCGCCCTGCTCGCCCAGAATCGTGCGGGAGTCGATCTTGGAGGTGACCTGATAGCTGATCCGGGTGGGGAAATTCGCCTTGATGGTGCCGGTGATCACATCCACGGACGGCCGCTGGGTCGCCATGATCAGATGGATGCCCGCCGCGCGCGCCATTTGCGCCAGACGCTGGATGGCGCCCTCGATCTCCTTGCCCGCGACCATCATCAGGTCGGCCATCTCGTCGATCACCACGACGATATAGGGCATGGGATCGGGCTCGATCGTCTCGGTCTCGTAGACGGGCTCGCCACTCTCCTTGTCAAACCCGGTCTGGACGGTGCGCGACAGCACATCGCCGGCCTCGCGCGCTTCCCGGGCCTTCTCGTTGAAGCCCTTCATGTTGCGCACGCCGACCTTGGACATTTTCAGATAGCGCGACTCCATTTCGCGCACGGTCCATTTGAGCGCTGCGACCGCCTTTTTCGGATCGATCACCACCGGGCTGAGAAGATGCGGAATGCCGTCATAGACCGACAATTCCAGCATTTTCGGGTCGATCATGATCATCCGGCATTCTTCCGGCGGCAGCCGGTACAGAAGCGAGAGGATCATCGCATTCACGCCCACCGATTTACCCGAACCGGTCGTACCCGCGATCAGAAGGTGGGGCATCTTGGCGAGATCCGCCGTGAACGGCTCGCCGCCAATGGTTTCACCCAGCGCCATGGGCAGTTCGGCCTTGGCCGTCTCGAAATGGCGCGACGCCAGCAGCGCGCGCAGGAACACGGTTTCACGATGCTGGTTAGGCAGTTCGATGCCGATGGCGTTGCGCCCCGGCACGACCGACACCCGGCACGCCACCGCCGCCATGGAGCGGGCGATATCGTCGGCGAGATTGATCACCCGGCTGGTTTTCACGCCCGGCGCGGGCTCCAGCTCATAGAGCGTCACGACCGGGCCGGGGCGGACCTGGACCACTTCGCCCTTCACGCCGAAATCGGCCAGCACGCCGGTCAGAAGCTCGGCGTTCTGGGCCAGCGCCTCGGCGTCCACGGTGTCCGCGCGCGGGGGCGCGGGCGACAAGAGATCCAGACGCGGCAGTTCAAACCCGGAGCCATTGTCGCTGAAGGGCAAAGCGCCCTGCATCTCGCGCGCTTCGCGATCTGATTCCTTCACGCTCTTCTTGCGCGCCACTTTCACAGGGCTCGGACGGGCTGGCGCGCCCGTATCGGGCATGGCCTCGTCATCTTCATCATTCTCGACCGGTTCAGGATCACGGTTGATGCGCGGCGGCGTGCGTGGCCGGTCTTCGGATTTGCGCTCGCGCTTGAGGAAGGCGGGCGCGGTTTCAGCGCGACCGTCAGGCTCGGGCGGGGTCTGGACCTCGATCTCGCCCCGACCCCAGGCGCGCGGAATCGCGCCGATGAGCTGATCAATCCAGACGCGCACCGTCGCCCAGACAAGTTCCGCCGCATCCCGCGCCGCGGTCAGGTCGCGCACGGTCAGGCCAAAGCAGAAGAAGACGCCGAACACCGCAAAGACCAGACCCAATGCACCGGCGACCACCCGGCCGCCCGGCGCGCTCACCTCATCGGTCAGCGCCTGAATGCCCCCCAGCAGCGCATCGCCGATCAGGCCGCCCAGCCCGGTGGCGAACGGCCAGTTGGCTGGCATGGGCAAGGCGGAGACCGCCATTGCGAACCCGCAAATACCGATGACGCCGGACAGAATGCGAAATGTGGACACGGTCTTGGAGCGCCCGCGCGGGCCGCGCGCCAACAAGATCAGCCCCCAGGCCAGGATCGCCAGCGCCGCCGCTGCGCCCGCCCAGCCCATCACTTGCAACAGAAGGTCGGAGGCTATGGCGCCAGGCCCGCCCATCCAGTTGGTCGCAGCGCGGCCGGTGGCGGCGTTCAGGCTGGGGTCCAGAGGATTATGGGTCAGTGCGGACAGGATCAGGAACACGCCCAGCGCGCACATCACAGCGCCGATCAGCGCTGTGCGCACACGGGCGATCAGGCCGGGCTTGCGTCGCACCGGCGCCTCGGAATCAGCAGAAGGGTCCGCAGCCAGGGTCATGGCCACAGACTGCCTCAAAGAGTCTTCCCGACGGGTTAATCCCCGTTAACCGACCGCAGTGTCTACGGGATCGGAACGGCCAGAATTTGCGGCGTGCGACGAGGCCCCTCCGGCGCTGTCCCATCCTCGGGGAACTGGTCCCAGGGCGCATCCGCATTGACGAACAGGCGGCCATCGGACACGCGCACCGTGGTCGGCTCACCGATCCGCTCATCCCCGATCAGCACAGGCTCCATGCCCACCAACTGGTTCTGATCATCAAAGACCAGTTCGAATACGCCCGTTGGCGCAGCGCCATTGCGCACCACGAACAGTCGCCCCAGGCGGTCCGCGATCAACCCATCCAGCCCGATCAGGCTGGCGCTCGCCGGGCTGGGCTGAAGATGGGCATTCCGGGTCACGGGATCGATCCGCCACAGGCCCAGCGCATAGTCCACAACCCAGAGCGCGCCGCGCGCCTGGGCCAGCCCCTGCAAGGAGGCGAAGCGTGTATCCTCAGCGTACAGTTCCAGCTCGCCCCGCGGGCCATCGAGACGGTAAATCCGGCCTGCATCGGCGTCGGAGACGAACACAATTCCGTCCCGCACGGTCAGATCGCCCATGCGCTCGGCGCCTTCAATTGTGTAGCGCTCGATCAGCTCGCCGGTTTCAAGGTCCAGCGCCAGCAGAGCCGTACCCGGCGTTTCGCCCTCGGCCACAGGGGTTTGGGGGACCACGCCCTCCACCGCATAGAGGCGTCCATGACGCCGGTCCGCCGCCAGACCAAAGATCGAGCCGATGGGATCATCCTCACCTGCGAAGACCTCAAACTCGGTCGGCGCAAAGGGTTCCACCCGATAGATCCGGCGCTCGGCCACGCCGCCCAGATAAAGCCGCTCGGTCTCGTTATCGACCGCCAGCGCCTCGATCAGCGCATCCCCCAGAGGCGGCGAACCCACCAGTCGTGCTTGCCCCACTGGCGCGGCATTGGCGACAAACAGCGCGCGCAGACTTTCAACGCGTTCAGGGTCGGCGGCTTCCAGCTCTGGCAGGTTGCGCACATAGCGGTCGAGGTCATAGGTCAGACCCGCCTGCGCAAGGCGCTCGAGCGCCTCGAACTGCCCGTCGGTATCACCTGCGAAGCCGGCCAGCAGCACGGCATTGTTCATCAGCGACAGATGGCCGGGCTGGATCGACAGGGCCGCATGGTTCAGGCGGCGCGCCGTCTCGAAATCCTCGATCTGCGCAGCGGCGCGCATCTCTTCACGCAAAGCGCGGGAGGTGTCGAGCAGGGACGGGCTCTGGGCCAAAGCGGGAAGCGCAACGCCGAGCGAGAGAGCGGCCGCGCAAACAACTGTGATACGTGCATTCATGAGATCAGTTTGACCAAGAGCTGAAGGCGCGAGCAAGGCGCGAACGCGGCAAGGTCGTGCAAAATCGCACGATGTGGCGCCTAGGCCGTCTTGATCATCAGGGCGGTGAGCGACTTGCGCCCTTCCTCGGGGATCGGCGCCGGCTTCTGGCCATCTGTGTTCACAAGCACCGCTTCGCTGGTCCCGATGCACCGCCCATCCTGAAACAGGCCCTGGGCAATGGTGTAGCTCGATCCGCCAATGCGCAGAATGCCAGAACCCACGACCAGGTCGGACGGATAGAAGGCTTCATCCAGATAGGCGATATGCACGTCCGCAATGACCATGCGCATGCCGTGCGCCTTCCTCAGGTCAAGCGAGAAGGCCTTGCGGTTGAGATTGCCCCGGCCCTCTTCGTAAAACGCTCCGATCGCCACATTGTTGATATGGCCAAGCGGATCGAGATCCTGGAACCGGCTCGGAACCGTATGGGTCAGCGGATAGGTCTCAAGCGTCAGGCGATGGGCTTCGGGCTTCATGCGGTCTTCCGGAAACTGAGTTTGCTGCACTGCGTTATGCCGTCCGGCGCGGCTGTTGAAAAGCCGCAGGCTTCAGATGACGCCTTTCATCGGCCAAGTTCGACTTGCGCCACAACACTCTGGCGGCTATCGCCAGCCCATGACCCAGACGCCCAAACCGAAAAAGACCAAGAGCAAACGTCGCCCGCCCGGACTCAACAAGGAGCAGGCCGAGGAGCTCTATGCCCGCCTGGCCGAAGACCGGCCCGAGCCGGAGACCGAGCTCAATTACTCCAGCCCCTACACGCTGGTGGTGGCGGTCGCCCTGTCCGCGCAAGCGACCGATGTCGGCGTGAACAAGGCCACGGACAAGCTCTTCAAGGCGGCGGACACGCCCGAAAAGATGCTGGCCCTGGGTGAGGACGGCGTGCGCGAGCACATCAAGACAATCGGCCTGTTCCGCAACAAGGCCAAGAATGTCATCGCGCTCTCACAGATGATCCTGGAGGAGTTTTACGGCGAAGTCCCCCAGACGCGCGATGAGCTGGTGCGTCTGCCCGGCGTGGGCCGCAAGACCGCGAATGTCGTGCTCAACGAGGCGTTCGGCCAGCACACCATCGCGGTGGACACCCATATCTTTCGCGTCAGCAACCGCACGAAACTCGCCCCCGGCAAGACGCCCGACGAGGTGGAGGCGCGGCTCGAACAGATCACCCCGCCCCAATATCTCAAAGGCGCGCACCACTGGCTGATCCTGCACGGCCGGTATGTGTGCAAGGCGCGCAAGCCCGAATGCTGGCATTGCGCCATCGCCGACATCTGCAAGTTCAAGGACAAGACGCCCGCGGCGAAGTGAGTGGGAAGCCTGTCGGCTTCCGATCCTCGCTATCGCTGCGGGCGCGCTTGCGAGCCTGCCAAAGTCAGTACCCTCGAGCCTGCAAGGCTCGCAAGGCCGAAGGCCGTCCGCAGCGAAGCGAGGATCGACCGAGCGGAGCGAGAGAGACCAGTAAAAAGACGCTTATCACTCCGCCGCCATGGCTTCAGGCTTGGCGCGACCGCCGCTCCAGCTTTCATGGCGCAAGGCGCGCCCCAGAGGCGTGCGGCCCGCCGCCGGGGTGAAGTCGCCGTCATCAAACACCGGCTCTCCGGCGACCAGAACGGTTTTCACCACGCCGTCAGACCGGTTGACCATCTGCTCATGGCCGTAGTCCTCGCGCCAGATAAAGGTGCTCTCCGCTTCTGAATCATAGGTTTTCAGGGCGTCGGGGTTGATCACGGCGATATCGGCGCAATCACCGATCTCGATGCGCCCGGCCTTGACCCCCAGAAAGTCAGCCGGCTCACGCGTCAAACGGCGGATCTGGCTTGTCACCCGCTCCAGCCCCTCTTCCTGCGCCAGTTTCAACGCACGCAGATTGCCGTCATAGAAGGCCATGTTGGTGATATGCGCGCCGGAATCGTTGAAGCCCGGCAGCGTCAGCGGATGATTGATCAGTTCGCGGATCACCTCCGGGTCGCGATTGGCGGAGATCGTCCACCAGCGAAGACCCAGATCAAATTCGGAAAACAGCGCCAGCATGAAGCCGGGCTCGGTTGCGGCGCTCTCAGGAAGCCGTTCGAAAACGCCCTTTTCCTGCGAAGTCCGGGCGAAAGCGGGATCGGCGCGCCAGGCGCGATACCGGTCAAACACCTGCTGGAAACTTTCACCCGTCCAGATATCCGGCCCGCCGGAATGGAAGATCATCTGCTCGAAATCCCGGTCAAAGGCGAGCGTCTCCATCCGCATCATGCGCTTGAGGCGCGCCAGTCCGAACCCGGACTTGCCCGTCATCCACATCTTGGAGAACCGCGCCCTGAAGCCCGGATCCGCCAACAGGGCCTTTCGCCCCTCGATATCTTCAAGATCCAGCTCATTCAGCTCGCGCAGGGCGGGGACTTCCTCGGCCAACGGATTGATCGGCCCGTCCCAGAAGACCTTGAACGGGGCGGCCAGCGCCTGAAACCTGAAATGCCCCTTCAGAAGCGGCGAGTTGAACAGATGAGACAGGATCATCGCCAGCCTCTTGAGCGACCGGTTCGCCGCCACATCGAGCGCGGCCACCGCCGTCACCTTGAGCGGCTTGCCATGCAAGCGCCCCGAGGTCAGCAGGAAGTTCCGGAACACCGCCAGCGGCTTGTCCTTGGGCGGGGTCGCTTGCCAGATGCGGTCATGCTTGCGCAGGATCGCCGTCAGGCGCTTGAGTTCCTTGTACTGGCCGAACTGGGAGGGAATCTTCACCCGGCGGTTCGGGTCTTCTGACAGGAAGTGGAAAGGCAGGGCATCGGTGGAGAAGCCGGCATAGCCCTCGGCCATGGCCTGCTCGAGCAGCGACTCCATTTCTCGCAAATCCGCTTCACCGGCCGTTCGACTGACGGAGCCGTTCAGCCCCATCACCTGGGCGCGCAACATGGAATGGGGGATGAGCGGGATGACGTTCGCGCCCAGCGGCAAGTCATCGAGGTGGGAGAAATATCCCGCCGAACTGGTCCAGCTCGCCTTCTCGGCAATCTTGCGCAAGACCGGCTTGGGCATATTCTCGACCCGGGCGAAGCAATCGACCAGCGGGTCCTCGCCATTTCGCCGTTGATTGCCATAAGCGAGCCCGAGCGAACAGTTCGACATCAGCACGGTCGTGGTGCCGTGGCGCACCGCCTCCTTGAGCGCCGGGTCAAACTCCACTTCGAGATCGAGATGGGTGTGTATGTCCAGAAGCCCCGGCATGACCCAGGCTCCGCTGGCGTCGATCACGCTGGCGGCCTGCGCCTTGTCCAGATCCACGCCGCGTTCGGCGATACGGCCATCCTTGATGGCGATGTCTTCCAGCCGCGGCGGCGCTCCGGTGCCGTCAAACACAAGCCCGCCTGCAATCACCTTGTCCCATTGATGGGCCATCGGCGCCTCCCAATCGTTGGCCCTGTTATCGGGCCTTGGGAATACCGGACTGGAATTTCACAAATCCGTCAAGCACCGCCTTGGGGTCTTCCCAATGCGGATAATGACCGACATGAGGCAAAACCAGAGTGTCCGGGTTCGGAACAAGCTCGCGATAGCGTTCGACCATGTGCGCGCCAGAGACCGGGTCCAGACCGCCATCAATGACACACATGGGCAGCGTGGACTTCACCAGGGCGCCGACCCAACGGTCGCGATGCTCTCGCCGATCATCAATATAACCCAATAGCTTGTGCCCGATCCGGGGCATGCCGCCCTTTTCCTTGGCCAGGGTCCAGAAGGCATCCATCTCCGCCGCATCAGGCTGGGTGTCCGGACCGAACACTTCGCCAAAGCCCTTCGCAAAGCGATGCCGGTTCATCAGACGGGACACGAGCGGTCCGAGCGGAGAGTGAAGCAATTTCTGGGTCGCCGTCGCGCGATGCTGTTCGGGGAACAGGCCGCCATTGAGAAAGCAGACCGACTCAAGCGTCACCGTCGCCTGCTCGCCCTGTTCCAGAAAACGCGCCAGCAATTCCTGTCCGACGGTATCGCCATAATCGTGGACGAAGAGATGGCAGGCGGAAACGCCCAGATGAGCCAGAAAGGCGTCATGCAGATCCGCCTGGTCCATGATGGAATAGGCATAGCGAGCCGGTTTGTCGGAAAAGCCGAAGCCGATCATGTCCAGCGCCGCCACGCGATAGGTCTGGCACAGATCATCCCAGAGCCGGACCCAGTCCCAGCTCGCGGTCGGGAAGCCGTGGATCAGGATCAGGACCGGCTTGTCCGCATCCTCCCACTCGCCGCCCGTGCGGTAGAAAATCTCGTATCCGCGATAGTCGAAATACGCGCCTGCCGCGCGCCAGGCTTCTAGACTGGCCTGCGCATCCATCTACGCCTCCCCATAAAACGCCGCGCTTTGATGGCGGTCTGCGGCCAGCATGGAGCGGCGCCGCGCGGGGTTCAATCTCAAACCGCGCGCACAAAAAACCCCGCTGCACAAGGCGCAGCGGGGTTCATGTCACGGTGTGTGCGCCTTAGCGCAGTACGGCCAGGGTCGCCTGGGTCGACGCCGTATTCAGCTCGGCCCGGTTGACCGGATAGCTGTCCTGCGGCTCGGCGCTCGGATATGCGTCAGCCAGCATGGCCAGCGCTTCACGCAGACGCGCAGCGCCTTCGGGCAGCTCGTCCTCGATCATGGCTTCATGCTCTTCAAAGGCCGTTTTGCCGGCCTTGTAAAAGCCATATCCATCGAGATACGGGCCATAGGCCGGGTTGTCCTGGGCGATCCGGTACATGTCCACGGCCCGGTCGATCTGATCCGCCGCAATACCGGCCGCGATGCGGGCGTCTGACATGCCGTTGTCCGGCGCATAGGTCATCGCCTCGCGCAAGGTGGCGATGATGGCGTCGGTGCGCTCGACGATTTCCTCATGGCTGGCATCATTGAAGACCGCCGCCGAGGCATCCAGGAATTGCCCCTCGAAAGGCTCGACGCCCAGTTCGCGGAAGGTCTCTTCCATATCAAAGAGGACTTCACTGGCCGGGTGCGCGAACATCTCGCCCGCAGCATCCAACTCTCCGACAGCATGCGCGTCACGCGCGGCGATCACATGGGCTTCGGCCACTGCGAGCGCAGCCCCATAGACGACCGGGTCTTCGGACGCGTCTTCGACAGCCACGCCGCCCTCACCTTCCCCGGTCAAGCCCGGAGGCGGAGCCGCCTGTTCGGTCGCCGGCGCTGCCGTTTGAGTGTCAGCCGATGCGACTTCAGACGTCTGTTCGGTCGTGGTGTCGGACGCCGGGCTGCAAGCGGAGGCCAGCCCCCCGGTGAGCACGAGGCCCAGCCCCATGGCCGTGACGCGTTTGAACTGCTGTTTCATGCGAACCCCTGTTCACCCAGATATTGGAAGGATACAGTAGAAACTGCAAATCGTTCGCAGGAAGTCAACATGCATCTGACAATCGGTAGCATTCTGAACGCAGACAGCCTCACCGAGGCGCAAACCCTGCTCGATCAGCTCAGCTGGCGAGACGGCGCAAAGACCGCCGGGCCCGTGGCGCGCCAGGTCAAACGCAACCGGCAGGCGGATCTGAGCTCAGTTGCGGGCAAGAAACTGCGCACCCTGATTGAGACCACGCTGCAAAGCCATGCGGTCTTCAACGCCACGGCCCGCCCCCGGCGCTATTCCAAGCTGCTGATCAGCGAAACCTCAGGCGGCGGCGAATACGGCGCACACGTGGACAATCCCTTCATGGGCCGGGGCGAAGACCGCATTCGCACCGATGTCTCCTTCACCCTCTTCCTGTCCGACCCGGAGAGCTATGAAGGCGGGGAGCTGGTCATCGACCAGGCCGGCTCGACCCAGTCGGTAAAGGGACAGGCGGGCGACATTTTCGTCTATCCCTCCACCTATCTGCATGCCGTGGCGCCGGTGACCAAAGGCGTGCGCCGGGTCTGTGTGGGCTGGGTGGAAAGCGACATCCCCGACGCGGGAGATCGCGAATTGCTGTTTGATCTGGAGAATCTGCACGCCAGTCTCAGCGCGCAATACAGCCCGCATTCACCTGAAATGCTGACTGTTTCCAAACTCTACGCCAATTTGACACGGCGTCTGTCGCGTTGATCAGGCCGGCACCGGGAACCGGCGCAAACCCTCGACGGCCTCGGGCAAGCGCCCGCAACACGGTTCCGGGTTCAGCGTTTCGGCCAGCAGCCGCGCATCTTCGAGCGCCGCCGCCATGAGCGCGCGCCCGCCCGTGTGCGCGGCCAGCCCCATGGCCTGCGTCTGCCTGCGCATGCGCCAGGCTCCGGTCGCCGCGTTGAAATCATATAGCGGCAGCAATTTCGGGCCCTGCTCGGCGACGAACAAGACCGCCTCGATCAGATAATCGATCTCCGCCTCATCCATGACCCAGTGCAGGCTCAAACGGCACCAGCCCGGCCGCATCCCGGCATATCCGGACAGGACGGCGTCGCGATGCGCGCCGGTCGTTGCGTCATCGAGACCGAGCAGATGGTGGGCATAGGGCCCGGCGCAGGAACACCCGGCACGCGCCTGCACGCCGAACACATCATTGAGCAAGGTCGCGACAAAGCGCGGATGCAGAATGCCCTGCGCACCCGCTCGTATGTTGAACGAGACAATACCGATACGACGCTCAGGATCCTGCGGCCCGAGGATCTCGATCCCGTCACAGGCGCGCCAGCGTTCAAAAGCCCGGTCGAGCGCAGCCTGTTCACGCGCCTCGATCTCTTCATAGCCGATTGTCGCAAGCGCCTTCAGAGCAAAGGCCGCCCGCATCATCTGCATGACGCCGGGCGTGCCCGCGCGCTCACGCGCAGTGATGTCGCCGATGAAGTCGTGACTGTCCGGGGTCACATAGGTCACGGTTCCGCCCCCCGGCAAGGTCGGCGGCAGGTCAGTACGGTACAGCGCGCTCTTGAACGCCAGTATCCCGCAGGCGCCGGGCCCGCCGATAAATTTGTGAGGGGAGAAATACAGCGCGTCCGGCGCACTCTCCGGCCCTTCGGCAGGGTTCATGTCCATGCGCAGATAGGGGGCGCTGGCGGCGCAATCGAGACACAGAATAGCGTCATGCGCGTGAAGCAGCCGCGCCAGGCGCGGCACATCGGTTCTGACGCCGGTGACGTTTGACGCGGCCGAGAACGCCCCGATCTTGCGACGCGCCCGGTAGGCCGGGTCCGACAGCGCCTGCTCGAGCTCAACCAGATCAATACCGCCCGCCTCATCCAGACCGATCCGGACGATCTCCGCCCGGCTCTCGCGCCAGGTCAGTTCGTTGGAATGATGCTCATAAGGCCCGATGAAGACGACCTGCGTGCGGGCGCGCATCTCTTCGCGCACCCGAACCGCTTCCGCCTCTCCCAGAACAGCTTCCAGGTCCTCGCTTAGACGCGCGCGCGTCGCAGGGGCTTCGTACACGCCGAGGATCTGCTGCAGATGCGACACCGCCCCCGTCGCGCCGGACCCGCACGCCAGCACCACATCGTCCTCACCCGCGTTCAGGGCTTGCTTGATCATGGCTTCCGCACGATGCAGCCAGCCCGTGGCTTCTCGGCCCGTGGCGCTATCATCCGTGTGCGGATTGGCATACATGGCCTGGAAGCGTTCAAGCTCGGTTTCAATGCGGCGATCCCCGCGCCCCGATGCCGCGTAATCGGCGTAGACCAGGGGCTTGAGACCAAACGGCGTACGCAACACCCCATCCCCGCCCATCAGGGCGGAGCGGGTTTCGGCGATGCAGTCACTGTGGGGCGCTTGTGTCATTCGGGAAGCCTTTCAACTGCCCCCATGAAACGCCAATTTTCGGAGTGATAATCGCCAAATTCGCTCCTATTATCTCGGACAACTAGTGAATTTCACCACAGGAGTCGATTATGGCGACGCTTGATGACTACGATCGGAAACTCCTGCGCCTGATGCAGGATGATGCGAACCGGACGGTGCAGGACTATGCCGACGCCATCGGGCTCAGCCCCACGCCTACGGCCCGGCGCATCAAGCGCCTGAGCGAGGATGGGGTGATCAACAAGCAGGTGACGCTGCTCGATCCCGAGGCTCTGGGTCTGAAGACCACCCTGTTCGTCTTCATCAAGACCAGCCGCCATGACGCAGACTGGCTGGACGCGTTTTCAAAAGGGGTTCGGCGCATGCCTGAAGTGGTCGAGTTCTATCGCATGGGCGGGGATGTGGATTATCTTCTGAAGATCATCCTGCCGGAAATCGCCGACTATGACGCCGTCTACAAGCGCCTGATTTCCATCGCGCCCCTGTCCGACGTCTCAGCTTCTTTCGCCATGGAGGCCCTGAAGAACACGACGGAGTTGCCGGTCTGAGCGGGTAAGGACACAAAGCAAAAGGGCGGGCCGATGGCCCGCCCTTTCGTTTCGTCTGCGCCAAAGCTAGTGGCCGAGGCTCAGCGGATAGCGCAACTGGAAGCGCGCCGTATTGGCCTCGAAATCATCCTGGCCAATGCCGGACATGCCGACCGACAGTTCGAACACAGCCCCGTTCTGCAAGGTCGCGGCGATGCCGATCTCACCGTCTGCGCGCACATCGGATTCGCCGTTCATGAACGTCCCGGTCTCGCTGAGCAGGTCAGCCGGCTGGTAATCCCAGACCGCCCGCAGTTTGGAGCGCAGTTCCCAACGGGCGCCGGACGCACTGTCCTGTCGCCAGATCAGTTCCGGACCCGCGGCCAGACGGCCCAGCGCAATGCTCTGACTGGGAATGGCGATGCCCAGGCTATCGGTATACCCGTCCTGCGTTTCCTCGAAATGCGTCAGCGTGGCTTGCGGACGCACCACGAAGGCGCCCCGGCCATACTCACCCGTGAGGTTGGCCTGGAGCATCCAGCGGTCCGTGTCGAACTCGTCCTCGTAAAGGCCGAGCGGATTGACCGTGTTCGAGCTCGTGCCATAGAGCGCCATGCTGTCCAGGATGACGCCATCCGCCACACGCCAGACCATGTAGGGACCGGCCATCCAGCCCTCCCCGTCCACGCGGGCGCCGGCAATCGCCCCGGCTTCCGCGAAGACCTCGCGTGCGGTTTCATCCATCCAATCGAGCTGCACCATGCCGCCGATCAGAAGGTCGTCGGAGACGGCCCAGTCAACGCCCAGCTGGGCAACGCCGAAATCGCTTTCGGCGCGTTCACCGGCCCGGTTGTCGGTCACGCCCGACAGCTCGGCAGAAAGCCAGACATCCAGACGGCCCACATCGTCACGCATGTGCGACGGCATGCCCGGCGCATCGGAATGACGCGCCTTGGCCTGGTTGCGCGCCCCGGCCAGAGACGCGGTCAGGGACATGGAGTAACGACCGTCATCCATATTGGCCGAATACTCGCCGGCCCCCATGCCCTCGCGTGCGCTCAGGCGGGTGGACAGGTCCGGAGCGGAATCGATCAGACGGTCCGCGCGACGCAGCATGAAGTTGCGGATCGCCCGCTGGGTCGCCAGCTGGACCAAGTCCTCATCACGCACATTCTCGAAGGTGCAGACCAGGTTCTCATTGGGATCAAGGTCAATCTGAATGGACCCGGTCTCCGCATTCACCTGTGAGCCGCCATCAAGATCACCCGTGCAGCTGATCGTCTCGACGCGCCAGCCCGCGGGCAGGTTTTGCGTCACGTCGACACGTCCGGATTCCAGTTCCTCGACGCGCGTCTGCGCCAGTCCGCTGACGGTCGTCAGAGCGAGATCATTGAACACGTCGACATTGGAACTGAAGCTGACATCCACATCTCCGGATATGCCCGACGGGGTGGTTGAAACCAGCTGAACCGTTCCGTTCTGCGTGGTCACGGTCAAGGTCACGGGGATGATGGCGATCACGACCTCTTCGGTCGCCATCGGCGCGGACAGGCCCGAGCGCGATGCGCTTGAACTGCCCGATACCGTTGTAAAGACAGTCACGTCGCCCTGATAGAGGCCCGGATCGAGCTCTAGGGCCTTTTCGGTGACCCGAACCTGATAGTCAAAAGACCCCAGGCTGGGAATGACCCCATCGGAAACGACAGGTTCAAGCCAGCCAACCGACACCCGCGATTGGAAAGGCAGTCGCGCCCTCCCCGGATTGGTGAGTGGCAAGGTGACGATCTGGCCGTTCGGATTGCTATCGGACAGGTCGACGGTCACCGCGACCTCCTGAACCTCGCTGACCGCCTGGACGCTCAGGGTCGCTTCCGAACTTGGATTGCCCAACCCGTCCTGAACAGCGCCTTCGGCGACCGTCATCGTGATCTCGCCAACGGCTTCAGGCTGGATAGAGACCGTATACGTCTGGGAATCCACCCGGGTCAGACCCGTTGCCGTACCGTTTTCCACGGTCAAGGCGCTCGCCGACAGGTCCGAGACATCCTCATCAAAGGCGATGGTGAGGGTGAAGGCGCCCACCACCTCTTCTTCAGGGGTGGAGAGCGTTGGCGTCGGACCGGAATTGTCGAGTTCGATCCGGGACTCATCCGTGTTGGTCGGGCCTTCGCCGGCGAAGGCGTTATCCCAGACATCAACGATATCCGATGGCAGGACCAGCTGGAGCTGAACCTCACCGTCCAGATTCGCAAGGTCGCCGCCGCTGGCGGTCACCTCATAAGACGCTTCGGATCCGGTCACGGCAATGCTGACGCCGCTTGCCCCTTCAAGCGTGAAATCGGAGGCATCCACGCCAGTCACAGTCTCACTGAACTCAACCGTCCAGCTCAGTGCATCGGCCTTGGTCACAGGGTCCGTGCCCGCGACAATGTTTTCGATCACCGGAGCGATGGCGTCGGTGGCGACGGTCAGGGTATTGCTTTGCGCATTGGTCAGCCCCGCCGCATCCCGAACCGCATCCGCTTTCACCTTCAGCGTCACAGCATCGTTTGACCGAGGCGACACCGGCACGGTGTACTCTCGCGAAGACACCACGACCGGATCGCCAATTCGGGCATTTGTCGCCTCGATATCGTTCCGGGTGAAGCCGTTCACATCCTCGTTGAACTCGACCGTCACATTGAAGGTGGCGCCGACCGTATCCACGTCCGTGCTGAGCGTGGCGACAGGGGCCGTGTTATCAAGGCGGATCTCGGACTCATTCGCGCCGGTCGGCGCGCCGCCTTCATAGGTGTTGCCAGCCGCATCCTCGATGGCGCTGGCGTCCGAAATCGACAGAGCGATCACGCCTTCGAAATCGGCCAAGGCGCCGCCAGACGCCGTGATCTGATAGCTGGCGCCCGATCCCGACACGGACAGGTTCGCACCGACCCCGCCCGACAGGGCGAAAGCGGACCGGCTGACCCCCGTCACGGGTTCGGAGAACGTCACGGTCCAGAACACGGTATCCAAGCTGGTCACAGCGGCCACGCCGCGCTGAATGCTGGACAGGGACGGCGCAGTTGAGTCGGTCTCAAACGTCAGGGTTTCGCTTTCAAGGTTTGCGTTGCCCAGGCTGTCGGTGACAGCATCGGCGGCCAAGGCCACAGTCAGCGTTCCGCTGGATCCCGGGGTCACGAGCACGGTGAATTCGTTCTCACCCGCCGTTTGAAGCGCACTCACACTGGCGTTGGTCAGCGTGAAATCGGACAATTCAAGCCCTGTCACCGCCTCGTCAAAGGCCACGCGTACAGTAAACGGATCCGTGGCGTCGCCGGTGAGATCAGACGTCAGGGACGCTACCGGGCCAGTATTGTCGAGCAGATAGGTTTCGGCGCTCGAGGGCAGCCCGCCCGCAAGGTCATTGCCCGCCAGGTCTGCAATGGTGGGGTTCGACAATTGAAGCGCTACGACACCGTCATATTCGGCCAGATCGCCGCCAGATACAGTCACCTGGAACAGCTCGCCCGATCCGGCCACGCCACTGACGACAGCGGTCGTCCCAGACACGGCGAAGTCGGACGCATCCAGGTCCACGACTGCTTCACTGAAGTCCAGAAGCCAGGTCAGGGAATCCGCATCTGTGCGTTCATCCGCCGGGGTGGCCCGGCTGACCACGTCCAGGGTCGGCGCCGTCGTGTCCGCCGGCTGCACATCATCAGTCGTGATGGTGCCGGTCCCCGTCGCGTCGCCGATCGCTGCATTGGAGGGGTTGGACAAGGTCAGGGTAACCGTCTCATCAGGCTCGATCACGCCATCGCCGGACACAACCACGGAAACAGTCTGGGTCGTCACCGACGGATTGAAGGTCAGGGTGCCAGTGGCGGCCGTATAGTCGCTCCCGGCCGTGGCGGTGCCATCGGAGGTGGCGTAATCCACCGTCACGGTTTGCGAGGAGGCCGGCGCGAGCGTCACCGTAAAGGTCAGGTTCGCTGTCCCTGCATCGCCCTCGGTCACGCTGGGATCATCCACGGTCAGGGAGGGCTGGGTGGCCGTCAGCGTCGCGGATGCCGTTCCCGAATTGCCTACGCTGGACGTCAGGGCGCCCGACGTGTTCGCCAGAGAGCCTGCCGAACTCGGGGTCACGTCGGCGGACACCGTACAGCTCGCTCCTGTAGTGACCGACCCGCCTGTGTAAGTAATCGCGCCAGCGCCGCCGGTCGCGGTCAGCGTGCCGCCGGTGCAGGTGGTGCTGGCGTTCGGTGTTGTCGCAACCGTCAGGCCCGCAGGCAGATTATTGGTGAAATCAAGCGAGGTTGCAGTCAGAGACACAGCGCTGTTGTCGATGGTGAAAGTCATCGTCGACGTGCCGCCCGTCAGCACGGAGGACGGTGAAAACGCCACCGAGAACGCCGGCACATCCGTCTCCTTGACGACCGTGTCCGGCGAGCTCTGGTTCGTCACATTGCCTGCATCATCGGTCAGCGTCGCCGTAAGGGTGAGAGTCCCGTCGCCGAGGCTCGACACGTTCACGGTCACATCCTGGGTCGCTGTGGTAATCGCCGCCGTGCCCGTTACCGGAGCGCCGCCGCCTGAAGAGCTGATGGAATAGGCGTAGGTCGTTCCCACTTCCGCGGTGGTGAAGCGGATGTCGGTAGACGTCTCATTGGCCTGTATGATCTGTGAATCCACAAACGCCACGTTAAAGGCGGGTGGCGCGGTGTTATCCACCGTATGGGCGGCGCCGGACGTATAGGCGTTCGGTCCGGAGTTGCCCGACGCATCCTGAATATTGGTGGCCGCATCAAGATCCAGCCGGATCGTGCCGTCGCCGCTGATGGTGTTCACGGTCACGGTGATCGTGGTTCCGGTCGCGGACGAGACGGACGCAATGCTGCCCGAAGCGGTGCCCGTCGTGGTCAGCGAAAAGTCATCGGTCGAGATGTTCTGGGCGGCCTCGGAAAAGGTCACCGTGAAATCGACACTCGTCGCATTACCAGCGGGAGAGCCGGAAATGGCGATCGAGTTGACCTGCGGCGGCTGGGATTCCTTGGTGGTGGTGTCCGTCGCGGCAGAGCCGGCATTGCCGGCGCCATCGGTCAGGGTGACAGACAGGGTCAGCGTGCCATCGCCCAGACCGCTGACATCAATGCCGGTGATCTGGTCTGTCGCCCCCGAGATCGTCCCCGACCCGGTGACGTTCGTGCCGCCGCCCGAAGAGGAAATGGTGTAGTTATAAGCCGCGCTTACTTCGGCGCCGGCGAAGGTGAAGGAGGCCGCGCCTTCATTGCCCGAGTTCACCGGATCCTGGTCGAGGGTGACCGAATAGCCCGACGGGGCGGTGTTATCGAGGGTGTAGGTCTCGTCGGTCGACGGTTCGGTATTGGGCAGGGCGTTGCCCGCCGAGTCCGCGATCGAGGGCGAGGCGGCATAATTCAGACCGACCGTGCCGTTATAAGAGGCGAGATCGCCGCCCGACACCGTGATGTCGATGCTCGTCCCGCTGGCTGCTGACACGCTCTGAACGGTTGCGCTCGTGCCCGTCACGACGAAATCGGACGTATCCACGCCGCTCACCGTCTCGGAGTAATTGGCGGTGAAGACCAGCGTGTCGGCTGATGTCAGGGCGCCAGCCGGCGTATCGCGCACGAACGATGTGGTGGAAGGCGCCGTGCCGTCACGCGTGAACACTTCACGCACGCCGGTCGGCGTCGTGCTGGAAAGCGCGTTGCCGGCCGTGTCGGTGATGCCATGCCCGCCATTGAGGCTGATGGAGAAATCCCCTTCGCCTGACAAGGCGCCAAGTTGCACATTGATCTGGGTCGCACTGCTGGTTCCGTAGCTGGACACAGAGCCCGCCGCCGTCCCCGACACATTCTGGAAGGCATAGTCCGCCTGGTTGGACCCGGCGACCGCCTCTGAATACGTCACCCGGAAAGCGGCATTGGCCGTGGCGGTTCCGATTGTCTGCCCTGTGGGCGTCAGCCGGGTGATGGAATTGATGTCCGGCGCTGTGGTGTCGAGGGTGATCGACAGCCCGCTGGAGGCGGAAGACACATTGCCGACCGAATCTGTCGCTGTCGCCGTGATCGTGTGCGTCCCTTCCGTCAGGGCGCTGCCCGCCGTCACGCTCCAATTGCCCGAACCATCCGCCGTCGCCGAACCGATGGCGCCATCAACGCTGGAACTCACATTGATGGTCGCATTGGCTTCCGACGTCCCGGTGAAAGTCGGCGTGGTGTCATTGGTGATATCGTCCGCAGAGCTGGCGCCCGTATCAGACCCGGCCGCCAGGTCGGGCGTGGACGGCGCCGCCGGTGCGGTATTGTCGACCGTATAGCTCTCATTGGCGCCCGTGGGCGTGGTGTTGGTCAGGGCGTTGGGAGAGGTCGCCTGGTCTGTAATGTTCTGCCCGCCAGCGAAGCCGAGGCTCACCGTACCCGTATAACCAGCCAGATCACCGCCGGAGATGGTTACGTCATAGCTTGAGGACGTCACCGTGCTGACATTGCTGGGCCCACCCGTGGTGCCGCTGGCGGTGAAATCGGTCGTGTCCACATTCTGCACGGGTTCGTCGAAGGTCACGCGGAACACGAGCGAGTCAGCGGCCGTCGTCGCGCCTGCCGGCGTCTGACGCACGACGGATGTCACACGCGGCGCCGTTGTGTCCGCTGCGGTAGGCGCATCAAAGGCGAAGGTATCGAAAAACGCGCTGTCAAAGCCGTTCGCCGATGTGCCGGTGATGATGACGTAATTGACATCGTTAAAGCCGGTATCGGTCAGCGTGAGGGTCTGGGTGCCGATGCTTGTAGTGAATGCCTGATACGCGACCTGGACATCGCTGACGTCATAGCCCCGAACCTCCAGGTTGATGCTGGCGATATTGTTGGCGAAATAAAAGGAATTGAAATCAAACTCATCGCCGGAATAGTCGATTCTCACGGTCTCGTTTTGGTTAGCGCCAAGGCTGGCGACCGCATCGGAGGATCCGCTGCCTTCGTCACCATCGCCGATAAGCGGCGCCCCGCTGAAGGTGAAGGTAAACCCTGAATCCGTCAGGGGAGGCGTGATCAGCTCACCACCGGTGTTGTAGTTGTTGGCATCGAAGGTCGCTGTCGTCGGCGACCCCAGATCCTGCGCCAGCGCGTTAGCGTTGAAGAGGGCGGCCCCTGCGATAAACACAAGTCCGCTGATGAGCCGCTTTGTAAAATTAATCATGTCCCCCAACGCGCCCGAGCGCGCCCTTCGCTAGTGCTGGCCCGCGCACCATAAATAGACTTACGGGACTTGAAAATCCCCTATTAGCCGAAACCCCCGACACCACCGCAGGCCGGAACCCACTGAATTTTATAAATTCTTAATGATTTTGGCGCGGTCACGCGCAACCAACCGCCTCAAATAATTCAACAGTGAGTTGAAACGGGGATGCATTACAAGAACCGTTCAAGCGGCTCAGTCCAGATCAAGATCGGCATCATCATCGCGACGCTGACGCTCATGCTCGAGCCCCATGCCGACAGCGATCCCGGCCCCGGCCGCATCGCGTGGGGTCACATTCGGGCGGGTGCCGCGCATGAGAAACTTGTAAAGCGCGACGGGGGCCAGAACGGCGCCGACGGCAAAGAGCGCAAACACGCCCCAGCCCATCAGCCCCACCGGCTCGATCTGCAAGAGCACGGCCAGCAGAACAACCAGAAGCGCGCCCGACAGGACCAGCGCCAGTATGCGGGTGAAAAATCGCGTCATGAGGCCAGACTAACGCGGTTAACGCGAATTGGCTTCAATTTTCAGGTGGTCGAATTGCAGATCAGGCGCTTTTCTGCGCATCCGCCTGATAGGTCAGCGCCAGGAAGACATCCTCGAGATCCGGCTCTTCGGTGCGCAGATCGGCGATGCGCTGACCCGAAGCGCGATAGGTCTCGATCATGTCCGCCACCGAGGCTTCGCCGAATGTGAAGGTGATGGCGAGCGAGCCGTCCGGACGGATCACCGCTTCCTGCTGTTCGAACCCGGCGGGGACCGCCTTGAGCGGTTCGACCGGCTCGATCACCAGCGTCTTGCGATCCATGCGTTTAAGCAGGTCCGCCTTGGGTTCGCACGCAACGACTTCGCCGTGATTGACGATGGCGATCTGGTCGCACAGTTCCTGAGCTTCCTCGAGATAGTGCGTCGTCAGCACGATCGTCACGCCCAGCTTGTTGAGCTCCAGCACATATTCCCAGAGCTGGCGGCGCAATTCGATATCCACGCCCGCCGTCGGCTCGTCGAGCACCAGCACGGGCGGATTGTGCACCAGCGCCTTGCCCACCAGCAGGCGGCGCTTCATCCCGCCCGACAGCTGGCGCACATAGGCATCGCGCTTGTCTTCCAGCCCCAGCGCTTTGAGGATCTCTTCAGAGCGCCGCTCGGCCTTGGGCACGCCGTAAAAGCCCGCCATCAGCTCCAGCGTTTCATAGGGCGTGAAGAACACGTCCATGTTCAGCTCTTGCGGCACCACGCCGATGGCGGCGCGGGCCTGGCGCGGATTCTTGTCGATATCCAGCCCCCAGATCTTCGCCGTGCCTTCAGACTTGGTCACAAGGCCCGCAAAGATATTGATGAAGGTGGATTTGCCCGCCCCGTTCGGCCCCAGAAGCCCGAAGATCGAGCCGCGCGGGATTTGCAGGTCCACACCCTTGAGCGCCTCCTTGGCGGGCGCGCCCTTGCCGCCGGGATAGGTCTTCTTCAGACCATAGGCTTCAAGGGCGAATTCGGGTTGGGCGTGTGACATGGGCGAGCTCACGATCTGCAAGCGGAACGGGAGGATCACGCGTGCGCAATTGACGCCTGCACACAGCGCGTCTTAAGACGGTGCGGACCCTAGCGGCGTGCGCGGGCCTCGTCCATGTCGCAACGCCGTCTATCTTCTTCAACCGGACCTTCTTTACAGACCGGCAGAGCGCACCATGACCGACACCAACGCCTCCTCCCTGCCCGCCCCCGAAGTGATCGTGGTCGACCAGAAGCGCGTGATGTGCGACGGCGGCGGCGGCGCTCTGGGCCATCCGCGCACCTGGTATGAAATGGGCGACGAGGATTTCGTCGAGTGCGGCTATTGCGACCGCCGTTTCGTGCTGCGCGGTTCGAAAGCCGACCCCAAGGCGTAAGCCTGCCCCGAATGTCATATTCGAATTCCGGTTTCGATTGATCCCGGAGACGGCCTCCCTATACCTGTGAGGACCACAGCAAGGGGGGAGCGCAATGAGCCAGGCGAACACGTCGGTTATGCGTCATCGGATCGGACTGATCACCGGCATCGTGATCGCGGTGGGGTTACAACTCCTGCCCGTGCCCGAAGGGCTGGACCGGTCCGCCTGGCTGCTGGCCAGTCTGGCGCTGATGATGGCGGCCTGGTGGGCCAGCGAAGCCATTCCGATCGCCGCCACCGCGCTGGTCCCGCTGGCGCTGTTTCCCGTGTTCGACATCCTGTCCATGCGCGCCGCCTCGGCGCCCTATGCCGACCCGATTGTCATGCTCTTGCTGGGCGGCTTCATCGTGGCGCTGGCGATCGAGAAATGGAATCTGCACGCCCGGATCGCGCTTAACATCGTGGCCGCCTTCGGCTCGCGGCCGGCGCTGATGATGCTGGGCTTCATGACGGCCACCGCCGTCCTGTCCATGTGGATCTCCAATACCGCGACCACGCTGATGATGATCCCCATTGCGCTCAAGGTGGCCGACGCGCTCAAGGATGAGGGCGTGGACGCCAGCCAGTTCGCCCCGGCGCTGGCGCTCGCGGTCGCCTATTCGGCCTCTGTCGGCGGGATCATGACGCCTGTGGGCACGCCCACCAACCTGATCGCCATGGGCTTCATGCAGCGCGAATACGACGCCATGATCAGCTTTCCCCAATGGATGATGCTCGGCCTGCCCGCCGCCCTTTTGATCATCCCGTCCATGTGGCTGATCCTCACCAAATGGGTGTTCCGGGTCGATGGCCACGCCCCCAATGAGGCCGGGCGCGAGATCATCCTCCAGCACAAGGCGGAACTGGGCCGCATGACGACGCCCGAGCTGCGGGTCGCGCTGGCCTTTGGCGTGGTGGCGATCCTGTGGATGGGGCGGGTGCTGCCCGGCTTCCTGATCGGTCAGCCCGATATCAGCTTTGGCTGGAATCCCCTGCTCGCCTGGATCAGCACGCAGCTTGAACTGCCGATCACGCTGAGCCTGGGCAATGCCCAGATCGCCATGGCGGGCGCGCTCGCCATGTTCCTGATCCCCGCTGGCGGCAAGACCGGTCAGGCGCTGATGGATTGGGAGAGCGCCAAGCGCCTGCCCTGGGAAGTCATCCTGCTCTTCGGCGGCGGCCTCTCGCTCGCCGCCGCCATTCAGGCGACCGGGCTTGCCGAATGGATCGGCTCTCACCTTCAATGGGTCGCCAGCCTACCCCTGCCGCTGACCGTCCTGATCCTCGCCTTCATCGTGGTCTTCCTGACCGAGCTGACCTCGAACGTCGCCACCATCTCGGGCTTCCTGCCGGTGCTGGGCGCGGTCGCCATCTCAGCCGGCGTGCCGCCCGAACATCTCATCGTGCCCGTGGCCCTGTCGGCGAGCTGCGCCTTCATGCTGCCCGTCGCCACCGCGCCCAACGCCATCGTCTACGCGTCTGGCGCGGCCAGCATGACCCAGATGATCAAGGCCGGCTTCCGCATCAATCTCGTCGCCGCGCCGCTGATTGCGCTGGTGTCGAGCCTGATCAGCGGCTGGGCGTTTCCGGGGTGAAATGAAAACGGGGCACCACAAGGGCACCCCGTCTTTTTTACGATCCTAACCCCAGAAGCCAGCGAAGAGCCATCTTCAGGTCAAAGATCGCACACAGGCGGAATTCAAATTCGCCTGCACTGGCTTCGAGAACAAAAGCTGCGCGCATACGCATACCCTTTCATCTCGTGAGCGGGGGTCCCTTGGTGTGGAAGTCACCACTCATTAGGCCAGATCGCCAGCGTCTAAGCTTTGAAGGGGAGGCTTGGGAGCTGGCGAGCCACTTCCCCCTTTCCCTGAAATGGGGAGTGCAGTTTCCACGCACAAGTAGTGTTATCACTTTTCCCAACGCACCCGCCCGATTGCCCCCTCCCCCAACGCCGCCTAGGTTAGCGCTCCCTCGCTGAACTGCCGCCGGAGCGCTGTCATGGCCGTCACTCGTCCCGTTGATTCTTCCAGCCATGTCTATCTGGTGGACGGGTCGGGCTATATCTTCCGCGCCTATCACGCCCTGCCGCCGCTGACCCGCTCTGACGGCACGCCCGTGGGCGCGGTTCAGGGCTTCTGCAACATGCTGTGGAAGCTCTTGGAAGACCTGAAGGGCGAGGACCAGCCAACCCATCTGGCCGTGATTTTCGACCATTCGTCGAAGACCTTCCGCAACGAGATCTATGACCAGTACAAGGCGCACCGGCCCGAGCCGCCCGAAGACCTGGTCCCGCAGTTTTCCCTGATCCGCGAAGCCACCCAGGCGTTCGAATTGCCCTGCATCGAGATGGAAGGGTATGAGGCGGACGACCTGATCGCGACCTATGCCCGGCTCGCCGCCGAACAGGGCGCGCGCGTCACCGTGGCGAGCTCTGACAAGGATCTGATGCAACTGGTCAATGACCAGGTGACGCTGCTCGATCCGATGAAGTCCAAGCGCATCGGCCATGATGAGGTGGTCGAGAAGTTCGGCGTGGCGCCCGACAAGGTGATCGAGGTGCAGGCGCTGGCCGGCGACAGCGTGGACAATGTGCCCGGCGTGCCCGGCATCGGCATCAAGACCGCCGCCCAGCTGATCACCGAGTATGGCGATCTCGAAGCGCTGCTGGAGCGCGCCGAGGAGATCAAGCAGCCCAAGCGCCGTGAAAAGCTGATCGAGAACGCCGAGAATGCCCGGATCTCGCGCCAGCTGGTCACGCTGAAACCCGATGTTCCGATCACGGATGAGCTCGATGTGTTCGGCACGGCCGAACCCGACGCCGACAAGCTGGTGGGGTTCCTCAAATCCATGGAATTTCGCACCCTGACCCGCCGGGTCGAGGAAGGGCTGGGCGGCCCGGTCGCGGATGAAACCGGCGACGCCACCGCCCCCGTGGACCGCTCCAAATACGAAACCGTCCAGACCGTCGAGGCGCTGGATAACTGGATCGAGAAGGCGAAACGCGCCCGCGTCATCGCGGTCGATGTGGAGACGGACGCCCTGTCCGCCGTCGCCTCGCGGCTAGTGGGCGTTTCGCTCGCCACGGCGCCCAACGAGGCCTGCTATATCCCGCTCGGTCATGAAGGCGGCGATCTCGCTGATGGCGGCGCCAAGCCTGACCAGATCGAAGAGGGCGAGGCGCTCGGCCGCCTGAAGGCGATCCTGGAGAATGACGCCATCCTGAAGGTGGGTCAGAACTTCAAATACGACCTGGCGGTGTTCCAGCGTTATGGCGTCCGTGTCGCGCCCTATGACGACACCATGCTGATCAGCTATGTTCAGGCCGCCGGTCTGCACAATCATGGCATGGACGAGCTGGCCGAGCGCCATCTGGGCCATAAGTGCATCGCCTTCAAAGAGGTGTGCGGCTCGGGCAAGTCCCAGAAACGTTTCTCTGAAATCGATCTCAAGACCGCCACCGAATACGCCGCCGAGGACGCGGACATCACCTTGCGCCTGTGGGAGCTGTTGAAGCCCGGCGTCGCCGGCAAGGGCCTCGCCACGGTCTATGAAACGCTTGAGCGCCCGCTGCCGCAGGTTCTGACCGATATGGAGCTGGCCGGGGTCAAGGTGGATGTCGCCCAGCTTTCTCGCCTGTCCTCAGACTTCGCGCAGAAAATGGCCGAAGCCGAGGAAACCGCCCATGAACTGGCGGGGCACACGTTCAATCTGGGCAGCCCCAAGCAGATCGGGGAAATCCTGTTTGGCGAAATGGAGCTGCCCGGCGGCAAGAAGACCAAGTCCGGCGCCTGGTCCACCGACGCCGCGGTGCTCGACGAGCTCGCCGAGAAGGGTCATGAGCTGCCCAAGGCGCTGTTGACCTGGCGTCAGTTCTCCAAGCTCAAATCGACCTATTCGGACGCCCTCAAGGAGGCCATCAATCCCGACACCGGTCGGGTGCACACCAGCTTTTCTCTGGCCGCCACCACCACGGGACGCCTGTCGAGTTCGGAGCCCAATCTTCAGAACATCCCCATACGGACAGAAGCCGGCCGCAAGATCCGCGAGGCCTTCACCGCCGAGCCCGGCCATGTAATCGTCGCGGCGGACTATTCCCAGATCGAACTGCGCCTTCTGGCCCATATCGCCGATGTGGCAGCCCTCAAGCAGGCCTTCCGCGAAGGACAGGACATTCATGCCCTGACGGCGTCGGAAATGTTCGGCGTTTCGCTTGAGGACATGGACCCGACGACGCGCCGGAACGCCAAGGCGATCAATTTCGGCATCATCTACGGCA
Source organism: Oceanicaulis sp. MMSF_3324 (assembly GCF_030733545.1). GTDB lineage: Bacteria > Pseudomonadota > Alphaproteobacteria > Caulobacterales > Maricaulaceae > Oceanicaulis. The sequence goes on from NZ_JASHIU010000005.1 coordinate 163,217, forward strand.
TCTCCGCCTTCGGCCTCGCCAACAATCTGGGCATCGGTCGTGATGAGGCGAAGAGCTATATCGACAGCTATTTCAAGAAATTCCCGGGTATCAAGGACTATATGGACGCCATGAAGGAAGAGGCGAAGGCGAAGGGGTGCGTGACCACCATCTTCGGGCGCCGCATCCATCTGCCCGGGATCAAGGACAAGAACCCGTCCGTTCGTCAGTTTACGGAGCGTCAGGCGATTAACGCGCCGATCCAGGGCGCGGCCGCCGACATCATCCGACGCGCCATGGTGCGCATGCCCGGCGCCCTGGCCGAGGCCGGTCTGAAGACCCGCATGCTGCTGCAAGTGCATGACGAACTGGTCTTTGAAGCCCCCGAGGGTGAGGCCGAGCAGGTCATCAAGCTGGTCACCGACGTGATGAGCAACGCCGCCCTGCCCGCCCAGAATCTCAGCGTGCCGCTGGAAGTGGAAGCCAAGGCCGCCGACACCTGGGGCCAGGCGCACTAGCGCCTAGCGCAGCGGATCGAGCGCGCCGCCCACGCTGGCGTTGACGCGGAACCAGCCGGGGATGGCGTATCGCGTGGCGTACGACAGGCGCACTTCATGCGGGATGGATTCTGACAGCATCAGCACCAGCCCGCCGCCTTCGGGCTCCACTTCCGCGACGGGCGGCACGTCATCCAGACGGCTCATATCCGGGCGGCCGTGTTCGTCCAGAGGCGCGCTGTCCCACAAAGCCAGCTGGCCGCCATCCGCGCTCGTCCAGTCCTCGTTCAGATACGCCACCATGGACACCACCCGCCCCCGTTCGGCACGGCGGCCCGAAAAGGCGCCCGCCCCCGCCGTCGGCAGGGTGAAGGCGTCCATGTGCCGGGCATAAAAGCCGCCGGGCGGATAGACCGCATAATGCGCCTCGAACTCGAAGAGGCCCAGAAACAGGCGCCGGTTCATCTCGATCCGCAGGGCGTCCGCGCCTTGCATGAACCGCGTCTGCGCCGCGCTGGCGCCATTAAGCCAGGCGATATGGGTCTTGCGGATGGACAGCGCCTTCGTCTCGTTCTGGGCCCGGCCCACGCGGCCCATATGGGTTTCCCCCGCCGCTTCCAGCGCTTGTGCTTCAAGACGCAAAGCGGCGACCAGCTCGGCGTCCAGAGCGCCCGGCGCATGGGCCCAGCCGCGCGTTTCCAGATCCGCAATCAGGCTGGCGGTCAGATTGTCAGAGAAGAAAGGGCGAGGGCAGACGTCAGCGTCCAAGTCCGGGGCTCCAATCAAAAGGTGCGCGCTTTTGTACCCGAAGCCCGGTCTTGGCAAGTCAATTCTTGGAAGATGCGCGCTAGCCCAGAAGCAGGGTCTTCAGCTCGGCGACGCTGTTGGCGAAGGCGGGCGCCTTGAGGCGCACCGGTTCACGGCTTGCGACGCCGCCAAAGCCGATGAAACTGTCCGCCGCGCCTTTGTCGAACGCTTCGTAATCGGTCATCCCGTCGCCCACCATGATGGCGAGCGGCTTGCCGAACAGGCTTTTGAGCGAGGCGATGACCGGCGCCTTGCCGCCCGAGCGCGACAGCGGGTTCTGGCGATCAAAACCGGTGACGGAGTCGCCGTCGAACACAAAACGGTTCGCGCGGATCTCGCCATTGGCGAAGCCCAGATCAAACAGCGCCGGCTCCACAAGGTCTGCGAACCCGCCTGACACCGCCGCCACATCATTGCCGCGCTTGCGCAGGCCGGACAGCAAATCAGCCATGCCGTCCGTCAGATGGGCGCGCAGATGCTCACGCGCATGCTCCACCGCAGGCCGGGTCAGCCCGGCGATCGCCAGACGCTTCTCCAGCGAGGTCCTGAAATCAAGCTGTCCGGCCATGCCCTGGTCGGTCAACGCCTTGAGCTGGGCGGTCCGCTCCGCGCCATCGTCTGCTGATGACAGCGCATGCTCGACGGCGAAGTCGAGGCTTTCGACCTTCAACAGCGTGGAGTCCACATCAAAGACAATCAGCCGGCTCATCGGGCCCTCGTGCTTGCAAGACAAGCGATGTACGGCAAGCGCGCCGGGCTGACCAGAGCCGCACGCCAGAATCCAGTGGAAGACTGCGGTGCAATCCCGTCGCCATGGGTCGGCACATGGCCTATGAAGGCGCGATGACACAAGACCGCTTTGACATTTTCCTTGCCTGCCCGCCCGGGCTTGAAACCGCCCTCGCCAGTGAGCTGGCCGAGAACGGCTTCGCCAAATGCCATCCCGGACAGGGCGGCGTGACGATCAAGGGCGGCTGGGCCGAGGTCTGGCGCGCAAACCTTCAAATCCGCGGCGCCACCCGGGTGCTGGCCGTGCTCGACCAGTTCAAGTGCCAGCATCTCAACCAGCTCGAACAGCTGGCCCGGCAAACGCCCTGGCCGGATCTCTTCCATGCCGGCACGCCGGTGAAGGTGGAGGCGAGCTGTCGCAAGTCGCGCATCTATCACAACGGCGCCGCTGCCGAACGCGTGGCCAACGCCATCGCCCGCACCGCGCTGGTCGCCATTCGCGATGACGCCGCCATCACGGTTCGCGTGCGCATCGACCATGACACGGTCACTCTCAGCGTCGACACCTCCGGCGAGCCCTTGCACAAGCGCGGTTACAAGCCCGCGGTCGCCAAGGCGCCGGTGCGCGAAACCCTCGCCGCCCTGCTCCTGCGCGAGATGGGCTATGACGGGCGCGCGCCGCTGCTCGATCCGCTATGCGGCTCGGGAACCTTCGTCATCGAAGCCGCTCAGCTGGCGGCGGGGCTGGCGCCGGGGCGGTTACGGGGCTTCGCGTTCGAGCGCCTCGCCAATTTTGATCGCGACGCCTTCATGGCATTGCGCAGTCGCCCGCCCCATGCCCGGTCGGACGCGCCGTGTTTCGGCCTGGATCGTGACCCGGGCGCCGTGCGCATGGCGACAGAGAACGCCGAGCGCGCCGAAGTGGCTGATCGCGTCCAGTTCAGCGAAGGCGTCATCAAAAACTTGCAACGCCCCGATTGCGCGCCTGGCTGGGTGGTCGCCAATCCGCCCTATGGCGCAAGAATTGGCGACAAGTCCGCCGTGTTCGGCGTCTACAAGACGTTTGGCGCGGTCATGCGCGAGCGCTTCAGCGGCTGGCGAGCCGCCTTCATCACGACGGATGAGAAAATGGCCAAAGCCACCGGCCTTGCCTTTGACCACACGAGCGCGCCCATCGATCATGGCGGCTTGAAAATCCGCCTTTATGTCACTGGTGAGCTGAGATAGCGCTATTGCGCGGCGTAGACCGCGCGCGCAAGGGCGCTCTCCACGATCGGACGCAGGGCCTGCGCCAGCGCCGCATAGCCATCTGCGGATTCCGGCTTCTGGATCAGGCAGGCCACATTTGTGAAGGTGTCGAGATCGAGATGATCGGACCGGTCCCCGCTGAACACAATGACCGGGATTTCACGCAGTTCCGCCTCCGACAGCATCCATTCGATCAGGGCTGCGCCCGAACCATCCGCCAGCTTGAGATCGACAATAACGCAAGCAATGTCAGGGCTTTGTTCTATCTGTGCGCGTGCATTGCGCACGCTGTCCACCTGATCAACCTGACCACCATAGGGCAGATCAGACAGATAGCGACGGACCAGAAATGCGTCCTGAGGATCGTCTTCAACCAGCAAGAGCCGGGGCGTGTAATGCGTCATCCCATCACCCCTTTTCAATCCCGAGACGGGTTTTACAGGACAATACAAGCCATCCGCGCACGCCTATGCTTGTGTGTCAACCTTTGATTAATCATTACAATTCGGATTCAGTTTTCATGCTCACCCAAGCGCAACACGCGCTGCGTCGACCTGATTGAACTTGATCCCGGACCGAGCTACACAGAACGCTCTGTACGCACCCATAGCTCAGCTGGATAGAGCGCTGCCCTCCGAAGGCAGAGGTCAAAGGTTCGAATCCTTTTGGGTGCGCCATCTTCCCCTCATCTTGCAAACGCCTGTCGTCTCGTCTTCCAGAGAGAAAAGACAAGCCACAATATCAAGACGAGCTCACCAGGCGTCATTGCCGACAGAAGGCTGAGATCGACGTGCGGCGCCAGGTAGCTGGCGCTGATCGGAACCGTGTACGCCAGACCGGCCAGCAAGACGGGAAGGCCTATCCAGAACGGCACAAGAGACGACTTGAAGATTGTGACGCTCAGGATGATGAGGTGGACGCCAAAGAAGGCCCAGGCCACGGACATGATCGCCCCCGCAGTCTCATGATTGAGCGTGACCGCCAAGCGCAGGCTCTCCGGCGATGCAGACGCCGCCATTTGAGCCGAGTTCGCAACCTCGTAGGCAGACAGGCTGAAGGAGAGCGAAACGAAGGCCAGTGCGGCGTAAACCAGCCTGCTCCAGGCGGCGAGGCGCCCGAAGCCCTTCCTGTCGCCGTCGAAATATCCGTAAAGCCCCCAGGCTACCAGAACGTCCAGAACATAGACGCAAAACAGAAGTGCGATGCCGATCAGATACGGGCGCCCGCGGGTTTGAAGCGCTGACGCCAGCGCTTCAACGCCTTCACCACCAAGCGCCATCGGCAAGTAGTGGTAATAGGCCGGCGGCGCGATCACGAGCATTGCCAGTAGCGCGAGGCTCGTGATCAAGGCTGACGAGAACGGCGTCAAGGCGCTGGTCGTCGCGCTGTCTGGAGTGGGCTGTGTCCGTGACATCAAGCTATTTCGACTCGTCGACGTCGGCCGGCATGGTCAGCAGCCATTGAGCCCCGCGAATGAGGCCTTGCGGAAACACCGTTTCGTGGAGCGCTCCGTCAATGACCTCGTGCTCAAGCTGAAGGCCCTGATAGCCCCGTCCTTGAAGCTGTTGGACGAACGCGTCATGCGTCTCGACCCAGGGGAAAGGCGAGTAAGGCGGCCGCTCGTCAGAGCCGACGGCAATGTAGACATTGGCCTGAAGGTCTTCGTGATCGTTGGCATAAGCCTGTTCCTGCGCAAGCATGAGCGCGTCATCCCAGAACCAGGCCGAGCTAATGAGGATATAGTTCTGGAAAAGGTCTGATCGGTTGAGCAGGATCCAGCTGCCGAACAGGGCGCCCGCCGAGTGGCCGACCAATGTCCGGCTGGACGGGTCAACCCTGTAAGTGGCCTCCAGGAAGGGAAGGACATCCTTTGCAATGAAGTCCGCGTAGGCGTCAGCCTCGCCGAGCTCAAAAGCACTCCACGCCTCGTCGACGGTGGGGGTGTAATCGCGCATCCGGCTGACCATCTGGTCGTCACCTTCCGCATACCCGATCGCGACGACGATTGCTGGCTCCAGGGCTCCCGTGTTCATCGGAACGCTAAGCGATTGAGCGGCGATCGGGAAGGCATAGGGCCCGTCATTCGCGATCAAGACCGGAAACAGAGTCTCGTCTTCGGCCTCATAACCAGGCGGCAAAGCGACATGGACTGGATAGGTCCGACCCGTGTCCGACGAAACCAGTGTATGCGTCGCGCTACCCGGCATCATGAAGGGCGCCGGCGGACCCTGGTCGGCGCTGGCAGGCGCGCCAATCACATAAAGCGCTGCCAGACTCATCAAAAGACGCGTGATCATGAAACCTGCTCCTTGACCGTTCGATTGTTCACGTGCCGCTGGTCTGCGTATTTGCGTGTGAGGCGGCAAACGAAGTGTCTGCGTCAGCTCTGGCGCGCTACGCTCGAACGGTCTTGCTGATTTGCAAATCAGCAGCATTTTTATGGTTCGTTACGCGATATGCGCCTGTTTTTGAGCGCGGTGTCGCATCGATGTGGGGGCTATGACTACTGGATGAGCAGGTTGTCACACGCCGTACGCTGGATGCCCCGGCAGGCCTCACGCATGCATGCAGTGCTGTTGCTGTTTGTCGTGTCCTGCGTGTGTTTCTGCCTGGCTCAAATTGAGCTCACACATTCGAGCTTCGCGATACACATACTTGCGGTCCTGGGGGCCGGAACCTGTGGCGTATCCTGGATGCTGGCGCGCCTGCTCTTTCGCGGAGACGAGGCCGATCTGAAATGGGCCTGGAGGCTCCTGTCCCTGCTGTACCTGTCATATGCCGTCTTCACCATCTCGGATCAGACAGGAACGGACTCCCCGTTCATTGAGCTGGCAGGCGTGGCGGCCAGCAACCTCTATGCGTTCGTCGGCACCGTCACTCTCGCTTTGGGATTCGTAGAAGCCTTTTCGAGCTCAGGGCACAACTTCCTGAAACGAGAGCAATATTTTCGATACATCTACATTTCGGTCTATGGAGCACTGGTGTTGGCGACGGCCATACTCGCACCAATGATCAGCAACACCCTGCCCATTGATGTCTTCGTATTATGTTGTCTTGCCGGCATGATCGTGGGGATCGCTGCCGTCTGGCACCGCCAGCGGAACAGCCTCAGCAATGCCATCTTGCCCAAACCATCCGCCCCTCTGCATCCGCAGGCCAGCTCAGCGGCCAGGAAGGTGCACGAGCTATTTCAAACAAGCGAAATTTATACGGACCCCGAGATTAGCGTTTCACGATTAGCCCAGCTGGTTGGGGAGCCTAAACATCGCGTCAGCCAGGGGATCAAGAGTCAGCTCGGATTCGCGAACTTCAACCAGCTGGTCAACAGCTACAGGGTAAAGAAGGTCGCGACAGTTCTGGAGAGCCCGGACTCTCGATCAATCCCCATCCTCACGATCGCTCTCGATAGCGGGTTTTCATCCCTGGGCCCCTTCAATCAAGCGTTCAAGGAGACTTACGGCGTGACTCCAAGCGAGTACCGCAAGGCGCTCATGAAAGGAACAAGGAACTGAAGCCTTCGCATTCGACTTCACCTTGTTCGCTGCGGATGGGACGCTTACCACTTGCAGTGCAGACCGCGTCATCCAATTGCGTCCTCCAGGTTTATGAAATGAACGATTTCAAAGTACTACTTCGCTCATCGATTACAGCGCTCGCCCTTTCATTCACCGGTGCAAGCTTGGCCGACACGCCCCCGAGTGACGATATCGCGCTCATTGAACGCTATTTTGACCGCTTGACGACGGTTTACGAGAGCGGCTCTGACGCAGACGATGTCGACGCACTTTTGTCCCTAATGCACCCTGAAGTTCGCTATCTCCATTCGCGCTATGGCGCCGACTTGACTCGGCAGAGCTGGCGCGCGGCCTTTGTGCGCAATATGGATCGCGGTGCGTATGACGATGCGCCGGGACTCTGTGTCGAGATTGCGGCTTCGATCGCTGGCTACGAACACACAGCCATATCGTACCGATATGGACGAGAGGATTCGCACGGCATTTGCCAGCCTGACAACGAGCCCGGCATGTTGGCCGTGTTCTGGGTCGAAGGCGGGCTAATCCGCCAGATTGAGGAGCTCTGGTAGCCCATTATCAAGCGTGACAGGCGAGCCGGACAAATCGCCTCTCGCCAATGCGAGGATGCAAGGCGGCAGGCATCATCGTGCTCCGATACGAAGGGGGCTGACGTGCGATACAGCCGGTTACCGGGAAAGCGTCCAACCAGTCCAGCCTGAAATGCTGCAGCGCAAAACGAATTATGCGTCATCCAGCCTGCTTGTAGTTGTTGAAGTATTGCGCTTGCGTTAGGGTCGCCCTGGTCTGGCGTGTGGGGGATATGATGCGCGTAGCAATGATCGGCACTGGATATGTGGGTCTTGTGTCGGGGGCGTGTTTTGCCGATTTCGGCCATCACGT
>NZ_JASHIU010000006.1 GCF_030733545.1 Oceanicaulis sp. MMSF_3324
CCGCTCGCAATCGGGTTAGCGGGTGAAAATGTCGGGCGGCGCGGCCATTTCGGCCCTCGCGGCCGGTTCCAGCAGCACCGCCAGCTCGCCGGGCGACAGGTCCAGGCGCAGCCGGCCTCCGGTCACAAGCCAGATCACGCAGCCGCCATCCTCGTCCGGCTCGGCCCGGCCGATATTGGCGGGGTTCAACCAGACTTCGGCGGGCTTTTCGCTCCATTCGGTCAGGGTCTGGCCGAACCGCATTTCCTTGACCGGCTTATGCACTTCAAACGCGATCAGCATGGGCGTCCTCCACATAGGCGCGCGCCTTCTCGAGCAGGTCATGGGCCGTGATCGTCTGATAGGCGGACTGGGCGTGCGGGTTGGGCTGGCCATCGGGGGCGAACCCCGTCCGCAGGCGCTGCATGTCTTCATCATCCAGCCGCGCCAGCGCGCCGCATGTGCGCAGCTCCACGCGCGCCAGCAGCTGGGCGCGCTGCCCGCCCACGCCATTGACGTGGACGGTGGGGTGCTGGGCCTTGTCGTCAGTCGTTTGCATCAGCCTGGCCTTTCTCCGGTTTCGGCATGAGGGCGCTCAGGCGGATCAGCACGCCTCGCGCTTCGTTGGTGCGGTGTTTGCTGATCACCTCTCGCGGGCCGCCGCTCAGCGCCGAGCCCCAGCCGCCCGCAGCCCCCTTGGCGGCCGCGCGCCAGGGCGAGCCGTCAAAGATGGCGTTCAGGCTGGGATGGGTGTTCGGCACGAACAGGCGCGCATGCTCAAAGTCCTGCGGCTCGCCCTTGGGGCGGTAAAGGCTCAGGCCCACCGCCTTCAGGCTGTCGCAGGTCCAGTTCCAGTCCGCCGATGTTTCGTGCTGATCCTCGCCGCTTTCCACATAGGGATCGGCGCCGCGCCGGAATTTCGATAGAATGTCGCGCACGCTCTTGGCGTTGCGCCGTTCCAGCTCGCGCGGGCGCGTGTCCAGAAGAAGATTAAGGCACTTCTTCCAGGTCGGCATGATGTTGTCATATTCGGCCAGCTGGTCGCGTTCGAGCCCTTTCACAAGCGCTTCCAGCTCGGCCCGATCGGGCATTTCGGTCTGGGTCGCCGCCCAGTATCCCGCCAGCAGGAAGCCGAACGTGTCCGCACCGCGGTCATTATGGCCGCCATGCTCTTTCAGCGCCTCGCGCACCGCCTCGGTCAGATCGTCAAAATCGCCCAGCTGGGCGTCGCGGCGGCGCGCATCGAACCAGTCAATCATCTGCCGGTGCAGCGCCCGGCCGAGGGCGGCCGCCTTCACCAGATCCAGCCCGGACTTGCGCTTGGCCCCTTCGGGGAACGGGCTCATGACCAGCGACGCCATACGCGCCCAGTCCTGATCCCCCATGGTCGGCATGTTGATCGCGGCGAACAGGATGCACGAGCGCACAATGGTTTCGGTGGAATTGCCATCGGCCCCGCCGCGCATGCGCGACGCGCCCGAACTCGCCCGGCGCGCCATGCGCACCATCTGCTCGGCCTTGGTGTTGTCTGCTTCCGGTTCCAGCTCGTCCAGCAAGACCGGAACCGAGGACAGGCCCAGCGTCTGGGCCACGCCCGCCTCTGTCGCATCCTCGCTGCGCAACAGCGCATCCTTGCCGCCCAGCACCGCTTGCGTGTACTCGATCAGCGTGGATTTGCCCGCGCCCTGGTCGCCCGATGCGAACACATAGGGGCGCCAGCGCAGCGCGCCGCCCACCATGGCGCAGGCGGTCCAGCCCAGCATCAGCCGCGCATCCACCTCGCCGCGCATCCACAGCCAGCTTTGATAGTCCTCCATCAGCGCCTGGCCGGGCGTGTCAAAGTCCTCGATGCCGGGCCAGTCCGCGCCATGCGCGCCGGGCGCGGGCAGGGCCGGGCCGACCGGATACGCCTTGCCTTCATACACGCCAGGGCGGCGCAGTTCGGCGCGGCCGCTGGCGCCGGGCGTCAGCATCATGTCGCCCATGTGAACGATCAGCCCGCGCCCGTCCTCGCTGCGCCAGGCGCCGCGCCCGCGCACCCGGTTCATCGGGTCATACGCGCCCGCATCCGAACACGCCGCGAACAGGTCCTGACGCACTTCCTCGGCTTCGAAATTGCCCGACGCGCGCCGACTGTCGCCCTTGCCGGTCATGCGCGGCCAGGCCCAGGCCAGATACGCGCCATAGGGCGCGAACAGGGCGTCAATATTGCCCTTGCCCGCGTTTTCTTTCAGGCAGAACACATTGCGACGCGCCGACAGGAACCAGAACCCTTCATCGTCCCAGCCCAGGGGCGTGACCGGGCACCCGGTCGGCAAGCCATCGTCGCGCGTCCCGTCCGGCGTCCATCGCCATTGCCCGGCCGCAATCTCGCGGAACACGGGCGCGCTGCGATTGATCGCGCGCAATTCCATGTCCAGCGTGTCACTGGCCCCGCCCTCGGCGGGGGGCAGGTCGGTCAACGCCCGGCGTCGCCGCTCGGTGAAGTCATACGTCTCCGTCACGCCTCCGGCTCTCCCTTCGGCGGCTCGCTCAGGAAAACGTCATTCAGGCCAAGCCCTTTGAATGTGATTGACTTCAAGGGCGCGTCGTAGTGGCGGCTCATAAAGCACATGCCAAACAACACGTAATCGCGCATTGGTCCTGATAGCGCGCCAGTCTTACTTGCGCCGCCGAACTGGGTTTGCCGGTCGCACGCTTCATCGGGCAGGGTCGGGGCGATGGCGCGGGTCATGACGGGCGGCCCTGACGCGGCGCCAGCTGCAAGACCTGGCGCTGCAAGTCTTCGGGCGATCCGTCATTGACGAAGGTCGCCGTGACCGGCAGATCGTCCAGCCCCTGTTCGCTGGTATGCTCGCCCGTCGCTTCATAACCGGGCCGCTTGATCCGCCACAGCTCGCCGTCCAGCATGCGGACCATGCGCGCTTCATTGGGCTTGCGAATGCCGGTGATCACAACGCCCGGCGCACCGCGCCTGAGCGCTTTGACAGCAGCGGTGTGCATCATGCAGGCGAACAGGTCGGGATGGATCATATCGCGGCCCCAATCGTCGCCCAGCGTCTGCATCATATGACGGGCTGAAATCTTCTCGCGATTAATCATCAAGACCGCCTCTTCGCGCAGATCGCCGTCCACATGGGCGTCGATCATGATTTCAGAACCGGGACCGAAATGATGCCTTAGCAGCGCCTTTGTCATGGCGCGGATCGGGTCGCCGGGATTGATCTTCACCCAGCCCAGTTCACGCACCAGCGCATCAGCGGCGGTGTCCTTGCCCGACCGTTTCGGGCCGGTAAATCCGATAACCTTCAGCTCGCTCACATTGACCTCCACCAGTCGTTCAGATCCTTGAAATGTTCAGGGGGGCGCTGGATCAGCACCGCCCGATCGCCCGCGCGGGCGCGCAGTCGCTCCACCACGCGGGCCAGCGCGCCGCTGGCGGCGCTGCCCTTGGGGTCGTTGTCGGCCAGGACGATGATCTGGCGCACGCAATCGGGCAGGGGGATATGGGCGATATTGTCCAGCGAATACGCCGCCGCCGTGCGGTGGGCGGGCTGGATCATCGACCAGCACAAGGCGTCCTCGATCCCCTCGCTGACCGCCAGCACCTCGGCCATGCGGCCGCGCTTGACCGCCTCCGCTTCCGACAGGCCGCTCGCGCCCCGGCTCAGCCGGATCATCGCCCCGCGCGGCTGGCCGAACACGCGCTTGGCGCGCTCCATGTCCGCCTTGCCCGCGCCGTCTTCGGCGAGAAAGGTTGTGTGAATGGCGCGGACCTCGCCCTTGGCGTTGGTCATCGCCGCCTGCATGGCGTCGAAAATCTCGCCCGTTTCGGGCGCGATGCGATCGGGGCAGAAGCGCAGGGCGTTCAACGGCGAACCGATTTCCCCAAGCGCGATTTGCCGCGCGCGCTCAAGATAGCGCTCAGCGGGCGTGCCGATGATCCGGCCCAGCTTGAACCAGCGATCGCGCGCGCGCTTGATCTGGGCTTCACGCCGCTGGCGGCTCTCATGCTCTTGCCGGGCGCGGCGCTCCTGGGCGGCCTGGGCCTCGCGGTCCAGCCGGGCGCGAAAGTCCGGGCTCAAATCCTCAAGCCCTAAGAACGCCCGCGCCCAGGCGATCGCCTCGCCGCGCGTCTCGCGCGTCTTGTATGCCTGCGCATCGCCGGGCGCGATCTTCACATACCCGATCAGGTCCAGAAGATCGCCGCCGAACGCGCCCGCGAACTCGTACCAGCGGCCCGTGGTCGGCCCGCTCACATCAATCACGAAACTGTCCGGGGCCGAGTCCGCGCGAACAGGGTTCAGCGACCAGCGCCGATACCCTTCAACCCGCGCCAGATCCGGCGCCAGCTGATCGGCCAGCTCGGTGACGCGCGCAATCAGCTGGGCGCGCACCAGTTCGATCGGGGCGCGGCTCATGCGATCAGCTCCACACTCAGAAACCCGTCCGGCGCATCGCCCCAGACGCCCGTGCGGGCGCTGCGCACATGCAGCGCGCCTGTCTCGGTCAGTCGAAATCCGGTGATCTTCGCCATCAGGGCGCGCGGCCCGGTCACGATTGCGCCGCGCTTGGTGTCCGCATCGGCTGCGCCCACCTGCGCCGGGTCCGGGCCGTCGCCGTCAATCAGCGGGGCGCATTGCTCAAAGCTGAACCGCATCATGGGCGCGCCTCGCTCAGACAGCGCTCGATCCGGTCCATCAGGGCGTCCAGCCCCGCGTCCTGATCGCGCAAATCGGCGGCGCGGCGCACCGCTTCGGATGCGGCGCGACGGTCTACGCAGCCCATGGCCACAGCGGCGCGGGTCTGGGTCCAGCCCATGGCCGTCACCAGCAGCGACATGACAATGGTGCGCGCCTTGAGCCGGGTGCGGCTGCGCGTGCTGGTGCGGTCCTCGCCCGGCTGGGGCACGTCCAGCAAGGCGACGGGCGCAACCTTGTAAAAATCGCCCACCAGGATCGCCAGCATCATGACAAGCCCGGCCTCGGCGGTGTCGGTGCGATTGGCGTTGTGGTTGGGGCTGTGCTCGATCCGGGTCATGACAGCGTTCATCCGTCCAGATCCTTGCGGGCGGCGGGTTCTCGCTTGGGCGCGCCCGCCTTCTGGTGATGGCGCAAGCCGTCGCCGGTCAGCGGGTGCAGGGCCTTGAAGGCGGCATAGCGGGCGCGCACCTCTTGCGAGCCGGCTTCACAGAACCGGGTCAGCTGATGGGCGATCTGGGTGGCCGTGCCCGAATTGACGCCCTCGGCGCTCAGGGCGGTGGCCAGGCTGGCGACGCCCCCATGGCGGGCATGCAGATCGCACAGAGCCTGATAGGCGGCTTCCCGGTTCGGGGCGCGCCCCCGCGTGCCGGGGCGGAACCCGGTCAGGGCGCGGTGATAGCGTGCGGCGGCGTCATGCAGGGCGACAATCAGGGCGGTCATGACTGATCCCCCCGATGTGCAAGGGCCACGATCAGCAGCGCCATTTCATTGCTGGTGACGAGCCCCGGCGTTTCGCCCTGCGCCACACGCAGCGCATTGGCCAGGATCGAGGCTGGCATAACGGGACCGCCCACCAGCTCGCCCGCACAGGTCAGAAACAACGCGCCATATTCGCTCGCCCAGATTTCAGTCGGGCTGGTCGGATCGTTGGGGTTCTCAAGCTCGGTCAGCTTGCGCCGACCGCCGCGCACAAAGGACAGGGCCGGGCTCATGATTGCGCCTCCGCCTTGGGCGGCAGGGGCAGATAGCCGGGCTCGGTCAGAAAGGCGTCGTCCACCTGATAGCCCGCATCGACATAGGCTTGGCGCATGTACGCAATGAAGGCGTCGGGAAAGAAGCCCGTATAGGGCTGGTAGCGCCAGCGCTGGATCGAGCGCTCATGGCGCTCCACCTTCTGCCGGGCGAGGGCGTCTTTCACCCCTTCCGGCCCGCCGAAGATGGCGAAGGCGCGTTCAACCGGCGTCGGACACATCGGCACCTGATCGGGGGTGCGGGGGATAAACCGCCATGGCCGGATTTTCGGCGGCTGCGGCAAGGGTTTAGTCTGTGTGTTCATGGCGTCGCTCGTGTTCAAACTTGCGAAATGCGCGAAATGTGCGTTTCATGCGCATATGATTTGCGCAATTGATCAAGGGAAAAGTTACGCACATTTGCACACTGGCCGTATGAACGAGCCGGAACCCTTCAGCGTGCGGGCTGCACGCCTTCGCAAACGCATGGAAATGCTGGGCTATGAACAGCAGGACGCCGCCGCCGCGCTTGGCTGGTCGGTGGATAAGGTCAATCGGGTGGTCAATGGCCGCCTGAAGCGCCCGCGTGACATTGAGGAAGCGGAAACCGCGTTTGAGCGCTGGATTGCGCAAATGGAAGCCGAGCGCGGCCTGCCGGCCGGCGTCGTGCTGGACATGAACGCCGAGCGCGCCAAGCGTGGCGACGCCCTGAATGTGCGCATCCCGGTCTATGCCGCCGATGCGCGCGGCGGGGCGCACATGGACCCCGGCCAGGTGATTGAAACTTTGGCGCTGGCGGATCTGTTCGGCGGCGCGGGCGCGATCGGCCGCCTGATCGTGGCCGAGGTCACCGGCTTTGACATGGAGCCGCGCTTTCACCCCGGCGAGAAGGTGATCGCGGTGCGCGGCCAATGGCCCACGCCCGGCGATGACTGCCTGGTGGAAACCGCCGAGGGCGCCCTGAGCGCCCGGCGCTACAAGGGCCAGTCAGGCGGCCGCGTCTGGCTTGAAACCCTGACGGGCGAGGCGGACAGCTTCGACGCCACCGCCGTCAATCTGCACAAGATCCGCGCGAACGTGCGCGTTTAGCGCGCCTTGATCACGGCATGCGCCCAGCCCGCCAGCGCGGTGACGGGCGCAGCGATCAGGACAAAGCCCAGCACCGCCACGTCCACGGGTGGCCGGGCGTCCCAATAGACCACGCTGACAATCACGCCTGCGGCCAGACCGCACGCCAGACCGACGCCCAGACTGTCGAAGGGCAGGGCGGGGGTGCGGCGCATGGGCGTGTCTCCTTCAGAGGGGTGCAGGGCATGGCTCAGGCTCGGCAAAAATTCGTGCTTGTGCAAATGTGCGAAACGTGCGTAACGTGCAAATGCACTTGCGCAATCAATGCGCGTTTACTCTACACGGAGATTTGCAATGCGGCCGAAATCCAATCGCCTCAACGCCTACATGCTCAGAAGCGGGCGCGTCGTCCTGCGCCATCAGCGCTTCTCTCTATCGGGTGGTCGCCGCCTGGCGGCCGGGCTGACCCGCCACGACCTGCCCGCCCTCAATACCGTTCTACAGCCCGGCCCGGCACGCGACTTCTTCGTGCCCGAAGCGCGCGCCCGCCATGGTGATGACGTCGCGCGGCTCACGGTCGAAGGCTGGCGCAAGCTCGCCGAGATTTACAAGCGCCGCATCGCCGACGCGCTCGCGCGCCACGCCCAGGACGAAGGGGTGGCGGCATGAGCGACGCGATCAACCCACAACAGATGCTCGTTGCGAGCACGGACGAAAATGCAGTTTCACGCCTGCATCTTCTGGACGAGGGGCAGGACTTGCTCTGGTTTGACGTTATGCCGGCGGGCGAGCATTTCGTCATTCACGCCTGCGGCTACGGCTTTAATCGCCTTTATCAGGGGCGGCTTGTCCATGGCGAAAGCGCCAAGGCGGGCGAGAAGGCGGACCTGTACTGCCTAAAGGACGATCGCGCGCTCGGCTGCATCAAATGGCCGATAGTTCGCATCGAGCTGCGCGACCCCGCGAAGGAGAGCGCGAACTGATGGCCTCCCGTAAAGCCACAGCCACTTATCTCGGCCTCTCCGCTGACGGCAAGGTCAATGCGGTCAGCCACGCCCATGCTGGCGATAGCTGGACGGATAGCAAGCACCGCAGCTTCTGCCGCTCGGGCTCCGCCTCCGTCCGCAAGATGAGCCCGGACAAGGCCCGCGCCTACATCGACGCTCACGGGTTTGTGGACGGCTTCATGGGTGGCCCTACGAAAACTCCCCCCGCCGCCTGACAAGCGACAGGCGGACACTGGCCCGGCCGATCCTCTCCCTCGTTCGGCCGGGCCGCATTTCTCTCAAGGCGCATCGTTATGACCTACGGCTTTGAAGGCGACCCGCTGGCGATCATCACCACGAAAGAGGTGGCGGAACGGCTCGGCTATCCCTCCATGCGCGCCTGGTATGCGGACGCCGCGCGCCGACGCGCGGCCCGGTTTCCGCGCCCACAACGCCGGGGCTTCTATCGCCTTGGCGCCTTACAGGACTGGATGACGGCGGGCGGGTTCGAGGTGATGACCTCGGATCGGCCCGCTCCCCCCGTCTCCGGTTCTGACCCTGCGCAGGCGGGCGAGGATTTTCCCCCTCGCTTCGAACCGGGGCCGTCCTCCCCCCGGCCCGAAGTCCTCGCCCGCTTGCGCGTCATTCACGGTTCAAGCTAAGGTTACGCAGTTTTGCACAACGCGGCCGATACCATGGTGAAACTTGCACGCGGACAGGCGCCGGGCCTGGCGGCCGGTCGGCCGTCCAAGGACGGTACGCCTGTCTGGCGCTGGACGCCGGGCGCGTCCCAACGCAAGCGCGGGCTCAAGGCCATCAACCAGCTGCGCGGCGAGGGCGGCGAACAGCCTTTCAGCAATGAGGACTGGATCGCCAAGGGCTTCACCCACCGCCCGGCCGAGCTGACGCTCAGCCATGACGGCCCCTTGCTCGATCAGCTCAAGGCGGCCAAGGCGTGCCAGGCGATCGCCGCCGCCGCGCGCGGGCAGGGCGCGCCCTTGACCGATCAGGCGGCCGCCGACACGCCGACGCCGCCCCGACGCCGACCGGCGCGCACGCTCAATGACTGTCTGGACCTGTTTGAAAAGGCGGGCCGGGCGGGCAAGATCCTCAAGCGCGACAAGCGCACGGGCCAGCGCGTCGCGGTCAGCCAGAAAACCATGTCCGGCTATATCAGCCATCTTGTGCCGATCCGGCGCGCGCTCGGCATGGACGCGCCCTACCAGATCCGCCGCGGCGATGTAGTGGTGGTCCTCGATACACTCAGCCATGAGGGCAAGCATTCCATGGCGGTTGCGGCCGCAACCGCCTGGACGCGGGCGATGAACTGGCTCGCGCTTGAAGCGGGGATCAATCCTGCGCTGCTGCCGCCGCCCAACGCTTACAAGGGGCTGGGCATGGGACAGAAGCCGAACCGGCAACGGCTCGCTCTGCCCGAAGAAGCCGAGGCCATGTATCAGGCGCTGGCCGAACCGCAGCGGCTCACCCTGGAACTGGGGTTGCATCCCGATGACGCCCCGGCCGCGCACCCTTCAGCCGCCGCCGCCTGGCGCACGGCGCTCTGGACGGCGCAGCGCGGGGTGGACACGCTGTCCTTCAATGATCACGCCTTCCGCTCCGACCGCCTTCTCTGGCGCCAGTCCAAGACCGGATCGCGCATCAATATCCCGATCCTCGATCCGCTGCGCGAGGCCGTGCAGCTGGCCCGCGCCGCGCGATCGGGCATTGTCAGCGCGGCCGAGCTTGACCGTCATGACGGGCTGCTGTTCTGGAACAATGACACGGGCAAGCCCTATCGCCAGGTCAAGCAGAAGACGGGCGAGGTCTATTACAAGGACTTCAACGAGCACTGGAATGCGGCGCGCAAGCTGGCCGGCCGCAAGGTGCCGTCGCTGATCGGCGAGGGCGTGGACGGCTTCGGCGAACCCAACAAGCCGCTCTGGTTTCTGGACAGCCGAGACACGGCCGTCACGCGCCTGTTCGAGGCCATGGCCGAACAGGACGGGGCGCTGGCCTCGATCGCCATGTGGTGGGGCGGTGACAGCGCCTCGGTGGAAGATCTCTTGAAGGTGCTGCGCAACTATCTCGTGCTCAATCCCAGCTTCGCCGACAAGGCGGGCACGGCGCTCAGCGACCACGCCAACAAGCTCGGCTTCGCCATCTAGCGCCGCACGACACAGGACTTATCCCACAAAACCCGGCCGCAGCAGCGGCCGGGTTTTTTGTCCTATACAGGCGCTCAAAGCCGTGTGACTAAAGGGGCGAAAACTGTGTGACTTCCCAAACAATCGCCCCCGAAAAACCGGAAGAAACGCACGCTAAGTCATTGAAAAGCGTATGGAAGCCCTTGTTTTACACCCAGTAGGTCGGCGGTTCGACCCCGTCACCACCCACCATCCGACCGGGCCTTCACATGCAGGATACAGAGTGTCGGGACATTTCCCCATTGCCGCCCTATCGTGGCTTGGACAGGGTTCCTGTTCCAGGCTGCGGGTTGCGCCCGCTTGTGGGGAGTGTGCCGGATGAGCTCGTTTGATGCGTTCAAGGCCGCCCATGCCGGCGAGGACTTTGCGGACTATGCAGCCTTCGTCAAAGCCATGGACGAGGCCCGGCTCGAAGGTGAAGACCGCCAGCGCGCCTATTCGGCCTGGCGGCTGTGCTGGAGCCGGGCGACGCTGGGCGAAGATGGAGCAGAGCTCAAGAAAGTGCGTGAGGGCCGGATCAAGCGCTGGCTTTAAGGCCTGACGTCACTCTTCCTGGTCCTGGGCGTCCATAAACGCCAGGAAGGCGTCCCAGTCCTCAGCGCGCACGCCATGCGTGGCCGGACGGATGTGATAGGAGAGGTGTCCGCTGACATCCATATCGGCCAGTCGTGTCTGGTTCAGTCCGTCCGCGCCATACAGAGGCCAAACTGGACTGGCGGCTTCAGCCGCGCGCCAGGCGCCGGCCGGATCGGACCAGACATCGCGCCAGCTATTGCCAAGCAAGACGCTTCGCGGTGCGATCAGAGCCAGTAAATGGTGAGCATCAAGCGGCAGCTCTTCCTCGCGTTCCGCGTATTCGGCATAAGCCGGGACGAACCAGTGCGGATAGTTCTGGGTGATGGAACTGACCGGCTCTCCCAGATTGTCACGATGCAATGAAGCGCCGCCCGTGCCGGACTGGTGTGCGATGATAGCGTTGAAGCGTTCATCTCGCGCGCCTGCCAGCAACGCGGCCTTCGCGCGGCGGGAATGCCCCATCACGGACAGACGCTCGCCATCAATGTCCGGATCCTGGAGCAGGGCGTCAGCAACCCGGCTCATCATCCAGGCCCAGACGCCTATGACGCCGGGGCGGTCCTGTTCGGTTGGGTCCAGGCCCAGAGACAGAAGCGTGTGATCGTGAAGGCTCGAGCGATCGGGCGCGATATCGCTTTCGTGCCAGGCGGCGACCGCATAGCCGCGGCGCAGGATCTGTTCAATGGGCGGGCTGACCACATACTCGCCGAAAAAGCTGCTCGCATAGGCCTCAAGCCAGGAACCAGACGGCGTGCAGTAAGACGGAACGGGGTTCCGATTCGGTGGTAAATCCGGGCGCTCGAGCTGCGCCTGCAGGCCGCAATCACTGGGTATGAGGATGACGGGCGAGGGGGCGTCTGCGTCATTGGGCGTGATGAGGGCGAGGTCGATCTCGCCGCGCCCTTCATTTGGCAGACGGATCGTGATCGTAAGCAGCTCCAGCCGTCCCGCACCGTGATAGGCGTGCGCATCAATCAGCGTGCGCTCGTTGATATGAGTCTCGCCGTCCGGCGGGGCAGCGCCGTACAGCGTTTCCGAGATCTGATCCGCGATTTCCGGACGGTGTTCCAGCCAGCCGGATAACCCATTGTTCAGCCCTTCAAGCGGGGGTTCCGCGACAGGGCCCGCCCCGGTCGGGCTTGCGGTCATCATGATGTAGCGCACCGGGCTGCAGGAGATGGCGAGTCCCCCAAGAAGCGGTAGAATGAGCGCCAGAAAAAGGGAGGTGCGCAGAAGCGGGCGGGATCCGGTCATAGCGCCAGCCTAACGGCGCGGGCCAGGGTCTGCGAGCGCCTTCACAGGGCTGTGATTTTCCCACAGCGAGACGCTGCACTTGCTGGCAAAACCCGCTTGACCGTCGTGCGGAGCGCCTTTAGACACACGCTTCCTGACGCGGCGATGCGCCGTGAATGATCTGAGCGGGTGTAGCTCAGTTGGTTAGAGCGCCGGCCTGTCACGCCGGAGGTCGCGGGTTCGAGTCCCGTCACTCGCGCCAGTTCGGATCGATTTCTCTTCCCCGATATGGCTGTGACGCGACCCGAACCGGCCTTACGTGTCTAGATGTCGAGCTGGAAGAAGAGCGCGGTGAACACCAGGCAGTCGACGCTGGCGTGCGCGATGACCAGCGGCCAAAGATTGCGCTTGTACAGCACGAACAGGGTGCCCAGCATCAGGCCAATGAGCCCGGTGACGATCAGGCCGCGCAGGCCCTGATAGTAAAAGTGGCCATAGCCGAAATAGAGCGCCGGCAGGATGACGCTGACGGCGGTCATCGTCAGGCTGCGGCCCAGACCGTCCCCCAGACGATTGATCATGTAGCCGCGGAAGAACAATTCCTCGCCCAGGCCAGCTGCGAAGATCGCGATCACAAGCCAGAGCAGGTAATGGGGCAGGCTTCCGTCAGCGACGGCGCCGAAGCGATCCATCACGCCTTCCGGCTCTTCGGTCATGAACTCAAAGCCCAACGCGCCGCCCAGGCTGGCGGCGGCCACCCCGGTCCCGAGAATGGCGATGATGGCCAGGAGGCTCTGAAAGGGCAGCAACAGCCAGGATTTCAATCTCGGCAGTCGAACAAGGCCATAGTCCCGCCAGCTCATTCCGCTGGCCCTGAAATAGACGGTGAGGCCGGATAACAGCACGAGCAGTGTGAGCGGTCCGGCATAGCGCCAGGCCACGAGCCCGAACAGGGCTTTGATCGACATGGCCAACGCGGCCAGTATCACGACTTCCAGAACAATGAGCGGACGAATTTTGGTGGACATGAGACCCTCTTGATTGGTGTCTCGTCTTGATGCGGCGCAGCGTCTGATCAGATGCAAAAAGGCCGCCCGAATGGGCGGCCTTTCGGTTGCGGCGCTGTCGGCGCTGCCAACGTTTTATTCGTGACGCAGGGCCGTGATCGGGTCGAGCCGGCTGGCTTGGTGGGCGGGATAGAAGCCAAACAGGACGCCCACCACCGTGGAAGCGCCGATCGCGACCAGCGCTATCGTGGGTTTCACCGCGACATTGAGGTTCACGCCCAGAGCCGGCGCGAATTGTTCAATGCTCAGCGCAAGTCCCAGTCCAAACAGAAGCCCCAGCACGCCGCCGACGGAGCACAGCACCACGGACTCGATCAGGAACTGGTTGCGAATGTCGGCTCGGCGCGCCCCGATGGCGAGCCTGAGGCCGATTTCCCGCGTGCGTTCGGTGACCGACACCAGCATGACGTTCATGATGCCGATGCCGCCGACAATGAGCGTGATCAGGCCGGCCACGGCCAAAAGCAGGCCCATGACGGTCTCTGTCGCCCGGAAGGCGGTAATGAACTCTGCGAAGTTGCGCACTTGGAAGTCGTCATCCTCACCTGGATCAATGCCCCGACGAATGCGCAGGAAGTTCTCGAGCTCGGCCGTGGCGTAGTCCATGTCTTCGCCGGCGGCCACTTTCACCCAGATGCGCTGGACCGGATCGCGAACCCCGGCACGGGCATAGCCGACCACACGGGTGCGTACGGTGGAGACCGGCGCCATGATCAGGTCATCCTGGTCCTGGCCGAAGCTGGACTGACCGCGCTCTGACAGAATGCCGATGACCTCGAAAGGTTGGCCGTTCAGACGGATGAAGGCGCCCAGGGCGCCGCCGGACGGAAACAGCTCTTCCGCGACGGTCTGACCCAGCACGGCGACGCGATTGCTGCGCTCCACATCGACGACGGAGAACATGCGTCCGTCCGCCATCGTCCAGTCGCGGATCTCCAGATAATCGGGATGCACGCCGCTGATCTGAGTCGGCCAGTTCACGCCGTCCACCACCGCAGTGACCGAGCCGTCCACCGTGCCGGATGCGGCGACGATGACGTCGACCTGATTGCGGATCGCATCCACATCGTCAGAGGAGAACGGCGTGCCGCTGCCGGCGCCGCCCCGCCGCCCTCCGCGACTGTTGGAGCCGGCGCGGATATTGAGCGAATTTGATCCCAGAGATGAGATCTGCTCCTGCACCGCCTGGCTCGCGCCATCGGCCAGTGAGACTGTCGTGATCACCGCCATGACGCCGAAGATCACACCCAGAATGGCCAGGAAACTGCGCAGTGCATTCACACGCAGGGCTGTCAGAGCAACCCCGATCGCCGCCATCATGTTCATTGGCTGTCCTCCACGATCAGGCCGTCGCGGAACCAGATCCGGCGACGGGCCCGTGCGCCCACCTCGTCTTCGTGGGTGACGAGAATGATGGTGATGCCCTCGGCGTTCAGCTGATCGAGAATGTCGAGCACCTCGATCGTGGTCTGGCTGTCGAGAGCCCCGGTCGGTTCGTCCGCCAGCAGGATGGAGGGTTTGCCCGCCAGCGCTCTTGCAATGGCGACACGTTGTTGCTGTCCACCAGACAGCTGGGAT
Organism: Oceanicaulis sp. MMSF_3324; assembly: GCF_030733545.1. GTDB lineage: Bacteria > Pseudomonadota > Alphaproteobacteria > Caulobacterales > Maricaulaceae > Oceanicaulis. The sequence continues at coordinate 14,405 of NZ_JASHIU010000006.1, forward strand.
GGATGGTGATCCATCCGTTCGCCAAGCCCCACCATGCGCAGACATTCGGCTGCGCGCTCCTGGCGGGCCTTGGGTCCCATGCCGCGATACAGAAGCGGCAGCGCCACATTGTCGAGCGCCGTGGTCCGGGGCAGCAAATTGAACTGCTGGAACACGAAACCAACCTTGCGATTGCGAAAATCGGCCAGCTCGTCCGGGCTCAGGCCGGACAGCGATTCACCGCCAATGATGAGATCGCCCGAGCTGGGCCGGTCGAGCGCGCCCACCATGTTCATGAAGGTGGATTTTCCCGAACCGGACGGTCCCATGATCGCGACGTATTCCCCCGCCTGGATATCGCAATCCACGCCAGCAAGGGCATGAACATCACCGCCGCCCAGCGTATAGACGCGGGTCAGCTTGCGGGCCTTGATCAGGGCGTCGGTCATCCGGCGCTCTCACGCACGCGGGTGACGACACGATCGCCTTCGCTCAGCGCCGGTCCGATAACCTGGGTGAATTGGCCATCCGACAGGCCGATGCCGACAGGACGCTCTTGCAGGCGACCATCCTCGGTCTCGATCCAGATCGAGCCGCGCCGCACCTCTTCGCGCTGCTGGGCGCGTTCTTCGCTTAATGCGTCATAGCGGGCCATCTGGTCTGCTGTGAGAACGCCGGACAGGGCGCGCCGGATCAGCGCTTGCGGATTGGGACGTGGCGCGCCGGGGGCCGGGTTCTGGAACTGGGCCCGCATCTGCTGGAAGGTTTCCCGCATCACCCGTTCAACGTCATCGCGTTGGTCATCGGACAATTCGAGCTCTTCAGCCAGCCGGTCAATCATTGCCGTACCGCCGCCTTGGCGACGTCCGCTCTGTTCGGCTTCATTGACCTCAACCAGCGCTTCGGCCGCGCCGCGCGGGGTGAAGCGCAGGGCGGCGTTGGGAACCGACAGGGCGCCCTCGACTTCGCCTGTAACGATGGAGACGTTCGCGGTCATGCCCGGCAGCAGACGCTGGCCCGGATTGTCTGCCTGGATGACCACCGTATAGGTCACCACGTTGGCTTCGTTGGTTGCGGCAAGGCGCACCTGGGTGACTTCGCCGGCGAACTCACGATTGGGATAAGCGTCCACATCGAAGGTGACGGTCTGACCTTCGGCAATCTGGCCAATGTCCGCTTCATCGATTTCCGCCTCGATCTGGATACGCGACAGGTCCTGCGCGATCAGAAAGAGCACGGGGGCGTTGAAGGAGGCGGCCACGGTCTGGCCTTCATCGATCTGACGATCAATCACAACGCCTTCGATCGGGGAGCGGATAAAGGTGCGTTCCAGATCCACTTCGGCGCTCTCAAGAGAGGCGCGACGCTGCAGTTCGCTGGCGCGGGCGTTGCGCAGATTGGCCCGGGCGACGAGTAGCGCCGCATTGGCTGCGGCGAGGGCTGATTCCGCAGTGTCGTATTGGGCGGCGGAATAGGTGCCACGCTGCACCAGCTCCTGGGCGCGGTCAAAGCTGCGTTGAGACACTTCCAGATCGACGCGCGCGCGCTCCAGATTCGCTTCGGCGACCACAACCTGGGCGCTGGCGACTTCCAATGAAGCCTGCGCCTCTTCGACGCGGGTCTCAAATGTCTGGGGATCGATTCGCGCCAGCAGGTCCCCTGAAGAGACCTGATCATTGAAATCGGCCTGAAGCTCGAGGATCTGGCCTGAAAGCTGAGAGCCGACCTCGACCGTCACCAGCGGCGCAATGGCGCCGGAGGACGAAACGATTCGGGAAATGTCGCGCGGCTCGGCAGCGGAGGTTTCGATGATCAGGTCACCTGTTGCAGCTGCGCCGCCGCGGAAAAAGAGAAACCATATCAATGCGACGGCGACGATCACCGCCCCGCCTGCGTATAGAATGCGTGTCACGTTGTGCCCCTGGCGAAATCCTGGCGCGTCTGCGCCAATTCACATCAGATACGCCGTATCACGGTCTGATCTGTTGGAGAAAATGAAACAGATGACAGATTTAGCTTCGCGATTGCGAAGCGTTTGCAAATATACCCGTGTTTTCCCCGCTTTAGACCGCATTTGGGCGGAGCTTTCAGCTTGCGAGCAGGCGGTCAGAAGACTAGCTTCCGCCCCAACCGCGACCGGAGATTCAGTGGGCAAGCGTTTGTTCGGATTTATATGGCCGGATACGCAAAACGGAATCACTGGTCCATTTGGCCATCTTGATGCGGGGAAGGGTGCGACCTCACATGAACGCGCTCCTGTTGGAATATCTGCCGATCCTGATCTTTCTGGGCATAGCCGCCGGGCTGGGCCTGGCGTTCATTCTCGCCGCCTTCGTGTTGGCGCCGTCTGATCCCGACCCGGAAAAGGTCTCCACGTATGAATGCGGCTTCAACGCCTTTGATGACGCGCGGATGAAATTCGACGTGCGTTTCTATCTGGTGGCGATCCTGTTCATCATCTTCGACCTCGAGGTCGCCTTCCTGTTCCCTTGGCTCTTCCCGATCTTTGAAGGCAGCGTCGCCGCCTTCTGGTCGATGATGGTCTTCCTGGGGGTTCTCACGGTGGGCTTTCTGTATGAATGGCGCAAAGGCGCGCTGGACTGGGAGTAGGGCACATGTCTGACCTGATTGTTCCGGCGGGATCCGCCGCTACGGCCAAGACCCCGCATTACGACCCGAAGAAGCATGACCCGTTCTTTGACGGCGTCAGCGATGCGCTTGCCGACAAGGGCTTCTTGGTCGCCGCTGCTGATGACCTGATCACCTGGGCGCGCACCGGCTCGCTGATGTGGATGACCTTTGGCCTGGCCTGTTGCGCCGTGGAGATGATGCAAGCCTCCATGCCGCGCTATGACGTGGAGCGTCTGGGCGCTGCGCCGCGCGGCTCGCCCCGCCAGTCCGACGTCATGATCGTGGCGGGCACCCTGACCAACAAGATGGCTCCGGCGCTTCGCAAGGTCTACGACCAGATGCCCGAGCCGCGCTATGTCATCTCGATGGGCAGCTGCGCCAATGGCGGCGGTTACTATCACTATTCCTATTCTGTCGTGCGTGGGTGTGACCGGATCGTGCCGATCGACATCTATGTGCCGGGCTGCCCGCCGACCGCCGAAGCGCTGGTCTACGGCATCCTGCAGCTTCAGAAGAAAATTCGCCGCGAAGGCTCGATTGAGCGCTAAGGCGCCCGTTTAGGAGACGCTCTTATGAGCAAGACCGAAACGATGACTGAACTGGGCGCGCATATTTCTGCTGCGCTGAGTGATGACGTCCGCAGCGTGGACGTCGCCTACGAGGAACTGACCCTGACCATTCACCGCGATCGCGTGGTGAAGGTGCTGCGGTTCCTGCGCGATGATGCGCTGTGCCGGTTCACGACGCTGATTGATGTGTGCGGCGTGGACTGGCCGTCGCGGACCGACCGGTTCGACGTCGTCTATCACATGCTGAGCATGCATCTGAATCAGCGCATCCGCGTGGTGCTGAGCACCGATGAGGACACGCCGGTGGATTCGGTGGTCGAGCTGTTCCCGGCGGCGAACTGGTTCGAACGCGAAGCCTTCGACATGTATGGCATCCTGTTCAACCACCATCCGGATCTGCGCCGCATCCTGACCGATTATGGTTTCCACGGTCATCCGCTGCGCAAGGACTTCCCGCTGTCGGGCTTCAACCAGGTCGTCTATGACGACGAGCAGAAGCGCGTGGTCTACGAGCCGGTCGAGCTGGTCCAGGAATACCGTGACTTTGACTTCCTCAGCCCCTGGGAAGGCGCGAAATACGTGCTGCCCGGCGATGAGAAAGCGGAAGGGAAGGCGTAATCGTCATGGCTGAAACCGATATCCGCAATTTCACGATCAATTTCGGCCCGGTGCACCCCGCCGCGCACGGCGTGCTGCGCATGGTGCTGGAGCTGGATGGCGAAGTCGTCGAGCGCGTTGACCCGCACATCGGCCTTCTGCATCGCGGCACCGAGAAACTGCTCGAGCACAAGACCTATCTTCAGGGCATCGGCTATTTCGACCGCCTCGACTATGTGGCGCCGATGAACCAGGAGCACGCCTTCTGCCTGGCGATCGAGAAGCTCGCCGGCATTCCCGTGCCCAAGCGCGCCGCCTATGTGCGCGTCCTGTACTCTGAAATCGGCCGCATCCTGAACCATTTGCTCAATGTCACAACTCAGGCCATGGACGTGGGGGCGCTGACCCCGCCGCTGTGGGGCTTTGAAGAGCGTGAGAAGCTGATGGGCTTTTACGAGCGCGCCTCCGGCGCACGCTTGCACGCCCACTATTTCCGCCCGGGCGGAGTGCATCAGGATCTGCCGCAAGAGCTGATCGACGACATCGTCGACTGGTGCGAGCAGTTCCCGCAGCATGTGGACGATCTCGAGACGCTTCTGACCGAGAACCGCATCTTCAAGGCGCGTAACGTCGATATCGGCGTGGTGTCCAAGCAGGAAGCGCTGGAATGGGGCTTTTCTGGCGTGATGGTGCGCGGTTCGGGCCTGGCCTGGGATCTGCGTCGTTCGCAGCCCTACGAGGTCTATGACGAGCTCGAATTCCAGGTGCCGCTGGGCAAGAACGGCGACAACTATGATCGCTATCTGTGCCGCATGGAAGAAATGCGCGAGTCCGTGAAGATCATGAAGCAGTGCTGCGACTGGCTCTCCCGTGAGGAGAACCAGGGCGACGTACTGCCGGTGGACACCAAGTTCGCGCCGCCGCGCCGCGCCGAGATGAAGCGCTCCATGGAAGCGTTGATCCAGCACTTCAAGCTCTACACCGAGGGCGTTCACGTGCCTGAGGGTCAGGCCTATGCCGCCGTGGAAGCGCCCAAGGGCGAGTTCGGCGTCTATCTGATCGGCGACGGCACCAACAAACCGTATCGTCTGAAGATCCGTGCGCCCGGTTTTGCGCACCTTCAGGCCATGGACCATCTGAACAAGGGCCACATGCTTGCGGACGTGTCTGCAATCCTGGGCTCTCTCGACATCGTGTTCGGGGAGATTGACCGATGAGCGCGCGTCGCATCGCCGCCGAGCAACCCGACAGCTTCGCCTTCACCAAGTCGAGCGAAGCCAAGGTCAAATTCTGGCTCGCCAAATATCCTGAAGATCGCAAGGCTTCGGCGGTCATCCCGTTGTTGTGGATTGCCCAGAAGCAGGAAAACTGGGTGTCAGAGCCCGCCATGCGTGAAATCGCGGAACGCTGCGGCATGCCGTATATCCGCGTGTACGAAGTGGCGACCTTCTACACCATGTTCAATCTCGAACAGACCGGCAAACACCTGATCCAGGTGTGCGGCACAACCCCGTGCTGGCTGCGCGGCGCGGACGAGCTGAAGGCCGTGTGCGAGAAGAAGATCGGCAAGAAGGGCCGCGAGCATGTCTCTTCGGACGGCGCGCTGGCCTGGGAAGAAGTCGAATGCCTGGGCGCGTGCGCCAATGCGCCGATGGTTCAGATCTCCAACACCGAGGGCGACCTCTATTACGAAGATCTCACGCCCGAAGCGCTCGAGCAGATGCTCGACGACCTGCGGGCCGGCAAGGATGTGAAGGCGGGGCCGATCTCCGGTCGTTCCTGTTCGGAGCCGACCGAGGCGACCGTCAAGACGCTGGTGGATGAGAGCCTCTATGACGGCTCACGCGCCAAGAAGATCAAGCTGCCCAACACGCCGAAGAGCAACGACAACGACCCGCGCACGCCTGAGCCCTCCAAGCCGCAGGAAAAAAGCGCGGAGATGAAGGCCAAGCCCAAGGCGAAGGTGAAGTCTCCCGCGCCCAAGGGCGTTGCCGCAGATTCCGGAGCGGGCAAGAAGCCTGAGCTTCTTGATGCGCCCAAGGGCCAGGCTGATGACCTGAAAAAACTGTCAGGGCTTGGGCCGAAACTGGAAGCCTCGCTGAACGATGCGGGTGTTTATCATTTCAGCCAGATCGCAAGCTGGTCGGCTGAAGAGGTGGCCTGGGTCGATGCTGCGCTGAAGCTGCGCGGCCGGATCGAGCGCGATAACTGGATCGACCAGGCCAAAGACCTGGCCGGCAAGGCGGAAGGGTAATCCATGACCCAGCTTTTGCAGGATAAGGACCGGATCTTCACCAACCTCTATGGCCGCCATGATTGGCGCCTGGAAGGGGCGAAGCAGCGCGGTCATTGGAACGCCACCAAGGAAATCCTTGAGCAGGGCCGCGACTGGATCATCGACGAGATGAAGAAATCCGGCCTGCGCGGTCGGGGCGGCGCCGGCTTCCCGACGGGCCTGAAATGGTCGTTCATGCCCAAGGAAGTGGGCGCGCGTCCGCACTATCTGGTTGTGAACGCTGACGAATCCGAACCGGGCACCTGTAAGGACCGGGAGATCATGCGCAATGATCCCCAGACCCTGATCGAGGGTTGCCTGATCGCGTCTTTCGCCATGCAGGCGCACGCTTGCTACATCTACATTCGGGGCGAATACCAGTTCGAGCTCGAGCGCATGGAAGCGGCCATCAAGGAGGCGTATGACGCCAAGCTGATCGGCAAGGACAATGTGCATGGCTGGGATTTCGACCTTTATATCCACCATGGCGCCGGCGCTTACATCTGTGGCGAGGAAACCGCGCTGCTCGAAAGCCTTGAAGGCAAGAAGGGCCAGCCGCGCCTGAAGCCGCCTTTCCCGGCGAATGCGGGTCTTTATGGCGCGCCGACCACCGTGAACAATGTGGAATCCATAGCGGTCGCGCCGACCATTCTGCGTCGCGGCGCAGACTGGTTCTCGAGCTTTGGTCGCGAAGGCAATGCCGGCACCAAGGTCTTCTCCATTTCCGGCCATGTGAATGCGCCGTGCAATGTCGAGGAAGTGATGAGCATTCCGCTCAAGACGCTTCTGGAAACCCATTGCGGCGGCGTGCGCGGCGGCTGGGACAATCTCAAGGCGGTCATTCCGGGCGGCTCGTCTGTACCGCTGCTGCCCAAAGAGATTTGTGACGACGTCCTGATGGATTTCGACGCCCTGAAGGAACACCGTTCGGGCCTCGGCACGGCGGCGGTGATCGTGATGGACAAGTCCACCGATCTCGTCAAAGCGATCGCGCGCATCTCTTACTTCTACAAGCACGAGAGCTGCGGCCAGTGCACGCCGTGCCGCGAAGGCACCGGCTGGATGTGGCGCGTGCTCGATCGCATGTCCCGCGGCGAAGCGGAGACGAGCGAGATCGACGATCTTCTGGATGTGGCCGGCCAGGTGGAAGGCCACACCATCTGCGCACTCGGTGATGCGGCGGCCTGGCCGGTTCAGGGTCTGATCCGCCATTTCCGCGGCGAGATCGAGGATCGCATCAACAACTACCGCGCCGGCAAGCCGGTGTTCGTGCCCCAGGCTGCGGAGTAGGAACCAGACATGTCTGATAATCTGCGCACCATCGTGATCGACGGCGAGGAAGTCACCGTCCCCAACGATTACAACCTGCTGCAGGCGTCCGAGGCGGCAGGCCGCGAAATTCCGCGCTTCTGCTATCACGAGCGCCTGTCGGTGGCGGGCAATTGCCGCATGTGCCTGGTGGAGCTGGTGGGCGCGCCGAAACCGGTCGCGTCCTGCGCCTTCATGGTGCGTGACATGCGCGGCGGGCCGAATGGCGAGCCGCCGCAAATGCGCACGCTCAGCCCGCTGGTGAAAAAGGCGCGCGAGGGTGTGATGGAGTTCCTCCTGATCAACCACCCGCTCGATTGCCCGATCTGTGACCAAGGCGGTGAGTGCGACCTTCAGGACCAGTCCCTGGCCTATGGCCGCTCCGGTTCCCGCTTTGACGAGAACAAGCGCGCGGTCGAAGAAAAATACATGGGCCCGCTGATCAAGACGGAGATGACCCGCTGTATCCAGTGCACGCGCTGTGTCCGCTTCTCCACCGAGATCGCGGGCGTGCCCGAACTGGGCGCGATCGGCCGTGGCGAGAACATGGAGATCACCACCTATCTGGAACAGTCCATGACGTCCGAACTGTCGGGCAATGTCATCGATCTGTGCCCGGTGGGCGCGCTGACCTCTCGCCCTTACGCCTTCAATGCGCGTCCGTGGGAGCTGACCAAGACCGAGACCATCGACGTGATGGATGCGCTTGGCTCGAACATCCGCGTCGACAGTCGCGGCGGCGCCGTGCTGCGCATCATGCCGCGTCTGCATGACGACGTGAACGAGGAATGGATCTCCGACAAATCCCGCTTCGTGTGGGACGGCCTGGGCCGGCAGCGTCTGGATCGCCCGTTCGCCAAGAAGGACGGCAAGCTTGCCCCGATCTCTTGGGATGACGCGTTGACCATTGCCCAGGAGAAGCTCTCCGGTGACGCCTCCAAGATCGGCGTCATCGCCGGCGACATGAATGATGTCGAAGGTCTGTACGCCGCGAAGTCTCTGTTTGACGCCATCGGCGTGGCCTCTATCGATGCCCGCCAGGACGGGTCCAAGCTCGGCGCGGGGCCGCGCGAGAGCTATCTGTTCAACTCCACCATCAAGGGGATTGATCAGGCCGACGCCATTCTGATCGTGGGCGCCAATCCGCGCTTGGAAGCCGCGGTGATGAACGCCCGCATCCGTCAGCGCTGGCTGACCGGCAAGTGCGAGATCGGCGTTATCGGCGAAGCCCATGACCTGACCTATGACTATGCGCATCTGGGTGAGGGCGCCTCTGACCTTGCAAGCCTTGGCGGAAAGCGCTCGGGCTTCATCAAGACTCTCAAGGACGCCGAGCGCCCGATGATCATTCTGGGCGCAGGCGCTCTGGCCCGTGAAGACGGTCCGCAGGTGCTGCGGGCCGCGGGTGAGCTGGCGGACAAGATTGGCGCGGTCAAGGATGGCTGGAACGGCTTTAACGTCCTGCACACGGCGGCAAGCCGTGTCGGTGCGCTGGATCTGGGCTTCATTCCGGGTGAGGGCGGTCGCGACACCGGCGCCATCCTCGACGGTGCGTCTTTGGGCGAGGTTGAAACTGTCGTGCTTCTGGGCGCGGATGAGATCGATACCGCCAAGCTGGGCTCGGCCTTCGTGATCTATGTGGGCCATCACGGCGACAAGGGTGCGCAACGCGCGGACCTGATCCTGCCGTCCGCTGCCTACACCGAGAAGCCGGGCCTTTATGTGAACACCGAAGGCCGGGTGCAGATGGCGGAACGCGCCGTCTTTCCCAAAGGCGAAGCGAAAGAGGACTGGGCCATCTTCCGCGCCCTGTCCGCCCGTCTGGGCAAGACGCTGCCTTATGACAGCCTGAACGCACTGCGCGCCAAGCTGATCGCGGACCACGAGATCCTCGGTCAGATCGACCATGCGCCGGGCGCTCTGGCGGCGGCTGACTTCAAACCGGCCGAGCTGGGCGAGGCGGGCGATGTGTCCGATGCGCCGTTCAAGAGCCCGGTGGAAGACTTCTACTTTACCAACCCGATCTCCCGGGCATCCAAGACCATGGCTGAATGCTCAGCTGCGGCGGCGACGGCGCGGCAAACCCTGCAAGCGGCGGAGTAGGCGACACGATGTTTAACTTCCTTTCCGATTGGTGGGGCTCATTACCCTTTGGGGTTCAGTGGTCGGTCAGCACCTTTAGTCAGATTTTGGCTTTCATGGTCGTCCTGCTGCTCTCGCTGGCCTTCCTGCTGCTGATGGACCGCAAGGTCTGGGCTGCGGTGCAGATGCGCAAGGGCCCGAACACGGTCGGCGCCTTCGGCCTGCTGCAATCCTTCGCCGACTTCATCAAGTTCGTGCTCAAGGAAATCGTGGTGCCCGCCGGCGCGGATCGTCCGCTGTTCATTCTGGCCCCGCTCATGACGCTGGTCTTCGCCTTCATTACCTGGGCGGTGATCCCGGTGGCGCCGGGCTGGGTGATCTCCGACCTCAATGTCGGCATCCTGTACATCTTCGCGATCAGCTCGCTGGGCGTGTACGGCATCATCATCGGCGGCTGGGCGTCCAACTCGAAATATCCCTTCCTGGGCGCGCTGCGCTCGGCGGCGCAGATGGTGTCTTACGAGGTCTCCATCGGTTTCGTGCTCGTCACTGTCCTGTTGATGGTGGGCAGCATGAACCTGACCGACATTGTCGAGGCGCAGGGCGGCGGATTCTGGAACTGGCACGTTCTGTCGTTCGACATGTTCCCGTGGCCGGCTTTCGTGATCACCATCCCGATGTTCGTGATCTTCTTCATCTCGGCGCTGGCGGAAACCAACCGTCCGCCGTTCGACTTGCCTGAAGCGGAATCCGAACTGGTGGCCGGCTACCAGGTGGAATACTCCTCCACCCCGTACCTGCTGTTCATGATCGGCGAATACCTCAATATCGTGCTGATGTGCGCGCTCATGACCGTGCTGTTCATGGGCGGCTGGCATGCGCCGTTCGACTTCGCGCCGTTCACCTGGGTGCCGCCGGTGTTCTGGTTCGCGATCAAGGTTGTTCTGTTCTTCTTCATGTTCGCCATGGTCAAGGCGCTGGTGCCCCGGTACCGCTATGACCAGCTGATGCGTCTGGGCTGGAAGATCTTCCTGCCGACCTCGCTGGCCGCCGTCGCCGTGATGGGCGCGATCGTCGTCTACTCGAACGCTGGTTAAGAGGCCAAGGATCTGTCATGAGCCGGATTGCACAAACCCTGCGCGGCGCTGCCCTGATGGACTTCTGGGGCGCTTTCGCACTCGGCATGCGGTACTTCTTCCGCAAGAAGCCGACCATCAACTATCCCTTTGAAAAGGGACGCCTGAGCCCGCGCTTCCGTGGCCAGCACGCCTTGCGCCGCTACGCCAATGGCGAAGAGCGCTGCATCGCCTGCAAGCTGTGCGAAGCGATTTGCCCGGCCCAGGCCATCACCATCGAGGCCGAACCGCGCGCTGACGGCTCCCGCCGCACCACGCGTTACGACATCGACATGACGAAATGTATCTATTGCGGCTACTGCCAGGAGGCGTGCCCGGTGGATGCCATCGTTGAGGGCCCGAACTTCGAGTTCGCCACCGAAACCCGCGAAGAGCTTTACTATGACAAGGCGAAGCTCCTCGATAACGGTGATCGCTGGGAACGTGAAATCGCTCGGAACCTCGAACTCGACGCGCGCTACCGCTAACGCTATTACGGCGCGCGACTCCATTCCGGGGCTGGGGATTCTCTCCGGCTCCACTTGATCTCAGTCCGGCGAGCCTCGCTCGTCGCCCGCAAGGGGGGCAACAGTGCTGTCAGCAGCGGCCTTCTACATTCTCTCAGCGATCGCGGTGATCTCCGCCTTGATGGTGGTGATCGCCAAAAACCCGGTCCGGGCGGTCCTGTTCCTGATCCTCGCCTTCTTCTCGGCGGCGGGGCTGTTCGTCCTTCTCGGGGCCGAGTTCCTGGCGATGATCCTGGTCATCGTTTATGTGGGCGCGGTTGCGGTGCTCTTCCTGTTCGTGGTGATGATGCTCGACATCGACTTCGCCCAGCTCAAGGAAGGTTTCATCTCCCATGCGCCGCTGGGCGGGCTGGTCGCGATCGCGCTGGCCGGCATCCTGGCGACGACGGGTCTGGGCTGGGTCAGCGCGGACAGCGCGACCAGCGCGTTGCAATCACCGACGCCGGAGGACATGACCAATGTCGCCGCGCTCGGGGCGCTCATCTACGACCGCTACGTCCTGTTCTTCCAGCTGGCGGGCCTTGTGCTGCTGGTCGCCATGATCGGGGCCATCGTTCTCACCCTGCGCCATCGCGATGGCGTGAAGCGTCAGGACATGCACGCCCAGGTCAACCGCAAGCGTGAGGACTCCGTTGAAATCGTCGACATCAAGAGCGGCGAGGGGATTGGCTGATGCTTGAAATCGGATTGGGTCATTATCTCGCCCTGGCGGCGATCCTGTTCACCATCGGCGTGTTCGGGATCTTCGTGAACCGCAAGAACGTCATCATCCTCCTGATGTCGATCGAGCTCATTCTCTTGTCGGTGAACATCAACATGGTCGCTTTCTCCGCCCATCTCGGAGACCTCACCGGCCAGGTGTTCGCCATGTTCATCCTGACCGTCGCTGCGGCTGAAGCGGCCGTCGGTCTCGCCATCCTCGTCGTCTTCTTCCGCAACCGCGGCGACATCGCGGTTGACGACGTCAACCTGATGAAGGGCTAGCGCACGGTCATGGCTTATATCGTCGTCTTCGCCCCGCTTCTGGCTGCCGCCATCGCCGGTCTGCTGCAAAAGCAGATCGGGGATCGTCTGGCCCAGATCATCACCACCGGCGCCACCATCGCCGCTGCATTGTGCTCCGTCGCGATCTTCTTTGACGTGACGGTAGGCGGCAATGCGCGCACCATCGAGCTGGCGCAATGGATGGCGGTGGGCAATTTCGAGATCAACTGGGCGATCCGCCTGGACACCCTGTCAGCGGTCATGCTGGTCGTGATCACCTCGGTGTCCTCGCTGGTGCACGTCTATTCGTGGGGCTACATGTCCCATGATCCGCACCGGGCCCGGTTCTTCGCCTATCTGTCGCTCTTCACCTTTGCGATGTTGTCGCTGGTGACTGCGGACAATTTCATCCAGATGTTCTTCGGCTGGGAAGGCGTGGGGCTGGCCTCCTACCTGCTCATCGGCTTCTGGTACCAGAAAGACAGCGCCACCAGCGCCGCCATCAAGGCGTTCGTGACCAACCGCGTAGGCGATTTCGGTCTCGCGCTCGGCATCATGGCCATCTATCTGGTGTTCGGCTCGCTGCAGTTTGACGAAGTCTTCGCCCAGGTTCCGGCCATGGCGGAGGAAACGATCGGCTTCTTCGGCGTCAACTTCCAGGCGCTCGAACTGATCGCCTTCCTGCTGTTCATTGGCGCCATGGGCAAATCGGCCCAGTTCTTCCTGCACGTCTGGCTGCCGGACGCGATGGAAGGCCCGACGCCGGTGTCCGCCCTGATCCACGCCGCCACCATGGTGACCGCCGGCGTATTCCTGGTGTGCCGCGCGCACGGCATTTTCGAGCTCGCGCCCAACACCTCGGCCTTCATCACCTTTATCGGCGCGACGACGGCTTTGTTCGCCGCAACCGTGGGGCTGGCGCAGAACGACATCAAGCGCGTGATCGCCTACTCCACCTGTTCGCAGCTGGGCTACATGTTCTTCGCGGCGGGCCTTGGCCTCTATTCCGCAGCCATGTTCCACCTGTTCACACACGCCTTCTTCAAGGCGCTGCTGTTCCTGGGCGCAGGCTCGGTCATTCACGGCCTGCATGAAGAGCAGGACATGCGCAATATGGGCGGCATCTACAAGCTGCTGCCGATCACCTGGATCATGATGATCATCGGCACGCTGGCCCTGACCGGCGTGGGCATTCCGCTGCTGGGCATCGGTTTTGCGGGCTTCTACTCGAAGGACATGATCATCGAGGAAGCCTTCATGATGGGCCAGGACGGCGTCGCCTTCGGCATGTTCGCCTTCTGGATTGGCGTGATCGCAGCGGGTCTGACCAGCTTCTATTCCTGGCGTCTGATCTTCATGACCTTCCATGGCAAGCATCGGGGCGAGCCTGAAGTGCTCAAGCACGCCCATGAGAGCGGCCCGGTCATGATCATCCCGCTGGTCTTTCTGGCCGTGGGCGCGCTGTTCGCCGGCGCGGCGTTCAAGTCGGACTTCGTGGGCAAGGGCGCACTGACCTTCTGGGAAGAAAGCCTGCCGCCCGGACCGTACGCCGTCGGCAATTACGGTCATCTGGTCGAGGACTATGGCCAGTCACACGCTGATGAGCATGGCGTCGAGTTGAGCGAGGCGGAATCCGCGTCGCTGGAAGCGGCCATGTCCGAAGACGAAGCGGCTGCGGCCCAAGACCATGCTGTTGAAGCCGCCCATGGCGATGATCATGGCGAAGGCGCAGACGGTGAGCATCATGGCCACCATCCGCCGACCTGGGTGCTGTTCAGCCCGTTCGCGGTGACGCTGTTCGGCTTCGTGCTCGCCTGGTACTTCTACATGGCCAATCCGGAGCTGCCGCGTCGCATTGCGGCGAACAACGGCCCGCTGCATCGCTTCCTGTCCAACAAGTGGTATGTGGATGAAATCTACAACGCCACCTTCGTTCGGGCGACGCGCGTGCTGGGTGACGTGTTCTGGAAGTTCGGCGACCAGAAGGTCATTGACGGGCTGGGCCCGAACGGCATCGCCGCCACGGCGCTGTCCTCGGCTCGCCGCATCGCCAAGCTGCAGAGCGGCTATCTCTATCACTATGCATTCGTGATGCTCATCGGGGTCCTCGGACTGGCCCTGTGGCTGATCGCTGGCGCTGGAGCGTAGGGTCTCATGCTGGGTCAACTTCCCATCCTCTCCGCCATCACTTTCCTGCCGGCCCTCGGGGCGGTCGCCATTCTTCTGCTGCGCGCCCTGATGCGCAGCGAGGAAGGCGCAGTGCTGGACCGGAACGCCAAGGGCATCGCGCTGTTCGTGACGCTCTTCGTCTTCGCCCTGTCGCTGGTCATGCTCGTTGAGTTTGACGCCGGACAGGCGGGCTTCCAGTTCGTGGAAAGCCTGCCCTGGCTGCCGGCGCTCGGCATTTCCTACAAGATGGGCGTGGACGGCATCTCCGTGCTCTTCGTGGTGCTGACGGCGTTCCTTCTGCCGATCTGCATCCTGTCGAGCTGGAAGCTGGAAAAGCGCGTCGCCGATTACATGGCCGCCTTCCTGCTACTGGAAACGCTTGTCATCGGCGTGTTCTGCGCGCTCGACATGTTCCTGTTCTACATCTTCTTTGAAGGCTCACTGATCCCGATGTTCCTGATCATCGGCGTCTGGGGCGGTCAGAACCGGATCTATGCGGCGTTCAAGTTCTTCCTCTACACCTTCCTTGGCTCGGTGCTGATGCTGGCCGCGATGATCGTGATGTTCACCCAGGTGGGCACGACCGACATCGAAGTGCTTCTGGCGCATCCGTTCGCCCGGGATCTGCAGACCTGGCTCTGGCTGGCCTTCTTCGCCTCGTTTGCGGTGAAGATGCCGATGTGGCCGGTGCACACCTGGCTGCCCGACGCCCACGTGCAGGCCCCCACGGCGGGGTCCGTGATCTTGGCGGGCATCTTGCTGAAGCTGGGCGGCTACGGCTTCCTGCGCTTCTCGATCCCGATGTTCCCGAACGCCAGCGAATTCTTCGCGCCCATGGTGTTCGTCCTGTCGATCATCGCGATCGTGGTCACCTCGCTGATCGCCTTCCGCCAGACCGACATCAAGAAGCTGATCGCCTATTCCTCCGTGGCGCACATGGGTTTCGTGACCCTGGGCATCTTCACGATGACCGAGCTCGGGGTTCAGGGCGCGATCTTCCAGATGCTCAGCCACGGCGTGATCTCCGCCGCGCTCTTCCTGTGCATCGGTGTGATCTATGACCGCTTCCACACTCGCGAGATCTCCTTCTACGGCGGTCTGGTGCACAAGATGCCGGTCTACGCCGCCGTGTTCGGCCTGTTCGCCATGGCCAATGTGGGCCTGCCGGGCACGTCGGGCTTCATCGGCGAGATCATGACCATGACGGGCGCCTTCCAGGTGGATCCGCGGGTCGCGGCCGGCGCCGCGCTCGGCGTGATCTTCTCGGCGGTCTACATGCTGGTCGCCTACAAGAAGGTCGTTTTCGGCGTCATCACCAATCCCAAGCTCGAGACCGCGACCGACCTCAATGCCCGGGAGTGGATCAATCTCGGCGTTCTGGCCGTGCTGGCGGTGTATTTCGGCTTCTTCTCGACGCCGATCACGGACACCACCCGCGCCTCTGTTGACCAACTCATTCAGCAATACCAGTCCGCGCAGCCGGTGGAGGCGCCCGTCGCCGCCACCGCCGCTCCGGCTGAAACCGCTGCGCACTAGCAAGGACAGGACATGACTGTTTCGACGCTGCTCGCTGACCTTCAACTGCTGACACCGGAGCTTGTGCTCGCCGTCGGCGCCATGGCGCTTTTGCTGATCGGGGTGTACACCAAGGGCGAGGCCAAGGCGGCCCAACGCATCATGACGCTGGCGACCGCGCTTCTGGTGGTCACCGCCGGTCTGTCGGTCTGGATGGCGCAAGGGCCGGGCGGAACCGCCTTCCACGGCGCTTTCGTGCTCGATTCCTTCGCCATGTACGCCAAGACGGTCGTCTATCTCGCCGGCGCCGTGGCGCTGGTGCTGGCCGGCCAGTATCTGCGTGCGGAACAGCTGGCCCGTTTCGAATACCCGGTGCTTGTGACGCTCGCCGTGCTCGGCATGAGCTTCATGGTGTCCGCGAATGACCTGATCACCCTCTATCTGGGTCTCGAACTGCAATCGCTGGCGCTATACGTGCTGGCGGCGTTCAACCGGGACTCCCTGCGGGCGTCCGAGGCGGGCCTGAAATACTTCGTGCTGGGCGCGCTCAGCTCGGGCCTGCTGCTGTATGGCGCGTCGCTGGTCTACGGCTTCTCCGGCTCCACCAGCTTTGACGCCATTGCGGTCGCTGCGGCTGAAGGCTCCCAGAATCTGGGCCTGGTCTTCGGGCTCGTCTTCGTGGTCGCGGGGCTGGCGTTCAAGATTTCCGCCGCGCCGTTCCACATGTGGACCCCGGACGTTTATGAAGGCGCGCCCACGCCGGTCGCGGCCTTCTTCGCCACGGCGCCCAAGCTGGCCGCCATGGTGCTGCTGGCGCGGGTGCTCATGGAGCCGTTCGGCCCCATGACCGAGCAATGGCAGCAAATCACCATGGTGATGGCGGTGCTGTCGATGGCGTTCGGCTCCTTCGGCGCGCTGATGCAATCGAACATCAAGCGCCTGATGGGCTACTCCTCCATTGGCAATATGGGCTATGTGCTGGTGGGCCTGTCGGCTGGCACCGCGCTCGGCCTGTGGTCGGTCCTGTTCTACATGACGCTTTATGTGATCGGCGTCGCCGGCGCATTCGCCGTCATCCTGTCCATGCGTCGGTCCGAAGGCATGGTCGAGCGGATCGAGGATCTCGCCGGCCTGTCCCAGACCCGTCCGGCGCTCGCCTGGTCGATGACCGCGCTGATGTTCTCCATTGGCGGCATGCCTTTCATGATCGGCTTCTTCGGCAAGCTTTTCGTGTTCTATGCCGCCGTACAGGCGGGCCTCATCTGGCTGGTCATCCTGGCGGTGATCTTCTCCACCATCTCGATCGCCTACTATCTGCGCGTCATCAAGGTGATCTGGTTTGATGAGCCGAGCGGCGACTTCCTGCCGGCGCCCACGGGCGCAGCGATCATTTCCCGCATTGCGGCCTTGATCGCGGTCTCCATGCCGGTCGTGGGCATCATCATCGCCCTTGTGGTGAACGCCGGGGCGGGCATTGGCGGCTAGCACGCCGGACCTGCCCATCGCGTATTATGACACGCTGGACTCCACCAATGAGGAGGCCAAGCGTCAGGCTCTTGCGGGCGCAACCGGTCCGAAATGGATCGTTGCGCGCCGCCAGAGCAGCGGTCGCGGCCGACGCGGGCGACCCTGGGCTTCGAAGACCGGCAATCTCTTCACCACAGGCTTGTACCGGCTTGATTGCGATCCGGCCCGAGCCGCCCAGCTCTCCTTCGCGGCGGCGCTGGCGGTGGGTGATGTGTGCGCCAGCGTCCTCGATCCCGAGCGCGTACGCCTGAAATGGCCCAATGACGTTCTGGTGGAAGGGCGCAAGATCAGCGGCATCTTGCTGGAATCCGGTCAGCACGCTCGCGGTGGGTTGTGGCTGGCGATTGGAATAGGCGTCAATCTGGCCCATCACCCCGAAGATTCTGAACGCCCCGCGACTGATCTGCGAGCTCAGGGTGGAGAGATCGCGGTGGACGCCGCCGCCGAGCGCCTGTCCCGACGGTTCGACCATTGGCTCAATCGCTGGGCGCAGGACGGGTTCAACCCGATCCGCGAAGCCTGGCTGTCCCGCGTGCACGGCCTGGGAGAGCGCTGCGTTGTCCGACTGGATCACGAGACTCTGGAAGGCGTGTTCGCCGATCTGGGACCGGATGGCTCTCTGCGTCTTGATTTGAAAGATGGCGGACGGCGCTTTATTTCCGCGGGTGATGTGTTTTTCCCCGGCGCCTCGTCCTGACGCGCCGCCTCCTGGAGCCCGACATGCTTCTCGCGATTGATTGCGGCAACACCAACACCCTGTTCGCGGTGCATGACGGCGCGGGCTGGCGCGCGCAATGGCGCACCGCCACCTATTCCACACGCACAGCCGACGAGTATGCAGTCTGGTTGCAGCAACTGCTTCAGCTTCAGGGGCTTAGCCTGGAAGACTTGAAGGGGTGCGTGATCTCTTCCGTGGTGCCGCAATCGCTGTTCAACCTGCGCAATCTGGCGCGGCGCTATATCGGCTCGGAGCCGGTCGTGGTGGGGGATGCGCATGTGGACCTGGGCGTGGGGGTGAACCTGCCGCGCCCCGAAGAGGCGGGCGCAGACCGTCTGGTGAACGCGCTTGGCGGCCGCGTCGTCTATGACGGGGCCATGATCATCGTGGACTCCGGCACCGCCACCACCTTCGACGTCGTCTCAGCGGACGGCGATTTTGAAGGCGGCATCATCGCGCCGGGCATCAATCTGTCCATGCAGGCGCTGCACCAGGCAGCCGCCCGGCTGCCGCGCATCGCCATCGAGAAACCTCAACGGGTTATGGGCACTGATACCGTCGGCGCCATGCAATCGGGCGTGTTCTGGGGCTATGTCGATCTCATCGACGGGCTTGTGACGCGGCTCAAAGACGAGTACGGCCAGCCTATGACTGTTATTGCAACTGGCGGCGTCGTCTCCCTGTTCGAGGGAGCGGCCCGGACCATCGACCATTATGATCCCGACCTGACCATGCGGGGGCTCCTGGAAATCTGGAAACGCAATGCGCCTCAGGGCGAAGGGGCGTCTGCATCATGAGCCAGGACGACAACGCGCTGTATTTCGTACCGCTCGGCGGTTCGGGTGAAATCGGGATGAACCTGAACCTGTACGGGTTCGGACCCGAGGAAGACCGCAAATGGATCATCGTCGATTGCGGCGTGACCTTTGGCGATCTGACGACTCCGGGCGTCGATATCATCACCCCGGACCCGCGCTTCATCGTTGAGCGCAAGCACCAGCTTCTGGGCATTGTGCTGACCCACGCCCACGAGGACCATATGGGCGCGGTGGCGCATCTGTGGCGAGAGCTGGAGTGTCCGATCTACGCCACGCCGTTTACGGCCTGGCTGATGCGGGACCGTCTGGCCGAGCACGGCCTGCTGGGCGAGGCGGTGCTGCACGAGATCGGCCTGCATTCACGGTTCGAGCTGGGCCCGTTCGACATGCAGCTTGTTACGCTGACCCACTCCATCCCCGAACCCAACGGGCTGATCATCCGCACCCCGGTCGGCACAGTTCTGCATACCGGGGACTGGAAGATCGACCCCGACCCGCTGATTGGCAAGTCCACCGATGTCGCCGCTCTGGAAGCGGCGGGCGAGGAAGGCGTGATGGCGATGGTGTGTGACAGCACCAATGTCTTCACCGAAGGCGAATCCGGGTCTGAATCCGATGTGCGCGACAATCTGATCGAGCTCGTGGGCCAGCAGGAAGGCCGCGTCGCCATCGCCGCTTTTGCGTCCAATGTCGCCCGGCTCGAGACCGCGATCCGTGCGGGTGAAGCCAATGGGCGCCGCGTCTGTCTTGTGGGGCGCTCCATGCACCGCATGACCCAGGCGGCGAAAGCGGTGGGGCTTCTCGCCGATTGCCAGCCCTTCATCGAGGAAGAGGAAATCGGCTATTTCCCGCCCGACAAGGTGCTGTTGTTGTGCACCGGTTCGCAGGGCGAGCCGCGGGCGGCCCTGTCGCGCATCGCCGAGGGCTCCCATCGCAATGTCACCCTGAACAAGGGCGACAGCGTGATTTTCTCCTCCCGGATCATTCCGGGCAATGAGCGCGGCATCTTTGATCTGATGAACAAGCTGGCCGAGCGCGGCGTGGACATCATCACCGAGCGCGACGAGCATATTCACGTCTCCGGCCATCCGTGCCGTGACGAGCTGCGTCAGATGTACGCCTGGGCCAAGCCCAAGACCGCGATCCCGGTCCATGGCGAGTATCGCCATCTGGTGGAGCACGCCGAGCTGGCGCGCGAGCTTCAGGTGCCCAACGCCATTGTGCCGCGCAATGGCTCCATTATCCGCATCACCCAGGACGGCGCGTCGATTGTCGACGAAGCGCCGGCGGGGCGGCTCCATGTGGATGGCAATTTCATCGTTCCAGCCGATGCCGAGTCCATCAAGGAACGCCGACGCATGGCCTATAACGGGCATCTGACGGTGGCCGCCGTGCTGGCGGACGGCAATCTGGTGTCGGGGATCGACGTGCGCGCCATGGGTGTGGCGTCGACCTATCAATATGATCTCGATGACTTCCTGGATGATCTGGCGGATGCTGCGGAGGCCGCGTTCAAGCGCCTGGATCGTCGTGATCGTCGTGATGCGGGCGCGGTGGAAGAAGCCATTCGCCGGGGCGTGCGGCGCGAGGCCAGTCGCATCTGGGGCAAGAAACCCCATGTGGAAGCCATCATTCTGACCGTTTGATTTGGGGAGTGACCAACATGAAGCTCGGACGTTTGAACCATGTGGGCGTGGCCACGCCGGATGTCGAAGCGGCGGCTCAGGTTTATGCCGACCTTTATGGCGTCACAGATCGCACCGAGGCCATGGATTTCCCGCATCTGGGCGTGCGCGTGGTGTTCGTGACCCTGCCGAACATGCAGATCGAGCTGATCGAGCCCTTGGGGGACCAAAGCCCGATCCACAAATTCCTCGAGAAGAACCCCAAGGGCGGCCAGCACCACATGTGCTTTGAGGTGGCCGATATCGTCAAAGCCCGCGACGCTATGGTGGAGCGGGGCGCCAGCGTGCTGGGGACAGGCGAGCCCTATATCGGCGCTCATGGCGTGCCGGTGATTTTCGTTCACCCCAAGGATACCGGCGGCGTTCTGGTCGAGTTGATGCAGGACCCGGCGCTTTACGAAGGCGAGGGCGGTCATTGAGACGATATGCGGAATACACCCTTCTGGGCTTCGTCTTCGTGGTCTGGATCGCGCAGGGCTTTCTGCCTGACCGCGGCGTGGGCATCGTCACCGGCGTCGTGATCTATCTCATTTCCTGGTGGATGCTGTTTCTGGGCTCGCTGCCGCTCAAGGTGCGCGGCCAGTTCGAGGATGGCGACGTGGTTGAAGGCTCAGAGCCGGGCGCGCCGATCACGCCGCGCATCAAGGAAAAGATGTGGCTCGCCGCCGTACTCGCCGGCATGGTCTGGCTCGTCCTGTTCTGCATTCTCGAATTCGGACTGATCAGCCTGGATTCCATGCCTTGGGGCCCGACCTTCGTGGAGTACGGCTAATCGGCGTCTGACGGGTCTTCCGACATCGAGGCGTGTTCCCAGCTCATCAGCAGCACGCCGAGGAAGACGGTGAGAAAGCCCGCAAGATGGATCCAGCGGAACGCCTCGCCCAACAGAATGTAGGACAGGACGAGCGCAGATACTGGCATGACGCCCATGAAGGCGGCGGCCGTCGAGCCTTCGGCCTTCTGAACGCCCGCGTACCAGAGCCAGCTGCCAAGTGCGAGGGTGCCGATCCCGTACCAGATCAGAGCGGTCCACACCCCGGCGTCAAACTCTGCGGGTGTGAAGCTGGACCATTGCCAGATCGCGAACGGGATGAAGAGCGGGATGGAGAGCGCCGAGGCGAGAAAGGTCACCAGTAGCGGGTCGATGGATTTGGTCAGGGTCTTGCCCACCAGCGTGTAGGTGCTCTCGCAACACACTGCAGCAAAGACCAGGGCCCCGCCCAGCAACGCGCCTTCGGTTTCATTGAGCGATGCGCCCAGCTGCAGGATCAGCACACCCAGAACGGCGAGGGCGATAGCGGAGAATTTGCGCCAGCTGCCCTGTTCGCCCAGGAACATCATGGACGCCGCGGCCGTAACGGCGGGCGTCGTGCTCATCACGATCGCGCCCGTCACGCCAGATGCCAGGCGCATCCCGTACAACATGAAGGCGGAAAAGCCGACCATGCCGAACAAAGCAATCAGGCCGATGCGGATCCAGTCGCCCCGATTGATGCTGGTGATCTGGTCGCGCTTGAACCAGGCGGCCGGGGCCAGGAAGAGCGCGCCCAGCCCGACCCGGAACAGCGATGCGATAAAGACCGGGGCGGCCTGGGTGACAATCTTGCTGACCGGCGTCGCCGAACCGAACATGGCCATGCCGGAAAACAGCCGAGCAATCGTCAGGCTTTTCGAACTGTTGGAATTGGCGGTCTCGGATGGGTCGCTCATGAACGGGTCTCTGGGCTGAGCGTCATGTGAGTTCACCCGCACACGGCGCGCAGGGATGGCTTGTTCTTAGCCAACGCTAAGTCTAATCGTGGGGTTCCGCAGTTTTTCATTTACGCCGGATTCTTCCCCATGCGCCTGTCCCGCTTTTTTCTGCCCGTTCTGAAGGAAACCCCGTCCGACGCGCAGATCGTCTCCCACCAGCTCATGTTGCGCGCCGGCATGATCCGCCAGGAAGCGGCGGGGATCTATGCCTGGCTGCCACTGGGTTTGCGGGTCCTGCGCAAGATCGAAAAGATCGTGCGTGAAGAACAGGATCGCGCCGGCGCTGTCGAGCTGTTGATGCCGACGCTCCAGCCTGCGGATTTGTGGCGCGAGAGCGGCCGCTATGATGATTACGGCAAGGAAATGCTGCGCATTGTCGATCGGCATGAGCGCGATCTTCTGTACGGACCGACCAATGAGGAGATGATCACGGAGATTTTCCGGGGTTATTGCCGCTCCTACAAGGACCTGCCGAAAATCCTCTATCACATCCAGTGGAAGTTCCGGGACGAGATCCGCCCCCGCTTCGGCGTCATGCGCGGTCGGGAATTCCTGATGAAGGATGCTTATTCCTTCGACCTGGATTATGAAAGTGCTGTAAAGGCTTACAACAAAATGTTTGTAGCCTACCTCAACACGTTTGCCCGCATGGGGCTCAAATCCGTGCCCATGCGGGCGGACACCGGCCCGATCGGCGGCAAGCTGTCTCACGAGTTCATCATCCTGGCCGAGACCGGTGAGAGCGAGGTGTTCTGCGACTCCCGCCTGGTGGACATGCCGGCGCCGGGCGAGGTCGATTTTGACGGCGATCTGCAGCCATTGGTCGACCAGCGCACCGCGCTGTACGCCGCCACCGAGGAAATGCATGACGCCGCCCGGTTCGAATCCGAAGTGCCCGAAACGCGTCGTCTCTCCGCCCGCGGCATCGAAGTGGGCCACATCTTCAACTTCGGCACCAAGTACTCCGAACCGATGAAAGCGCTCGTCACCGGGCCGGACGGCAAGGATACGCCGGTTCATATGGGCTCTTACGGCGTGGGCGTGTCGCGCCTTCTGGGCGCGATCATTGAAGCCAGCCATGACGAGAACGGGGTGATCTGGCCAGAAGCCGTCGCGCCCTTTGGCGCAGGCGTGATCAATATGCGCGCCGGCGATGAAGCGTGTGATGCGGCCTCCGCCGATGTCTATGCGAAGCTCGACGCCGCCGGGCTCGAACCCTTCCTCGATGACACCAATGAGCGGGCGGGCGCCAAGTTCGCCACCATGGACCTGATCGGCGTGCCGTATCAGGTGGTCATTGGTCCGCGCGGCCTGAAGGAAGGCAAGGTCGAGGTGAAGATCCGCGCCAGCGGCGAACGCCATGAGCTGAGCCTGGAAGACGCCGTCAATCGCCTGGTGGAGGGTGCGTTCAAGTGAGTTCAGACGCCGCCTCAGACGCTGTGCCGCAAGCGGGCGCACGCCCGTTCTCTCGCTATGAATTCCTTCTGGCGTTCAAGTATTTGCGGGCGCGTCGCAAGCATGGCGGCGTAACCCTGATCTCGGTGATTTCCTTTGTGGGGATCATGCTGGCGGTTGCGGTCCTGATCACAGTGATGAGCGTGATGAACGGCTTCCGGCACGAGTTGCTGACCCGGCTTCTGGGCGTGCAGCCGCATATCTATGTCACCGTGCCCGCCGATCAGGGCGAGCTGGCGGAAACGCTGGCCGATCGCATTCGTGAGCTGGAGGGCGTGCGTCAGGCAGGTCCGGTCGCCACAGGACAGGCGCTGGTCACGTCGGGGCGGTCGGCCGCTTTCGCCTCGGTTTCGGGCGTGCGGCCGGAGGATCTGGCCCGGTTCGATCTGATCACCGGCGCCCAGGGCGCGGATGAGGCGGGCGGCGGGCTTGTCGCGGGCTCGATCGGTCAGTTCGGCGAGGGCCGCAATGGCGGCGATGTCATCATCATGGGCGCGGTCATGGCCAGTCAGCTGGGCGTGGGCGTGGGGGACCAGGTGACTCTGGTTTCGCCCCAGGGCGCCAATACCGCGCTCGGCATGACGCCGCGCTCCAAACGCTACACCATCGGCGCGCTGCTGAGCGTGGGGGTGCAGGACCTCGATCAGATCCTGGTTTACATGCCGCTCAATCAGGCCGCGCTCTTTTTCAACAAACCCGCCCAGGGCGATTACATCGATGTGCGCATTGCCGATGCCGATGCGCCCGAACCCGTCATGGAGCGGATCCGCGCCATCGCGCCCCAGGGCAGTGTCATGTTCGACTGGCGACGGCAGAACCAGGCCTTCTGGAATGCGCTGCAGGTGGAACGGGTCGCCATGCGGCTGATCCTGTCGGCGATCGTGCTGATTGCGGCCATGAACATCATTTCCGGCCTGGTCATGCTGGTGAAGAACAAGACCCGCGATATCGCCATCCTGCGCACCATGGGCGCCAGCCAGGGCGCGGTGATGCGGATCTTCCTGATTGCGGGCGCGGCTGTGGGCGTGCTCGGAACGCTTGCGGGCATCGGTCTGGGGCTGCTGGCCGTGATCGGCATCGGACCGTTGCAGGACTTTGTGAGCTGGGTCAGCGGCGTGAACGTGTTCGACCCCAGCGTCTATTCGCTCTACCGCCTGCCGGCGCGGCTCGATTGGGGCGAAGTGGCTTTCGTGTCCTTCTGGGGCTTCTTCACCTCGCTGGTGGCGACCCTTGCGCCCAGCTGGCGGGCGGGCCGCATCGATCCCGTGGAGGCGCTTCGCTATGAGTAAACCGGCGCTCTCCCTGCGCGGCATTACGCGGATCTACGAAACCGAAGGTGAGCGCCTGGAGGTGCTGACCAATGCCGATCTGGATCTGAATGCCGGCGAGCTTGTCGGCCTTGTGGGACCGTCTGGTTCGGGCAAGTCGTCTTTGTTGCACGCCGCCGCCTTGCTCGAGGCGCCCAATGCGGGCGAGGTCTGGATTGGCGGTCAGAACGGACTGGCTTTGAGCGAGCGAGAGCGCACCGCCCTGAGGCGTCGTGAAGTCGGTTTTGTCTATCAATTCCATCACTTGCTACCAGAGCTTGATGCGCTCGATAACGTGGCCTTGCCGCGCATGATCGCCGGTGCGGGCCAGAAAGAAGCGCGGGAAGCCGCCCAGGCGCAGCTTGAAGCTCTGGGATTGGGCGGCCGTCTGCATCACCGTCCCGGACAATTGTCGGGCGGCGAACAGCAACGGGTGGCCATTGCGCGTGCGCTGGTGAACGAACCGCGCATCCTGCTCGCGGACGAGCCCACTGGCAATCTTGACCCGACCACCTCCGACCAGGTCTTCGCCGCGCTGGCGCGGGCCTGTCGGGAGGCGGGCGCGGCGGCCCTGATCGCCACGCATAATCATGAACTGGCGGGTCGCATGGACCGGGTCATGACGCTCGATCAGGGGCGCGTCGTGGCCTGGACTGACGCCTGACGGCGCGGCATCTCTGTTCCGGAAATGTTCTAAGTCGCGGGTTTTCCGCAGCTTTTAAGGCCGAATCAAAATCCGCTTGACGCGCGGAACAAAAGCAGAAAACATGCAATGGAACAAAACAGGAATAGCTGCTTTTGAGGCAGCTGATCAAGGAGTTGTCCCATGCGAAACCTGATTGAAGATATGACCTCCGCCGCTGTCATCGTCGGCTTTATCGCTGTCGCACTCAGCCTGTCAGCCGCACTCGCGGGCTGACCTGAGGGAGAGGCGGGGTCTAGAGTGCAAGCCTGATTCCGCCCGAGCTGGAGCGCCTGTCGTGAGCGATGCCCCCTTTGTCCATCTGCGTGTCCGGTCCCCGTACTCGCTTCTGGAAGGCGCTATCCGCATCAAGGAGACGGCGGCGCTGTGCAAGACCTTCTCCATGCCGGCGGCCGCGATCACCGACAGCAACAATCTGTTTGGCGCGCTCGAATTCTCTGAAGTGTTGTCGGGCGAGGGGGTTCAGCCGATTGTCGGCGTGACGCTCTCGGTTCAGGTCGAAGAGCCCCGGCCCGGCGAACGCTCCAGGCCGGATGGAACGCTTGTTCTTCTGGCGCAGTCCCAGGCGGGATACGCCAATCTGATGAAGCTGTCCTCGGCGGCCTATCTGGACGTGGCGGCGACGGATGAGCCCCACGTCCCGATCGACAAGGTGCTTTCACACAGTGACGGGCTGATCTGCCTGACGGGCGGCTATGATGGCGTTCTGAACCGCTTTGTCTGCGCCGGACGCGCCGGACCTGCCCAGGATTTGCTCGACCAATTGCGGGCGCGCTTTCCGGACCGGCTGTATCTCGAATTGCAACGCCATGGCCGCGCCGATGACGTGACGGCGGAAGACTGGCTGGTGGATCGCGCCTATGCGCTGGACCTGCCGCTCGTAGCCACCAATGAGCCGCACTTTCCCCGCTCGGAGTTGTATCAGGCGCATGACGCTTTGCTGTGCATCTCCGAAGGCGCCTATGTCAGCATGGATGACCGGCGAAAGCTGACCGCCGAGCATGACTTCAAGTCCGGCGCCGCCATGGCGGAACGGTTCGCCGACCTGCCAGAGGCGATCGCAAACACGGTCGAGATCGCCCAGCGTTGCGCCTTCCGCCCCCGCACCTCCAAGCCAATCCTGCCCAGCTTTCCCACCAAGGGCGATCGCAATGAGGCGGAGGAATTGCGCGCCCGGTCAATCGAGGGGCTGGAGGACCGCCTGTCCAAGGTCGAGCTGGCCGATACGCGGGAGGCCTATTTCGAACGGTTGGACTATGAGCTCGGCATCATCGAGCGCATGGGCTTTCCGGGCTACTTCCTGATCGTGTCCGACTTCATCCAGTGGGCGAAGGCGCATGATATCCCGGTGGGACCGGGGCGGGGGTCGGGCGCGGGCTCGCTCGTCGCCTGGGCGCTGACCATCACCAACCTGGACCCGCTGCGCTTCGGCCTGCTGTTCGAACGCTTCCTCAATCCCGAACGGGTTTCCATGCCCGACTTCGACGTGG
Source organism: Oceanicaulis sp. MMSF_3324 (assembly GCF_030733545.1). Taxonomy (GTDB): domain Bacteria; phylum Pseudomonadota; class Alphaproteobacteria; order Caulobacterales; family Maricaulaceae; genus Oceanicaulis. The sequence goes on from NZ_JASHIU010000006.1 coordinate 41,611, forward strand.
ACTTCTGTCAGGACCGTCGGGGCGAGGTGATCCGCTATGTGCAGGAGCGCTATGGTCAGGACCGGGTGGCCCAGATCATCACCTTCGGCACCTTGCAGGCGCGCGCCGTGGTCCGCGATGTGGGGCGGGTGCTGCAATTGCCGTTCGGGCTTGTGGACCGCATCGCCAAGCAGGTGCCGAACAATCCCGCCCAGCCGATCACCCTGGCCGAAGCGGTCAAGACCGAGCCCAAGCTTCAGGAAATGCAGCGCAATGACGAGATGGTGGACCGTCTCATCAATGTGGCGCTGCAGCTTGAGGGCCTGTTCCGGAACGCCTCCACACACGCCGCCGGCGTGGTCATCGGTGATCGTCCGCTGACCGATCTTGTCCCGCTCTATCAGGATCCGCGCTCGGATCTGCCCGCCACCCAGTTCAACATGAAATGGGTGGAGCCGGCAGGGCTGGTGAAGTTCGACTTTCTGGGCCTGAAGACCCTGACCGTGATCTCGCGCGCACTGAGTTATATCGAGAGCGCCGGTCTGGAACGCCCCGACATGGACGCGATCAGCCTGACCGATCCAGCCACCTACGAGTTGCTAGGCGTGGGCGCGTCCATTGGCGTGTTCCAGCTGGAAAGTACGGGCATGCGCGACACGCTGCGCAAGCTCAAGCCCGACAGCATCGAGGACATCATCGCGCTGATCTCGCTTTATCGCCCCGGGCCGATGAAGAATATCGACGTGTATGTGGACCGTAAATTCGGACGGGCCGAGCCTGACTATCTCCATCCCGATCTCGAACCTGTTCTGAAAGAGACCTACGGGGTCATCATCTACCAGGAACAGGTGATGCAGATCGCCCAGATCCTGTCGGGATACTCCCTGGGGGAGGCCGACCTTCTTCGCCGCGCCATGGGCAAGAAGAAGAAGGAGGAGATGGACAAGCAGCGCGTACGCTTCAACGAGGGTGCGGAAAAGCGCGGCGTGTCGCGCGAGAAGGCCAATTACATCTTCGACCTTGTGGCCGAATTCGCCGGCTATGGCTTCAACAAGTCCCACGCCGCGGCCTACGCCCTGATCGCGTATCAGACGGGTTGGCTGAAGGCGAACCATCCCGCCGCCTTCATGGCGGGCCTGATGAGCCTTGATAGCGCGAACACCGAAAAGCTTGCGGTCTTCTTCCAGGAGTCCAAGCGGATCGGGCTGGAGGTGCTGCCTCCGGACGTGAACGCCTCAGAAGCGGACTTCTCACTTGAAGGCGGCCAGATCCGTTATGCGCTCGGTGCGATCCGCAATGTGGGCTATTCGGCCATGGAGCATGTGGCGGCCGTGCGTCAGGCGGGTGGGCCGTTCAAGGATGTCTTTGATTTCGCCGAACGTGTGGACCCGCGCCAGGTGAACAAGCGCGCCTTTGAAAATCTGGCGCGAGCCGGCGCTTTCGACACGCTGGAGCCTGATCGCGCCAAGGCCCTGGCGTCGGCGGAAATCCTGTTGTCGGTGTCCCAGAACGCCCATGCCGAACGCGAAAGCGCGCAGGCTTCTCTGTTTGGCGGAGGCGGTGAGGGCGGCGGAACCAAGCTCGAACGCCCCAACTTGCCCGAGCCTGAGCCCTGGGACCCGGTGCGGCGTCTGGACGAGGAACTCGCCGCGATCGGCTATTATCTCTCCGGCCACCCGCTCGATGACATGATGCCGGCTCTGGCCCGACGCGGCGTAGTGGTGTTCGCCGATCTGCCGTCCAAGGCGGCCGAGGGCGCGCGCGCCGCGCGTCTGGCCGCGGTCGTGCGCCGCCGGCAGGAAAAGGTCTCCCAGAGGTCGGGTGAGAAGTTCGCCTTCGTCACCCTGTCCGATCCGTCCGGCGAATTTGAGGCCCTTGTGCCGCCCAAGGTGCTGCGCGAGATTCGCGAGGTGATCGAGCCGGGCGCATCGGTGCTGGTGAACGCCAAGATCGAGGCGCAGGATGAAGGCTTGCGTCTGATCATTGATGGCGCGGACACGATTGACCCCTTCGCCGCCGAGCATATCGGGCAGGGGCTGAAGATCCGGGTGGGTGAACAGACCGCTCTCGAGCCGCTGCGCAAGCGCATCGATCGGGCCAATAATCGCGAAGGGGCGGTGAAGGGCTCCATCCATCTCATCGTCCCGCTTTCTGACGGCCGACTCGCCGAATTGCGCTTGCCGGGCCGGCATGCCGTGGATCCGGCGGCGCGGGCGGCGGTGAAGGCTGTCGCAGGCGTTCTGGAGGTGGAAACGCTCTAGTTTGGCGTCTCGTCCTGAGCTTTGCTGACAAAGTCCGGCTTCTGAGTGCGACAAAGGCGGAATTCTCCGCCCTCATGGCTTGCTCCCAAGCCCTCATGCCCGTATAAGCGCGCCCGATCCCGCACGCGGAGCTTCGGCTTTTCATGGTGAAAAGTCGCTCCGGTGTCGCAAGTCATGTCTGAAGGCCAGATCCGGTCCGAAGGCGTGAGGCGCGGCTCCGCTCCGCGGAGGCCAACCGGAAAAGGACCCGAAATCATGGCTCTTCCTGAATTCTCCATGCGCCAGCTGCTTGAAGCCGGCTGTCACTTTGGTCACCAGACCCACCGCTGGAACCCGAAGATGAAAGAATACATCTTCGGCGAACGCGCCAACATCCACATCATCGACCTGTCGCAGACCGTTCCGATGCTGCACCAGGCGCTGGTGAAGGTGCGTGAAGTCGCCGCCAAGGGCGGCCGCGTTCTGTTCGTGGGCACCAAGCGTCAGGCCGCCGAGCCGATCTCGCAGGCCGCGTCGCGCTGCGCGCAATACTACATGAACCACCGCTGGCTGGGCGGCACGCTCACCAACTGGCAGACCATCTCCAAGTCCATCGCGCGTCTGCGCGAGCTGGAATCCCTGCTGGACGCCGAAGGCGGCCCGCAAGGTCTGACCAAGAAAGAGATCCTGATGCTCACCCGTGAGCGCGAGAAGCTCGAGCGTTCTCTGGGCGGCATCAAGGAAATGGGCGGCACGCCGGACCTGATGTTCGTGATCGACACCAATAAGGAGTCCATCGCCATTCAGGAAGCCAAGCGCCTTGGCATCCCGGTCGTGGCCGTGGTCGACACCAACTGCGATCCCGACCCGATCGATTTCCCGATCCCGGGCAATGACGACGCGTCGCGCGCCCTGTCGCTGTACTGCGACCTGATCGCGGACGCCGTGCTGGACGGCATTTCCGACAGCCAGGCGGCTCTGGGCATGGATCTGGGTGAATCCGACATGCCGAACGATGTCGCTCTGGGTCTGGAAGAAGGCGAAGCCGCCGCTGAAGAACCCAAAGCTGAAGAAGCTGTCGCTGTCGAAGCGCCGGCTGAAGACGCCAAATCCTAATAGCGCCTAGCGCGATCCAAGGAGACCTCCCCATGGCTCAGATCACCGCCGCTCTCGTCAAAGAGCTCCGCGAAAAATCCGGCGCAGGCATGATGGACGCCAAGAAGGCGCTTGTGGAAGTTGATGGCGACATGGACGCCGCCATCGACTGGCTGCGCAAGAAGGGCCTGTCCAAGGCCGCCAAGAAGGCCGACCGCGTCGCCGCTGAAGGCCTGGTGGCCGTCAAGGCGGAAGAGCGGGGCGCCGGCATGGCTGCCGCTGCGGTCGAAGTGAACGCTGAAACCGACTTCGTGGCGCGTAACGAGCTGTTCCAGAACGCTGTGGCTGAAGTCGCAGGCCTGGCCATCGGCGCTAACGATCTGGCGTCGCTGAAAGCGGCTCAGACCTCGGCCGGCAAGTCCGTCGACGACACGATGACCGACCTGATCGCCCAGATCGGCGAGAACATGTCCGTGCGTCGCGCCGAGACCCTGTCCGTGGATCCGGGTGTTGTGGCGGCTTACGTTCACAACGCCGCCGGCGACGGCATGGGCAAGATCGGCGTGCTGGTTGCGCTGAAGTCCGAAGGCGACAAGGCTGTTCTGGCGGATCTTGGCCGCAAGGTCGCCATGCACGTGGCCGCTGCGTCCCCGGCGCCGGCTCTGGCTGTGCATGAAGGCGAGCTGGACCAGGCCGTGGTCGAGAAGGAGCGTCAGGTCTTTGCTGACCAGGCGCGTGAATCCGGCAAGCCCGAGCAGATCATCGAGAAGATGGTCGAGGGCCGTCTGCGCAAATTCTACGAAGAAGTCGTGCTTCTCAAGCAGGTCTTCGTGTTCGACACCGACAAGACCGTCGGCGAGGCCCTGAAAGCGGCTGAAGCCGAAGCGGGCGCGCCGATCGAGCTGTCCGGCTTTGTCCGGATGGTTCTGGGCGAAGGCGTCGAGAAGAAAGAAGAAGACTTCGCCGCAGAAGTCGCAGCCGTCGCCAAAGGCTAAGATTTTCGGCCCGGGCTTGTGTATACACGTCCGGGCCGGATTCCATCTGTAGACAGCATTCATGCGGAGATTGCCGTGACTGACACCGAGGACCGACCGTCAAAAACGCCTAAAGGCCCGTTCAAACGGGTTCTTTTGAAGGTTTCCGGTGAAGCCCTGATGGGCGATCAGCCTTACGGCATCGACATGAACACCGCAGATCGCATCGCCCGGGAAGTGGGTGAGGCGGTCGAGGCCGGTTACGAGCTCTGCCTCGTCATCGGCGGCGGAAACATTTTCCGCGGTCTTACGGCCGCCGCCAAGGGCATGGAACGCGCCGCTGCCGACTATATGGGCATGCTGGCGACTGTGATGAACGCCTTGGCCATGCAGACCGCACTCGAGCGTGTTGGCGTTCAGACCCGGGTCCAGTCCGCCATTCCCATGACCACGGTGTGCGAGCCGTATATTCGCCGCCGGGCCGTGCGCCATATGGAGCGTGGCCGCGTGGTGATTTTCGCCGCGGGCACGGGCAATCCGTTTTTCACAACCGATACGGCGGCGGCTTTGCGCGCGGCTGAAATGGGGTGTGACGCCTTGTTCAAAGGCACCAGCGTGGATGGCGTCTATGATGATGACCCGCGCAAGAATCCGCAGGCCGAACGGTTTGAGTCCCTTGACTATATCGACGTTCTGGCGCGCGATCTGAAAGTTATGGATGCATCGGCGGTGACGCTGATGCGCGACAACCAGATACCGATCGTGGTGTTCAACATCCGCGAACAGGGCGGTCTCGCCCGTGTTCTGGATGGCGAGGGCGTTTGCACGGTCGTGGGCGGCTGATCCGAGCCCGCCTTCAACAGGGGAGACACGGACATGTCCGGTTTCGACATTAAAGATATCGAGCGCCGCATGGACGGCGCGATTGATGCGCTGAAAAAGGAATTCGGCGGCCTGCGCACCGGGCGTGCGAGCGCGAGCCTGCTCGATCCCATCAAGGTGGAAGCCTATGGCGCGATGACGCCGATCAACCAGGTCGGCAACGTCTCCGTGCCCGAGCCGCGCATGATCACCATCACCATCTGGGACAAGACGCTGGTCGGCCCGGTGGAAAAAGCGATTCGCAATTCCTCCCTGGGTCTGAACCCGGTGTCTGAAGGCGAAATGCTGCGCATCCCGATCCCGCCGCTCAACGAGGAGCGCCGCAATGAGCTGGCCAAGACCGCCGGCTCCTATGCGGAAAACGCCCGCATCGCCGTGCGCAATGTGCGCCGTGATGGCATGGACCAGCTCAAGCGTGACGAAAAAGCGGGCGATATCAGCGAAGACGAGCACAAGAAGCTGGCGGACCAGATCCAGAAGCTGACGGACGCCAAGGTCGCCGCGATCGACGAACAGCTGAAGACCAAGCAGGAAGAAATCACCCAGGTCTGATGGGACGGGCGCTCGCAAGAGCGCCCTTGACGGCGGGAGGGCCGTTTCCATGAGCGAGACCGAACCGTCGGGCCCGGCGCCCCAGCACGTGGCCATCATCATGGATGGAAACGGTCGCTGGGCTGCGTCTCGTGGTCGTCCGCGCGCCTTTGGTCATCGCAAGGGGGTTGAGGCCGTCCGGGAGGCGGTCCGGAATGCGGGTGAGCTTGGCGTGCGCCATCTCACCCTGTTCAGTTTCTCGACCGAAAACTGGAACCGTCCCGCCGCCGAGGTGGAGGCCCTGTTCGAACTGTTGCGCCGCTTCGTCGCCGCTGATCTCGACCGCCTTCACGACGAGGGCGTGCGCGTCCGCATTCTGGGACGGCGCGAGGGCTTGAGCGAGGAGTTGCTCAATCTCATTGCTTCGGTGGAAAGCCGGACCGCCGAGAATGAGAAATTCTGCCTCAATATCGCGTTCAATTATGGCGGACGCGATGAGATCGTCAGGGCCGCACGCCGGGCGGCGCTGGACCATGACGGGGATCTGTCAAAGCTGAGCGAAGCGGACTTCACTCAGTATCTCGATACAGCCGGCTTGCCGGATCCTGATCTCGTGATCCGGACAAGCGGCGAACATCGGATTTCCAATTTTCTGCTCTGGCAGGCCGCCTATGCCGAGTTCGTCTTCCTGGACACGCTCTGGCCGGACTTCGACAAGGCCGCGTTCGAGAGGGCCATCGCCGAATACGCCAACCGGGATCGCCGCTATGGCGGCGTACGCCATGGCTGAACAGCCATCTCCGGACGATCTTCCCGGGCCAGACCGCGCCCGTCGCGGTGATCCCATGTTTTCGCGACGGGTGCTGTCCGCACTGGTGCTCGCGCCCGTAGCCGTCGGGATGATCTTGTGGGGCGGCATCGCGTTTTCGATCTTCATTGCTGCTTTCGCTGCGGCCATGGCCTGGGAATGGGTGCGCATGTCCGATCCCGATGCGCCGCCACGAGCCTTCGCCATCGCCACCGGCGCCGCCGTGGGCGGCGTGCTGCTGGCCAGCCAGCTGGAACTGGCGGGCGCGGCGATCTGGATTGCGGGCGGCGCTCTGGCGGCGTTTGCGGACCGATGGCCCCGGGACAGAGCGTTCGAAGCCCTGTTCGGCGTGGCCTATGTGGCCCTGGCGGCATCGGTGCTTGCGGTGCTGCGAATTGATGAGATGACCGGGCTCGCCGGCATCATCTTCCTGATCAGCGTGGTCTGGGCCGCGGACACGTTCGCCTATCTGGCCGGGTCCTGGCTGGGCGGGTGGAAGCTGTTGCCGGCCGCCAGCCCCAACAAGACCTGGTCCGGGCTGGTTGCAGGCCTCGCCTTCGGCGTCATCGCCGGCGCGTTCGCTGCCTGGTGGGCAGGCTGGGATCCCCGGCATGGCGCGCTGCTGGCGGCTCCGACCGCATTGGCCGCAGTTGCAGGGGACCTGTTGATGTCGCTGGCCAAACGCCGGTTCGGGGTCAAGGATGCAGGTACGGTGATACCGGGGCATGGAGGTGTTCTGGATCGTGTGGACGCCTTGATGATGGCCGCTCTGTTTGCTGGAGCCTGGGCTTTCATGGGGCCGGGCGGCTGGCCGGGAGGAAGCGCATGAGCTCGCGCAAGATTACAATCCTGGGCGCCACCGGATCGGTGGGCCGCGCCACGCTGGACCTCGTTGAACGCGCGCCTGAGGGCGCGTTTGAGGTGGTCGCGCTCACGGCGAACCATCAGGCTGAAGAGCTGGCCCAGCTGGCCAGACGTACAGGCGCGCAATTCTGCGCCGTAGCGGCGCCGGAAGCGGGCCCTGCGCTGGAAGCGGCGCTCAAGGACACCTCCATTCGCTGTGCAGCCGGACCGGATGCCATCTGTGAGGCCGCCCGCCTGTCTGCTGACTGGGTGATGGCGGCGATTGTGGGGGCGGCGGGGCTGCCGCCGACGCTGGAAGCGGTCAAACGCGGCGCAGCCGTGGCGTTCGCCAATAAAGAAGCGCTCGTGTGTGCAGGGGATCTGTTCATGCGCGCCGCCCGGGAAGCCCAGGCGCGCCTCCTACCGGTCGACTCTGAGCATAATGCGATCTTCCAGGCTTTCGAAGAACGCCAGCGCGATAGCGTACGCCGGATCATCCTGACGGCGTCCGGCGGACCGTTCCGCAACTGGTCGCTTGAGGATATGGGGCAGGCGAGCCCGTCCCAGGCTGTGGCGCATCCCACCTGGAGCATGGGCGCGAAGATTTCAGTCGATAGTGCGACCATGATGAACAAGGGCCTTGAGATCATCGAGGCCTGCCATCTGTTCGGCCTGCCGCAATCGGATGTGGATGTGCTCGTACATCCAGAATCCATAGTCCATGGCCTCGTCGAATATGCCGATGGCGGCATGCTCGCCCAGCTCGGCATGCCGGACATGCGCACGCCGATCGCCCATGCGCTAGCCTGGCCCGATCGCATCGAAACGCCTGTCGAACGGCTTGATCTGGCGCTGCTGAGCCAGTTGAGCTTTGAAGCGCCAGACCCGGTGCGGTTTCCCGCCCTGGGGCTGGCGCGGAGCGCCTTTGATGCAGGGCGCGGTGCTCCGGCCATTTTCAACGCCGCCAATGAAGTGGCGGTCGCCGCCTTTCTGAATGGTCAGATTGGCTTTCTTGACATCGCGGCATGCGTCTCGGACTCTCTGGAGCGAGGGGAGAAGGATGGCGTCGCCTCGGTCGAGCCATCCGACTTTGAGACTGTGTTGGAGGTTGACCGGCAAGGGCGCCGGTTGGCAACGGATGCAGTTGAGCAGCGATTCCGCTAGAGCGGGCGCTGCATAAGGAGACCATATGCTCGACTGGCTTGGGTCCGGGACCCTGTCCATTTTCGCCTTCATCCTTGTGATGGGCTTTGTCGTGATCATCCATGAACTGGGCCATTACTGGGCCGGACGGATGTGCGGCGTGCATGCGGACGCCTTTTCAATGGGCTTTGGGCCCACCTTGATCTCACGCACCGACAAGCTGGGCACGGTCTGGAAAGTCAGCGCCTTGCCGCTGGGCGGCTTTGTGCAATTCCGCGGCGACGCCAACGCCGCCAGCGCGCCTGATTACGATACGCTCGAGCAATTGCGTCGTGAGCATCCTGATCCGGACAGCGTTCTGCATTTCAAGCCTGTCTGGCAACGCGCCTTCATCGTGGCGGCGGGGCCGCTGGCCAATTTTCTGCTCGCCATCGTGCTCTTCGCCATTCTCGGTCTCGTCCAGGGCGAAGCCCGGCTGGAACCGCTGGTGGGCGAGGTCATGGAAGACAGCCCGGCCCAGCAGGCGGGCTTTCAGGCGGGTGATCTGGTCACGCGGATGGATAACACCCCGATCCGCGGCTTCACCGATATGACCGAATATGTGGTCACCCGCGCCGGCCAGCCCATTGACGTGACAGTTGAGCGGGACGGCGAGCCTGTCGTGCTCGAAGTGGTGCCGGCGCGTGTGATGCGCGATGACAATCTGGGTGGTGAACGGCCTTTGGGCACGATCGGTATTCGCAGTTCTGTCGATGCGGAACGGATGATCTACCGCCCTGCGGTGTGGGAAGCGCCGATCTATGGCGTCACCCGGACCGTGGACACCACGGCGACCATCGTCAGCTATCTGTCGCGCCTGGTGACGGGCCGCGCTTCGACCGAACACATCAACGGTCCGGTCGGAATCGCCACAACGGCTGGTCAGCTTGCGAATATGGCGGTTAGCGATAATGGCGCCTCTCAGCCTGTGGCGTTGATGACGCGCCTTGAGCGCCTGGTCATCGTGATGATAGCGCTGTCAGCGTTGCTGAGTGTCGGACTGGGGTTAATGAATCTTCTGCCCATTCCGGTTCTCGACGGCGGTCACCTTGTGTACTACGCCTATGAAGCTATAGCTAAACGCCCGCCGAGCCCGTCCGTCCAGGAATTGGGGTTTCGGCTGGGACTCGGCTTTATTCTGGCCATGTTCGTGGTGGCCACTTGGAATGATTTGAGTTATCTGCGCGGTCAGTTCCTGTGATGGGGGCGTCGCAGGCGAGGGACGAGGGCCTTTCATGAATGTGATCTTCAAGGGATTGGCGGCAGCGCTCCTGAGTGTGCTCTGCGCGGGGGCGAGCCTTGCGCAGGATGAGGGAGTTAACCAACCTCAGCCGGAGATTCAGGCGGTTCCGTCTGAATCCGCACAGGAGGTTCGCCAGCAGCCGGTCCTTCAGATCGTTGTGGAAGGCAATGAACGGGTCGAGGCGGACACCATCCTGTCCTACCTGCTCATTCAGCCGGGCGATCTGCCCAACTCGCGCCTGATCAACCTGTCGATCCAGACCCTTTACAGCACGAACCTGTTCTCCGATGTCCGCGTGGCGATCGATGGCTCTTCCATGGTGCTTTATGTGGAAGAGAACCCGATCGTGAACCGGGTGATTCTCGAGGGCAATCGCGCCATTGGCGACGACAAGATCACCGACGAGATCGAACTTCAGGCGCGCGCCATCTTTACGCGCTCGCGAGTGCAGTCTGATGTGCAGCGCATTCTGGAAGTGTATCGCCGTTCGGGCCGGTTCGCCGCCCAGGTGACCCCGCAGATCGTTGAGCTGCCTCAGAATCGCGTCGATCTGGTGTTCGAGATTTCCGAAGGCCCGGTCACGGGTGTCGAGCGGATTTCCTTTGTGGGCAACGAAGCCTATTCGGACCGCCGTCTGCGTGGCGAAATCGTTACGACCGAAGCACGTTGGTGGAAGTTCTTCAGCTCCAATGACAACTATGATCCCGACCGGATCGAGTATGACCGTGAGCAATTGCGGACCTTCTACAACGATCGCGGCTTTGCCGACTTCCGCGTGACGTCCGTGTCCGCGGAACTCGCGCCCGACCAATCCGAATTCTATGTCACCTTCACCATGGATGAGGGCGAGCGCTACAATTTCGGTGAGATTGAAGTTGAAACCGAGATCTCTGACCTGAACACCGATTATCTCGAAGCTGCGCTTCCGACCCAGCCGGGACGGCTCTATGTGGGCAGTCTGATCGAAGACGCGACGGACTCCCTGACCTTCGCCGCTGGCGCATCCGGTTACGCCTTTGTGGATGTCAGCCCGCGCGTGGAGCTGAACCGGGAAGACCAGACGGTCGATATCACCTTCGTGATCGAGGAAAGCCCGCGCGTTTATATCGAACGTATCGATATCATCGGGAATACGCGTACGCTTGATCGCGTCATTCGTCGTGAGCTTGATCTGGTGGAAGGCGACGCCTTCAACCAGGCGCTGGTGAATATCTCGCGTTCGCGTGTCGGTCAGCTGGGCTTCTTCGAGGATGTCGAAGTTGATCCGATCCAGGGCAGTGCGCCTGATCGTGCGCAGGTCCAGGTGCGTGTGACTGAGCAACCCACGGGTGAACTGGCTTTCGGCGCCGGTTTCTCGTCCACGGATTCGTTCCTGGTCGATTTCTCGATCTCCGAACGCAATCTGCGGGGACGAGGCCAGTTTCTGCGTCTGCGGGTCTCCACCAGTTCACGCCAGCAACAGATCGATATCCGGTTCACCGAACCGCGCTTTCTGGACCGCAACCTGGCGGCCGGTTTTGACCTCTTCCGGGTTCGCTCCGACTTCTCTCGTGAGGCCTCTTTCGAAACCGAATCCACCGGTTTCACCTTGCGGGCCGGTTTCCCGCTCACGCGGGCCGTCCAGGCGGGCGTGAACTACACCTTGCGGACCGATAATGTGCAGACCTTCGGCGGTGTGTCGGAATCCATCCAACGCGCCTCTGGCTCGCGGATCACCTCGCTGATGGGGTATTCGCTGCGCTGGAACCGGACGGATGACTATCGAGAGCCGACCCGTGGCTTCCAGCTGAGCTTCAATCAGGATTTCGCCGGGCTTGGTGGTGATGTGCGCTATGTGCGCTCAGAGCTGCAGGGCGGGATCTACCGCAGTGTCTGGCGCGACCGTCTGGTCTTCAGCGCCACCGGCTCTGCCGGCTATCTGTTCTCCTGGGGCGGAGACACGGCCCGGATCAACGACCGCTTCTTCAAGGGTGGTAATTCGTTCCGCGGCTTCGAGACGGCGGGCATTGGTCCGCGCGTCGTCCAGCGTCGTGAAACGCCGCTGGAGGATGGCGATGAATTCATCTCGGGCGATGCCCTGGGCGGGAATTTTTACGCCATCGGCGCTTTCGAAATGGGCTTCCCGCTGGGCCTGCCGGAACAGTATGGCATCCGGGGCAGCCTGTTTACGGAGTTTGGCACGGTGGGGCTGCTGCCTGACGACGACCAGATCGCCGATGATGGCACGGCATCTGCAATCTACACTGTTGACGACCTTGCGCTTCGCGCTTCGGCCGGGATGAGCATCTTCTGGGATTCTCCCTTCGGCCCTGTGCGCTTTGACCTGGCGCATGCCTTTATCAAGGAAGATTACGACCAAGGGGCGTTCTTCCGCTTTAGCACTCGAACGGGGTTCTAGACTCATGAAACGTCAGATTTTCGCCGCCATGCGCCCGCTGCGCATGCTCTCAGCCGCCCTGGTGCTGAGCATCGGCTTCAGCGCCGCGAGCTTCGCCCAGAGCGTTCTGGTGATGAACGAGCAACGCATCCTGCGCGAGAGCGCAGTAGGCCAACACATCGCTTCGCGCCTTGAAGCCATCGGGACTGAAATCCAGGCTGAGCTGCAGCCGCAACAAGAAGCGATCCAGTCCGAAAGCGAAGCGCTGAACGCTGAATTGTCCGCCCTGTCGGAAGACGCGATCCGTCAACGTCCGGATCTGGCGTCGCGCTATGAAGCGCTTCAGCGTGATGCCTCGACCTTCGAGCAGACCCGTCGTTTGCGCGGTCAGGAGCTGGCTGCGACCGAACAGCAGGCCATGCGCCCGGTTCTGCCCGTGCTTCAGGAAGTGCTCCAGGAGATCGTCAACGAGCGCAATGCGGACGTGCTGGTTGACCGCTCCACCATCGTTTACGCACGGGAATCCGTTGATATCACGGACACCGCCATCGAACGTCTGAACCAGCGTATCACCACCACGCCGGTGAACCGTGTTCGCGTTCCCGCCCAAGCTGCTCAACAACAGCAGCAGTAAGGGTGAACAGCCATGGGGGCCGACCCGCGATTTTTTGAGCGCCTCGGTCCGCTCAAGGCTTCCGACATCGCCGCGCTTATCGGATCTGATCTGATAGGCGACGGCGATGTCGCTGTTTTGGACGTGGCGACTCCGGACGAGGCGCGTCAGGGCGACCTGATGTTTCTGGCGGGCAAAACCCCGCCTCAGACACCGCCCAAGGCCGGTATCGCCATCGTCCCCGACGCCAGCTGGGCGGATTTCCTGCCGCATTGCCAGGCTGTGCTTGTCCATCGCGTAACCCGCGCAGGGTTCGCCAAGGCCGCGGCGCGACTGCTGGCCAGCCGGTTCCATGACGGTCCGGATTTCATCCATGAGAGTGCGACCATTGCGGACAGTGCTCGGCTGGCGCCAGGCGTCATCATTGGACCTGATGCGGAAATCGGTGAGGGCGCCCGCATTGAATCGGGCGCCATTATCGGTCCGGGCGTGGTCATCGGCGCGCGAACCCGGATTGGCGTGCGCGCCAATGTCCAATGCGCGATCATTGGCGCGAACTGCGAGATTTCTGCCGGGGCGGTTGTGGGCGAGGCCGGGTTCGGGCTGGCCTATGAAAACGGGGAAGTCTTTACCCTGCCGCATCTGGGCCGCGTCATCATAGAAGATGAAGCGACCCTGGGGGCGAACGCGACCGTGGATCGCGGCATGCTCAAGGACACCCGGATCGGCAAGGGCGCTCGCATCGATAACCTGTGCCATATCGCGCACAATGTGGATGTCGGCCCCTATGCGGTCATGGCGGCCTTTGCGGGCATTTCCGGCAGCACTGTCATCGGCGCCGGCGCCCAGTTCGGCGGTCGTGTCGGGGTGGCCGACCATTTGAAGATCGGTGAGGGCGCGAGGCTGGCGGCGGACGCCGCCGTCATGAAGGACGTACCGGCTGGGGAAACCTGGGCGGGCTCGCCTGCTCAACCCATCCAGAGCTTCATGCGCGAGACGGCCTGGCTGCGCCGCTCCGTCAGCCGCAAGTCCAAACCCGAGCGCAAGAAGGAAGAGTGATGAGCGAGACCAACACCGCGATCGGGCCGGATGAGATATTGCGCCGTCTGCCGCACCGCTATCCCTTCTTGCTGGTGGATCGCGCTGAAAGCTATGTGCCGGGCGAGTCCATTGTCGGGTTCAAGTGCGTGTCCGCGGCCGAACCACATTTTCAGGGCCATTTTCCTGAAAATCCGGTGATGCCGGGGGTGCTGATCATCGAAGCGCTGGCGCAAACCGGGGCTATCTTGATGTCCAAGACGCTGGATGCGGACATCTCCAACACGCTGATCTATTTCATGGGTGTCGAGATGGCGAAGTTCCGTCGTCCCGTTCGTCCCGGAGACGTGCTGGAAATGCCGGTTGAAGTGACTGCGAACCGTCGCGGCGTTTTCAAGTTCAAGGGCGAAGCGCGCGTGAATGGCGTACGGTGCGCGGATGCGACCTTCTCGGCCACTTCGGCGCCGCGCGAAGCCTGAGGGAGCCATCATGACCACGACCATTCACCCGACCGCGATCGTGGACGACAGCGCCCGTCTGGGCGAGGGGGTCCAGATTGGTCCCTACTGTATTGTCGGTCCGAATGTTCAGGTCGGCGATCGCACGGCCCTGAGTTCTCACGTCACGCTGAACGGCAATCTCGAGCTTGGCGCGGACTGCAAGATCCATCCCTTCGTCGCCCTGGGCGAAGCGCCTCAGGATTTCAAGTTCAAGGGCGGAGATGTGCGCCTGATCATCGGCGACAACAATACGCTGCGTGAACACGTGACCATGCATATGGGCACCGAGGGCGCGAAAGGCGTCACCCGGGTGGGATCGAATAACTTCTTCATGGTGGGGGCGCACGTCGCCCATGACTGTACCGTGGGCGACCATGTCGTGTTCGCTAACAACGCCACGCTGGGCGGGGATTCCTCGGTCGCTGATTACGTGATCATGGGCGGCCTGTCCGCGCTGCACCAGCAATGCCGGATTGGCAAATACGCCTTCATCGGCGGCGGCGCGCCTGTTACGGGCGATGTCATTCCTTATGGCATGGTGGACAATCTGGGCGCCCTGGCCGGGCTCAACCTGGTGGGGCTCAAGCGCCGCGGCTTTTCACGAGACGCCATTCACGATTTGCGTGCGGCCTATCGGCTGGTCTTCGCCAATGAAGGCGCGTTCCATGAACGGGTCGAGGATGCGGCGCGCCTGTTCGAGAACCGGCCTGAGGTGATGGATATCGTCGACTTCATCCGGACGCCGGCCAAACGTCCGCTGTGTTCGCCGGAAGGGCGCTAGATTGTGGCCGCGTACGAACGTCTGGGGCTGATCGCTGGCGGGGGCGACCTGCCTATCTATGTCGCTCAGGCGGCGGAGGCGGGCGATCGTCTGGCCTGCGTGATCGCCCTGAAGGGTTTTGCCGACCCCACCCGCTATGACAGCCCGATCATTCGCGGCATCGCGCAGCTGGGACAGGTCGTGAAGGATCTGCGCCAGGCGGATTGTGACGCGGTCTGCTTTGCCGGCATTGTGACTCGGCCGGACTTTTCGGCGCTCAAACCGGATCTCAAGGGCATGGCCTTCCTGCCTCAGGCCTTGTCCGCAGCGGCGCGGGGCGACGACGCCTTGTTGCGCGCGATCGTGGGCTTCTTTGAAAAAGAAGGCTTCACGGTGATTGGCGCCAATGACATCGCTGACGAGCTGCTTGTTGACCCCGGGCTGATCGGTTCTGTCTCTCCTGATGCGGCGACCCAGGCCGACGCCTTGAAGGCGCTCCATATCGCCGGCGTGACAGGCGCGGAGGACATTGGTCAGGGCGCTGTGGTCTGCAAGGGCCTGGTGCTGGCGGTCGAAGCCCAGGAAGGCACTGATCAGATGCTGGCGCGTGTCGCCGGTCTGCCTGCCGAGCTGCGCGGCGATGAACTGGATCGCTGCGGCGTGCTCGCAAAACGCCCCAAGCCCGGTCAGGAGCGCCGGATCGATTTGCCTGTGATTGGCGTCTCAACCGTCACTGGTGCAGCCAGGGCCGGGCTTGCCGGCATTGTCATACCGGCGGGCGGCGCGATGGTACTGGGACGTGAGGCGGTCGGACAAGCCGCAGACGCGGCAGGCCTCGCGGTCTGGGCGATAGATATGGACGGACAGTCGCATGAGCCCGGCAACTGATACGACGGGAAAGTTGACCCGCCCGCCGCGCCTGTTTCTGGTTGCGGCGGAACCGTCCGGGGACGCCTTGGCGGCGGATCTGATCGATGCGCTGCGCGCACAGCGACCAGATGTGGAAGTCGCCGGTGTGGGCGGGCCCGAAATGGCCAAACGCGGCGCCATCTCGCCATTTGATATTTCCGAATTATCGGTTTTCGGCCTGTTTGATGGCCTCAAGATCATCAATCTCGTTCATCAGCGGGCGCAAGAGACGGCAGACGCGGCCCAGGCGTTCGAGGCCGATGCGGTGGTGCTGATCGATTCCTGGGGCTTCATGTTGCGGGCGGCCTGGAAGCTGCGTGACGCGCTGCCGGATACGCCGTTGATCAAGTATGTCGCCCCGCAGGTCTTCGCCGCTCGGCGCGAGCGCGCCAAGGTGGCGGCGGACACGTTTGACCATTTGCTGGCGATCCATCCTTTTGACGCTCCGTATTTCACCGAGCATGGCATGGATGTGACCTTTGTCGGCAATCCGGCGCTGGAGCGGGATCTGAGCGGGGATGGCCTAGGCTTTCGCGCGCGGCATGGTGTGGATCCATCTGATCAGCTTCTGCTCATCCTGTTCGGCAGCCGCAAATCCGAGCTGACACGCCTCTTCCCGCGCTTTGCCGATGCGGTAAAGCGTTTGAAGTCGGACCGTCCAGGGCTGAAACTCGTCACGCCCCTGGCCTCATCCATCGCCGAGCAGGCGCGCGAGATGATTGCGCTTGAACCCGCTCTGGATGATCTCATTGTGGTCGACAGTGATGAGCGTCGCGATGCGTTTCACGCCGCCGATGCGGCGCTGGCCTGCTCGGGCACGGTTACGCTGGAACTAGCCCGGCTGGGCGTGCCCACAGTTGCAGCCTACAGGCTGGGCTGGCTGGCCTGGGCGGCGGCGCGGTTTTTCCTCATGAAGTCGAAATATATCTCGCTCGCCAATATTGCGGCTGACGAGATGCTGATTCCGGAACATGTCCAGACCCAGTGTCGCGGCGATCGGCTGGCTCACAGCGTTGCCGCCTTGCTGGATGATCCGGAACGCCGTGCCGAAGTGTCTGCGCGTTTGAAAGCGGTCACAGATCATATGCGCGGTGAGGGCGGCTCACCGTCTGCGAACGCCGCGCAAGCCGTTCTCCAACTCATTTCATCCTGAGCCGAAAGCCTGAGCAGCCCATCACATTGCGTAATGTAGCATATGTGCTATTTTACGTAGCGAATGATGGAGGATTCAATGACTGTTCGAGGCCCGTTGCATGCGTTTCATATCGCTGATGCGGATGATGATCCGCAAAAGGCCAAGGCGTGGTCCAGCCAAGCCAAGCGGCGTGGGCTGGTGATCTGTGTCACCGCGCTGTTCCTAGTCCTAATTGTAACGCTTGGCGTGGTTCTGGATGGCGTTGCCGGTGTCCTGACACGAGGGGAGCGCCTGACGGCGCCGGTGACGGGGCTGACGCCAATATTGTTCATCGCCGTCTTTCTGGCGATGCGCCTGGACCGCAACCTGTTTCTGGCGAGCCGTCCGGCGTTCGCCTTGCCTGATGAACCGTATGATGAGCGCCAGCAAGGACTTGTGAACATGGCGACCCGTCGGGGATTGAAGCTGGCCATGATCGTGCTCGTCCTTCTGACGGCCATTGGCGTAAGCCCGCTGCCCCCCGCCTACATGCTGGCGGCTGGTCTAGGGGGCATCGCGTTCGTGATGTCCGGCCCTCAGATGATCCTGGCCTGGGCGCTGCGCCCATCGGATTTTGATTTTGACGGGATGGCCGATGACGAGGACAGCCATGCCTGAGCCTGTCAATTTCCAGAACCGGGTGAAGACTTATCGCGTCGATCGCGGACTCTCCCGACAAGAGCTGGCAGCGAAAATTCAGGTCCACCCCCAGACGATCGGCGCCATAGAACGCGGGCAGTTCAACCCCACAATCGAGGTGGCGTTGCGCCTATCGGAAACACTGGGCGTGGGACTCGACGCCCTGTTTTCGAGAGAAGGGTTCGGGGCGCTTCAAGCTTGATGTCCAGATATAGAAAAACCGGCGAAGCAATTGCTTCGCCGGTTCTTTTTGGCTTGAAATATGAAGCCTAGCGCTTGTCGATCGAGACAAAGTCGCGTGCGGTCGCGCCGGTGAAGGCTTGACGCGGACGGCCGATTTTCTGGCTCGGATCCTCGATCATTTCCGACCATTGCGCGATCCAGCCCACAGTGCGGGCCAAGGCGAACAGCACGGTGAACATCTCGGTCGGGAAACCCATCGCCTTCAGGGTGATGCCCGAATAGAAGTCGATGTTCGGATAGAGCTTCTTTTCGACGAAGTACTCGTCCTCGAGCGCGATCTTCTCAAGTTCCATGGCCACGGCGAGCAGCGGATCATCACGCACGCCCAGCTCGTCGAGCACGGCATGGCAGGTCTCACGCATCACCTTGGCGCGCGGGTCATAGTTCTTGTACACGCGGTGACCGAAGCCCATCAGACGGAACGGATCGTTCTTGTCTTTGGCTTTCGCGACGTATTCGGGGATTTTGTCCACCGAACCGATCTCACGCAGCATGTTGAGGGCGGCTTCGTTGGCGCCGCCATGCGCCGGGCCCCACAGCGAGGCGATGCCGGCCGCGATGCAGGCGAACGGGTTGGCGCCCGACGAACCGGCCAGACGGACGGTCGAGGTCGAGGCGTTCTGTTCGTGGTCGGCGTGCAGGGTGAAGATCTTGTCCATGGCGCGGGCGAGGGTCGGGGACACCTCGTATTTCTCGGCCGGGACAGCAAAGCACATCTGCAGGAAGTTCGACGCATAGTCGAGATCGTTCTGCGGCGTCACGAAGGGCTGACCGATGTGATACTTGTAGGCGCGCGCCGCGATGGTCGGCATCTTCGCGATCATGCGGTGCGACGCGATCAGGCGGGCCTGCGGATCGTTCACATCGGTGGAGTCGTGATAGAAGGCGGACAGTGCGCCGACCGTGCCGACCATGATGGCCATCGGGTGGGCGTCACGACGGAAACCCCGGAAGAACTGGTCGAACTGGTCGTGCAGCATGGTGTGACGACGGATCGTCCAGTCAAACTCTTCCAGTTCCTTGGCGTTCGGCAGTTCACCGTTCTGCAGCAGGTAGGCCACTTCGATGAAGCTGGCATTGTCCGCCAGCTGGTCGATCGGATAGCCGCGATACAGCAGCGTGCCTTCATCACCATCGATATAGGTGATCTGGCTTTCGCAGGACGCGGTGGAGGTGAAACCGGGGTCAAAGGTGAAAACGCCCGCATTCTTGTAAAGCGCGCGGATATCGACCACGTCCGGACCCAGCGAACCGCCATACACAGGCAGGTCATAGGTCTCGCCGTTAATCGACAGCTGCGCGGAACCTTTCGGTTGAATCTTGTTTTCCATATCTCCAACCCCTTTTCTGTGGGTCATGACGGACGCGGTCTGAGTAGGGGCGCGACCTAGTCCATCACGTCATTGAGCCGATCCAGAACTTCATCGCGTCCCAGAACCGCTAGTACGAAACTCATATCCGGCGCTGGCGCGCCGCCGGTGAGGGCCGCTCGAAGCGGTTGACCCACCTTGCCGAAGCCAACCTCTTCAGCTTCTGCGAAAGCGTTAAGCACATCGCCCAAAGCCGCCTCGGTCCAGTCCGGCGTATCCCTTAGTACGTCCGCAAGACGCGACAGACGGGCCTTGGCGTCATCTTTGAGCGCCTTGGCCGCCTTGCCCGTCACTTCGATCGGGCGCGGACGAACAAGGAAATAGGTTTGATCCTCCAGGTCTGCGAGGGTCGCTGCGCGTTCTTTCAGCACTTTCATAGCCGAAGAAACCCAGACTTTCGCCTGATCATCAAGCCGCACATCGTCGCGGCCTTCCAGTCGATCCCAGAGCAGTTCGGTCAGGCGCGCATCCTCGGCGCGCTTCATGTGCCAGGCGTTGATGCTCGACATCTTGTCGAAATCGAGCCGCGCCGGCGCCTTGCCCAGACCTTTGAGGTCGAATGCGGCGGCCATTTCGGCGTCGGTGAAGTATTCCTGATCGCCCTTGGCCCAGCCCAGACGCAGCAGATAATTGCGCAGGCCTTCAGGCAGATAGCCCATGTCCCGATAGGCTTCCACGCCGAGCGCGCCATGGCGTTTGGACAGCTTCTTGCCATCCGGACCATGAATGAGCGGGATATGGGCGAAGACCGGGATATCCCAGCCCATGGCCTGATAGATCTGCGTCTGGCGACCGGCATTGGTCAGGTGATCATCACCGCGAATGATGTGGGTGACGCCCATATCATGGTCATCGACCACCACGGCGAGATTGTAGGTGGGGTTGCCGTCACCGCGCAGAAGGACAAGGTCGTCAAACTCTTTCGCGCCCCAGCGGACCGGCCCCTGAACGGCGTCGTCGATCACGGTGTCGCTGTCAGCTGCCCGGAAACGGACAACAAAGGGTGCGTCAGGCGCTTCTGAGGCGTCGCGATCGCGCCAGGGAGAGCGCAGGGCGCGTCCCTCGGCAAAGGCTTGCTCGCGCAGCGCCTCGGTTTCTTCCGCCGTGCAATAACACCGAAAGGCTGCGCCTTTCTCGATCAGGGCGTCCACGACTTCGCGATGGCGGTCTGCGCGCGCGAACTGGGACACGGCCTCGCCATCCCATTTCAGACCCAGCCAGCTCAGCCCGTCCAGAATGGCCTGAACGGTTTCGTCTGTGGACCGGGCGCGGTCCGTATCCTCGATACGGAGCTTGAATTCACCGCCATTCGCCTGGGCGAACAGGGCGTTGAAAAGCGCCGTGCGCGCGCCGCCGATATGCAGATATCCGGTCGGTGAGGGCGCGAAGCGCGTGATGATTTTCATGGTGTCTTGCAATTGCGAATTCATGCTGCAGTGCGAAGGGGAGTGCTCCTTAGCACGCCAAACCGCCTCCGTCATAGCCTCCGCCTGATGTTCGCGCCATGATGAAGGTGTGAAATGGCTAAAGTTTCCATCATCAGGGGAATACCCGGCCTTGCACCGCGCCCTGACGGCCGGGTTGGGCGGGACATTGTCTGTCACCGCGCCGGACCCGTACCGCCTGATCCTTTGGGCGCCGGTCGCGATGGCGGCCGGGGCGGCGGCCTATTTTTCCTGGCCGAATGAGCCGGGCCCTTTGCCTTTTTATGCGAGCCTCGGTCTTCTCTGTCTGGCTTCACTATGTTGGGGGATTAATCGTGGCGCTCTCGCGCTTTACGCGCTCGTCCTGGTGTTCTGCCTGTCCGTAGGATTTTCGCTGGCGCGCGAGCGCGCCCACAGCCTGGGTTCTCCGGATTTGCCGGCCTTTGACTTTGAGCGCAGCGCTCAGCTCACAGGTTGGATCGAACGTGTGGAGCGGCTGGATGGGCGGGCGCGCCTGCTGATCCGGGTTCACACGCTGGATCACACGGATACGCCGCCGCATCGCATCCGCATTCGAGCCAAGCTCGCGGAATTCGAGCCGGGCGACGCAATCGAGGTGCGCGCACGTCTGTCGCCTCCTTCTGCACCCGTCGCCGCGGGGGGATATGATCCTGCAAGAGCGGCCTGGTTCGACCGGATCGGGCTGACCGGTTACGCCATATCCGATCTGAACGCGGCGCAGGTCGATGCATCGCCCCCGCTCAGTCTGGCGCTGGCGCGATTTCGCTGGCGATTATCAGAGCGGTTGCAGGCGCAAACCGGCGAGCGGACAGGCGCGATTGCAGCCGCCTTGCTGACCGGGGAGCGGGCCCGGGTCAGCCATGAAGACGCCGAGGCGCTGCGCCTGTCCGGTCTGGGGCATATTCTGGCGATTTCCGGTCTGCACATGGCGCTGTTTGCTGGCGGCGCCTATTGGGTAATCCGTTTGGGATTCGCCCTTTGGGAGCCCTGGGCGCGCGCCCATGATCCGCGAAAACCCGCTGCAATCGGCGCCCTCATGGCAGCCAGCCTCTATCTGGTGCTGTCCGGGGCCGCGGTGTCGACCCAACGCGCTTACATCATGGCCTTTGTGGTCCTGATGGGCGTTCTGTTTGACCGTCAGGCGTTCTCCATGCGGTCGCTGGCGCTGGCGGCGATGCTCATCCTGCTCATCGCCCCTGAAAGCGTGATTGAGCCGGGCTTCCAGATGAGCTTCTCGGCGGTGGCCGCCTTGATCGCCAGCTTCGAGGCGTACAAGCGCTGGCGCCCTGAACCGTCGGGGACGCGAACCGTGTTTAGCAAGCTCACGGACGCGTTCGCAGGGTTGAGCGCAACCTCGCTCATAGCCGGGGCGGCGACCGGCGCCTTCGCCATCTTTCATTTCCAGCGTATGGCGGCGTATGGACTGATCGCCAATCTGCTGGCCATGCCTGTATTTACGTTCTGGGTGATGCCGGCGGGCGGCGCCGCTTTGCTCGCCTCTGTCATCAGGCTGGAGCGACCGTTTCTCTGGATCATGGATCACGGCTTGCGTCGGGTCATGGATATCGCCCATTGGGCGTCGTCGCTTGAGGGCGCGGTCGTCGGCGCGTCAGCCGCCGATCCCGCTCTGGTCGCGCTCTATGGTCTGGGCTTTGCGTTTCTGGTGATCGGTTTGGGCTGGATGCGGGTGTCTGGCGCCGTGCTGATCATGGCGGCGATGGCTCTCTTCATGGTCCAGAGTCCGCCCCAGATGATGATCAGCGATGGCGGCGTGGTGCTGGCGCGGTTTCAGGACGAAGAGACATACAGCGTGACGGATCGTCGACGTGGACGGTTTGACGCTCGGGTGTTTCTGCAACGTGTCGGCATCAGCGCCACGCCGGAGCGCGCGGCCTTGTCCTGCGATAGCCTAGGCTGCACCGGACGCACGGCTGACGGTCTGGTTCTGGCCGTGACAGGGGCCGCGCAGGCGTTGGAAGACGATTGTCAGTACGCAGACCTGATCGTGTTCGACGGAGAGGTGTCTGCCTGGCGAAAACGCCGGTGCCGGGCGCTTGTTCTGGATGACGTCGCCAGGGCCGAGTTGGGTGGGGCCGAGTTCTGGGTCCAGAACGGACAGGTGGTGCGTGTCCGCAGTGCGCAAGCCTTGCGCCGTAATCGGCTCTGGGGCGGCGGGGCCGAAACCTGAGGCGCTCGACTAGCGTGCTTTCAGCCCGTTCTTTTCCATGCGCCAGAGCAAGGCTTCGATGCGGTCCTGACCGAAGAAGGGTTCGCCCTGAAACACCATCAAGGGCACGCCCCAATGACCGGCCGCATCCTGATTGGCTTCATTTTCGACAATGACGGCGTCAATGCGATCAGCTTGAGCGTCGGACTCTGTGTTGAGCCAGTCCGGGTCAAGATTCGCCGCGTGCGCTGCGTCGTCGAGCGCGCCGTCTTCGGTCCACGGCGAGCCATGGCCGGCGGCGGAGCCGCCCCAGATGCGGCGGCTGGCGGCGGCGATATAGGCGAGCCCATCCCCGGCCTCGCAAGCGAGCACGCCCAAGCGATTGAGATAGGCGATGCGCGGCTGATCCGATGCGATCTTGAGGGTGTTGAGGTCCTGAATGATCGGGTCCGGATTGGGCGCCGCGATGGGCAGGCCAAGCCGTTCCGCTTCCCGCGCCACATCAATCAGGACGTAATGGATCCAGCGCGGGTCGCGCTCTTCAAAGAATTGCGGGCTTCTGACCGCCAGGGGGCGCACGATGTGCACCTTCACATCGAAGGCGTATCGTTTGCGCAGCTCAAGCAGGCGCTGTGCGGCGATGTAGCTGTAGGGGCTGCGAAACGACCAATACAGGTCAAAGCTCAGATCGGCGGTATCAGTCATGGGCCTGGCGTCCTTGGATGCAGGTCGCCAGACTATCGTGCCTCACTCCCGACGCCTAGTGATAGCGCCGGATCAGACCGACCAGCCGACCCTGAACCTTGACCTCGTTCGGGCCGAAGATCCGGGTTTCATAGGCGGGGTTTGCAGCTTCAAGGGCGATGGAGCCGCCCTTCTTGCGCAGCTTTTTCAAGGTCGCTTCCTCGTCATGGACAAGGGCCACGACAATGTCGCCGGTATTGGCGGTGTCGCCGCGTTTGATGATCACCAGATCGCCATCGAGAATGCCGGCCTCGATCATGGAATCACCATGCACTTCCAGCGCGAAGTGTTCGCCGCCTGAAATCATGTCGGCTGGAACCGGCATACGGTCGGTTTCATGCTGGATCGCCTCGATCGGCACACCGGCGGCGATGCGGCCCAGAACGGGCACTTCCACGCCGTGGCTACGCTCTTCAGAGACGCTGGAGCCGAAATCAGCGCTGACCACATTGGTGCGTGAGGCCGGGGTCTGGGCGTCTGAACCCCCTGAAGGCAGCTTGAGCACCTCAAGCGCACGGGCGCGATGGGCGAGGCGGCGGATGAAACCGCGCTCTTCAAGCGCGGACACCAGCCGGTGTACCCCGGATTTGGAGGCGAGGTTCAGCGCCTCTTTCATTTCGTCAAAGGAAGGCGATACACCGTCTTCGGACAGACGTTTGTTGATGTAGAGCAAAAGCTCGTGCTGCTTTTTGGTCAGCATGATCGCCTCTTGGAACAAAATAGAAACTCTGTAAGTGTTCTATGCATGTTCCATCTTAACGTCAAGTGAAGGCGCGGCGCTAATCCCGACCCATCAGCGTCTGCGTCGCCGCCGTTACATCCTGTTGCCGCATGAGGCTTTCGCCCACCAGCAGGGCCTTGGCGCCAGCCTCTTGCAAACGCACGGCGTCGTCACGGGTGAAAATGCCGCTTTCTGCGACCAGAACACGGTCTTCGCCCACCATGGGGCTCAGGGTTTCAAAGGTTTCCAGGCTGGTCTCGAAGGTGCGCAAATTGCGATTGTTCACGCCCACAAGCGGGCTGGGCAGGGCGAGGGCGCGCTTCATTTCTTCCGCGTCATGAACCTCCACAAGCGCATCCATGCCCCATTTGAACGCTTCCTCGATCAGCGCAGCAGCGAGGGAATCATCCACGCTGGCGAGAATCACCAGAATGCAGTCCGCGCCCAGCGCGCGCGATTCGGCGACTTGCCAAGGGTCGTAGAGGAAATCCTTGCGCAGGACGGGCAGCTCGACGGCGGCCCGCGCGGCGACCAGATAGTCGTCATGCCCCTGGAAGCTGGGCTCGTCGGTCAGTACGGACAGACAGCTGGCGCCGCCGGCTTCATAGGCCGTGGCCAGGACGGGCGGATCAAAGTCAGGGCGGATCAGCCCCTTGGACGGGCTGGCTTTCTTGACCTCGGCGATAAGGCCCAGTCCGTTCTGTGCGGCGTCGCGTTCCAGCGCAGCCTTGAAGCCGCGCACGGCGCTGGCGTCCTTGGCCCGCTCACTGACCGCTTCATAGGGCAGGCGGGCTTTGCGCTCGGCGATGTCGGCGCGCTTATAGGCTTCGATACGGTTTAGAACATCGCTCATGGCGGACTCTTCAGACTGGCTCAGGCGTTGCTGGCGCGGACAAGGGTATCGAGGGCGGATTGGGCGCGTCCGTCATCAATGGCGGCGGCGGCGAGCGCGGCCCCGGCTTTGAGATCGTCCGCCACGCCGGCAAGCTTGAGCGCCGCGGCCGCATTCAGAAGGACGATATCGCGATACGGTCCCGTAGTCCCTTTGAGCAGATCACGGATCGCCTGGGCGTTTTCCTCAGGCTCGCCGCCCTTGAGGTCATCAAGATCCGCGCGCATCAAGCCGGCGTCTTCGGGCGTGATCACGTATTCCTGGATCGTGCCATCAGGGCGTAGTTCCGCCACATGGCTGACGCCGGTGGTGGTGATCTCGTCCAGCCCGTCCTCGCCGTGCACGATCATGGCCGCTTCAGCGCCGAGGCCGCGCAGGGCTTCGGCCATGGGCACAAGCCATTTGCGATCAAACACGCCCAGAAGCTGGCGTTTCGCGCCCGCCGGGTTTGAAAGCGGCCCCAGAAGATTGAATATGGTGCGCACGGCGAGAATTTTGCGGGCCGGACCCACATGACGCACAGCGCCATGATGGGCCTGCGCGAACAGAAAGCCCACCTTGGCTTCAGCAAGTGCGGTTTCAACCTGCCCGGGCGTCGCGAACAGATTGACGCCGAGGCTTTCCAGCACTTCCGCAGAGCCGGATTTGGAGGATGCGGCCTTGTTGCCGTGCTTGGCGACCACAGCGCCGGCGCCTGCCGCGACAAGGGCGGCGGCGGTGGAAATGTTCCAGGTGCCACGGGCATCCCCGCCGGTGCCGCAGGTATCGATCGCGCCCTGGGGCGCGTTGACCGGTGTCATGCGCGCCCGCATGGCCTGGGCGCCGATCATCAGGGCTTGAGGGCTTTCACCCAGGGCGGTGAGCGCGAGCAGGAAACCGCCGATCTCGACCGGATCGGCCTGCCCCTCCATCAAAGCGTCAAAGGCGTCCTCAAGCGCGGCCGCATCCGGCTCACGCCCTTCGGAGAGGGACTGGATGGCGGGACGCATGCGGCTCATGCGGCTTGCTCCGACTCAAGACCCGCCAGGCGCAGGAAATTGCTGATCAGGGCGTGGCCATGTTCAGACGCAATGGATTCGGGGTGGAACTGCACGCCGTGAATGGGACGGGTCTTGTGCATCAGCCCCATGATCTCGCCATCGGCGGTATGGGCGTTGGCGACTAGCTCGGTGCCTTCGGGCAAATCCACCGCCAGCGAGTGATAGCGCGTGGCGTTGTAAGGCGAGGGCAGACCTGAAAAGACGCCGGTCCCATCATGGTCGATCGGACTGGTCTTGCCGTGCATAATCGCCTTGGCCTGCACGACCTTGCCGCCAAACACCTGGCCTATGGACTGAAAGCCCAGGCAGACGCCGAAGATCGGCAGATCCTGTGGCGCGGTCTTGATCAGCTCCAGGCAGATGCCCGCCCGGTCCGGGTCACACGGTCCGGGGCTGATCAGAACGCCCTTGGGGTTCAGCGCCAGCGCGTCGGCTGCGCTCATGGCGTCATTGCGGATGACGCGGGTGGGCGCCCCCAATTCCTGAACATAGTGGACCAGGTTGAAGGTGAAGCTGTCATAATTGTCGATGATCAACAGCATGGGCGGCTCGCAGCATCCGTGAAATGAGCTGTGGAACTTAAGCAAGCCCGTGCGCGCCGCCAACCGCGACTCGCTGTAAATACGTTCCAATGATGCGAACTGCTTCATATGCGCCGCACTTGGGCTCGGCTTTGGCCGCCGGTTTCATGCTTGTTGCGGCGCTCGCCTATAATCTGGGCGCGAAGACTGCCCAAACCGACGCGCTTGCGCTGGAGGCGGCCGGCCTTGGCGAGGCCGAAGCTGCAGCGTTCTGGCCCGGTGTTATACGGGTAGACGCCACACAGCGTATTGACGCTGACATTGCGACCCTGTCTGGCATTGCGTCGCCGACGGATGCGGATGTGCCTACATCCAGGCCCGTTCTGACGGAACGCCGTCCACAACTCGCTGTCATCATTGATGATGTGGGGCTCGATGTGGAGGTTGCGCGTCAACTCATGGCGCTCGAAGCGCCCGTCACCCTGTCTATCCTGCCCTATGCGGAAGCGGCGCCGACCCTGGCCGCTGAAGCGCTGGCCTCAGGACGTGAAGTGTTCCTGCATCTGCCAATGGAGCCTGTGGGTGTGGAGGATCCCGGTCCTTATGCGCTGACCGAATTTCAGAGCGCGGAGGAAATGGCGTCGCGCATCCGGTGGGCGTTTTCCCGGGTGCCGGGGGCGAGCGGCTTCAACAACCATATGGGCAGCCGTCTGACCTCAGATCAGAGGGCCATGGATGCTGTCTTCGCGGCGACGCAATGGCCTGAATCCATGATCTTCGTGGATTCCCTGACCCATCCGCGGTCGCAAGCCGCGCATTCGGCGCAGAGCGCTGGCCTCCGCGCGCTGACACGTGATGTGTTTCTCGATCATGAGCGCGATGAAGCGGCGGTCAGTGACCAGCTCAACCGAGCGCTCGCCCTGGCGATTCAGAACGGACAGGCCATCGCAATCGGGCATCCGCGCCCGGAAACGCTCTCGGTCCTGGCGGATCTGTCGCGCCGGGCCGAGGCGGTGGGGGTGGAGCTGGTCACGGTCAGCGGATTGGACGCATCTGACCCTGTCGAGGCCGATAGCTAGACGAAGCGCCAGGCTTCGGCGGCGGCGCGGAACAGGGCGCGGGCCTTGTTCACGGTCTCCTGGTGTTCGGATTCCGGATCGGAATCGAGCACCACGCCTGCGCCGGCCTGCACGTGCATGCGGCCATCCTTGACGATGGCGGTGCGCAGGGCGATCGCCATGTCCATATCGCCATTGGCGCCGAAATAGCCGACGGCGCCGGCGTAAATACCGCGGCGGTGCGGCTCCAGCTCGTCAATGATTTCCATCGCCCGGACTTTGGGCGCGCCCGAGACCGTGCCGGCCGGGAAACCGGCCATCAGGGCGGTGATGGCGTCTTCGCCGTCACCCAGCTGGCCTTCCACATTGGAGACAATGTGCATCACATGGCTGTAGCGCTCGATGATCTCGCGCTCGGTGACCTTCACCGTGCCCGCCTTGGCGACCCGGCCCACATCATTGCGCCCCAGATCCAGCAGCATCAGATGCTCGGCCCGCTCCTTGGGGTCAGCGCGCAGATCGGCTTCATGGGCCTGATCGGCTTCTTCGGAATTGCCGCGCGGCCGGGTGCCGGCGATGGGACGCACGGTGACGGTGTCATCGCGCAGCCTTACCAGGATTTCCGGGGAGGAGCCGACAATCGCGAAACCGGGCAGGTTGAAGAAATACAGGAAGGGCGAGGGGTTGGTCCGGCGCAGCGAACGATAGAGCGAAAGCGGCGGCGCCGTGTAGGGCGCGGAGAACCGTTGGCTGGGCACCACCTGGAAGATATCGCCAGCGCGAATATAGTCTTTCGCTGTCTCGACATTCTGGCGGTACTGCTCAGGCTCCATATTGCTGACCGGGTCTTCAATGGACCAGGGCATGTGCGCGCCGGCGATAGGGGCGGGCGCATCCAGCCGGGCGAAGACCGCTTCAATCCGGCGACGGGCCGCATCGACCTGCAGGTCCGCATCCATGCCCTCTTGGGGCCGGATCGGCGCTGCCACCAGGATTTCCTGACGCAAGGCGTCAAACACCACCATCACGCGCGGGCGCAGGAGTTGCCCTTCAGGCAGGTCGAGCGGATCCGCAGCAGCGTGATTGGGCAGGCGTTCGACCTGACGGATCGTGTCATAGCCCAGATAGCCAAACAGACCGGCGGCGATCGGCGGAAGGCCTGAGGGCAGGGTGAGGCGGCTTTCTTCGATCAGGGAGCGCAGGGAGTCCAGCGGCGGCAGCGCGCTGGGTTCAAATGACCCAGGCGCGACTCCCGGAGCTGGCGCTGTCGCGATTTCGGCCTGATCGCCGCGGCACCGCCAGATGAGGTCGGGATCCAGGCCGATGGCGGAATACCGCCCGCGAAACGCGCCCCCCTCGACACTTTCCAGAAGGAAGGTGTTGGTGTTGTGGGAGGCCAGTTTCAGATAGGCGGAAACCGGTGTTTCCAGGTCATCGACACGCGTGGCGGTCAGCAAGACAGTCTGGCCTTGCGCGCACAGCTCTGTCGCCGTCTCAAGGTCCGGTGCGAAAGCGGTCATGACGCGCCTGTTACTGAGCGGTGGTGCGCCCCAGTGCCTGATCGATCAGGTCCTGGTTCTGCCGCACTTCATAGGCGTTGATCAGCGCACTGGTGACAATCTGGGTGGCGTCGTCGCGCATCTCATTCGTCAGTTCAGCGCGCTGCGCGTCTGTGACAACACCGCCCTGCGCGGCGATGACGTCATCGACGATGACCAGCGCCCGCGTGGTCTGGTTGTCCGCACGCGACAGGAAGCGGCCGCCCTCGGGCTGGCGGAAGGCCTGGGCGACCAGCTGGGCGTTGAAGGGGCCCGCGGTCTCGTCGCGGCCCAGCACGGCGGATTCGATCCGGGCGCCGGTACCCAGGGACTCGGCGATGGCGTCGATCGTTTCACCCGCATCAAGACGGGATTGAATATCGTCGACTACGTCCTGAAGCCGGTTGTCGGTTTCACGCATGATCCAGAAGCGCGTGGCGTCCTCACGGACCTCATCGAGTTCATAAAGGCGCGCAGGCTCGACCTCGTCCACGCGGACAACGAAGTAACCGCCATCCTCGCCATAGCTTTCAAGGTCGGTGGCATAGCCTTGCTGGGCCGAGAACGCCGTAGACAGGATGTCCGGGTTCTGAACCAGAGTCAGGGCCGGTTCGCGATCAGCGGAATAGCCGTTGGCGCCGACGAAATCGATGCGCTCGGCGAACAGACCCGATTGCAGGGCTGCGTCTTCCAGCGTCGCGCCATCGCCGCGCGCTTCCTCAAATACGCCTAGCGCGTCAAGCATCATGCCTTCCGCAGTGTCCGCTGCGAGCTCACTGCGCAGGTCGCCTTCGATTTCTGCAAAGGTTGGCGTTTCGGGGTCATTGGCGGCGTCGATGCGCACAACGCGCCAGCCCAGCTGGCTTTCAACAGCTGCAATGTCACCGGCCTGCATGGTGAAGACCGTCTCTGCAATAAGAGCGTCCGGCACCTGATAGGCTTCCACGTCGGCCAGAGCGACTTCCTCGCCCAGGTCCAGATCGGCCGCAACCGCCGCAGGCGCTTCGCCTGAGGTCAGGCGTGCAGCGGCGGCTTCAGCGGCCTGCTGGTCCGGGGCCGGCCATTGCGTCAGCGAGCGGGTGGCGGGATCGGCGAGTTCGCCGTTCTCCAGCTTGAAGTCGTAAAGCGACTGAAGATCCTCTTCGCTGACCTCGACATCGCGCAGAAGATCGGTCGGGCTGATGCGCATGAGGGTCAGGCGGCGCTGTTCGGGGCGTTCGAAAATCTGTGCGTTTTCCTGAAGGAAGGCGCTCAGGGTCTCGTCGTCGGGCGCTGTGGGCGTTTCGACGAGCACCGGGCGAAGGAAAAGCGCGCGCAGGCTGCGACGCTCGGAGTTATACGCATTGCGAATCTCAGCGAAGACGTCAGGCGCTGTGATGCCGCCCAGGGCCGCTGCGACGAACTGGCCACGGCGCAACTCACTGGTGATGTCGGCTTCGAACTGACGTTCCGCCATGGAGCTGCGATAACCGTTCTCGCGCAGAACAGAGGCATAGGTGCCCGGATCAAACTCGTTGGTGAACGGGTTCTGGAAGGCGGGGATGGCGCGCAAAGTCTCAAACAGGGTGTCGTCAGAGATTGTCAGCCCCATCTGGTCGGCCTTGGCGTCGACCGCGGTTTCCGCCGTCAGTCGTTGAACGACAGAATCACCCAGCCCCATCTGGTCGGCCTGCTCACGGGTGATTTGCGGGTTGTCGCGCTGGATCTGGAACAACTGCCGCTCATAGGTGCGCTGCACCTCCGAAGCGCTGACCGTTTTCGGGCCGACAACGAGCGCGGCGTTGTTGCCGCCGGCGAAGATGTCACTGACTCCCCACAGCGCGAACGCAGCGATGAGCAGCGCGATGATCATGCCGCCAATGATGGGCGAACGGGCGAGCGAGCGGATAAGCGAAAGCATTGAGCGTTCCAGATCAGGCCATGGGCAGGTGAATATGCGGCGGGACCGTAGCCGGGCGGGGCTTGTGCGGCAAGCAGGCCAGTGCGTTGCAGCCGTCTTCTTGCACTGCTATCCCAGCGCGCCGCTCGATTGCAGCGGCTCAAGAACAAACACGGACATGCGGGGATGGCGATGATGCGGCGCAAGCTGGTGGCGGGCAACTGGAAGATGAACGGCCTGCAGAAGGACCGCGACTTCCTGTCAGCGCTTGTCGATGCGCATCCCGATGCGCCCGCTGCGGACGTGTTGTTGTGCCCACCAGCGACATTGTTGTCAGCCATGGCGTCGGCGAAACCGGACTGGCTGATGCTGGGCGGTCAGGACTGCGCTCAAACGCAGTCCGGCGCACATACGGGCGACATCAGCGCCGCCATGCTAGCGGACCTGGGATGCTCCCATGTCATTGTCGGCCATAGCGAGCGTCGGTCGGACCATGGAGAAGGAGACGCCCTTGTGCGCGCCAAGGCCGAGGCGGCTTTGGAGGCCGGGCTGGTCCCGATCATCTGTGTTGGCGAAACGCTCCAACAGCGCGAATCGGGAGAGGCCGAGGCCGTGGTCGTCTCGCAATTGCGCGCCAGCACGCCCGAGTGCGACGCCGGTGCGGTTGTCATCGCCTATGAACCGGTCTGGGCGATCGGGACCGGGCGGACCGCATCGCCCGAGGATGCGCAGGCCATGCATGCTGCGCTCCGGACCGCCTGGCCTGGCGCAGATTCGGATCTGCTTCGAATCCTGTATGGCGGCTCCATGAATCCCGGTAATGCAGAGGCGCTTCTGTCCCAATCTGATGTTGATGGCGGCCTGATCGGCGGGGCCAGTTTAAAGCCCGATCAGTTCGCCTCTATCATTCGTACGCTCCGGTAAGGCGTTCTTCAGAGTTTATATTTACGGTCACCCCTCCAATAAGGAATTGGCCTGATCAACAGGCGGGGTGGTGAATGAGCGACATTGATTACAGCCGCGCGAGCGTGGCGCTCTACGATCCGGTATCCGTCAACCAACGCACCACGCGGTATTCGCTGCATGAGATTGGTTTTCGCGATATTTTCCAGCTCAACACTCTGTCTGAGCTGCGCCGTATCGTTCAGGACGACGCGCCTCATCTGATCATTGCGGAAACCGCCGATCACGAAGCGGAAGTGTTCCGCATGGTGCGCGCCATCCGGTCGGGCGAACTGTCCAACAATCCCTTCGTCGCCCTGTTGCTGACCTCCTGGCGCCGTGATGCGGATCTCGTGCGCAGCGCCATCGGCTGCGGCGCAGACGATCTGCTGATCCGTCCGCTTTCCAACAGTTTTGTCGAGGATCGGGTTCGAACGCTGATCCGCGCGCGCAAGCCGTTCATCGTGACCAGTGATTACATCGGACCGGATCGGCGCCGAGACAAGGAACGCGGGGACGGGGCTGTCAAGCCGATCGAAGCGCCCAACGTGCTCAAGGCGGTCGTCACCAATGATCATGAAGCCCTGCAAAAAGCGCATGCCTGGATTGACGAGGCCCAGCGCACCGTCGAAGGCGAACGCCTGCGTCGGCTCTGCATGCGCATCATTGTGGGCGCTGAAGCCGGCATGCGGGAAATGAAGGTGGGTCGCCAACCGGCGATCGATCTGTCCGAATTTGAAAACAGCGCGCGCGAACTGCGGGCGCGCATGGCCAAGTTCCGCTCCAGCGAAGCCTCCCGTGTCGCCAAGGCGCTTGTGGATGTGTCCCAGGAGCTGCGCGAACAGGCCGGCCTGACGCACGCCAACCTGTCTCTGGCCAAGGAACTCTCCATGGCGGCTTATGTGGCCTATGCCGGTGATGACGGCATGGAGCGGTCGCAAGAAGAGATGGCCAAGGCGGCGGAAGCCCTTCAAAAGCGCATGGCTGCAGCCTCGAAACGCAAGATACAGGTGGAAGGTGGCGCTCAGCCTCCAGCTGAGCTAAAACGCGCGGCCAACTAGTCCGTTGCGGTCCTCGCGCGGGCTGAACCCAGTTTATTCGGAAACGCCGCGCAATGACTGCTGTCCTTCTGATCATTCACGTTCTTATCGCCGCTGCCTTGACCGGGGTGATCCTGATGCAACGCTCTGAAGGCGGGGCTTTGGGCATTGGCGGCGGAGGCCCTGGCGGCATGATGAGCGGCCGCGGGGCGGCCAATCTGCTGACCCGGGTGACGATGATCCTGGGCGCACTCTTCATCGGCAATTCGATTCTGCTGGCGATCATCTCCGGCGTCACCGCCACCTCCGGCTCGGTTATTGATCGTGTGGGCGAAACCCAGACCAATTCCGATCTGCCGTTCGGCACGATGGAGGGCGTCGATGCCGACGTCCTGGCCCCGACGGACGAGATTCCGGCGGAACCGGAATCGGATGATGCGCCGACCGCGGATGAGCCGAGCGATGCTCCGGCCGAGCCTGAACTGCCGAACTGATAGGTGACCGGGGCTTGCAATGTTTGACTTGCTTGACCCCGCCGCCTCACTGCTCTGGCCGTCAGCCGCCCATTTGGCGCTGACGGCCTTTTTGTATCTGTGGCTGACGATAGAGCGCGCTGCGGCCGTGCTGGCCCGGCGCAACCGCTATGACGATTTTGCGCATCCTGACGCGGATCAGGGTCGGGGTGCGCGCGTGGCGGCCAATTTGCGCAATCAGTTTGAAGCGCCGCCTTTCTTTCACATGCTGATCCTGGCGCTGGTGCTGGCGGGTGATCCGCTGACAGCGCAGCTTGCACTGGCGTGGGTATTTGTCGCCGGACGATTGGCGCATACGTTGGTTCAGACCCTGACAGGCAATGTGGTGCTGCGGGGAATGGTGTTTTCAATCAATTTTCTGGCGCTTTGCGGGATGTGGGTGATTTTCCTCGTCCGCATGCTCAACAGCGCTTAACCGCGATTTCCACGGCGAGTGTCAGATCAGGCGCTTTTGTCGGCGACGATTCTGCGCTAAGCAGTCCGCCCATGCCGCGATACATTTTCATAACCGGCGGCGTGGTCTCCTCCCTTGGTAAAGGCCTCGCTTCAGCCGCACTCGGCGCGCTTTTGCAAGCGCGCGGGTATAAAGTCCGTCTGCGTAAACTCGACCCGTATCTGAACGTGGATCCGGGCACGATGTCGCCTTACCAGCATGGCGAGGTCTACGTCACCGATGACGGGGCCGAGACCGATCTTGATCTGGGCCATTACGAGCGCTTCACCGGCGTTTCGGCGCATCAGAGCGACAACATCACCACGGGCCGCATCTATTCCGAGATCATCGAGCGCGAGCGTCGCGGCGATTATCTGGGCGCGACCGTGCAGGTGATTCCGCACGTCACCGACGCCATCAAGAATTTCGTCCTGTCTGACGCCGGCGATGTGGATTTCGTCCTGTGCGAGATCGGCGGAACGGTGGGCGATATCGAAGGCCTGCCGTTCTTCGAGGCGATCCGTCAGCTCGGTCAGGAGCTGGGCCGCGACAACGCCATCTTCATCCATGTCACGCTGCTGCCCTTCATCAAGGCGGCCGGCGAGATGAAGACCAAGCCGACCCAGCACTCGGTGAAAGAGCTGCGCTCAATCGGTATCCAGCCCGACATCCTGCTGTGCCGGTGCGAGATTCCGATCGACCCCAGCGACAAGCGCAAGATCGCCCTGTTCTGCAATGTGCCCGAGAACGCTGTCATCGAGGGCCGCGACGCGGCCTCACTCTATGATGTGCCGCTCGAATATCACGGGCAGGGGCTCGACAAGGTCGTGCTCGAGCGTTTCCGCATGGAAGATGCACCGTCTCCGGATCTCACCATCTGGAACGGCATTTCCGAAGCCGTGAACAACCCCGATGGCGAAGTCACCATCGCGGTGGTCGGCAAGTACACGGTGCTCGTGGACGCCTATAAATCGCTGCTCGAGGCCCTCAACCATGGCGGTATCGCCAATCGGGTGAAGGTCAAGGTCAAGTGGCTCGACGCCAGCCAGTTCGAGAATGAGGACAATCTCACCGAGCTGGAGGATGTGCACGCCATTCTGGTGCCTGGCGGTTTTGGCGAGCGTGGCGCGGAAGGCAAGATCGCTGCAGCT
Source organism: Oceanicaulis sp. MMSF_3324 (assembly GCF_030733545.1). Taxonomy (GTDB): domain Bacteria; phylum Pseudomonadota; class Alphaproteobacteria; order Caulobacterales; family Maricaulaceae; genus Oceanicaulis. Next base: position 77,115 of record NZ_JASHIU010000006.1, read on the forward strand.
CGCTTTGCCCGTGAACGCAAGATTCCCTATTTCGGCATCTGCTTCGGCATGCAGATGGCGGTGATCGAGGCGGCGCGCAATCTGGCGGGCCTGGACGGCGCCAGCTCCTCTGAATTCGGGGACCCGAAGGTCCCGCTGGTCGGTCTTCTGACCGAATGGGTGAAGGATGACGAGATCGTCCACCGTTATGAAGGCGGCGATCTGGGCGGCACCATGCGTCTGGGCGCGTTCCCGGCGGCTCTCAGAGAGGGCAGCAAGGTGCGTGAGATCTACGGCCAGGCCGCGATCCATGAACGTCACCGTCACCGCTATGAGGTGAACATCGCCTACAAGGACCAGCTTGAAAAAGCCGGCCTGGTGTTCTCCGGCCTGTCGCCGGACGGGGTTCTGCCCGAGATCGTGGAGTATGCCGACCATCCCTGGTTCATCGGCGTGCAATACCATCCCGAGTACAAGTCGCGTCCGTTTGATCCGCACCCGCTGTTCGCAAGCTTTGTGGCGGCGGCCAAGGAACATAGTCGTCTGGTGTAACAGACCTGTTGCATCAGGGCGCGCAAACCGGTATAGCCCGCGGCTCACTCGCACAAAGTCCGCTTTGCGCGATCACGAGTCATTCGCGTTTGAGAACTTAAGGAGAGACCGATGGCGGTCCCTAAGCATAAAGTCACCAAGTCCAAGCGCGGCATGCGTCGCGCGCACGACGCCATCGGCACGACGGCGTACATCGAGGACAAGGATTCCGGCGAACTGCGCCGTCCGCACCACATCGATCTGAAGACCGGCATGTATCGCGGTCGTCAGGTCCTGGATGGCCAGGACGACTAAGCCGGACGCCGCGCCGCATTCCTGGCGCGCAGTCTGACAGAAAAAGCCCTGCACCAGACCCGGTGCAGGGCTTTTCGCATTTGCGGGCCTCGTTTAAGAAGCGCGCATGAAAAGCTCACGAGCCGGGCAGGGGATGCGCGGCTTGATCCGATCAAAAGGACCTCCGCGCCATGACCGCCATCGTCGATATCGCCGCCCGTGAAATCCTCGACAGCCGGGGCAACCCGACAGTTGAAGTGGATGTCTTCCTTGAAGACGGCTCCATGGGCCGCGCCGCCGTGCCGTCAGGCGCCTCCACGGGCGCGCATGAAGCGGTTGAAAAGCGCGATGGCGGCGACCGCTACAAAGGCAAGGGCGTGCTCGAAGCCGTGACTGCGGTCGAGACGGAGATTTTCGAAGCCATCGCCGGCATCGATTCCCGTGAGCAGCGCACGATCGACGAAATCCTGATCGGCCTGGACGGCACCGAGAACAAGGCGCGTCTGGGCGCCAACGCGCTTCTGGGTGTGTCCCTTGCGACCGCCAAGGCGGCGGCGCAAGCCTCTGGCCTGCCGCTCTATCGCTATGTGGGCGGCGCCAATGCCCGCGTCCTGCCCGCGCCGATGATGAACATCCTCAATGGCGGCGCCCATGCGGACAATCCGGTCGATTTTCAGGAATTCATGATCATGCCGACCGGCCTGGCGACCTTCTCCGAGGCGCTGCGCTGCGGGGCGGAAATCTTTCACGCCCTCAAGTCCCAGTTGAAGGCAGACGGCCTGAACACCAATGTGGGTGATGAGGGCGGTTTCGCGCCGGACCTCAAGAGCGCGGAAGCCTGCCTTGACTCCATCATGAAGGCGATCGAGACCGCCGGCTATGAGCCGGGTTCCGACGTCACCCTGGCGCTCGACGTGGCGTCCACCGAGTTCTTCAAGGACGGCAAGTACGTCATGGAAGGCGCGGGCCGTACCTGCACCTCCGACGAATTCGCCGAATACCTCAAGGAGCTGGCCTCGGCCTATCCGATCATCTCCATCGAGGATGGCATGGCCGAGGATGACTGGGAGGGCTGGAAGGCCGTCACCTCCATGCTGGACGGTGATGTGCAGCTGGTGGGCGACGATCTGTTCGTGACCAATCCCGAGCGCCTGGCGCACGGCATTGAAGTCGGCGCGGCCAATGCGCTGCTGGTGAAGGTCAACCAGATCGGCACCCTGTCGGAAACCATGGATGCGGTCGAGATGGCGCTGCGTTCGGGCTATGGCGCGGTGATGAGCCACCGCTCTGGCGAGACCGAGGACACGACCATCGCCGACCTCGCCGTCGCGCTGAACTGCGGTCAGATCAAAACCGGCTCGCTGGCCCGGTCGGACCGTACGGCGAAGTACAACCAGCTCCTGCGCATCGAGGCCGAGCTCGGCGACGCCGCTATATATGCGGGACGGACGGCCATTGCCGCCGGCTAACTTGCAGGTGCAGTCGGTTCTACACAACGGCCCGGAGTAATCCGGGCCGTTTTTGTATTTCCCGTCAAACGGGAACGAATCAGCACTTTTTGATTCGGCCTAACGCTTCCTTTACTGAGTTTGCGTAGTATCCCCCATGAACGATCCGCAAAAGGCGGACGGTGGATGGATGGGTTATGATGAAGGTGCTGAAGCGCTTCATCCCCTTGATTGGGTTGGCACTTGTGATCGGCTATCTCAGCTATCACGCGCTCCATGGCGAGCAGGGCTATCTCAATCATTTGCGCATTCAGGCGCAGATCTCGGCGGCTGAAGCCGAGTTGTCCGAGGTGCGCTCAACCCGTGTTCAGATGGAAGATCGCGTTGCGCGTCTGAAGGCTGAAGGGCCGGACGGTTCGGTCGACGTGGATTATCTGGAAGAGCGCGCCCGCGCCGTCCTCAGATTTGCCCATCCGGACGAGATCGTCGTGCAGATCGACCGCGGCGCGCAGCCCGATCACGGCGGCTGAATCTCCGTTCACAGTTAATTGTTCGCACGCGCAACATAATCTATGCGCTTTACGGCATATTATCATCCCTGTTAAAGGCTCACCTGACGTCAACAGGGAGTGCGAGCTTATTGGTTCGCATGTGAAATATATGGCGACGAAACGCTCCTCCGGCGCTGCGAGCAAATCCAACTCCGCGCGCAACAAGAAAACCGACGTGACCGAAGACCAGCTGATGAGTTGGTACAAGGACATGCTGCTGATGCGCCGCTTTGAGGAAAAGGCCGGCCAGCTCTACGGCATGGGCCTGATTGCGGGCTTCTGTCATCTCTATATCGGCCAGGAAGCGGTTGTGGTTGGCGTGCAGGGCGCGCTGGAAGAGGGCGACCAGGTCATCACCGGCTATCGCGACCACGCCCACATGCTCGCCACCGGCATGGATCCGAACGGGGTTATGGCCGAGCTGACCGGACGCGAGGGCGGTTATTCCAAGGGCAAGGGCGGGAGCATGCACATGTTCTCCCGCGACAAACAGTTCTTTGGCGGTCACGGCATTGTGGGCGCCCAGGTGCCGATCGGCACCGGGCTGGCCTTCTCCAACCAGTACAAAGAGAACAAGAAGGTCTGCGCGACCTATTTCGGCGATGGCGCGGCCAACCAGGGCCAGGTCTATGAGAGCTTCAACATGGCCAAGCTCTGGAACCTGCCGGTCGTCTACATCATCGAGAACAACCAGTACGCCATGGGCACATCCGTCGCCCGCGCCAGCTCGGAAACGCATCTGCACAAGCGCGGCGCGTCGTTCGGCATTCCGGGCGAGGAAGTGGACGGCATGGACGTCACCGCCGTCTATGACGCCGCCAAGCGCGCCGTCGAGCATGCGCGCTCGGGCGAGGGGCCGTTCATTCTCGAGATGAAGACCTATCGCTATCGCGGCCACTCCATGTCCGACCCCGCGAAATACCGCACCCGCGACGAGGTCAATGACATTCGCGACCACAAGGATCCCATCGATCTGGCGCGCAAGATCATCCTCGAGAAGGGCTGGTCTGACGAGGACGCGCTCAAGGAGATGGACAAAGAGGTCAAGGCCATCGTCAACAAGTCGGCCGACTTCGCCAAGGACAGCCCGGAACCCGATCCGTCCGAGCTCTACACCGACGTTCTGATCGAGGGTTAAGTCACATGCCAATCAAAGTGCTCATGCCCGCCCTGTCTCCCACCATGGAAGAAGGCACGCTGGCGAAGTGGAACGTCAAACCCGGCGACCAGGTCAATTCCGGCGATGTCATCGCCGAGATCGAAACCGACAAGGCGACGATGGAAGTCGAGGCCGTCGAGGAGGGCAAGGTCGGCAAACTGCTCGTCGATGAGGGAACTGAAGGCGTTCAGGTCAACGCGCCCATCGCCATCCTTCTCGAAGAGGGCGAAGATGACAGCGCCCTTGAGGGCTATGATCCCGAAGCCTCGGGCGAAGAATCCGCGGCGTCCGGTGAAGACTCAAAGGCTGACCAGAAAGACGCGCCGAAGTCTGAAGCGAAATCAGAGCCCAAGGCCGACGCGCCGCAAAAACCCAAGGGCAAGACCCTCGCTGATCCTGATATCCCCGAAGGGACCAAGATGAAAGAGATCACCATCCGTGACGCCCTGCGCGACGCGATGGCTGAGGAAATGCGGTCTGACGACGCCGTCTTCGTGATGGGTGAGGAAGTCGCGCAATACCAGGGCGCCTACAAGGTAACCCGTGAATTGCTTGAGGAATTTGGCGATCAGCGCGTCGTGGACACCCCGATCACCGAGCACGGCTTTGCCGGTCTGGGCGTTGGCGCAGCCTTTGGCGGGCTCAAGCCTATCGTCGAGTTCATGACCTTCAACTTCGCCATGCAGGCGATCGACCACATCATCAACTCGGCCGCCAAGACGCTGTACATGTCCGGCGGTCAGATGGGCTGCCCCCTGGTCTTCCGCGGTCCGAACGGCGCAGCGTCTCGTGTCGGCGCGCAGCACAGCCAGGATTATTCGAGCTGGTATGCCCATGTGCCGGGTCTGAAGGTGATCGCGCCCTATGATGCGGCGGACGCCAAGGGGCTGCTCAAGGCCGCCATCCGCGACCCGAACCCGGTCGTGTTCCTGGAACACGAACTGATGTACGGCGAGACCTTCGAAATCCCTGACATGGACGATTTCGTCCTGCCCATCGGCAAGGCGAAGGTCCGTCGCGAAGGCTCTGACGTCACCATCACCGCGCATTCGCGCATGGTGGGCTTTGCCCTGCAAGCGGCTGAAAAGCTGGCCGAAGAGGGCATCGAGGCCGAGGTGATCGATCTGCGCACCCTGCGCCCGCTCGACACCGACACCATCATTGAGTCCGTCAAGAAGACCAACCGCATCGTTTGTGCGGAAGAGGGCTGGGGCCAGCATGGCGTCGGCGCGGAAATCGCCGCGCGCGTCACCATGGACGCCTTTGACTATCTCGACGCGCCGCCGACCCGGGTCTTCCAGGAAGACGTGCCGCTGCCCTATGCCGCGAACCTTGAAGCCTTGTCGCTGCCGGGCGTGGAGGACATCATCAAGGCCGCCAAGCAGGTGTGCTACGTGGAGTAGGAACCGCCGCCATGACCGAGGCCGATGTCATCGAACAGATGGTGGAGTACCAGGACATCCTTTTGAACGGGGTCCAGGTCTTCTTCACGGTGGTGTCGGCCTATGTCGTCGCGGTCTGGGTCTTCCTGCGCCATGCCGGCTTCGGGCTCAGGCTCTTCTCCTTCTTCTTTCTTACCCTGGTGCTCGCCTTTCTCGGGCGCGTCGCCTACGGCTCGCAACGCATACACGATGGCTTTGTCCAGACCCTGATCGAGCTTGATCAAACGGTCGGCCTCTCGCCCACTGGGCAGGCGGCGCTGGACAACGCCCTCACAGGTGTTGACGAGCTGATCCAGAATTCGATGAACGGGGCTTTGGTAGTCGTCTACATCGCGCTGTTCTTCTTGACCTTTTTCGCCCGCTCGACGCTGCGCTCGAAAGCGCAGGCCAGCGGATCTGCTTGACGGAGCCTTCTGATGCCCATCGAAATCCTGATGCCCGCCCTGTCGCCGACCATGGAAGAGGGCACGCTGTCCAAATGGACGGTGAAAGAGGGCGACCAGGTCAATTCCGGTGATGTGATCGCCGAGATCGAGACCGACAAGGCGACGATGGAAGTCGAAGCCGTGGATGAAGGCGTAATCGGCAAGATCCTGGTTGATGAAGGGACCGAAGGCGTGAAGGTCAATGCGCCCATCGGCCTGCTGCTCGAAGACGGCGAGGATGAGAGCGCGCTGGACGGCTATGAGCCCAAGGGCGCTGAAGGCGCATCATCGGCTGACGCCGGGGATGACTCTTCAGAAGACACCGACACGTCTTCCTCCAAGGATCAATCCGACACCAAGGCGTCCGAGAGCAAGGCCGACACGTCGTCAAACTCCAAGTCCGAGGCTCCGACGGCCGGCTCTGATGATGATGGCGAGCGCATCAAGGCCTCTCCCCTGGCGCGCCGCATGGCGAAGGATGCAGGGCTCGACCTCAAGGCGCTCGAAGGGTCCGGTCCGAAAGGCCGGATCGTCAAACGCGATATCGAAGAGGCCAAGGAGTCCGGCGTCGGCAAATCCGATGACAAGGCCGCGTCGAAATCCGACGCGCCGAAATCCCAGCCGTCCAAACCGGTGGATGAGAACGAGCCGCTGGCGCAATATGGCATCAGCGCGGATCGCTATGAGATCAAGAAAGCGGACAGCATCACCAAGGTGTCCGCCAAGCGCCTGTCTGAAAGCTTCCGCGATATTCCGCACTTCCCGCTCAATGTGGATTGCCGCCTCGATGCGCTGTTGAAATTCCGCAAGGAGATCAACGCCAAGACGCCCGAAGGCGTGAAGGTGTCGGTCAATGACATCCTGATCAAGGCGTCGGGCCTGGCGCTCAAGAAAGTGCCGCAAGCCAATGCCAGCTGGATCGAGGATGGCCGCATCGCGATGCACAAGCATGCCGACGTGTCCGTCGCTGTGGCGATCGAGGGCGGTCTGATCACCCCGATCATCAAGGATGCCGACCAGAAGGGCTTGTCGCAAATCTCCACCGAAATGAAGGACCTCGCTACGCGCGCCCGCGATCGCAAGCTCAAGCCCGAAGAATATCAGGGCGGGACGTTCTCGCTGTCCAATCTCGGGATGTTCGGCATCTCCTCCTTCGCCTCCATCATCAACCCGCCCCAGGGCATGATCCTGAGCGTGGGCGCGGGCGAGGAGCGGCCGGTGATCACCGATGGCGCACTGGCCAAGGCGACTGTGATGACGGTGACGCTGACCTGCGATCACCGCGTGGTGGATGGCGCCAACGGCGCGCGCTGGCTGTCCGCCTTCAAGGGCTTCATCGAAGATCCGATGACCATGCTGATGTAAGCGCGGTCCTCTTCTTCAACGCCTCCTTATCCCAAACACCGCGCCGGAGAGCCCCATGTCGGAAAACAGCTTTGATGTCATCATTATCGGCAGCGGACCGGGCGGCTATGTGGCCGCCATCCGGGCGGCGCAGCTGGGGCTGAAGACCGCGATTGTCGAGCGCGAGCATCTGGGCGGCATTTGCCTGAACTGGGGCTGTATTCCGACAAAGGCCCTGCTGCGGTCCGCGGAAATCCTCGATCACGCCAATCACGCCAAATCCTATGGCCTGGTGCTGGACGGTGAGATGAAACCGGATGTGGAGGCGGTCGTGGATCGCTCTCGCAAGGTGTCTGGTCGCCTGAACGGCGGTGTCGGCATGCTGATGAAGAAAAACAAGATCAGCGTGATCTGGGGCGAGGCCAAGCTGACCAAGCCGGGTGAGATCAAGGTCTCAAAGCCCTCGAAACCCGCCGTTGAACCCCAGCACCCGCAGCCCAAGAACACGCTGGGCGAGGGGACGTATTCGGCAAAGCATATCATTGTCGCGACAGGCGCGCGTCCGCGAGCCCTGCCGGGGATCGAGCCCGATGGCGAGCTGATCTGGACCTATTTCGAGGCCATGAAACCCAAGGCGTTGCCCAAATCGCTAGTGGTGATGGGATCGGGCGCGATCGGCATCGAGTTCGCAAGCTTCTATCGCTCCATGGGCGTGGATGTGACCGTGGTCGAACTGATGGACCAGATCATGCCGGTCGAGGACGCTGAAGTGGCCAAGATCGCGCGCAAGGCGCTTGAAAAGCGTGGTCTGAACATCATGACCGGCGCCAAGGTGTCCAAGGTTGAAAAGCACAAGGACGCCATCACCGCCCATGTTGAGACCGCTGATGGCAAAACGGAAAAGATCAAGGCGGACCGCCTGATCTCCGCCGTCGGAGTCCAGGGCAATATCGAAAATCTCGGCCTGGAAGATCTGGGCGTGAAGACCGATCGCGGCTGTGTGGTGATCGACGGCTATGGCCGCACCAATGTGGACGGTCTCTATGCGATCGGTGATGTGGCCGGTCCGCCCATGCTGGCGCATAAGGCCGAGCATGAGGGCGTGATATGCGTCGAGAAGATCGCCGGAGTCGAGGGCGTGCACCCGATGAACAAGGACCATGTTCCAGGCTGCACCTATTGCAATCCGCAAGTGGCCTCGGTGGGACTGACCGAAGCCCAGGCCAAGGAGGCCGGCTACGATATTCGCGTGGGCCGGTTCAATTTCTCCGCCAACGGTAAGGCGATCGCGCTTGGCGAGGACAATGGCCTGGTCAAAACCATCTTTGACAAGAAGACCGGCGAACTTCTGGGCGCGCACATGGTGGGCGCGGAAGTGACCGAGCTGATCCAGGGCTTTGTCGTGGCCATGGGGCTTGAGACCACCGAGGAAGAGCTGATGCATACGGTCTTCCCGCACCCCACGCTCTCTGAAATGATGAAGGAAAGCGTGCTGGATGCATATGGACGCGTGCTGAACAGCTAAAATTTGCGCAAGGCTGCATCCAAGACTGCACCGGGTCGCATCTAGGGTCAGAGGCCGTCTTTCCGGGCGGCGACCAGATTTGGGAGAGACACAATGGTGCGGACGAGTTTGGGCGCGGTGTTGAGCGTGGTGATGCTGACCGGCTGTGTGCAGGCCACCGAAGGACCGACGACCACGTTTGACGGACTGGCGGGCAGCCGGACCGTGGATACTGACGGCAATGTCGAAATGAACGGCGCCGCCATCACGCTCGAAGGGCGTGTCGGCGGCTGGGTCGAGATGAACGGCGCGTCTGTGGATGTGCGCGCCGAGATCGGCGGGGACCTCGAAGCCAATGGCGCCAGTGTCGAGATTGACGCTCAGGTCACCGGGGCGAGCGAGATCAATGCCGGCTCCGCAGACCTAGAAGGCGTTTATCTGGGCCCGGTCGAGGTCAATGCCGGTAATGCGAATCTGGACGGGCGTTATGCGCAAACCCTGCGGGCGAACGCCGGGTCCATGACCCTGAGCGGTGATCACGCCGCGCCGGTCTACTTTGCCGGCGCGGGCCGGGATCGCAATTTCCTGGGCCGTGCGCGCGCTGACCGGTCACGTCTGATCCTGGAAGGTCATCTGGCGGCGGGCGGTGATGTGTGCGCCCATGAAGTGATCATCGCGCGCGGCGCCTCATTGGGCGATGTCTTGCGGGTGAGGGCGGATTCCATGCCGGATCTGCCATCAGGCCTGAGTGCGGACATGGTGGTCTATGAGCCCCGCAATGGAGAGGGCTGCCGCGAGTTCTAATCTAAACAGGCAGTCTTGAAGGACAGGGCGGCTCGCATTGCGGGTCGCCCTTTGTGTTTGAAACCTAAATCCGAATTTAGTTCGCTATGATTGTAGCCCCGCCTAAGAGTGATGCGTTGACTGCGCAGCACTCGGAGAACAAAGATGAACTGCTCGGCTTTGCGCCTTGCCTTGCTGTTGGCTTTTCTCACCGGGCCGAGCCAGGCTCTGGTTCCAGATACACCGTTTGAGCCATATCTGGGGCAGGAGCCGCCGGGCGCCGAACCTGTTGCTTTCGCGCCGGGCCTGGTCTCTTCACCCGGCTACGAATATGGCGTGACGATATCTCCTGATATGGACGCGTTTTATTTCATACAAGGCCGAGAGGACGGAGAAGGGCAGAACTTCGTTGTTGTGCGACCGGGGCCCGAGGGGTGGACGCCTGAAGTGATTTCAGCACGTGTGGGGCAACCCTTTGTTTCTCCCGATGGTGAGACATTGCATCTGGGTCGGCGCTTTATGACGCGTAAAGAGTCGGGCTGGTCAGACATACAGACGCTCGGAGCCCATTTTGAGGACTATGCCATCATGAGGCTGACTGCCTCGCGGTCAGGCACTTACATTTTCGACGAGATCGGATCATCTGACGGGGACGGTCTCATAAGAATATCACGGTTGGTTGATGGCGAGCGCCAGACGCCCGTGCCTTTGGGACCCGCTATCAATACGGGGCGGTTCAACGCTCACCCCTTCATAGCGCCTGATGAGTCCTACATCCTTTTCGATGGCAGAAGGGAGCACGGTGAGGGGCACTCAGACATCTATGTGAGCTTCAGGCAGTCAGACGGAGAATGGGGCGAGGCCATCAATCTGGGCGCCCCCGTCAACACCCAGGCATGGGAAGCCTCTGCAAGCGTTTCTCCAGATGGAAGATACCTGTTTTTTCACCGCATGGTGTCCGAGGGAGAGCAAGCGGGGTTGCCGAACGTCGATATCATGTGGGTCGACGCCTCGGTGATTGATGAATTGCGGCCTGACTGAGGCAATGGTTCACGCAATAAGCGCCTCACAGGGCGGTCCACAGTGTGGGCCGCCTTTTGGGTTTCAGGCCTGAAATTTCACGGGCCATGATAAAAATTTATCGTTTTTCGAAAAAAATCGCTTTGTTATCGAGTTTCGATATGTTATCGAGTTTCGATAAGGTTGGTCATATAAGAAATATCGGGGAACCCGAAATGACACGTCTCCTTCTCACCACTGCGGTCGCCAGCGTTCTGGCGCTGACCGGCTGCATCGACGTTACGGTCAGTTCGCCCGCCTACGCCACAAGCAGCCAGCAGAGCCTGCAGGGCGGCGATTTCACGGCGGTTCTGGACGAAGCGGGCGACTTTCGCCTGACAGGCGCGGATGTGCGCGTGTCCGGCGAGGTCGCCGGCCGGTTGCGGGTCAGCGCAGCCGAGTTCATTGCGCGCGAGTTTCATGCTGGCGCGGTCTCGGTTACGGCGGCCGACATCTCCTTCTCAGGCGATGTCGACGGGCCGGTTACGTTGACCGCGTCTGATGTCAGCTGGCGGGGCAGCATTGGCCAGGCCGCTGAAATCCGGGCGGCGGATTTGCACTTTGATGGTCGGGTCAGTGGCCGTTTCAGTGCACAGGTCGCCGATGCGGAACTGTCAGGCGCTTTTGCTGACATTGAAATCTCGGCTGCAGACCTCAAGCTGGCCCGCAACGCGCAGGTTGACGGCGACATGTATGTGAACGCCGCCGATTTTGAGCTGGACGGGCAAGTCGACGGTCAGCTTGACCTGAGTGCGCGCACAGCCTGGCTGAACGGCGATCTCGCTGTCCCCATGGTTCTGAATGTGGATCCCGGACGCGGGCGCTTGTCTGCCGAAGACGGGCTGGTCGAGCTCAATGGCGATTCCGTGGGCGGAACGATTTGCGCGCGTCGCGTCGTCATCCGCGGTCAGGTCAATGGCCCGCTCGAGGTCATGGCGGACTCGCCGCCGGAGCTGCTCAACGGCGCTCGGGCGCAGGACATCACTTTCACGGCCCGCAATGGCCAGCGTTGCGAACGCACATCATAAAGGAGAGGTTTGATGCTCAAGTCTCTGAAAAAATATATGGGTTCCCTGCTGGTCGCCGGGTTCCTGTGCGGCGCGGCGAGCGGCGCAGCCCATGCCGGACAGTATATCGGCGGCGATCTCAACCTGTCTCTGGATGAGAATGATGATGTTCTCGTACTGGCGGCGGACGTGATCGGCGAAGGCCGGGTCGGCGGCGATCTGACGGTGTTTGCGGCCGATGTGCGCATGAACGTCACTGTCGATGGCGAAGTGCAGATCGTGGCGGCCGATATTGAACTCGACGGCGCTGTGGACGGCGAGGTTGGCCTGGCCGGCGCGGATATCCGTGTGGGCGCAGACATCTTTGATGATCTGGACGCCGCCGGCGCTGATCTGACGTTGAATGGCACTGTCGCGGGGAACGCCGCTCTGGCGGGCGCCACCGTGATCATCACCGCGGACGCCATTGTTTCGGGCGAGACCGAGATCGGCGCGCGCGAGCTCTACATGGAAGGCCGTCTGGAGCGGGGCGCTGAAATCCACGCCCGTGACGTGGTCATCTCTGGCACCATCGAGGGGCCGTTGGACATTCGCGCCCGTGACGTCGTGATCGAGAGCGGCGCTGTGCTGACCGGCCCGATCACCGTGCGCTCGCCCAAGCCGCCATCAGTGGCGGAGGGCGCTCAGATCGGCGAGCTGGACTATCAGCAATATGAATTTGACGACAATTCCGACTTTGATCATCCGAACGTGAATATCGGCATTGATGATTTCGGTTTTGCGCCGTCGCCCTGGGCTTTTGGCGGCGTGTTCACCGCCAGCGCCTTCCTGCTGGGCCTCTTGGTCTCTCTGGCGAGCCCCAAAGGCGTGGCCAGCATTGCGAGCGCTTTTCGTCGTCAGCCCTGGGTGTCGGGCCTGCTCGGTCTTGTGGTGCTGGCTATGATGCCTATCCTGATACCGACGCTTATGGTCTTGCTTGCCGTTACGGTTATCGGAATCCCTCTGGCAATCTTGTTGGGGCTGGCTACTCCGATTTTCATGTTCCTAGCCTTTGCTTTCGGCGGCATTGCGATTGGCGATCTGGTGATGAACCGGACCGGTGAGCCGGCGGGCTTCGGCCTGCGCGCAGGCTCCATGCTGGCGGCGTTGCTGGTGATCGGCCTGATCTCCGTGATCCCGTTCATCGGCTGGGCGATCAGCATGATCGTGTTCTGTATCGGCCTGGGCGCCTGGACTATCGCCCTGTTTACGCGGACCAAACCGCAGCCGAACATGGACGCCGTGTAATGAAATAAGTACAGCGTTACCCTGTTACAATCCCGGTCGACCGAGTAGGTTGGCCGGGATTTTTTTGTTCGTAAGCGGTCTCAGAACCGCAGACATGCTTCAATCGGGGGAGCGCTCATGTCCTTGTTCAAAGTCGCCTTGGCGGCTGGAGTCGCACTGGTGGTCAGTGCGCCCAGCTTCGCTGATCCTATCCGTCAAACCACCAATGACTGGCGGGACGCCTTTCGCCAGCTGGAAGACGAGGATTGGCCGACGCCCAACCGTGAACGCCGCGCCACGGGCGCGCCGGGTCCGGATTACTGGCAGCAGGAAGTCGATTACGACATCGACGTGGCTTTTGACGAGGACTCCAAGGTCCTGACCGGCTCCGCCACGGTCACCTACACCAACAATGCGCCCGATACCCTGGGCTATCTGTGGTTCCTGATGGACCAGAATCGGTTCCGTCCGGATTCCATCGCAGTGATGACCGAAACCGTGGGCGGCGCCTCGCGCGCCAACTCACGCACCGGCGCGGCGGCCTCTGTTGAAGGGGTCTCGGCGAGCACGCTCAATCGCGCCCGTCGTCTGGAAGAAGACGGGCTCGGCTTTGATGTGGATTCCGTCACGCTCGAAGACGGTTCGGCGCTCGATTACACCGTTGTCGATACGCTGATGCGCATCGACCTGCCGGAAGACCTTGAGACCGGGGATTCGGTCACCTTCACCATCAACTGGGACCATGTCCTGATTGAAACCGCGGTGATCGGAGGGCGCTCAGGTTGGGAGTGCTTTGAAGAAGACGGCGAGGGTGGCGACTGCATCTATCAGATGGCGCAGTGGTTCCCGCGCGCGGCGGCCTTCTCTGACTATGAAGGCTGGCACAACAAGGCCTTCCTGGGGCGTGGTGAGTTTACGCTGGAATTCGGCGACTATGATGTCTCCATCACCGTGCCGCAGGATTTCGTGGTGGCGGCGACCGGTGAGCTGCAGAACCCGGAGACCGTCCTGACCGAAGCCCAGCGCGAGCGTCTGGAAGAGGCGGAAACCGCCGAGGAACCGGTGTTCATCATCACGCCGGATGAAGCGCGCGCCAATGAGCGCCGCGGCTCCCGTTCCACAGCGACCTGGGAGTTCAGCGCCGAGAATGTGCGGGACTTCGCCTGGGCGACGTCGCGCAAGTTCATCTGGGACGCGGTGGGCGTCGAACAGGATGGCGGTGGACAGGCTCCCGATCGCGTCATGGCGATGAGCTTCTACCCCAATGAAGCCGAGCCGCTCTGGTCCACCTATTCCACGCGCGCCATCGAACACACGATCGACGTCTACAACGAGTTTTCCTTCCCGTACCCCTATCCCACGGCCCAGTCGATTTCGGGGCCGCAGGGCGGCATGGAATATCCGATGATCACCTTCAATGGCGCCAGCTATGGCCGTCCGGTGATCGGCGAAGATGGCGAGCTGACCTATTCGCGTCGCGCCAAGCATGGCCTGATCGGCGTGATCATCCACGAGATCGGCCACATCTATTTCCCGATGGTGGTCAATTCCGATGAGCGTCAGTGGACCTGGATGGATGAAGGGCTCAACACCTTCCTGCAATTCCAGGCGGAGCGTCGCTGGTCGGAAGACTATCCCGTGCGTCGTGGCGATCCGGATCTGATTGCGAACTACATGGTCTCCACCAACCAGGTGCCGATCATGACCCAGTCCGATTCCATTCCGCAGTTCGGCAACAACGCCTATGGCAAGCCGGCGACGGCTCTGGTGGTGCTGCGTGAAACGGTGCTGGGCCGGGAACTGTTCGATCGGGCCTTCCAGGAATACTCCGAACGCTGGCGCTTCAAGCGTCCGACGCCGTATGACTTCTTCCGCACCATGGAAGAGAGCTCGGGCGTGGATCTCGATTGGTTCTGGCGTGGCTGGTTCTACTCCACCGACCATGTGGATATCGCCATCACCTCGGTGACCGAGGGCACGGTGAACACCGAGAACCCGGAGATCGAAAACGATCTCGAGCGTCAACGCGACGCCGAGACGTCAAATTCCACCACGCTCCAGAACAATATCGATGAAGGGCTCGGCTTCTATGAGGACGAGAACCCCGAAGTGCGGGATTTCTACTCGGAGAATGACCCCTACATCGTCACCAATCGTCAGCGTGAGACCTATGAAGGCCTGCGTGATGGCGATCTGGAGCCGTATGAAGAGGCGGCGCTCGATTTTGACGGCTATGTCTACTTCGTGAATCTGGAAAACCAGGGCGGCGTCGTCATGCCGGTCATCCTGGAGTTTACCTTCGCCGATGGCGGCACGGACGAAGTACGCATCCCCGCCGAGATCTGGCGTTTCAATCCGGAGTCCGCGATCTGGCGCTATATCTCGGATCGCGAGGTTGTTTCAGTGGAGCTCGATCCGCATCTGGAAACAGCCGATGCAGACCGCACGGACAATTATTATCCGCCGCAAATCCAGCCCAGCCGACTGGAAGTCTATCGTCGGTCTTCGGGTTCTTCGTCCTTGATGGATGACATGGATCTGCGTGTTGAACGCGACAGCATCGAGACGCGGGACCAGTAATGGGTCGTAGCGTTCTTCGCACCCTGGTTCTGGCCGTTGCGCTGTGCGCAGCGGCCAGCGCCGCTTACGCCCACCGGCTTCATGCTGGTTTGACGGATATTTCCGTCAACGAAACGACCGGTGAGCTCGAAGTGGTCCACCGCCTGTTCACGCATGACCTCTATCCGGCGATCGGGTTCAACGCCATTGACGATACCGAGCTGTATGAGACCCGCGAGGGGCTACTGCGCTTGGGCGCTTATGCGGCAGCGCGCTTTTCCCTGCGTGTGGAAGGCGAGGGGCCTGTGCCGCTGCGTTTTGTCGGGGCGGAACCTGATGGCGAGTTCACCTTCTTCTACTTTGTGGGGGAAGCGCCAGAGCCGGGCAACGCGGTGATCATCGACAATCGTTTGCTTGTCGACTTCCTGCCCAGCCAGTCCAACCTCACCAATGTGCGCCAGGGCGAGGACGTCCAGTCCCTGACCCAGGGACCGGACTCCCGTACGCCGGGTCGGGCGCGTTTCTAGCGCTCTGCGCCGAAGCGCGCATTGATCCAGTCCGCCATGATCGCCATCACCTGAGGATCCATGGTTTCCTCGATCTGGGCGTATTCCGAGATCAGACCGGTTTCGGCTTGCTGGAACAGATGGTTGCGCCCTTCTAGAACCACGATGTCATGGTCAGGATTGTTGGCGAGCAGCGTCTCCAGTCCCGCCACATTGGGCTCGGCCACGATCTGAAGATCCAGCGTGCCCTGCAGCGCCAGGACGGGCTGGTCCATGGCCGGGATCCAGTCCGCCGGATCGTAATTGACAAGTGTCCGGTACCAGTCTCGGGTCATCGAACCGATGAAGGTCTCTTTCTGGTCCGCGGGGACTTCGAGCGTGGCGAGCCGCTCTTCGGTCAGCATGCCGTCCAAGGCGGCTGCGGCGCTGTCTACGTCACGCGCATTGCGGACGATGTCGATCAGGGACTGCATGATCTCGACGCGCTGCTCGGTCAGGTCCGGATCTGCGCCCATGGCGGCGGAGTTCGCGATGATCTGGTCGGGAATGAATTGGTGTCCCGGCGTGCCCGGTCCGGCCAGCAGAACAACAAAGGCCGTGTCTGGAGACTGTGCGGCAACGATCGGAGCGATCAGGCCGCCTTCGCTGTGCCCGGCCAGGCCGACCGCGGAAACGCTGTCATGCGCCATCATCCAGTTGACGATCGCCTGAACGTCCGACGCAAAGTCGAACGAGGTCGCGCTGGCGAAATCCCCTGTGGATTCAGCGAATCCCCGGTCATCATAGCGCAGCACGGCTATGCCTTGCCGGGTCAGATAATCTGCCAGGACCGCGAAAGGCTGGTGGGTCCAGACGCTTTCGTTCCGGTCTTGCGGTCCGGAACCCGAGATCAGGATCACGCCGGGGAAGGGGCCACGACCTTCCGGCAGTGTCAGCGTGCCCGCCAGAGTGACGCCCTCGACGTCCGGGTTGTCGATGCGGACTTCGTGTTCGGTGTAAGAGAAGGGCGGTTGCGGCGTCTGAGGGCGGTTCGGTCCTGTCACTTCATCAGACACGCGCTCAAAGCGCACATTGGCGTCGTCAAAGCCCGGGCGCGTCCAGACACCGACCAGCGTGTCTCCGGCAATATCAAATTCATACGTGACATTGGCGGCCGGGATGTTGAACGCATAACCATCGCCCGACTGGCGCAGACCCGTAATCGGGATGCCATAAGCGCCCTGGGTGACGGAGTTCAGAACCAGGCTGGTTCCGGTCTCACCGCTTTGAGCTTCCAAAGTGAATTCAAGTCGGGTGTCTTCACGTTGGAGCGCGCCTTCCCAGACGCCATTCAGCTCCGGGACGAAGAGGGCTTGGGACTGGTCTGGCCGGGAGAAGCGGGTCGGTATCTCCATGCCCTGGCGGAAGACGCCCTCGTAACCTTGTGTCTGTGGGTTCCACGCGCCTTCGAACGTTGCGCCGATTGCGGCGATCGAGAACGCGAATTGGTCTTCATCAATCATGACCGACGTTATCGGGATGTCCTGTCCCGGCGCTTGGTCGAGACTTTCCAGGATTGCGGTCTGCTCACCGGCTTCGTCATACGTGACCGTCACCAATAGGCGCAGATTGCCAGCTGGCGTTTCAAGCGTCGCCAGCCAGGCGCCCATCCGGTCATCAGCTGACTGCGCGGATGCCATTAGAGTGACCAGCAGGACGAGGAAGCCGCCTGCTACAACTGTAAAAAGCGGGGATAGGCGTCGTGTCATGGGGAGACCCTTTCTTCAGAGGTCAAATCCGGACACAGCTCTATCGTTCAGCGGCGAGCCGCTGTTGAGCCGTGTCTGTTGTCAGGGGAGACCGGCGCGCGGTTTGCGCACCGGTCCTTATCGAGGCGTCAGGCTTGGGACTTGGCGCGGGTCATCGCGAACAGGCAACGACCAACCACCAGAAGCGATCCAATGATGGCGATGGCGCTCAACACGAATCCAGCCAGGTCGTTCGGTGTGACGAAGGCCGCCAGAATATAGATCGCGCCGGTAATCATCAGGGTGCGCCCGGAAAAGCGCGCAATGGCCTGCCGTTCCGCCAGTGAGGCGCCGCCCTGGCTCAGTGAGGTCGGGCGTTTGGGTATGGCGTTGGCGATGACAATGAGGGCCAGACCGAAGGCGCATCCCAGGATACGCGTTTCCCAAGCGTCATTGATCCAGTCAAACCCGGAGGTGAACAACACCGTCAGTCCAAGCGGTATCAGGATCAACAATCCGGCGGATCGAACGGACTGCCGCAGGGTAATGCGATCCTCCAGTGCAGGTTTTGTCTCCTGATTGCTGAATTTCAGGGTTTCGACGACAAGCCATGCGATGGGCATGAACACTGCGGCGAGGATAAACATCCAGGCTGCGTCGGGTTCGCGCACCGCCATGATGACTGCCAGGGGTAACGCCAGGGCCAGAATGGCGGCGGTTGAGAGAAATGGGGCTTTAGTTTGCGCCATGGTCTGTGTCCTTTGCGTTTTCGGAGTTGCTGTCACCCAGACCAAAGGTCTTCGCAAAGCCCAGAAGCGCGTCTTCAAGCACGCTTAGCTTGATGCGATAGGTGACGGTCTTTCCGGCTTTGGTGGCGTCAACAAGATTGGCGTCCTTGAGAACGGTGAAGTGGGCGGACATGGTCGGCTTGGAGACGTCGAACTCCGCCGCCAGCTCGCCAGCCGTCATGGGACGCTCCCGTAAGAGTTCCAGAACGCGTCGCCGCGTCGGGTCGGAGAGGGCTTTGAATACGTTGCTCATGAGTAGATGATTAGCTAATCGTCGAATTGACGGCAAGCAAATAATTCGAGAAATATCTAATTAAATGGTGTGCTGCGCTGTTACGACGCTTGATGGAACGGGCCGGGAGGCTTATTTGGGGCGTATGGTCAACCTGATCTCTTCCCCCCGCTCCGCCGCGCACGACGCTCGCGCCGCGCGCCATCCGGAAAAGCAAAAGCGTCCGGATACGCCTGTCCTGCGCAAGCCGGACTGGATTCGCGTTAAAGCGCCTACGGGTGGCGTGTTTTCAGAGACCCGGAATGTGGTCAAGGAAAACAACCTCGTCACGGTGTGCGAGGAGGCGGGCTGCCCCAATATCGGCGAATGCTGGTCGCAGAAACATGCGACCTTCATGATCCTCGGCGAGACCTGCACCCGCGCTTGCAGCTTCTGCAATGTGAAGACGGGGTTGCCGGATGTGCTCGATACCGATGAGCCGCGCCGGGTGGCCGAAGCGACCGCCACCATGGAGCTCAAGCACGTCGTCATCACCTCTGTAGATCGCGATGACCTGCCTGATGGAGGGGCGGAGCATTTCGCCCAGGTGATCCGGGCGATCCGCGAAGCCGCGCCGGGCACCACGATCGAGATTCTGACACCGGACTTCTTGCGCAAGTCAGGCGCAGCCGAGGTCGTCATCGACGCCAAGCCGGACGTTTTCAATCACAATCTTGAAACCGTGCCGCGGCTGTATCTCGGCATTCGTCCGGGCGCGCGCTATTACCACTCGCTGCGTTTGCTGGAGCGGGTGAAGGAACGCGATCCCAGCCAGTTCACCAAATCGGGAATCATGGTCGGCCTGGGCGAAACCAAGGAAGAGGTCATGCAGGTGATGGATGACATGCGCTCGGCGGGCATCGATTTCCTGACCATTGGCCAGTATCTCCAGCCGACCCGCAAGCATGCGGCCGTGGATCGCTACGTCACGCCTGAAGAGTTCAAGAGCTATGAGACCATCGCTCGAGCCAAGGGCTTCTTGATGGTGTCCGCCAGCCCGCTCACGCGTTCCAGCTATCATGCCGGAGACGATTTCGAGCGGATGCGCGCCGCGCGCGAAGCCGCGCTGGCGTCGGGTAAAACTGTCTAGAGAGTTTCATGAGCGCCGAACACGTCGAACGGATGCGCTTGCGCTACCGACCCGATGATCTCTTTGAACTGGTCAGCGGCGTGCGCCGCTATCCTGACTTCATCAAGCCCATCACCGCCATGCGGGTCACCCGTGACAGCGTCAAGGATGGGGTGGGAGAGCTCGACGCCGAAGCGCGCGTTCGGTTCAAATTCGTTCGCGAGGGCTTCACGACGCGGGTGAAGCTTGATCGCGCCGCCCGCACCATCGACGTGACCTACCTGTCAGGGCCTTTCCACGAGCTGGCCAATCACTGGCGCTTTCACGAGCTGGAGGATGGCTCCACGCTGGTAGACTTCTGGATCCGGTACGGTTTCAAGAACCCCGTCCTGCAAATGCTGCTGGACGGCAACCGGACCCGCGCGATCCGTTATCTGATCAGTGCGTTCGAGGACGAGGCGGCCAACCGGTATGACATGGTTGGAGAGCCGGAATTTGATCTGAGCCCGGCGCTTGAGGCGATCCCTGAGCCCTCAGGCGTTTCAGGATAGCGCGCCGATCAAGAGCTTGAGCGCCTGTTCTACTGTGAGCTCACGGACTCGTTCACGGCCGACATTCCCGAATTTTCGGCTTGTGGCCCGAACAGGTTTGCCGGACTGGGCGAGCCCAAACCAGACAAGCCCGACCGGTTTGTCGACGCTGCCCCCGCCAGGGCCGGCCACACCGGTTACAGACACCGTAAGATCAGCCTGGCTGTGCGTGAGTGCGCCTTGCGCCATGGCCATGGCCGTCTGTCGAGAGACTGCGCCATGCGCATGGAGCGTTTCGGGCGGAACCTCCAGCATCTCCATCTTGGCGGCGTTCGAATAGGTGATGAAGCCGCGATCCACGACAGCGGAAGAGCCGGCGATGTCGGTCAGAGCCCCTGCAATCAAGCCGCCGGTGCACGATTCCGCCGTGGCGATCATGACGCCGCGTGTCCGGGCCAGCTCGATGACCTGTCGGGCGTAGTTTCGGGTCGGGCTCACGACAGGGCTCCTGTTACGATTGCTTCTGCGGCCAGGCCTTCACCCCGTCCGGTGAAACCCAGCTTCTCGGTCGTCGTCGCCTTGATGTTCACGCGCCGCGGATCAAGGTCCATGATCTCGGCGATGCGGTGTTTCATGTTGACTTTGTGAGGGCCGATCTTGGGACGCTCACAGATCAGAGTGACGTCCACATGGACAGGCCTGACGCCTGCGTCGCGTGCGATCTTGACAGCATGCTTCAGAAACATTGCAGAATCCGCGCCTTTCCATTGATCATCACTGGGTGGGAAATGATCGCCGATATCGCCCAGACCGGATGCGCCCAGCAGCGCGTCGGTGATGGCGTGAAGGCCTGCATCGGCGTCCGAATGGCCGATCAGATGGTAGGGGCACTCAATGAACACGCCGCAAAGATGGACGCCGTCGCCTGCCTCCATGCGGTGCACGTCATATCCCATGCCGGTCACGACCGCGACTGAAGGCGTCTGTGAAGCCGGTAAGGCCAGAAGCTGTTCGGCGCGTTCGAAATCCTGTGGATAGGTCACCTTGAAATTCGCCTCTTCACCCTGTGTCAGCACGACATCCAACCCCTGGGCGCGCGCCAGGGAGACCTCGTCGGGAAAATCAGTCTGTGCGTTCGCAAATGCTTCGCGCAACGGCTCTGTTCTGAACGCCTGAGGCGTCTGGATGCGAAACAGCGCGTCGCGACTGACAGGCGTCACTCCTGCTTCATCCTCACGCGCCAGAGCGTCGGAGACCGCCAGAGCCGGCGCGGCGCCGTCATGGGATGAAAGCGCGTCTCGCAACCTGTCTATAAGGCCTTGCGTCAGAAGAGGGCGGGCGGCGTCATGAATCAGCACGTGGTCACAGTGTGCAAGGGCCAGCGCGTTTCGCACAGATGCGGTGCGGCTCTCACCTCCTTGGACCAGGTCGACCTGGACGCCCTTCAGGCAGGTCTCCACATCACGGGCCTGATCGGCGGCATGGGCGATTATGATCTGTTCGCACGCAGGGTCGTTCGCAAAACGCTCCACACTCCAACTCAGCATGGCTCGCCCCGCGAGCGTGCGGAATTGTTTGGGCGTGCCGCCACCCGCGCGTTCCCCGCCACCGGCGGCGACGATGCATGCTGAATAGCCCATTGTGCTCCTCGGATCATGGTCCATGCTGCGATAGCGTAAGGGTGTCTTTATGAACAGGTCCAGACGCGGTATTTGAATGACATGACTGTTTCGCACACCTCGCTATCCGGTTTCGACATTGGTCCGATCCATGTTGATCGACCTGTCTTGCTGGCGCCCATGTCGGGCGTTACGGACTGGCCGATCCGCAAACAGGCGTTCAAGTTCGGTGCGGGTCTGGTCGTCAGTGAAATGGTGGCGTGCGAAACCCTGGCTCAGGGCCGGGAGGATGTTATCCGTCGCATGCGGGCCGACGGGGATTGCGGTCCGCATGTCATTCAGCTGGCCGGCCGGGAAGCGCATTGGATGGATGTCGGTGCGCAATTGGCGCAAGAGGCCGACGCTGACATCATCGATATAAATATGGGGTGCCCGGCGCGTCAGGTGACCCGTGGACTCAGCGGGTCGGCATTGATGCGCGATCTTGATCACGCGCTGACCCTGATTGAAGCGACAGTGAAGGCCGTGTCGGTTCCCGTCACGTTGAAGATGCGCCTGGGATGGGACCATGACAGCTTGAATGCGCCGGAGCTCGCTCGCAGGGCGCAAGACGCTGGCGTGACAATGGTCACGGTTCATGGGCGCACACGCCAGCAGTTTTACAAGGACAAGGCGGACTGGTCCGCCGTGTCACGTGTGAAAGAGGCCGTCTCCATTCCTGTGGTGGTCAATGGCGATATAGAAACCCCAGAGCAGGCCCGGGATGCGTTGCGGCTGTCAGGCGCAGACGGCGTCATGGTGGGGCGCGCGTCACAAGGGCGGCCCTGGCTGCCCGGCGTGATCGCGGATGTATTGTGTGAAGGGGCGGCGTTTGCCGAACCCGATCTCGAAACGGGTGCGCGGGCGCTCTCAGAAGCCTTGTCAGACAGCGTCCAGCTGTATGGCGAACATCTGGGTGTTCGAACCATGCGCAAGCATTTTGCGAGTTTTGCAGACTGGGCCTTGCGCGATCCTGAAGTCGCCAAGCAATGGCGTGGCCGATTGTGCCGCGCTCAGACTGAAGCGGAAGCGCGCGATGCGCTGATGGCGTTCGCCAACACTGTAGGAGCGCAAGCGGCTTGAACGAGCAGCATATTTCACTGGCCGAACGGGCCGCCGAAGCTGCGCCGGTTGCACTCGTGCTGCTGGACATGACGGGAGCCATCATCTTCGCCAATTTGCGCGCCGAGACGCTTTTTGGCCAATCCTCCCACCGACTTTTGGGTAAAACGCTTCAGGAAGCTGGTCCTGTCGGCCGGGCCGCGTCCGAACTGGCGCAGCGCGCGCTGACCGAAAACCGTTCGGTCTATGGTCATGATTTGCCCGTTGGCATGGAGGGACGAGCCTTGCGCCTGTCCGTTGACGCTACGCCTGATGATGCAGGCGTGTGCGTATGCTTGCGCCCATGGCCCGAATCCGGCGGCGGAGTTCATAGCGAAATCGCCGCCAATGCTGCGGCCGGCTTTGGCATGATGCTGTCGCATGAATTGAAAAACCCCATGGCTGGCGCACGGGGAGCGGCTCAGCTGATCGCTCAGGGGGAAGACGAGGAGAGCCGCGAGCTTGCGGTTCTGATCATCAACGAACTGGATCGGGCGCGGCGCATCGCCGAGCGCTGGAGCCGGGTAGGCGATATCGGTCCGCCACGACAAGGCCAGGTCAATCTGCATGCCCTGGTGCGTGAGGCGGTGCGCTCGGCGCGCGCCTCGGCTGCGCCCGATGTGGTCTGGCTCGAATACTTCGATCCGTCCTTGCCCGATGCCTGGGCTGATCGGGACCTGGTGTCACAGGCCGTGTTGAACTTGCTGATCAATGCAGGAGAGGCTGCCAGCCAGGGCGGTGGACGGGTCAAGGTCTACACCCGATACAGGCAACCCTTGCCCGGAGGCCCTGCACCGGATGCGCGCTTGGAAATCGCCATCGAAGATGATGGCCCCGGTGTCGAAGACGCCCTGAGAGACGCCATCTTCAATCCCTTCGTGACCGGCAAGCCGGCGGGCGAAGGGCTGGGCCTCGCGCTTGTCAGCCGTGTGGCGGACCTCCTCAATGGCGGTGTTGAGTTCGATACAAGGCCCGGCCGGACCGTGTTTCATTTCTATCTTCCCATAGAGCGTAAGGACGGATGATGGCTCACCGGGTCCTGATTCTTGAAGACGACGAATCCCTGCGTCTCGTTATCGCGAAAGCCCTGTCCCGTGCGGGCTTTGAAGTGCGCGCCACAGCCTCTGCTGATGCAGCGCTTGAACGTCTCGTCCGGCGTGAAGTCGATGTGCTGCTTGCTGATGTATTGCTTGGGCGCGAAAGCTTTCTGGATCGCCTGGATGAAGTGAGCCGTGTCCGGCCAGACATTCCCGTTATCATCATGAGCGCTCAGACGACCGCGAGAACTGCGATCGAGGCTGGCAAGGCAGGCGTGTTCGAGTACTTGCCAAAACCCTTTGATCTCAATGATATGGTTGCCGTCATTAAACGATCGCTCGAAGATTTGGCGCCCAGTGCGGCGCAACCGGCTTCACCCGGTTTCGGCGGTCTGGTGGGGCGGTCCCCAGCCATGCAGGAAGCCTTTCGCGCGCTGGGGCGTTTGGCGCGCACGATGTCGCCCGTGCTGTTCACCGGGCCAGAAGGCAGCGGCCGCACGCATTGCGCCCGCGTATTGGTCTCTGAGTCCGGTGTTGTCGGACCTGTGATCGAAGCGGGCCCGGCGCGAATGCGGCGTGAAGGCGCAGCTTTGCTGGAATCGGCCGCGGGCGGAGCGCTGATCCTGCGCCGCGCTGACGCCTGGGATGGGGAGACCCAGGACTGGGTTCTTGAAGCTCTGGAAACGCCACGTGGTGATACGCCACGCATTTTGGCGACTGCAACGGCGGATATAGCCCGCAATCTACAGCCCGCCTTGCTGTCGCATCTGGCGGTAGGGCGCGTTCAATTGCCCCCGCTCAGGGAGCGCGGCGAGGATCGGGCCCTGCTTTTCGCCCACTTTCTGGCTGAGCAGAGCCCAGCGCGGGAAATGGACGAAACTGTTCGCCAGTATATCAACAACCAGGTTTGGGCCGGCGAGGTGCTCGAGCTGAAACGCGTGGCGCTCCATCTGAGCATGCAAGGCGCGCGCGGGCCGTTGCGCACTGATGAAATTGAAGCCGCGATCCATGAGTTCACAGGCCGCGATGCGGGGGCGGATCTGTCCGAAGCAGCGGCCCGATTCTTTGGCGAGTGTCAGGCGCAGGGTGTGTCCGATATAGGTGACAAAGCCCAGCTCGCCGTGGACCGCGGTCTCTTCTCCGCGGCGCTCGAGTGCACCAATGGTGTCAGGCAAGATGCCGCCAAGCTGCTGGGACTTAACCGAAATACATTGACACGCAGGCTTGCGGCGCTCGATGTGGATCAGGATGAGACCTAGAAGTCACACCCGTTGAATTTTCGTCACATATAGGCCAAGCTGAGTCTGAGGGGACGCGAGGAGACGCGCAACTTGCCACAGTTTGCGGGCAATTCAGCTTGGCGACAATCGACCTTGTTTTTGCTTGGCTTCGCGATTGCGGCGCTCGGCGTGGTCTTGCTCGCTCTGCTTTCAGTCTTCAATGAAGGCTGGTTCGGTCCTGGCGGAGCCGGCTTCATTACCCTGATGTGCGCTGTGGCCGGCTTGCTCGGCATTCTGGCCATTGCCGTCTATCGCCGCGTGATGGAGCAGCTCAGGGGCGGCAAGAATGCGGCCTCCGCAACGCCGCGTCTCCAGGTGCGCTTCATTACCCTGTTCGCCGTGGCCGCCGTGGTGCCAGCGGTCCTGATGGCGGGGTTTCAGGCGCTGGTGCTCAACCGGGGTGTGGAGTTCTGGTTCGCCGAGCGGGTGCAGACTCTCGTGGAGACGACCGCCGAGCTTGGCAATGAATGGCCGCAAGTGGCGCTGCGCGACACCGGCAACCAATTTGTGGGACTGGCGATTGATCTGTCGCGTCCGGACGCCCGTCAGGGGCTTCAGGAAGAGCGGATCGTTTACGGGGATTATCTCACCAGCCAGGCGCAGCTGAGAAACTTCCCGGCGATCTATGTCATCGACAGCCAGTCCACGATCCTGTCTCGCAGTGAAGAGGCGGACGATGCGCCGCCCTTTTCCGCGCCGTCCCCGCGCATGTTCGAGATCGCCAATGAGGGCGATTTGAGCGTGTCCGATCCGATCCGGCCTGAAGAGGGCCAGGACTATGTGCGTCTCCTGCTGCATATGCCCAGCTATGAGGATGCGTATCTGTATTCTCTGGTTTTCGTGGATTTCAGCCTGCTGAGCGCGGCGGAAGAGGCGACCGTCTCTTTCCGTGAAGCGATCGCCAGCGAACAGCAGATGCGCATCAGCTTCTTTTTCGTGTACGCGCTTGCGGCGATTCTGGTGTTTCTAGGCGCGGTCTGGCTGGCTTTGAGTGCGGCCGCCCAGGTCGTGTCGCCGGTCAGTCGTCTCGTCGCCGCAGCCGAGCTGGTGCGCCGGGGCGAATTGAGCGCACGGGTCCAGGTGGCGCGCGACAATGACGAGATCGCTGCTCTGAGCCGAGCGTTCAATCGCATGACCCGTCAGCTGGAAAGCCAGCGCAGCGCCTTGCTGGAAGCCAACGCGGAATCCGAACGTCGACGCGCCTTCATTGAAGCGGTTCTGACCGGCGTCAGCGCCGGTGTGATCGGGATGGAGCCGGACGGGCGTATCTCGCTCGTCAACCGGTCCGCCTCTCATCTGCTGGGACGTGAGCCCGGGGCGTTGGTGGGCGAGATGATCGATGCCGTGCTGCCGGCCTTTTCCGAGGTGTTCCACGCGGTTCACCGGCGGCCGGACGAGATTGCGGAACGCCAGCTTGATATCACGGAAGACGGCGGCGCCACGGTCAATCTCAGTGTTCGGGCGGCCCAGGATGATGATGGCGGCGTGGTGATCACGTTCGACGATGTGTCCCGGCTCGTGGCGGCCCAGCGCAGCGCAGCCTGGCGGGATGTTGCCCGACGCATCGCCCATGAGATCAAGAACCCGCTGACTCCGATCCAGTTGTCGGCAGAGCGTTTGAAGCGCCGCTATCGCAAGCATATCGAGGAAGACGGGCTCGAGACGTTCGACAAATGCGTTGAGACCATTGTCCGTCAGGTCAGTGATATCGGCCGCATGGTGGACGAGTTCTCCGCATTTGCGCGCATGCCCGCGCCCAAGATGGAAAACTCCGACCTCGTGGATATCGCCAATTCGTGCGTGTTCGCCCAACGTGTGGCGTCGCCGGACATTCAGGTGCTTCTGACGGTGCAGGGCGGACCCATCACCATCGAGTGTGACTCCCGGCTGGTCAGCCAGGCCCTGGCGAATGTCCTGAAAAATGCGGCGGAGAGCGTGTCTTCCCGTATGGAGGACGAGGCGGCCAAGGCCGGCGGGCGCATCGCCGTATCGGTCGGCGCAGATGACAATCAGGCGATGATCGAGATTACGGATAACGGCTTGGGCTGGCCTGTTCACGACCGGGCGCGTCTGACCGAACCCTATATGACGACACGTGCAAAGGGGACCGGGCTGGGTCTCGCGATCGTGCGGCGCATCATGGAGGACCATGGTGGCCGACTGGAACTGGATGACCGTCCCGATATGGAGCGAGGCGCTGTGGTCAGAATGGTCTTTCCCTTGCTTGAACCCGAGACGGACGCACCGGACACCCCGGTGCAGGCGGAGGCTTGAACACCATGTCCCTGGACATTCTTGTCGTTGATGATGAAGCCGATATTCGGGAGCTCATAGGCGGGCTTCTTGAAGATGAAGGCTACGAGCCCCGTTACGCTGGCGATTCCGATACGGCGCTGGAGGCGGTCCGTCAGCGCAAGCCTGCATTGGCGGTGCTGGATGTTTGGCTTCAGGGCAGCCGGCTGGACGGTATTGAATTGTTGGCGGAGATCAAACGGGTCGCACCGGATCTGCCCGTCGTGGTGATTTCCGGGCATGGCACCATCGAAACGGCGGTGGCGGCCATCCGGAAAGGGGCCTACGATTTTATCGAAAAGCCCTTTAAGTCCGACAAGTTGCTGCTAACTGTTGATCGTGCGCTTGAAGCAAGTCGCCTGCGTCGTGAAAACGCCGAGCTTCGCGCCAAGTCCGAGGTCCACAACGACCTGATCGGGGAGTCCGCCGTCGCGGTGCAATTGCGTCAGACCGTGGATCGGGTGGCTCCGACCAATTCGCGAGTCCTCATTTCCGGACCGTCCGGATCCGGCAAGGAGCTGATCGCGCGCCTCATCCATGCGCACTCCATGCGGGCGGACGGACCGTTCGTACCGGTCTCCGCCGCAATGATGGCGCCCGACCGGGTCGAGGCGGAACTCTTTGGCGCCGAGACCGAGAGCGGTGTGGAGCGCGTGGGCCTTCTGGAACAGGCCCATGGCGGGACGCTGTTTCTGGATGAAGTCGGCGACATGCCCGCCGCCACTCAGGCCAAGCTGTTGCGTATGCTGGTTGAGCAACGCTTCCGTCGCATTGGCGGCGCGCAGGACGTTCAGGTCAATGTGCGCGTCTTGTCCTCCACCGCCCGGGATCTGCAAGGCATGATATCCGAAGGCCTGTTCCGTGAGGACCTCTATCATCGCCTCGCCGTGGTCCCGCTCGAGGTGCCGTCACTCTCCCAGCGCCGCGAGGACATTCCGCTTCTGGTCAATCACTTCCTAGATCGTTTGACCACCATGTCGGGACTGCCGACCCGCAAGATTGGCGAGGATGCCATGGCGGCGTTGCAGGCCCATGACTGGCCGGGCAATGTGCGCCAGCTTCGCAACAACGTGGAACGGCTGTTGATCCTGGCGACCGGCTCCCCTGATGAGCCGGTTACGCTGGACTCACTGCCCTCTGAAGTCGCTGGACGCTCGACGAGCAGCGAAACCGGTCTGGATGCGGAACGCATGATCGCCTTGCCCTTGCGGGATGCGCGTGAGAATTTTGAACGCGAATACCTCAAGGCCCAGATCAACCGGTTTGGGGGCAACATATCTCGAACGGCGAATTTCATCGGCATGGAGCGCTCCGCCCTTCATCGCAAATTGAAGACGCTGGGTGTCGCCAGCCTGAACCGGAAGAGTGACGACATCGACGCAGAGGACGCCGGCTGAAGCTGGCTGAGAGCATCCCATGAAAGCTGTAGTGTGCGGGGCAGGGCGTGTGGGTTACGGCATCGCCCGCGAGCTCGCCTCTGAGGGCAATGCGGTCACGGTCGTGGACTGGTCGCGTGAGCTGATCGACAAGGTCACTACTGATCTGGATGTCCGCGGCGTTGTCGGTCACGGCTCCCATCCTGACGTCCTGGACCGGGCAGGGATCCGGGATGCAGACCTTCTGGTGGCGGTGACCTATTCGGACGAGACGAATATGGTCGCCTGCCAGGTGGCGCATTCGCTCTTTGATACGCCCACTCGCATCGCGCGGGTCAGGGCGCAGAGCTATCTCGACAAACGCTGGGGCGACCTGTTCTCCTCAGGCGCGCTGCCCATCGATGTGACCATTTCGCCCGAGCTTGAGGTGAGCCGGTCCATCCTTCAGCGTCTTGAAACGCCCGGGGCTTTTGCGACGGCGCCGTTCGCCAACAGTCGCGTACAGGTGTTGGGGCTGAGGGTGGACGAACAATCCCCCGTCGCCGCCAGTACGCGCGCTCAAATGGCCGAGCTTTTCCCTGATCTCGGCTTCGACATTGTCGGGGTCCAGCGCGACCAGACGCTGTTCATTCCGCAGGATGATGACCCGCTCATGCCGGGCGACGACATTTATGTCAGCCTGGCGGCAGGACATGTGAAACGCGCGCTGGATGTGTTCGGCCGGTCCGCACCGCGCGCCCGGCGGGTGGTGATCATCGGCGCTGGCAATATCGGTCTGTATGTCGCCAAGGCGCTCGAGCGGGTGGGCGGGGTTCGCGTACGCTTGATCGAAAGCGATAAGGCCCAGGCGGAACACGCGGCGGATGCCTTGCGTCGGACCGTGGTCCTGCACGGTGATGGCCTGGACCGCGATGTGCTGCGTGAGGCAGGTGTTGAAGATGCAGAGCTCGCCCTGTGTCTGACCAATGACGACAAGGTCAATCTGCTCAGCGGCGTCATGGCCAAGAAGGAAGGCGCGGCGCGTTCGCTCTGCCTTGTGAACAATCAGGCCTTCCACCCCGTCCAGGAGGCGCTGGATGTGGATGTGATGATCGACCCGCGGGCCGTGACCGTCTCCACCATTCTCCAGCATATTCGTCGGGGTCGCATTACGGGCCTGCAGACCATGGGCGATGGCATGGCCGAGGCGCTCGAAGGCGTGACGCTGTCCACGTCTCCGCTGGTGGGCCAGAATCTGAGCACGCTGGAGCCGCCGGACGGGGTGGCGATCTGCGCCATGGTGCGCGGTGAGCAGGTGTTCTTCCGGCGCGACTCTGTCGTCATCCAGGAAAATGACCGTGTGATTTTCTTTGCGCTGAAGGCGTCGGTGCCGAAAGTCGAGCAATTGTTCCGCGTCAGCCTCGAGTATTTCTAAGCCGATGAAGTGGTCACCCCGCTTTTTCCGCGCCCTGGCCTGGTGTGCAGTGTTCATCAGCGCTGCGGCTGCGCCATTTGTCCTGTTCGCCGGACTTGAAGGGCAGGCGGAAGTGGCGCGCGGGTTCACCGTGACGGTGGTCCTGGGCGTCTTCCTGGGCGGCGTGACGCTGGCTGGCACCCGGAAGGTGCAGAGCCCGGCGGGGGCGAGCGCAGCGTTGAGACTGGCTTTGTTTGGTTGGTTGCTCACGCCCTTGCTGGCTTCGCCGCCCCTGGTCGCGGCGACTGGCTCGTTCTCAACGGGCGTGTTTGAAGCCTATGGGGCCCTCACGACGACCGGCGCCATCACGCTGGCCCCGGAGGAAGCGGGTATCTCCATCACCTTGTGGCGCTGTGTCCTGGCCTGGCTGGGCGGGCTGGGCAGCCTGGTTCTGGCGGCTACGGTCTTTGCTGCGCTTGACCGTCGGGGGGTGGGGTTGCGCCGGACCTATCTCTTGACTGTCGAGCACGCCGATCTCTTCACCAATTTTGGCCGAGCGCTTCGTCGTTTCGGAGCCATCTATGTGGGGCTGACCCTTGTCGGCTTCCTGATGCTCATGCTCACCGGAGCCGCCCCCTATGACAGTTTGTGTCTGGCCCTGTCAGGGTTGTCGACCGCAGGTCTGACGCCCCGTTCTGACGCCATGGAAGTCTGGTTGTCACCCGCCGCTCAGGCGGTTCTGGCGCTGATCTGCCTGTCAGGCGCCTGGAACATGGCGGTGCAGTATGATCTGGCCTCCCGACGGCGGATCAGTCGCGGAAGCGGCGAATTGCGCGCCATACTGGTCCTGGGGCTGGGCGCAGGCCTGTACTTTCTTGTGAGCGGCTATCCGGGTCAGGTGTTCTCTGGCGCGCTGGACATGGTGTTCGCCGTCACCACAGCGGGCTTTCAGACGCAAGCCGTCCCGGCCTTGCCGCTTACTCTTATGTTGCTGGTGGCCATGGCGGGCGGGTCTACCATCTCGACATCCGGCGGCATCAAGATGCCTCGCATCCTCTTGCTGTTGAGACGGGCTGGGGGTGAGCTCTCCAGCCTGAGCCATCCGTCTGCGGCTGTTCGGACGCGGTTCATCGGCCGCCCTGTCAGTGATTCGGCGCTGGCCGGGGTCTGGGTCTATGCGCTGGCCTATCCGGCTGTCCTCGGACTGGGGACGGTTGCGATCGGCGCTAGCGGGGTGTCGTTCGAACAAGCGTGGATGGCGTCAGCCGCCTCGCTGGTGAATGCGGGACCGCTTGCAGGCGTTGATTATGCTGCGCTTCCGCCGATGGCGCTGGCGGTTTCAAGCTTCATCATGGTTCTGGGCCGGCTTGAAGTGCTGGCGGCGGCAGCTGCATTTTATGTGATCTTCGCTCGCGACTGACGCTGCGCGGACAGGCAATCATGTTGCAGCTGAGCCAAGGTATGTTTACCTAATTGTGGGGGCGCACAACTGGCGCCGGAATTCTAATGCGATAAGGCCAATGTCTAACGATAAGAAACAAAACCTGCAGGACGTTTTTCTCAACACCGTTCGCAAGGGCAAGACTCCGCTCACCATCTTTCTGGTCAATGGCGTAAAACTTCAGGGCGTCGTCACCTGGTTTGACAACTTTTGTGTCCTGCTGCGTCGTGAAGGACAGATTCAGCTTGTCTACAAGCACGCCATTTCCACCATCATGCCCAGCCAGCCCGTCCAGTTGTTCGACAAGGACGAGGCCGAAGGAGACGCCGAGGATTGATCGACCGTAAGCCCGCGCCGCAAACCGCTCTTGTTCTCTCCCCGCAATATCCGGGGACGGACGCCAATCGCGCGCAAGCGCGCCTTGAAGAAGCGATCGGTCTGGCGGAAGCTCTCGATCTGGTCACCACCGAAGCGCGCATCGAACCGTTGCGTCGGGTCGAGGCCAGCGGTTTTTTCGGCACGGGCAAGATCGAGCAGATCGCCGAGCGCGTGAAGGAGGCCGAGATTGCGGTTGTCATCATCGACGCTGCGCTCAGCCCGATCCAGCAACGTAATCTGGAAAAGAAGCTCCAGGCCAAGGTCATCGACCGAACCGGCTTGATTCTGGAGATATTCGGCCTGCGCGCGCAAACCCGCGAAGGGCGCTTGCAGGTAGAGCTGGCGCGTCTGGCCTATGAGCGGTCGCGTCTGGTGCGCACCTGGACCCACCTTGAGCGCCAACGCGGCGGGCGCGGCTTCCTGGCCGGCCCGGGGGAAACACAGATCGAAACGGACCGCCGCATTCTGGCGGATAAGATGGCCAAGCTCCGCCGCGAGCTTGACGAGGTCAAGCGTACGCGCGCGCTTCACCGCAAGAAGCGCCAGACCGCGCCGTGGCCCACCGTGGCCCTGGTCGGCTACACCAATGCGGGCAAATCCACGCTTTTCAATATGCTGTCAGATGCGCAGGTCCTGGCCAAGGACATGCCGTTTGCAACGCTGGACCCGACTGTGCGCGGGGTGAAGTTGCCTTCAGGTCGGCGCGTGCTGATGAGTGATACGGTGGGCTTCATCACTGATCTGCCCACCGAGCTCATCGCCGCCTTCCGCGCGACCCTGGAAGAAGTCATCGAAGCGGATGTGTTGATCCATGTCCGCGATATGGCCGATCCGGACCATGAGGGCCGCAAGGCGGATGTGGAATCCGTTCTGGCTGCGCTCGGTGCGGGGTCCGAAGCGGATCAGCATGTGATCGAGGCCTGGAACAAGGCCGATCAGTTGTCGGCGGAGGATCATGAAGAGCTGGTCTGGCGCGCCAAACTGCCCAAACGCGAGAACGGACCGGTCAGCATTGTCACCTCAGCCGTAACCGGAGCTGGTGTCGAAACCTTGCTTGAGCAAGTGGAGCTGGCGCTCTCGGTTGACGATGTGGCGTTGCACCTGGAGTTCGGCCCCTCGGATGCGGAGGCTTTGGCCTTCATTCATCGTCATGGCGCGGTGATTTCTGAGACCGCAGACCCGGAAACCGGTATTGTCAGCGTCCATGTTCGCCTCAGTGAAGCGGATGCAGGCCGCTTTCATCAACGATATGGCCTCCAGGAAGACATTGAAACGCTGGCGGATTAGGTGCGTTCGTCTTTTTTCACGGACAGCCACATTTCTTCCATGGCTTCCAAGTCCGCTTCCTGAACGGATGACCCGGCCTCGGTCAGACGCGATTCAACGCCCCGGAAGCGGCGTTCGAACTTCGCGTTCGCATCGCGCAGTGCGGTTTCGGGGTCAAGTTGAAGTTTCCGGGCCAGGTTCGCCACCGCGAAGAGCAGATCGCCGATTTCCTCCTGAATATGCGCCGGATCGTTTTCCCCGATAGCCTCGCGGACTTCGGCCAGCTCCTCATCGATCTTCTCAAGAACCTGGTCGGTATCGGGCCAGTCAAACCCGACCCGGGCCGCGCGCTTGGAGAGTTTCTCGGCCCGCAAGAGCGCTGGCAGGGCGACCGGCAGGTTGGCGAGTACGGACGGATCCCGGTCGGCTTTTTCCGCACGCTCGGCGGCCTTCTGGGCTTCCCAGGCGCCAATCTGGGATTGGGCGTCGCGTGCGTCCGCGTCTCCAAAAACGTGCGGGTGACGCCGCAGCATCTTGTCTGAAATGGCGTCGGCGACATCCTCAAAACGAAACAGTCCGGCTTCCTGGGCCATCTGGCTGTGAAACACGACCTGGAACAACAGGTCTCCCAGCTCGTCCTTGAGTTCGGCCATGTCCTGACGTTCGATCGCATCCGCCACTTCATACGCCTCTTCAATCGTGTAGGGAGCAATGGTGCGGAACGTCTGTTCGATATCCCACGGACAACCGCCACTGGGATCGCGCAGCCTGTCCATGATCGCGAGCAGGCGATCAAGAGGCTCTACGCCTTGTGATTCGATCGAATTGCGATCTCTGAACGGAAAGGCGGCAGCGGAAGCTGTGTCTGTCATGATCACCAGGCAGGTTCGTATGGACTGATTGATCCATGCAATAGAGGCAATTGGGGGCTTGAGGGAAGGGGTGCCCACTACAGGCTTGATGGTTCATACAATTTTTAGGAGCATTACTCAGTCTGATTCAATTCAATAACCTCGTTCATGGAGACGCAGATTTTCACATCCCGTTCTCTACGCACCAAGATATTGGTGCTGGTGATCACCGTGACGGTCTCTGTCGCGATGGTTGTTGGATTTGCGAACTTCATACAGGCCAGTTCGATGAGCCGCACGGCGGCGAAAGCCGAGCTGCATGCGGAGACCCGGGTCATCGCCGCGCATATTCAAAGCGCCTTCCAGATCGCCAATGACCAGGCTTTCATCATCCGCAACACGCCTCCCATTGAGGGTATTATGCGCGCTCGCGCCAATGGCGGCGTGGATCCGCTGGATGGCAGTACAACCGAGATCTGGCGCGCCCGGCTTGCGGAAATCTTTCAGTCTCATCTCGAGATTGAGCGTGAGTACACGCAAATTCGCTATATCGGTCGAGCGGATGGCGGGCGCGAAATCGTCCGGGTGAACCGGACTGAAGAGGGCTATGAGGTTGTTGACTTTGGCGACCTGCAGCAAAAGGACCAAGAGTTCTATTTTCAACCGGGGCTGATGGCGGACGCCAACGCGGTTTACACTTCGCCCATTACCGTGAACCGCGAGTTCGGTGAAGCGGCCGAGGACCTGACGCCGACTGTCCGTACGATCGTTTCTGTTCAGACGCCCGAGGGTGAGCCGTACGGAATGGTCGTCATCAATTCCGACATCCGCCTCATATTCGAAGAAGCCCTGATGGAGGCGGCGCCGGACTACGAAGTCTATATTACGGACGAGTCAAACAACTTTATCCATTACCGCCCCGGAGAGGGGGTTGTCAGAAATGAATTCAACTTTGAGGCCGACTTCTCACCGCCGGACCTCCTGAGCTTTGATGCGGAAGCGCTCCAGGATGTCGACGGCAACACCTTCGTTTCCCACACGCTGGAAGCGGGAAGAAACAATGGCGATGGCCTGACCTTTCGCATTCTTGTGGGTGAATCCACCGACGCCCTGATGGAGGGCGCTTACGCCATTCGTCAGCAATCGATGATGTTGGCCATCAGTCTGGTTGTTCTCACCGCGATCGGCTCCCTGCTTTTCGTGACCAGTCTGACGCGGCCTCTGGGCGAGCTGACCGAGGCGGTCCAGACCTATGGCCGGTCGCGAGAGCCGATCGAAATCGGCTTCAGGAATAATGACGAGATCGGTGAGTTGGGGCGCGCGTTTGTGGAGATGACCCATGCGCTGAAGCAAAACGAGCTGAGCGCAACCACATTCGAGAACATTATTGACGGTTTGATCCTGTTGCGTCCCGATGGCGTTATCCAGTCCATGAACCCCGCCGCCCGGGTTATGTTCGGCTATGATGAGAACGAGCTCATTGGTCAGGACATCTCGGTGCTTCTGCCTGATGGCGTGCGTTTGGAGCGCGAAGGCGCAGTCCGGCGCATCGCCTGCTTCATCGAGGACCATCTGGTCGGTGAGACTTTCGAAGCCGAAGCGCGGAAGAAGAATGACGACTGTCTTCCCGTCGAGCTGACCTTGAGTGATCTGCAAAAATCCGAAGGTTCGCTCTTCAGCTTGATGATCCGTGACATCTCCGTGCGCAAGCAGATGGAGGTGATGAAGGACGAATTCGTCTCCACCGTGAATCACGAGCTGCGCACGCCGCTCACATCCATGCTAGGCTCGCTCAGCCTGCTCAAGGCTCGTCTGCAAAGCCGCTTCAAGGATGACGAGAAAGCTTCTTCTCTGCTGAATATGGCGCAACGCAATTGCGACCGCCTCAACCATCTCGTCAACGACATTCTGGACCTTGAAAAGATTGCGGCCGGCAAGCTCGAATACCGCATGGAGGTCGTGCCCTGTGACGATCTTGTCCAGGATGTCGTCGAGAGCCATCGCGTCCTGGCTGAGGAGCATGACGTCGCGTTCGTGCTGGATCTGGATGCCGGAGACCCGCCCGTTCGACTGGATGTCTCACGCTTCACCCAAGCGTTGGTGAACCTGCTTTCGAACGCCGCGAAATACTCTCCCTCGGGCGAAACGGTGACCATCCTCACGCGCCGCCCCTCAGATAACGAGATCCGCATTTCGGTCGCCGATAACGGACCTGGCATCCCGGACGACTTCCAGCCCCAGATTTTTGACCGGTTTTCCCAGGCTGACAGCTCAACGACCCGGCGTGTGGGCGGCAATGGTCTTGGCCTGAACATCACGAAGAATCTGGTGGAAGCCTTTGATGGTGAGATCAGTTTCGACACCAAGGTCGGTGAGGGGACGGTCTTTCACATCATTCTTCCGGTCGAAGGCGTTCAGCTTGTCCCGGATACAAGAAATCGGGCTGACGACTTTCTCAACGCCCACGCACAGCTAGGATGACTGACTGATGAAACTCGAGCGCATCGCCTGCGTGGAAGATGATCTGGATATCCGGACAATCCTTGAAATGTCGCTGAGTGAGGTGGGCGGTTTCAGTGTGGAATTATATGAAGATGGCCCTTCGGCGCTGGCCGCGCTGACCGGTGAGCCGCCGCAACTCATCATGCTGGACATGATGATGCCTGGCATGAACGGACTTGAGGTGTTGAAGGCCTTGCGCAGACGTCCAGAATATCAGGACACGCCGGTCGTGTTCATGACGGCGAAAGCGCAATCGCACGAGCTTGATACCTATATCGAAGCGGGTGCTCAGACGGTCATCGTGAAACCGTTCGATCCGATGACCTTGCCGAATGAAATCCTGAAAATCTGGGACAGTCTTGAGAAGTAGCGCCTAGTGCGGGCGGTGTTGCTGGGCGATCCTGGAGATCGCACGCGTGACGACGGCTCTGTTGAAGGGCTTGATCAGCACATGGTCGACGCCGTTCCGGATCACCTTGTGGATCTTGTCGGCATTGTTTTCCGACGTCAGAAAGATGACCGGTGTCTGGCTCGACATGCGCGTCTGTCCGGACCGGACTTGTCGAAGTAGCGAGAGCCCGTCAATCGGCTTCATGTACCAGTCCGAAATCAGGATGGTCGGCGTAAAGGTTCGCATCAGGTCCAATGCTTCCTGGCCGGAACTGGCCATGCGGACCTCGCTGACGCCAATCTCGGTGAGGAGTTCGCGCACCAGATTGCGCACGGAAATGTCGTCTTCGACAAAGAGAATGCGTTGAGCTTTGAGTAGCTTGCGGATATCGGCCGCCTCGTCGTCGCCAGGGGCGGTTGGCGCCGGATTTTCATAGCTCTGCACTAGCTTGGACTGATCCGGGTCCACATGACTGCGCAGTTTGGCGATCTTGCTCAGATCGATATAGACCCGCTCCATTCTTTTGGGCGTGATGTCTTCTTGGGTTTGGATCAGGTCTTCGACATCCTGTTCGAGTCGGAAGAACTGCGCCCCCAGGATCGGAAAACCCATGCAATATGAAGCGCCCTTGAGGCGATGACTTTCATCGCGCAAGGCTTTCAGATTGCGCTTGAGTTCGAATTGGCTGGCCTTGTCGTCGCCAACTATCCGCGTCAGGTTCGCTAGTTGATCAGGAAAGCGTGAGCAGAACTTTTCTACAACTCGTCTTGGATTCGCACTCGGCATACAGAACTCCCGGTTACGGGTTCGACTCTAAACCCGGGTTCTATTGCAATCGTTACACTTCTTGTCCGTTCACCCGGCCAATGCTCGGCCAAGCACGCTGTGAAGTCGTTGTGCATCAAAGGGTTTGAGCAGGTAGCCATCGGGCCTGTAGAGCCCGGCGCGCTCGATCGCCTTCTTGGACGACGGAACGGTCATGAAAACGAAAGGCACATTGCGTGCAGGCCGCAAGCCGCCGGACCGCACCTTGCGCAACAGGTCCAGGCCGGTATCGCCTTCCAGCTGCCAGTCACAAATGATTGCGTTTACCGTATTCTCTGCGAGATAGGCGGCGGCTTTGCTTGCGCATGTTTCGTAGACGATCGAGGAATAGCCTTCTTCCTTGAGATACATTTCAGCCAACCCATGCAGGTTGGTGTCGTCGTCGACGAAGAGAATGCGTTGCCCTTCATTGGGGTCCACGAGCGGCGCCACGGAGTACTCTC
Organism: Oceanicaulis sp. MMSF_3324; assembly: GCF_030733545.1. Classification (GTDB taxonomy): domain Bacteria; phylum Pseudomonadota; class Alphaproteobacteria; order Caulobacterales; family Maricaulaceae; genus Oceanicaulis. The sequence goes on from NZ_JASHIU010000006.1 coordinate 115,591, forward strand.
GCGTGTTGGGCTCATAGCCCAGATCCCGGAGTACGCTCGCCTGTTCGAGCATGTCAGACACCATGGCCGGTAGTCGTGTAACGGTCAGTGCAGGCCGGGGTTCTGTTTCCGAGGACAATTGAGACAGGGCGACATCTTCAATCAACTCGAAATTGCGCGCCATGGCCGGAAAGCCAAACGATCCGTACGAGCCAAGCAGCCGGTGAGACAGTTGCGCGACATCCGTGAGCAACTGATCGTCTGCGTTCTCGCTGTCGCTGAGCTGAAGCCGGTCATTCAGAGCCTGAATGTCCTCGTAAGCACGATGCAGGAAAGTCTTGCGCAAATCAGACAGTTGAGATGTCGACGGCATGAATTGGCCTCACAGACTCATTGAACGTATTCATGAGTGTGCGGGCTTCCTAACAAATATCAAGATAACAAACGTATTTAATTTATTGTTTTTCAAGCGAGTCAGTGCGGAGGGCTTGCAGGGCCAACTGCTTGCATAGGGTATTTCGCAGCATTGGGCCCAGAGTTTCATGAATCACTTCATTGATCGTTGGCGCCCGGAGCCGTGAGTTGCACGTAAAGGCAGTCCCCGATCTGGCGATTTCGGGTTCACCGTCTGGTAGAGCTGACTTGAGACCTGCACGCGATAATGTGCGCAAGTGGGTGATAATGTCTGTCTGTTTCGACGGTGACCCGTAAAAGGCAACAGAAGCTGATCGGGGCGAGCTGTCACACGGTTCTGAGACGACATAGAGCCCAGGGCCATCAGTGCAGACCTGGTGCTCGATCATGAGCGCGAAGCGCGGTCCAATCGAAGAATCTGAAAGCTGGCGGAAAGTCAGGCAGCAATATCTGGCCTAGCTGGCCGATCAGCGAGATGCGATTGAGCAAGGTCTGGACGGGTTGCTGCGGACGGCCCTGAAGCCGGGACGGACCTGTTGGTGCAGCTCCAGAAGTTGGCCGGGGCAGGAGCAACATTCGGTTTCGCCGAAATCAGCGAGCGGGCGTCCGTTTCAGAAGACCTGCTTCGGTCGGGAGGAGGGGAAGTCGCTTAAATATCAGCAAGGGGCCGGGCCCTTCTCGAAACTGTCGAGACGGCTCTTGAAACACGAGATGTGAGCGTCCCAGCGGCTGAGCCTGATCCGAAACAGACGTCTGCCCCGTCATCGAGTGATCTGGAAGTGGTGGCCGATCGTTCATCGTCAGGCTCTGAGCTTCGTCATCGCATTCTGATCGCCGAGGACGACCTCATCTTTGCCAACCCGCTTGAGCAATTGATTGGTGACGAGGTGCAGGTTCATACCGTTCATGACGGCAAGGCGGTGCTCCAGGCGATTGCCGATATCCAGCCAGCCATGGTGCTTCTGGATGATGGCTTGCCGAATGTCTCGGGTCTGGACCTTGTCGAAGCGCTGCATGCGTCCGGACTGACACGCGATATTGGCGTTGTGATGCTGACGGGCAATGGAGCGACCGCCTCCATGCTCCGAGCCATTCGCGATGGAGCAATCAACCACATGGTCAAGCCGGTGATCCCCAAGCGCTTGATCCAGTAATAGATCGAGGGTCAAATCTCGATAATTCCATGTCTTTCTTCGATAGTCCGCGCTATTCATCTGTCATTCCCGTCAGGAATACCAAAGACTTTACTTATCGGCCCGGTCATCGGGCGTCCAACACTGAGTGATAGAGCGATTAGATGAAGTTTGGTGATTACCTGCGCTCAAAGCGTGAAGAAGCGGGCTGGACCCAGCCTGAAGCGGCGGCTCGAGCCGATATTGAACAGTCCTATCTGTCCAAGCTGGAGACCGGTCGTTCGGTCCCCTCCGATGAGGTCTATGCGCGTTTGGTCAAGGCCTATGAGATCGATACGGCGGAGCTCGTCAATCAGCTCGATGCGCCTGAAATGGATCGCTTGCGGGAAATCCAGAGTGTACGCAGTCATGCGCTCGCCCAGTCGCGCCGAACCGTCAATCTGGCCCGCGGCTGGTTGATGGCGGGGGTGGCGGCCCTTGTCGCTGGCGGAGCCAGCATCGGAGTCGCCGTGACCGCGGAACACGATGAATACACCGAATATCAGTATCTCTCTCGCGGCGTGCTCGATCCCGAAGAGAATCTGCGCGCCTTCGATATCGTCGACTGGAGGGGATCCGAAAGGCCAGTGTCTGGCGAGCGTGATCCTGAATACGATGCGTATCTGGAGCGCCAGCGAGAGATGCTGACGCGTCTGGATGAAGAACGGCGTGTCGTTCAAGAGTCTCGAGGCGACGCTTTCGTGGAAAACCTGCCCGAGGGACGCCGTTATTTCGAGCAGATCGACCAGCGCATTCGATCTGTACCGTCGCCCTTGCGTCTGTTCCTGATCCCGGGCTTCGCCCTGATCCTGGGCGCTTTGGGCTGCTTCTTCGTCGGCTTCCGCTGGAAATAACCGGTCGCGCCTAACGCCGCGCCGCCCTCCGTCACACCCTTCTTGCTTGCACGCTGATCTGACCGTGAACCGGTCGGACCGATCCCGTGCGGCCTGAACCCTGCGTCTCCATGTCTTTCAATGCTTTAGAGGTAGTCCATGTTAAAGCAAATCGTCATGCCCGTGATCGCCGTCGGCGCTGTCGTCTGCGCCGTCGCCACGGCTTCATCCCTGGACCAGCGGCCATCGCCAATCGGTGAACACGCCGCCTTCGCCGAGCGGGTGGAACGCTATTTCGCGGCCAGCGCCGAAAACCAGGTGCCGGGCCTGATCCATGTCTCCGTCGCTGGCGAAACGGTGTTCGAGCGCGGTTATGGCCTGGCCAATCGCGCGACGGGCCAGCCCATTGATCGCCACACCATTTTCGATATTGGCTCGCTCACCAAACAGTTCACCGCAGCCGCCATCATGGTTCTGGTCGATCGCGGCATGCTCAGCACTGACGACACTCTGGATGAGTACTTTCCCGATATTCCGGCCGACAAGGCGTCGATCACTCTTCATCAGCTGCTGACGCATTCATCCGGCCTGTCCGACGAGACGGGCGGGTTCGAGGGCAATGACCGGGACCCGTATCTGTCGCGAGAGGCCTTTCTGACGGCCTTGTTTGCAAGCCCGCTCAATGCTGCGCCGGGCGAGCGGTTTGAATACACGAATGCGGGCTACAGCCTGCTGGCGGCGATCATCGAGGATGTGTCAGGGCAGGGCTATGAGGCCTTCTTGCGCGAAGCCGTCCTTGAGCCGGCCGGCATGGACCATACCGGTTATCAAACTCTCGACTGGTCTGCCGATACAGCGGCGCATGGTTATTTCTGGCCGTTTCTGGACCCGGAACGGGCCGATCGGGGCGTCTTTCTGACCCGTTGGGTGGCCGAACCTGTGAGCTGGCGATTGCGCGGCAATGGCGGGCTTCATGCCAGTCTCGAGGATCTGGTGCGTTGGCATCGCGCCTTGCAGGACGGTGTGATCTTGTCGCCTCAATCGATGGAGCGCTATCAGACCGGATATGTGCCGTTCTCCGAAGACGGGCTGTATGCCTATGGCTGGGGCGTGCGGACCAGTCCTGCGGGCACGCCCGTGCTGACCCATAATGGCGGCAATGGCATTTTCTTCGCGTGGATCGGCCGGTTCATCGAAGAGGATATTCTGATTATCCATCTGACGAACGAAGCTCGCGACATCCTTGAGCAGGCCGGGCCGAATGTGCGTGACATGGTCTATGACGCGTCGTTTGAGCCGTCGCCGGTTCCGCCGTCACCGGTGCGCGAAATCGTCCGCTACGCCCAGTCCAATCCGGTTGATGCGGCCTCCGAGCTGAACGCGCATTATCAGCGTCTGTACGGATACAGCGTGGAGTATCCCGACATCATCAATCTGGCGGCCCGGCATCTCGGCGAGACTGGCGACGAGGCCTGGGCGCTGGCGCTGATGGAGCTGAATGTTGAGCTCTTTCCGCATGACGGTTTGCTGCACTACAGCCTCGCTGACGCTTACGTCGCACAAGGGCGTAATGAAGAGGCGGTCGACGCGCTCCGCCGCTCGATCGCTCTGGGAGCAGAGGAGGAGGTCTGCGACTGGTGCGAACCGGCGCGAGCCGCCATTCAATCGCTCGAGGCGAACGACTAGGCATCGGGATTTGGTGAGCTGATCGCGTGGTCGGCTCACCAGACCGTATCCGGTCAATCGATGGTCTCCCCATCAACGCCATTCTCCATCGATGCGTCGAACGATCTGCGACAGGGCGGGCGGCGATAAGGCAGGCGGGATCGAGCGTAATTCCGCGAGAGCATCAATTAGTCGCATAAGATATATTATGAGAAATATTGGGTCGGGTTCACAGGCGGCCAGTATCGAGAATTGCGCCATTTGACAGGGCGATGGTCACGTCCAGGCCGTCATAGGCAGGCCTCACGCCATTGGGCAGGCGTCTTAGAAGCTCCTCATAGTCGAGGTCGATATGAAGGTTGGTCAGGATCCCAAGCTCGGGTTTGATTTGCGCAAGCCAATCGAGCGCCAGATTGACGTGCGCATGGCTCGGATGAGGCTTGTCGCGAAGCGCGTCCACAATCCATACGCTCGCGCCTGAAAGCGCCGTCATGGCGTCGCCATCCAGACCATTGACGTCCGGGCTGTAGGCTAATGGTCCGATTCGAATGCCGCTGCACGGTTCACGGCCGTGGATCACATCAAACAAGGACAGCTCGATCTCGCCGCCCGGCCCTTCAATGACTGCGGGCTCACCCGGTTCCAGGCCGTGATCAATCATCAAGGGCGGATAGCCGGAGCCTTTCGGCGTTTCAAAGATGTAGCGGAATCGCGACCGCAGCTGACGCTGGGTTTGCGGATTCATGATGGCGTCCAGCTGCGCGCCACGCCGATAAACAAAGGCCCGTACGTCATCAATCCCATGGGCCTGGTCGGCATGGGCGTGGGTGAACGCCACGCCGTCCAGGCTGGATATGCCAGAGTCCAGCATTTGCTGGCGCAGATCAGGCGATGTGTCGATCAGAAGCCGTGTGGCGTCTCCGGCCTCAAGCGCTTTGAGGCTGTGCGCGCGTTCGACCAGCAAGCTGCAACGCGAGCGACGATTCCGGGGGTTGTTCGGGTCGCAATCGCCCCAGTCGCCATCAATGCGAGGCACGCCGCCAGACGACCCGCTGCCCAGGATGCGCGCTCTGAGGACCGGACCAGAACTCATGCGATCTCGATCCGGTCAAACAGGCGCAGCGCTGCATCGGTCGTGCGTTGCGCGCCCTCTTCCGGCGACCAGCCCTTCACTTCGCAGAGCTTTTCAAGAACATGCGGCAAGTATTTGGGTTCGTTGCGCCTTCCGCGATATGGCGTGGGTGCGAGATACGGACAGTCCGTCTCGACAATGACCCGGTCCTCAGGAACGATGTCACGGAAGACCGCGCGCACATCCTCGGCTTTCTTGAAGGTGATGATCCCGGACGCCGAGAAAAATGAGCCCAGATCGGCGGCGCGGCGCGCCAGCTCTGCGCCGCCGGTATAACAATGCAGAAGCGGGCGAAACGCGCCCTTCCCCATCTCCTCCTCCAGCAGATCCGCCATTTGTTCATCCGCTTCCCGGCAATGAAGGATGATGGGCAAATCCGCGCGTCGCGCCGCTTCAATATGCGCGCGCAGGGAGGGATACTGATCTTCGGCGGGACTATGATTGTAGTGAAAGTCCAGCCCGGTCTCACCAATGGCGACGACCTTTGGATGCTGAGCAATTTCAAGTAACTGATCGGCGGTGATGTCAGGGCGATCCTTGGCGTGATGGGGATGCGCGCCAATGGTGCAATAGACATCATCATGCTTTTCAGCGATCGCGGACACCTGCTCGAATTCATGCAGGCGGCAACAGATCGCGATCATGGGAGAGACGCCCGCTGCGCGCGCCGCATCCAGAACGGCGTCGAGGTCGTCGGCGTAATCCTCGCCATGCACATTGATATGGGTGTCGATCAGCATAGGGTCTCAGTCAGCTTGCGCGGCGTCCTGCATCAGGCTGAACGCGGCATACAGGGTCTGTTTGGGGTCGAGATAGAGCGTGTCGCTTTCCCGCGCCAGACGGGTCAGTCGATCGGCGGCATTCACCCAGGCCCCAGCCTTGTCTGCGCCGCCCGTTTCCAGCGCCAGCGCCCGCGCCCGGTTCTGTGCGTCGGCGACCAGGAAGTCGAGCGTGATCGGCTTGATCTGTTCGCCGCCCTTACGACCCGCCGCGGACGCGAGCTGGGCGATGGCGCTGCGATCAAGACGGGGCAGGTTTGACAAGGCGGCGTCGATTGTCGCCATGAGCGCAGGCGCGTCTGTTTCCGCCAGAGCCAGGGCGCGACCCGGAGCGCCCTGGGCCAGCGCCGACGCGCGTTGCGCCTCGTCTGAGGGCATCTGATGATGATCTATCAGCCATTGCGTTGTCGCTTCGATACTCGGGGCGCGCAGGATGAGGCGACGACAGCGCGAGCGGATCGTCGGCAGAAGACGCCCGGGCGTATTGACGATCAGGATGAGGAGTCCACGCTGAGGCGGCTCTTCAAGGGTTTTGAGCAAGGCGTTGGCTGAGTTTGTATTCAGCTCATCTGCGCTGTCCACTATGCAGACGCGCCATCCCTTCCCGCTTGCGCTCTTGGAAAAGAACTCCGGCGCGCGGCGCGCTTCCTCGACCGGAATCTCGCCTTTCAGCTTGCCGGTCTTGTCGTTGTAGGGACGTCGGATCAGCAGGAAATCGGGATGGGAGAGCGCTTCCAGGCGCCGACAGACCGGATCAAGAGGATCACTGGAGAGCGCACTGTCCGGGCGGGCCTGAGCACCGAGGAGGCGCCGGGCGAGCCGATAGGCGAAGCTCGCCTTGCCGACCCCTTTGGGGCCAGACACCATCCAGGCATGATGCATGCGACCGCTTTGGATGGCGGCTTCCGCTTCGGTCAGCGCCGCATCCTGACCGAACAGGTCATAGACGCGTCGAGGGTGGGGCAAGCCCCCTTCCCGGTCCGCTTCGGGGCGATCATCATCCGCACTCACTGTGACGCCCCCAGTCGCTCTGCCAGCACGGCGAGCGCTGAGCTGGCCACCTGGTCGGCCGGTAGGGCGCCGTCAAGAACCACACACCGTTCCGGAGAGTCACGCGCAATATCAAGGAAAGCCACACGCAGCGCATGGTGAAAGGCGGCAGGCTTGCGTTCAAATCGCGTTGCCCCCTCCCCGCGCTGACGGGTGCGCTCAAGACCCGTTTCAGGGTCAAGGTCGACAATGAAGGTCAGATCGGGGCCAAACCCTGCCATGCAGGCCGCATCGATCTCTGAGATCTGCGCGGTGGACATGCCGCCAGCCGCGCCCTGATAGGCGCGGGTGGAATCAGAAAATCGATCGCAGATCACCCAGAGTCCTTGGTCAAGCGCAGGGCGGATCAGCCGTTCCACATGATCCACGCGTGCGGCATACAGGAGCAGAGTTTCAGACAGCGGTGACCAGCGATCGGTCTCGCCTTCCACCAGAAGATTGCGCAGGGCTTCGGCATTGGGTGTTCCGCCCGGCTCGCGGGTGATCAGGGTTTTGACCCCCTGCTCTTCCAGCGCCGATGACAAGGCCTTGGCGAGCGTGGTCTTGCCCGCGCCTTCTCCGCCCTCCAGCGTGATGAAGCGTCCCTTGCTCATGCCTAGCCGCCCCGGATCAGGCGCGCCAGCGCCGCGCCGGCACGTCCCATCGCGCCCTTGCGCGCGACCGATTGCGCAGCTTCCACCGGAATGCTCATTTCGCGGCCATCAGGCAAGGCGACTTCCAGTGCGCCGATCACATCGCCTTCCTGCACAGGGGCATGTAAAGGCGCTTCGTAAACAAGCTCGGCCGTAATGCCGTCCCGATCGCGACGGTGCAATCCGAATGAGAGATCTTCGGCGGCTCGCAATTCGACGTGTGGCGCAACGCCCAGATAGACTTCGGACTCGCCCAGCACATCGCCAGCCTGAACAAGGTCGACCGTCGAAAATTCGGTGAATGCGGCGCGCATCAGGCGCTCGGATTCGTCAGCGCGCGCCCGATTGGACTCCATGCCATTGAACACGACGATGCGGCGTTCACCCTCACGCTCGGCTGAGGCAACGAGTCCATAGCCGGACTCTTCGGTGTGACCGGTCTTCAGGCCATCCGCGCCATCGAATACGCCCAGAAGCGGATTGCGATTGTACTGGCGGATGCCGTTATAGGTGAACTCAGTCTCCGAATAGATGTCGTAGTATTGCGGATAGCTCTCGATGATATGCCGAGCCAGCCGGGCGAGATCGAGCGCTGAAATTCGGTGCTCGGGATCGGGCCAACCCGTTGCATTGGCGAAATTGGCGCTCTCAAGGCCCAGTTCATGGGCGCGCTCGGTCATCATCTGAGCGAAGTTCTCTTCCGTGCCGCCCAGGGCTTCAGCCACCACGATGCAGGCATCATTGCCCGACTGGACGATGATCCCGCGGATCAGGTCCTCGACCTCTGCGCGCGAATTGACTTCCAGGAACATGGTGGAGGACCCGGAAGCTGCGCCTCCGCGACGCCAGGCGGTCTCGCTGACCGGCAAGGACGTGTCCGGTTCGAACCGGCCATCCTCGAGCGCTTCAAATACCATCAGGGCCGTCATCAGTTTCGACATGCTGGCCGGCGGCATGGGTTCTTCGCCATTCTTGGAGAACAGAACATCCCCGGTCTCGTAGTCCAGGATCACGGCATGAGAGGCGCGTGTGTCAAATGCGCTCTGAGCCAGCGCCACAGGCGACAGGCTGAGGGTGATCAGGGCGAGCAGGCATAGCAGTCGGCGCATGATGGGAGTCCCGAAATTGGCGTTGGAAGCGGAATCGGCGGTCTGGCGAGCCACACTAGCCCTCATCGGAACTGGGCTGAAGCGTGGCGTCCAGATTTTGCGAGAAAGACGGCGTATGCGCGCCAGGCGGTCCCGTATCCGGGTCGAAGAAGACAGGCGGCGCTGCGCGGTCTCGCGGGTCCGCCGGCCCCAGGCCCTCCACTCGGACCTCGATCAGGCCGTCATCTGTAAAGCCCAAGGCCTCGGCGGCGGCATGGCTGAGATCGATCAGGCGACCATCAATGTAGGGGCCGCGATCGTTGACGCGGACGATGATGCTGTCTCCGGTATCCAGGCGCGTGACACGAGCCCGGCTGGGTAGACGCATGGTGCGATGCGCGGCGGTCAGCTCGGCGGAGTCAAAGATTTCGCCATTGGCGGTCTGGCGACCTTCAAACCCCGGACCGTACCAGCTGGCGAGCCCGGTCTCCACGCTTCTGGGCGCGTCTGCATCAGGGATGAAAACAGGTGGTGTCGCGGCTGGCCTCACACTGGTCGGCTGAGGGTTCAGCCTGGGTTGCTGAGGCGGCTGCCCGGAGCAGCTGACCAGCACGAAGCCGCTCAGAAGGGCGAGACCTGTCTGTAACAGGAGCGGTTTGGTGAACGGCATGAACGGACCCTGGTTCGCTATAGTCAGTCTAATTCATGCCGAGTGTGGCGAAAGTGCGCGCTGCAGGCGGCATGGCTGCAGCACGGCCCAAAGCGCCAGCTTGGAAATCCAGCTCGAAAGCGGACGGTAACTGCAAGGCATAAGCGGGGCGTGCTTGTGTGCTGGCCTGTGTCCGGGCTAAACACGAAACCGACGGAGGGGTGGCAGAGTGGTCGATTGCGGCGGTCTTGAAAACCGTTGAGCCGCGAGGTTCCGGGGGTTCGAATCCCTCCCCCTCCGCCACCAGCCCTTCAACTCTTCAAATCGTGCTCAAGCTCTATCGCCCAGCATGCCTGGGCGCTTGAAAGAGACCGGTCCCATGAGAAGATCGGTGAGAGGGTCTAGTACTGGCTCTTAAAGCTGGCCTGCGCAGCGGCGTATGCGCTCGCCCACGCCCATTGAAAATTGTATCCGCCTAGCCAGCCCGTGACATCCACGCATTCGCCGATGAAATACAGGCTCGGCACGGTCCGGCTTTCCATGGTTTTTGATGACAAGCCCGCCGTGTCCACGCCGCCTCGCGTCACCTCGGCGGTGCGCCAGCCCTCGGTGCCTGCTGGTTTCAGTCGCCAGTGCGACAGAGTCTGCGCCAGGGCCTCAAGATCTGCGTGAGACACATCTGCGAGCCTGGACCAGTCTGGCAGTAGCCCTGTGCCTGACAGATGGTCGATCAAGCGTTTGGGAAGAAGCGTTTCCAACGCTTTGGCCAGAGATTTCATGGGCATTTCGCGTTTGAGCGCCTTGAGCTGGTCTGCGCCAGACTGGCCCGCAAACAAGTCGATGCCGATTTCCTGTCCGGGCGACCAATAGGACGAAACCTGCAAGATCGCCGGCCCAGACAAGCCCCGGTGCGTGAAAAGCATGGCTTCTTCAAACCGGCCCTGCCCGGCTTGGGCCATTACGGGCGCGGCGACGCCTGACAGGCTCGCGAATTGATCCTTGACCGCACCCTCGAAGGTCAGCGGAACGAGCGCCGGTTCGGGCGTGATCACATCATGGCCGAATTGGCGCGCGAGATCATAAGCCAATCCGCTCGCCCCGATCTTGGGGATGGACAGCCCGCCTGTCGCGACGATCAGCCTGTCGCTGTCTATGTCGCCGATCGATGTGCTGATCTGGAAACGCCCGTCGCCATGACGAACCGAGACGATCTCGGTGTTCAGCTTGAGCACCGCGCCTACCGCTTTCATCTCGTCGAGCAGCATCTGGATGATCGCGCCGGATTTCTGGTCGCAAAACAGCTGGCCGAGCGTTTTCTCATGCCAGCTCAGGCCATGGCGTTCCATCAGGTTGAGAAAATCGGTCGGCGTGTAACGCGCCAGCGCTGACTTGGCGAAATGCGGGTTGTTCGACAGAAAGCAGCTGGCCTGTGTGCCCAGATTGGTGAAGTTGCACCGACCGCCGCCGGAAATCCGGATTTTCTCGGCCGGCTTCGAGGCATGATCGAGAACCAGCACAGAGAGCCCCAAGGCGCCCGCCTGGACCGCGTAGAACAATCCGGCCGCGCCGCCGCCCAGAACCACGGCGTCATAAGATTGGGGCTTGGAAGTCATCGAGCGTCCGGTCAGGTGAAAGGCGGAACGATATGTGCGCCAGCAGCGTATAAGGATAGCCTGCATTTCCACGCAAGCGCGGCCTGCTTAAACTGGCAGCGAATCCCGACGTGAAGGAGCCTCGTCATGACCGCTTATGTGATCAACCCGCCGGTTGAAACAATGGTGCCGGTGGAAGGCGGCGGTCAGTTTCCAGTCCGACGGATCTACTGTGTCGGGCGCAACTATGCCGACCATGCGCGCGAGATGGGCGCGGACCCCGATCGAGAGGCGCCGTTCTTCTTCTCCAAGCCGCGGGACGCCGTCGCCACCCGGCCGGAGGTTGCCTATCCGCCGGCGACCCAGGATCTTCATCATGAGGTTGAACTGGTGCTTGCCCTGGGCGCTGGCGGATCCGATCTGAGCCCGGAACGCGCCAAGATGCTGATCTATGGCGCAGCGGTCGGCGTTGACCTGACGCGCAGGGACCTTCAGGCGGAGGCCAAGAAAACGGGGCGTCCATGGGACGCCTCCAAGGGTTTCGACCAGTCTGCGCCGATCGGGCTGATCCGTCCCGGACAATCTCCAGAGAGCGGAGAGATCAGCCTGAGCGTCAACGGCGAAACGCGGCAGTCAGGCGATCTGAACCAGATGATCTGGTCCAGCGCGGAAGTCGTGTCTCACCTGTCCACCCTATTCCGACTGGAGCCTGGTGATCTGATCTACACCGGCACGCCCGCTGGCGTCGGCCCGGTTGTGTCGGGTGATCGGGTCGAGGCGATCGTTTCAAATCTTCCGCCCCTGCGTTTCACGCTTATCTAGCTTGCGCTTTCAGGTGCGCAAATGCGGCTGTGGCGAAGAGAGCCGCAGCGGCTTGCCCGTCTGGCTCGTCCTGTCTACATGCGGGGCGCGTGAAAGGGACAGGACATGAGCGATCACTTCAAGACCTCGGTTGATCTCAAGGGCGAGGACATCCACTGGGACCCCGATGACGGCCTGTCCTATGGCCGCTATCTGGGACTGGATCAGGTGCTCAGCGCCCAGTCGCCGCTGACCGACCAGCATGACGAGATGATGTTCATCATCATCCATCAGGCGTCCGAGCTCTGGCTCAAGCTCTGCCTTCATGAGCTGGATGGCGCCCTCACCCATTTGCAGAATGATGAAGTGCGCCCGGCGATGAAAATGCTGGCCCGGATCGCGCGTATTCAGGAACAGCTCACTCAGTCCTGGTCGGTGCTCTCCACCATGACGCCCGCTGATTATCTGAAATTCCGGGATGCGCTGGGGCAAAGCTCGGGCTTTCAGAGCCATCAATACCGCATCCTTGAATATCGTCTGGGCAACAAGAACGCCGCGCTTGCCCGGGTCTTCTCGAATGAACCTGAAGCCCATGCAGCGGTCACCGCCGCGCTCAACGCGCCCTCGCTCTATGACGAGACCCTGAAACTCGCCGCGCGCCAGGGCGCAAAAGTGCCCGACCAGCTTCTTGATCGGGACTGGTCGCAATCGTACGAGCCGTCTGCCGATATCGAAGCCATGTGGCGCGAGGTCTATCTGGATACGACGCGTTGGTGGGAGCTGTATGAATTCGCCGAGAAGCTGGTCGATCTCGAGCAGAAGTTCCAGCAATGGCGCTTCAATCACATGAAAACCGTTGAACGCATCATCGGCTTCCGTCGGGGCACAGGCGGTTCTGGCGGTGTGAGTTATCTCGTCAAGGCGCTCGATCTGCGCCTTTTCCCCGAACTTTGGACCGTCCGCACCCAACTCTGATCAGCCCCGGGAGGCACTCATGCGCAGCTTTTACATCTTCATCAAATGCGAGCTGGGTCGCACCTATGACGTGGCTTCCGCGATCGTGGATACGGTCAGCGAAACGCGCCAGGTGCATTCGGTGTCCGGCGAATTTGATCTGCTGGCGCAATTCGCCGTGGAAGACGATGCCGATATCGGACGCTTTGTGAACAAGTCGGTTCAAACCATCTCGGGCGTCAAGGACACGCAGACACTGATCTGTTTCAACGCCTTTACGCCGGATCGCGGACAAGGGCTCGATTAATCATGCATTTTGGCGTTTTCGACCTGTTCAAGATCGGCGTAGGTCCTTCCAGTTCTCATACTGTGGGGCCGATGAAGGCTGCGCGCCTGTTCCTGGAGCGCGTAGAAGACGAGCATGGCCTGGACAAGGTCGCTCGGGTTCAGGCGGAAGCCTATGGCTCACTGGCTTTGACCGGGTCCGGTCACGCCACCGACAAGGCGATCCTGTGGGGGCTGGAAGGCGTGACGCCAGAGGGCGCGGATCCTGATGTCTTGCCTGCCCGCATTGACCGCATCCTGAGCGATAAAACCATCCGATTACTGGATACGCATGAGATCGCTTTTGATCGTGAACACGATCTGCTGTTCCGCGGCGAAAAACGCCTTCCTTTCCATTCAAATGCCATGAAATTCATTGCCTTTGACAAGGAAGGTGAAGTCCTGCGTGAAGAGGTCTGGTACTCCATCGGTGGCGGTTTCGTCATTGACGAAGCCGAGGCTGGCCGCAACTCAGCGGCAGAAGCGCTCAAGGGTGAGCCCTATCCGTTCAATTCCTGTGATGAGCTTTTGGAGATTTGTGATCGCGAGGGGCTTTCAATCCCCGAGCTGATGATGGCCAACGAAACCACTTTTCGAGAAGAAGCCGAGGTCCGTGACTGGATCGGCCAGGTCACACAGACGATGGAGGCGTGCATTGATCGCGGTCTCGGTCAGCGCGGTGAATTGCCGGGCGGGCTGAACGTCAAGCGCCGTGCGCCCGTCATGCGCGAGAAATTGATGGCTGAAGCAGCAAGAGCGGAAACCGATCCCCTCGCCTCCATGGAATGGGTCAATCTGTGGGCCATGGCCGTCAACGAAGAGAATGCAGCCGGCGGCAAGGTCGTCACGGCCCCGACCAATGGCGCGGCTGGCATCATCCCGGCGGTGCTGCGCTATTACGACCGCCACCACCGCCGCTCCAATGATCCCGACGCGATTGCGCGTTTCTTCCTGACCTCCGCCGCCATTGGCGCGCTCTACAAGCAGAACGCGTCCATTTCGGGCGCCGAAGCGGGCTGCCAAGGTGAAGTGGGCGTCGCCTGTTCCATGGCGGCGGGCGGTCTGGCCGCGGCGCTGGGCGGCACGAACCGTCAGATCGAGAACGCCGCGGAGATCGCCATGGAGCACAATCTGGGCCTTACTTGCGATCCGGTGGGCGGTCTGGTGCAAATCCCCTGCATCGAACGCAACGCTATTGGCGCGATCAAGGCGATCAACGCCGCCCGGCTCGCGTTGATGAGCCAGGACGCGGATTACAAGGTGTCACTGGACCAGGTGATCGAGACCATGGCCCAGACCGCAGCGGACATGAATGACAAGTACAAGGAGACCTCCACCGGGGGTCTCGCGGTGAATGTGCCGGTGTGTTGAGCACTGCATAGCCAACAAAAAACAAACCCCGGAGCACAGGCTCCGGGGTTTTTTGTATGCGCTTTCAGGCTCGTCGCTTATGCGGCGAGGCCCTCTGCCACCGTGTACTTGGCTTCGGTCTTCTCGGCGACCTCATCAAGGGTCACGCCGTCTGCGAGCTCAACGAGCTTGAGGCCGTCTTCGACGACGTCGAACACGCCCAGCGTGGTGATGACGCGGTCCACGCAGGCCTTGCCGGTCAGCGGCAGCGAGCACTCCTTCAGAAGCTTGCTCTCGCCCGCCTTGTTGGTGTGATCCATGATCACCACAACGCGCTGCACGCCCGCGACGAGATCCATCGCGCCGCCCATGCCCTTGACCATCTTGCCCGGGATCATCCAGTTCGCGATGTCGCCGTTTTCCGACACTTCCATCGCGCCCAGAATGGACAGGTTGATATGGCCGCCGCGGATCATCGCAAAGCTGTCCGCCGAGCTGAAATAGCTCGTCTTATCAAGCTCGGTGATGGTCTGCTTGCCGGCATTGATCAGATCGGCGTCCACCTCGTCCTCGGTGGGGAACGGACCCATGCCCAGCATGCCGTTTTCTGACTGCAGGGTGACGTCCATGCCATCGGGAATGTGGTTCGCCACCAGCGTCGGGATGCCGATGCCAAGGTTCACATAGAAGCCGTCCTGCAGCTCTTTCGCCGCGCGTTCAGCCAGTTGTTCTCTGGTCCAAGCCATATTTCTGATCCTCCCGCTTAGGCGCGCACAGTGCGTTGCTCGATGCGTTTTTCGAACGTGCCCTGGACAAGGCGCTGAACGAAAATGCCCGGCGTGTGGATGTGATCGGCGTCAAGCTCGCCGTTCTCTACGATTTCCTCGACCTCGGCGATGGTTACCTTGCCGGCGGTCGCCATCATCGGGTTGAAGTTGCGCGCGGTCTTGCGGAAAACGAGATTGCCCGCCTTGTCCGCTTTCCAAGCCTTCACGATGGACACATCCGCGACCAGACCGGTCTCCATGATGTAGGTCTCGCCGTTGAAGTCCTTGTGCTCCTTGCCTTCCGCCACCAGCGTGCCCACGCCAGTCTTGGTGTAGAAGCCCGGAATGCCGGCGCCGCCAGCGCGGATGCGCTCGGCCAGCGTGCCCTGGGGATTGAATTCCAGCTCCAGCTCGCCGTTCAGATACTGTTTTTCGAAGGTCTTGTTCTCGCCCACATAGGAGGAGACCATCTTCTTGATTTGGCGGGTCTGCAGCAGCAGGCCGAGGCCGAAATCATCAACGCCGGCATTGTTGGAGATGAACGTGAGATCCTTGGCGCCACTGTCGCGCAGCGCGGTGATCAGGTTCTCCGGAATGCCGCACAGCCCGAAGCCGCCCGCCATTACGGTCATGCCGTCAAAAGTGAGCCCGTCTAGGGCTGTCTTTGCGTCTGGGTAGACTTTGTCCGCCACTGCGCCGTCTCCTTCCCTGCGAAAATTTCAACGCTCGTTTAATTTGGTCCGGTTTATAGCCGCTTCGTAGCCGAAAACCAGCCCCTATTCGGTTGTCGGAGGCTTCTGGCTTTCATGCGCTTCGCCCCGGTGACGGTCAATCTCGACGCCAAGCGCGCCTCCGAAAAAGACCGCATAGGAGGTCCAGTAGACCCATAACAGAAACACGATCAGCGTGCCCAGCGGGCCATATGTGCTGGGATTGACGATTGTCGCCACATAGAGCGTGAACCCCTTGGAAGCGACCAGCCAGATCGAGGCTGCTGTCGTTGCTCCGATCAGTGAAGCGGTCCAGCTGGTCTCGCCAGCGCGCTGCATCACAAAGCGATACAGCAGCGCCAGCGCCGTGATCATGGCGATATAGGAGATCGACCATTCATTGATCAGACTGGCCCCGAAATCGGCTGCATCACTGCCGAGCATCCGCAAGGCCGGGCGGATCATGTTCGGGATGGTCAGGATGGCGAGATTGGCCATCACGAGTAGTGCGCCGCCTGCGATCACCGCGCCCATGGCCAGCAGATTGAAGTGCAGGATGTTGCGCAGATCGCCCCGTCGCGCGATCTGGTTGAGGCCGGCGATGATCGCTTTTGCGCCCCGGGCGGCGGCGAACCAGGCGATAAACAGCGCCAGCACGCCCTGGACCGTCAGAGAGGTGTTGGACGATCCCGCCAGCTGTGACAGCTGATTGGTCAGGAAGCTGTGCGCCGATGGCGGCAGGACCTCGGTCACCTGCAGGCGCGCCACCTGGTTCAGGGCGTCATCTTCTGAAAACAGCAGACCGTAAACCGACGCGGCCACAAGGACGGCGGGGACCAGAGCGAGCAGGCCGAAAAAGCCAGCGCCCCCGGCAAACAGCATGACCTCGCGCGCCATCATGCGGTCGACCGCCCGCACGACGACTTTCAGCGCGGGTATGTCCCAGGCGCGACGGATCAGGGATTTCAACTTGATCAGCGACATGGAGCGCAGCGTTCAAACCTCGAAACGAGTTCTCTGACGCCAGTCGCCCAGAGAGTCGCGCTTGTTTAACCCTGAATGGTCAAGCCTGTCAGCCTAAAGCCCCGTCGTTTTTCAGGCTTGCGATCTCCGCATCTGAAAAGCCCCAGTCCTGAAGCACGTCATCGGTATGCTGGCCGGGCGTGGGCGCAATGCTCTGGATGGCGCCGGGCGTGCGGGAAAACCGGGGCGCGGGCGCCGCCTGCCGCACACCCTCCACATCCACGAAGACCCCCCTCTCCTTCATATGCGGGTTTTCGGCGGCGTCTTTCGTGTCCAGCACCGGGGCGAAGCACGCATCGGTGCCATCGAGGATGTCGCACCAGTGAGACTGGGGGTGCGCCGCGAAGGTTTCTTCAAACGCCTTGCGCATGTCCGGCCAGGTCTTGGCGTCATATTGCGCCTGCATGGCAGGGTGATCGGACAGGCCCAGCTTGTCGATCAGCAGCTGGAAGAATTCCGCTTCAAGCGCCCCGATGGAGACGAACGCCCCGTCTGCACAGCGATAGGTGTCATAGAAAGGCGCGCCGCCATCGAGCAGGTTCTCTCCCCGCGGCTGGCTCCACATGCCGATCGCATCAAGCTGATGTACAGCGCCCATGAGATGCGCTGCGCCATCGACGATCGCCGCATCCACCACCTGGCCTTCACCCGAGCTGCGGGCATGGTGCAAGGCCGCCAGAACGCCGACGGCCAGATACATGGAGCCCCCACCGAAATCTCCGACCACATTGACGGGCGGGACCGGCTTTTCTTTGGGGCCAATGGCGTCGAGCGCCCCCGTCAGGGCGATGTAGTTGAGGTCATGGCCGGCGGAATGCGCCAGCGGTCCGAACTGGCCCCAGCCCGTCATGCGGCCATAGACCAGCGCCGGATTGGCCTTGAAGGCCTCATCAGGGCCCAGCCCCAGGCGCTCCATGACGCCGGGACGGTAGCCTTCAAGCACGATATGGGCGCTTTCCATGAGTTTCAGGCAGGCCTTCACCGCGCTTTTGCTCTTGAGATTGAAGGCGGCGGAGCGTCGTCCGCGAGCCAGCACCTCGGCCGGGCCGCCTCCGCCGGCATGGGGGCGATCAATGCGAATGACTTCCGCTCCAAGGTCGCTGAGCAGCATGGCGCAGAAGGGGGCAGGCCCCAGTCCGACAAATTCCAGGACTTTAACGCCACGCAAAGGGCCTTGTGCTTTCGTATCGGTCGGCATGAGCAAATCGCTTTGTGAACATTTCTAGGAATCAAAGTTTTGACACTGAACTCAGAACGACACAATCTTGTCGCCTCGGGTCAAGGGGGGCAGACGGGGCGGATGTTTTCCATTGCAGTCATGGGCGATGACGCCAGGGCGCAGGAAACCGCTGAGCAATTGGCTCAAATGGGGTTTCAGGTCGCGCGTCACATAGAACCGGGCTGTGAGGCCGTTATCAGTTTTGATCCGATCAAGGACGGGCTGGCTGCGGACATGCTGCATCTGTCGGTCGGCGGTTCTGGAGCAGACGAAGCCGATGTGTGCTTGCCGGACAATGCGCATCCGATCCAGATCGCATCACGCCTGCGCGCCCTGTCCCGGCTCAAGGTCCTCGAACACACCGCTCAACTGCGCCTGAAAAGCGCTCAGGAGGCCGGTTACCAGCCCGCTCCGGTGCCGCTCAATCAAGAAGAGTCCACGGTTCTGTTCGTTGGCGCGCCGGGCCCGTCTTTCATGCGGCTTCAGTTTGCGATGTCGCGCGCCGGCATCCAGACCATCGCCGCCTTCTCGACCTTCAACGCGTTTGATTATCTTCATGAGCGCACATTCGACGCGGTGATCCTCAATACCCGTCCGGACGCTGGCCTGGCCCATACCGTGTGTTCGGCCATGCGCCGCAATACGCGGCTCTATCATACGCCCGCCATCTTGTTGACGGCGGACACCGACTATGCCGGCGCTGATGAAGCGTTCGCGCGGGGCGCATCCGACATTCTGTCTGACAATGCCAGCAATGATGAGATGCGGGACCGGGTCATGGCGCTGGCGTCCGAACGCCGCCGACGGCGTCTGGCCAAGGCGCGGCTTGAAGCTTGTCGCCTACCCAGCCTGCTGGATTCTGAGTCAGACCTCTACAATGAGAAATTCGGGCGTGTGCACCTGCAGAGCCTTCTGGACCATGCCGCCGCGCGCCTTGAATCGCTCAGTCTGATCATGCTCGGCGTCAGTGCGCCACAGGAAGCCGGAGCGACCGGATTCTCAAAGGCGACGAACCAGTTCGCTGGCATGCTGCGTCATTGCGTCCGCGCCGAGGACTTCGTCGTACGCCTGGCCCAGGACCGGTTCCTGATCGCCCTGCCCAACACGCCTCAGTCGGAAGCGAAAATGGTCTCCAACCGTGTTTCAGCGATTGCAGAGTGCACGGCTTATGAAGGTGTGGATCCGCTCAAGCCCTTCCGTCTGGAGCTGACCCCCTCGATCGAGGACGCCGCCGGTGAAGCCAGCGCCGACGCCCTCATCGAGCAGATGGTGCGCAACTCGAATGTCTTGCCGTTCGATTCTGTAAAAACCGGCTAGGCCGCTTCCTTGGCTCGCCGTGCGGCGTCCGCCACGGGCGCCAGCAGCCGCAGCGCGCCTTTCAAGCGATCCATCGGCTCGGGGAAATCGCCCTTGAGCACCAGCGTGTTGTCAGGCCGCAGTTTGTAATCGGCGGGACGCTTGGTCATCAGCTCCACCAAGGCCGCCGGATCGCCGAAGCCGTGCTCGCGGAAAGTCGCAACCGCGCCTTTCGGTCCTGCGTCGAGCTTGGCGACATTAGCCCGCTTGCACAGGGCCTTAAGCGCAACAACCTGAAGCAGGCTCTCAACTTCGTCGGGCAGTTTGCCGAAGCGGTCGATCAGTTCGGCGGCGAAGCCTTCGCGTTCCTGTTTGGTGTCGAGCGAAGACAAGCGGCGATAGAGCGCCATGCGCACATCCAGATCCGGCACATAGTCTTCGGGGATCAGAACCGCTGCGCCCACATTGATGGCCGGCGACCAGTCGCGTTCTTCCAGGCTCATATCACCCTGGAGGCTCGCCACCGCTTCTTCCAGCATGGACTGGTACAGCTCGACGCCCACATCCTTGATGTGACCCGATTGCTCCTCGCCCAGAAGGTTACCGCCCCCGCGCAGGTCGAGATCGTGACTGGCCAGGGTGAAACCGGCGCCGAGGCTGTCGAGCGATTGCAGGATCTTGAGCCGCTTGTCGGCGGTCGCAGTGAGCTTCTGGTTTGCGGGCGTTGTCAGATAGGCATAGGCGCGCGCCTTGGCCCGGCCCACCCGGCCGCGCAGCTGGTAGAGCGGCGCCAGGCCGAACATGTCGGCGCGGTGGATGATCATCGTGTTGGCCGTGGGAATGTCGATGCCGGATTCCACGATGGTGGTGGAGACCAGCACATCATACCGGCCCTCATAGAAGGCGGTCATGATGTCTTCGAGCTGCCCGCCCGCCATCTGGCCATGAGCGATGACGAAGCTGACTTCCGGAACCTGCTCGCGCAGGAAGCTGGCGATATCTTCGAGGTCAGATATCCGCGGGGCCACATAATAGCTCTGCCCGCCGCGATAGCGTTCACGCAACAGCGCTTCGCGCACGGTGACATTGTCGAAGGGCGTCACATAGGTGCGCACGGCCAGTCGGTCGACAGGCGGCGTGGCGATGATCGACAAATCCCGGATGCCCGCCATGGAAAGCTGAAGCGTCCGCGGAATGGGCGTTGCGGTCAGCGTCAGGACGTGGACATCGGTCTTGAGCTCTTTGAGACGCTCCTTGTGCTTGACCCCGAAGCGTTGCTCCTCGTCGATCACCAGCAGGCCGAGATCGGCGAACTTCACGGTCTTCGCCAGCAAGGCGTGGGTGCCGATGACGATCTCGCACGTTCCCTCCGCGATCTCCTTGCGGGTCGCGGTGGCGTCCTTGGACGAGACCAGGCGCGACAGCTGCCGCACTTTCACGGGCCAGCCCTTGAATCGCTCCTGAAAGGTCTTGAAGTGCTGACGCGCCAGCAGCGTTGTCGGCGCGACGACAGCCACCTGACGGCCGCTCATGGCGGCGACGAAAGCGGCGCGCAGCGCGACTTCGGTCTTTCCAAAGCCCACATCGCCACAGATCAGCCGGTCCATCGGGCGGCCCTTGGCGAAGTCGGAGAAGACATCGTCGATGGCGTTGAGCTGATCATCGGTCTCCACATAGGGGAAACGCGCCGCGAACTCGTCATAGAGCCCGCTCGGCGGTGTGATGATCTCGGCGTCGCGCGAATTGCGGGCGGCGGCGATCTTGATCAGCTGATCGGCCATGTCCCGAAGGCGCTGCTTGGCCTTGGCCTTACGAGCCTGCCACGCGCCCGCGCCCAGACGGTCCAGCTGGGCGGTCTCGCTGTCCTGGCCATAGCGCGACAGAAGCTCGATATTCTCGACCGGCAGGTAGAGCTTGCTCTCGCCTGCGTATTCAAGCTCCAGACAATCATGCGGCGCTTCGCCGACCGACAGGGTTTTCAGGCCCAGATAGCGTCCCAGACCATGATCGGCGTGGACCACAAGATCGCCCGGCGTCAGCGCGCCGGCCTCGGCGATGACATCTGCGGATTTCTTGCGTCGGCGTGGCCGGGCCAGCCGGTCGCCCAGCACATCCTGTTCCGCGATGACGGCGAAGTCCGGCGTTTCAAACCCATGCTCCAGCGGCAGAACGACGCGAGAAATGGTCTGTCCGCTCGTCTTGTTGGCGGCGCGCCAGTCATCGGCCGCCATGATGGGCTTCAGCCCATGATCGCCCAGGACGCTGGCGAGACGGTCCGAGGCGCCTTCGGACCAGCTGGCGAACAGGACGCGTTTGCCCGACGAGCGCAGGGCGACAGCGTGCTTGCTGGCCGCCTCGAAGACATTCTGATCGGCCTGACGTTCCGCGGCGAAACTGCGCCCCTGTTTGCCGCCCATGTCGACGACATCGTCGCCGGCTTCCTGAAAGGCGGTGAAACGACGCGTGGCGCGCTGGCCGAGCTGGTTCGTCCACTCGTCTTCATCCAGATAAAGCGATTGGGGCGGCAAGGCGCGATAGGCCGGCGCGCCCATGGCCCCGGCTCCTGACTTTGCCGCCAGTTGCCGCGCCTCGTAATAGTCCCGGATCTGGTCCAGCCGTTCGTCCAGCGCATCCTTGGCGAGCGGGTCAAGACCCACCAGAGCGCCCTCGCCGATATAGTCAAAAACGGTGTCGAGCCGCTCATGAAACAGCGGCAGCCAATGTTCGGCGCCGGTCGGGCGCGCCCCCGCGCTAACAGAGTCATAGATCGGATCACCGGACCCTACCGCGCCGAAATGCTTCAGGAAGCCGGACCGGAAACGCGAGATCGCCTCGGCATTGAGAACGATTTCGCTGACCGGCGAAAAGCTCACCGATTTGAGCTGGGCCGTCGTGCGTTGGGTTTCCGGGTCAAAAGCGCGGACGGTCTCCAGCACATCACCGAAGAAATCGAGCCGGACCGGTTCTTCCGCGTCCGCCGGGAAGACGTCGATCACGCCGCCGCGCACCGCATAGTCGCCCCGTTCGGTAACCGTGGCGGTGCGCACATAGCCGTTTTCCGCCAGGTGCTGTTTGAGCACTTCGGAATCGAGCACGCCGCCGGGCGTTGCGCTCAACCCGCCGCCAGACAGCGCGGCCTTCGGCGCGCAGCGCTGGATCACCCCGGAGACGGTGGATATGACCAGAAGCGGGCTTTTGTCTGAGCTGTCGCGCTGCGCCAGGGCATGCAGGGCTCCGGCCCGGCGCGCCGCCGTACGCGGGCTGGGGCTTATCCGGTCATAGGGCTGGCAATCCCAGCCCAGAAGGCGCAGCTGATCGAGATCGGGCGCGAAAAAGCGCGCCGCCGCCGCAAAGGCGCTGGCGCGCGCCTCATCCGTGGCGATGTAGAGCCCCACCCCGCCGCGCGCGCGCAAGGCGTCGCAGAAGATCAGCGCGTCAAACCCTTCCGGCGCGCCGCAAACGGTCAGGGAGCTGTCAGATTGGGCCAGGGTTTTGAAGTCATCCACGGCGAGGCGTCCTCAATAGGGTTTCGCCCCCGCGCCTGAAAGACGGGGGGTGTCTCTTGTCTAGGTCGTCATCCCGGATTTAATCCGGGACCATGCCGCGTCCCGACTGAGACCTGATTATTGTCAGGATGGCGCGGCGTTTTAACTCGACGGACCGTCGCCCTGATCGGCGAGCGCCTCGAAATCGAAAGCCTTCAGTGCATCCAGCACCGGGCCGTCATAGTTCGGCGGGGTGTCGATGGTGCCGCAGATCCAGGCATAGACCTCGGTATCGGGCGCATCCAGAAGACGCTCGAACTCATCCACTTCTTCCGGGGACAGGTCGTGCAGCCGGGAGTCTGCGAAGCGGCCCATGATCAGGTCCGCCTCCTTGA
Organism: Oceanicaulis sp. MMSF_3324; assembly: GCF_030733545.1. Classification (GTDB taxonomy): domain Bacteria; phylum Pseudomonadota; class Alphaproteobacteria; order Caulobacterales; family Maricaulaceae; genus Oceanicaulis. Next base: position 138,900 of record NZ_JASHIU010000006.1, read on the forward strand.
AGCCCCGACGCCAGGCGCGGAAGGTCAACCGCTTCAGGCGGTCTTGCGGGTCAATCGGCGTGTTCGGATCAGAAAACGGATTATCACTCATGAAAGCGCATATAGCGCGCAGGTGTGGTTGGGTGAAGGGCGAGACTTTCCCGAATCCAGTTCACAGGCGATGTTAGCGAAATGCGCCCTCAATCGCTCTTTCCGCTGTTTGCTGACCTGACCACGCTCAAGGGTGTGGGGCCTCGGCTTGCCGCGTTGATGGAGAAGGTGGCGGGGCCAAGGGTGAAGGATCTCGTCTTCACTGCGCCCACAGGCCTCGTGGACCGCACGCACCGGGTGTCGATCTCCGATGCCGGCGATGCCGGATCAGAGACTTTGGTCACCATCGAGGCCGAGGTGGAGGCGCATATTCCCCGCCCGACGATGAAGCAGCCTTACAAGGTGCGCATGCGCGACGAGACGGGTTGGCTGCATCTGATCTTCTTTAACGCCAAATCCGACTATCTGCGCCGCATGCTGCCTGAGGGGGCGACCCGGCTGGTGTCGGGCAAGGCCGAACGCTTTGCGAGCGAGATCCAGATCGTCCATCCCGACCTGATCGCTGACCCCAAGGAGGTAGAGGACGCGGACCTGCTGCAACCCGTCTATCCGCTGACCGCCGGGCTTTCGATCAATGTCATGCGCAAGGCCATGCGTGAGGCCCTCTCCACCCTGCCCGATCTGCCTGAATGGATTGATGGCCCGCTCAAGGCTCGAGAAGGCTGGCTGGGCTGGCGCGAAGCGCTGCTCGAACTGCATGCTCCCCAATCGGGCCTTGATCTCGAACCGGCGGCGCTTGTTCGCAAACGCCTCGCCTTTGATGAGCTGTTCGCCCACCAGCTGGCGCTGAAACTGGCGCGTCGCGACCGCAAGGCGCGCAAGGGGCGGCCACTGTCGGGTGATGGCGCGATCGTCAAAAAGGTGCTTGAACACGCCCCCTTCACGCCGACGGGCGCACAAATGCGCGCCTTCGAGGCATGCAAGACCGATATGGATTCGAGCCAGCGCATGATGCGGCTGGTCCACGGCGATGTGGGCTCGGGCAAGACTTTTGTCGCCGCGCTCTGCGCCGCTCATTCCGCCGAAGCAGGCGTACAGACCGCGCTCATGGCCCCCACCGAAATCGTCGCGCGGCAGCACGCCAAGGTGCTGACCGCGCTCTTGGAGCCTGCGGGCGTCCGCGTGGTGGCGCTGACCGGTCGCGACAAGGGCAAGGCCCGCAAGACGATCGAGGCGCAGATCGCGTCAGGCGAAGCCCAGGTCGTGTGCGGCACCCATGCCCTGTTCCAGGATAGCGTAGGCTTCGCCGATCTCGGCTTCGTGGTGATTGATGAGCAGCATCGCTTCGGCGTCTCTGACCGCCGCAAGCTGACCATGAAGGGGCGTGCGCCGGATGTGCTCGCCATGTCCGCCACCCCGATCCCGCGCACCCTGACGCTGGCGGCCTTCGGTGATCTCGATGTCAGTCGCCTTGATGAAAAACCGGCGGGCCGTATTCCACCCGATACGCGCGTGGTGTCCGGCGAACGCCTTTACGAAATCGTCCAGGGCCTCAAGCGCGCACTCGGCAAGGGGGAACGCGCCTATTGGGTCTGTCCGCTGGTCGAGGACAGTGACGTCTCCGACCTCGCCGCCGCCGAGGCACGCCATCACATGCTGTCGGAAATGCTGCCCGATGCGCGGATCGGATTGGTGCATGGCCGCATGCCCGCCCGCGACAAGCAGAAGGCGGCGGAAGATTTCCGGGCAGGTGAGATCGATGTTCTGGTCGCCACCACAGTGATTGAGGTGGGCGTGGACGCGCCGGACGCCACCATCATGGTGATCGAGCACTCCGAGCGGTTCGGTCTCGCCCAGTTGCACCAGCTGCGCGGGCGCGTGGGCCGGGGCGACAAACCCTCCACCTGTCTCCTGCTTTATCATGGCCAACTGGGCGAGACGGCGCGCGCCCGTCTCGAGATCATGCGCAATTCCGATGACGGCTTCGTCATCGCCGAGGAAGACTGGCGCTTGCGCGGTTCGGGGGATCCGCTGGGCCTCAAGCAGTCCGGCCTGCCCGATTACCGAATCGCGGATCTGGCCGCGCATGCCGAGCTTTTGGAGCTCGCCAGTGACGCCGCGCAGTATGAAACGGCCCGTGAAGACGTGTTTGCGGGAGAGCGCGGCGAAGCCCTGAGAACCCTGCTGTACCTGTTCGAACGCGATGAAGGCGTGCGCCTGATGCGGTCGGGGTGAGATATCGCTGGTGAAGCCTCTGAATTTCTGCTAGAACCTCGATTATCGATTTATGGCCAGGTTTTCGGTCACAAGCGCTATGCGCTGAACTCCACTCCCTCCACATGTCGATGTCCGCCACAGCTCCAATCGGGGGTCGTGGTGCTTAACTCTTGTCTACAAAAGGACACTCAACAATGGCTACCGGCATTGTGAAATGGTTCAACTCCACCAAAGGCTACGGCTTCATTCAGCCTGACGACGGCTCCAAGGACGTGTTCGTGCACGCGTCTGCTGTTGAGCGCGCAGGCATGCCCGAGCTTAAAGAAGGCCAACGCATTTCTTTCGAAGAAGAAGTGGACAAGCGCAGCGGCAAGACTTCTGCCGGTTCGCTGGCCAACGCCGACTAATCTGATCCTCGTTTGATCAGAGAAAACCCCCGGGCTCACGCCCGGGGGTTTTTCTATGCCTTGTCCTCTGGGGTCTCATCGGTCTCATCGGTCTCATCGCGCTTATCCGGATCATCCGGCATGAGCCCTGCGCCGGCCTTGTTCGGCTCGGCTTGCGGGATCGCGCCATCGGGCAGTCGTTCGGGCGTGACCATGCCGAAAGAGATGATCAGCTTGGCGGCTTCCTCCACCGTGAGATCGAGCGGGATCGCTTTGGATCTTGGCACGAACAGCAGGAAGCCCGAAGTCGGGTTGGGCGTGGTCGGGATAAACACGCCGATGACCTCATCGCCCTTGCCGACGACCGACCGGATCACGCCGCGACCCGAAGACGCCACGAACGCCACCGCATAGCTGCCCGCCATGGGGTATTCTACAAGCACGACCTCCTTGAAGGAGTTCTGCTGGCCCTGGAACACCGTCTCGACGATCTGTTTGAGCGCGGCGTAGATGTTCCGGATCAACGGCACCGAATTGAGCAGGCGCTCGCCCAGATCGAGCAGGCTACGCCCGAAAATGTTCGCGGCCAGAGCCCCCAGGAGCGTCAGCCCCAGAACCGCGATCAGCAAGCCCATCCCCGGAATGGCGAAGGGCAGATAGCTTTCAGGATTGTAGCGGGCGGGAACGAGCGGTTTGATCACCCGGTCCACGAAACTGACGAAGCTGTAGATCAGCCAGAAGGTGATTCCGATCGGGGCGGCGACGACGACGCCCGTCAGAAAGCGGTTGCGGAGCCAGCGAAGCACGTGGCGTCACTCCATTTTTGAGCGCCGAACGCGGGCGCACAATTGAGATGCCTGTGAACCGGAGCAGAATCAAGGCGGACCCTTGCTGTTGCTCCCGTATGAGGCGTAAGAGTGTGCGCATGACCGGCCCGTTCAACCTACCGCTCTCCGCCTGGCTCCGCTGGGGCCTCATCACAGCCGTCAGCGTCTTTCTGGCGCTGGTTACGCTGAGCGCTGTCATCCTGCGCGACCAGATCTTCCAGACTTTCCTGGACCCGGGCGTGCCTTTCCAGACCTATGACCGACCACCGGCCCCCGATTACACCCAGGATGACGCCTGGGCGGCGCGGCCCGATGTTCAACTGGCCGGTGATGCGGGGCATCCGGCGGTCTTTTTCATTCACCCGACCACATATGATGGCGGCTCGCACTGGAATGCGCCCTATGACCGGCCTCAGGAAGCGCTTGAGGTGTCACAGATCATCCTGCCCAATTACGCGGCGCCCTTCCTGGTCGAAGACGTCGAGCTCTACGCCCCGCGCTATCGGCAGGCCTCACTCTACACCTTCATGAACAATCGCGAGGATTCGGTCCTTGCGAGGGAGCTGGCCCAGGCCGACGTGCAGCGCGCCTTCACCCAGTTCCTGCGTGAGCTGGACCCTGAACAGCCCTTCTTCCTTGTTGGCGTCGGCCAGGGCGGAGCGATCGGACTGGATGTGCTGGCGCGCCGCATTGCACCTGACGAGGCCATCCGCAAGCGCTTGGCCGCCGCCTATATCATCGAGGCCCCGACGCCACTCGACCTGCTGGCCGGACCGCTCTCGACCATTCCGGTTTGCACCGACCCGGGCGAGGCGCGTTGTCTGGTCGGCTGGGTCGCGGTTCGTCCTGAAGAAACGGCCCGGATCGAGGCGATTACGACGCGGTCTCGCGCCATCAATGGTGAGGGTCAAATCAGCCCCATCGAGGATCGGGCGCTCTTGTGCGTCAATCCGGTGCTCTGGACCGCCAATGAAGACTATGCCCCTGCGCGACTGCACAAGGGCGCGGCGGCCGCCGCCGAACTCAGTCTGACGGATGCGCCCTCGCCCATGACGAACCAGACCGGCGCGCAATGCCAGGGTGGCTTGCTGATGATCGATCAACCGCGCGCCAGTGCGTTGCGGCGTCCCGGACGACTGGCCGAAGACCGGCGTGTGCGTCCTGCGAACCTGTTCTACATGGACATTCGCGCGAATGCTCAGGCGCGGCTTGAAACCGTGCAAGCCATCTTGGCCGAGGAGGCGCGCTACGCGCCGCCGCTTGACGCGCCGGTGGAGGTGGAGACGGCCCCGATCACGCCTATTGATGGATAGGGCTAGCTGTCGTTTCTGAGCTTGTTGACGATGTTGGTGGTCGACAGACCATCCATCAATGGCGCAAGCACGATCTCGCCGCCGTTCTGGCGCATGAAGTCCGCGCCCGGCAATTCATCGGCGACATAGTCCGCGCCCTTGATCATGACATGCGGCGCGACTTCCGCGATGAGGTCAGCGGGCGTGTCTTCGCCAAAGATGACCACACGATCGACCATTTCCAGTGAGGCCAGCATGGTGGCGCGCGTCATCTCGTCATTGATGGGCCGGTTTTCGCCCTTCAGGCGCTTGACCGACGCGTCTGCATTCAGACCCACGATCAACCGATCGCACACCGATGCCGCATGACGCAGCACAGACAGGTGTCCGGGGTGGAGCAGGTCAAAGCAGCCGTTGGTGAAGCCCACTTTCAACCCAGAATGCCGCCATTCTGCTGACAGCTTGGACATGGCGGAGCGCGACATGATCCGCCAGTCGGGCGCTTCCTGCCCGGCTTCAGCGGCGTCGATCACTTCTTCGGGCGTGACCGTAGCGGTGCCGGGTTTGCCCACGGCGACCCCGGCTGCGAGATCCGCAAACGCCATCGCATCCTTGAGCGGGGCGCCGGCCGCCATGGCCAGTGACAGGCCCGCAAGCGCCGTGTCCCCCGCACCGGAGACGTCATAGACTTCCCGGGGGCGGGAGCGGTGATGATGAACGACATCCGATTCATCCAGCAGCGTCATCCCCGCGCCGCCGCGCGTGACCATGACCGCATCCGTGCGGCCCAAGCCGGTCTTGAGAGCCTTCAGCGCCTCCGCGGCTTCCTGGTCGGTGCGTACACTCAGCCCGGTCTCCGCTTCCAGCTCGCCCGCATTGGGTTTGATGATGCTGGCGCCGTCATAGCGCGAATAATCCGAGCCGCGGGGATCAACGCTGACCGGCTTGCCGGCCTCTCGCGCCAGAGCAATGGCGGCCTGGACCAGGTCCCGGGTTATGACGCCACGTCCGTAATCGGAAATAATAAGTATATCAGAGTCCTGCAGCGCATCCTTGATGCGGTCAAGCAGCGCATTCTCGGTCTCGCCGTCAATGGCGGCGTTGGGATCCCGATCCACACAGAACATCTGCTGGTTGTTGGAGACGTACCGGATCTTGGAGGGGGTTGGCCGGCTCGGGGTGCGCACCACGCCCTCGGCTTCGCCACACGCGTCCTTGACCAGTTCAACAGCCGCATCGCCATCGGGATCTGAGCCCGCGACGGAGATCAAGCGCACCTCACCGCCCAGACTGGACAGATTGCGCGCCAGATTGCCAGCGCCGCCCAGCATCGCCGTGCGCCGTTTCTCCGACAGGATCGGGACTGGCGCCTCTCGGGAGATGCGATGAGTGTCGCCATAGACAAAGCTGTCATAGAGCAGATCGCCAAGCACGACAGCGCGGCGGTTCTGAATGGCGGCCAGGATATGGGCGGCCCGTTCACGCAACATGGCGCTCTCCAGAGCGATTAAAGCTGAACGACGGGGTTTGATTTGGCCAGCGCATCGAAGGCCATCAGATCACGCACCACCTCTTCAAAGCGGTCGAGCGGGATCATGTTCGGTCCGTCAGAGGGCGCATTGTCCGGATCGGGATGGGTTTCCATGAAGACGCCGGCGATGCCCAGAGAAACCGAAGCGCGCGCCAGATGCGGTGCGAACTGACGCTGACCACCTGATGAGCCGCCCTGACCGCCCGGCTGCTGCACGGCGTGCGTCGCGTCCATCACGACCGGCGCGCCGGTCTGCTTCATGATCGGGAAGCTACGCATGTCCACGACCAGCGTGTTGTAGCCAAAGCTGGCGCCGCGCTCTGTAGCGATGACATTGGCGTTGCCCGCGCCGGTGATCTTGCCGATCACATTGGGCATGTCCCAGGGCGCCAGGAATTGCCCCTTCTTGACGTTGATCACCTTGCCCGTCTTGGCCGCGGCCACAAGCAGATCCGTCTGGCGGCACAGAAAGGCCGGAATCTGCAGGATATCGGCGGCTTCCGTCACTATGGCGCATTGCTCTTGGGTGTGGATGTCAGTCAGAAGCGGCAGCCCGGTGGTCTGACGGATTTCATTGAAGACATCCATGGAGGCCGACAGGCCCAGTCCGCGCTTGCCCGACAGGCTTGTCCGGTTCGCCTTGTCAAAGGACGTCTTGTAGACAAGATTGACGCCGGTGCGATCCGCCATCTCCTTGAGCGCCTGGGACACTTCAAGGCCATGCTCCCGGCTTTCCAGCTGGCAAGGCCCTGCAATTATGGTCAGAGGCTTCTCATTGCCCATTTCCAGCACGCCGCCATGGGGCAGCGGGATTTCGACGACGGTATTCGGATTCATGAGAAAGCGTCTCCACTTGGCGCTTGGTCGGGGGGCGACTGCGTCGAGCCCTGATCCACAGGATATAAGGCGCCGTATAGCCTTACACCATCCCTCCTCCCAGAACGCGTGCACACTTATCCATGTCTGAAACGAATTCCCCGGTCATCGTCTGGTTTCGTCAGGACCTCAGGCTGGCTGACAATCCCGCCCTGCAAGCCGCAGCGGCCAGCGGTGCGCCCATCATTCCGGTCTATATTCTCGATGATGATGCGCCGGGCGGCCGGAAACCTGGCGGCGCGAGCCGCTGGTGGCTGCATCATTCGCTGAACTCCCTGTCGGAAGACCTTCAGGAGATCAATGGCCATCTGATTTTCATGCAAGGTGCGGCGCAAGCCCAGCTTGAAACCCTGATTCAGGAAACCGGCGCCCAGGCTGTTTACTGGAACCGGCTTTACGAGCCATGGGCGCGTGATCGGGACGAGAGGATCAAAAGCGCGCTGAAGGATGACGGGCTCAAGACCCGGTCCTTCAACGGTTCCCTGATCGTCGAACCCTGGGACATTGCGACCAAGACCGGCAATCCGTACAAGGTGTTCACTCCTTTCTGGAAAACCCTGAAAGCAGATCACGCGCCGGCCGAGCCGATAGGCAGGCCTGAGGCTCCGGTCTTTTCTGAGTACAAGGGCGGCCTGTCACTTGAGGCGTTTGAGTTGTTGCCAACACAGCCGGACTGGTCAGGTGGAATAAAGGCGCTCTGGACGCCGGGTGAGACCGCGGCGCATGGGCGACTGGGACAGTTTCTCAAACAGGCTGTGACCGACTATCCAGACCGGCGCAATCTGCCCGGCGAGAACGGCACCTCGCGTCTGTCCCCTCACCTTCATTTCGGCGAGATCAGCCCGCGCCAGGTCTGGCACGCGGTAAAGCAATCCAATCACGCTCGGACAGACGGCGCTGACACCTATCTCAGCGAAATCGCCTGGCGCGAGTTCAGCTATAACTTGCTCTATCATTTCCCCGATCTGCCTGATGCGAACTTCCAGTCCAAGTTCGATGCCTTCGAGTGGGACGATAACGCCGAGGCGCTCAAGGCCTGGCAGCGGGGGCAGACCGGCTATCCCATCGTGGACGCAGGCATGCGCGAGCTGTGGAGCACGGGATGGATGCACAACCGGGTCCGCATGATCGTGGCGAGTTTCCTGATCAAGGACCTGTTCATCCACTGGCGTGAGGGCGAGGCCTGGTTCTGGGACACGCTCGTGGATGCCGACCTCGCCAGCAATTCGGCGTCCTGGCAGTGGACCGCCGGGTCAGGCGCGGACGCAGCGCCCTACTTCCGGGTCTTCAACCCAGTCGGCCAATCGGAAAAATTTGATCCGGAAGGTGATTATCTTCGTAAGTGGATTCCAGAACTTGCGGATTTGCCGAACAAGGCCATTCACGCGCCCTGGACTGCCGACAAGGCGGTACTCTCGCGCGCTGGCGTGACCCTTGGAGAGACGTATCCCAAGCCGATTGTTGACCATGGCGACGCTCGCAAACGGGCCCTCGCCGCGTTTGAAAAGATCAAGGACTCCGGATGAGCCCGAAATACCCCCTGCTGACTTCACCTGCCCGCATCGCCGTCATCGGCGCAGGGGTTTCCGGTCTCGGCGCCGCTTGGGCGCTCCGCAATGTCCATGATGTGACCGTCTTCGAGAAACGTGACCGGCTTGGCGGCCACGCCAATACCGTCAGTATCGACTATGATGGCATCCCGATTGATGTGGATACCGGCTTCATTGTCTTCAATCCGCTCAATTATCCCAATCTCATCGCCTTGTTCGATCATCTCGGCGTTGAGAGTTATCGAACCGATATGAGCTTCGGCTTCAGCCTGGATCGCCAGTTTGAATGGTCATCGAATGGATTGTCGGGACTGTTCGCGGATCCGTCCAATCTTTTCAACCTGCGCTTTCTGGGCATGTTGTGCGACATCCTGACGTTTAACAGCCAGGCGCAGAAAGACCTTGAATCCAATGGTTTTGAAGGGCTGAGCCTCGGGCAATATCTCGACAAGCTGGGACTGGGCGAGGCCTTCCGGACCCAATACCTGTTGCCCATGGGGGCAGCCATCTGGTCCACCTCCGAACACGCCATGACCGATTATCCGGCCGAGACATTCGTGCGGTTTTTCAAGAATCACCGCCTAATGCATGCCGAACGCCCCAAATGGCATACCGTCAAAGGCGGAAGCCGGACCTATGTCCGCAAGCTTGAAGCCGATCTTGTCGATGCAGATGTGAGCTTTCAGAGTGAAGCGGTCAGCGTTCGGCGCGATGAGACCGGCGTTCATGTCACGGACGCCGAGGGCCAGACCCACCAATTTGATGAGGTCATTCTGGCCTGTCATTCCGATCAGGCGCTACGCCTGCTTTCGGACGCGGACGAGGACGAACAGCAGATGCTGGGCGCGATCCGCTACGGCGCCAACGAAGCGGTTCTGCATTGTGACACGACTTTGACGCCGGCGCGTCCGGGCGCGCAGGCAGCCTGGACCTATCTGCGTGAGGGCGGCGAAGAGGCTGCCGTCACCTATGACATGAACCGGCTGCAGGGCATCCGTTCTGATAAGCCCCTGTACGTGACGCTGAACCCGGTGCGCCAGCCGCGTGAGGAAACGGTTTTCGGGCGCTACCAATATGACCACCCCCAATTCAATGCGCCTGCCCTGGCGGCGCAACGCATCTTCAACTCAATCCAGGGCGTGCGCCGTACCTGGTTCGCCGGCGCCTGGCTGGGCTATGGCTTCCATGAGGACGGGTTCCGTTCGGGTCTGCGCGTGGCGCTGAGACTGGGCGGCCAGATACCCTGGGACTTCGCCGAAGGCGATGTGGATGGCGGTCATTGGGCGCGCCCTCAACCGTATCAATCACCGGCAGCCCGGATTGCGGCCGAATAAGATGGCTGACGCTCTCACTCCTCCTGGCGCGCTGTATCTGGGCAAGACCGTGCACGAACGGCGTGCGCCCTTCTTTCACCGGTTCAGCTACCGGCTGGGATCGATCCTCTTGGATCTGGACCGTCTGACAGAAGCGAGCGGTTTGAGCCGGTTCTTCTCGGTCGGTCGGTTCAATCTTTATAGCTTCGAGCCCAAGGATCATGGCCCGCGCGATGGCGGAGACCTGTCTCAATGGGCGCGCGACCTGCTCGCATCGCACGATGTCGCGCTCGCGCCAGACGACACGATCACTCTGCTCAGTGCTCCGCGCGTCCTCGGCTATCAGTTCAATCCGCTGTCGATCTATTTCGCAGCAGCCCCGAATGGCCGTCTGAAAGGCGTGATCTATCAAGTCCACAACACATTCGGCGACAGCCATTGCTATGTGGCCAAGGCGTGTGACGCCCCTGTGCAGACCCATGACGCGGAGAAGGTGTTTCACGTCTCTCCCTTCTTCGACCGGGAAGGACGCTATGAATTCACCCTGCGCGAGCCGGATGAACGCTTCCACCTGACGATTTTCAAGCAGCGCGAAGACGGGCCCGATTTTCTGGCGACCATGGCGTTAAAGCGCCAGGCCCTGACTACGCCCAAGCTTCTGCGCCTGTTCGTCACCCAGCCCTTCTCCAGCCTGAAGACCATTCTCGCCATTCATTGGGAGGCGCTGCGCCTGTGGATCAAGGGGGCCGTGTATCACTCGCGTGATGCGACACACCCGGAAGCCTCTCAGGCGCATCGTGTTTCCCGGTCCGACCGCTCTGGATTTGGCGTCGGACGGAATTCATTGTAAACTTAACGTTATACGCCTTTGCGTAACCGACGGAGCCGCCCATGACCGACTTCGCCGCCGACCCGCTGGTGCGGGCTGATTCTTCGGCTGTTATCGACCGCCTCAAAGGTGTGCCGCGCGGGGTTCGCTTGACCCTTCGCATGCTGCTCAAGCTGAAAGTAGGCACACTCACTGTCCGACTGCCTGATGGACGCGCCGTGCAGTTCGAAGGGCGACGCAGCGGTCCGGACGCCGTCATGGAGCTCAACAACTACTCGGTGGTTCGAAAGGTCATCTCCGGCGGCGATGTGGGCTTTGCCGAAAGCTATATGGACGGCGACTGGACCACGCCCGATCTCGCGGCCGTCCTGACCGTCTTCTCGGCCAATCTGGACGAAATGGCGCATATCACGCGCGGCGGCCCGATCACGCGCTTCTTCCACTGGCTGTATCATCTCAGCCGCGCCAATACGAAGTCCCAGGCGCGCAAGAACATCGAGGCCCATTACGATCTGGGTAATGATTTCTATGAGCTCTGGCTGGACGAGACGATGACGTATTCATCGGCCCGCTTCACCGACGGCGTAACCGCGCTCAAGGACGCTCAGAGCCAGAAATACGCCGCCCTCGCCCGGTCGATTGACCTGCAGCCTGATCATCATGTTCTCGAGATCGGATGTGGCTGGGGCGGGTTCGCCGAGTACGCTGCTGGCGAGGTCGGCGCGCACGTGACCTGTCTCACTCTCTCGCCCGCCCAACGCGACTACGCCATTGCGCGCATGGAGCGACTGGGACTGTCCGACAAGGTGGACATCAAGCTTCAGGACTATCGCGACGAAACCGGAACCTATGACCGGGTCGCCTCGATCGAGATGTTTGAAGCGGTCGGTCAGGAGTTCTGGCCGAGCTTTTTCACCAAGGTGTCCGATGTCCTCAAGCCCGGCGGCAAGGCCGGACTTCAGATCATCACCATTCGGGACGATCTTTTCGAGACCTATTCCAAGCGCGCCGATTTCATCCAGCGCTATATTTTCCCCGGCGGCATGATGCCCAGCGTGGAGAAGCTGGAAGAGTGCTTCAGCTCGGCCAATCTGGATCTTGAGAAAACCGACCAGTTCGGACTGGACTACGCCGACACGCTGAAGGTCTGGAAAGAGCGCTTCAATGAGGCCTGGCCCAGAATCAAGCCGATGGGTTTCGATGAACGCTTCAAATGCATGTGGGATTTCTATCTCGCCTATTGCGAGGCGGGATTCCGCACGGGGCGCATTGATGTGGGCCAGTTCACGGTCTCTCGCGCCTGAGGCCAAAGCATTCAAGAAAAAGCCCGCTTTGCAGCGGGCTTTTTTTATTCTGGCGGTTTGTCCCAGCCCGTCTGTTTGCGCACCAAGGCGATGTGCCAGCTTCTCGGCAGGGCGTAGATCAGCTTGAGCGCCCAGGTGAAGCGCCGTGGAAAGGTGATCTCGAACCGGGATCGCGTCATGCCCCTGGCGATGCGATTGGCCGCGGTTTCGGCGCTGACCATGAAGGGCTTGGGAAAGTCATTGTCATCCTGGGCAGGCGTATCCACGAAGCCCGGCGTAACGCACTGCACGTGTACGCCATAGCGATGCAGTTCGATCGCCAGCCCTTCCGACATGTTCAGCAGACCGGCTTTCGTGGCGCCATAGGCCGTCGCCGTGGGCATGCCGCCAAAGGCGGTGGCGGATGACACGATGACGATCTGGCCGGATCGGCGCGCGCACATGCGCGGCGTGAGCGCGCAGATGCAGGCCGCTGCGCCCTTGAGATTGACGTCAAAGGTCTTGGCGTAATCCTCGAAACGGGGATTTTCCGCATTGATCGAAAGATAGACCCCGGCATTCAGGATGGCGCGTGCGATCGGTCCATGGTCGGTCTCAATCGCCTCCACGGTAGCTTCGACGGCCTTGTCGTCCGTAATGTCCACCGGATAGGCGAAGACCTTGCCCGGATACTGGTCCGCCAGTGTCTTGAGCTTGTCTTCGCTTCGAGCCGAAATGGCGACGCGCCAGCCGTTTGAAACGAGATTGACGATCAGGGCTTCGCCAATGCCCGAGCTTGCGCCGGTCAGCCAGCACACCCCGTCGGATGGTTTTGCAGGGACAGGCGCACTCATGACAGATCCTTATTGCTCGATGCCGATGCGTTTGAAGAAACGCTGGCTGTCATCACGGACGGCTTCGCGCTTGTCATCGCTCATCCGATCCAGGGTCTTGTAGATCATGGACAAACGATGATTGCCCTCCAGCCGTTCCCGGTTTTCCATCAGGAAGTTCCAGTACAAATAGTTGAACGGACAGGCCTTGGGGCCGTTCTTCTTGCTCATGGCATAGCTGCACTGCTTGCAGTGGTCGCTCATCTTGTTGATGTAGCTGCCTGATGCGGCATAGGGCTTGGTCGCCATCAACCCGCCATCGGCGAACAGGGCCATGCCATGCGTATTGGGCGCTTCGACCCATTCATACGCATCAGCATAGACCGCCAGATACCATTCATTGACCGCCTTGGGGTCGATGCCGGCCAGCAATGCGAAATTGCCTGTAATCATCAGTCGCTGGATATGATGGGCATAGGCGTGCTTGCGGGTGGTGGTGACCACATCCCGGACACACGCCATATCGGTGTCCGCTGACCAATAGAAGTCCGGCAGCGGCCGATCGGCCTCCAGCGCGTTGCGCTCTAGATAATCCGGCATGAAACGCCAGTAGATGCCGCGCACATATTCACGCCAGCCCAGGATCTGACGAATGAACCCCTCGACGGCGTTCAGCGGCGCGCGTCCTTGCTTGTAGGCGGTTTCGGCGCGCTGGCAGACATCAAGCGGATCGAGCAGGCCGGCATTGAGATATAGCGACAGGACCGAATGGAACAGAAAGGCTTCGCCCTGTTTCAGCGCGTCCTGATAATCGCCAAAGCAAGGCAGACCGTTCTTGATGAACCAATCGAGTTGCTCTTCGGCATCCTTATTCGTCACAGCGTAGCCAAAGGGTTCGAGCTCGCCAAAATGATCCGGGAATCGCTCCTCGACAAGCGAGAGAACGTCTTGGGTCATGGCGTCCGGGTCGACGAAGGCGCGCTCAGGCAGGCTCACATCGTCGGGTAAGGATTTGCGATTGTCCTTGTCATAGTTCCACTGGCCGCCTTCAGGGTCGTCTCCGTCCATGAGCAGGCCGGTCTCGCGGCGCATTTCGCGATAGAAGTATTCCATCGTGAGACGTTTTCGGTCTTCCGCCCAGGCATTGAAACGGTCCAGGGAACAGATGAAGCGATCATCACGACGGATTTGCACTGAGCAGTCGAGATCCTCAGACCAACTGTCGAACTCGCATTTCAGACGGTATTCGCCCGGCTCCACGACCACGAGCGTATCGAACTCGCCTTCATCCAGAGCGCGTTCCACCTCCCCCTTCAGGGAGCCGGAATTGTCGGTGTCATCAAGGCGAACATAGCGCACTGACTTGCCCTGCCCTTGCAGGCGAGACGCAAAATGGCGCATGGCGGAAAACAGGAAGGCGATCTTTTTCTTGTGATGGGGAACATAGCCAGCCTCCTCGGCCACTTCCGCCATCAGAACCAGATCGCCCTCTTCGTAATCGGCGAGGCTAGCGATCGTGTCGGTCAGCTGATCGCCCAGCACCAATCGCAGCGTAGCCATCAGCCTTCCAACGGATTGGCGCGGCGCACATAGCGAACGGTCTGGCCACGCGCTTCAAATTCGCAACCGGCCCACCGGCCATTCTCGTCGTACCAGAGATCAACCGTCAGATCGCTGATAAGGCGGTAACGGCGCGCATTGATGCGTTCGCCATCCGCCTCGAGCATTTCCTCGCCCAGATACTCCACCGTAACTCCCAGTTCATCGCCATGCTCGGTATTCAGAATGGCGTATTCACCGGTTTCATAGCCATGCCAGTGGGAGCTCGGCAGAACCGAGAGCGGGAATTCCAGGGAGACCGACCCGTCTTCGGGCGCTTCACCCTGCACATCCAGACGGTCGCCGTCGCGCGCGGCGGACACATCATAGGTCTCTCCATCCTTGAGCGTTTCAGATTGTAGGGCGATCAGCTGACCGTCCCGCCACCTCTCTGAGGACTGGTGTTCATACCGAAAGACGGTGATCGGACCGACCCCCGCTCGAAGCTCGATATCAATGGACACAAGCAGGTCGTCGCCCTGGCGCTGGAAGCTCAGCGCATGGGTGCCAAAGCGCGTATCGCCATTGCGATAGACATCAAAGACAATCTCTTCATTTTCGACCGGCGTGGGAAGCACGGGGCCGTCATCATTGAAGGCGAAAACCTCAAGAGACAGGGCGCCGGCCAGGCTCAGGCTCGTCAGAAAGGTCCGGAGCATCGGCTCCTCCTTGCTCGATCTATCAGTTCTTATCCCAGCCGAGCATCCTGCTCGCCATGGCGACAACCGGATGGGTGAATTTCAGACGCCCCATCTCCACGCTCAGACAGATGCAGGGGCCATCGTCATGCGCGCGCGGATTGTGTGTGAGGTTGGGATCGGCGTGGCACACATCGCCGCGGACATAGTCGCTATGACCGTCATTAAACCCGCCTTCGAGAACAAGGGTCAGCTCTTCTGCCTCGTGGGTGTGTTCTGCGACTCCCCGGCCCGCGGGCAGGCTGAGCAGACGCACGCGGACGCCCTCTTCCTCTAAGGTTTCAATCGGCATTTCCTTCACCCCGCCAACCTTGTTCATCCAGATAGGATGAGGATGGTCGTCCAGCACGGTGCGGAGCGCTGCCGGTAATTTGGCGAACAGGCCTTCAACCTCGGGCGCTTCTGAGGATTGCGCGGTGTCTGTGAAAACGCCCAGTTCGCGACTGATCGCGTCAAAGGCGCCCGGGCTCAGGGCGACGGGTTCGGTGTCTTCCAGCAAAGACCCCATGACCTGTTCCGCCTGGTTGAGCATGCGAAAGGCGTCCGCATTCATTTCAGCATGGCAAGCGGCCAGGACCTGGACCGCTTTTGGGGCGGCGCCGCTGGCCACATCCACCATCCAGGGGGCGTCAAGCATGTGCATGTCAGGGCACTCCAATTTCATACTGAGTGTTACGCACACACACGCAAAATGGATCACGCCTGCGCGAAGCCCTGGCTGTTTTATTGCAGCAGGCCAGCCCAGTCCCTAGTTTGACGCCACATTGTCTTGTGAGGTTCGCCATGTCCATTCGTCCCGCCCGCTCTGTCATCGACCTGATCGGCGATACGCCGCTGGTCCGTCTCAACAAGGTTTCCGATGAAACCGGCTGCGAGATTCTGGGCAAGGCGGAGTTCATGAATCCGGGCGGTTCGGTCAAGGACCGCGCGGCTCTGGGGATCATTCGCGAAGCCGAAGCCAGCGGTGCGCTCAAACCCGGCGGCACCATTGTCGAGGGCACGGCGGGCAACACCGGGATCGGTCTCGCCATGGTCGGGCGCGCCCTGGGCTACAGGGTCGTGATCGTCTTTCCGCGCACCCAGTCCCGGGAGAAGGCTGAAGCCATCCGGCTCATGGGCGCCGAGCTCATCCAGGTCGATGCCGTCCCCTATTCCAATCCGAACCATTATGCCCGCTATTCAGGCGCGCTTGCCGAAGAGCTCAACAAGACCGAACCCAATGGCGCGATCTGGGCGAACCAGTTCGACAATACCGCCAATCGTCGTGCGCACGCGGAAACGACCGGTCCGGAAATCTGGGATCAGACCGGCGGCAAGGTCGACGCCTTTGTAGCGGCTGTTGGCTCTGGCGGCACGCTGGCTGGCGTATCTGATGCGCTCAAGGCGAAGAGCAAGGATGTGACCATTGCACTGGCAGATCCCGGCGGAGCCGCGCTTTACGGCTATTACGCCCATGGCGAGCTGAAAGCTGAAGGCACGTCCATCACCGAAGGCATTGGACAGAGCCGGATCACGGGCAATCTTGAAGGCGCGCAGATAGATGAAGCCTTCCGCATCACCGATGAAGAAGCGCTTGGCATCCTCTATGACCTTGTCCTTGAGGAAGGCCTTTGCCTGGGCGGGTCTGCCGGCGTGAACATCGCCGGAGCCGTGCGCCTGGCGCGCAAGATGGGGCCCGGTCATACGATTACGACGATCCTGTGCGATCACGGCTCGCGGTATCAGTCCAAGCTCTACAACCCGGAATTCCTGCGGGAAAAAGGGCTGCCGACCCCGACCTGGCTGGACTAGCTCAGGCGATCAACGCACGGGCGGCGCGTACAGAAGTCCGCCTTCTTTCCACTGCGCATTCAGGCCTCGCTCAAGCTGAAGCGGGGATGTCTCGCCCAGATTGCGCTCAAAGAGCTCGCCATAATGCCCGCCGGCGGCAATCGCGCGGCGCGCGAAATCGGTTTGCAGTCCAAGGCTTGCGATCGTTTCCTCATTTACCTCGAGAAGCCGGCGTACTTCTGGGCGGTTCGAGATTTGATCCAGATCAGCCGCCTGACTTTGGGTGACGCCGTATTCTTCCGCCGCGATCAGTGAGGTCAGCACCCACTCCACCGCCATGGCAAAGGCGTCATCGTCATCCTTGACGACCGGGCTCAGCGGTTCCTTGGAAATCACGTCGGGCAGGACCATGTGCTGCTCAGGCTCTCTCAGGGAGCGACGAAAGCCGGCCAGGCGAGACACGTCACTGGTGAAGGCATCACATTCCCCGGCTTCGTATGCCCGGCGGGCTTCAGCAACGGTTTCAACCGAAACGATGGTGAAGGTCAGGCCATAGCGCTCGGCGTAATCATCAAGATTGAGCGCACTGGTCGTTTCCGGCTGCACGCAGATGCGCGCGCCACTGAGCTCCTGCGCGGAGGTCAGCCCGAGGTCAGCCGGTGTCAGAAAACCCTGCCCGTCATAATAATAGATTCCGGCGAACTGAACGCCCTGCATGGTCGCCCGCGACAGCGTCCAGCTGGTGTTGCGCAGCAGGATATCCACTTCGTCCTCGCGCACGGCCCGGAAACGGTCGAGGGTCGTAGTGGGCACGAATTCGGTGCGATCGGGATCATCCAGGAAGGCGGCGGCGTAGGCGCGGCAAAGATCGACTTCGAAGCCGCTCCATTCGCCTGTCTCATCGGTCTGGGCGAAGCCCACAAGACCTGTATCCACGCCGCATCTCAGAACGCCGCGCCTTTGGACCTCATCCATATGGGAGGTCGCATTGTCGAGTTCGCTGTGGGAGACCGTGAAACCCAAAGCAAACGCGGCAGCGCCCTTGGCCAGTCGACGCGGGTCCATCAAGTCGAACAAAGACGCTGGCGTCATTGGTCCAACCGCCTTACATGCTGAAATCCAAGCCTCAGGTGTAACGAAGAGAAGGGAGCGCGTCGACATGAAACGCGACACCCGACTGATCCATTCCGGTCAGCCCCGCCGCAGCGATGATCTGGTGAACCCGCCCGTGGAGCGCGCCTCCACCGTCGTCGCGCCTTCCACGGCCGAGCTCTACAATCCGACCCCGCCCCGTCGCCATTACGGTCGCGGCGGCCTGAGCCCGAACACAGAATTGCGCGAAGCGATCGCCGGCCTTTATGAGGCGGATCATGTGGCCCTCGCCCCGTCCGGGCTGGCCAGCGTTATTCTCGCCTTGCGCACGGCTCTGCCCGACACCCCGGCAGGGATGCAGGCGCTGATCACCGATTCCGCTTATGGTCCGGTGCGCCGCTTCTGTGATGAAGAACTGCCGCGTTATGGCGTCACTCCCGTCTATTATGATCCACGACTGGGCGGTGAGATCGCCACGCTGCTGGACACGCCCACCGCGCTGATCCTTCTGGAAAGCCCGGGTTCGCTGACCTTTGAAGTCCAGGATATTCCCGCCATCGCTGCAGCGGCCCGCAAAGCGGGCGTCGCTACTGTGATTGATGACACCTGGAGCGCCGGGATTTTGATGAATCCGCTGGAGCTGGGCGTGGATTACGCCGCTCAGGCGCTGACCAAATACGCCGGCGGTCATTCCGATTTCCTGATGGGTTCAGTCGCTGCGAAAGATGAGGCTGCTGTTCGCCTGAAGACCAAGGATGTGCTGTTTGGCGGCCATGTGTCGCCGGATGATGCGTATCTGTGCTTGCGGGGGCTGCGCACCCTGTCCCTGCGGATCGAGCGATCCGGCGCGTCCGGCCTGGCCATCGCCAAGGCTTTGGAGGCCCACCCGAAGGTCTCGCGGGTGCTTCATCCGGGCCTTGAGAGCCATCCTGACCATGCGCTGTTCAAGAACCAGTTCAACGGCGTCTCGGGATGCTTCGCCTTTGTCCTTGATGGTGTTGAGGCGCGCGAGAGCGAAGCGATGGCGGAGGCCTGTGACCTCTTCCGGCTGGGCTTCAGCTGGGGCGGCTATGAAAGCCTGATCCTGCCGTGTGATCGTCAGATCCGGAGAACCGCCGTTGATTGGAAAGCCGAAGGCGCTTTGCTGCGCCTGTCGGTCGGGCTGGAGGACGCAGATGACCTGTGGGCGGACCTGGCTCAAGCCTTGGGCTGAGCTGGTCCGCCCCAGGCGTTAGCCGTGCACTTCGAGCAAGGGCACGCGTGACGCGCGCAAGGCCGGGAAGAAGCCGCCGAACAGGCCGACAATCAGGGCGAGCACCACCCCGCTGATGACCGACTGGATCGTCACGGCGAAGGAGAACACCACCTGGGTGAAGCTTCCGCCCATGGTCGAGGCGCTGACGCCGTCAAAGACGAAATAG
The DNA here is from genome assembly GCF_030733545.1 of Oceanicaulis sp. MMSF_3324. GTDB lineage: Bacteria > Pseudomonadota > Alphaproteobacteria > Caulobacterales > Maricaulaceae > Oceanicaulis. Next base: position 158,447 of record NZ_JASHIU010000006.1, read on the forward strand.
GTGATCAGCGCACCAACCAGACCGCCGATGAAGGCGAGCAGCAGGGATTCCACCAGCGTTCCGACAAAGGCGGCGAAACCGGAGAAACCCAGCGTCCGGAGGGTCGCGATCTCACGGACACGAGAGTCCACGGACGCATACATGGCGTTCCAGGCCCCGGCGAGCGCGCCAACCGCCATGATGATGGCCAGGGGCCAGCCCAGATACATGATGAGATTGGACAAACCGCCGGCGGACTGCGCGAAGAACTCTTTCTCGGTGGTGATATCCAGATCGAGCCGCGGTTCGTTCTCGGCATAGTCCTGAAGCTCGGTCAGACCGGTTTCTCCGTCCAGCTGGACCCGGATCGACTGATAACTGGCGCCGCGCTGATACAGGTTCTGAACCGTGCCGATATCGGCCCAGATTTCAGAGTCAAACACCGATCCGCCCGTCGAGAAGACCCCGACAACACGCCACTCATTCGGCCCCATCCGGATCGTGGAATTAAGCTCGAAGCCGGAGAATTCCCGGAGCACGCCCTCACCGACCACGATCTCGTTGGAGCCCTCGGCGAACATGCGGCCTTCAACCAGCTCGAAATTCTCTCGCAGGCGTGGGGCCATGTCGTCGACTCCGCGCAGGGAGAGGCTGGCATCATTGCCGGTCGAGCGTTTGGTGGCGTCCGTGATGACATAAAGCTCGGCCGACAGGATGGCGGCGCCGTCTTCATCCCGGGCCACGCCCGGCGCAGTCTCGATCAGGCGCACCGTGTCCCGACCGAAGCCGGAATTGAGCTCGGCTTGCGATCCGGAGCGCAAGAGCACGGCGATGCTCTCTGACCCTGTTCCGCTCACCGTGGCGCGGAAGCCGTTGGCCATGGCGAGGAAGCCCAGAAGCACGCCTACCACAAGCGCAATGGAGAGAATGGTCGCCAGCGACATGCCCCAGCGTTGCGGGATGGAGCGCAGATTGATCGAGGTGACCGCAGATATTTGCGAAATCATGGCGTTAGTCCTTCCCCAGAGCTTCGACGATTTTCAGTCGCATGGCGTTCACAGCCGGCACGAAGCCGGTGAGCAGTCCAAAGGCGAGCATCAGACCGAGCGCCTGTATCCAGGTTTCGCGGCCCACGCCCAGCCCGGGCAATTGCCCGCCAGCCACCTCTGCGATGCCGCCGAGCAGAAGCACAGCCGCGCCCAGTCCCAGCAATCCGCCCACAAGGCTCAACAGCACGGATTCCGACAGGACATGGGTGAAGATGCGTGAGGAGGAGAAGCCCAGCGTCTTCATGACGCCTACTTCCTTGGTGCGCTCATTGATCGCCATCACCATGGTGGTGCCCACGATCATCAGAATGGTGGCGAAGGCGGCGCCGACCACCAGCGACAGGATCAAACCGATATTGCCCAATTGCTCGACGAAGGCTTGCGAGAACGCCGCTTCGGTCGTGGTTTCGGTTTCAGCCGGCGAGTTGGCGAACAGGGTATCGATCCGCTCGGACACGGCATCGTTGTTGGCCGGATCGCCCGTCAGCAGGATCATCCAGCCGATCTGGTCGCGATTGAACGCCAGCGCTTCATTGTAATAGTCGTACTGCATCAGCAGATAATTGGTCGGCAGCTCCTGATCCGGGATGGTCATGATCGCGCAGACCTCCACATCCCAGGCGCTGGAGCCGTCAGCCTGACGCCAGATGTTTGAGCTGAGCGGGAACCTGTCTCCGACGGCCCAACCATATTGTTCTGCCAAATCCGCCCCGACCGCTACGCAATCACGACGTTCTGATAGAGCGGCGCGTTGATCCGCCGGCATCACCAGCTCGGGATAGACCTCGAGATAAGTGTCCACATCAACGGCGAAGGCCTGCACGAAATTGCGGATATCCTGGTAATAGCCGCCGAACCAGGAGGCGTGGGTGACGGCCTGGACGCCCTCAACGGCCCCCACCCTGCCCCAATAGGCGTAAGGCATGGTCTGGGTGAAGTTGATCTTGTTCACCGTCACGAGCCGGTCCGCCCGGGACAGCTCCTCGGAAGAGTTCAGCACCCGGTCGATAGAGGCGAGTGCGCCGAAGATCAGGAAGGCCGTCATGATCGAGAGGATCAGAAGGATCGCACGGGTTTTCTTCCTGAATAGGGATTTGCGTATGAGCGTGAGGTCATTCATGCCATCGCTCCGGTTTCAACAAAGCGGCCCTTGTCCAGATGCAGCTCACGGCGAGCATATTTCGCCGCCGCCGGGTCGTGAGTGACCATGACGATGGTCTTGCCCAGCTCGGAATTGAGCAATTGCAGGGTTTCGAGGATCTCATCCGCCGTTGCGCGATCCAGGTCCCCGGTCGGCTCGTCACAGAGCAGAACATCCGGGTCCGCAACGAGCGCACGGGCGATGGCGACGCGTTGCTGCTGACCGCCAGAAAGCTGGCGCGGCCGGTGTTTGGCGCGCTCGGCGAGCTTGACCACTTCCATAGCCGTCTGGACACGGCGCTTGCGCTCCTTGCTCGACAGCTTGGTCAGAAGCAGCGGCAATTCCACGTTCTGAGCCGCGGTCAGCGTCGGCATGAGATTGTAGAACTGGAAGATGAAACCCACATGGCTAGAGCGCCATTTGGCGAGCTTGGCCTGGCTCAGATTGTCGATACGCAAGCCGTTGCAGACCACCTGTCCGCCCGAGGGCTTGTCGATGCCGCCCAGCAGATTGAGCAAGGTGGTCTTGCCCGAGCCCGAGGGCCCCATGATCGCGATGAAGTCGCCGCGATTGATGGTCATGGTCAGGTCTTCAAAGATCGCGACGCTTTCCTTGCCGCGGGTGTATTTCTTTGAAAGATCGGTGAGTTCGTAAAGCACGTCGGTCATGATCTGTCCCTATCGCCTTGTGCTGGGAGCGGTTGTTCAGGTTTCGTCGAGAAAGGTGACGCGGGCGGCCATGTCCGGCAGTATCCGCGCATCGCGTTCGCCGAGCGCCACACGCACACGTATCGTGGCGCGGGCCCTGTCGGCCGTTGGAATGATGGCTTCCACATGGGCGGGAATGCGCCAGTCCGGATAGGCGTCCAGAATGGCTTCCACCTGCTGGCCGGCGCTGACGCGCTGGATCTGGCCTTCATTGACGTCCACTTCGAGCTCCAGGCTCTCCATGTCCACCAAGGTCGCGATGCCGGTCCGGGTGAACCCGCCGCCCGCCGAAACTGGCGAGAGGATTTCCCCGACCTGGGCGTTCTTGGCGATGACGACGCCGCCAAAGGGCGCGCGAACAATATGGCGGTCCACATAGTCGCGCTGGCTGCGCACACGCACCTGGGCGGCGGCCAGATCAGCCCGGGCGGCGCTCAACTGGGCGCGAAGACTATCAACCTGCGCCTGCTGGGCGGTGCGACGGGAATCGGAGGCATAACCGGAGGTCACCAGCCGTTCCGTCCGTTCGAGCACGGTTCGCGCTTCAGTCAGTTGAGCCGCCAGCGCCCGTGCCCGCTCATTGGCGGCCGCTTCCTGGGCTTCGTAGAGGTCGAGATCGATCTGGGCCCGATCATCATCAAGATAGGCGAGCACCTCTCCGGCTTCGACCACCGCGCCTTCTTCAATCAGGACATCGCGAATGCGGCCGGTAATTTCCGCCGAGACCGTGGCCTGGCGACGTGCGACCACATAACCGGATGCGACAAGCCCTGAGTTCACAGCAGGGCGCGGCGCTGGAGCTGCCGTGCTGGCGTTGTCGGCTTGAACGCGCTCTTCAACGGCAGGGCTCTGAGCTTGAATGGCGGGTGCGGCCTCAGGCTCGGGTAGCAGGAACCAGGCCGCCGCAGCGCCTGCCCCGCCCGCCAGAACCATGGCGACTATCACGGCCGCCCATCCGGGCCCGCCTGATCTTGTGTCGACTTCACTGCGTTCGATGGTGAGCGAGTGTAATTGCTCGGTCCGTTGGTCGTTCATGCGTCATGCCCCCTATGCGCTACTCGCGTGAGCAGTGTATCACTTCACGGATCACGCGAGGCGAGATTTCAATCCGCGCGGCCTGCGTCCGTATGATCCATGGATAGCGACCCCTGTACGGTCTGCGTTAGTGACAGGTGTCACTCGGGGCGATTTGCGTTCAAGGACAGCAAATAATCACTGCCAAGTGTTGCGTTGCAGCAAGGCCCGTGTCAGAGCACGCAATCGTTTTGCGACCCTTTGGCGCAAGCTGAATTCTCTCAAGCGGAAGAACCGTCATGGTCAAAGCCACCCTGAACGCGCTCGTCGATCGTCTGTCGCTGACGAACAATGATGCGAGCCTGTCCCTGAAGGATCCTCAGCGGCTGAAAACCGAGATCCTGGCGGGCTTGACCGTGGCGCTGGCGCTGGTGCCCGAAGCGGTGGCGTTCGCCTTTGTTGCCGGCGTCAATCCGCTGGTCGGGCTTTATGCGGCTTTCATTGTGGGCCTGGTGACCGCAGTCTTCGGCGGACGTCCGGGCATGATCTCCGGCGCAACCGGCGCGCTCGCCGTGGTCATGGTGGCGCTGGTGGCCGAGCATGGCGTGGAATACCTGTTCGCGACCGTGGTGCTGATGGGCGTGCTTCAGCTTGGCGCGGGCATATTCAAACTTGGCAAGTTCATTCGGCTGGTGCCTACCCCTGTGATGCTGGGCTTCGTCAATGGTCTGGCCATTGTGATCTTCATGGCGCAGCTAAGCCAGTTCCAGGTGCCGGGCTCTGATCATGGCGGGGGCGGCCATGGCATTGCGGGCGGCGAATGGCTGACCGGCGTTCCGTTGCTTGTCATGCTCGGACTGACCGGACTGACCATGCTGGTGATCTGGGGCCTGCCGAAATTCACCAAGGCGATCCCGGCGCCGCTGGCCGGCATCGCAGTCACCGCCGCGATCGTTATCGGCTTCGGTCTCGACGCGCCGCGCGTGGGCGATCTCGCCAGCATTCAGGGTGGTTTGCCCACATTCCATATCCCCATGGTGCCGCTCAATCTCGAAACGCTTCAGATCATCTTCCCCTATGCGTTGGTGCTAGCCGCCATCGGGTTGATCGAGAGCCTGCTCACGCTGAACCTGGTGGGTGAACTGACCAACAAGCGCGGCGGCGCGTCTCAGGAATGCGTGGCACAGGGCGCCGCCAACCTCATCACCGGTTTCTTCGGCGGCATGGGTGGCTGCGCCATGATCGGTCAGTCCATGATCAATGTGCAGTCCGGCGCGCGCACCCGTCTCGCCGCGATCATGGCGGCGCTCTTCTTGCTGAGCTTCATCCTGTTCGCTGCGCCGCTGATCGAACAGATTCCCCTCGCCGCGCTGACCGGCGTGATGTTCATGGTGGTGATCGGCACCTTCGCGTGGAACTCCTTCCGCATCATGCTCAAGATCCCGCGCTCGGACGCGCTGGTGATCATTCTGGTGACGGTGGTCACGGTGCAATACGATCTCGCGGTCGCTGTGGTGGCGGGCGTGATCGTCTCCGCTCTCGTTTACGCCTGGCGATCCGCCAAGCGTTTGCACATCTCAGCGCATGACAGCCATACCGTGCCGGGAGCGAAGACCTATGAGCTGGATGGTCCGCTTTTCTTCGCTTCCACCGACAATTTCAGCGAGCTGTTCGACATCGAGACCGATCCCGATGTGGTCATTGTGGACTTCAAACGCTCTCGCGTGGTGGACCAGTCCGCCCTGCAGGCGATCGAAGACCTGGCGATGAAGTATGAGGCCCAGGGCAAGGAGCTGCGCCTGCGTCACCTGTCGCGCGACTGCCACCAGCTTCTGACGAAGGCGGGGCAGCTCATGGTCGATTCCGATGATGATCCGGACTACCAGGTGGCGGCCGACTATTCGGTGCGCACGGGCGTCTTCGGGGGCGGCCACTAGCCCTCGGGCTGCGCCTTGCGCCCCATCAGCCAGTAGACAGCGTCGTGACGCTCTTCAAAGAGACGCATCTCGACCGGGCCGCCGCCCGTGGGGAAGAAACGTGTCCACGCGTCCACGGTCGGGTGAATCTTGTCTGAAACCCCGTAAAAGGCGTTGAACTGGCGGGTGCGGCTGCGATCTCCAAAGTCACGCGCGCGTTCATTGGCGAACCGCACCAAATCCTCTGAGGTCAGCGTGATCTCTTCCACATTCGACAGGTCAATCAGTGCGCGTCCCTGGCTGGAGATCCGCCCGGTCTGCATATAGCGCATGGCTTCGGCCACGGCGTCCGGGTCCATGATGGAGGGATAAGCAACCTCCAGTATGTCCCGGTCTTCATGATAGACAAAATGCAGGCGCCCCTGCGTGTCACCCGTCTCGCTCGACATGACTGCCCCCGTGCCTTCAGTCCATGGCGACCCCGGTAGGACTCGAACCTACAACCGTCGGATTAGAAGTCCGGTGCTCTATCCAATTGAGCTACGGGGCCTGACCGCTGTCCTCATTAAAGCGGAACGCCGCATCCTGTGAAGATACGGCGTTGCGATAGAGAACCGTTTTTCGGGGCAAGCGCGAAGGCCTGACGCTAATGCGACCAAGGCTCCTTGCGGTCGGCGTCGAAATTGGCCGCGTAGGATTTGATCTTGCGGGGCGTCTCGCGCGCCTCGCGGACCTGGAACGCAATGCCGTGACGCTGGGCGTAGGACACGGCCGCATCCTTGCTCTCGAAATTGAGATGGATCTGACGGCGCATGTCCGAGCTGGAAGACCAGCCCATCAGCGGGTCGGGACGTTTGGCCATGGCCGGTTCAAACTCCAGCACCCAGTCCTGGGACTTGGCGCGACCAGATTGCATGGCCGTTTTGGAAGGCTTGTAGATCTTCGCGAACATGTTTCTCGTCCAGACTTGGCTATCCACGTCCTGTCTTGCTCAAGGCTCGCTAACAAGCCCTGAATAAAATGGTCGGGGCGGCAAGATTCGAACTTGCGACCCTCTGGTCCCAAACCAGATGCGCTACCAGGCTGCGCTACGCCCCGACTGCGAATGACGTTTACGGGGCTGCGCGCTGAGGCGCAAGCGCCCTAGCCCTCTTGCGGCGCCTCTTCCACAGTCTCTGTCGCTTCGGCATCGGAATCGGCATCAGCGGTGTCCGTCTCGACATTGCCGAACAAGGGATGGCGCACGATGTCGCCGGGCTCTATCCCCAGCTCGAGCGTCCGCCCGCCATTCAGCTCCACAACAGCGAGCACCCGATAATCGGATGACATGGGCCGGCGCGAGAAAGGCTGGGCGCCGGTGATGATCTTGGCGATTTCGCCATCAGCGCGCACATACAGAATGTCGAGCGGGATGATGGTGTTCGCCATCCAGATCGACATGAAGTCCTCACGCCCGAAATCGAACAGCATGCCTGCATCCGGATCCATGGATTCGCGATGCATCAGGCCGCGTTCCCGCGACGCTTCAGTGTTCGCCACTTCGACCGTGAAGGTATGTTCGCCGAAATCGCCCTCGATGGTCAGCGGATCCGGTCCGCCATATTCAACGACAGCGTCAGGCGCGGTGGGGTCGACAGACTGCGCGAGCGCGCAGCCGGCGGAGCCGAAGCCGACGAGTGCGGCGGCAGCCAGAGCAAGTATGCGAGAACGGATCATCATGGCGCGCAAGCTAGCTCCGCCAGACGCGCCGTGCAATCACTCTGCGCGCCTGTAAGCGCGATCGAAGTCGGTAATTGGTCTTGCGCCGCACAAATCGCTTGCAGCAAAGCGCCTGACACGGTTTTTTGCGCGCCAACATTTGCGTTTCGCTGGAGGATATACGTGCGCATCGAGAAAATCAGCGCCGGCGTTAACCCGCCTGAAGACATCAACGTCATCATCGAGGTGCCGGTCGGCGGCCAACCTGTGAAATACGAGCTGGACAAGGATTCCGGCACCGTGTTCGTCGACCGCTTCCTGCACACCCCGATGCGCTATCCGTGCAATTACGGCTTCATGCCGCACACCCTGTCCGATGATGGCGACCCCATCGACGTGATGGTGCTGGGCCAGACAGAGCTGGTTCCGGGCTGCGTCGTGCGCGCCCGCCCGATCGGCGTTCTGCTCATGGAAGACGAAAGCGGTCAGGACGAGAAGATTCTCGCCGCGCCCCACGCCAAGCTCACCCCCTTCTATGACGACATCAAGGACTACCATGATGTCCACGGGGCGCAGCTGGCGCGCATCACCCACTTCTTCGAGCACTACAAGGATCTCGAGCCCAACAAATGGGTGAAGGTTCAGGGCTGGCACGGCGTCGAGCGCGCCCGTGAGCTGATCTCGGTCGCCATGGACCGCGTGAAGTAACGCACCCTGCTCTGAGTGAGACATGAACGGCGTTCGGGATCGCCCGGACGCCGTTTTTTTTATGTCTGAAAACACGAACGAAACGCGCCCCTTGCAAGAAGGAAGCGTTAAAATCCCAAAATGTCAGGAGAAAGCGACGCGTGGCAGGCCCTAGGGGAATCGAACCCCTCTTTCCAGGTTGAAAACCTGGCGTCCTAACCGATAGACGAAGGGCCCGCAGCGCGTCGGGAGCGGTCGTATACCGGTCCCGAACTGGGGTGGCAAGCAGAGTTTTGCAGGTCCTGCGAGCCAGTTACAGACAAGGCTCTGATCGCGCCAAAACCAGCCTGCACATAAAAGAAAAACCGCCCCTAAGGGCGGTTTGTTCTGGATAATCACACCGATGGCAGGCCCTAGGGGAATCGAACCCCTCTTTCCAGGTTGAAAACCTGGCGTCCTAACCGATAGACGAAGGGCCCGC
>NZ_JASHIU010000007.1:0-30000 GCF_030733545.1 Oceanicaulis sp. MMSF_3324
TACTCAGGCCGCCGTTTCTGCATTGAAGGATACCTGACCCATGAAGTTCCAGACCCGTTTCGCCCCTTGCGCAACCTTGTCTGGAGTCCGTCATGTCAGCCTGTCTTTCCGCCAATTCCCTCTCTCTACATACGCCTGATCACACCCTTCTCCTGAAGGATTTCACGCTCAGCTTCGGCGCTGAGACGACCGGCATTGTCGGCCCGAACGGGGCGGGCAAGTCCACGCTCCTCAAGGCGCTGGCCGGTCTCGTCGCGCCCGGATCGGGCTCTGTCAGTGTTCACGGACGCCTGGGCTGGCTGGAACAATCGGGTCCGGACGCCCAGGGCGATCTCGCCCATGGCCTCAGGGTCGGCGAGGCGCTGGCCTGTCTTGAGCGGATTACCGCCGGGGAGGGCGACGCCGCCGATTTCGACGCCGCGGACTGGACGCTTGAGGCGCGGGTCGAGGCGGCGCTTGATCGTGTGGGCCTGGGCGGCATGGCGCTGGAGCGCCCTCTTTCGGCTCTGTCTGGCGGGCAGCGCGCCCGGTTGGCGCTGGCGCGGGCCTGGATTGCGGCGCCGGACATCCTGTTGATGGATGAGCCGACCAACAATCTGGACGCTGAGGGGCGCACCGCCGTGCATCAGATGCTGGCGGACTGGCCGGGCGGTCTGGTCATCGTCAGCCATGACCGTGCGCTGTTGGAGCATGTGGACCGGATCGTGGCGCTCGAGCGCCCGGGCTGGTCGGTGTTCGGCGGCGGCTGGTCGGCCTATGTCGAGCAACGCGATGCGGCGCGCGCCCGGGCGCAGGCTGAACATGCCCGGCTGGAGGCCGAGGCGCGTCAGGTCAAACGCGCCGCGAAAGAGGCTGAAGCCCGGCTTGAGCGGCGGGCGCGCTCGGGCAAGGCGCAACGCGCCGATGGCAGCCAGCCCAAAGTCCTGCTCGACGCCATGAAGAATCGCAGCGAGGCCACGGCGTCTCGCCTGGCAAGCGTCAGCCAGAAACGCGTCAGTGCAGCCCAAACCCGATTGGAGGACGCCCGGAACCAGCTTCACAAGGGCGCCCGCCTCAATATCAAGGCAGTGGGCGCGGACAGCCCGCAAGGGCGTCAGGTCCTGGCGTTCGATGCGGTCACGTTCGGCTATGACGATGCTCCGCTGATCGACAGGCTGAGCTTCACCCTGACAGGCGGCGAGCGCATGGCGATCACGGGGCCGAACGGTGCGGGCAAGACCACCGTGCTGAAACTGGCCGAGGGCGTGTTGTCAGCCGGGTCCGGCGAGATCCGACGGACGTCCGGACGGATTGCGCGTCTTGATCAGACGGTCAGCACGCTCGATCCTGCGCTGAGCGTGGTGGACGCCCTGCGGGCGCGGGACCCGGCCTTGTCGCGTAACGCCGCCTATGCGGCTCTGGCCCAGTTTGACCTGCGCAACACGGAGGCGGAGAAGCCGGTCGCGGCCCTGAGCGGCGGGGAGCGTCTACGCGCGGGTCTGGCGGGCGTTCTGGGCGGGGAGCCGCCTGAACTGATCTTGCTCGATGAGCCGACCAACCATCTCGATGTCGAGGCGGTGGAGGCGCTGGAGCAGGCCCTGTCGGAGTTTGGCGGCGCTGTGTTGGCGGTGAGCCATGATCAGGCGTTTCTGGATGCGCTGGCGCTGGATCGCACGCTGTCGCTTACGCCTGCTCGTCCCTGACAAGGTGGGCGAAGGCGGGCTCGACGCTCAGGCGCACGGCGTCGCCGACGCGATGATTCTCTTTCAGGCTGGCGCGTGCTTCCAGCGTCTGTCCGGTTTCGAGCCGGCAGGTCAGGCGCGCATAGCCCGAGCTGACGCGGCGGGCCGTTATCCGGGCAAGGGCGCCGTCGGTATCCGCGCGGTCCAGTTTGACGCCTTCGGGGCGCACCAGAAGCAGCGCTTTTTCGCCCGGGGTGAACCCGTCGGCGGGATAGGCGCCCAGAACGGTGTGCGCGGCGCCGTCTTTGATCTCGGCTTCGAAGGCGTCCACATCACCCAGCAGCCGCGCGGCAGTGAGCGAGGCGGGCTTCATGTACAGCGTGTCGGGCGCGCCGGTCTGAATGATGCGGCCCTCATTCATCAGCGCGATGGAATCGGCCAGCTCCAGCGCTTCCTCGGCGTCATGGGTGACGATCAGGGTGGCCGCTTCTGATTGGCGCAAGGCGTCCGCCGTGGCGCCGCGCAAGTCCGAGCGCAAGCGCCGGTCCAGCCCCGAGAACGGCTCGTCCAGCAGCATGACATCGGGTTTGATCGCCAGGGCGCGCGCCAGCGCCACGCGCTGTTGCTCGCCGCCGGAGAGCTCGTGCGGATAGGCCTTGGCGCGATGGCCCAGCTCAACCGCTTCAAGCCTTTTCATCGCTGCATTGCGGCGCGTGCTCTTGGGGCCCTCACGCAGGCCGAAGGCCACATTGTCGAGGGCGGTGAGGTGCGGGAACAGGGCATAGTCCTGAAACACCACGCCGCAGCGCCGGTCTTCGGGTGGCTTGTGCAGGCCCTGGGCGCTCCACAAATGATTCTCGAACCGGATCTCGCCCGCATCCAGCGGCTCCAGCCCGGCAATGGCGCGCAGGAGCGTGGACTTGCCCGAGCCGGACGGCCCGAGCAGCGCCGTCACGCGCCCGCAGGTCAGCGTCAGCTCGACGCCGTCCACGGCCGGCCGGCCCGGCGCGAATCGCACCACGGCGCCAGACACTTCCAGCAGGCGATCATCGAGTTTGACGGCAGTCATCGGCGAGAGAATTCCAGTTATTTCGCGCCCTCTTGCCGGGTGATGCGGCGGGCGATCCAGATCATGGGCGGCAGGGCGATCAAGGTGATCAATAGCGCAGGCAGGGCCGCTTCGCCCAATCTTTCGTCAGACGCGTAATTGTTCGCGATCACGGCGAGGGTGTCATAGTTGAACGGGCGCAGGATCATGGTGGCGGGCAATTCCTTGAGCACCTCCACAAAGACCAGAAGCGCCGCCAGCAGCGAGCCGGACATCACCAGGGGGCGGTGCACCCGCCAGGCGGTCTCCCCCGGACCCGCGCCCAGCGTGCGCGCCGCCATGTCGAGCGTGGGCGTGACGCGCTGCAAGGCGCTTTCGGACGGGCCGATCGCTGCGGCCGCAAAGCGGGACTGATAGGCGAAGATCAGGGCCAGCACCCCGCCCGAAACCAGCAGCGGAAACTGCATGCCGGTGAGCGCGGTCCACATGTCATCCAGACCGGTCTGCACCCCGCCCAGTATCACCAGAACGCCCAGGGCGGCGACCGAGCCGGGCACCGCATAGCCCAGCCCGGCGAGACGCGCGGCGGCGACGGCGGTGGGCTTCTTGCTGCGCAGGGCATAGGCGCAGGCCAGTCCGATCAGCGCGGCGGCGGCGCCCGACAGCACCGCCAGCGTCAGCGAATGGGTGGCGGCCTGGAACAAATCGCGCGCCAGGGGCGCATGAAAGGCGCGATAGGTCAGGCGTCCCAGCGGGATGACCAGACCGATGAGAACGGGGCTGAGGCAGGCCAGGACGGCGAGCCCGCCCTGAAGCGGGGCCAGATCCACACGGCGCGGCGGACGCCGACGGCCCGATGCACTGGTCTGGCGCGCGCGGTGGCGCTGGCTGCGCTCGAGCGCAAACAGCACGAAGGCGATCATGACCAGGATCAGCGCCAGGCGCGCTGCATCGGCGATGGCGCCTTCACCGGCCCAGGCGCGAATGAGGCCCACCGACAGGGTGGGCGCGCCCAGATGTACCACGGCGCCGTAGTCGGCGAGGCTTTCCATCACCACCAGCGCCAGCCCGGCGGCGATGGCGGGTCGCGCCATGGGAATGGCGGCGCGGATGAAGGCGCTGCGCGGGCGGGCGCCCAGCGTGCGCGCAGCCTCATAGGCGTCGGCGGACTGACCGGCGAAGGCCTCGCGCGCCAGAAGATAGACATAAGGGTAGAGCGCAAAGCCGAAGATCAGCCCGGCGCCGACAGGGCCGCGCACGGTGGGCAGGAAATCGGCGGGGCCGCCGGGCTGGGTCAGGTCATACCAGCCATAGGCTGACGCATAGGCGGGCGCCGCGAGAGGCAGGGCCAGCAGCCATTCAAAGACGGAGCGGGCGAAAAAGCGATATCGCGCCACGAGCCAGGCCAGCGGCACGCCGATCAGGCCTGCGCTGAGCGCGGCGACGCTCGTGACAAGCGCCGTGTGTCCCAGATAGGCCGGCAGACGCGTACGGGCGATATGGCCCATATAGTCTGTCCAGGGCCCGAAAACGCCAAGCGCCGCAACCGCCAGAAGCGGTGCGGCGCAGATCAGAGCGGCGACAATGGCGGGCCTGACCGGATTGAACTGGGCGCGTCCTGCGATCACGGCCAGCCGACGCGGTCAAAGATGCGCTGGGCTTCGCCGGCATTGGCGCCGAGCTCGTCCACATTCACATCATCCGAGGCGTAGTCCCCGAAAGCGTCCAGCACGTCATTGTCATAGCTGGCGGACGGGATGACCGGATATTCGTTGGTCAGCTCGGCGAAAATGCGCTGGGATTCGTCAGACAGCATGAATTCCAGGAAGGCGATCGCGTTTTCGCGGTTTGGCGCATTGGCGGCCAGGCCGGCGCCGGACACGTTCACATGCGCGCCGCCATCACCGAGATCGGCGAAGATCGCGCCGATCTGCTCGCCGATTTCCTGATCGCCCGGATTTTCCGAACGCATGAAGCGGGCGAGATAGTAATGGTTGATGATGGCGACATCGCATTCACGCGCGGCGACGGCGCGAATCTGGTCGGTATCGCCGCCCTGGGGCGGGCGCGCCATGTTGTCGACAATGCCCTGGGCCCAGGCTTCGGCGGCTTCCGCGCCATCCTGAGCGACCATGGCGGCCAGGAGCGACTGGTTGTAGACATTGCTGGACGATCGCACGCAGATACGGCCCTGCCATTGCGGCTCGGTGAGGTCGGCGAAATTGCTGATCTCGGACGGATCCACGCGATCCTTGGCGTAGGCGATCACGCGCACGCGCTTGGCGAAGCCGAACCAGTCGCCATCGGGCTGGCGCAGATTGGCGGGCACGGTTTCAAGCACGCTGTCCAGTTCCGGAGCGGGCTGGAACAGACCGGCTTCGTCCGCGCGCCAGAGCCGGCCGGCATCCACGGTCACCACCACATCGGCCTGGGAGCGCTCGCCATCGGCGCGCACGCGCTCGATCAGCAGATCGCCCGGCGCCTCGATGACATTCACCTCAATGCCGGTCTCTTCGGTAAAGGCCTCGTAGAGCGCGTCATCGGACGCGTAATGGCGCGCCGTGTAGACATTGACCTCGCCCTCGCCGGATGAGGATCCGGACGGGCTGCAGGCGCTGAGCGCGCTCAGGCTGACCATTCCAAGCAGGAGACTCTTGCAGGCAGTGGCGAGTGTCATGGCATGTCCTTGTGCTGCGAACCCACGATATAGACGCCGGTTCGATCCGGGGGAGGCCTTCACTGCCATTAATGAGAACGTTTCGCAAGTGCGGCGGCCAGCCGCATCGAAATTTTCAGCTCCAGACAGCAAAAACCCCGGCTCATCCGAGCCGGGGTTCGCGCCTGTTCAGGCATACTGGTGGGCGATACTAGGATCGAACTAGTGACCCCTTCGGTGTGAACGAAGTGCTCTACCGCTGAGCTAATCGCCCTCAGGAGGCGCGGGTTTTATGCCGACGACCGGGGACGGTCAAGCGGTCCGGGCGCATGAAACGCAGATCGGTTGCAGCACGAGCATCGCTAAGTTACGAATTTTCCTCGGTTGCATAATTTTTTTTCGAAAAAATGGCCCGTCATACTTTCGTCAAGAACAAATATCACTTATAGACCCGCGTCTCGCCGCCGGGCTGTTTCAGTCTGCGGCTAAGAATTCCAAATGATAACGAACCCTACGCACGCGAGCTGCTGCGCGTGTTTGAAGGAGGTTTCTCCCCATGGCCACCAATGACTTCTGCACCCGTGAAGGCGCGCTCCGACTGAAAGAACGCATCGAGGCGTACTGGAAAGAACGCGGCTACGACGTGAACATCGAACTGACCGAAGCCGGCTTCATGCCGGCCATGCGTTCGGCCCGCACCGACGTGCGCTCGAACATGGTCAACGGCATGCCGCGTCCGGCCAATGATCGGTCCTCTGATCGTCGCAGCGCCTAAGCGCCTTTACGTGTGACGACGAGCTCGGCAAGCAGGTCGGGCAAAGCGCCATACGCGTCAAAAAGCCGGTCCGCACCCAGTGTGCGGGCCGGCTTTTCGCTATAACCGCCCTCGAAAATCACAGAGCCTGCGCCCGCCGCCTGGGCGGCCAGCGCGTCCGGCTCGGAATCGCCCACCAGAACACAGGCGTGATCAACCGGCTCGCCGCCGATCGCGACCAGAAGGTGCGCGGCGTCGGGTTTCTTGGCCGGCGCGTCCTCGGGCCCGATGACCCGTTCAAACCGGTCATGCAGATCCAGCGCCCGGAGCAAGGGAATCGCCAGTTGCGTGGGCTTGTTGGTGCAGACCGATAAACGCGCGCCGGCGCTGGCCAGCGAATCAAGCGCCGCCTCGACCCCGTCAAACGGGCGTGAGTGCCGGGCGATGTCGGCGCCATAGGTCTCCAGAAACACGGCCAGGCGCTCGGTGATTACGGCCTCGTCCGGCGCGGGGCGTCCTTCACGGGCGAAGGCGCGCTCGATCATCACCCGTGCGCCTCGCCCCACCATGGAGCGGACATCCTCAAGCGGGACCGGGGCAAAGCCCAGCGGTGCAACGCTTTCATTGAGCGCCCTGACCAGGTCGGGCGCGGTGTCCACCAGCGTGCCGTCGAGATCAAAGGCGATGCGCGCGCCGTTCAGGGAGGTGAGCATGGGCCCTCACAATCAGTTTCAGAGACTTCGGCGAATGTGACGCGCCAACGCGGTCGCGTCCCCGGTCTTGATAGGCTATAGCGCTCAGGCGTGAAAAGCGCTTGAGATTCCTCACCTCGCGGACCTCGTGTTTTCTGGGAGCCCGGCTCATGTCATCTCGTCCCCGCGCCGCCGTCATTCTCGCCGCCGGTCATGGCAAGCGTATGAAATCGACGACCGCCAAACCGCTGCACGCCATTGGCGGCCGCTCCATGCTGGACTGGTCCCTGGCGCTGGCGGACGCGGTCAACGCCGACCGCAAGGTGGTGGTCTGGGGCGCGCATGCGCCTGCGGTGAAGGAGCGGGCCGAAGCGGCGGGCGCTGATACCGCCTTGCAGGACCCGCCCCAGGGCACCGGCCATGCCGTCCAGCAGGCTCAGGATGCGCTAGAAGGGTTCGACGGTGATGTGATCGTGCTTTACGCCGATACGCCGCTGATCCGCTCTGAAACCGTCGAGCGTGTGTTTGCGGCGCTTGATGACGGGGCGGCCGTCTCGGTGCTGGGGTTCGAACCCAGGGAGCCGGGCGGGTATGGCCGTCTGATCGAAAACGCAGATGGCGGGCTCGACGCCATTGTCGAGGCCAAGGACGCCAGCCCCGAACAATTGATGGTCGGTCTGTGCAATTCGGGCGTGCTCGCCATGCCGGCCAAGCTGATGTTCGAGCTGCTGGGCGAGGTGACGAACGAGAACGCCAGCGGCGAATACTATCTCACCGACCTTGTGGGACTGGCGCGCGGGCGCGATCTGCCCGCCAAGGCGGTGAAGGCGAGCGCGGACGAGGTGCTGGGCGTGAATTCGCGGGTCGATCTCGCCGCCGCCGAACACGCTTTCCAGCAAAGCGCCCGGCATCAGGCCATGGTGGATGGGGTGACATTGGTCGCGCCCGAAACGGTCTATTTCAGCCATGACACAGTGATCGCAAACGATGTGACGGTGGAACCGCATGTCGTGTTTGGGCCCGGTGTGACGGTCGAAAGCGGCGCCCGCATCCGTGCCTATTCCCATCTGGAAGGCGCCCAGGTTGGCGGCGACTGCGAGGTCGGTCCCTATGCGCGCTTGCGTCCGGGGGCGGTGCTGAAGACCGGCGCCAAGGTCGGCAATTTCGTGGAAGTGAAAAAAGCCGTGCTGGGGGAGGGCGCGAAAGCCAATCACCTGTCCTATATCGGGGATGCGACGGTAGGCGCGAAGGCGAATATCGGCGCCGGCACGATCACCTGCAATTATGACGGCTTCCTCAAATACCAGACTGTGATCGGAGAGGGCGCCTTCATCGGCTCGAACTCCTCGCTGGTCGCGCCTGTCACCATCGGCGACGGAGCGATGACCGGCTCGGGCAGCGTGATCACCGACAGCGTGCCTGATGACGCGCTGGCGCTATCGCGCGCCAAGCAGACGAACAAGGACGGCTGGGCGGCGCGTTTCCGGCGCGCCATGTCCGCCAAGAAGAACAAGAAGGGATAGCCATGACCGAGCTTCAAGATCGCCTCAAGGACAAGGCGCTGTTTCAGACGCAGTCCTTCATCAATGGCGCCTGGGTCGAGGGTAAGCCCTGGATCGAGGTGAAAAGCCCCTCCAATCGGACGGTGCTGGCGCAGATGACCGATGTGGGCGCCCAGGGCGCCGAGGCTGCGGTGGATGCCGCGGCCGAGGCGTTCAAGACGTGGAAGTCCACCTCGGTCTTTGAACGCACCCAGATCATCAAGAAATGGCATGACCTGATCATCGAGCATGCCGACGATCTGGGTCATCTGATCACCGCGGAAATGGGCAAGCCCTTCCCCGAAGCGCGCGGCGAAGTGGTTTATGGCGCGGGCTTTGTCGAGTGGTCGGCGGAAGAGGCCAAGCGCAGTCATGGCGAAACCATCCAGACCCCGTTCCCCGGCTCGCGCGGCTGGACGATTCATCAGCCGATCGGCGTCGTCGCCTGCATCACGCCGTGGAATTTTCCCTCCGCCATGATCACCCGCAAATGCGCCCCGGCGCTGGCGGCAGGCTGTACGGTGGTGGTGAAACCGGCGCCGGAAACGCCGCTGTCGGCTTTGGCGCTGGCGGAACTGGCCAAGCGCGCCGGCTTCCCCGATGGCGTGTTCAACGTCATCACCGGAGACGCGCCCGCCATCGGCGATGTGTTCACCCAGTCGGACAAGGTGCGCATGGTCGGTTTCACCGGCTCCACGCCGGTGGGCAAGCTGTTGATGAAACAGGCGTCGAGCACGGTGAAGCGCGTGGCGCTGGAGCTGGGGGGCAATGCGCCCTTCCTGATCATGGATGACGCCGATATCGAGAAGGCGGCGGACGGGGTGATCGCCTCGAAATTCCGCGCCTCGGGCCAGACCTGTGTGTCGGCCAACCGGATCATCGCGCACGCCCCGATCGCCGACAAGCTGATTGCGGCGCTCAAAGAGCGCGTCAAGGGGATCAAGGTGGGAGACGGCCTGACTGAAGGCGTCACCGTCGGTCCGCTCATCCATGACGAGGCCGTAGCCCGGGTAGACAAGCTGGTCGCCAATGCGCGTGAGCGCGGCGCGGTCATTCATGCGGGCGGCCAGTCGCTGGCCGAGGAGCTGGGCGGGTCCTTCTACGCCCCAACCCTGATCGAAGGGGGCGAGGATCACGAGCTCGACCTGGCGTGTTCTGAAATCTTCGGTCCGGTCTGCGCGGTCTATCGCGTGGACAGCGAAGACAAGATGATCGAGCTGGCCAACAACACGCCCTATGGCCTGGCCGCTTACATCTACACACGCGATGTGGGCCGCGTGCACCGCATCTCCGAAGCGCTCGATTTCGGCATGATCGGCGTGAACGCGCCGATGGTGGGCTCGCCCGCCACCCCGTTCGGCGGGGTCAAGGAATCCGGCATTGGCCGCGAAGGCGGCAAATGGGGCGTGGAAGAGTTCACCGAGCTTAAATTCGTGCTGTTGTCAGGAGTGGATCAATGAGCGCGGTCGAACAGAAAACCCTGGCCGCTGAAGCGGCGCTGGAGTTCATCGAGGACGGCATGACGCTGGGCCTGGGCTCTGGCTCTACCGCCGACATTTTCGTCCGGCTTCTGGGCGCTGCGCTGGAAAGCGGCGCGCTGAACAATGTGAAGGGCGTGCCGACCTCTGAAAACACTGCGAAAGTGGCGCGCGAGGCCGGTGTGCCGCTTCTGGAAGTGGACCAGGCGGACAAGATCGACATCACGATTGACGGCGCGGATGAGGTCGATGGCCGCTTCCGCCTGATCAAGGGCGGCGGCGGATGCCTGTTGCGCGAAAAGATCATCGCCCACGCCTCCGACCTCATGGTCGTGGTGGTGGACGAGACCAAGCTGGTGGAAACCCTGGGCGCTTTCGCCTTGCCGGTCGAGGTGGACCCGTTTGGCTTCACCATCACCGCCAAGAAAGTCTATGACGCGCTGACGGCGGCGGGCGTGGTGCGGCCGGATGTGAAGCTGCGCTGCCGGGGCGACGGAAATGATCCGTTCGTCACCGATGGCGGCAATTACATTCTCGACTGCGCCTGCGCGGCGCTGTCTGACCCCGAACAGGTGGCCGCGCGCCTGAACGCCATTCCCGGCGTTGTGGAGCACGGCCTGTTCATCAATCTCGCCCGCGCCGTCATCGTCGGCGAGGAAGACGGCGCCCGGGTGATGGAGCTTTAGGGAGGTTATTCCTCCCAACGTGTAATGCGCGGATCCTTGCGGGGGCGTTCCTGGGCCGGGGTCTGGGGCGTTCCCACATAGATGAAGCCCGCCACCCGTTCGCCCGGCTGCAGGCCAAGCGCGGCTTTCATGGGTTTGTCGAACGCATACCATTCGGTCAGCCATTGCGCGCCGAAGCCCAGGGCCGCGGCGCCGACCAGCAGGTTCTGACACACCGCGCCCGCGGACAGGATCTGTTCCCACTCAGGCACCTTGTGAGTCTCGTCGGTGTCGGAAATGACGGCGATCACCACAGGCGCGCGCAGGAGGCGGGTGCGTTCGAGTTCATAGCGTTCGGCGGGCGCATCAGGCACGAGATCCCGGAATCGCGCTTCCAGCTTTTCCCCGAAGCGGGCGCGTGCTTCGCCTTCAAAGACAATGAAACGCCAGGGAAACAGCTTGCCATGATCCGGCGTCCGGGCGCCGATCCTGAGCAGGGTGTCCAATTGCTCTGCATCCGGGCCAGGCGCGCCCATATCCTTGGCCAGGGTGGACCGCCGTTGCGCCAACAGCGTCAGCGTGTCCGCGCTGGGGCCCGTCAGGGTCAGGGACTCACCGGGATTGGGGAAGGAGGGGGAGGAAAAGGACGCCATGATCTGCCTTTGAGCCGGAAGCGGTGTTTTGACCGTATACGTGAAACATCGCTATACGTTGTAGGTTAGCATACAGGGATCAAGTCGGCGCCTGTCACGGACAGGTTCGGACGCCCGAAGCGGGGAAGTTGGGGATTTGACCATCACCACAGTCAGTGAAGACGCGCTCAGCCCGGCGGAACGCCGCCGCCGCAAAGTGCGCGATGCGATCATCCATGCCGCAGAAGCCATCTTCACCGAAGAGGGGGAGTCGGGCCTGTCCATGCGTCGGATCGCCGAACGCATCGATTACTCCCCGGCTGCGCTCTACAAGTATTTTGATTCCAAGGAAGCCCTTTTCCGCGAGATTCGCGAAAGTTTCTTTGAACGCCTGCACGACCGCATGAAGGCTGTCACCGACAGCATCAAGGATGGTCCCATGCTCTGCACGCCGTGCATGCGCGCCTATGTGGAGACCGGTCTGGAGCAACCGGGACATTACAAGCTGGCGTTCTCGGCCTTTCCTGATGACAAGGATCCTGAGGAAGAGACGTACGCATTCGCGGCTGCGGGACATCTGCACCAGATGATCCAGTACAGCATGGATGAAGGCTGGTTTCGCCGCATGGATATCGAACTGGCCGCAAAATCTGTCTGGGCGGCGTCTCACGGGCTAACCCTTCTGGCTGTCACCATTCCCAATTTCCCATGCGGACTGCCGGGCTTGAGTCTTGATCCTGACGCATCACGAGATCCGCAGGAGACCGAAGTGCGTATGGAGCTCGACCGACTGATCGCATTTCACTCCGAAGCGGTCCTCAGAGGGCTGGGAACCGCCAAGCTGCTCTCCCGCCTTGATGCGGGCGAAACGTTCTGACGAACGCGAGCTGCCTTCAGGCCAGCAAAATCTCAGATGTAAACAACGTTCACTTTTCAAACGGTGTTTTCGTGCTATATTCTCGAGCATGATGTGATCAGAGAAGGACATCCCATGCCATCCTTTCAGCGTACGCGTGGGACGTTCGCGCTCGGCGTGGCGGCATTTGCCGTCATGCTCGTGGTCGTCGTGATCGGCGTCAGTGCACTTCGAAGCGCCAGTGCCGACACACAGTCCGAAGTCCTCGCCACAGCCACCCCGGTGCCCGTCCTGTCTGTGCAGTATGAAGATGCGGCGCAGGCTGAAAGCCGGTTTCCGGCGCTGATCACGGCGCGTCGCGAAAGCACGCTCGGCTTTCCGCAAGGCGGTCAGATCCGGCATTTGGATGTGGATGTCGGCGATGAGGTGGCTCAGGGCCAGATCCTGGGGCGGCTGGATGTCCGCGCCCTGGAAGCGCAGCGCCAGGCGGCGCAGGCCGATGTGGTCGCAGCCCGGGCCGAGGCCCGCCTCGCCACGGTCACCCTGGATCGGCAAAGACAGCTCGTGGCGCAGGGCCATGTGTCCGAGCAGGTCCTTGATGAGGTGTCCGCCCGTGCGGAAGCCGCCGCGGCCCGCATCGAGGCGGCGGTCGCCACCGAAGCGGCCCTGGCGGTGCAGATCGAGTTGTCCGCCCTGACGGCGCCCTATGCGGGGATCGTGACAGCGCGGCATTTCGATGACGGCGCGTCGGTGGGGCCGGGCGTACCGGTCCTGACACTGGTGGAGGCTGGCGTGCTCGAGGTCCGTGTGGGACTGCCGGCGCGCGACGCGGCGTATCTGGACCCAGGCAGGCCGTATCATGTTGAGTTGGCGAACGGCGACAGCCTCATGGCCGTTTTTCGCGCCGCTACCGGCGTGATTGATGCGCGCGACCGGAGCATCAGCGCGGTCTTTGATGTGCCCGAAGACGCGCCGGCGCCGGCGGGAGCGACCGCGCGCCTGGTTCTGCCCTATCAGCTTGAGGAGCGCGGTTTCTGGGCGCCCGTCGCCGCCCTAAGCGAGGGCCGCAGGGGATTGTGGTCCGTTTACGCCCTCGTGCCGGACGCGCAGGCTTTCATCCTGGAACCGCGCCCTGTCGAAATTCTTCATACCGAGCGTGATCGGGTTTACCTGCGCGGCGCCGTGCAAACAGACGAACTGATCTTGGCGGGCGGCGTGCATCGTGTGGCGCCCGGCCAGCGGGTCCGTCCCGCGCGTGAGGGCTGAGCCATGGCCACCCTGTTCTTCCGCTTTCCGCGCCTGACGCTTCTGGCGCTTTTCCTGTCGGTTGTGTCTGGTCTGGCGGCGCTGGGTGTATTGGGCCGTCAGGAAGATCCGTCTTTGACCGAGCGCTTCGGCGTTGTGGTGGCGAGCTTTCCCGGGGCGGACGCCGAGCGGATGGAGGCGCTGATCGTGGAGCCCATCGAGGCCGCGCTCATGGAGCTTGTCGAGCTGGATGAGGTGGACTCCACCATTCGCGCCAATGTGGCCCTGATCGGCGTGAATATCCGCGAAGACCTGAGCCCGGCCATGGTCGAGCAGGCCTGGACCAAGGTGCGCGATCAGGTTTCGTCAGTTGAGGTCCTGCTGCCCGATGGCGTGCTGCCCGTCCGTGTGGAGCGTCAGTATATGGGCGCGGCGACGCTCGTGGTGTCCTTGCGATGGCCTGAGGGTTCCGAGGCCGGGCTGGGCGCGCTTTCCCGGCTGGCCGAGGATCTGGGCGACCGGATCCGAAGCGTGCCCGGGACCGACGAGACCCAGATCTTTGGCGCGCCGGAAGAGGAAGTCCGGGTCACGCTGGATCCCGAAGCCGTTTCTGCACTGGGTCTGAGCCCCGCCGATGTGGCGGGACTGTTGTCGCGATCGGACGCCAAGCTGCCCGCGGGACGGCTGGCGGGCGATGTGCTCGACATCAATATCGAGGTTGATGGCGCCTTTGACTCGCTGGACCGGATCCGCGAAGTCCCCGTGGCCCAGAGTCCTGGCGGGTTTGTCCGCATTGATGACATTGCCCGGGTTGAGCGCACCGTCCGGGAACCAGCGGCTAGCGAAGCCTATATCGACAATCGCCGCACCATCCTCGTGGCGGGCTATCTGCAGCCCGAATTGCAGGTGGATGCGTGGGATGCGCGCGCCCAGAGGGTTGTCAGTGACTTCGCGGCGGCCAATCCGGCTGTCGAGGTCGAGATCATCATGGCCCAGGCGGACTATGTGGTCGATCGCCTGGCCGGGCTGGCGCAGAATCTGGGGTTCTCCGCCCTGATCGTGTTTGCGGTGCTCTTTCTGGTAATGGGCTGGCGCAGCGCCCTGATCGTGGGATCAGCCTTGCCGCTGACCATTCTGCTCGTGATGGTCCTGATCAATATCTATGGCGAGCCGCTGCACCAGATGTCGGTGACCGGGCTTGTGGTCGCACTGGGCCTTCTCATCGACAACGCCATCGTGGTGGTGGACGACTACAGGCTGCTCAGGGCGCGCGGCCTGGAACGACTGGAGGCGGTCGACAAGGCGGCGAAGACCCTGTTCGGTCCGTTGCTGGCTTCGACGCTCACGACCATATTCGCGTTCGGCCCGATCGCCCTGATGCCCGGCACGGCGGGTGAGTTCATCTCCATGATCGGCATTTCGGTGATCTTTGCGGTCAGCGCCAGCTTTGTGCTGGCCTTTACGGTCATCCTCGCCATGGCGGCCTGGTTTGATGACGGTCGGGCCGGAGAGACGAACGCTCCGTTCTGGCGAGACGGATTGCGCGTTCCCGTACTGGCTCGACTGTATCGCGGTTTGCTGGATTCGGTGATCGCCCAGCCCCTGCTGGGGCTCGCGCTGGGCGTCTTGATCCCCGTTGCCGGGTTCGCGGCGGCATCCACGCTGCCCGGACAATTCTTCCCTCCGACGGAACGGGACATGTTCCAGGTCCGTCTGACCTTGCCGCCGTCTTCTCCCATGGACGTCACCCGGTCTGAAATTCAGCGGGCGACCGACATGATCACGGCGCATGAGGGCGTTGAGGATGTGGTCTGGGTGCTCGGTGAGACCAGTCCGCGGGTCTACTACAACATGTTCGGATCCGATGAAGGCCGCCCGAACTTTGCGCAAGGGTTTGTTCGCGCGACAGATTCCGGCGCCAGCCGGCGCATTGTCCAGGCTGTCCAGGCCGAGGCCATCGAACAGTTTCCCTCAGCCCAGTTTCTGGCTCTGCCCTTTGAGCAGGGCCCGCCAGCGCCGGCGCCCATTGAGATCAGCGTGGTCGGGCCGGATCTGGAAGTGCTGGATCGCCTGGGCGAGGAGATCCGTCGCGTTCTGGGCGGGACGCCAGGCGTGACCTACACCCAGGCCGAGCTGGCGCTGGGCGAACCGATCGTCCGGCTGGATGTGGATGAGGTCTCGGCTGGCCTGGCGGGATTGCGTCTTTCAGATATCGCCGGACGTCTGCGTGCGGAAATGGATGGCGTGCAAGGCGGGTCGGTTCTTGAAGGCGTTGAGGAATTGCCGGTCCGTGTCGTGGCGCCGGACAACCGCCGCGGCGCGCCCGAGAGCATCAGCGGTGCGCCCATGTCGGCGAATGCCGGTGAAGCCCCTCTGGGCGTGGGGACCTATGGTCAGGTCAGGCTGGCGCCGGAAACGTCCATTATCACGCGCGTGGATGCAGAGCGGGTCAACGCGATCTACGGCTATCTGTCTCCGTATGTGCTGCCCGCCACGACGCTGGCTGATTTTCAGGCGCGCTTCGAAGCGGAAAACCTGATCCTGCCGCCTGGATACCGACTGGAAGTGGGCGGCGAGGCCGAAAATCAGGGCGAAGCCATGGCCAATCTCATGTCCACCGCTGCGCCCTTGCTGATCCTGATGGTGGCGGCCGTGGTTCTGGCGTTCAATTCCTTCCGCTATGCCGGCGTCATCTTCGTGATCGGCTTTCTATCGGTCGGGCTCGCCCTGTTCGGCGTCTGGATGTTCGGCACGCCCCTGGGCTTTAACGCGATCGTGGGCGCGCTGGGTCTGGTGGGGCTCGCGATCAATGGCTCGATTGTCGTGCTGAGCGCGCTCAAGGCCAGCCCGCAGGCCCGGTCAGGCGACCCGGCGGCGGTGCGCGACACGGTCATGGATGCGACGCGTCACATCCTGGCGACGACGCTGACAACGATTGGTGGTTTCGCGCCCTTGCTGATCGAAGGGGATCCGTTCTGGTTGCCCTTCGCGTCGGCCGTGGCCGGCGGTGTTGCAGGCTCGGCGGTTCTGGCGTTGATCTTTGCGCCAGCCGCCTTTGTACTGCTGACACGATCCAATCGGCTTCAATCAGAGGGCGCTTTCGTGCCGGAGCCTGCATCTTGACCCGTCGACGCCGCGGCCCCTGGACCATCCTGACCGAGCGTCTGGGGTATGAAAATCCCTGGATGAGGGTGCGGGAGTACGATGTTCTGCGTCCCGATGGCCAGCCGGGTCTTTACGGCGTGGTCGAGCCCCGGAACGCCGCCATCGGCGTTCTGCCCGTCTTTGACAATGGCGACACGATGCTGGTGGGCCAGCATCGCTTTGCGCTCGACGCCTGGTCATGGGAATTGCCTGAAGGCGGCGGTCCGGAAGGGACGCCTCCGCTTGAAAGCGCTAAGCGCGAGCTAGCAGAAGAAACGGGGCTGGCGGCGGCGCATTGGTGCGCCTTGTCGGAGTTCGACGTTTCCAATTCGATCACCAGTGAGCGCGCGTACAGCTATATCGCCTGGGGGCTGAGCGAGGGCGAGCCCGATCGCGAAGGCGCGGAAGCGGACATGCAGTTGCGGCGTCTGCCCTTGCGCGAGGCGCTGGAGATGGCCATTTCAGGATCAATTCGGGACGGGTTTTCCTTGATCATGCTGATGGCTGCAGTTGAAAAAGCGCGTCGTGGCGCTCTTGACCCCGGACTGTCCCGCACCATCCTGTCCTGGCTTGATGAAGCCCCAGACGCCCAGACACGCGACCATCACAGGAGTCACCGATGACGCTCGCGCAAACCCAGGTCTTCGATGAAACGCCCCCGCTCGCCGGTTCCGTCTGGAACCGCCTGCGTCTGGACGCGGCTTCCGCCGCAGCCGAAGAGCCGATGCTGGCGAGCTTTCTGAACGCGGCGATCCTGCGCCATGACGGTCTGACCGAGGCGTTTGCGCACCGCGTGGCCGCCAAGATGAGCGATTCCCAGCTCGACGCCCTCCAGGTCCATGATGTGGCCAAGGCGGCGCTCGAAGCCGATCGTGATCTGGTCGAGCAGGCGGCGGCGGACATGCTGGCGGTGGACGAGCGCGATCCCGCCTGCCGTTCACTCCTGCAGCCTTTCCTGTATTTCAAGGGCTTCCACGCCCTGCTGTGCTATCGCATCGCCCATCATCTGTGGCGGGAAGGGCGCGACAGCCTGGCCTTTCACATGCAAAGCCGGATGTCGGAGCGCTTTGGCGTGGATATTCACCCCGCAGCGACGCTGGGCCGGGGCATCCTGATCGACCACGCCACGTCCGTGGTGATCGGCGAGACCGCTGTCGTCGGCGATAATGTCTCCATCCTGCATGAGGTGACGCTGGGCGGCACCGGCGCGGATGGCGGCGATCGCCATCCCAAGATCGGCAATGGCGTGTTGATCGGCGCCGGCGCCAAGGTGCTGGGCAATATCACCGTGGGCGCCGAAGCGCGGATCGCCGCTGGCTCGGTCGTGCTGGGCGATGTGCCCTCGCGCTGCACCGTGGCGGGCGTGCCGGCCAAGCCGGTGGGCGGGCGCTGCGCGGAACCCTCCCGCACCATGGACCAGACCTTCGCGTCGAATGGTGAGGACAGCTAGGCCTGCGCCCTTTGTGTTGCCCTGAGCGGGGAGAACGCTAGGGTGCGCCTGACTCCTTGATCCATCTCAAAATGAGGTAACGCCGTGGCCGCTCCCGTTTTCACTGCCGCTGAAGCGAAAAAAGTCGAAACCTTCCTGCGCAGTAAGCTGAATCCGAATCTGGCGGTGCGCCTGCGGCAGCGCCCGGACGAGTGCGCGGAAATCTACATCGAGAACGAACTGCTCGGCGTGGTGTCCAAAAACGTGGAAGAGGGCGAGACTTCCTATTCCTTCGAGATCGTCATTCTCGATATCGACCTGGAAGGCATCTGATCAGTCTCTGACTGACCGGATGCGCGTCGTGTGATCCTCACGGTCGACCAGCTAGAGAAGACCTATCGCGGCGGCTTCCGGGCCGTGCGCGAGGTCAGTTTCGCAGTCGACGCCCGTGAGGTTGTCGCCCTGGTCGGGGAATCCGGCTGCGGCAAAACCACGACCCTCAAATGCATCAATCGGCTTTTGGAGCCTTCAGACGGCCGCATCCTCATCGATAACGAGGATGCGGCCGATCTTGATCCGGTCGCCCTGCGCCGCCGCATTGGCTGGGTCATGCAGGGCGATGGCCTGTTTCCGCATATGAGCGTGGCGGAGAATATCGCGGTCACGCCCCAGCTCCTGGGCTGGGACGCGCCGCGCATTTCCAAGCGCGTGGATGAGGTGCTCGACCTGGTCCGCCTGGACCCGGCCCAATATCGCGATCGTCGCCCCGACCAGTTGTCGGGCGGGCAGCGTCAGCGCGTGGGCGTGGCGCGGGCCCTGGCGGCCGGCTCGAGACTGGTCCTGATGGATGAACCGTTCGGCGCGCTCGACCCGATCACCCGGGACGGTTTGCGCACGGATTTCATGGATCTTCAGACCCGGATCGGCTTCGCCGCGGTCATGGTGACCCATGACATGGCGGAGGCGCTGCTGATGGCGGACCGGATCGCCGTGATGCATGCAGGCGAGATCGTTCAGTATGATACGCCCAAAGCGTTGTTGAACGCGCCCGCCCATCCCATTGTCCGGCAAATGCTGGAGAGTCCGCTGCACGAAGCGGATGCCGTGCAGGCGCTCAAAGCTGCGGCGGTGCGCGATGTTTGAGGCGCTGCCCGGCCTGATCGAAACCCTGCCGGCCTATCTGGGCGGGCATATGCGCTTGTCGGTGGCGGCGATTCTCGCCGCGTTGGCGATTTCGCTGCCTCTGGGCATTCTCGCCGCTCGTAATGGCGCTATCGCCAGTCCCGCGCTGGGAATCGCCAGCGTGCTGCAGACGATACCCGCTCTGGCGCTGCTGGCCCTGATGGTGCCGCTGCTGGGCGGAACGATCGGTTTCGCCCCCGCCTTCATCGCTCTGACGCTTTATGGCGTGCTGCCCGTGCTGCGCAACACGATCGTGGGGCTGCAGGGCGTGGACCCGGTTGTGCGCGAGGCGGCGCGCGGGGCCGGCATGTCAGACTGGCAAAGTCTGATGCGGGTGGAACTGCCCCTGGCCGCGCCCGCCATCATGGCCGGGATTCGCACGGCCACGGTCTGGGTGGTGGGCGCGGCGACTCTGGCGACGCCCGTCGGCGCGACCAGCCTGGGCAATTACATCTTTTCCGGGCTGCAGACGCGAAACTGGGCGGCGGTGATTTTCGGCTGTCTGTGTTCGGCCGGTCTGGCCTTGCTGCTTGATCAATTGATCGCGGCGTCAGAGCGCGGACTGCAGTCGGGGCGACGCCGGGGCGCGCTGGCCTCTGCGCTGGCGCTGATTCTCATCCCCGGCCTCATTCTGGCCGCCGTGCTCATCAACACCCGCGCGCCAGGCGAGGGAGCGTATCAGCAGGAGGCGCGCCTTGCGAGCGGGCTCAGTGATGATCCCGTGATCGTGGGCGCCAAGAGCTTCACCGAGCAATACATTCTGGCGGAGGTGATCGAACGTCAGCTTCAGGCAGCGGGTGCGCGCACTGACCGCCGGGACAATCTGGGCTCCACAGTGGTTTTTGATGCGCTGCGCTCGGGCGAGATCGATGTCTATGTGGATTATACCGGCACGCTCTGGGCCAATGCGATGGGCGAGGAGACGCCCGTCGCTCGCCATCGCATGTATGCCGCTGTCTCAAGCTGGCTTTATGAGAGCGCTGGTATTGTCGCTTTGGGACGGCTTGGTTTTGAAAACGCGTATGGATTCGCGGTGACCGCTGAGTTCGCGGACACGCAGAACGTTGCCTCGATCGCGGATCTCGCGGCCTTGCCGTCATTGTCGGTCGGGGCGGATCCCGAATTCTTCGCCCGCAACGAATGGGAGCGCACCCGGTCGCTCTATGACCTGACCGGGGTGGAGCAGCGGAGCATGGATTCCGCCTTCATGTATGACGCGGTCCGCAACGAGGCGGTGGATGTGATCACCGCGTATACCTCGGATGGACGGGTTCTGGCTTATGACCTGGTGATTCTTGATGATCCGCGCGGCGCCTTGCCGCCTTATGACGCGGTGATTCTCCTCTCGGCCGAGGCGGCTCGGCGTCCCGCCGTGGCGCGCGCTCTCGAACCACTCATCGGCGCCGTGGATGCGGACCTGATGCGCGAAGCGAATGCTGTGGTGGAGGTGGAGCGCGGATCGGTCAGCCAAGCGGCGACGTTGATCCTCGAGCGCATCGAAGCGCAATGAAAAACAGCCCCGCGCATGCGCGCGAGGCTGTCTTCCTAGAGTTCGTAACCGATCAGAGAACCGTCAGCATGCTCGCCACGAGCGGGTGACGGACAATGTCTTCCTTCTGCAGGCGGACAACACCGATATTGTCCACCTCGTCGAGTTTCTCCGCGATGGTGGCGAGACCGGAGAGTTCCGGCAGCAGGTCGGTTTGCGCCGGGTCGCCGGTGACGACCATGGTGGAGTTCCAGCCCAGTCGGGTCAGCAGCATCTTGAGCTGGGCGTAGGTGCAGTTCTGCGCCTCGTCGACCACCACGAAGGCGTTGTTCAGGGTGCGACCGCGCATATAGCCGATGGGCGCGATCTCGATCAGGCCTTCCGCCATCAGCGCCTTGAGGCGCTTCGGGCTCAGCCGGTCCGCCAGCGCGTCATAGAGCGGGCGCAGATAGGGGGCGAGCTTCTCTTCCATGGCGCCGGGCAGGAAGCCGATGGATTCGCCCGCTTCCACGGCGGGGCGGGAGAGGACGATTCGCCCGACTTCGCCCTTTTCCAGCGCCTCGACGCCCTTGGCGACGGCGAGATAGGTCTTGCCCGTCCCCGCCGGGCCAAGCGCCATCACCAGATTGTGGGAATCAATGGCCTCCATGAGCTCGGCCTGATTCTTCGAGCGCGGTTTGACGTTCTTGGTATAGCTCTGATCGCGCATAGGCTCCTTGTCATCCGGGGACCAGCTGGTCCCGGGGAAGAGCGAGCGGACTTTCTCTTCCTCATAGGCTTCAGCGTTAAAGTTTCCGGCTTGGCGACGCTTGGTGGCTCGTTTGCCCATGTCAGGCCCTCCAGGAGACAAGAAAAAACCCCTGCCGCGGAAGCGGAGGGGTCCAAAAAGCTGCGAAGATGGAAGCGCGGGACTCAAACGACGCCGGCACACCGGGCGGCAGGCTCGTTCCAGCTTGAGGCGGCGCGTACGCCATCACGTCCTCCTTCACACATCCAGCGCCTTGCGGCGCGTGCGAAGCGAATCGAAACCTTGATCTCGAATCGCAAGCACAGTGTCATGTTGGACGCCTAACGAAGTATGAGTCTACTCGTCTCATAACCGATACAAAGACGATATCTCGCCGCCATATGGTGCGGCGCAACACCCTGGGAGGCCCTCTATGACCCTGTACCGACTGGACGATGCGACGCCCGAGATCAGCGAGGACGGGGCCTGGGTCGCGCCCGATGCGGCCGTGATTGGCCGTGTAAAACTTCTACCGCGCGCGTCGGTCTGGTTCGGCGCGGTCCTGCGCGGGGATAATGAGTGGATCACCATTGGGGAGGACGCGAACGTTCAGGACGGCTCGGTCATGCACACCGATATGGGCTTCCCGCTGACGCTCGGAAAAGGGGTCACCGTGGGACACAAGGCCATGCTGCATGGCTGCACGGTCGGCGACTATTCCCTCATCGGCATTGGCGCGACGATTCTCAACGGCGCCAAAATCGGCAAGAACTGCATCATTGGCGCACACGCCCTGATCACCGAGGGCAAGGAGATCCCCGATGGCTCGGTCGTGATGGGATCGCCGGGCAAGGTGGTCAAGGAGATCGGCGAGGGCGTCTCTGACATGCTCAAGGCCAGCGCGGATCATTACGCCGAGAACGCCGCGCGCTACGCCAA
This sequence comes from Oceanicaulis sp. MMSF_3324, assembly GCF_030733545.1. Classification (GTDB taxonomy): domain Bacteria; phylum Pseudomonadota; class Alphaproteobacteria; order Caulobacterales; family Maricaulaceae; genus Oceanicaulis. The sequence continues at coordinate 22,139 of NZ_JASHIU010000007.1, forward strand.
GGGGCTCAAAGCGCTCTGACCCAAAAGAAAACGGCGCCGCGGGTCATCCCGCGGCCCCGTCTCTGTTCCGGACTGACCCAAGCCTAGCGGCGCCAGGTGAGGGACAGGCCGACAATGTCGGCGACATTGTCATACTCACCGACGACGCGATCCCCGGTCGAGCCGACATGATTGATCGGTGCATCGTCAAAGATCAGGTGCTGATAACCGGCGTCGATCTGGATGGCGTCGGTCGCCATAAATGAGGCGCCGAGTGCGATGATCGTCCGGTCGGAATCGGGCACGCGCGTGGTGCGGTGCGCGTTCTCGGTCGGGCTCTGGTCATAGGCGAGACCGGCGCGCAGGGTGAGGCGGCCATTATACTTGTACTCGCCGCCGACCGCGTAGCGCACCTCGTCGTCATAACCCAGGGTTTCGCCCGCATCGGGTTGGGCGGGATTGTCGAACTCGACAACCAGACGCTCGAAATCCCAGAAGGTGTAGTTGACCGACGCGTTCAGTGAGAGCCGGTCATTGACCTGGTGCGCCACGCTGACCGCCAGCTCAGCCGGCAGGTTCAGTTCGGCGGAGCCATCGGTATCGGTGAAGGCCGGTGCGAACAGCGCCGCGTTCGCCGGGGCGCCGAAATCGGCTTCGCCCTCGAGATTGTGATCCACATTGTGACGGTAGGAGACGCCAATGCGGGTGGTCTCGGTCAGGTCATAGAGCGCGCCGACATTCCAGCCGAAGGCCCAGTCATCGCCGGTGACCCGCAGATAGCCTTCCGGGCGACCGGGCAGGAAGCCGGTGGCGGTGCACTGGGCCGGGCTGAGCTGGCTCAGGCAGATCGCGCTGAAGTCGAGATGGTTGGCGAGGGTCGCTTCGGAATACTGCGCCGACACGCCAAAGCCCAGCGACAGACGATCTGTCACCTGATAGCCGATGGACGGATTGATCTCGGCCACTTTCAAGGAGCTTTTCACGCTCTGAAAGCGGGTGACGGAATCCTGATTGTACTCGGTGGCGAGGCCGAACGGCGCGGTCACGCCCAGACCCAGAACGATACGGTCGTTCAGGCGGTGGGACAGGTAGAAGTTCGGGATCACGGCGTCGTTGAAGAGGTCATTCTCTTCGGTGCCGCCCAGCGGACGGCCCAGCACGTCGGCGGAACCGTTATTGGTGAAGTCGCCCTGGCCGATAATGGCGTGTGCGCCGATCTGGATCTGTGTGCCGTCCAGACGCGCCAGTCCCGCCGGGTTGGACCAGATGGTGGACGGGTCATCGGCGAGCGCGGCGTAACCGGCATGGCCCATGCCCAGGTCACGGACAGAGTATTCAGAGAGTTTGAAGCCGCCGGCGAGGGCTGGGGAAGCCGCAGACAATGCAAGACCGGCCGCCAGACCCAGACGGGTGGCGAGGCTGTTAAGACGAAGCATGGGGAGTCCTCCGCTTTGTGTTCTTATACGCGCGCGATTTTTTTTGCGCGTTGCGGCACAAATGTGCATGCGCAGCATTCATGACAACGTATAAAAACAGACCTGTGACGGAAATGTGTCCCCACAGGGTGCTGCATGGCAGCAATCACAAGCGGAAAAGTCTAGTCGCGACGGCCCCATAGCTCGCGAATGCGGGCATCTGCATTTCGACCCAGATTGAACCAGGCCGAGCGGTCGCGCGAGGCGTCCACAACCAGCAGCTTGTCGTCGCGAGCGAGCAAATGGCTCAGCTCGTTGCGCAGATGGGCCGCGCTTGCGGCGCCGCGCAGCAACCACACGCCGGGGGTGATCGCTTCAACCTCGCCAAAATCCTTCAGCGCGGATTCAAAGCCGCCGCGGCTGTCGGAATTGAGATCGGCGACGATGACGAAATTGGAGGTGCGGGCGTCAGCGGGCATGGGGCGGCGTTCGCCGGGCGCCCGTCGGGCTTCATCCAGCCAGGCTTTGAGCTGGGGAATGTCCCGCGCATCACGGAACTCACCGTCGCGCTGCTCAGAAACCGTGGAATGGGCCGCAACGCGGCCTTCTCCCACGAAGGCGCGCATCTGCGCACCCGTGTAAGGCCCGTATACACGGCCTTCCACTTTCACAAACCAGGACATGGCGATTCCGTCGTCGCGCGGCATCTTTAATTCTCCCGGCCAAGGGCCCTATTGCCGTAGGCGTCAGCCTCTAACAGGCAAGAAACGGGCCGTTCCCCTCTTTATATGGTGTTTCAAGATGGCGCTGTCATGGCGGCATCGTGAAAACCATCCGGAGCCCTCAACTCCGGTCGGCAGGAGGATCGAACGCTACTGCGAAGCCATTGTCCAGCCATCGTGCGACATGACCGTGCATATCGCCCACCTTGAGCGGCTCTCCGATACGCGGGCGTTCCAGGCAGGCGAAGGCGGCGCCGCTGATGGACACATCAATCACATCGGCTTGAATTACAACGCCATCGCGCAACCGGATCTTGGCCCGGCCGCGGCCGGGTTTGCGGGGCGCAGCCCGGTCTTCATCCAGTCCGAGGCGTTGCATATTGAAACGCCAGGTAATGGCGTCCGCCAGCCGGTCACGCTTTCTTTGCGAGCCCTGGAGCCGAACGATAAAGCCTGAGCGGCCCGAGCGCAGGACCTCGCCTTCCAGCCGGCCCAGCCCGTCAAACAGCAAGACGACGCGCTCGCCCTTGGCCGGCGGGGTCTTGCAGGAGATGCGGGCGCCGCCGGGGGAGATATCGACCAGGGTGCAGGTGAATTCGCCGGCGGTGGGCGACAGGCCGCGGCCCGCCAGGGTCAGACGCACGCGACGATGACGGCGGCGCTCTTCAGCGCCACGCGCGGCAATCTTGATTTTGCGGCGGTCCAGTCGGGCGCCCAAGTCTACGGATCGCGTCATCTCACCCTCGGCACAGTCTCAAAAGCCTAGGGCGTGCAGCCTTAATTTTTCGCTAGCTCAGCTGTCGTTTGCGACCTTCAGCCCGACAGCTTCGTAACTGGGGGCGGTGAAGGCGGAAAAATCCGGCGCCGGGCATTGCGCCGGGTGCAGCGATTGCAGGCGGTGCCTTACGATCGGGCGACTGTTCGCCGGTCGAGGAATAAGAGGCTGGTAAAGGCCCAGCACCCGATCCAGCCAGCCTTCGGGCCCCCGCAAGGGCAGCAGGGCGATCTCCACATCAGTTTGCTCGCCATCCAGGCTGACTGCCTGGGTCACCAGGCTCGCGGGCGCCGGCGTGGACAAGGCGCCTTCCAGAAGCGCGGAGACATGGACGCGGTCATGGCCGTGCCAGAGGGTCAGGAAGTTCTGGTCGCGAAACTCACGCTGGTGCATGCGGCATAGCCCGGTTCCCGCCAGGCGGAACACGTGATGGCCCTGATCCATGCGGCGCAGCAAAAACAGGTTCGACAACAGCGAGCCGAGGTCTTCGGGCGCTATGTCGGCGCGTTGCGGCGCAGGTTCGTCATGCCGGCGTGAGTGCCAGTAAGCCAGCAAGGTCTGTGTGTTCGGGTGCTTCACGAGCGCCGTCCCTTTTCTTTCGTCATCGTCCCCCGGTCTTTTTCGCCTGTCTCAGGGCGACGCCGGAAGGGGCGGGACCGTGTGTTGGCGAGACAGTTTGCAAGCCCCTTGCCAAACCCATGTCGGACAGACGTTTTTCTTCTCGACGCCGGTTTCGCGAAACGGCCTCTGTCTTGCAGGGAGAGCGGCAAGTGAGAACGGAGACCGCCATGCGCGTTTCAACACGATACGCTTCCACCCTGTCCGCCCTGGCGGCGAGCCTTCTGGCGTCTGCGGCCCTGACGGGCGCGGCCCAGGCCCGAACACAGGGCGATCCGTGCTGTGCGCCGCCGCCTCCGCCGCCATGCTGTACGCATCCGGGCGGCCCGGTGATCGGCGCGCCCAGCATCAATATTGGCGCGCCCAGCGTTCATGTGGGCGGCACGACGGTGAATGTGGGCGGGGTGAACGTGAACACTTCGGTCAATGTCAATGTGAGCGCGAATGCCTATGCCGGCGCCACGGCGACCGCTTCGGCCCGCTCGGGATCGACCATCATTTATGGCGGCGGCGGCTATTATGGTCGCGGCTCAGCCCCGGCGGCGACGGCGCTTTCAGGGCTCCGCCTGGCCGGTGAGAGTGAATACGAGCTGATCGAGGAAGAACGCTCGCGCTGGGTCGAGGAATGGCGCCTTGTGCGCGCCTATTGCATGGATGACAGCGGCAATCCGCATCCGGCTTCGCGTCCGGATCCGGACGAGCGCGTGACGCCTGACTTTGAAGGCGAGCTTTTCCGCTGCGTGGCCGGGACGGCGCTTCAGGCGACCCTGGGCTGGCGCGAGGGGGGAGAAGACCGGTTCGACGGCGTCTCCATCCAATGCCAGAAGGGCGAGGCGCTGCGCTATGGCCGGGGCGGAGAGCTGTTCTGCGCGCCCCAGGAGCATCGTCGCAATTGCAATGAACGCTCGCTGCTTCGCTTGCATGGCCCGGGCGTGAAGCTGGTCTGGTATCGCTATGAAGAGCATTACACCGAGACTGTCGAACGGCGCAGTGAGACCCATGAGCGTCGCTCGATGACCCTGATGCTTGATGGCGGGGTGGGCGGTTACCACTAGCCGGACCGGCCTTCATTGAACGAAAAAGACCCCGAAGGTTCCGCCTTCGGGGTCTTTTGTGTCAGGCGGGCCGGGGGAGAGCGCAAGAAAAAGGCCGCTCCTTTCGGGAGCGGCCAGGGAGTTGGGTGGGTTTCGTGTCGGGCTCAGTCGCCACGTGTCTGTGTGGCGAAGGTGGCTGCATTGCCCACGGCCGTCGCCGAGCTTGTCATCGTGCGCACCTGACCGGTCTGCACCGAAGACGAACGGGCGGTGATGGCGCCCGAATTGACCTGGTTGATCTCGCCGGTGACCCCCACCGGACAGCTGGCGCAGACATAGGCGGACTGGGCATTGCCGATCGCGGTGGCGTTCAGGACCGATCCCAAACCGCCGCCTGCGCCGCCCGTCAGGGTGACATTGGCGATGACGTCGCCGGAATTGGTCTGCTGCACGCCCGAATAGGTGTTCGCGCCAATGGTGGAGGTCAGCGCCGAGTTGCCGACCGCATGGGCCGAACCCGTGGCGTAGCCATTGGCGAACTGGTCAGCCAGGATCACGGTCTCCGAGCGCACCTGACCGGAATTGGACTGAACGCCCCCGGTCTGGCTGTCGCCATAATCATTCTGGAAGGTCGCCGTATTGCCGGCGGCCTGGGAGGCGGCGGTCACGCCGTAATCGGCATTGCCGATCTCGGCGCGGGCGGTTGCGGTGGTGGCTCCGGACTGGGACTGGTCCAGGGTGAGAATCGAATCCTCATCCTCGGCCGTTGAGATCAGGCTGTTGCCGGCCGCGACCGCGCCCACGACGCTGGTTTCGATTTCAGCGTCTGCGGCGTCGACCCGCGCTTCGGCCCGGGAGTCCGAGGCGCTCGATTGGCGAATGGCGATGTCCTGCCCGCCTTCAGCGCTCGTCTGGACAGCGTTGACCGCGCTGGACGCGGTCTGGACCGTGTGGGCGGCGTAATCGGTAATGCGCAAGCGCGACAGGGCCGAGACCTGACCGGCGCCGGCGTTCTGTTCGAGGTCCAGATCCAGGGCGCCATTGTCCACGCTGGCGGTCAGCGCATTGCCCTGGGCCGTCGCCGTGCTGACAACGCTGGCCCAGACCCCGTTCGCGCTCAGCAGCGACTGTGCGGTCACCCCGCCATCAAGCGTCTGACGGCCGGAAATCTCGCTATCGCCATCAAGCGCGCCGGTGGCGGAATTGCCCTGAGCCAGCGTAGTCGAGACCATGTCCCGCACGCCATCGGCCTCCTGCGCATCCTCGCTCGAGACGGACCCGGTCTGATCCTGATCCAGCTCGACCTTATTGATAGGTTCCGCGAAGCTGGCTGCGGATATCAACGTCGCGGCGCTGGTGCCCGCGATCAACACTCGTGCGAGCCTGGACATAGGGAGCCTCCGTGGGGGCGTAAGCGGTATTCAGCTGAACGCCGCCGGTAATGTTGGACGGGCCGATCGGATCGTTGAAGGCGCACACCTGTTCAGGCGCCACCTGATAGAGCTGGGAGGATATCTCCAGCACCGCGCGCTCGACGACCGAGCGGACAGCCAGCTGGATCGGCTCTAGGGAGCGACCGCCCGCGGACGCGTCCAGCACCACATCGCCGAAGAAGGCGAAGACGCCGGCGGAGAGTTCGCGGCCGATGATCTGTTTCTGATACGAGACCACGTCGACCACTTCGAGCGTGCGCGAGTCGATCAGTCGCAGGTCGAGGCCTACATTCATCACATACATGCGGCGCGAGAACAGGCCTGACGGATCGGAATCCACGCTGTCGCCCGCCAGCACATCCTGGCCATTGGACCGGATATTGGCGTTCAGCTCGGTGATGCCGCCCACCAGATAATAGTCGGAGCCCGGGATCGAGCCGGCATAGATCTGGCGATAGCCGTCCTGCTCGGCGGCATCCCCAATCAGCTGATTGTTGGCGTAGCGCAGCTCGAGCTCGGCGACGGACGTGTCAAAACGCTCCACCAAGCGCGCGCCCGCCTTGGCGAAAGCGCTGATCGCCATCAAGGACGCGCCCTGGGTCACGCGGGTGCCGCCTTCGGGATTCATCTGGCCGGTATAATCAGCAATGCGGCCGACGGCGACGCGGGGCGCCGCCTGACCATGCTGACGCGCATAGCCCGACAGGCAGACCAGCGCGTCGGAATAGGGCGTGGGATTCGGCGTCACCGGGGCGCCGCCGGTCGGCGTGGCGTAAAGCCCGTCCGAGCCGGAGGTCGAGGTGGCGCACGCTGTCAGGGACAGGGCGGACACCGCGGCGGCGATCAGGCGCTTAACGGTCATTGGCGGCGTCTCCCTGGGCGGACTGGGTGTTGGCGTTGGCGCCTGCATTGGCGGTGATGTCGCCGGTATTGGTCTGGCGGTTGTTGATCACCACGGTGTTGTGATTGCCGTTGACCACCACATTGAGCTGGTTGCCGATGGCGCTGGCGCCGGCCGTATTGAAAAGCCCGGACTGGGACTGGCTGTTCAGCCCGACGCCGGTCTGGCTCTGGGTCATGGCGTTGACCTGGGCGGAAACGCCGACCCCGGTCTGGATGACGCCATTGAGCACGACTCGGTTGCCGCCGCGCCGTGCGCCGACATAGGCTTGGGTCTCCGCGCCATAGGCCTGCCCATAGGGCCGGTTCCACTCCGACGGATTGGCGGCGTTGGATTGCGCCATGGCGGCGGACGCTGCGAAGATGGCCGCGGCGGATGCGCAGAGCCAGACTTTAAGCTGACGGGTCATGCCTTATGTGTCCTCTTTGAAGACGGTTTGATCCGAAGGCTGCAATGGCCATGCCAACCCTCTCTCAACGCTAGGAAAGCCTTATGAGCGCCAGCCCGCCTCCGCTGTCCCAGGATGACCCTTCGGGCGATGCCCCGACTCCGCCGCGCGAACCGCTGTTCAACGCCTTGCCCGGCGTGGTGATTCTGCTGTCGGCGGTGATTCTGGCCGTACAACTTGCCGAAATCCTGTCTTTCGGGCAGGGCGGAACCGTGCACGCCCTGATCTATTGGGCGGGCGCGCTGCGTACGGGCGCGGCGGTGGATGCGTTTCCGCCCGCCCCGGTCTTCGGCCTGTCTCCCTATGTCCTGCACGTCTTCGTGCACGCCGGCTGGGCGCACCTTCTGCTCAATCTGGGGGTGCTGCTGGCCGTGGGGCCCGCCGTGCGGCGCCCGTTCGGGCCTGGCTGGCGCGGCGATCTGGGCTTCCTGGTCTTCTTTTTCGCCTGCGCGATCGGGGGCGCGCTCCTGCATCAGCTCACGCACATGAACGCCGCCACCACCATGGCCGGCGCCTCCACCGCCATATCGGGTTTGA
>NZ_JASHIU010000007.1:35000-37500 GCF_030733545.1 Oceanicaulis sp. MMSF_3324
GCCGTCCCTGGAAATAGCTCCCGCATTAGACCGTACCCCAAACCGACACAGGTGGACTGGTAGAGCATACCAAGGCGCTTGAGAGAACTCTGTTGAAGGAACTCGGCAAATTACTCCCGTAAGTTCGCGAGAAGGGAGCCTGGCTGCGGGCAACCGTTGTCCAGGGGCACAGACCAGGGGGTGGCGACTGTTTATTAAAAACACAGGGCTCTGCGAAGTCGCAAGACGACGTATAGGGTCTGACGCCTGCCCGGTGCCGGAAGGTTAAAAGGAGGAGTGAGAGCTCCGAATTGAAGCCCCGGTAAACGGCGGCCGTAACTATAACGGTCCTAAGGTAGCGAAATTCCTTGTCGGGTAAGTTCCGACCTGCACGAATGGCGTAACGACTTCCCCACTGTCTCCAACAGAGACTCAGCGAAATTGAATTCTCCGTGAAGATGCGGAGTTCCCGCGGTCAGACGGAAAGACCCCGTGCACCTTTACTACAGCTTCGCAGTGGCGTTAGTGGCGATATGTGTAGGATAGGCGGGAGGCTTTGAAACCGGAGCGCCAGTTCCGGTGGAGCCATCCTTGAAATACCGCCCTTATCCTCATTGACGTCTAACCGCGGTCCATGAACCTGGATCCGGGACCCTGCGTGGCGGGTAGTTTGACTGGGGCGGTCGCCTCCCAAAGAGTAACGGAGGCGCGCGAAGGTTGGCTCAGAGCGGTCGGAAATCGCTCGTTGAGTGCAATGGCATAAGCCAGCCTGACTGTGAGACTGACAGGTCGAACAGAGTCGAAAGACGGCCATAGTGATCCGGTGGTCCCGCGTGGAAGGGCCATCGCTCAACGGATAAAAGGTACGCCGGGGATAACAGGCTGATGATGCCCAAGAGTCCATATCGACGGCATTGTTTGGCACCTCGATGTCGGCTCATCGCATCCTGGGGCTGGAGCAGGTCCCAAGGGTTTGGCTGTTCGCCAATTAAAGCGGTACGTGAGCTGGGTTTAGAACGTCGTGAGACAGTTCGGTCCCTATCTGCCGTGGGTGTTGGATACTTGAGAGGAGCTGTCCCTAGTACGAGAGGACCGGGATGGACGCACCTCTGGTGGACCTGTTGTTGCGCCAGCAGCATAGCAGGGTAGCTAAGTGCGGAAAGGATAACCGCTGAAAGCATCTAAGCGGGAAGCCCCCCTCAAAACCAGGTATCCCTATCAGAGCCGTGGAAGACCACCACGTTGATAGGCTGGAAGTGGAAGCGCAGCAATGCGTGAAGCGGACCAGTACTAATTGCTCGATCGGCTTGATCCAACAATGCTCATGGGCGGCGATCGCTTCGTCCCATGAAGCCCACACAGTCAGCTTGTCTCTACAAAATGCATCGGTCGCGCCGACCGGGTGGTTATAGCGAAGGCTCCACACCCGTTCCCATCCCGAACACGGCCGTTAAGACCTTCTGCGCCAATGGTACTATGTCCTAAGGCATGGGAGAGTAGGTCGCCGCCCGGTCCGCTCGATCGATGCATCATCTTCTCCGTTTATACTGCAAAATACGTAAAACCCCCGAGCCTCATGGCCGGGGGTTTTGTGTATTCAGCCTGATGAAGGCATCAGGAGCTGGCCCCATGATCCAGATCATTCCATCCACCCAGGCTCAGGGCGATCGCGTCATTGAGATCTGGCGCGATGCGGTTGACGCCACCCATGATTTCCTGACGCCGGAAGACCGGCGAGCGATCGATGAAGAAGTGTGCGGCTTCCTGTCCCAGGCGCCGCTCGCCCTGGCGCAGTCGGCCGCCGGCGAGATCCTGGGGTTCATGCTGGTTTCGCCAACAGACACCGGCGCACACATGGATGCGCTGTTCATTGACCCGGCTGCGCATGGTCAGGGCCTGGGCCGGGCCCTGGTCAATCACGCGCTTGCCAGGCATGACGCCATCACGACAGACGTAAACGCGCAGAATATCGGCGCGGTCAAATTCTACGATGCCATGGGGTTCATCGAGACGGGCCGCTCAGATCGCGACGATCAGAGGCGACCGTATCCGCTGATCCATCTCAGTCGTCAGAAGGTCTTGGCCAATCGACCATAGCCAGCATCTCACGGTGAAGCTGGACCGTAATTGCTCCAAACCTCGCGCATGCACGAACTTGCGGAGTAACAACCCATCTATTCTTTCTTCATTGTAATGCTTTGGGGGATTGTTGTTGGTTGTATTCCATCAGAGTGTCCGAGCGAATTAGTGGAGGGCTGAGCTGCAAGCCGCCTCCAGCTGACCCGTTCGTGCGAGACCGTGGAGTTCAGCTGTGCATCTGACGCATCTGATAATCGATGATTTTTTTGCTGAGCCTCACAGGGTGAGGGAGGCCGCGCTTGGCCTGACCTATCCCGAGCGCCCGGAAGGCGCAGGGTATCCCGGTCGGAACGCCAACGAAGCCTTGCCCTTGCAGGGTGTCGAGAACCTGATCTCAGATATTGTTCATGAGCGCGTGACGCCCGCGACGCGTCTGTCGCAT
>NZ_JASHIU010000007.1:42500-165343 GCF_030733545.1 Oceanicaulis sp. MMSF_3324
CTGGAAATAGCTCCCGCATTAGACCGTACCCCAAACCGACACAGGTGGACTGGTAGAGCATACCAAGGCGCTTGAGAGAACTCTGTTGAAGGAACTCGGCAAATTACTCCCGTAAGTTCGCGAGAAGGGAGCCTGGCTGCGGGCAACCGTTGTCCAGGGGCACAGACCAGGGGGTGGCGACTGTTTATTAAAAACACAGGGCTCTGCGAAGTCGCAAGACGACGTATAGGGTCTGACGCCTGCCCGGTGCCGGAAGGTTAAAAGGAGGAGTGAGAGCTCCGAATTGAAGCCCCGGTAAACGGCGGCCGTAACTATAACGGTCCTAAGGTAGCGAAATTCCTTGTCGGGTAAGTTCCGACCTGCACGAATGGCGTAACGACTTCCCCACTGTCTCCAACAGAGACTCAGCGAAATTGAATTCTCCGTGAAGATGCGGAGTTCCCGCGGTCAGACGGAAAGACCCCGTGCACCTTTACTACAGCTTCGCAGTGGCGTTAGTGGCGATATGTGTAGGATAGGCGGGAGGCTTTGAAACCGGAGCGCCAGTTCCGGTGGAGCCATCCTTGAAATACCGCCCTTATCCTCATTGACGTCTAACCGCGGTCCATGAACCTGGATCCGGGACCCTGCGTGGCGGGTAGTTTGACTGGGGCGGTCGCCTCCCAAAGAGTAACGGAGGCGCGCGAAGGTTGGCTCAGAGCGGTCGGAAATCGCTCGTTGAGTGCAATGGCATAAGCCAGCCTGACTGTGAGACTGACAGGTCGAACAGAGTCGAAAGACGGCCATAGTGATCCGGTGGTCCCGCGTGGAAGGGCCATCGCTCAACGGATAAAAGGTACGCCGGGGATAACAGGCTGATGATGCCCAAGAGTCCATATCGACGGCATTGTTTGGCACCTCGATGTCGGCTCATCGCATCCTGGGGCTGGAGCAGGTCCCAAGGGTTTGGCTGTTCGCCAATTAAAGCGGTACGTGAGCTGGGTTTAGAACGTCGTGAGACAGTTCGGTCCCTATCTGCCGTGGGTGTTGGATACTTGAGAGGAGCTGTCCCTAGTACGAGAGGACCGGGATGGACGCACCTCTGGTGGACCTGTTGTTGCGCCAGCAGCATAGCAGGGTAGCTAAGTGCGGAAAGGATAACCGCTGAAAGCATCTAAGCGGGAAGCCCCCCTCAAAACCAGGTATCCCTATCAGAGCCGTGGAAGACCACCACGTTGATAGGCTGGAAGTGGAAGCGCAGCAATGCGTGAAGCGGACCAGTACTAATTGCTCGATCGGCTTGATCCAACAATGCTCATGGGCGGCGATCGCTTCGTCCCATGAAGCCCACACAGTCAGCTTGTCTCTACAAAATGCATCGGTCGCGCCGACCGGGTGGTTATAGCGAAGGCTCCACACCCGTTCCCATCCCGAACACGGCCGTTAAGACCTTCTGCGCCAATGGTACTATGTCCTAAGGCATGGGAGAGTAGGTCGCCGCCCGGTCCGCTCGATCGATGCATCATCTTCTCCGTTTATATCGTCAATGAGACTGACGTCGTCAGACACAGCGCGACGTTTGCTTCTGCAGCCAGTTTGTTGTTTAACAAGACTGATGCAGCCCTGATGCGGGGTGGAGCAGCCCGGTAGCTCGTCAGGCTCATAACCTGAAGGTCGTAGGTTCAAATCCTACCCCCGCACCCAATACTAAAAAGCCCCGAGCCATCTGGCCGGGGCTTTTTGCTGTTCGGGATCTGCGCCAAGCGTCGCGCATTCAGTTCCTCTTTGGAATAAACCAAGTCACAGCCGCCCTGTGCGCTTGCCTTTTGGCGCGATTGAGCGCAAGGAAGCGCTACGCATGCACGCGCCCCGAAATCCGGGTTGCGCGGCGACGGATCAGCCGGAGCGAGACCCGCTCCCGTGAACAGGTCCGGGCGTGGGCGATGATCGCCCTTGTACGGCGGCTGAACGATCCAGTTGTCTCATTCTTGACTATGCAAGCGCCCGGAGGTCGTCCGTGAGCGCTCCACTGAGGTTATCTTGACCAAATTTACCGACTTCGGTCTCAACACATCCATTCTGCAAGCCATTACCGAGCAAGGGTATGAAACCCCGACGCCGATCCAGGCGCGCGCGATTCCCGCCGTGCTCAAGGGCGGCGACCTGATCGGACTGGCGCAAACCGGCACCGGCAAGACCGCAGCCTTCGTGCTGCCGCTGGTCCATCAGCTGCTGGCCGAGAACAAGCAGGCGCCGGGCCGGTCCTGCCGGGCGCTCATTCTGGCGCCGACCCGCGAGCTGGCCGCCCAGATCGAAGAGCAGGTGAAGGCCTATACCGTTCACACCAAGCTCACGAGCACCGTGGTGTTCGGCGGCGTGAAGGCCGGACCGCAGATCAAGGCGCTCGCCCGCGGCGTCGATATTCTCGTCGCCACGCCAGGCCGTCTGCTCGACCATCTGGGCGAGCGCAAGGCGCGGCTCGACCTGACCCGGTTCGTGGTGCTTGATGAAGCGGACCAGATGCTCGATCTGGGCTTCATTCCGGCGATCCGGAAATTGCTGCGCCTGGTGGGCAATGAACGTCAGACCCTGATGTTCTCGGCGACCATGGCGCCGCAGATCCGCCAGCTCGCCGATGACTTCCTCAAGCATCCCGAAACCGTGGCCGTGACCCCGCCGTCCAAGCCGGTGGACCGGATCGACCAGAAGGTGCTCTACACCGATCCGGCTGACAAACCGCAAGCGCTGATCGACCTGATGGCGCCCGAAGCGGGCAAGCGCGCCATCATCTTCACTCGTACCAAATATGGCGCGGACCGGGTCGCCAAGCGTCTGGTGAAATATGGCCACAAGGCCAATGCGATCCATGGCGACAAGAGCCAGAACCAGCGCATCCGCGCGCTCGACGCGTTCAAGACTGGCGAAGCGCCTGTGCTGGTGGCGACCGACATCGCCGCGCGCGGGATCGATGTGGACGGCGTGGACCTGGTGGTCAATTACGAGCTGCCGAACGTGGCCGAGAACTATGTGCACCGGATTGGCCGGACGGCCCGTGCGGGCGCCAGCGGCCGGGCCGTGGCGCTGTGTGCGCCGGATGAACGCGTCATGCTCAAGGATATCGAGAAGAAGATGGGGGTCCATATCCCCGGTCTGAATGACGCGCCGCCCATGCCGAAGGCCGAAGCCGCCAAGTCCAAGCGTCGCCGTCGCGGCGGCCGCCGCGGCCAGGGCGAAGGAGGCGGTCAGCCGTCCCAGCCGCGCAACGCCCAGTCTCGCGACGGTCAGACGTCTGGCGGTGACGGCGGCAAGCCGCGTCGCAATCGCCGCAGCGGTGGCGGTCAACGTCGCTCGGGCGGCGCCCCGCGCGCCGCGGAATAGGCCGGCTCATTGGGGTAAACCTGTAAGCCCGCCTAGCTGGTCGGATGATCTTCGGTGCAGGCGGGTGGTTCGCCCGGTTCGGGATCGCCGGGCAGGGGGATGTATTCGTTTTCATCCACGGGCATGTGAAAGGGCGTGTCCTTGAAATCCGCCGCGATTGAGGCGCGCCAGTCCGCCTTGGCCTGCTCGATGCGTTCGCGGCTGGTGGCGACGAAATTCCACTCCATGTAGCGCTGACCGAGCGGCTCGCCGCCCAGCAGCATCAGGCGGGCATCCTCGCTGACGGTGACGCGCCCGGTGGCCTCGCCGGGCGTGTAGATCGCCATGTGACCGCCCGTGATGGTCTCGCCCCCCGTGATGATGGTTCCGCTCACAACGTGGATGGCCAGCTCCGGGTGACCCTCCGGCAAATCGAACGCGGATCCGGCCTTGGCTTCGATATGGGCGTAGACGATGGGGGAATAGACCTTCACCGGTGAGGTATGCCCATAGGCCTCCCCCAGGATCAGTCGGAACTGCGCGCCGCCCTGCTCGAAAGCGGGCAGGGCGGCCTTGCCGTGATGGTGGAACTCGGCGTCGATTTCCTGGCAATCCTCGGGCAGGGCGACCCAGACCTGGATGCCATGCATGAACAGGCCCTTGGCGCGGGCGGCCTCTCCGGTGCGCTCGGAATGGGTGACGCCCTTGCCGGCGGTCATCCAGTTCACATCGCCGGGATAGACGGTCTGGTGCACGCCCAGGCAGTCGCGGTGATCCATCTCGCCATCAAACAGATAGGTGACCGTCGCCAGGCCGATATGCGGGTGCGGACGCACATCAATACCTTCGCCCGGTTCGAACTGCGCCGGTCCCATCTGATCGTAGAAGACGAAGGGGCCGACATGTCGGCGTTGCGCCACCGGCAGAATGCGCGCGACGGAGAACCCGCCCAGATCCCGGCTCTTGCCTTCGAGAATACGTTCCAGCGAGCTCATGGGCGTGTCCTTGTATCGAGCGCTCAGCGCGTCTTGAGATCCAGTATGACATTCATGCGGGTGCTCTGGCGCACCTCATAGCCCTTGCGCATGGCGAGGGCGGCGGCGTCTTGCGTGTTCCGGCCATCGGCCATGTCCGAGCGCTCGAGGATCAGAAGGTCCGGCCAGCGATCCTTGTCCGCTTTGGCGAAGAAATGGGACAGGATGGCGGCTTCGCCCCCTTCCACATCCACCTTCATGGCGTGCGCCTTCTTGAGCTTGAGCTCATCCATCAGGGTCAGAAGCGTGGTGACGCGCACGGCCTCGCCCTGAGACCCGCCCAGCCGCGCCTGGCCGTGATTGCCCGAGATCATGCGCATCACCTCCTCGCCTTCGTAATCGGCGAGGGCGACGCCGGCCATCTCGATCTGGCCCAGCCCGTTCTGCCGGGCGTTGAAGCTGAGACGGCGGCGCATTTCACGCTGGGGTTCAACGGCGATGACGCGAGATTTCTCGCCGCCGGCCTTGGCGGCGACCAGCGAATAGGCGCCCGCATTCGCGCCCACATCCATGAAGGTCTTGCCGGGCCCCATCAGCGCGCGCAGCGCGTCCAGCTCTGCCGGGTCGAAGCATTGCGGCGTCATGAAAAGCCGCTTTTCCGACAGATTGTCCGTGGGGTGCAGACGCAGTTTCAGACCCAGAGCCTCCACATCGGCGACGCCGGCGTTGACGCCGGTCAGCGCCAGCGGGCGCGCAGCGCCGGCCAGGCGCAAGCCTGTGCGTGAGGCGGGCAGGGCCCGGCCAATGGCCAGACCGATCTTGCTGACAAGACCCGGCGCATACGCGCCATAGCCTGGCGCGGGCGGTTCATGGGCGATGGGCCCGCCGCGCGCCCGGGAAAGCCTGTCCGGGCCCGGCGGGATCGACAGGGTTTCGTCAGTTTCAAGCGAAGCTTGGTCGGGTTTGGGAGCCGTCTCAGTCATGAGAGGACTTATAAACGGTTTTGACCGGACCCGCATACCATCACATCAGGTTTCCACTTTTGCGGCGGCGCCTATAAGGTCACGGCAAATCGGAGGAGGAGAGACATGATGTTGCGCACTGTCATGGTTGCAGCACTGGCGTCGACGGCGGGATGGGCACAGGCCCAGACCGACGTGTTTGAAATTGATGCTGAAAGCCGCGAGATCGCCCAGAGCCTGGGGCAGGCCGCCCTGGACAGCGATCTGGCCTATGAGATCACGGAATCACTGACGGTCGAGGTCGGGCCTCGTCTCGCCGGCACGCCTCAGGAAGCGCGGGCGCGCACCTGGGCGGTGGACATGCTCGAGCGCCTCGATTTCGAGAATGTCCGCGTCGAAGAATTCGAACTCGATCTGTGGACCCGGGGCCGGTCCATCTATGAGGAAGTGGCGATCACCGCGCCTTACCCGCAGGAGCTGTACGCCATCTCCCTGGGCGGCGCGGCGGCCACGCCTGAAGGCGGGCTGGAAGCGGAAGTGGTGTTCTTTGACAGCTATGACGCCTTCCTGACCTCTGATGCGTCAGAGACGGCGCTTGAAGGCAAGCTCGTCTTCATCAATGACCGCATGGTCGCCAGCCGCACCGGTGAAGGGTATGGCTGGGCCAATCGCAAGCGGCGTGACGGCTGGGTGCTGGCCGAGGACCGGGGCGCCTCCGGTCTGCTGATCCGCTCTGTGGGCACCAGCACGAACCGGTTCGCCCATACCGGCATGATGAGCTTCCCCGATGGCCGACAGCCGGAAATCCCTGTGCTGGCGGTTTCGGCGCCGGATGCCGACCAGATCGAGCGTCTGCATGAAATGGACGAGACGATCCGCATCGGCATGCGCACCTATGCCGGCTGGCGCGGCCAGTCGATGAGCGGCAATGTCATTGCGGAGATCGAAGGCTCGGAAGCCCCCGACGAGATCGTCATCATCGGCGCGCACCTGGATAGCTGGGATACGGCGACCGGAGCGCTCGACGACGGCGCCGGGGTGGGCATCGTCACCGCGGCGGCCAAGCTGATCGCTGATAGCGGGCATCGCCCGCGCCGCACCATCCGGGTGGTGTTGTTCGGCGCCGAGGAAGTCGGGCTTGTCGGCGCGCGCGCCTATGCCAATGCCCGCATGGAAGACGGCACGATCGGCGATCACATCATCGGCTCTGAATCCGATTTCGGCGCGCGGGAAGTCTGGCGCATGCGCTCGAATGTGGGCGAGCATGCGCTGCCGGAGATCGCCGCGATTCACCGCGAGCTTCAGGCGCTGGGCATTGTGCCGGGCGACAATCAAGGCGGCGGCGGCCCCGACATGATCCCGCTGGCCTATATGGGCGTGCCCATGGTGCGGCTGGAGCAGAATGGCGAAGACTATTTCGAGTTCCACCACACCCCCAATGACACGTTCGACAAGATCGTGCCCGAGGAAATGGCGCAGAACGTGGCGGCCTGGACGATGATGGTCTGGCTGCTGGCGGACAGCGAGACGGATTTCCGTCCGCAGCCGCAGCAATCGGAAGCCAGCCAGTAGTTTCCGTTCCGGAAGCAATAAGCTTCCAGAACGCCGTCTACACACAGAAACCGGGCGTAGGCATATCTCCTGACAGATCACGCGGCGACGCCGCAGAATGATGGAGATGAACATGTCTGCGCCCAATATCCTTCGCATCAATTCCAGTGCCCGGACGGACGGGTCGGTCAGCCGCGAATTGTCGGATCTGCTGACCCAGGCTCTGGCGGGCGACAGCGGTCAGGTGGTGGTGCGCGATCTGGCTGCGCAACCCGTGCCGCAGGTGAACGTGGACTGGGTCGGCGCCAATTTCACCGACCCGGCTGAACGCTCTGACGGCCAGCGCGAAACCCTGAAGGGCTCTGATGAGCTGATCGCCGAGCTGCATGCCGCCGATCACATCGTCATCGGGGTGGCGATGTACAATTTCTCCATCCCGTCCTCGCTCAAGGCCTGGATCGACAATGTCGCCCGGGCGCGGGAAACCTTCAAATACACCGAAGACGGTCCCGAGGGCCTGCTCACCGGAAAGACGGTCTGGCTGGTCATGGCTTCGGGGGGCGCGCGTCTGGATTCCGACGCCGACTTCGCCACGCCGTATCTGCGCTTCATCCTGGGCTTTCTGGGAATCACCGATGTGCGCGTGATCAACGGCATGGGCTGGCCCTTCCTGGAAGACGCCGACAAGGATGCGGTGCGCGACATGGCCCGGACCGCGACGACGGACACCCTGCTGGCGGCGGAATAGCCCGGTCGCTCACACAAATGTGGTGAGCGTTTGATTGGCGCTTGCGAGGCGCGGATCGCATCTCTGGTTGACCATTTCCGGACAGCCTTTGGAGATTTCATGACCGCGCCTCGCATCCTGACCCTGTATTCCAGTGGTCGCACCACCCAGTCCGCCAGCCGCGAGCTGGCGGACCGTTTGTCTCACGCCCTGGCGGGCGAGGCGGGCGCCGTCCTCACACGGGATCTGGTGGCGAAGCCGTTGCCGTTCGTGGACGAAACCTTTGTGGATGCGGCCTTCACGCCGCCCGCGTCTCGCACTCAGGCGCAGGTGGATGCCTTGCGCATCTCAACCGAGGTGATGGACGAGCTGATGGGCGTGGATCACGTCGTCATCGCGTCTCCCATGTACAATTACTCCATCCCGGCCGCGCTCAAGGCCTGGATCGACATGGCGGCTCGCGCGAACGAGACCTTTCGATATGTCTTTGATGACGGCGATCCTTATGTGGAAGGCCTGGTGAAGAACAAGACCGTCTGGATCGTCATGCCCACGGGCGGAACGGCGCTGGGGTCCGACATCGATTTCGCCACCGACTATCTCAAATATGTGCTGGGCTTCATGGGTATGAAGGATGTGCGCTTCATCGACGCCGCCGGCTGGCGCGAGTTTGACGAGGCGCGCAAGAACCAGTTGCGTGATGACGTTTCCGCACTGGCCGCCAGCGCCTGACGCTGATGAAGAGACGGGGCGGGCGGTCTAGAGCGCCCGCCATTCCTCTCGCACGCCGAGCTGGCGAAAGACTTCCGACCAATAAGCCTGAAGGATGTCTCGTTGCTCGGCGCTCCAGCCCCGGCGCTCGATCAGGTAGATCTCGATCCGCACCCCCGCGAGCACATCGCCATATTCCTGTTCCACCAATGCCGCGACGCGCGCGGGCGGGGGCAGTCGGTTCGCCAGATCCGATCGCGCCCGGCCATAAACGCTGAACAGGCGTGAGTTCTGCAACATGTCGGAGACCATCACGACGGTGCGGCGCGGCGTGGTCGGATCGAAATCCTCTTCCAGCGCCAGGTCCGCCAAAGCCTCGATGATGGGGCTCGCCGGGCTTTCCTTGGGTTCTACAAGGTCGGCGAGGGCGCTTTGCAGGGGGCCTTCAAAGAGCGCCTGATAGCGCGCTTCGACGCGGGCGGGATTACGGTAGAGCGGATTGATCTGGTCGCCGCGGCCCGGATTGCACAGCGAGAAGCTGTTGGTGTTGATCAGCTCGCCGCGCGCATCAAGCTCGTATAGCGACAGGCGCTCGCCAATATCGAGCCGGTCGCGACTGTCCAGCACCAGGGTTTCGATGCGCTGGGCCTGTTCGGGGGAGTACAGATCGGTCTTGTCGATCACCAGCGCCATGTGAGCGGGTTGCTCTCCGCTCAGACACAGCGTGTTGGGATCGTATTCGGGCGGTTGCAGCACTAGCGCGGCGTAGCTGATGGCGCCGAGCACACCGGCGACGATCAGAATATTGATGATGCCAAGAACATCCTTGCTGCGCATATGTCTGACGCCCCCTCTGCCAGCCGCTCGCGGATCGCATCATGGGGCGCCGCCCGGCTTATGGCTAGACGTTATCGGCCCGGAAAGGGCGGTTTGTCTGCGCCGGCTTCGTCACTGTTTTCTGACAGATCGGTGTCCGGCGCTTGCTCATACAGCTGGATGGAGCGTGAATTGTCCGCTGCGAAGAACTTGTCGATCTTGCGCTTGAGCGCAATCGCTTCACGCCGTGTCGGCGCGCTCAGGCTGGCCTCGATATCATCGGGATCCTGGGCGTGTTCGCGGTGGGTGTGCGGCAATTGCTTGAGCACCGCGGACAGGTGCGCGGCCGCATTGATGGCGCGGCGCTGGGCGGTGCCATAGCCGATCAGGCGGTCGTCAAACGTCGCGCCCTTGAAGGCGGCGATGGCGGCGAAAGTAATGCCCAGGCCGAACAACAGCAGGCCTTCCAGCGTCTGGATGCCGGTAAGGCTGAGCGCCGAGCTGACCGGCGCCAGGATCGCGCCAGTGGGTTCGGCCAGATCGCCGAGCGCCAGGGTCGCCGCGTTCAGCTCCAGCAGGTCGCGATAAAGCGCGGCGGTGTAGTTCAGGAATACGATGAAGCCGACCGCGACGGGCGTGCCGAGAATGGCCGCGGCAAACGAGAAGGGCCGGTCAGGGTTCTGCAACAGGCGCAAACCCAGAAAGCCGATCAGGAAGAAGGCGGTGATCACATTGGTGAACGCCACGGTGATGGCCTGGATCCAGCCGCCCAGAAGCCCGAGATCGGAGCTTTTGGAGAAGAAGTAGGCGTTGATCAGCCCCTCTACCAAAACCATGCCGGCCAGGATGGAGAAGTGCATGATGTGGCTGTCGGGATAGGTGGCGGACCGGTTGATCCACTTGTCGCGCGGCAGGGCCTCTTCAAACATGCGGCCGCGGGTCTGGCGGAAATGCAGATAGGCGTCAAACGAGGCCGAGGCGCGGTAATACGCATCCGTCAGACGATCAAACATCTGATGGGTCTTGCGGTCGATTTCCGTATCCATGATGTCGTCCGAATCCTCTGAACGCCCCCGGTTCAGTCCGAGGAGGTTGTTCGAGATCGGCCGATCTTGGGTCTCTATCGCATCACGCATGGTCCGGCCCCTTGGTTTGGAATTCACAACGCCCAAGCATTAACCATGTTCCGATAATCGAGCGTAAGTTAGGCGAAATCAATTGAAACGAGGCGAAAGCAAGGCGAATTGAGGCTTTTTCAAGCGTGCGCTTCGGCCTAGTTTCTCGCTCGAACGAGTCAGGCGCTCAGTGCGCCGTTAACATACATGAACAATCCGGCGCTGAACCGGAGCTGAACGTTCGAGGGGAAATCATGTCCGGATCTCGCAATACACGCCGCACCGTGCTCGGGCTTCTGGCCGGGGCGGGAGTGGGCGGCATTGCCGCCTCCGCTGCCGGAGCCCGTCAGCAGACGCCGGTCACCTCCGACACGCTGACCGGCGCCGAGCGCCTGGCCGGGGTCAGCTATACGCCGTCCGAGCGCGAGCAGATGCTGAACGGCATTGATGCCTGGCTCTCACGCGCGGAGCGTTTGCGCGCCGTTGAGAAACCCAATGAGCTGGCGCCTGCGCTGACCTTCGATCCGCGCCTGCCGGGCCAGACCTATCGTGCGCAAGACAATTTCGTCTCTGGGCTCCCCATTAATGCGGGGCCCAAACCCTCCGATCCGGCGGACATCGCCTATGCGGCGAGCTGGAAGCAGTCCGCCTGGATGGCGCAGGGTGCGCTGACCAGCGTCGAACTGACCGAGATCTATCTTGATCGCATTGCCCGTCATGGTGATGCATTGGAGTGCTATGTCACTGTCACCGCCGATCTGGCGCGGCGTCAGGCGCGTCAGATGGACGCCGAACGCGCTCGTGGTCAGGTGCGCGGCCCGCTTCACGGCATTCCGTATGCGCTCAAGGACATCATTGATGTCGCCGATATCCGGGCCACCTGGGGCGCGGCAATCTATCAGGACCGCGTGGCCGAACAGACCGCCGTGGTCGCCCAGCGTCTTGAAGAGGCGGGCGCCGTGCTTCTGGGCAAGGCGACCTCAGGCGCGCTGGCGTATGGCGATATCTGGTTTGACGGCGTGACCCGCAATCCGTTCAACCCCAATGAGGGCAGCTCTGGCAGCTCCGCCGGTCCCGCGTCGGCCACCGCGGCGGCGCTGTGCAGCTTCTCCATCGGCACTGAAACGCTGGGCTCCATCGTTTCACCGTCGCATCGCTGCGGTACGACCGGCTTGCGGCCGACCTTCGGCCGCGTGGCGCGCACCGGCGCCATGGCGCTATGCTGGTCGCTCGACAAGATCGGGCCCATTGTCCGCTCCACGCCTGACGCGGCTCTGGTGCTCGGCGTGATCAATGGCGGGGATGCGGGGGATGCGTCTTCGTTCGATCACGGTTTCGAAGCGGATTTCTCCCGCGATCTGTCCGGTCTGCGCTTGGGCTACAACCCGGCCTGGTTCGAAGAGGCGGCCGATCCTGATCGCGCGGCGCTCGACGCCGCCCGCGCGCTGGGGGTGGAGCTGGTGCCTGTGGAGTTTGACGAGCAGCCCTGGGACGCCATGCTGATCCAGCTGGAATGCGAGGCGGCCGCGGCGTTCGAGACCATGACGCTCGAGGATCTCGATGATCAGTTGCGCTGGCAGGTGGATGCCGCCTGGCCGAACACCTTCCGCCGGGCCCGCTTCGCCAGCGCGATCGACATGGTCAATGCCGACCGTCTGCGTCGCAAGGCCATGACCATGATGGCGGAGACCTTTGAGGGCATCGACGCCATGATCGGTCCGAACTTCGCCGGCGGCATGCTGCTGATCACCAACTATACCGGTCATCCCCAGCTCGCCTTCCGCTCGGGCTTTGTCGATCAGCCCACGCGGACGATCTTCGGCGCGCCGGCGGATGAGAGCGGGGATACCTTCTCTGTGCCCTATGCAACCTCGCTCTGGGCGCCCTTGTTTGACGAAGGCGTGATCCTGGCGCTGGGGGCGCAGATTGAAGCGCGCCTGGGCGTGGCTGATACTCGTCCGCAAGCGTTCGCCGAGTAACGCCTCATCCATCGGGAGGACCGTCCATGAAATTCTATGATTGCGCCACTGCGCCCAGCCCGCGCCGCGCCCGCATGGTGATTGCGGAAAAGCGGATCGATGTGGAGACCATCGAGGTCGATCTGCGATCGGGCCAGCAGTTCAGCGAGGACTTCATGGCGGTCAATCCGGGCTGCACCGTGCCGGTGCTGGTCACCGATGACGGGGACAGCCTGTGCGAGAACGCCTCCATCGTGCGCTATCTCGAAGCGCTCTATCCCGATCCGCCGCTTCTGGGGACACGCCCGATTGACCAGGCGCGCGTCGCCGAATGGGTATGGCGGGCCGAGTTTGAAGGTCTGATCAGCGTCATGGAGGTGTTGCGCAATACCTCAAAGGCCATGAAGGACCGGGCGCTGCCTGGTCCCGACCCGGTGCCGCAGATCCCGGAACTGGCCGAGCGCGGCATGGCGCGCGGTCAGCGTTTCTTCAAGACGATGGACAAGCGGCTCAAGGACACGCCTTGGCTGGCGGGGGATGCGTTCAGCTTCGCCGATATCAGTGCGTTCGTCTTCGTCGAATTTGCGGCCTGGGTGAAGATGGTTCCGGGCGAGCAGCTGGAAGCGCTGGCGAAATGGCGAGACGCCTGCAAGGCGCGGCCCAGCGGTCAGGTCTGACGTTTTCGGGTCAGCCAGATACCGGCGCCGCCACACGTCTCATCATTGAAGCGGCGCTCGACAAGTTCGAGCCCGGCCCCGTCCAGCGCGGTTTCAAAGTGCGCCGGGGCGAGGCTGGCGTGAAACAATCGGTCGCCGAACATGTCGCCCCAGGCGACGCCGTCGCCATCCCCGCTGGTGAACATGAAGGGTGCGCCAGGCGCCAACGCAGGTCCGATGCGCGCGATGAGTTGCGCCTGATCAAGGCCAGGCAAATGAAAACTCGAATGCCAGGCGATGGCGCCGCCATAGGGGCCGGAAAGCGCCAGGGTGCGCATGTCGCCGACGCGCCAGGTCTGATCCGGCCATTGCGCCCGGCACAGGGCGATCATGGCTTCGGCGATATCCACGCCCTCCACCTGTCGCCCTTGTTCGATCAGGTGGGCGGCGATGGGATAGCCCGATCCGCAGCCCAGATCGAGAATCCGTCCGTCCGGCTTCGCCAAAGCAAGAAAGCGGGCCATCCAGCCCGCTTCCATGAAGGTCTTCGCCGAGCGTCTGCGGGCGTCAAAGGACGTAGCATGACGCTCATAAATGTCCGCGATGGCGGCGGCGCCGCGCGCCTCCGCCTCGGGGTTGCGATCGGTCATTCCGCCTCCGCATTCGCCGGATCGTATTGCTCGAACCAGGCGAGGACATGACCGGCTTTCTGTAACAGCCGCGAGGGCCGGCTGTCGGCGATGCCGTGATAGGCGCCCGGAATGCGCACCAGGCGGCTTTCAATGCCGCGGATCTGCAGGGCGTTGTAATACTGCTCGGCCTCGAACACCGGCGTACGGCGGTCTTCACCGCCCACAAAGACCAGCGACGGGGTTTCCACATTGCCCACCAGCGAGAGCGGGCTGCGACGCCAGTATTCTTCAGGCGCGTCCCAGGGCGTTTCACCGAACCAGTAGCGATAGATGCTCGGGCCGATATCGGCAGCCAGGGTGAAGCTGGTCCAGTTGATCACCGGCTTGCCCACCGCCGCAGCGGCGAAGCGGTCGGTCACGCCAATCAGCTGGGCGGTCAGAACGCCGCCACCGGAGCCGCCGGTGACGAACAGGCGCTCTTCGTCCACGAAGCCGCGCGCCACAAGGGCGTCCACGCCGGACAGGAGGTCATCCACATCCTCCCCGGGATAGTTCTTGTCGATCTCGTTGGAGAACGCTTCGCCATAAGAGGTCGAGCCGCGCGGATTGGTGTAGAGCACGACATAGCCGGCGGCGGCGTAAAGCTGGACCTCGCCGGAGAATTGCGGGCCATAGGCCGTGTGCGGACCGCCATGGATTTCAAGGATCATCGGATAGGACCGGTTCGGATCAAAACCGGGCGGATAGGCGATCCAGCCCTCGATTTCCTGGCCATCCGCCGAGCTCTCCCAGGTGAAGCGCTCCACTTCAGCGAGCTCGCGCAGGCCCAGCACATCGGCGTTCACATCGGTCAGTTGGCGCGCCAGCCCCCGGCGTGAGCCCACGCCCACATTGGCGAGATCCTGGGCGCTGGCGACAGTCGCCGCCCAACGGTCATTGCCTGATACCGAGAAGGAGCCCGAGGTATAGGGGCGGCCAAAGGTCGTTCCGCCCAGATCGTCATTGATGCGGTCCAGCCCACCATTGAGGCCGGCATAGCCCAGAACGGTGTGGCCGCGATCATCAAAGCTGACAAACAGGCCGCGTCCGCGCTCGTCCCAGAACGCCTGGTTGATGCCGCGATCGAGATCGGCGAGCAGTTCGCGCGGCTCGCCGCCTGACAACGCCACGACCTTGAGATCCGTGTCCACATTGGAGTCTTCACGGCGCGGGGTGGACAGATAGGCCAGCATTTCGCCATCAGGCGACAGGCGCGGGCTGGATTCGCCCCCCGGATAATCGGTGATCTGCACCGGCTCGGACGCGTCCAGCGCAATGGCGTAGATGTCCGCCTCACGGAAGTCGAACCCGTCCGCTTCCCGGCCGCCCAGTGAATAATACAGACGCTGGGAACCCGGCCCCCAGCTCAGCCCGGAAATGGAGCCGTCTGTCACCTGGGTCAGCTGGCGAGGCGCGCCGCCATCCGCCGGGGCGACAAACACCTGGGTGAAGCCCGCAGGCAATTCGCCAGCGCCGTCAAATTCATAGCGCGTGGTTTCATCCACCAGCGCCGGTTCCGCCCAGTCCGCGCCGCGCGGTTTCGCCGGCATGCCGATATCGACCTGCGGCTCGGCGGAGGGCATGAACATGGTGAAAGCGATCCAGCGACCGTCCGGAGACCAGCTCAGATTGCCGGCGCCCCCGGGCAATTGCGCCAGAGTGGCGCTGCGTCCGCTATCGACCCAGACCTTGCGCAGCTGGCTTTCGCCATTCTCATTGGCCACGAACACAATCTGACTGGAATCCGGCGACCATCGCGGCGAGGAGTAGTCGCCAGCGCCCGTCACCAGGGGCCGGTTCGCCCCGCCATCATAGGGCACGGTCCAGATGGCGGACCGGGTCTGGTCGGTCATGATGTCATTGGAGCGGCGCTGATAGGCGACCCATCGCCCGTCCGGGCTGATCTGCGGGTCATTCGCCATTTCGAGGCTGAAGATGTCGACCGCCTGCAAGGGGCCGCCTTCGGCCTGTGTGGAGGCGAGGGCGCTGGGGCTGGCCAGCGCCACGGCGAGCGAAGCTAAAAGGGTCCGGTTCATCAATTACGCTCCAAGTCTCTGATCCGGCAGCGTAGGACTCTGAACGGCTTAAGGGCAAGGCCGGTTTAGCGCGCGTTGTTGAGAAGTCGCGCCCGGGACAGCCTGTAGGGCGGCGCAGGATGGGGAAGCTGGCCCACCACGCGACCGGCGATCAGGTTGGCCTGTGTCTGGGAGGCGGAGCGGAAGCTTTCCCAGGTTTCGACGCGATTGAAATAGACCCGGCTGCCCGCGCGTTGGGCGCTGGCCATGAAACGGGCGATATCCTGCCGATCCGTTTCTGTCAGGCGCGCCGGAAAATCGGCCCCAATGGCGTCGACGCCGGAATGCTCGTATCGGCTCCAGTATGGCCAGTCGGTCCGCACATGCACAAAGAGCTTGCCGGTCTGGGCGTGCAGAATGCGCAAGGTCTCATCGAGCACCATCGAGGGCGCGTCCGCCGGGGCGTCCTTGATCTGCACCCAGATGAGCTGACGCAGCTTGGCGGGAAGCGCGGCGAGCGCCGTGACATAGCGCGAGCGTGTCCGTGGGTTGCTGAGCGAGGTATATCCGGCCGGCACGATCAGTGCGCACCGTATGCCCGTACGCACCAGTTCATCGAGCGTGTCCGATGCATCCTCCAGGACCGCCAGGTCCACCGCGCACCGAGCGTCGGGCTTGAGGTCGTTGAGCATCAGATCGGTATTGCGCGACTGGAAGGGCTGATCGATCTCGGCGCTGACAACGCGGACGAAATAGCTCGCCACGGCTTCGCGTTTCTGGTCCCAAACCGGCTGATAGAACAGCGAAAACGCCTTCTTTTCATCTGCTTCGGTCTGGACCGTGCGTGCTTCGCGTGGTTCATCCACGTCCGCCGAGGCGAGGGTGGCGGCGAATTCCTCCACGCTCAATTGCTCGGAAGTCGCTTCAACACCCAGCTGGTTGATGAAGTCCTCGCCGAGAAAGAACTCCTCCAGCTCCGCCCGCACCGTGTTCGTGAGGCGCTGAGCCTGAAGGCCTGACAAGGCCTTGAAGATAACCAGATAGCCGCTTTCGCACTGGATGATCAGATCGTCCTCGGCGATATGGCGTTCCATGATCGAGCGCGAGGCGATGAAGGCCCGCTCGCGCAGCTCGGGCCAGCGATGGCCCGCGGCCTCACGCACGCGATCCATGTTCACGAACTGATAGCGGCTGACATCAATCTGCTCTGCGCTCGCCAGATGGCGCTTGAGCTGGATCATCACGTCGTCATTCACGCGGGCATCTCTCTTTCCGATCTGGCGTGAGCATAGTCGGCAAGGCGTTGTCAGAGCGTAACCTTAATCGCGATTGCTGCGGTTTCGAATGTCGCGCTTCAGATCTCTTCAAAAGGGCGTGACTTGCTGCGCTGTGTTGCTGCGCCGCACCGGTAATAAAATATTCAAATAAAATGATCTTTTTATTCCATTCTCCTTTGAATATCGCGTATGCAGCATCTTTATATTGCGTCGCAAATCGGTCATGGTCCGCGCCTTCGGCCATGCGCTGAACGACAGATACAAGCAGCCTGAAACAAGGTTGCGCCATTCAGGGAGAGTTTTCATGGCATCATCCTTCAAGCGGATCGCCTTGCTTGCCGCCGCGTCCAGTCTGACGCTCGGCGCAGCATCTCAAGCACAAGTCTTCGAACAGGTCGGCGGCGGCGAACGCCGCACGGTCGATGTGATCACCGTGACCGCGCAGCAGCGCGAAGAGAGCGCGCAGGACGTGCCGATCTCCATCGGCGCTTATGACACCCAGGCGCTGCAGAACGCCGGCGTGCGCGACATCAAGGACCTGCAGGCGATTGCGCCGGGCCTGGTCGTCACCTCGACCCAGTCCGAGACCATCACCACCGCGCGTATTCGCGGCATCGGCACCGTGGGCGACAATTTCGGTCTGGAAAGCTCGGTCGGCATCTACATCGACGGTGTGTTCCGTGCGCGCAACGGTGTGGGCTTCAATGATCTGGGCGAGCTGGAGCGCATTGAAGTGCTGCGTGGCCCGCAGGGCACCCTGTTTGGCAAGAACACCTCCGCTGGCGTTCTGAACATCGTCACCGTTGGCCCTGAGTTCGAACCGGGCGGCGCTGTTGAAGCCACGTTCGGCGATTACGGCTATTCGCGCGTCAGCGGTCATCTGACCGGTCCGATTGTCGAAGATGTTCTGGCTGGCCGCATTTTCGCGGTTGAGGGACATCGCAACGGCTACTCGGATCTGTATGTCGAGGACGACAATGGTCAATTGAACAAGGTTGATTCCGAGACCCAGGACTATTGGTCTGTGCGCGGTCAGCTGGAGTGGACCCCGAGCGCGACGGTGTCGGGGCGCCTGATCGCCGATTACACCGAACGCGACGAGTTGTGCTGCTCCGCCACGGCCTGGAACTACACCCCGGCCGGTGTCGGCCTGGTCAATTCTGTCGGCGGGCAGGTGCTGTTCCCGGAAGATCCGGATCTGCGCGTCGCTTTCTCGAACCGTGAATATGACCAGCTGGTCCAGGACTGGGGCTTGTCCGCAGAGTTCGATATCGAAATGCCGATCGGCACTCTGACGACGGTCACCTCCTATCGCACATGGGCGAATGAGCGCAGCCAGGATATCGACTACACCAGCGCTGATCTCGCTTATCGCGACAAGGCGAACAATTATACCGACATCGAGCGTCTGTCCCAGGAAGTGCGTCTGAACGGCCAATGGGGCGATCTGGACTGGCTCGTCGGCGCCTTTTACTCGCACGAGGACCTGGTGCTGGGCGACGGCATCCGCGTCGGCGAAGACTGGGAAGCCTTCCTCGGTCGCTCCCTGACGGCTGGCAGCGTGCCGCCGCTGGGAACCCCGGCCGGCGTCAGCGTCGTGCTGTCCCAGCTGACGGGCGGTCTGATCAACATTCCGCCGGGCATGGCCTATCTGGATGGCCAGGGTGTGAACCAGGACGTCTATAATCAGACCGCGGACAGCTGGGCCGTGTTCACCCACAACTCCTATCAGATCACCGACAATCTCGCCGTGACTGCAGGCCTGCGCTACACCCGCGAGAACAAGGACGTGTACGCTACCTTCGACACCAATCAGCCGCTGGCTTGTGCGGCGGTCGAGCAGGCGTTCGGCTTTGATCCGATCAATGGCTTCATCGCGGCGGCGTCGGCCCAGGGCCTGCCGGCTGCAACGATCTCCAGCGGCGCGACGGCGATCGGCAGCATCTGCTTGCCCTATCACCGCTCTGGTCTGGATGCGAACGGCTATGATAACGAGCGCACCGACGAGGAAGTGTCCGGCACGATCCGTCTGACCTATGATCTGACCGACGACGCCATGATCTATGGCGGTTACTCGCGCGGCTTCAAGGCCGGCGGTTTCAACCTGGATCGCCAGCTGAACGGCCCGATCGGTCCGGATGGCTACACCAATTCGGACAACTCCTTCGCGCCGGAAACGGTCGATTCCTACGAGGTCGGCTTCAAGTCCCAGCTGTTCGGCAATGTCGTGCAGCTGAACGGTTCGGCCTTCTACCAGCAGGTGGGGGACTTCCAGCTCAACACCTTCAACGGCATCGCCTTCGTGGTGGAGAGCATTGAAGAGGCGGAAACCTATGGCGTGGAACTGGATTTCTACTACGCCACGCCCATTGATGGTCTCGATGTGACTGCCGGTTACGCCTACACCAACACCGAGTACACCGAGGTGAACACGGGCGATCCGCTGGTGGACGCGCTGCAGGGGCAGGACTTCTCGCTGGTGCCGGATCAGACCTTCACCACCCAGCTGATCTACACCCGTCCGGTGTTTGACAATCTGGTGGCGAACGCCAGCCTCGATGCGCGCTGGGCGTCCGAATACAACACCGGTTCCGATCTTGACCCGGAGAAAGTCCAGGACGCCTTCACCACAGTGAATGCTCGCATTGGCCTGGGCCGCGAAGATGGCCTGTGGTCGGTTGAGCTGTGGGGCCGCAACCTGACTGACGAAACTTATGCCCAGGTCGCGATCGACGCCTTTGCTCAGGGTCGCCGCGGCGGTGCTGGCACGTCGCTCGATCCGCGCGGCACCGCCAGCTATGCCGCCTTCCTGGGCGCGCCGCGCACCTGGGGCGTGACGCTGCGCACCGAGTGGTAAGTCTGAACTTTTCAGCTTAGCTGCACTTGCGAAAGGCCGCTTCCTCCGGGAGGCGGCCTTTTCTTTTAGGGCTTTATCCGATTCTCAATCGTGAATTTACGAGGGCGCGTTAGCGAGTGCAGCGCGTCTTTTCTTGGAATCGCGAAATTCCATTGTGCGTTTGCAGCATAGATTGACGTGCGCGTAATCGTGACAGCTTCGCAACAGTTGTATATCAAAATTCAGGAAAACAGCGGTTTTGGGCATTCTGAGAATGCTTAAGCGCTATTGGGTGCTTTACGCGCTCGCAAAATAAGTCACCTTTGTATGGACATTAGTCAGCGATGCATGGGGCGGTGCCCCGACAATGGTCACCGGGAAAATCCGGGAACGCTGAGTAGGGAGGAGACTAGTTCATGATGTCGACATTCACGCGCACCGCTTTTCTGGCGGCTGCATCCACGCTCGCAATTGGCGCTGCGGCTCAGGCCCAGGTGTTTGAACAGGTCGGAGGCGGAGATCGCCGTACGGTCGATACGATCACCGTGACGGCCCAGCAGCGTGAGGAAAGCTCGCAGGATGTGCCGCTTTCGATTGGCGCCTATGACACGGACGCGCTGGAAAATGCTGGCGTGTCCGATATCAAGGACCTGATCTCCATCGCGCCGGGCCTCATGGTGACCTCGACCCAGTCCGAGACCATCACCACCGCGCGTATTCGCGGCATCGGCACCGTGGGTGACAACTTCGGTCTGGAAAGTTCGGTCGGCGT
The DNA here is from genome assembly GCF_030733545.1 of Oceanicaulis sp. MMSF_3324. GTDB lineage: Bacteria > Pseudomonadota > Alphaproteobacteria > Caulobacterales > Maricaulaceae > Oceanicaulis. The sequence continues at coordinate 62,878 of NZ_JASHIU010000007.1, forward strand.
GTATATCGACGGCGTCTTCCGCTCCCGGAACGGTGTTGGCTTCGGTGATCTTGGTGAAATCGATCGCATCGAGGTCCTGCGCGGTCCGCAAGGCACGCTGTTTGGCAAGAACACCTCCGCCGGCGTTCTCAATGTCGTGACGGCGTCTCCCGAATTTGAATATGGCGGAGCGCTTGAAGCCACTGTGGGCGATTACGGCTATAACCGGTTTACCGGCTCGCTCACCGGACCGCTGATCGAAGACGTGCTTGCCTTCCGCCTGTTCGCCGCCAAGGGCGAGCGTGACGGCTTCCAGCAGCTGATTCTGGATGACGGAAACGGTCCGGCTGAGGTGACCGAATCCGAGACGCAGGACTATTACACCATCCGCGCTCAGGCGCTCTGGACGCCCAGCGAAACGGTCGAAGGGCGTGTAATCATGGATTACTCGACCCGTGAGGAGTTGTGCTGCTCTGCTGTGCAATGGGATTATGCGGCCACTCCGGCGGCGTTCGTCAACGCCGTTGGCGGTCAGGTCCTGCAACCGGCCAATCCGGAAGCTCGCGTCGCCTACGCCAACCGTGAATACGAACAGAATATCGATGATCGCGGCATTTCCGCAGAATTCGACATCGAAATGCCGATCGGCACGCTGACCAGCGTGACCGCCTGGCGTGAGTGGAGCAACAGCCGCACCCAGGACATCGACTATTCCACCGCTGACATTGCTTATCGTGCAGACGGCAACTTTACCGACCTGACCCGTTTCTCCCAGGAAGTCCGCCTGACGGGCATCTGGGGCGATCTGGACTGGCTGGTCGGCGGCTTCCTGTCTCACGAAGAGCTCGAGCTGGGTGACGCCATCCGCTATGGCGATGATTGGGAAGGGTATCTGGGACGCCTTCTGACGGCGGGCTCCGTGCCGCCGCTGGGCACGCCGGCCGGCGTGACCGCCGTCCTGTCACAGATCGCACCTTTGGCCCCGGTTGCTGCGGCCATCGGGGTTCCGGGCGCGCAGGGCTTCATGCCCGTTCCGCCGCCGGGCGCAGCGATTCCCGCAGGCACCGGCACGGCTCAGGACCTGTATGACCAGACTGCCGAGAGCTGGGCGATCTTCACCCACAACACCTATCGCCTGACCGACAATCTCGCGCTTACGGCGGGTCTGCGTTACACGCACGAGACCAAGAACGTGTTCGCCACGTTCGACACCAACAGCCCGGCGGCTTGCGGTGCGCTGGAAACGGCGTTTGGTCCTGATCCGGTATCGGGTCTTGTGGCGGCCGCATCGGCGGCTGGTCTGCCCGCCAGCTCGATTTCGGGCCTGGCGACTGCAGCGGGCAATATCTGTCTGCCCTATGGACGGACGGCGCTCGACCAGACCGGCTATGACCGCGAACGCACCGACGAGCAGATCTCGGGCACCATCCGCCTGACCTATGATTTCAACGACGATATCATGGGCTATGCCGGCTATTCGCGTGGCTTCAAGGCGGGCGGTTTCAACCTTGACCGCTCGTTCAACGGTCCGCTGGATGGCGCGCTGGGTTACACCGATGTGGACTCCGGCTTCGCCCCTGAAATCATTGACGCCTATGAAATCGGCTTCAAATCCCAGCTGTTCGGCAATGTCCTGCAGCTGAATGCGAACGCCTTCTATCAGGAAGTCGAGGATTTCCAGCTCAACACCTTCACCGGCATCTCCTTCGTGGTGAACTCCATCGAGAGTGTTGAAAGCTATGGCGTCGAGATCGACTTCGCTTACGCCACGCCGATTGATGGTCTCGATATCACCGGTGGTTATGCGTATGTGAACGCCGAATATGGCAACGAGGCCTCAACCGCGCCGAACCTGCGCGGCAAGCAGATCTCGCTGTCCCCGGAAAACTTCCTGACCGCTCAGGTCATCTATGAGCGTCCGCTCTTTGGTGAAGTCTGGGGTCTGGCGAGCCTCGATGCCCGCTATGTCAGCGATTACAACACCGGCTCGGATCTGGATCCGGAGAAGCTGCAGGAATCCTTCACGCTTCTCAACGCGCGCGTCGGCCTGAACCATGCCGATGGCCGCTGGTCCATCGAGGCCTGGGGCCGCAACCTGACTGACGAGGCCTATGCCCAAGTGGCGTTCGACCAGTTCGCTCAGTCCGGTGGTTTCGGCGCCTTCATGGGCGCTCCGAGAACCTGGGGTGTTACTTTGCGCACCGAGTGGTAATATACAAAAAACTGATTGGCGAACGGACCAGTCAGGGAGGACGGCAAGGGCCGGAGCATTTGCTCCGGCCCTTGTCTTTTCAGGGTGTTGTCATCCGCGCGAACAAAAAGGGCGGCCCGAAGGCCGCCCTTTTCATCAGAATCGCCTGCGCCTAGCGCGACTGGATCTTGCCGTAGGCGGGCAGGGTGAGGAATTCCTCGAAGGTCTCGCTCAGCGCCAGTTCGGTCAGGATGTCGGCGGCTTCGGAGAAGCGTCCGCCGGCCCAGGCGTTATCGCCCACTTCCGCCTTGATCGCGTCCGCAGCCTTGGTGATGACGGCCTTCACGCGGTCCGCATCGATCAGCTGGCCATCCTCGGTCTTTGCGCCATGGGTGCGCCATTGCCAAAGCTGGGCGCGGGAGATTTCGGCGGTGGCTGCGTCTTCCATCAGATTGTGGATCGGCGCCGCGCCGCGGCCCTGAAGCCAGCTGGCGATATAGCGGATGGCCACATCGGCATTGCCGTAAAGGCCCGCCTCGGTGATCGTGCCGTCATTGGCCGAGGTCAGGATGTCCCGGTCTTCCTTGGGCTCGGGTGTCTTGTCGAGCTGGTTGGGGCCTGGCATGACCTTGTCGAAGGCCTCGATGGCCACGGGCACCAGCGCGGGGTGCGCGACCCAGGCGCCGTCATGGCCGATGCTGGCTTCGCGGGTCTTGTCCGCCTTCACCTTCTCGACCGCCGCTTCGTTGGCCGCATCATCGCCCTTGACCGGAATGAAGGCGGACATGCCGCCCATGGCGTGCGCGCCACGACGGTGGCACACCGCGATCACGCGCTCGGCATAGGCCGCCATGAAGGGGGCGGTCATCGTCACCTGGGCGCGGTCGGGCAGCACCTTGGAGCCATCGGTCTTCTGGCGCTTGATGAAGCTGAAGATGTAGTCCCAGCGGCCCGCGTTGAACGCAGTGATGTTCTCGCGCAGCTCATAGAGCATCTCATCGAGCTCGAAGGTCGCGGGCAGGGTCTCGATCAGCACGGTGATGCGCACCGTGCCGCGTTCCAGGCCGAGCGCCTCTTCGCAATGACGGATGACCAGCGACCACAGGCGCGCCTCAAAGCGCGTCTCGAGCTTGGGAATGTAGAAATAGGGGCCCGAGCCGTTCTTCGCCGTGCTGGCGTGGTTGTGGAAGAGGTAAAGGACGAAATCGAAGAAGCCGCCGGACACCGGGGCGCCGTCGACGGTGACATGGGCTTCGTCCAGGTGCAGGCCGCGGGCGCGCGCGATCAGGGTCGCGGGCGCCTCGCTGAGTTTGTAGGACTTGCCGGATTTCTCATCGGTGAAGTCGATGGTGCGCGCATTGGCGTCGCGCAGATTGATCTGGCCATTGATCATGTTTTCCCAGGACGGGGTCGAGGCGTCCTCGAAATCGGCCATGAAGCATTTCGCGCCGGAATTGAGCGCGTTGATGACCATCTTGCGATCCACCGGGCCGGTGATCTCCACGCGGCGGTCCTGAAGGTCGGCGGGCGCCGGGGGCACGGTCCATTCGCCATTGCGGATGGCCTGGGTTTCCTTTGGGAAGTCCAGCACCTCTTCGCCGCTGTCCAGGCGCGCCTGACGATCGAGGCGCTCTTGCAGAAGGCGCAGGCGTTCACCGTCAAAACGGCGATGCACATCGGCCAGAAGGCTCAGGGCTTCGGAAGAGAGAATCTCGTCAAAGCCGGGCTTCATCGGGCCGTGAATCACAAGGCCTTCGGGGGCGTCGCTCATGGGGCGCTCCTTTGTTCAGGTTTGCAGGTGCAGCGGCTCGGCGGAGACGATCACACCGTCCCGGTCCGCATAGATCCAGTCGCCGCGGCGCAAGACAGCGCCTGCGAGCGACACCGGAACGCCGCGGACGCCAAGGTCACGCTTTTCGGTTTTCATCGGGATCAGGGCCAGGGCGAGCACGCCCAGAGCCTCCGCTTCCAGTTCCGCCACATCGCGCACGGCGCCATTGACGATGACGCCGGACCAGCCGTTCTTGGCGGCCTTGCCGGCGAGGTCTCCGCCCAGAAGCGATCGCTTGAGCGATCCGCCGCCGTCAACGACAAGCACGCGCCCGGATCCGGGTTCGGACACCGCCTCGCGCACCCGCGAATTGTCTTCATGGGTGCGGATGGTCTCGACCTGTCCGTAAAAGGCCTGTTCTCCGCCATACGATTTCAGAACGGGTTCGAGCACTTGAACCTGCTCGGCAAACGCGTCGCACAAATCGCAAACGGGGGTCATGAAGGCCTCCTGGTCGGTCGGGTCGGAACAGGCGGGAAAACAGGGACTGGAAACGCTTGAGAGCGCCGGGCGGACATCCAGCGGTCCGCCACAGCGCCCTCAGTCAGGGCTCGCGTGTCCACCAACGCAAGCCCTGAGTTCGGCAGGGCGGATTACTCCGCCGCGTCGGTCTTGAACTGGTCGGTCTCGGTGGACGCGCCCATGGCGGTGGTCGAAGCCTGGCCGCCCGACAGGGTCATGTTCACGAGATCGAAATAGCCGGTGCCCACTTCGCGCTGGTGACGGGTGGCCGTGTAGCCATCCTTCTCGGCGGCGAACTCGGCCTGTTGCAGTTCGGAATAGGCGCCCATGCCGCGATCGCGGTAGCCCGAGGCCAGCTGGAACATGCCGTGGTTGAGCTGGTGGAAGCCCGCCAGCGTCACGAACTGGAACTTGTAGCCCATCGCGCCCAGCTCACGCTGGTAGGTTTCGATGGTGGCCTTGTCCAGATTGGCTTCCCAGTTGAAGGACGGCGAGCAGTTGTACGCCATCATCTTGCCCGGATAGGCTTTCTGGACCGCCTCGGCGAAGCGCTTGGCTTCTTCAAGGTTCGGCTTGGAGGTCTCCCACCACAGAAGGTCGGCCACTTTGGCGTAGGCGAGGCCGCGCTTGATGCAGTGATCAACGCCCTTGCCTGGCTTGAGGCGATAGAAGCCTTCCGCGGTGCGGCCGGCGTCAAAGTCGATGAATTCGTGGTCGCGCTCGTCAACGTCAGAGTTGATGAGGGTCGCCGATTCCGCATCGGTGCGGGCCACGGTCAGGGTCGGAACGCCCATGACGTCGGCGGCCAGACGCGCGGCGTTGAGGTTGCGCTCGTGCTGGCTGGTCGGGATCAGAACCTTGCCGCCCAGATGGCCGCATTTCTTTTCCGCCGCAACCTGGTCTTCGAAGTGAACGCCGGCGGCGCCCGCCTCGATGAAGGCGCGCATGATTTCATAGCAGTTCAGCGTGCCGCCGAAGCCGGCTTCCGCGTCGGCCACGATGGGCGCGAACCAGTCACGCTCGGCCTCGCCTTTTTCAGCGACCTCGATCTGGTCGGCGCGCTGAAGGGTGCGGTTGATCTTCTTGGCCAGTTCAGGCGCCGAGTTCGCCGGATACAGCGACTGGTCCGGATACATGGCGCCGGCGGTGTTGGCGTCGGCTGCGACCTGCCAGCCGGACAGGTAGATGGCTTTCAGGCCGGCGCGCACCATTTGCATGGCCTGATTGCCGGACAGGGCGCCCAGGGCATTGATATAGGGCTCGGAGTTGATCAGATCCCACAGCTTGGCCGCGCCACGCTCGGCGAGGGTGTGCTGGATCTGCACCGAACCGCGCAGCTTGAGAACGTCTTCGGGGGTGTAGTTGCGCTCGATGCCGTCAAAGCGGCCTTTGGCGGCGGCGGGAACCAGATCATAGAACGTGGTCATCGGGGTTGCCCCTTTAATTGCAAACTTTGTTGTCAATGACCTTACAACGCAGCTGCAGCGAAGCTAGCACCCCATTGCATAAAAAGAGGATACGAGGTATACGACACACACTTGTCAGTCTGTATGGGTGTAAATTGATTTACAAATGAGTGCGTCCCAGGAAAAGCTCTTCGCCGGTGCTCGCCTGCGCCGCTTGAGAAAGGAACTGGGCCAGACCCAGGCCCAGTTCGCGGAGAGTCTGAATGTCTCGCCCAGCTATCTGAACCTTCTGGAGCGCAATCAGCGTCCGGTGACCGCGCGCGTGCTGCTGGCCCTGGCGGAAGCCTTCGATGTGGATGTGCGGGCGTTTGCGGCGGAAAGCGACCGACAATTGCTCGCCGATCTCAAGGAAGCGGCCGCCGATCCCGTTCTCAAGAGCACGGATATGGATGCACGCGACGTGCAGGAGCTGGCGGACGCGCATCCCCGCGCCGCGGAAGCGCTGGCCAAGTTGCATCAGGCCTATCGCGAAAGTAACGCCGCCGCCGCTGATCTCGCCTTGCGCGCCACGGGAGAGGAGGGCGGGGCAATTCTGAGCCCGCTCGAAGAGGTGCGTGACGCGCTCGACGCCGCGTCCAATTATTTCCCGGCCATTGAGGATGCGTGCGACCGGTTTCGAGCGGGCCTGGATGACAATCTGGATCTGGGCGCCGCCTTGACGGCGCGTTTGAAATCCTCTCATGGCGCTGCCGTGCGCACCTATGATGACGCGGTCATGGGCGGCGCCTTGCGGCGCTTTGACTTTCATGCCCGGAAGCTCCTGCTCTCAGATCTGCTGGAGCCGTCGGGGCGGGTGTTCCATCTGGCGGTCACCCTGGTCAATCTGGAGCTGGGCGATGTGCTGGACCAGGAAGCCCATCGCGCGCCGGGGCTGAGTGATGATGCGCGCACCATGCTGCGCTCCACGCTCGCCAGCTATGCGGCGGCGGCGCTGATGATGCCGTATCAGCCCTTCTTCGAGGCGGCGGAGCGGTCGAAATACGATATCGACGCCTTGCGCCGCAAATTCGAGGTCAGCTTCGAGCAGGTCTGCCACCGGCTCACCACCTTGCACCGTCCGGGTGCGCGCGGCGTGCCCTTCTTCATGATCCGCACCGATCAGGCGGGGAATGTCACCAAGCGCTTTGGCGGCGGGGTGCTGGCGTTCGCCCGTTCAGGCGGCGGATGCGCGCGCTGGCGGCTGTTTGACGTGTTCCGCGCGCCTGAACAGCTGCACGTGCAGGGGTTGGAGCTGACGGACGGCAGCCGCTTCATCTCGATCGCGCGGGCGGTCACGCGCCCGCTGGCGGATGGCTCGGCGGCGCTGAATGCGGTCGCGGTGGGGTGCGAAGTCAGTGCGCTTGACCGGATTGGCTATGATCCGGGCGAGCGCTTTACGCCGATCGGCCTGTCCTGCCGTCTGTGCGATCGTAATGACTGTCCGGTGCGGGCTTTTCCGCCCATGCAACGCAGCTTGCGCGCGGACCCGCATCTGCGCGGCGCGGCGCCGTTCAGCTTCGGTGATGATTAGTCAGTGCGCATAAAAGCGCCATGATCCTTTGGATCTATGGAACTGATTGTGCAACTGCGCAGTTTCCAGTTCGACCGTTTCATTCGATTGCGTATGATGAGGCGGAGAAATTCGCCGATTCACGGGATCAGGGCCATGCTGTCTCCACGCCGAAAAGCCGCACTCCTTGCTGGCGCCGTCTTCCTGGTGCTGGGCGGTGTCGCCATTCATGCCAGCCCCATGTCCGCCAGCGTGCTGGAACAGCGGCTGCAGGATTCGGCCGATGACGCGCTGTATGCGTTGCGCGCGGATGAATGGGCTCGTGTCGAGATGAACGGCCAGAGCGCGACGCTGAACGGCCTGGCGCCGTCACGACAGGCGCGCCAGAGCGCGCTTCAGGCGGTGACAACGGCGAGCTGGGCCGGCGGTGTCGTCGCGGGCGGCATTACCGAAGTGATTGACCAGACCCGTTTGCCCGGTGAAGCGGAAAGCTTCGCCCTGCGACTGGACCTGACGGGGGGCCGCATCCGGCTGGACGGTTTGATCCCGGACGCTGAAACGGGTGAGCGCCTTGAAGCGCAGGCTCGCGATGTCAGCTCCGGCCGGGTGGATGCCGAGTTCCGGCTCGCGCCCGGCGCGGCGCCGGCGGGTTGGGAGCCCATGGTGATCGAGACCATCCGCGCGCTGGGTGAGCTGGACGCCGGAGCCGGGCTTGTGACCCGTGACCGGGCCGCCCTGACCGGCCTCGCTCCGAGCTCTGCAGCCGCACGGGATGTGCGCCGCATGTTTGAAACCGCGCCCGAAGGCTTTACCGCGGCGGCGCTGGTTCGGGCCGATGGCGAGAGTTACGAGAGCCGCCTGTCCGATCCGCGCCTGTGCGAGCTTCTGATCAAGGGCGCGCTGGGGCGGCGGCCGATCGCCTTTGCCCCCGGACGCAGCATACTGACCGGTGAAAGCCGGGCGGCCCTGCGTCGGGCGGGCGAGGTGTATGCCGCCTGTCTTGAGGCGGGCGAGCTCATTATCGCCGTCCGCGCCGACGAGCCCGGTGATGACGGCGCCAGCCTGGCCCTGATGCGGGGCGAGGCGGCTGCGGGCGCCATGGCTGAAGCCGGCGTGGAGCGGTCTCACTTTCTGGCTCAGGCCGCGCCGCTGGGCGCTCCCGAAGCCATCCAATTCACCTTGACGCCGGTCTCTGTCCCAGATCTTGCGACGACCGAAAATGAAGAGGAACAAGGCTGATGATGTGGCTGATCTGGAATATGTGGATCCTGTTGCTGCTGGCCTTCATTGGCGGCGTCGTGACCGGCTGGATCCTGCACGGAAAATCTGATGACGCGCCCAAGGCCGCGCCGAAAGGGCTGCTGGAGCCGGCGCAGGACGGACCGCATTCTCACGCGACGACGACGCTGGATCTCGATGCGGACACGCCTGAAGCCGAGCCCGCGGCGCCCAAGAAGCGGGCCGCGGACCTGTTGCAGGAAGCGGCGCCGGACCTCGTCACGCCCGCGAAAGCGCCCGAAAAGGCCAAGACCGCCAAGGCTGAGGCCGAGCCGACTGCGAACGAGGAACCGCTCGCCGAACCGGAAACCGAAACGCCGCCCGTCAGTGATGACCTGACCGAGATCAAGGGGCTGGGCCCGAAAGCGGCCGCCAAGCTGTCAGAGCTGGGCGTCACCTCGCTGGCCCAGATCGCCAACTGGACCGAGGCGGATGTGGCGCGCATGGACGAGGCCATCAATGGCCGCGGCCGCATTCAGCGTGATGAGTGGGTCAAGCAGGCGAAAGACCTGTCCAGGTAATCAGGACTGGTTGGGGCGATTGGCCCGCCACAGCCGCTCGGCGGCTTCACTGGCGGGCAGGCGTCCATCAGATACGGCGCGTTCGAGCTCCGGCGCCAGTTTCTGGATGTCCGGATCGGCGTGAAAGCTCTGCAGCACACGCTCTTCCACCATGGACCACAACCAGCGCACCTGTTGACCCGAGCGCTTCTGGTCCAGGGCGCCGGCGCTCTCCAGCGCTTTGCGGTGCTTTTTCACCGTGTCCCACAGGCTCTCGATCCCGTCTCCGGTCAGGCCCGAGCCGCGCAGCACCGCCGGGTTCCAGTGCGGGCTGACCGGCGCGAACAGGTGCAGCGCCGCTTCCAGATCGCGCTGGGCGCGACGGGCGCGGGTCTCGTTTTCGCCATCGGCCTTGTTCACGAACAGGATCTCGGCCAGCTCCAGCAGACCCTTCTTGATGCCTTGCAGCTCATCTCCGGCGCCGGGCAGCATCAAGGCGACAAACACGTCCACCATGTCCGCCACCACAGTTTCGGACTGGCCGACGCCCACGGTCTCCACGATCACCACATCATATCCGGCGGCTTCACACAGCAGCATGGATTCGCGGGTCTTGCGCGCGACCCCGCCCAGCGATCCGGCGCTGGGGGAGGGACGAATGAAGGCGTTGCGATCCACCGCCAGCGCGCCCATCCGGGTCTTGTCGCCCAGGATGGAGCCCTTGGTGCGGGAGGAAGACGGGTCGACCGCCAGAACCGCGACCTTGCGCCCCTGTTCGGTGAGGTGGCCGCCCAGACGCTCGATCAGGGTGGACTTGCCCACGCCCGGCACGCCGGTCAGCCCGATGCGCCAGGCCTGACCCGTCCGGTCCATGACCGCGGTCAGCAGCTCGCGCGCCTGAGCCTGATGCTCGGCGCGGGTGGATTCCACAAGGGTGATGCCGCGGGCGAGCGCGGCGCGATCCCCCTCGACCAGCTTGTCAGCGAGCGCGTCTGTCATGAGACTGTTCAAACGCGAGCCGGGGCGCGGGGCAAGCCCAATTGTCGCCCGCTCGCGCGATCAGGGGTAAGAGCCGATGATCACGGCCGGATCATAGGCGCCGCCCGGGCGGTGTCCGCGTCCGGCCTGGATATCGAGAATGGCGGTGGTCTGGCCTTGCGGGCCCTCGCGGAAGATCCAGTTGCGCACAATGCCCATGGGACCGGTGTGCTCCACCTCCTCGATATAGGAGGGCGTGATCTCTCCGGTCCGGCTGACGGGACGGTACCCGTCCGCATGGCGTGTGCTGTCGTCATAGGTGACGCGGAACCAGTCATATCCGGCATTGGCCGTCACCTCGGCGGCATGGCGCAAGGCGAACTGTTCGATCAGCAACTGGTCCGTATTGGCGTTGCCCGTATACCAGACGCGCCATTGCTGGGGACCGACCTGCAGCGCGTCATACCCCATGCCGCTGATGCTGGCGCTTGAGGGGCCATAGGCGCTGAGCGTCGGGCTGTTGAAGGCTGAGGAGGGCGTTGTCACGCCGCATCCGGTCAGCCAAACCAGCGCCAGGGATCCGATAAGCTGGTGCGCGCGCATGCCCGCCTCACTGCTGAAAGCCATGACGGAAATTTCGCCCTGTTCGCGGGGCTTCGCAAGTCGGGCTAGAGCGTGCTCGCCGCGTAGGCGCCCGCCGGATTGGCCATGCGGGCGGCGTCATAGGCGCCTTCGGGACGGGGCTCGCCACGTCCGGCGATGATTTCCAGGCTCACTTCGGTGCGGGTCCGGCCCGCGCCGGGATTGATCGCAATGCCGACACCCACGCTGGAGCCGCGAAAGCCGCCCGAGCCGAAGGTCTGGCCCAGTGAACCGCCCACCCGCACCGGACGTTCGTTCTCATCGCCCTCCGTGTCGACCTGACGATGCACGACGGTGAACCAGTCAAAGCCGTTGGTGATGGCGAGCTCGCCCGCCCGGCGCAGGGCCAGGCGCTCAACGGCGTCTTCATCCTGGCGGTCGCTGCCCAGATAGCGCACACGCCAGCGATCATTCTCGACCCGATAGTCGGAATAACCGGTTCCGCTCGAATAAGTGCTGGCGGGACCGTAAACTGGGCCGGGCGCAGATGCGCAGGCCGCCAGGCTGAAAGCAGTCAGACCGAGAAGAAGCACGCGACGCATGATGGGGCCTCCTAAATCGCTGTCTTCAGACTAACCCGAAAGCCATGGCGAAACAGGGGCAGCAACCTGATTGCGGTCAAAAAAGAAAAGCGGCGCCCATCGAGCGCCGCTTTCCAGTCCGGATTTGACCGGGACTTAGTATTCGGTGACGTACAGGGTTGCCGGCGCCGTGGAGCCGGAATAGACGCCGACCCAGACGTCGTACTGACCGGCCTGGTTGAAGACGAGCGCCGGGTTCAGGCCGTTCACATCGTCAGAGCAGTACCATTGGCCGTCCGGACCGTTCACCACCAGCGTGGTGTCAGAGTTGGAATTCGCGCCAATGGTCATGCGGCCGCCGCCCCACATCAGGCGCGCGTCCGGTGCGTTGGCGATGGAGCCCGCGCAGCCGACGCTGGAGGCGTTGAGCGAACCGCCAGCCGTGATCTGCAGTTCGGCCGGATCCGGCAGGAAACCCGCATTCAGAGAATGGGTGCCGTAGGTCGGGTTCAGGGACCAGTCCTGAGCGACAGAAGCGGTGGTGGCGATTGCGGCGATGGCAACGGCGGCGAGAATGGTCTTTTTCATGGCGTCCCCCAAAAGGTGCGTGCGTCTGGCGCCCATCGCCAGCCCGGCGCCGCCGCCCTGTCATGCAAGTGGGCGGCGAATGCCTGCGGACCATGCACCTCTAAACATGAACGCAAGGTGAGCATGCGCTGCGATCACGGTTAAAATCGCGGCTCCCAGAATGGGTTGGGGGCGGGGGTGTGTCCCTCACACGATGTCATCCCCCGCTTTATGCGGGGGACCCATGCCGGTCGTTATCAGAGCGAAAGACGGTTCCAGAGATCCACCCATTCGGGGTTCTCGTCCTCGATCAGATTGATCTTCCACTGGCGTGGATAAGCCTTGATGCGCTTTTCGCGTCGAATGGCGTGTTCAACGCTGTCATGGGGCTCGAACCAGACCAGCCGTTTGACGCCATGGCGTTCGGTAAACCCCTCAGCCAGCCCTTCACGGTGCTCATAGGCGCGTCGCATCAGATCGTTGGTGACGCCGCAATAGAGCGTCCCGTGCTTCTGACTGGCCATGAGGTAGACGAAGTACATGGCTCCAGCATGGCTGCCGATGAGGGCTGCGGCAATGTCACGGCATGGATCCCCCGCATAAAGCGGGGGATGACAGTCTTGGTTGTGTAGATGCGTAGGAATGAGGTCGGTACTCGACAGAAGCCATCTGATGACGAGCTTTTATCTCATTCCATGTCATCCCCCGCTTTATGCGGGGGACCCATGCCGGTCGGGTGAAGCAGTCAGAACACTTCAGAAAGCGATCAGCCCAGCACGACCGCCGTCCCGGACGCGGACACCATCAGCATGGAGCCTTGCTCGCCGATCACTTCGTAATCGAGATCGACGCCCACAACCGCGTTCGCCCCAAGCTTGCGGGCTTCGTCTTCCAGTTCGGACAGGGCGATCTGGCGCGCCTCGCGCAGGGATTTTTCGTACGAGCCCGACCGGCCGCCGACAATGTCGCGAATGCCCGCGAACAGATCGCGAAACAAGTGCGCGCCCAGAATGGCCTCGCCGGTGACGACGCCCTTGTAGTCGTGGATATGGCGGCCTTCGACAGACGGGGTGGTGGTGACGATCATGGGGAGGCTCCTTCGCTTAAAGTCTTTGGGGCCAAGCGTGGAGCCTCACACCATGGATGTCACCTTACGGTCCTGTCAGGCGGTTGATGATGCGCGATAGCCTGTTCGGCAGATTGAGTATCCTAGGAACGAAGCAACTGGCACAATTGCAATGCCTGTCCAGATGAGACTAGGGCTCAAGAGGCCGATAAGTAACGCAGACACTGCCCCTCCGATGGTGCCTAGATAAGCGCCATCTATTGGTCGTCTTCTTGTGAGAAAGTGTCCAAGAATTGCTGTGATAATAATTACTGGTGCTCCAAAATAAACACTCATTATAAGGCACCCGAGGAAGAAATAAAAATACTCGTTCGGATAACCTGAGAGTGAGAATGCTGTTTCACCAGAAAGGCTGGAGTAGGCAGGAGATAAAATAAGTAACAGAATCCCAACGAAGAGGCCCCCTATTAGAGGAGCCGCGATTATGACCAAGATCAACTCTGGCCATTTAGCTACGCGGCGCATGTCACTCGTCTCCACAGCCTTAGCTCTCCAAGAGCTTGATCAGCTCCACCGCCGAATCCGCGATCACCGTGCCGGGCGGGTAGACCGCGGCGGCGCCCATGTCCTTGAGGGTGGGGACGTCTTCGGGCGGAATGACGCCGCCGACGATGATGGTGATGTCGGGGCGGCCCATTTCGGCGAGCTGTTTCTTCAACTCGGGCACCAGGGTCAGGTGACCGGCGGCCAGGGATGACGCGGCGACCACGTGGACGTCGTTTTCCACCGCCTGACGCGCGGCTTCTTCGGGCGTCTGGAAGAGCGGACCGATATCCACGTCCCAGCCCAGATCGGCGAAGGCGGAGGCGACGACCTTCTGGCCGCGATCATGGCCGTCCTGGCCCATTTTCGCGATCAGGATACGCGGGCGGCGCCCTTCGTTTTCGGCAAAGGCGTCAGAGGCTTGGAGCGCCTTCTTGACCTTTGCGTCATCTCCTGAGGCTTTCAAGAACACCCCCTGAACCGATTTGATTTCCGCCTTGTGGCGGCCGAACACCTTTTCCATGGCGTCCGAGATTTCCCCGACCGTCGCCTTGGCGCGCGCGGCTTTCACCGACAGCTCGAGAAGATTGCCGCCGCGGTCTGCAGCATTGGTCAACGCTTCGAGCGCGCTTTCCACCGCCTTGGGGTCACGCTCCTTGCGAAGCGTCTCGAGCTTGGCGAGCTGCTCGTTGCGGACCTTGGAGTTGTCCACCTTCAGAACAGGAATGTCTTCAGGCTCGTTGAGGCGGAACTTGTTCACGCCGACAATGGTCTGCAGGCCGGAATCGATCTTGGCCTGGGTCTTGGCGGCGGCTTCCTCGATGCGCAGCTTGGGCAGGCCTTCCTCGATGGCTTTGGCCATGCCGCCCAGCGCATCCACCTCGGCGATGTGATCGAGCGCGCGCGCGGCCAGATCATGGGTCAGGCGCTCGACATAATAGCTGCCGCCCCACGGATCGATCGCGTCGGTGAGATGCGCCTCGGATTCCAGAACCAGCTGGGTGTTGCGGGCGATGCGGGCGGAGAAGTCCGTCGGCAGGGCCAGCGCTTCGTCCAGCGAGTTAGTGTGCAGCGACTGGGTATGGCCATCGACCGCCGCCATCGCCTCGACCGCCGTGCGGCCCACATTGTTGAACACGTCCTGAGCGGTCAGGGACCAGCCCGAGGTCTGGCTGTGGGTGCGCAAGGCGAGGGATTTGGCGTTCTTCGGGTTGAACCGCGCCTTGACGAGGCTGGCCCAGATCAGGCGCGCGGCGCGCATCTTCGCCACTTCCATGAAGTAGTTCATGGACACGCCCCAGAAGAAGCTCAGGCGCGGTGCGAAGGCGTCCACATCGAGCCCCGCCTCGACGCCCGAGCGGATGTATTCCAGCCCGTCGGCGATGGTGTAGGCCAGCTCGAGATCCGCGGGAGCGCCCGCCTCCTGCATGTGATAGCCGGAGATCGAGATCGAGTTGAAGCGCGGCATCTCGCTGGCGGTGAAGGCGAAGATGTCGGAGATGATCCGCATGGAAGGGCGCGGCGGATAGATATAGGTGTTGCGCACCATGAACTCTTTCAGGATGTCGTTCTGGATCGTTCCTGAAAGCTGTTTGTGCGGGACGCCCTGTTCCTCGGCGGCGACGATGTAGAGCGCCAGAACCGGCAGCACGGCGCCGTTCATGGTCATCGACACGCTCATCTGATCGAGCGGAATGCCGTCAAAGAGCTGGCGCATGTCCAGAATGGAGTCGATGGCGACGCCCGCCATGCCCACATCCCCGATCACGCGCGGATTGTCGCTGTCATAGCCGCGGTGGGTGGCCAGATCGAACGCCACCGACAGACCCTTCTGACCGGCCTTGAGATTGCGCCGATAGAAGGCGTTGGATTCCGCCGCCGTCGAGAAGCCCGCATATTGCCGGATCGTCCAGGGGCGCTGGACGAACATGGTGGGATAGGGGCCCCGGTGATAGGGCGCGGCGCCCGGATAGCCGTCGATGAAATCGAGCCCGTCCACATCCGCCGCCGTATAGGCGGGCTGGATGGGCAGCTCCTCAGCGGTCACGAACGGCGTTCGCTGGGGTTTGGGGCCCGGCTGGATGTCGGGCTGCCCCAGACCGATCTGCGTGAAGTCGGGATGCTTGCTCATGCGCTCACTCCCAGAACTGTATGGGCGCGTTCGCCATCTTCGAGACTGTGGCTGCGCATATGGATGAAATGATCAACGCCGGGGATGGCGCCGGGCTTGCCGGCGATCCAGACCTCTTTGGCGCCGGCCTGCCTGAGCGCTTCAGCCAGCTCCTCGGCCAGGTCCGAATAGGCGTCATCGGTGCCGCAGATCACGGCGAGTTTCGAGCCGGACTTGGCGAAGGCCGCGGCGCAGGCGTCGATATCGGCGTATTCGTTCGCCTGATCGGTTTCAACGCCGGACACCGCCAAGCGGTTGGAGGCGAAGCTGGCGCGGGCATTGAAGTCCGCCAGCGCGCCCAGCGTGGCGAGGAAAGCCTTGGGCGCCGCGCCAGCCTTTTTCGCGTGGGCGTCCGCCGCATCGCGCAAGGCTTCAAAGGGTTCAGCCAAACGCATATAGCGCAGCGGCGCCCAGTCCTGTTCGGGCAGGTCCAGCACGCGAATGGCGTGTCCGGCGCGAGCCGCGTCGAGCTTGTCGGTGAAGGGCTGGGGCTCGAGCGTGGGCGCATCGAGCTTGGGCGGCGTGTAATCACGCTGGCCCGCCTCGACAGGGCGTTCCTCGAGATTGGCGAACTGGGTCACGCCGATCAGCGCTTCGCGACCCTCGGCATACTGCGCCACATTGGCGTCACGCGTCTTGGCGACTTCGTTCTGCAGCCAGCCCGCCTTGACGGTTTCAAACAGACCGCCGCGCCGTTCGATCTGCTGGAACAGGTCCCAACCCGCCTGCGCCAGGCGATGGCCCAGGGTTTCATGCAGATAGCTGCCGCCCGCCGGGTCGGCCGTGGCGCCCAGATGGCTCTCTTCCATCAGCATGATCTGCAGATTGCGGCCCAGACGCCGGGCGAAGGGCGTCGCCGTGCCCAGCGGTTCGTTGAACGGACGGATGGTGATGGAATCCGCACCGCCCGCCGCCGCGCCCAGACCGGCGCAGGCGTTGCGAATGAGATTGTTCCACGCATCCCGCGCGGTCAGCATGCGCGATGAGGTGATGGCGCAGATGCGCATGCCCTGCGCTTCGGGCGAACAGCCAAAGGCGTCCGCCACCCGCGCCCAGACCCGCCGGGCGGCGCGCAGCTTGGCGATGGTCAGGTGGACGTCCGCATCGGCGGCGAAGCTGAATTCCAGCGCACTGGCGGCCTGATCCGGCGTCAGGCCGTGATCGATAAAGGCGCGCATATAGCTCGCCCCGCCGGCGCAGGCGAAGGCGAGTTCTTGCGCCGCCGATCCGCCCGCCTCGTGCGGGGCGTTGGCGGTGATCGAAACGACCTTGATGTTGGGCGCATGCTCGGCGCACCAGGCAGCCGCTTCGGCCGTCCTCTGCAGACGCACGGGCAGCTTGGCGGCCCCGCCGCCCGCCAGCGATTTCTGACCAATCGGAGACAGGCCCAGACCGCCCTTGAGCGTTTTCAGGTCCAGCCCCTGATCCTGCATGTAGGCCAGCGCGAGGGCGGCGTATTGCGGCGCCATGCGCGAGGGTTGCAGATGCACCGGCGCCAGATCGAGCATGACCCCGTCGAGCACGGTTTTCAGCTCATCCAGCGTGCGCACGGCGACGCCATTGGCGCCGGTCGGGTCAAGCGCCAGGGCGATCTCGCTGACGCCCCCGGACAGGTCGGTGCGCAGGGCTTCATTGGCCGCCTTGGGATCGGGATCGTCGATGATCTGGCGGATGCCCCAGGGCAGGTAAGGATCACGCTCCGCCGTCAGCCCGCGCAGATAGGGCGCTGCGCCGGGCGCGGGCAGGGGGCCGACCTTTTCAAGGTCCGAGCGGGTGAAGAGGGGGCCGCGCGCAACGCCATCGAGCGTCTTGCGCACCAGCCGGTCCAGCGGGGCGCCTTTGAGGGCGGTTTCAGCCATGGTGCGCCATTGCGCGTCACCGATGACGTCAAATCCCTCGGCCAGGGAGCGGATAGAGTCAGTCATGCGCAGTGGGTACACCGCCCGCGCAAAATAGAAAACCCGCCCTTTCGTCGGTTTCGCCAGTGCGGAAGTCCGGTTGCGTTATCCGCCCCTGCAACCGGGCGCCTCAGGCTCCTCGTCCCGATGAGAGAGGAGAGGAAATCTTATGGCTGAGCGTACGCCCCGACTGGACCTGCCCTGGCTGATGCCGGCCCAGGCCCAGAAGCATGTGACGGTCAATGAAGCGCTCGCCCGGCTCGACATACTGGTGCAGGCCGCCGTGCTGAGCCGCGTTCTGGGCGCTCAGCCGGACACGCCATCCGAAGGTGAGGGCTATATCCTCCCTTCCAGCGTAACGGGCGCGGACTGGGCTGGGGCGCCGGAAGGCGTGCTGATAGTGTTTCATGAAGGCGTCTGGACGGCCATACCCCCCTGGCCGGGGATGAGCGTCTATGTGCGCGATGAAGCCTGCACTCTGATTCATGATGGCGTCAGCTGGCGACAGGCCTCCGATCAGATCCGGCAGTTGCAGGGTCTTGAGCAGCTGGGCGTGGGCGCCAGTGCGGATTCCCATAACCGGCTAACGGTGAAGTCGCCCGGCGTGCTGTTGTCCGCTGAAGACGGCGGGTCCGGCGATATGCGGTTGGTTCTGAACAAGGCCGCCCTTGCGAACACTACCAGCCTGGTCTTTCAGTCCGGTTGGTCCGGGCGCGCCGAGTTCGGCCTGGCCGGTGAGGACGCTTTCTCGGTCAAGGTCTCAGAGGATGGCGCCTCCTGGCTAGAGGCGATACGGGTCAATCCTGTGGAGGGGCTGGTCACCCTGACCGGGCTTTGCGTGCAATCGGACCGTCTTCAGGTCTCGGGCTCGCACACGCCGGCAAGCGCCACAGCGGCGGGGCAGGCGGGCCAGATGTGCTGGGACGGGGGCTATCTTTATGTGTGCGTTGCGACCGATCAATGGCGCCGCGCCGCGTTAGAGAGCTGGTAGCGCAGTGGAATCAGCGATCGGCGGCCAGCGCTTCAAACAGGGTGCGCACCTGGCGATGCACGGGTGCGGTCATGATGTGTCCCGAGCGTTCCACCCAGTGCAGGTGCGAATCCGGCGCGGCCTGCGCCAGGCGATAGGCTGCGCGCCCCGGGCACACCAGATCATAGCGGCTCTGAATGATATGGACGGGCATGGTCAGCGTCTGCGCATTCGCCAGAAGTTGGCCCGGTTCCAGAAAGCAATCATGGCTGAAATACCAGGCTTCCAGAAGCGAATGCCCCGTCAGCCAGTCGCGGCCCTTTTCGGCGAAGTCATCGCGAATGTCTTCGGGAGATTTGTCGAGCCAGGCGATCGTTTCTTCATACTCGCTCCAGCGATACAGCATGGAACGGCGCAAGGTTTCCAGCGGGGTGTCAGGATCATCAAGGCCTTCCAGCAAGGGGCGGCCTTGCGCCAGTTCTTCGCGCATGCGCTCCAGCGCCCATTGCCGGAAGGCGGGCGGGCGCCGGAAGGCCTCGGGCGTATCCGCCATCAGACGGTCCTGCGCATCGGGCCACAACCCGCCTGCGCCGGCGCAATCATGGAACCAGTCCATCTCTTCGCGCTCGCCCAGTAGCACGCCTTCGACCACCAGGGTTTCGACACGATCAGGGTAGGCTTGTGCATAGGCCAGTCCGAGCGTGGAGCCCCAGGACGGACCGAACAGCGTCCAGCGCTCAACGCCCAGGGTTTCGCGAAGACGTTCGAGATCGTCGATCTGGGCCGCGAGCGTGTTGGTCTCGAGCTCGAACAGCGGCTCGGAGCGTCCGCAGCCGCGCTGATCGTACAGAACGATGTTCCATTTGCTCGGGTTAAAATAGCGCCTGTGGCGCGCGCTGGCGCCAGAGCCTGGCCCCCCGTGAATGAAGATCACTGTGGGCGCATCGGCGTTCCCGGAGCATTCGTAGAAAATGCGATACCCCTCCGCGGAGAAAAAATTCGCGCTGGCATAAGGCTCGAGCGCCGGGAACAGGGGTGTCATCAAGGGCATTCAGCCAGACCTGCGCGAGACGGAGAGATGAGGGTGAAAGACAAGATTCTTTAACTGCTTACGAGGGTAGGGGGTGTCAGGCGGTTCGCCAAGGCATGAATGCCGAAGCGGTTGTTACGAGCGTCTGGATGTGTTCTGACTTGTCGTTAACTACACCCTTGAATTGTCTTGGCGGTGCGCGGTCACCTTCTCTAAAGTAATATGTGCGTTCAAATATATGTCTGAACAAGAACGGGACCAGGTGACCTCATCATGACGCAGTCCATTCTGTTTGTGGAAGACGATGCGACCGATCGCATGTTCCTGAAGCTCAGTCTTGATGACAGTGATCTCGATGTTGATGCTCAGTATTGTGAGGACGGACTGAAAGCGCTCGAGTTTCTCAAGTCACACGAGGCGCCTGATCTCATCGTCACCGATCTTTCGATGCCGGGTATGGACGGCGTGGAGCTCACACGCACCCTGAAGTCCGACGAGACGTTCAGCAGCATTCCGGTACTGATGCTGTCCACTTCCAACAGCAAAACGGACGTTCGGCGCTTCTACAGCAAGGCGGGCAACGCCTATATCCGCAAGCCGGACTCGCCAGAGGGTTATGAGCAGGTGCTCGGCGAGATTTCCCGCTTCTGGTTCAATGTCGCAGAGCGGGGCGTCTAGGCGTCCGGAATATCCGGTTGGGCGAGCGGCAGAGTGAAGCGGATGCTCGTGCCCTGCTGATTGCTCGAGGCGATCCCGATCGTTCCACCATGAGCCGCGATGATGGTCTGACACAAGGCCAGGCCCAGGCCCTGCCCAGAGTTCTGGGTCTTTTGTGCGCCGTTCTTCCCGCGCACCAGGGGCTGGAACAACTCGCCGGCGATCTCTGGCGGAATGCCGACCCCGTTATCCTCGACATAGACGGCCAGCATGCTGTCGCTTTTGGTGGCGTGAACCCGGATCTCGAGCGCGGTGTCGGGTTTGGCGTATTTCAGCGCATTGGTCAGAAGGTTGATCGCGACTTGCCGGATCAGATCGCGATCACAATAGGCTTCGCCGAGCGTGTCTATGTGAATGCGGCGCGGCGCCTTGCGATACAGAAGGGCGATCTCGTCCACGGCCTGTTGGAAGATTGCGCTGATATCCTCCAGAGCGGTTTCCGGCGGTTGATCCTTGAGCTGGGCCAGATTGAGAAAGCTCTCGACGAGCGTGTTGGCGCGCCCAAGGCTGTCGCGTGCCTGGTTCAGATAGGCGCCGCGGTCCTCATCCGAACCGGAGCGCTCCAGCAAGTGAAGCAGCATGGTGGTTTGCCGCAAGGGCGCCTTGAGGTCATGCGCCACCATGGAAGTGAAGTTTTCCAGGGCGGCATTGCTTTCGTGCATGCGCTCCAGCGTCAGCGATTGGGCTTTCAGTGATGCGTCGAGATTGGCGATCTGCGCGCGGGTCTGCCGCGCGGTCTTGAACCGGTTTCTGTACATGCGGGCGGACATGACAATGATAAAGCCCAGCATGAGCGCCTGAAGCGACGGGGTCAGAATGCTTTGCGTGGCGCTCAATCGGCCCAGCCGGTCCATGCTCGTGTGCATGACGGCGTCCAGTTGGTCATCCAGTGCGGCGAGTTGATCGAGCGCTGGGTTGTCATCCACGCGCACACGATCATCCAGCTGTTCTATCGACATACCTTCCGACCAACCGCGTCGGACCGTTTCAAGCCGGTCGGAATAGGCGGTTATCGTGTCGCGAACCGAGCTCAGATCCAGTTCCAGACCGAGCTCCGCATTATAAGCCTCCAGGCGCTGCAACCGGATATCCAGCGCATGGGCATTGGCGCGCGCCTCATCCCTGTAGGCGTCATCGCCGCGAATGACATAATTCTTGAAATTATGGATCAGGCCACCGAACCCCAGCTCGTCATAAAGTCGAGCCGTCTCATCACGGGTTGCTGACACCGTCTGCAAAAGCGCGGCTTGTTCCTGTCGCACTTCGCGACTGATCCAGATGTCGATGGCGGTGATCGTGATCAGCCCGGCCAGCGCCGCTGAGAAGACCCAATATCGATGCATGCTTCCCCCGGGCCACATCGAACGTACGGAGTCAGCCTGACCCCGCCTGTCATCGATTCACCCCAAGAGTGTAGGGCAAACGCAGGTGCGCTCAAGGCGTGCGGGGCTGTGGGTTAAGTCATCGGAAAAGAGGGGATGGTGCCGCTAGAGTGAATTGAACACTCGACCTCTCCCTTACCAAGGGAACGCTCTACCCCTGAGCTATAGCGGCGTCCGGTGTGCGAAAGCATGCTCTCGCGTCGTCGGAGCCGGGCTTATAGCGCTTGATTCTTCTCGCGCCAAGACCGGGCTTGACCTCTTTTGCAGATATAAGGCAGTTGATTTCACATGAGCACCCAAGATCGCAAGCCCGCCAAAGACAAAACGCCCCAATCCGAGCGTGAACAGCGCCTGGCCCAGGCCCTGCGCGCCAATCTGCGACGTCGCAAGGCGGCGGCCCGCAAGGATGAGGCGCCCGGCGCCGATGGGGACGGATAGGCCGCGCGCCTTGCGCCTGAGGATTTGCGCCTACAAATCATGGCCTCTGTGACGCCCTCATTTCGTCATCGTGCGAATGCCCTTACATACGGGCGCTGATGGGTGGGGCGCTGGGCGTCGGCGCGCGCCAAATGGACCATGAGGGCAGTATGGACAGCATTCTTATTCGCGGCGGATCGCGCCTGGTCGGAGAGATCGAGATTTCGGGCGCGAAGAATTCCGCGCTCAAGCTCATGGCGGCGTGTCTGCTGACGGACGGTCCGCTGGAGCTGTCGCGCATGCCGCGCCTGGCGGATACGCGCTTTCTGGGCCATCTGCTCGCACGGCTCGGCGTAACGGTCGAAGAGCGCGCCGGCGCGAAGCTGTTCATGCACGCGGACAATCTGGGCGAGCCGTTCGCGCCTTATGATCTCGTTCGGAAGATGCGCGCGAGTTTCAACGTGTTGGGCCCCCTCATCGCCCGGGTTGGCCACGCCAAGGTGTCCCTGCCTGGCGGGTGCGCCATCGGGGCGCGGCCTGTGGACCTGCACCTTCAGGCGCTTGAAGCGCTGGGCGCCGAGATCGAACTGTCCGAAGGCTATGTGAACGCCAAGGCCCCGGCGGACGGTCTGAAAGGCGCGCGCATCACCTTTCCCATGGTGTCTGTGGGCGCAACAGAGCACGCCATGCTCGCCGCTGTACTGGCCAAGGGCCAGACCGTGCTTGAAAATTGCGCGCGCGAGCCGGAAATCGCGGATCTGGCCGGATGCCTGAACGCCATGGGCGCGAAGGTGGAAGGAGCGGGCAGCCCCACCATCACCATTGAGGGCGTGGACAAGCTCGATGGGGCGAATTGGGCGGTTGTGCCCGACCGGATCGAGACGGGCACCTACGCCATGGCGGCGGCCGCCGTGGCGGGCAGCGATGTCCTGCTCAAGGACGCCATCTTCGATCATAACGGCGCGCTGTGGTCGCTGCTGCGCAAGGCTGGTGTCGAGGTGGAAGCGGAAGCGGGCGGCGTGCGCGTCAGACGTGCGGGCGCGCTCAAGGCCGTGGACATGCAGACAGCGCCGTTCCCGGGCTTTCCCACGGACCTGCAGGCCCAGTTCATGGCGCTGATGAGCCTGGCGGAGGGCGCATCGGTGATCCGTGAAACCATTTTCGAGAACCGTTTCATGCATGCGCCCGAGCTGTCACGTCTGGGCGCGCGTATCGATGTGCGAGGCAACGAGGCGGTGGTGCGCGGTCCGTGCGCCCTGAAGGGCGCACCGGTCATGGCGACCGACCTGCGCGCATCGGTCAGCCTTGTCATCGCCGGTCTGGCTGCGGAAGGTGAGACCATGGTCAACCGAATCTACCATCTCGATCGCGGCTTTGAGCGCCTGGAGGACAAGCTGTCCGCCTGTGGCGCCGATGTGCGCCGCGTTGTTGAAACTGCGGAGGGCTGAATGGCCGGATACACGCCCATGCGACTTCTGGCGCAATCGCCGGACGATCTGGCGGTGCTGTCGGCGGCGTTGCAGGACGCTGTCGGGCTGCTGGGGGATTTCCAGTTCGAACCCAGGGCCCGGCAATTCACCCTGGCGCTGAACCGCTTTCGCTGGGAGGGCCCGAGCAAGGGGCATGGCGAACGTGTGCGCGCCGCCTTGCAGGTGGGGTCGGTGCTCAAGGCGCAGTCCAAACGCCTCAAGCAGGGCCATGAGGACGGGGTGATCAGCCTGCTGACCCTGGCGTTCGAGCCCGGAGAGGCGCCGGGCGGCGTGCTCAGCTTCACCTTTTCAGGTGGCGGGGAGCTCCGTCTTGAGGTGGAATGCATCGACATGGCGTTTGCAGACGTGTCCGAGCCCTGGCGGGCGGCGGCGCGACCGAGCCATCCTGAAGACGACGAGGCATGACCCCGGTGCGGGTCGACAGGAGTTCCCTATGACCGATCAGCGACTGGTCGCGGTCGAGCTTGACCAACTGACCATCGGCAAGGCCGATGAGGCCGTGGAGCATGAGCGCCGCGTGGCCATTGCTGATCTTCTGGACTCCAATACCTTCGTGCCCGCCGATTCCGAGTCCGGACCGTATGCGTTGCGCCTGGCGATCGAGGACCAGCGCCTTGTCTTCGACATCAAGCGCGAAAACGGCGAGCCGGTGCGCATGTTCGTGTTCTCGCTGGGGCCGCTGCGCCGCATCATCAAGGACTATTTCCTGATGTGCGAGAGCTATTACGCGGCTGTGCGCGACGCCCCGCTGGGGCAGATCGAGGCGATCGATATGGGCCGTCGCGGCGTCCACAATGAAGGCTCGGAGCTGTTGCGCGAGCGCCTGAACGGGAAAATCGAAGTGGATTTTGACACGGCGCGCCGCCTGTTCACCCTGATCTGCGCGCTTCATCGGCGGGGCGCCTGAGATGGCCGCGCCCTCCGTCGTCTTCGTCTGCGGCCGCAATGCGGTGCGCTCTCCCATGGCCGAAGCGTTCTGGAAGCATCGCTTCGGGGCGGACTGCCTGGCGCGTTCATGTGGGGTGGAGCCGGCGCCCTGGCCGGATGGCTTCATGATCTCGGTGATGAATGAAACCGGGATCGATCTGTCCAATTTTGAATGCCGCGATCTGGCTGACACTGCCGATGACCCGGTCGAGCTGGTGGTGTGTCTGGCGGCGGACGCCGACCCGTCCGCCAGCGCGTTCGCCGAAGCGCGCGATGCGGAATACCTGCTCTGGGCGATTCCCGATCCGGCCGAAGAGGAGGGCGGTCGGGAGACGCGTCTTGAGGCCTATCGGGCTGCGCGCGACGCCATAAAAGCGCGCATTTCGGCCTATAATCCGGACTAGTCCTTACAACCACGCTCGACGATCGGGGCGATCACGCTTATATAGCGCCCCGACACCACCCGACGCTGACATGAGTCTTCATGTGCGAAGCGTACGGGATTTTTGCGTTTTGACGCCTATGCGTCTGAATTTACGCCATTGATCAAGAGGAGCTGCATGGCGAAGGAAGAACTGCTGGAGTTTCCCGGCGAAGTCGTGGAACTGCTGCCCAACGCGACCTTCAAGGTCAAACTGGAAAATGATCACGAAATCATCGCGCACACTGCGGGCAAGATGCGCAAGAACCGCATCCGCGTGCTGGCTGGCGACAAGGTTCTGGTCGAGATGACGCCTTACGACCTGACCAAGGGGCGCATCACCTATCGCTTCAAGTAAGGTGAGCGTGTCGCCGAACGCTGCGCGCGCGCCCTTTGTCCTGGCGAGCGCGTCGCCGCGCCGCCGCGACCTTCTGACCGGAATCGGCGCACCGCCCGATCAGATCGCCCCGACCGATATTGACGAGACCGAGCGCCCCGGCGAATTGCCGCGGGATCTGGCGCATCGTCTCGCGATCGACAAGCTGGCGGCTGCGGATCATCCGGGCTGTTATGTCCTGGCCAGCGATACGGTGGTGGGCGTCGGACGTCGCATTCTGCCCAAAACCGAGGATCGCGACACGGCTGATGCGTGTTTGCGCCTTTTGAGCGGCCGCAATCACCGGGTCTTCACCGGGGTCGCCGTGCGCGCGCCGGACGGGCGTGAAGCCAGCCGGGTCGTGGAAACGCGTGTCGCATTCAAACGCCTGAGCGAAGATGAGATCACCGCCTATCTTGATAGCGGTGAATGGGACGGCAAGGCCGGCGGCTATGGCATTCAGGGCCGGGCCGGCTCTTATATCAGCAAGCTGATCGGCTCTTACACCGGCGTTATGGGATTGCCGGTCTATGAGGCGCGTCAATTGCTGGTCGGACTGGGATATGTGTTTTGAGAATCGTCGCTGCTGATCATGTGGGGGAAACCCGGGCCGCTGTTCTGGATGGCGACCGCGCCATCGAGCTGCATGTGGAGCGCTGGTCTGAACGCGGCAGGCGCGCCTGGCGCGGCGAGGTCTATCGCGCCCGGGTCACCAAGGTCGACAATTCGATCAATGGCGCCTTCTGTGACATTGGCCGCGGTCCGGCGGGCTTTCTACCCTTCGGCAAGGCGGGTCGTCCGGACGGCCTGCATGAAGGCGCCGCAATCGGCGTCCAGATTGCGCGTGAAGAGTTCCAGGAAAAGGGCCCCACGCTCGCCCTGTTCGAGGTGGAGCCGGGTGATGCGCCGGAGATCGTCGTGTCCGCGCCGCCGATCGCGGAACGCCTGTCCATGATGTACGAGGCCCCGGTGCGCACGCCCAAAGAGGCCGAGATCGATCTCGACGCGCTCTTTGACGAGGCGTTGGAGCCGCGGGTCGCTCTGCCGGGCGGCGGACGCCTGATCATCGAGCCGGTGACGGCCATGACGGTCATCGACGTGGACGCGGCCGGTCGGCAATCGCAGGGCGGGGCGCCCAAAATGGCGCTGGATCTGAACAAGACGGCGGCGCGGGAAGCGGCGCGTCAGATCCGCTTGCGCGGCATTGGCGGCGTAGTGGCCATCGACTTTCTGCCGCTCAAGAAAAAACAGGACCAGAGCCAGCTCGACCAGACGCTGAAAGGCGCGTTCAAGCGCGACCCGGCCAAGATCGATGTCGCTCCGACGAGCCGGTTCGCCATCGTCCAGCTGGCCCGCCAGCGTCTGGGCCGCGCGCTCCACGAAATCTCCTGGGAGCGCTTTGGCGTGGAGAGCGTGGAGACCCGCGCCCTGGCGGCGTTGCGTCGGCTTGAGGCGGAAGGCAAGGCCAAGCGCGGCGGGCGTCTGGCGCTGCTCGCCGGCGCCGACATTCACGCCTGGCTTGAAAAAGACGCCATCGGATGGTCCAAGGCGATGAAATCGCGTCTGGGCGACCGGTTCGAACTGGTGCTGGATGAAGCCCGCGGCGCGCGCGAGTTCGAGGTGCGTCCGTTATGAGCAAGACCAAGCCCGGTTGCCCCATCTGCAACAAGCCGGTCGACTCCAAATACAAACCCTTCTGCTCGGGCCGCTGCGCGGACGCCGATCTGGGGCGCTGGTTTTCGGGCGCCTACGCCGTGCCGGGCGAGCCTGTGCCCCCCGAAGCCCTGCCGCCGGAAGCGCGCGGCGAAGAAGACGACTCCTGACAAAAAAAGCCCCGCAGCCTGGCTGCGGGGCTTTTCTTTAGCGTTGGACGCTGATCCGGGCGTAGAGCACCCGACCGCGGGCGTCATGCACCTTGGTGTCATAGCCCAGCGGGGTGTTCACCTCGGGCGCTTGCTCGTCAAACAGGTTGAGCGCGCCGACGCTGGCGGTCAGAAGATGACCGCGCACGCCGCCGGTCCAGCCCGCCTGAAGGTCATAGGCGGTCCAGCTGTCGATTTCGGCGCCGCCGTTTTCATCATCATCATAGGATGAGATGTGGCGCGCCTGGGCGTTCACGCTCCACGGCCCGTTCATCCAGCCCGCCCGCAGGCTCGCGCGCCATTGCGGCAGTGAGCGTGCGAAATTGGTGAAATTGCGGTTGCCCGCCGCTTCGATCTCGGTGTTCAGCACCGGATCGAACAGGGTGAACTCGTCGATATAGACCGCCTCGAGACCGCCATTGAGCGTGCCGAACCGGCCCAGATCCACACCGTCATGGCTCAGCGCCACATCCACGCCCTGGGCTTCCACGCTCGGGGCGTTGACGAAGTTGGCGCGCACCAGCACCACATCGCCGGTCTGGGACAGCTCGACGCGCGGATCATTGTAGACCCCGTCATCGGCGAAGTCGGCGGCGAGGATGGCATTGGCGCTCTCCTCGATGATCAGGTCCTCGACCTCAAGCCGCCAGGCGTCCACGCGCGCCGTCCATGGGCCCTGGCGCCAGCTGGCGCCCAGCGAGATGCTGTCAGAGGTTTCCGGGGCGAGATCCTGCGCGCCCACCGTGCGTACGGGGCGGAACAGGCTCTGATTGCCCAGAGTGAGCGATTGCAGCGTCGTCGTGGCGCTGACTTGCTGGTGCAGCGACGGCGCGCGGAACGATTGCGCCCAGCTGGCGGACAGGGTCAGCGCGTCGGTTACATCCACGGCGAGAGCCGCCTTGGGATCGGTCGAGGAGAAATCCTCCAGATCCTCATGGCGGGCGGCGAGGGTCAGACGAGCGCGCTCATGCAGGGGAATGACGCTTTCGGCGTACAGACTCGCCACATCGCGCTCGCCGGCATAGTCCGGGCCGCCGACGATGAACAGGAAGGCGTCATTGTTGAAGGTTTCGCCGTGATTGACCTCCAGGCTTTCATTGCGCAGCTGAGCGCCCAGGGTCAGGGAGACGTCACCGGCGGGCAGGGCGAACACGGACGCCGTGGTCAGGCTGGCGTCCAGGCTGGTCAGCTCTGAGGTCGAGGTGCGCACATCCTTGCCCAGCATCCAGTCCAGAACGGCGGGATCATTGTAGCGCGGATCGCTGGAGTCGGTGACGAGCCCGCCCGAGCCGAACGGATTGAACCAGTAACAACCGGCGCTCTGATCGCCGGCGCTGGCGCCCGGCTGGCAGTTGGCCCCACCGAAACCGTTGAGCGCGGCGCTCAGACGATCGCCGATATGATCGGTGATGTCGGCTTCCAGCTCATTGCGGGAATAGGCGAGCACGCCGTCCGCCGTCCAGTCCCGGCCAAAGGCGGTAAAGTCATGGGAGAGCCCGGCGTCGAGCCGCAGCGTGTCATGGTCGAAGCTGCGACGCGCCGCCCCGGCGGAGACGCCGCGCGGACGCCCGTTCCAGATGACATCCTGTCCGAAATAATTGCCTGGATTGGCCGCCGGAATGGTCGGGAAGCTCAGCGCAGGCAGGGAGGGGGAGTTGCCCCGCGTCAGCTGGGAATCGGCCCAGGCCGCCCGCACGGTCAGGCGCGTATCGCCGAAATCACCGGTCACGGCGCCATATGCGTTCAGTCGGGTTTCATCGGGGATCAGTGAGAAGAACTGACCATAATCGAGCCGGCAATAGCCCGGCGTCCCAAGAGCCGTGTCCGCGCCCAGCACCAGCGGCTGGCCGCCGCCGGCTTCGCAATCGCGGTCAATGATGATCTGGGAACCACCCGGCGTTGAGACCGAATAGGCGCCTGGCTGGCCCAGGGCGGACAGGCCGGTGCCGGGAATGAAATCGGTCTCAAACCCTTCCACGCCGTCCATGTCGCGATAGCTGATCGCCCCCATGACATTGAAGGCGCCAAAGGACTGCCCCGCCCGTGCTGACAGGATCGAGGTGAAGCCGGCGCCGTCGAATCCATCGGGGCCGCGGGCTTCGAGCTCGACTTGCACGCCCTCGAACCGGTCGTCGGTGATGACGTTCACGACGCCCGCAATGGCGTCCGAGCCATGCAGCGGTGAGGCGCCGTCCTTCAGGATTTCAACGCGCGAGATGGCGATGTCGGGCACAAGCGCGTTCATGTCCACAAAGCTGGCCCCGTCATCAGACGCGACCGAGGTCGGCGCCTGACGCACGCCATTGACCAGCACCAGCGTCGCGCCCAGGCCAAGGCCGCGCAGATTGACGCTGGAGGTGCCCGAGGTGTCGTTCTGGGTGCCCGGATCGTCGTTGAATTCAGAGCCGACAATGGCCGGGCTGAACGCCAGCGCGTCGCCCAGATCGGAGAGGCCGCTGGCGTCCAGCTGATCAGCACTCAGCGTCACCACCGGCCGGTCGCCGGTCTGCGCGCCGGGCGCGCGACCCGCAGTGATGGTGATCACATCTTCCTGGGAGGTCTGGGCGAACGCCAGACCGCCGTCACCCAGCATGGCCAGTAGAGCCAGGGCGCTGACGCAGACTTTGGAGTGCATTGCGGTCCTCGGAGGTTGGGGAGGTTTTGAAAATATTACGCAGGAGCGGTTAGCAGGCCTGTGTATAAACCCGCAAGTGGGAAGGCAGACCGGACAAATCGCATACGGACTGCACAAGACTGATTTGAGGGCATGGACAGCCCCCGCGTGCTTGCCTATAAACCGCGTCCTCAGCGGCGCACGCCTCATGGCGCGCTGCGGCGCCCGGGTAGCTCAGTTGGTAGAGCAGCGGATTGAAAATCCGCGTGTCGGTGGTTCGAATCCGCCCCCGGGCACCATTTATCCCCATCATGATCGTCATTGATTTCAGTCGGGTCAGCGTGCGCTGACGCGCTGATAGGCTGCGTTGTCCGCTTTGCGATGCGGGCCGCAGGGCGGCGGATTGATGACGCCTGTCGATCTCTGGACGCTTTTAAGGAATACTCTACTTCATGGGTTGAGACTGAGCGCTGGCTTGGCAGGGGCGCCGGAGCGTGGAGAGATCGATGCAATCGCACAGATCATCAAGATCAGGGCTGACGGCTCTGATTGCGTGTGCGCTCATGGGCTCTGTGGTCGCCTGTTCGCCCACGGCCGGTTCGTCCGTGATCGAAGCCTCGGACTCTGAACGCGTGGATCGCAGCAATTACATCGTGACCCTGATGCGGACCGGGGCGGCGCCCCAGACGGCCGAAGCGGCGGCCGAGGCCCGCAGGGAGCTGGAGGCCGAGCGCGATGAGGCCCTTCAGGCGGTGTTCGGCGCCCAAGGGCCCAGGCCCGGCGCCAGCTTCGTCTCCGCCTACGCCTTTGAAATTCGATTGACGGCGGAAGAGGCGGCCCGGCTGGCGCGCCATTCAGCTGTTGTTCACGTGCAAGCTGACCAGTTGCATCGTCCCATGGGCGCAGGCCCGGCAGGTTAAATCGAGATCGGTATGAGCAAAACGCAGACCCTTCTGGCCGTCCTTCTGGGGGCGGGTTCCATTCTGGTTTCCTCTGGCGCGCTGCACGCGCAGCAGGGTGGATTGGAGCCATCGCAAATCGCCTTGACGGGACCCGTTTCCGACCGCGCCCTGGCGCAGCTGGGGCGAGGCGAGCGGACCTCGGTCATCGTGATCCTTGATGTGTCGGTCGACGAAATGATCGCCGCCGCCGAAGATGACCCGGAGGGCGATTATCTCAAGGCGCGGATTGCGGATATGCGCCGTGCGGTGGTGCGTGAGGCGTTTCCCTCCGCTCTGGTGGCTCAGCGAGACGGTGCAGATCCGTCTATCGGATATGAAGCCTTTGATTTCACGCCAGGCTTTGTGGTGAACGCCAATGCCGCTGAGATTGCTGCCATGCGGCGCACGCCCGGTGTGGCCAACGTTTTTGAAAATGCCCTTTACCGTCCCATGACGGACAGCTCCATCACCCAGGTCGGGGCGCGCGCCCTCTGGGGGCAGGGCGTGACGGGCGCTGGGGTTTCTGTGGCGGTTCTGGACACCGGGGTCGAGAATGATCACCCCATGATCGGACCGGCGATTACGGCCAGCGCCTGCTTCAACACGACCAGCGAGGGTGTTTCTTCCTCGCTCTGTCCGAACGGAACAGATGAGCAGACGTCTCTGACATCCGCCGAAGCTGGCGATTCCTGCGTTGAGGACAATATCGACAGCGTCAACGGCACCGACGGCTGCTTTCATGGCACCCATGTCGCGTCGACCGTTGCCGGGCGCGTTCTGAACCTGACCAGTGGTCGCCAGATTTCCGGTGTCGCGCGGGCGGCTGATATCGTGGCGGTCAATGTCTTCAGTCGTTTCGAGCCTGAAGAGTGCGTGGACGAGGATGAAACGCCGGATGGTGCGTGTGTGCGCTCTCCGCGCAGCGACCAGATTGAAGCGCTGGACTGGCTGTATCTGAACCGGGCTACGCTGAACCTGGCGGCTGTGAACATGAGCCTGGGCGGCTCTGAAGCCAATGCCGAGCCATGCCAGAACTTTGCTTATGACCGCACCATGAGCGCTCTGACGCAGGCCGGGATCGCTGTCGTGGTGGCGGCCGGCAATGACGGCTTTGCGAACGGGCTGAGCTCGCCCGCCTGCATTGAAAGCGCGATCTCCGTCGGCGCGGTCGATGACAATGATGTCGTGGCTGAATTCTCCAACGATGCCGATTATCTCGACCTTCTGGCGCCGGGTGTCGAAATCCTGGCGGCTTACGGCTCCGAGCAGATCACGCCGGGCGCCGAGTGTCAGAACGGCGCGGACGCCAATTCTGAAGGCTGGTGCTACTATTTCATCAACTCTGACGGCACTTCCATGGCGGCGCCCCATGTGGCGGGCGCTTTCGCCTTGCTACGTCAGGCCTTTCCAAGCGCCAGCGTGGCCGACATGCTCACAGCGCTGAAGGTGACGGGCGAACCGGTCATGGACGCCTTCACCGACCGTGTGCACGCCCGTATCCAGATCGACGCGGCTCATGACTTCCTGAACACCGGTTCCGGCGTCGTGCGCTCTGTGTCCCTGGATTCCCTGACGCGTTATGACACACGCAATACATCGAGCGATGTGGCGTCCTTTCCCGGTACGACCCGGGGCTTGTCCAACGACAGTGGTCAGTCGCGGACGATCCGACTTGTCAGCAAGCCTGAATGGCTGAGCGTGGACTTCCGCGACAATGGCGGAAACTCGGTGTCTTCAACCGCATTGACGTTCGACGATACAGGCGAGCTGCGCCTGAGCATCAATGGTCAGGGGCTTGCTGACGGGTTCAATCCGGGAGAGCTGGTGCTTTCGGTTGATGGCGCGTCGACGCGGATTCGGCTGAAAGTCAGCGCTCATCTGACGACGCCCCTGGATCCGAGCATCGCAACCGTGCGGTTCGGCCCCTTTGAGTGGGTGGGCGATGTGGACCAGTCTGCGGGCAGCATCTTCCGCATTGTGGGACTGGACACCGCCATGCCGAGCGCGATTTCCGCCGATATCGAGCGCTGGGGCGACCGGGATGGTCAGTCGGTTTCCAACGCGTCCATCGCTTGCGATTTCACGATCCGGCCAAACCGCTATTCGGGCAATGAATACATCATTGGCGCAGCCGATTTCGCCGATTGTCCGCGGTTTGACCGCGGTGACCTGTATCTGGATGTGCGTGTTCAGCAAGCCGACGCCGCGCAGCTGAGCATGCGACGTTTCCTGTTCAATTCATCAGGCGGGCTGACGGATGCAGCCTTTGATCCTTCGGCGGGAACGGGCGTGTCTCAATCGATGGCCGCGCGTGTCGCCGCGATTGCAGGCGCCGCGGACGAGGTGTCGCCCGAACAGCTCGCCAGTCAGGCCGATCCGCAGCTCGCAGGGGACACGCCGCAAGCGCTGGCCCAGGCGCAATTCGGTCCCTTTGAGTGGACGTATGACGCCAATGGCGCCTTGCGCAGCGAGTTCCGTCTCGGCCCGATCCTTCAGGGCGATGAGCTTAATGTCGATGTGGCGATCGCCAACGCGTCCGAGCCTGGATATGACGGGGCGTTTTCCGATTGCGCCCTGACGATCCGGTCCAGCCGACGCAGTGACAATGACTTCCAGATCCTGCCCGAGGACCTTGCCGATTGCGGCGCGTTCGGACGGGCGGACCTGACCTTCCGGGTTACAGCGGAGTCGGCGCGCATCAACGCTACTGATGGTGATGTGACGGGCATGCGCATGCAGCGCTTTATCCGCCAGGCCAACGGAGCGTTGACCGATTATCATGTGGATGCGGCCTCGGATGGCGGCGTTCAGCCGTCCAATCTCGGCACCGGGCAGGGACAGGTGATTGTGGGCCCGTTTGAATGGACGGGCGACAGCACGGCCGCGACGTCCAACCAGTTCCGGATCGCAGGCGTCTCTAACGGCGCTGTCACCTCCATTGCGGTGGCTGTCGCAAACGCGGCGGCGGGCGATTATTCAGGCGGGTTCGCCGACTGTGCCCTGACCTTGCGTCCACAGCGCGCTGGCGCGAATGACTACCTCATTCTGAAAGAGGACCTCGCCGATTGCGGCGCATTCGGCCGGGCCGATCTGACCTTCCGGATTCGTGCAGCCCTCACTGATATTCCAGGCCGGATCAAGGTGCGCCGGCTGGCGTTCGGGGCCCAGGGCGACATAACCGATTTCGGTTTTGACGCCGTGGCCGGCGCTGGCCAGACGCCGAGTGCGATCTCGGGCGGCCGCGAGGAAGTCGTGTTCGGTCCCTTTGAATGGGTGGGCGATGCGCAGGCCGGAACCCAGGCCGTCTTCCGGATCACGGGGATTGATGGCGGACTTCCCGAGACCATTGATGTGGCGATCGCCAATGCCACAGCCGGAAGTGGTCTGTTCACCGGCGCGTATACGGACTGCTCCATTACGCTCCGGCCGTCACGTGCAGGAGACAATGAGTATGTCATCGGCGCTGCGGACTTCACCGATTGCGGTAATTTCGGACGCGGCGATCTGAGCTTCCGGATCCGCGCCGACGCGGCCATCCTGCAAGACACAGTGCGCATGCGCCGCTTTGCCGTGACGCGAACCGGCGGCTTGACCGATTTCGGGTTCGACAACGATTAGAGCCTGCGATCCGCCTGACAAAACATAACGCCCTTCGCCTCGAGGCGGAGGGCGTTTGTGTGTTGGAATAATTTATTAACCCTTCGATTTTCCCCCCGAACGCGTATGGTGCTCCAGAATGCACCGTGAAGGTGTCTGATCGCGCCTTCACGGGGGGGAATAATGCGCGTTTCTACGTTACTGTTCATCGCGACAATGTTGGGCAGCCAGCTCCTGGGAGCGGCGAACGCCAGTCAGTCCGAGTCTGTTCCTGCCGACTTGGAAAGCGCCATGTCCGCTCCGCTGAGCGAGCGGGCCCTGAATAGCGCGCGTTCCGGCGAGCGCATCGGTGTGATCGTGATGCTTCACGATGATCCGTATCAACGTGACCTGCGAAGCGTGCCCGATATACGCGGAGAGGCGGCTTTAGCGAGTTTTGAGGCGCGTATTGAGCAAATCATAAGCGAAGCGACGGAACCTCAGAGGTTCCTGTCATCCACCGAAAGCGAACAATCAAATTCTGCGTCACACTATGCACAGTTTCCCTTGAGTGCTGGTTTTGCTTTGAGAGCCACACCTGCACAGATTGTGAATCTGGCAAGCCACCCCGATGTCTCGTACGTGTTCGAGGATGCCTTGAACGCACCACAACTGGATCAAACCACGCATAGAATTGGGGCGTGGCAGGCTTGGGGGCAGGGGTTCGAAGGACGGAGCAGCACAGTCGCCGTGCTCGATACGGGTGTGGACGCCTATCACGTCATGTTCCGGGATGCGATCAAAGCCAGCGCCTGCTTCAGTTCGGCTGTTGCAGGCGAAAGTGCATCCCTGTGCGAGAACGGCGAGGCCCGTCAAACCTCTTTGACCTCTGCGACCCTTGCTTTGCCTTGCCTGGACAAGGCAGCCGACCCTGAGAACGGTACGGAGGGGTGCTTTCATGGCACTCATGTCGCCAGCATAGCGGTCGGACGCAGCTTTCGTGAGCACTCCAGGGTTCAGGGCGTCGCCCCCGAGGCGAAGCTGGTCGCCGTGCAAGTGTTCTCCCGGTTCAATGAAGAGGTGTGCGCGGATTATTATCCTGGGCGTGAGGGCGAGTGCGTGCTCAGCCCGATCAGTCGTCAGATCGAAGCCCTGGAATGGCTTTATTCCGTGAAAGACGAGCTCGGTCTCACTGCTATCAATATGAGTTTGGGCGGTGGAGAGTTCGCTCAGCCCTGCATGGACGATCCCCGGCGCAGCATCATCCAGTCATTGGCGCAGGCCGGCGTTTTCACGGTTGTCGCAAGCGGGAATGACAGCTTCTCAAATGCGCTATCAGCGCCGGCCTGCATTCCGGAAGTCCTCTCTGTAGGCTCGACCGGTTCAGGCATGACACCGAGCGGTTTCTCCAATCATTCAGAGTATCTGGACTTCTATGCACCGGGGGATGCGATCACGGCTGCGGCCTTCACTGAGGCGCCCTCAGAGTCGGGAGAGTGTGCGTCTTCAACCGTCGGAGCCTATGTCGGTACCTATCCGGATATCCGCTACCTTTGCTCCCGTCTCTTGCATATGAGCGGCACGTCCATGGCCGCACCGCATCTGACGGGGGCGTTAGCGATTATTCGGGACGCCGTGCCTGAGGCTTCGTTTGATGAAATTCTGGACGCCTTGCGGTTTACGGCTCGGCGTCCGCCACGAGCCCTTGAGCATGTCCCGGCGGGCGAGATTTCCATCAACAAGGCGATTTCCTATCTGCAGGAAGGCGGCGTGATTGTCGGCGGGGTGATCCTGATCCGTCCGAGGACCTATGTCGCGCGAAATGCGTCGCATGAAAGAGACAGTTTCAATACTGAGACCTACAGGTTCTACGAAAACTATTACAGCAGCCGATCGCTGCATGTTCTGAGCCACCCTGAATGGGTCAGTATTTCTGATGCATCGTATCCTCGGGCCGAGCATTCCGATACATTTTTTCTGGACTTGGAGAGGCCTTTGGACCTCGTGTTTTCAGTCAACATCCAGGAGGAATTGGCGGATGGCCTGACCGGTGTGGTGCGGTTGAGTCCGGAGCATTCCGATGAGGTGATCGAAATTCCGGTGTCTTTGAATATTGATGGCGAGCTGGACCGGATTCGAAAGGTTGTGACGGCAGGTCCCTGGAGCATGGTCGGGGATTCCGAAAATCCCGAGTCCAGCATCTTCCGGATCGTGGGACTGGATCGCTCCATGCCCCACCGGATCAATGTTGCAATCGCCGGGGCGGCCTCAGGTGACTATCAGTATGCCTTTACCGATTGCTCTCTGCCCATCCGACCCGAGCGCTATTCCGGGTCGGAGTATCTGATTATCCGCAGCGATCTCGGGGTGTGCGGTGAATTTGGTCGGGCGACACTACGCTTCCAGATATTGGCGGACCCTGAGGATGTGGACGCCGGACTGAGAATGCGCCGCTTTTTTCTGGACCGGGAGGGGGCTCTGACGGATGCCGGCTATGACCGGTTCAACAATATACAGGTGAGTGAGAGCCAGATCCGTGAGGCTGTACCTGCTTCGCTTGAGGCCACGGTGGATCAACCACAGAGCTTTGAAGACAGCCGCATTCTTGAATGGATCGGGAGTTCTTCCGTCGGCGCGATCACAGAGTATTTCGTTTATCAGGGATTGGCGGTCGATACGCGCGTTCAATACGTTCTTGTGGGCTTTTATTTCGAATCCCAACCGGGCCAATCTCCAAGTGGGTATAGACAGTGCGAATTGCCTTACATTCCGGAACGGCGACGGGGCGGGGAGTATGTTGTACGGGTTTCGGATCTAGAGGCGTATTGCGATTTTAGGGGACGAGCCGATATTTCTCTGAGCTTTGTCCTTGGGAGTGAAACTAGCCAGAGTCTTTCCCCAACTCGGGTCAGCCGGATCGTCCAGTCTCCTGATGGCGGCATCACCGATTTTTACAACTTTCGGTACGCCGGTATAGACAATCCCGCCGTCCCGACCCTTAAAACAAACAGGGAAACCGGGGAGCGCTATCTGCAGTCCACATGGGGGGTGTTCGGCTGGACAGGTGACGCCAATGCCCCGACACAGAGCGTGTTCAGGATCGCCGGCATACGAGGTGGCGCGCCGCGAACGATTGATGTGAGCATCGCAGGCAGTCTCAGAGGAGATTACCAAGGCGACTTTTCAGACTGTCGTCTCGATATCAATCCGGCGCGCGCGACAGACTGGGATTACCTCATTTTCGCTGAAGATTTGGAGGTCTGCGGGGACTTCGGACGCGCAGACCTGACTTTTCGCTTCACGATGGGGCGCACAGAGGTCAGCGAGTCTTCAGGATATGGAGTCGCACCAGGGCGGGTCTATATGAGACGTCTGGCGGTTGGCGCGGAGGGTGATCTGACGAATTTTTCCTTCGATATGTATCGTTATAGAGGGGTGAAGAGCAGGTCCACGCGGGCGGATGGACGCCTTGAAGTAACCAGTGAAGTCTTTGAATGGGTCGGTGATGTGAACCAGGGCACTCGGAGCATTTTCCGGCTCTCGGGCGTGACCGATATCCCTGATGAAATTCATGTCGCGCTTGATCATGCGAGTGCGGAAAGCGGGCGGTATGCCGGAGAGTTCACCGATTGTGTTCTACAACCGCGGCCCGAGCGTTTGGATGGGGACGCCTACCTGATCCTGCCCCAGGATATTGCAGAATGCGGGGCCTTTGTGCGGGCTGACCTGCAGTTCCAATTTCTCTTGTTGAGCGGGAGCCACGAAGAGCGTCCGACCTTGCGGAGATTCGCCGTGACGAATACAGGCGGACTGACGGACTTTGTGTCAGACATCTACAGGCATGACTGAAGCATCAATTGCCCCTTCTTCTCTGGCGCATCGCGAGCGGAGTTGGCATTGGAACCCACAAGCCTGACAAGAGCTTGTCGCGCTCAATTATATGTTGGATGCTGGCCGGAAATGACCCAAAGGCACGCCCATGCTCAAGCTTAGCTGGACAGATATTGAAACCCTGTCCGCCTCGATTGCGGATCAGCTGGCGCAGCGGCATGGGCCGATTGATCCTGATACGGTGCTGGTCGGCGTGGCGCGGGGCGGGTTGATCCCCGCTGCGCTGGTGGCGCACCGGCTGGGCCTTCGCAAGATGGTGTCGCTGGGGCTGATGTCCTACGCCGATGGCGTTGAAGGCGCGCAGGGTCGGATGCAGGCCTATGGCGCGGCGCCGGAGGCGGCGGCCATTGTCATTGATGACATTATCGATAGCGGGCGCACGCTGGAGGAAGTGCGCGCGCGCTACCCGGACGCCATTGTCGCCGCCCTGGTCGACAAGACCGATGGCGCTTCGGGGGTGATTGCGGGCCGCAAGACGCCCGCCGGCGAGTGGGTGGAATTTCCCTGGGAAGCCATTGGCGCGCTCTGAACTCCGGCGCTCAGCCCCTTGTCTCATCGCCAAACCGGCTCACATTGAAGAGAGCAGGGTGGCGCATCACTGGCGTCACACCCAATTGTGGTGACAGCTGAGGAGGCTGCTATGAGCTCTGATCAGAAATGGGCGCGTACGCCCGAAGCGCTGGCCAAGCTCAGCCCCGAAGAGCGCTATGTGACCCAGGAAAACGGCACCGAGCGGCCGTTCTCCGGGCCGTTGCTTGATGAGAAGCGCGACGGGATCTTCGTGGACGTGGTCTCGGGTGAGCCGCTGTTCGCCTCGGCTGACAAGTATGAGTCCGGCTGTGGCTGGCCCAGCTTTACCCGCCCGATCACCAAAGAGGCGCTGGAAGAATTGCGCGATGACAGTCATGGCATGGTCCGCACCGAAGTGCGCTCGTCACATGCCGATAGCCATCTCGGTCATGTGTTCCCCGATGGGCCGGAAGAGGCGGGCGGTCTGCGCTACTGCATCAACTCGGCCGCGCTACGGTTCATTCCGCTGGAAGAGATGGAGGCGGAAGGCTATGGCGACTACATCGACTTTGTGAAGGCAGGCCGTAAGGAGGCCGTGAAATGAGCGAGACGACCGAACGCGCCCTTCTGGCGGGCGGCTGTTTCTGGGGCATGCAGGATCTGATCCGGCGTCGTCCCGGCGTCATCTCCACCCGTGTGGGCTATAGCGGCGGCGCGACCGAGAACCCGACCTATGATCAGGTGAAGACCGGTCAGACCGGACATGCGGAATCCATCGAGATCGTCTTTGATCCCAAGGTGACGAGCTATCGCGAAATGCTGGAGCTGTTCTTCCAGATCCATGATCCCACGACCCTGGATCGGCAAGGCAACGATATCGGCACGCAATACCGCTCGGCCATCTTCTATCTCGACGAGACGCAAAAAGCCGTTGCTGAGGACACAATCAAGGATGTGGACGCGTCCGGTCTCTGGCCGGGCAAGGTGGTCACCCAAGTGACGCCGGCCGGGGCATTCTGGGATGCGGAGGATTTCCATCAGGATTATCTTGAACGCTATCCCAACGGCTATACCTGCCACTTCCCGCGACCGGACTGGGTGCTGCCCAAGCGCGACCAGGGCGCGGCCTAGTCATACCGTTAAATCAGGCTGGCGAAACCCCGTCTGTGTTGAGGCGGGGTTTTGTCTATCCGCCGGTCACCTGCCGCCAGAGAAAGAGCACGACAGCCCCCTGGATGAAGAGCGGGATGGCGAAGCCGGCGGCGCCTGCCAGGGCGGCGATGACAATCAGAATGAACCGGGTCGGCAGGCGCATCATCATGCGGGTCCGTTCGCCAGCCGTGGCATAGGGCGAGCGGATGACGTCAAACATGTCGTCAAATCCGCCGCGCAACAGCATGGCGAAGACCCAGAAGGCGCATGCCACGCCGATCCAGACCGTGATCCGGATCCAGGTCGAAACGCCCTCTGCGGTGAGGACCGCATTCCAGTCGAGATCCATGTCGCGCCCAAGCGAAGGGTCAGCCGCGCGCCCATTGCGCCATGGCCCTGATCCCCTCCATCACCCGCGGACAATGCCGGTTCAGGAAGGCTTCGTCGAGCGTTTCCCCCTCTGATAGGGCGCGGAGCGCGAGCTCGCCGTCAAAGTCCACAAAGGCCAGCCGAAGCGACAGCTCGGTCTCGGGGCGTCCGAACGCCGAACCGGGAAGGGTGGCGACACCAGTGTCTTCCAGCAAGCGCTCGCACAATTGGGTGCTGGTGGTGATGCCGCGCGCATGCAGGGTTTTGGCGATCGGGTCAAAATTGGGGAAAGCGTAGAATCCGCCCCGGATCGGATTGACCTGCGCGCCGGCGTCGGTGAGCTGCTCCGTGACGAAATGGGCCAGCGCTTCGAGCACCTGACGCGAGCGGGTGAGGTAGAGCTCCATCTCAGGACCGCCCTCAAACGCGACCCTGGCGGCGTGCTGGATGGGGGCGGATACGGAGGTGTAGGTTTCGCTCGCCGCCGCCGCCATGGCGTCCTTGAGCCAGCCCAGCGATTTGGGAAAGGCGAAGAAGCCCAGGCGCCAGCCCCCGGCGCCCGCCCATTTGGAAATCCCGTCCGAAATGATCGTGCCGCCGCGGTAATAGCGGGCGGCGGACTGGTGCTGGCCGTCAAACTGAACGCCGCCATAGATTTCGTCTGACAGCAACAGCAGGCGATGCTCGCGCGCGGCTTCGGCGATGCCCAGCATCTGGTCGGGCGTGTAGGCGGTGCCCGTGGGATTGCCCGGCGAGTTCAGGATGAGCAGGCGTGGCCGGTCCGGATCGTTCTGGCAGGCGGTGTGCAGGACCTCGGGCGTAACCCCGAGCCCGGTTTCCGGCGCAGTGGGCAGCCAGCGGATCGGGCGGCCGATGATCTGGGCCTGGGGCGCATAGCTGACCCAGGACGGCGTCGGGATCAGCAGATCGCCGTAATAGACAAGCTGCAACAGGAACATAAGCTCTTTGGAGCCCGGACCGATCAGGATGTCTTCGGGATCGAAATCGAGCCCTTGCGTGCGGGCCAGATAGCCGCAGATCTTTTCGCGCAGCCCGTAAAGGCCCTGAACCGGCAGATAGTCTTTCTGGAAGGCGTTGTCGCGCAGCGCTTTCTGCATGATGTCCGGAACCGGAAAGGGCGATTGCCCCAGGCCCAGTTTCGACACCTTGCGTCCCTGTTTCATCAAGGCGGCGGAGCGCTCATTGATGG
Source organism: Oceanicaulis sp. MMSF_3324 (assembly GCF_030733545.1). GTDB lineage: Bacteria > Pseudomonadota > Alphaproteobacteria > Caulobacterales > Maricaulaceae > Oceanicaulis. The sequence continues at coordinate 104,314 of NZ_JASHIU010000007.1, forward strand.
CGAGCGTGGCCGACAGGCCCAGTCCGCGAATATTGAGATTGAGCTGGACGGAAGGGGCGAAGGCGTCGGGCGCCTTTATGTCTCTGGGGCTCATGGGGCGGCCTTTGCTTGCATGCCGTGAGTGAACAGGTCGGTGAGGTCTGCGTTGAACGCCGCCATGTCGAGCGGCCGGACCTCGTCTCCTTTGAGCAGCTGCTGGTGCAGGATCGCAATCAGGGTGGGCGCGTATAGGGCGAGCGCGGCGTGACGCACGCGATCCGGCGCGGCGCCGTCCGGGTCCACGCTGGGGCCCAGGCGGGATTCAAGGGCTCTCAGGGAGGGCTCGATGATCATTTCCAGATAGACCTTCGCGACCTCCGGATCGTGTATGGACTCCACCAGCGCGAAGGCATGCGCCTGAGCAAAGCGCGGGCTTTGCGCGCCTGCCAGCGCCAGCGCGCCATATCCTGATACCGCGTCATCAAGACGGGAGACGGGCTTTGCGCTCTCCGCGAGGAAGTCACGCGCGCCGTCCGCGAAATACCCGATCAGGGCGGTCACCACGCCTCGGCGATCGGTGAAGAAATGGCGCAGGGTCGGCTCGGACACGCCCGCCTTTATCGCGAACTGCCGCAAGCTGACAGGAGCGGAACGCTCGGCAATCGCTGTGGGCGCGAGCAGGCTGAGCAGTTCTTGGCGACGATCTTTGACGGCGGCAGGCATAGGCAGGTCTCACACAGGGCGTTCGCGACCAGCAGACGCGAGTCAGGTTGCAGAAACCTTAGACTGGGGCGTGATCCAATCCCAAGCTCTATCGTATATGCTATATGCGATACTATAGTTTCTGATGTGAGTGTCGCACCGGCAACAGCAATCGAGGATGTGACCCATGACGAAATCACTGCTTCTGTCTTTCGCCGCACTGGCTGCGCTCTCCGCCCCCGCGGCTGCACAGCAGTATGTTTCCGGCTCGGTCGGCGTGACCGTGCAGTCCGATAGCGACAATGAAGGCGCGTTCACCCGCGACTTCGTGACGGGCGATGGCGTGGCTGTGCCTCCGGGTGTTGTTCTGCCTGCGGGCACGGATGTGGGCTGGACCACCGAATTTGACACCGGCCTGTTCGCGTCGGCGGCCTATGGTTTTCGCCTGAATGAAACCTTCCGGGTGGAGGCGGAGCTGTCCTATCAGGGCGCGGATGTGGACACCCACACCGATGTCCAGGCGGGCGGGTCCGCGCTGGGCGCCGCTGACGCCGCAGTGTTGATCACCGGCTCGGCGCCTCTGGGCGTCACGGTGTCTGATCTGGTCGCGGACGGGCAGGGCGAGCTGACTTCCACCGGTCTGGCCGTCAACGGGTATTATGACCTGCCCATAGAGAATTCGCCCTTCGCGCTCTATGCCGGCGCTGGCGTCGGCCTGGCCGAGGTGAAGGTGGATTACTCCCCATCCGGCGTGCAGATCGTCGACGACACGGAAATGTCGGCCTTCTTCCAGGCCATGGCGGGCGGGTCCTACGCGATCAGCGACACCACCGCGTTCTATGCGGGTTACCGCTATCGCGCCTATGAGGATGCCGAGACGGATTCAGCGCTGATCCCGGCCTCACTGGATGTGGAAAACAACAGCCATATCCTGGAGCTGGGCGTGCGTTACAGCTTCTAGCACTGACGCATCGTTCAGCTGTATGGCTTGAAGGTGAAGCGGGGCGGGCTGCAGCATGGGGCGGCCCGCCCCGATTTCAGGCGCTTTAGCGGTTAAGGAGTTGCTTGCGCCACACGCATGCTGCTCTATCGTGCCCTCAAACAGACAGACGAGTCAGGGAGGAGCCGTTCATGCGCGCATTGGTCTGCAAGGATTTCGCACCTTACAAGAACCTCACCGTCGAGGAGGCGCCCGAGCCGCCCCTGGGCGAAGGCATGGTCATGCTGGATGTGAAGGCGGCGGGTGTGAACTTCCCCGACATCTTGCTGGTCGAAGGCAATTATCAGATGAAGCCGCCGACCCCGTTCGTGCCGGGCATGGAAGCGGCCGGCGTGCTGTCCGCGCTGGGCGAGAAGGTGCAGGGCGTCAAGGAAGGCGATCGCGTCATCGCCGCCACCATGCTGGGCGCCTTCGCCGAGAAGGTGCCGGTGCATTACAGCCAGGTCGTGCCCATGCCTGACAGCATGAGCTTTGAGGAAGGTGCAGCGCTGACCACCATTTACGGCACCAGCTACCACGCCCTGAAGGATCGGGCCCGCCTCAAGGAAGGGGAAACGGTTCTGGTGCTGGGCGCGGCCGGCGGCGTGGGCATCGCCACCGTGCAGCTGGCCAAGGCCATGGGCGCCAAGGTGATTGCGGCCGCCAGCTCGGAAGAGAAGTTGCAGTTCTGCCGTGATAATGGCGCGGACGAGACGATCAACTACACCACCGAAGACCTCAAGGCGCGCGCCAAGGAATTGAGCGGCGGCAAGGGCGTGGACGTGGTGTATGACCCGGTGGGCGGAGATTTCGCCGAACCGGCGCTGCGCGCGACCGGTTGGGATGGCCGTTATCTGGTCATTGGCTTCGCGTCGGGTCCGATCCCGAAAATCCCGCTGAACCTCGCCCTGCTCAACAGCCGTAACATCCAGGGCGTGTTCTGGGGCGCCTGGGCGGGCCAGAACCCGCGCGCCAATGCCCAGAACCTCAAGGAAATCTTTGACTTCTACGAGGCGGGCAAGATCAAGCCGCAAGTCTCCGCCAGCTATCCGCTGGAAGACTACGCCAAGGCGTTCGAGGATCTTCTCGAGCGTCGCGTGAAGGGCAAGGTGGTCCTGACGCCGTAAAGGCTTGAAGGCATAAAGCTCGATCAGGGCTCCCGGACCGTTGTCCGGGAGCCCTTTTTTTGAGCCAAGCGACGCTTACTCATCTGGCCGGGGCCGTGCACTATGCGCTCTGAGCGAGGAGATATCATGCGGCATTGTCTGACGACGCTCCTGGCGTTTTTGACGCTGGGGTCGACCGCACTTGCACAGACCTCGGATGCTCTGGACGCATTCATCGCGCAGCAGATGGCGGCTTCGGACACGCCGGGACTCGCCTATGCGGTCGTGAACTCAGATCAGTCCCGGGTTGAGGTCGCCGGCGTATTGCGAGCCGGTGAAGACGACCTCGTCACGCCCCGGACCCTGTTTCGCATCGGCTCTGTCTCCAAAAGTTTCACGGCGCTGGCCATCATGCAATTGAAGGATCGCGGGGCCCTGAGCCTGGAAGATGAGGTTTCGCGGCACCTGGCCGTGTTTGAAACCGTGGAGCCCATCACGCTTCGTCAATTGCTGGGGCACGCCAGCGGCTATTCAACCGTTCAGGGCAATATCTGGGATCCTGATGAGACCCTGTCCGACCAGGTCGTTCGTCTGGCCCGCACGGGCCCGGATCGGGCGCCCGGTGAGCGCTGGGCGTACTCAAACGCCAATTATCAAATACTCGGCGCGGTCATCGAGGCGGTGAGCGGTCAGGCCTATGCCGACTATGTCGATGCGCACATTTTCACGCCGGCGGGCATGCATGACAGTGATGTGCTCAATGGCTGGCCGGCCCGTGAGATGGCGACAGGGCATCAACCCTGGTTCTCCCGGCGCCGTCCGCAGGAGGCGCGCTGGGGCGGGGCGGTCATTGCACCCGCTGGCGGGGTGCTGTCGAGCGCGGCGGACATGGCGCTCTACCTTCAGATCATGGTCAATGGCGAGGACGATCTGGTGTCTGCTCAAAGCAAGGCGGAGATGTTCAGCCCCGCCAGCGCGGATTCACCGTTCTATGGGCTCGGATGGGCGCGGGACACTGAAAGCGGATATGTCTTTCACAGCGGACTGACGCCGGGATCCGAAGCGATCGCCGTCCTTGATCCTGCACGCGGTCGAGGTGTCGTCGTACTGGTCAATGCATCGGGCGGCATGGGGTTCAACGAGGTCGAGCCCTTGCTCTATGGCGTCGCTAATCTTGCGCTGGGAGAGCCCTATGGCGGGCCGGGTGCGGGGTTGGGACGCAAATCCCTGTTCGTCCTCTTTCTCGTCATGCCGGTGCTTTACGCCGTCGCGTCGTTCGCGGCCTGGTCCATGCGCGACGGCTTGCGGGCGAAGTCCGGCGTGGCGGGCCTGTTCAGCCTGTGGTTCCCGCTTGTGGCGTCAGGGGTTTTGGCTGTGGTGTTGCTCAGGGTTCTGCCCGGTCTGTTCGGCACGACGCTGGGCAGCCTGTCCTTTTACCAGCCAGATCTTGTGGTGCTGCTGTATGCGACGGTTGTCTCAAGCGCGTTCTGGGCCGTGTTCCGGTTGGCGCTGGCCCATACCGGAAAGGCCGACTAGTCGAGCGCCTTGGGACGGGGGCGCTCGCCGCGCACATGCACCACATCCACATCCGAGAACGTGTTGGGCGGCAGATAGTCCTTGCGGAACCACGGATAGCGGGCGCTGTCGAAAATCTCGCGCAGCCAGTCCAGAACCTTGCGCACCCGGGTCACGCGGCGCTGATCGGGGTGATAGACCATCCACAAGGTGATCGGCACTTCGAGCCCCAGATCGAGATGGACCAGGTCGGGCTGCACCTTGGCGGCATAGGTCGGGATCATGGAAATCGCCGTCCCGGCGCGCACCGCTTCCACCAGGGCCAGTGAATTGTCCGTGGTCAGGGACGGGTTCATCATCTGCTTGATGGCGCTGGCCTCCTTGGGCCAGTGGGTCTGCTGGGCGCTGTAGCTGACCAGATCCGCGATACGGTGGTTGAGCACGTCAGCCACGCTTTTGGGCGCGCCATAGGTATCCAGATACGCTCGGGCTGCGAACGGCACGTAGTGCAGAGTGCCCAGCTCGGTCGCCACATGGCTCATGCGCTTGGATTCGGTCATCTGCAGGCAGATATCGCTCTGTTCGAGCGCCAGCTCGCCATCCACCCGGGTGTTGATCTCCAGATTGATGTTGGGGTTCGCCTCCACAAAGCTGGGCAGGTGGCGCGCGATCCAGTAGCCCGCCACGCCTTCAGGCGCTGCCAGATGCACCGTGCCGGCGTCCGCGCGGTCGGCCTGGTGCGCGATGCGTTCAATATCCCCCGCCGTGGATTGCATGATCTGGACCTGAGCCCAGATGCGCTCGCCGATATCGGTCAGCTCCACGCCTTCCGCGCCCCGGGTCACAAGCCGGGCGCCAATACGCGTTTCCAGCTGTTCCAGACGCCGACTCACGGTTGGCTGTCCGATGCCGAGCTTGCGAGCGGCGCTGCTCATCGAGCCCGAGGACACCAGCGCATGGAAAATACGCAGATCGTCCCAGTCAAACAGTTGCGGCTTAGTGCTCATGAACGGGTCCGCTTTGCGGATGAATAGGGGGCATGTCGTGTTCGCTGAAGCGCAGAGGGGAGGAGTGCCGGTACCATTCAGGACATTGGATGAGGGGCTTCATGCGCGATCAGGATAAGCAACACCGGCTCGAAGGGCCAGATGCGCCAGCGACCGCTGAACTCATGCGCATCTTCGCCCGGCATGGCTTTACATCTTCTGAAGAGCCTTCGGATGTTGCAGATGCCTCCACAGTTGCAGTGACCGCACTCGGCGGGGCGCTCGCATCGTCCGATATCGTCTTGGATTGTCAGGCGCGTACAGGACGCTGCTTCTTTATTCGTCGCAATGAGCAGGGTGAAGCCAGTGGCTTTATCGCCCTGTTGTTTCTCAATGCCCTGGGGTTTGAAGCCCTGATGTACGGGCGGCTTTCACCTGACAATCCCGACCTTGATCAACTGACGGCGCGCGATGAACGCGCCTCCGCGATCTACGTGTGGTGCCTGGCGGGCGTCAGCGAAGCGGACAAGCGCGCGGTGGTGCGCGCTGTGACCGAAGCGCGGCGTCGGGCCTTTCCGCATGTGGCTCTGTTCGCCCGGCCGATGAGCCGGGAGGGACGCATGATGACCGCGGCGCTGGACGCGCCGTCGGCCGGTGCAGCCTGGCTGGGGTGGGTGCCCCAGGCTGCTGACAGCAACAAGTCTTAGGGTCGGAGGGGGCTATGGACGGAACGCGTGTTGAAGAGTTTGAACCGCCCGTGATCATTCGCGTGGCGCGGAACATGGACGATATGCAGCGGATCTCCGTTGTGCGCGCCCTGGTCTACATGGCCGAACAGGACTGCCCCTATGACGAAGAGTTCGACGGCAATGATCTGGCCGGATCGACCCATCTTCTGGGTGAAGCCGGTGGGGAGCCGCTGGGCTGTCTGCGCATTCGCTGGTTCGCCGATTTCGCCAAGATCGAGCGGGTCTGCGTGCGCAAGGGGCATCGCTCGGGCCGCGTGGCGCGTCAGATGATGACCGAGGCGATGGATCTGATCCGGCGCAAGGGCTACCGCAAATTCGTGGGTCATGTGCAAGAGCACCTGATCCCGTACTGGAAGCGCTATGGCTTCATTCACCGCGAGCACCGGGGTGTCTTCGTATTCTCGGATAGGGCGTATGCGGAAATGGAGGGGCGTCCCGAGCCCCACCCCAAGGCGCTTCACATTGATACCGATCCGCTCATTCTGGATCGGCCGGAAGGCGACTGGGATCGTCCCGGTCCGCTCGATAAATCAGTCAAACGCGGCGCGTCGCCGCTACAGGGGAGGGAGCCAGGACGCGGGGCGAAAGCCGCGGCTGCGCTCAAAGAGACGGAGAAAGCAAAATGAGCCTGGGGGTTCCCGTACTGGTCTGTCTGGATCTGCAAATGGAATTCGTCGCGGAAGGTCGTCCCTGGACGGACCCGCAAGGCGAGCGCATTGCTCAGGTCAGCGCATCCATCCTGTCTGAAGCCCGGGCGGCCAACTGGTCGATCGTGCACGCACAGCTGCATCCGGGTGGCCCGATCATGTCCGACAACGGCCTGCATCAGCCGGCGCCGGGCTGCGAGCCGCGGCCGGGCGAGATCCTGCTGCGCCGCGCCGGGGTCTCCGCCTATGCGCACCCGGATCTGTCCGGCATCCTCGAAGGCGCCATGGGCGCGCCGGCCTATGTGATGGGCTTTTCCGCGCCCACATCCCTGACCGCGACCTTGTATGACGCTGAGGAGCGCATGCACCCGCTCAACCTCATCGAAGAAGCCGTGGGCTCGGCGGAAGTCGGGGAATGGTCTGCAGATCACGCCCGTGAGCTGTGCATGGATACGGCAAGCCGGCTGAATCGCCTGGTCTCGCGCAGTGCGCTTTTCGGCGAAAAATCCCAGTATGCGCTTGGCCGCATCAATATGCTGACCCAGCCACGACTGAGCTAGACTGCAGACAGCTCTATCGTGCGGAGAAAGGCGAGGTCGGGGGGCCTCGCCTTTCATTTTTTGAGACTCGCTCCGCCTCGAACGCTTGCCTTGAGACGGCCAAGCTGATCCTCTTCGGCCAACACAAATCGGGGAGAGTGAAATGCGGCGTCTTTTGATGAGCGTGTGTGCGGTGGTTCTGGCGAACGGGGCGGCCTTCGCCCAGGACGAGTCCGAGGACTGGGCGATCGTCCTGCATGGCGGCGCCGGCGTCATTGAACGCGGCGACATGGATGCGGCCACCGAGGCCGCCTATCGTGAAGCGCTGGACGCCGCGATCCGACTGGGCGGCGACATGCTGGCTGACGGCGCTTCGGCCATGGATGTGGTGGAAGCCGTGATTCACACGCTGGAAGACGATCCCAAATTCAATGCCGGACGCGGCGCGGTGTTCACCTCGGGCGGGCGCAATGAGCTGGATTCCTCCATCATGCGCGGCTCGGACATGCAGGCCGGGGCTGTGGCAGGGGTCACCAATGTGCGCCATCCGATCTCGCTGGCGCGCGCCGTGCTGGAGCATAGCCCGCATGTGATGCTGCAGAGCGAAGGCGCTGAACAGTTTGCGGCGGACCAGGATCTCGAGCTGGTCGACAATTCGTATTTCTTCACCGAGCGGCGCTGGGCCTCCATGGTGCGCGCGGTGCGCCGGATGGGCCTGCCGATCCCGCCGCGCCCCGAGGGCGCCCCGGAAGCCGAGCCCATTGAAGAAGGGGCGCTCGACCTGATGGAGCGCGAACACGCTTTTGGCACTGTGGGCGTTGTGGCGCGCGATGCGAGCGGGGAAATTGTCGCCGGCACCTCCACCGGCGGCACCACCGCCAAGCGCTGGGGCCGGGTGGGCGACAGCCCGATCATTGGCGCGGGCACCTACGCCACATCCCAGTGCGGCGTTTCGGCCACGGGCACGGGCGAGTACTTCATTCGTCTGAACATCGCGGCGCGCATCTGCACCTATATCGAGGGCGGCGATACGCCGGATGCTGCGCTTGATGCCGTGATCATGGACGAGCTGACCGATATGGGCGGCGATGGCGGGGTGGTGATCCTGGCGAATGACGGCCCGCACTGGTCCTTCAACACGCCGGGCATGTATCGCGCCAGCTGGACGCCGGGTGAAGCGCCCGTGGTGTCGATCTATGGGGATGAAGAGTAGGCATGATGGCGCGGGCCGCGCTTGCCGGTCTGGTCTATTTCGCGATTGTTTTCGCCATCGGATTTGTTCTGGGCAGCATTCGCGTCCTGCTGGTCGCGCCTGTGTTGGGCGCGCTGGGCGCGGTGCTGGTCGAGCTGCCGGTTATCCTTCTGGCATGCTGGCTGGCCGCGGGCTGGCTCGCGAGATGGCTCAGCCCGCAGAGCGCTTCCGACGCGCTGATCATGGGCGCTGTCGCGTTCATGTGTCTGATGATCGCGGAATTCAGTCTTGCCGATTTGGCGTTTGATCGCAGTCTCACGGACCAGATCCGTCACTGGGCCACGCTTGAAGGCGCTTTGGGGCTGGGCGGACAGATCCTGTTTGCCATTCTGCCATGGGTGCAGGGGCGCCGAACTGCGGCGGTCAGGCCTCGATGACACCGCGCATGCCAGCCAGACCGTTCAACGGATAGGGCGGAGCGGTTAGCCGCCTCCGCCATCGCCGCCACCCCCGCCGTCCACACCATCGCCGCTACGCCCGATGGTGAGGAACACGCCGACGCCGACGAAAATCACCGCGATCGTGGTGGAGATCGGGTCGCTGATGGCTTGATGGGCGAACAAACCGGCGATCAGAGCGGCGAGAACGGCCAGTCCGGCGCGCAGCGGCAGGCTCATCTGTCTGCGCTCGTCATCGTCTTTGTCTTGATCTGTCATGAGGCACCCCGCTCTTTGGTTCAGCCTGCCGTCCGGTTCAACGGTGTCAAGCGGATCGTCGAAACGCATCGCGGCCCTCTTTCATTTAGTTTCAAATGTAACTAACTTGTTCGATATATGGTTTTCGCCAGTCAGGGAGCGCCTCATGGCTCGCAAATGGATTTACGCATCTCGTGTGGAAGGCAATGCCTCGCGTCAGGCTCATGCCGACATGCCCGAAGGCACCTATGAGCGGGAGATGAGCAAGGAGGGGTTCTTCGGTCCCGCCGCTTTCCTGCACCACAAGCGCCCGCCCACGAGCTGGGTGGACTTCGAAGGCCCGCTGCAGCCGCGTGCGTTTGATCTGAACAAGCTGGGCCAGGCGGAAAGCTCGCCCTGGAGCGCCGCATCGGTCCTTTACAACAACGCCACCGATATCCGGTTCTGGTCGCTGGCCGAGCCGATGACTACGCTGGCGCGCAATGCCGATGGCGACCAGCTCCTGTTCATCCATCGCGGCGCGGGCTCGCTGTTCTGCGATTTCGGCCATCTGGAATACGAGGCGGGCGACTACATCGTCCTGCCGCGCGGGACCCTGTGGCGTCTGTCGCCGTCCGGGCCGACCCTGGTGCTGATGGTGGAAGCCACCAACACCCACTACACCCTGCCGGACAAGGGGCTGGTCGGCCCGCACGCCGTGTTCGACCCGGCCATGTTCGACGTGCCCGCCATGGATGACGCCTTCAAGGCGCAACAGGCGGACGAGGATCACGAATGGAAGGTGCTGATCAAGAAACGCGGTCAGGTCTCCACCATCACCTATCCCTATAATCCGCTGGATGCGGTGGGCTGGCATGGCGAATTGCACCCGGTGCGCCTGAATGTGCGCCATATCCGGCCGCTGATGAGCCACCGCTACCACTTGCCGCCGAGCGCGCACACGACCTTCCTGTCGGATCGTTTTGTGGTGTGCACCTTCGCCCCGCGTCCGTTCGAAACCGATCCGGGTGCGCTGAAGGTGCCGTTCTTCCACAATAATGACGACTATGATGAAGTGCTGTTCTACCATGCCGGCGACTTCTTCAGCCGCGACAATATCGATGCGGGCATGATGACCTTCCACCCGGCCGGCTTCACCCACGGCCCGCACCCCAAGGCGCTGGCCAATATGCTCGAGCAGAAGAAACCGGCGACCGACGAATACGCCGTGATGATCGACACCCGCGACCCGCTCGATGTGGGCGAGGGGGCTTCGCGCGTTGAAAATCTGGATTATGTGAACAGCTGGAAGCCAAAGGGCTGAACACCGGCATGACGTCATCTGATGTGTATCTGGACCCGGCCTGGCGGCTCGACCGCTTTGATCAGACCGGGACCGAGGCGATCTTCATCCGCGCCGATCGCGACCGGCTGAGTGAGGCTCCGTTTCTGGATCAGAGATGGCGTCAGCCGCATGACGAGCTGGCCGCGTTGAGCGTTCAGAACATGGTCAGCCACGCCCCAAAAAGCGCGCCGCCGGCCTTTATCTGGCACAGTGCCTTCTGTTGCTCGACACTGCTCGCTGGCGTGCTGGACCATGAGGGTGCGGCGCTGGGCGTGCGAGAGCCGGACATGTTGATGACGCTCGCCAATCTCAAACGGCAGGGGCAGGGCGTCTCGGGCGTCTTGCCCGCCGTGCTCAATTGGCTGTCTCGCGGCTATGACGCGGGTGAGCGCGCGGTAATCAAGCCGACCAATCTCGCCAACAACCTGATGAGCGATGCGATGGCGGCCAGCCCGTCCAGCAAGGCGATCCTTCTGACGTCGTCGCTTCGGGCCTTCCTTGTGTCGATCGTGAAAAAGGGCGAAGCCGGACGCGCGTTTGCACGCTTCATGTATACGGTTTTCGCCATGGATGGTCGGGCGCTTTCGATCAGCGAAATCGACCGTCTGCGATTGACCGATCTGCAAATCGCCGCCCTGGTCTGGCACATGCAGATTGCGGAAATGAACGCCCTGTCCCAAGGCGAGGGCTCTGGACGGGTGGCATGGCTCGACGGGGACGCCTTCATCGCCAGGCCCGAGCCCGTGCTGGCCCGGGTGGCGGAGTTTCTGGAGCTCGATCTGACTGCTGCACAGATTGCACAAGCCGCCAGCGGACCCAAGATGTCCCGCAACGCCAAGGCGCCCGAGCAAGGCTTCGCCGCCGCAAGTCGTGCCGAGCAAAATGAACAGATCGCGCGGTCGCTCGGCCCTGATCTGGACCGTATCATCGAGTGGAGCTACGGGCTTCACGCCGACACCCCGTCTGACGCCCCTGTCGCGCCCGCCCTTCTGGGATGACGGCGCAACAGATCACCTACCTACAAAGGATAGAGTCATGAAACTCGCGACGCTGAACAATGGAAAACGCGACGGCCGCCTGGTGGTCGTGTCCAAGGACCTCGCCTGGTGTGCGGACGCCAGTCACATCGCGCCGACCTTGCAGGCGGCGCTTGACGAGTGGGAGGACAAGGAGCCGGCCTTGCGCAGCCTCGCCGAGGAACTGGAGCGCGAAGCCATTCCGCGCGAGCGCTTCCATGAGCGTGACGCCCTGTCTCCCCTGCCGCGGGCGTTCCAGTGGGCGGACGGGTCGGCCTATGTCAATCACGTGGAGCTGGTGCGCAAGGCGCGTGGCGCGGAATTGCCGGACAGCTTCTGGACCGACCCGCTGATGTATCAGGGCGGCTCGGACAAATTCCTGGCGCCGCGTCAGGACATTCCGCTGGGCGATGACAGCTGGGGCTGTGACTTTGAAGCCGAAGTCGCCGTGATTACAGGCGATGGTCCGGCCGGGCTGAGCGCGGATGACGCCGCCAAGGAAATCCGCCTGGTGATGCTGGTCAATGACGTGTCCTTCCGTGGTCTGATCCCCGGAGAACTGGCCAAGGGCTTTGGCTTCTTTCAGTCCAAGCCGCCGAGCGCCTTCTCTCCGGTGGCTGTCACCCCGGACGAGCTGGGGGATGCCTGGGATGGCCGCAAGGTGCACCTGCCGCTGCATTCGTGGCTGAACGGCGACAAGTTCGGCGAGCCTGAATGCGCGGTCGACATGACCTTCGACTTCGCTCAGCTGGTCGCACACGCCGCCAAGACCCGTCCGCTGTCGGCGGGCTCCATTGTCGGCTCTGGCACCATCTCCAACAAGCTTGATGACGGGCCCGGCAAGCCGGTTGCCGAAGGCGGCAAGGGCTATTCCTGCATCGCCGAGATCCGCATGATCGAAACGATCTATGACGGCGCGGCGAAGACCCCGTTCATGACGCCGGGCGACACCGTGCGCATCGAGATGCTGGACAAGGATGGCAAGTCCATCTTCGGCGCCATCGAACAGAAAGTGGTTCGCTACGAGGGCTAGCCTTCATACTGGTTCGACAAGCAAACGCCCGGATGTTTCATCCGGGCGTTTGTTTTGGCGGCTCAGGCGAGAGCGCTCAGTTCGTGGAGAAGCCGCCCGTCTTCAACGTGTAGCGCTTGCCGTCAAAGCCTTCGAAGATCTCGATCGTGTCGGGATGACCTACTGCGCCGTTCTCCGCGTCTGGTAGAAGATTGCCTTCGGAGACATAGGCTTCGTAATGGCCGTCCTCGTTTTCCGCGAGCAGGTGGTAGAAGGGCTGGTCCTTTTCCGGTCGCAGGGATTCTGGAATGGACAGCCACCATTCCTCGGTGTTCGCAAACACCGGATCCACGTCAAAGATCACTCCCCGGAACGGGAAGAGCCTGTGGCGCACCACATCACCAATTGTGAACTTGGCCTCACGCAAGGCGGACCTCCTGTTTTCGGGACCGTCAATGTAGTAGCCAGCGCATGCAATTCCAGTGCCTGACACTGTCACAACCGGGTTCTGCGCTTTCACAAGCGTGAAAGGCGAGCTATCCTTAACGTCAAACTGAAGGATCGCCCGCCACTTGCGTGTTGGCCGTCGCCGGATCCCGGCGCGCTGCATGCGTTTCGCGGGCGCGATGAGGACGAACACCATGGCGAAGGACGCGGCCGGCTCAGAGCCAGCGCGCCAGCGCCCGAATCGAGGTCGGAAACCCGCCCGCCAGGATCCCGTTTACGGGGCCATCGATCTGGGCACGAACAATTGCCGCATGCTCTTGGCGCGGCGCACGCGGGGCGGTTTCCGTGTGGTCGACGCCTATTCCCGCATCGTCCGTCTGGGCGAGGGTATCACGGCATCTGGAGAGCTGTCCGAAGCGGCCATGGATCGCGCCGTTGAAGCGCTGGGCGTGTGTGCGGACCGCATCAAGCGCCGCAACGTCACCAAGCTGCGCGCCATCGCCACCGAGGCCTGCCGACAAGCCAAGAATGGCGAAGTCTTCCTTGAACGGGTGAAATCCGAAACCGGGCTCGATATGGAAATTATCGGACCGGAGGAGGAAGCGCGTCTGGCCGTGCAGGGCAGCCTCGACCTGCTTGATGAAAGCATGGACGCGGCGGTGGTCGTCGATATTGGCGGCGGCTCCACAGAGCTGTGCTGGGTGGATCTGGCCGAGTGGCGCAATCGCGGCGGCTATGAGAGCGGCGGGCGTCCGCCGCTGCGGGGCTGGTCGTCCATGCCTCTGGGCGTGGTGACCCTGTCCGAACGGTTTCCGGAACCCAAGAACGCCGATGATGCGGGCCGCGCTGAATGGTACGGCCAGATGAAAGCCTTCGCCCGCAAGCATCTCAAGCCGCCCAAGGGCGCGCGGCGTTTGAGGCCCGTATTCGAGTCGGGCCGTGCTCATATGGTGGGCACGTCCGGCACGGTCACCTCGGTGGCTGGCGTGCATCTCAACCTGACCCGCTATATGCGCGACAAGGTGGACGGCATGTGGATGACCTCTGAAGAGGCCCATATCGCCTGCCAGCGTCTGGCGACGCAGGATCGCGCCGGTCGCGCGCGAGAGGGCTGTATCGGCCATGACCGCGCTGATCTGGTGCTGGCCGGTTGCGCCATTTATGAAGCGGTGATGGAAGCCTGGCCGACGGAACGCGTGCGGGTCGGGGATCGGGGCTTGCGTGAAGGCATGTTACTGAACCTGATGCGGCCCAAGCGTCGGCGCGGCCGCCGCGGCGCGGGCAAGCGCTCGGACGCAGCGAGCCCACAATCTGAGAAGAGAGACGGCCATGAGCAAGGATGACGACAACGGCGAGGGGGAACCCGAACGCCGCCGCCGCCGGTCCGGTCCGGTCACCAAGGGCGGTGACGCCCGCTCGGCCAAGCAGTTCCGTACGCGCGTGAAAACCGCTCGCGGGCGCAAATATTCGTCCAAGCTCTGGCTCGAACGCCAGCTCAATGACCCCTATGTCGCCCGGGCCAAGCAGGAGGGCTATCGCTCTCGCGCGGCCTACAAGCTCATCGAGCTGGATGACAAGTTCGGCCTGATCAAGCCGGGCATGCGTGTGGCGGATCTGGGCGCGGCGCCGGGCGGCTGGGCGCAAGTGGCGCTCAAGCGCGGGGCTGAGCATGTGGCCGGTGTCGACCTGCTGGAGATCGAACCCATTGCAGGCGCCATCCTCATGCAACTCGACTTCACCGAGGAGGGCGCCGAGGACAAGCTCAAGGAAGCGCTGGGCGGGCCGGCCGATCTGGTGATCTCCGACCTGGCGCCCTGGACGACCGGGCACAAGTCCACGGACCATTTGCGCATCGTGGCGCTGGTGGAGACGGCGGCCTATTTCGCCCTCGACGTGCTCAAGCCGGGCGGCGGATTTGTCGCCAAGGTGTTCCAGGGAGGCGCAACCGGTGAATTGCTGGACCTGCTCAAGCACCGCTTTGAAAAGGTGCGGCACTACAAGCCGCCGGCCAGCCGGTCTGAAAGCGCGGAGACCTTCCTGATCGCGACGGGCTTCCGGCCCGAACGCAAAGAGGATGAGGACTGAGAGGCATCAGCCGGCGTTCAAGGCGCCGGCGATCAGTCCTCCACAGTGGCGAGATAGGCGCTGAGTTGCTGCATCGACCAGGCATTGCCTTGCAGGAAGAACTGCTTGAGCGCTTCGTCTGACTCCTCATAGCCGACGCCATGCACGGTCAGACGCGTGGTCTGCGCGTCTATCGCCTGAAATTCAAAGATCGACACCAGACGATCCAGCGTGTTCTGATCGATGGTGCCCGGCGGCGCCTGCACGGTTTTGAGCACCAGCAATTCTTGCGGCAGATAGGCTTGGATCTCGATGACGATACTGTCGGGCGACCCCGCCTGGGGATTGTCGGCGTAGGACGCCTCGATCTGCCCGCCGACCGCCAGGTCGATGCGCGCGAACGGCGCCGCCCAGCCTTCATACCCCGCTTCGGTGGTGAACGCGTCCCAGACCGCTTCCGCGCTGGCCTCCAGCACGACGGTCTGGGTGACAACGGGGGACAGGCTCAGGGTTTCGACCTCGCCGACGGGCGTGTCCGCGGCGGCGACCGGCGCCAAGCCTACGAAACCGATCAGGGCCATCAGTTTGATGAACCGCATGCGCTCGCTCCTCCATGAAGTGTGGGCGTCAGAATGCCTGATTGCCGAGGGCGTGGCGAGCGCTCCGTAAGAATGTCCAAGAGGTAAACGCCGTTCACTTTTTGCTTGGCGTGTTCATTCATATGTGGATACTCCCATGCAGGGCGGTATGGAAAAGACCGCCGGGAGGACAGACATGACTGAACAGCCAGCGGCTTGCCCGCCCTATCCGTGGGAACCCTTCAATCCGATTCGCGCCTGGAACGCGTTCTGGGGGCTCGTCGGAGATCGGGATGATACACGCTATGTCTTCGCCTTTTTCCGGGCGGTGAACGGGCAGAGCATGGGCAATATCTTCGAGCGCTTCGTCGCTTGCGAGTTTGGTCAAAGCCAGATCGAGGACCGCACGCGCTTCGCTGACAAGCTGCTCGACCGCAAGACCCTGGAATCCTACGGACCTGGCACATTTGCGGCGGCGTATCTCAAATATCTCGACAGCGAGAATCTGGATCCGCTCGGCGTGCACACGGCGGCGGTGGAGAACGCGCCCGAGCTCTATGCGCAGCTTGAGCGGGACTATCCCGAATTCGCCGCCATGACCTACACCTTCCACCTCGCGCACGACCTGCATCATGTGCTGACCGGCTATGGTCGTGATCCCCTGGGCGAGGCGCTTTTGCTGACCTTCAACGGCAATCAGAACGGCACGCGCGGCTCACGGCTTCTGGGCATGTTCGCCGGTTTGCGGATTCGATCGGAAATCTGGCAATGGCCTGTGGGGCGCATGATGTCGAACGCCCGTCATATGGCGCGCGAGGCGCGCGATTTCATGACGGTGGACCTGACCGATTATCTTCATTTGCCGCTGGAGGAGGCGCGTGAGCGTCTTCAGGTTCGGCCGGATCCGCTTTATCGCCAGGTCCGGGATGAATGGACGGGCCCCGAACCGGTGACCGCCAAGGCCTAGAGCCCCGGCGCCGGACGCCCGTTGAGCAGGTATTCCATGACCTCGGGGTCCTGGATGTCGAGCTTTTCGTAGGGGCCCAGAAGCCGCAGCCGGCTTTTGGGCTTGCCCGGCCCGAGGCGGCGCGCGGTCAGCATCACGACAATCCCCTCAAACCCGCATTCTTCGAGTGCGGGCAGGCTTTCGACGTAATCGCTATGAGGCGGGACGCGACGATCGAGAAAGACGAGGTCGTAGCCGGGCGCCTTGCTGTCTTCGCAGAACTGGTTGACGGAACTGTAGTGGTCGAAATCGAACGAGCCGCGAACATGTTCGGCCAGCCCTGACAGAATTGTCATCTCGACCGGATCGTCATCAATCACCGCAACGCGTCGCATCAAAGTTTCCTTATACCTGTCAGGGGGGTGCGCGAGTTTCGCGCTCAGGTTGGTTAAGCATAACCTTGCGCAGCTATAGGAGCAATCCATAGCACGATGCGGCTAAATAGCCTTGCGCTCGGCTTCAAACCTGCTAAAGCGGCCACGCAAGAGACAAGGAGGCCTCCCCCATGCAGATTCGCGAGGGGCTCACCTTTGACGACGTGCTCTTGCAGCCCGGTTCGTCTGAGGTTTTGCCCGCTGACGCTTTGGTGCAGACCCGGCTGACGCCGTCTATCACCCTGAACATTCCCATCCTCTCGGCCGCCATGGATACGGTGACTGAAGCTGGTCTGGCGATCGCCATGGCCCAGGATGGCGGCCTGGGCGTGATCCATCGCAATCTGACCAATGAAGAGCAGGCCGAAGAAGTCCGCCGGGTCAAACGCTATGAAAGCGGCATGGTGGTCAATCCGATCACCATTTCGCCCAAGGCGACCCTGGCCGAGCTCCAGGCGCTGATGAACCACCACAAGATTTCCGGCATCCCGGTCGTCGAGGGCGGCGAAGGCGTGAACGGCAAGCTGGTGGGCATCATCACCAACCGCGATGTGCGTTTCGCCGACGACATGAACCAGCCGGTGTCCTCGCTGATGACCCATGAGGGTCTGGTGACGGTCAAGCCGGGTGTGGATCAGGGTGAAGCTCGCCGTCTGCTGCACAAGCACCGCATCGAGCGCCTGCTGGTCGTTGATGATGAAGGCCATTGCGTGGGCCTCATGACCGTCAAGGACATGATCAAGGCGGAAGCCTATCCCAACGCGGCCAAGGACGAGCATGGCCGTCTGCGCGTCGCCGCCGCCTCCACCGTGGGCGATGCCGGGTTCGAACGCGCCGAAGCGCTGATCGACGCTGGCGTGGATGCGGTTGTCATCGACACCGCGCACGGCATGTCCGCCTCGGTGCTCGAACAGGTCAAGCGTATCAAGGCGGCTTCGAACGCCACCCAGGTGATCGCCGGCAATGTGGCGACCTATGACGGCGCGCGCGCCCTGTTTGATGTGGGCGCGGACACGGTGAAGGTGGGCATCGGCCCGGGCTCGATCTGCACCACGCGGGTCGTCGCCGGCGTGGGCGTGCCCCAGCTGACCGCCGTCATGGAATGCCGCCGCGCCGCGGACGGGTTTAACGGTTCGATCATCGCCGATGGCGGTATCAAGTATTCCGGCGACCTGGCGAAAGCCATCGCGGCGGGCGCCGATTGCGTGATGATGGGCTCGATGCTGGCCGGCACCGAGGAAGCGCCCGGCGAGACCTTCCTGTACAAGGGCCGGGCCTATAAATCCTATCGCGGCATGGGCTCTGTGGGCGCCATGGCGCGCGGCTCGGCGGACCGGTATTTCCAGAAGGAAGTCACCGACCGCATGAAGCTGGTGCCTGAAGGGATTGAAGGCCAGGTGCCGTACAAGGGACCGGTCGCGCCGATCCTGCACCAGATGGTCGGCGGTCTGCGCGCCGCCATGGGCTATACTGGCGCCAAGACGATCAAGGACTTCCAGGAGAAGGCCGAGTTCGTGCGCATCACCAATGCGGGCCTGAAGGAAAGCCACGTCCATGACGTGACGATCACCCGCGAAGCGCCGAACTATCCCACGCCGTCCTAGGCCGAAGGATTGATCTCAACGCAAAAGCCCGGCGCGCGCGCCGGGCTTTTTGTTTTGGGGTCAGAGCGCGAGCGCCTCTCGGGACCGCTCGGTCAGCATCTCCATCGCTGCCAGATAGGGGGCGGGACCGAAGCTGAGGCGACGAGCGCCCGCCTGTTTCATGATCCGAAGCTGGTTCACATCGCCGACCATGACATTGATCGGCGCGCCGATCCGTTCGACCAGCTTTGCGACGAGGTCGGGATCTTTCAAGCCGGGAAAGAATATCCCGTCCGCGCCTGCATCCACATAGGCGTGGGCGCGCTCGATGGCGTGCTCCATCCGTTCGCTGGGGTGGGTCGGGTCTTCAGGATCAAAGAAGACTTCGCTACGTGCATTGATGAACAAGGGCTCACCTTCAGACGACTGAGCGCTGACGATCGCGCGTAGCTTGGCGGTGAATTTCTCGATCAGCACGGGGCTTGCCGTCTTGCGATCGCGATCCTCGATATTGATGCCCACCGCGCCGGTATTGCGCATTCGCAAGGCGTGATCGGCGACTTCGGCGGGGTCTTCGGAATAGCCGGTTTCGATATCCACGGTCAGGGGCACGGACAGGGTTTTGGCCATGCGGCGGGTGATGCGTTCAAGCCATTCAAGCGGCAGGGATTCGCCATCCTCAAATCCAAGCGCGGCGGCGACCGCCCAGCTGGAGGTGGCGATGGCCTTGGCGCCGGAGCGTTCAATGGCGAGCGCACTGCCCGCATCCCAGGCGTTGAACAGCACCAGCGGATCGCCGGGCGCATGCAGTTTGGCGAATTTTGCGTACATGAAAATGCTCCCTCATCATCCAGAACGCGTTTCGCCGCAATGACGGCAGGCGCGCTCGTTTATGTGTCTTTCAGGTCGATAATTGAACAGGTTCAGCGTTAAGGGATTCTTTGGGATTCTGGCGGCGCTTGCTGTCTGGTCCTGGATGTGATGAGGGAAGAGCGTGAAATTCACGCCGCGCCTGTGTATCAGAGCTCCCCGGAGCGTAGCTCCGCAAGCGCAAAGCGCGCCCGCCGCATGGCGGAACTAAAAAACAAACCGGAGCTTTGCTCCGCAAGCGCGATCGCGCGTCGGCCGAATGGCTGAACACCTAAAGGCCTGAACGGCCTGGAGAAGAAGAGAGACCTTCCCATGCGTGACGCAGGACGGATCGCGGGCGCCATAGAAGTGCTCGATGCGGTGATGAACCGGCACCAGCCGGTGAAGGACGCCCTGCGCGACTGGGGCAAGGCGCATCGCTTTGCAGGCTCGGGCGATCGCGCTTGGATGTCGGGCCTGGTGCTGGACGCGCTGCGCCGCCGGGGCTTTCTGCGCCATGTGATGGGCGAGGATACGCCGCGCGCGCTGGTGCTGGGCGCGCTGACCTATGCCTGGGGCATGGATGCAGCCGCAATCAGTGCGACCTTTGAGGGGGATGAGCATGCGCCTGAGCCGCTGACCGAGGCCGAGATTGCGGGCCTCTCAAACGGTGCGCCTGATGATACGCCGCTTCATATTCTCGCCGATGTGCCTGAATGGCTGGGGCCGAGCTTTGAGCGCGCCTATGGCGCGGATGCCGCCGCCGAAGGTCAGGCCATGGCGGGTCGGGCGCCGGTGGATCTGCGGGTGAACCGCCTGAAAGCCGAACCGGAAAAAGCGTTCGGCGCAGTTTCGTCCAAGATCAAGGGTATTGAGGCCTCTGACCTGACGCTGGATGGCTTGCGCATTCCCGAAACCGATCCGCGCGCCAAGGCGCCGGGCGCTGAGAGCATTCCCGCCTTCGGCAAGGGCTGGGTCGAGGTGCAGGATATCGGCTCCCAGCTCGCCGCGCTGGCGGCGGGCGATATCAAGGGCGCGCAAGTGCTTGATTATTGCGCCGGGGCGGGGGGCAAGACCTTGGCTCTGTCGGCGCTGATGGAAAACACCGGCCAGCTTTACGCCTGGGATTATGACGGGCGTCGCCTGCGCGCGATCTGGCCGCGCCTGCAACGCTCGGGCGCGCGCAATGTGCAGGTGCGTGACGGCAAGGAAGCGGAAACGCTGGGCGATCTCGAAGGCAAGCTCGATTGCGTCTTCATGGATGCGCCGTGCTCGGGCTCGGGCACCTGGCGGCGCCGTCCGGACAGCAAATGGCGTCTCAAAGAAGAAGCGTTCAAACGCCGTCAGTCCGAACAGGATGAAGTGCTGTCCAAGGCCTGGCGCTTCGTCAAACCGGGCGGGCGTCTCGTCTATGTGACCTGCTCGGTCCTGCCCGAAGAGAACGAGGACCGGGTGGCGGGCTTCCTTGAGGCGCACCCCGAATTCACGCCCGTGCCCGCCAGCGAGGCCATGGCCCAGTCAGGCCGCCTGTCCGAGGGCGCGCAGGATCGCCTGAAGGCCATTGAGGGCCGCTTCGGCGCCCTCCAGCTCACCCCGCATCGCACCGGCACGGACGGCTTTTATGTCTGCGTGATGGAGCGGGCGAAGTAAGCGCTGATCAATCGAAGAAAAAAGGCCCCGGCGTTGCCGGGGCCTTTTGTTTAGAACCAGATGCGCACACCGGCGAGGAGGGCGGTTTCCTCCACCTCATCGCCCAGGGAGCGGGCGAGGCTGGCGGTTTCGCCCAGCTTGCGCTCCCAGCTGACGCCCACATAGGGGGCGAACTGGCGGCGGATTTCATAGCGCAGGCGTAGCCCCGCCTCGACATCGGTAAATCCCGTGCCCTGATCGAGCGTTGGCGCGTCACCGAAGGCAAAGCGGGTCTCGACGACCGGCTGCAGGATCAGGCGCTGGGTGAAGAGGATTTCGTACTCCACCTCCGCCTCGATGGCGGCGCCGGCCTCCCCGCCCAGATAGGCATGGGCGTTCACCTCGAACCAGTAGGGCGCAAGCCCCTCGACCCCGATCACGCCCTGGGTCTCGTCCGGGCCGAACTCATGGCGCAGGCCAGTCTGGACGTTGAAATAGCGGGTCGCAGCGCGGCTGTAGAGAAGCTCCACCTCGCCGCCGTCAAAGCTGTCCTCGTCAGGCAGATACGCGCCCTTGACGTTCATGACGAGGCGATTGATGTCGCCGCCGGTCCAGACGCCGCCTTCCCATTTGAGGGCGGTCTCGCCGTCATGGTCCTGCCATTCAAAGCGTTCCAGCATCGCCATGGAGTGTTGCGTGGCGCCGGAATGGTGCAGCACGTCATGACGCGCCTGGGCCATTACATCGGCGTCGAAATACCGGTCCGCGGCGTTCCATAGCGGTTCGTCATGACCCTCGTCATGGCTTTGCGCGAAAGCGGGGGCGGCGATAAGGGCGCAGGCCGCGCCCAGAAGGAATGAGCGGATCATTGGGCGCCTCCGCCATGGTGACCGGAGTGATGGTTGTGGTGCGTCGGCGCCGGTTCAGGCTCTGGCGCGGGGGCGTGATGGCCCTGATGACCGCCGCCATGTCCGGAATGGCTGGAATGATCCATGGCCGCCGGTTCGGGCTGATGATGGCCGGAATGACCACCATGGCCTGACTGGTCCATCGGGCCGGGCCGCACCGAGACGACCTGCATCATGCCCGCATGCATGTGGTACAGGAGGTGACAGTGGAAGGCCCAGTCGCCCGGCTCGTCGGCGGTGACGTCAAAGGCCAGCCGCTCGCCCGGTTTGACGATCACGGTGTGCTTGCGCGGTTTGTGATCGCCGCCGCCATTCACGAGCTCGAAGAACATGCCGTGAAGGTGGATCGGGTGGGGCATCATGGTGTCGTTCACCAGAGAGACCCGCAGGCGCTCGCCTTCGTGGAAGATGATGGGCGCGTCGATCTCGGTGAAGCGCACGCCGTCAAACGACCACATATAGCGCTCCATGTTGGAGGTGAGATGGATCTGCATCTCACGCCCCGGCGCGCGGAGGTCGGGATTGGTCTCCAGGCTGCGCAGCTGCGAATAGGTGAGGACGCGGTGGTCCACATCCTCCAGCCCGATCCCGGGTTCATCCAGGCGACTGATGGGCGCCATGTTGAGATTGGCGACGCCGGGCCCCTCGGTGTGGTTGTGGGTGACCGGCGCGCTGTCCTCCATCGCCATCGCGGCATGGCCGGACTGTCCGCCATGGCCCGAATGGTCCATTGAACCGTGGTCCATCTGACCGTGGTTCATTGACCCATGATCCATGCCCATGTCGCGCATGGTCAGAAGCGGCGCGGCGCGCAGCTCGGGCACCGCCGCGGTCATGCCTTCGCGCGGCGCCAAGGTGGCGCGGGCATAGCCCAACCGCTCGATGCTTTCAGCCATGATGGTGAAGGCGCGGTCCTGGCGCGGTGTGACCACCACGTCATAGGTTTCCGCCACGCCGATCTGAAGCTCGTCGGTCTCCACCGGCTGGAGGTTCTGGCCGTCCGCCTGCACCACGCTCATGGGCAGGCCCGGAATGCGGAAATTGAAGATCGTCATCGCCGAGGCGTTGATGATGCGCAGGCGCACCCGCTCGCCCGGTTCGAACAGACCCGTCCAGTTGCTGTCCGGCCCCTTGCCGTTCACGAGATAGGTATAGGTCTCGCCCCCCACATCGGAGATGTCGGTGGGCTTCATGCGCATCTGGCCCCACATGGCGCGGTCCGACAGCGCCTCGCGCACGCCGTCCTCGCTCATATCGCCCAACAGATCCCCCAGCGTGCGATGATTGAAGTTCAGGCTCTCGGGATTGGTCTTGAGCCGGTTGAACAGCGCCTCGGGCGACAGGAAGGTCCAGTCGCTCAGCACCAGCACATGCTCGCGGTCATAGCCGACCGGATCATGATGGGCCGGATCGACGATGATCGGACCATACAGCCCTTCCTGCTCCTGCAGGCCTGAATGGCTGTGATACCAATAGGTGCCGGTCTGGCGCAGGCGGAAGCGATAGCTGAAGGTCTCGCCGGGGCGAATGCCGGGGAAGCTCACGCCGGGCACGCCATCCATCTGGAACGGCAAGAGAATACCGTGCCAGTGAATGGAGCTGTCCACATCGAGATGGTTGGTGACATTCAGCGTCACCTCATCGCCTTCGCGCCAGCGCAGGAGCGGGGCGGGCACGCCGCCATTGACCGTGATCGCTTCATCGCGGCGGCCATCCACGCGGAAGGGCGTGCGGGCGATATCAAGGTTGAAGACCGTACCGGTCAGGGCGTCGGGGGCGCGCTGGGTCAGCGCGCGGCTCGCCTGCGCCCAGCCGGGCGTCAGGCTTGCAGCTGTCAGCGCGCCGGCGCCGGTCAGCCAGGATCGTCTCGTAATCATCAGGAAGCTCGTTCAGCTCATCAAACAGACAGGGTTCATCGTCCGCCAAGGGGGCGGGGCGCCTGTCCGGGCTTAATTGAGCTGAACGGTGAAAAGCTGGACCGGGGTTAGCCAGGGCTGCGGTCGCGGCCGGTTCGGATCAAAGACCGGCGCCTTCGCGGCCACGTCACGCAGGGCCTTCAGATCAGGCCTGGGCGCGTCGGGCAGGATGACCGGCAGATCGAACTGGGGCGCGTCATTGAGCACCAGCGGCGCGCCGCACAGGGCGTTCGGTTCACACTCGGGGTCCGCTTGCTGGCTCTGGTCGCCGTGATGGGCGTGCGCGCTCATCTGATGATGCGCATGGGCGCCGGGGGCGTCCTGACCCGAAGGAGTCACTGGTTGTGCACACACCTGCAGGGTCCAGCACGCGATGAAGATCATCGCGGTCAGGATCTGGGGCAGGGGTGTGGCGGAGCGCAGACTCATACCGATTATATAGCGCCTGGATGCGCGCGGGAAAACCATCACCGCAAACATGTCGCGCTTGCGTGCGGATACCCTCTGGCGAAAACGGCCTGTCTGCGCTATGCGCAGCCATGACCGAGATTCAGGCCCACCATGAAAAAGCGCTGGTGATCGACTTTGGCAGTCAGGTCACCCAGCTGATTGCTCGCCGACTCCGCGAAAGTGGCGTCTATTGCGAGGTTCACCCCTTCAACCGCGTGGACGACGCCTTCCTGGACGCCTTTGCGCCCAAGGCGATCATCCTGTCGGGCGGTCCCAATTCCGTGCATGGCGAAGGCACGCCGCGCGCTGCGCAAAGCGTGTTTGAACGCGGCCTGCCAGTGCTGGGCATCTGCTATGGCGAACAGACCATGTGCGCCCAGCTGGGCGGCAGCGTGGAAGCGGCGGAAGAACGCGAGTTCGGCCGCGCCGATATCGAAATCGTCGCCGAAAGCCCGCTGTTTGAAGGCCTGGGCGAGGTTGGCCATCTCGAGCGCGTGTGGATGAGCCATGGCGACCGCGTCAACGCGATCCCGCAGGGCTTCCACCCCATCGCCGCGACCACCCATGCTCCCTTCGCCGCCATCGCGGATGAGGGCCGGCGCTTTTACGGCGTGCAGTTCCACCCCGAAGTGGTGAACACGCCGCGAGGCGCGCTGATCCTGCGCAACTTCACGCACAATATTGCGGGCATGAAGGGCGACTGGACCATGGCCGCCTTCAAGGAAGAGGCGATCGCCAAGATCCGCGAGCAGGTCGGCTCGGGCCGGGTGATCTGCGGCCTGTCCGGCGGCGTGGACAGCTCGGTCGCCGCCGTGCTGATCCACGAAGCCATTGGCGATCAGCTCACCTGCGTCTTCGTCGATACCGGCCTGATGCGCTCGGGCGAGGCCGATCAGGTCGTGACCCTGTTCCGCGAGCACTACAACATCCCGCTCGTGGCCGCGGATGAGGAAGAACGCTTCCTCTCGGCGCTGGCGGGCGAAAGCGATCCGGAAAAGAAGCGCAAGACCATCGGCAAGCTCTTCATCGATGTCTTTGAAGACAAGGCCAAGGGTGTGGGCGGCGCAGACTTCCTGGCGCAAGGCACGCTCTATCCGGACGTGATTGAAAGCGTCAGCTTCGACGGCGGCCCGTCGGTCACCATCAAGTCGCACCACAATGTGGGCGGTCTGCCCGAGCGCATGAACATGAAGCTCGTCGAACCGCTGCGTGAACTGTTCAAGGACGAAGTCCGCGCGCTGGGTCGCGAGCTGGGCCTGCCGGAAAGCTTCATCGGTCGTCACCCCTTCCCGGGGCCGGGCCTCGCCATCCGTATTCCGGGCGAGGTGACCAAGGACAAGGCCGACATCCTGCGCAAGGCGGATTCGATCTATATCGAGGAAATCCGGAAAGCCGGGCTCTATGACAGCATCTGGCAGGCGTTCGCCGTGCTGCTGCCGGTCCAGACGGTCGGCGTGATGGGCGACGCCCGCACCTATGACAATGTGCTGGCCTTGCGCGCTGTGACCTCCACCGATGGCATGACGGCGGATTATTTCCCGTTCGATCATGACTTCCTGGGCCGCGTCGCAACCCGCATCATCAACGAAGTGCGCGGCGTGAACCGGGTCGTCTACGACGTCACCTCTAAACCGCCGGGAACCATTGAGTGGGAATAGGCCGGCCCTGAACGGAGCTGCAGATGAGACTGATCAAGCCGGACGCCTATACAGGTAATCGCGCCTGGGCGGCTCTGGATATCGAGCGCTTTGACGCAGCGACCGTTCGCATGCACTGGACCGACCAGCCCTATAAATGGCACGTCAATGACGGACCGGAGGTGTTTGTCCTGCTCAAGGGCAAGCTCGACATGCATGTCAGGAACGCCGAGGGCGAGGTCACGGTCTTGCCCATGGCTGAGGGCGATATATTCCACGCCGAATCCGGAGACGCGCACGTCGCCCACCCGCAGGGGGCGACGCGCGTGCTCGTCATCGAAAGACCCGGCAGTGTCTAATGACCGATGTCGGTCTCGACCGTCGGCTCATTCGTCCGCTTCGATCGGGCGAAGGTTGGTGATCAGAACTCTCTGGTTCATCGACATCGTCTGAAACAGGGCCGCCACTTCAATATCCATCGTCATCTCAGAGCGATAGCTCCGCCCGTTGAAATGAGGGCTCAGCACGCAGGAAAAGGCGAGGTCCATTGCCGTCACCCGGGCGGCGAGGTTGGGCTTGAACGGTTCATTTAGCGTCATGATGAGGTCCGATACGCGCCAGGGGGCGTCCATCGTGTCGCGTCGAACCGTCAGGGTGCTCATGGAGTGTGCGAAGAATTTGCGCTCCATCTCGTCTTCAGCGCTGGCTTCGGACGGTTTGTAGCGATAGCGCGCCTCTAGCTCGTCTTCATGCAGCGTGGTGACGGTATCGGGCACTTGTGAAGCGAATCCATCGCACCAGATCCGCCCCTCAATATCATCGCCATTATCCTGCATGAGCCGGTCCCGCGCTTCGGTGTCGGGCACGTTCGCATCCACAATGGTCAGCGACGGTGTCTCTCCGGTCCGAACGGCGCCGACAGCGCGGAAATCGTCAGATACGACTTCCAGCTCGAAGCTGGCCCGGCGCTCTTCCGTTGAGGGGGCCAAGGCTTGCGAGAGGGGGGCAGGCCATGCGGCGGCGATGGCGATCAATACGGTCGTGATCATGATCCGGCTTTCGGTTGTTGGAGAGGAGACAGGGTCAGGCAGGCGCCGTGCGGCGTCGGCGAAAGAAGACAAGGCCTGCCCAGATCGGGATCGCGACCAAGGGCAAGAGCGCCGGGACGTACTGCAGCGGCGTGTCGATGATGGCTTGGGGTAGAACCTGCGCCTGGCCGAAAAAGAACGACCCTGCCGCGATGAAGAGCGACATGCACATCCGCCAGAGATGGCGCAGGATGCGGGCCTTGCCCGTCATGGATCCGCTCAGGATGACATGCGCATCGCCCAGAGCCGCCAAGGCGCCTGAAACCAGCACGAAGCGCAGGCCGTCCGCGCCGGAGACTGTAACGTTCAGACCCGCGGCGATCGCGTAACCGGCGGCGCCCGCGCAGCCCAGAGAGGCGCACAGGCTCGCCCACACGGGCCAGCCGAAAGCGGCGGCGGGCCGTCCTACGGCCAGCCAGCCTGTCGCCAGCAGGTTCAGCGCCATCAGCGCCGCGATCGTATTGACGAGCCGGTCCTGGGTCAGAAACGGCGCGACGACCGCTGCGATCACGTAACAGACCGCCATCGAGATGAGGAAAACCTTGCCCGCCGCGCGATGCACGGGGCGGCCCTTGGGCGAGAGAATGGCCAAGGCGCCAGAGGCCAGACCGATCGCGCCTGCGCCCACATGGCCGTACAGAAGGAGCGCCGCTCCGGCCCGTTTCCAGACGGGTGCATCTTCGGCGAGCTGGAGCGTTTCCGCCGATGCGGACGGTAACAGCGCCAGCATCGCCAACACACTGATGAAGAGGAGGTGTCCGCGCATGCTCATCTCCACCGCTCGGGGCGAGTGAAATAAGCCGCCGCCAGGCTGCGCCATGGAAGTGCAAGGACCACGGGGAGGACCACAAGACAGGCATAAAAAGCGCTCATATGCGCTTCGCCCATCTCGCCGGCCTGCCAGCGGGGAACCGCCACAAAGACCATCCAGAGCGCCTTCCAGACGATATCCACGAGCAGGACCGGGATCATGGCGACGGGGGAGATCAGGCCAATGATCGACAGCAGGCCGAGCGCTGACAGCATGGCGAGCGCTGCGCCGTCCATGACGGGAAGCCACGCGCCCTCCCGGACCAGCACGGGCCAGAATTCCAGTCCGATTCCAACGATGAAGAGGACAAAACAGGCGCGCAGGGCATACAGTCGCGCTAAGGACAGGGGCGGCATTCATCTCCTCCGAGACGGGGTGTTTCCGTATCGGCAGGATTCAGGAACGCGCTCTCGCTTGCGATGATCGTAGGTATCGATGACATGATCGAACGTAACACTGTGCGGAGCGCGACGGTTTCGGCCAGCCTCTTCAGCGGCTTCCTGGACTATGCGGATCAGCAGGGCCTTCAGCGCGCGCGCATTCTCGAGCGTACGGGGGTGCGCGAAGCCGCTCTCATGGACCCTGACAGCCGCATTCCCCTGAGCGCCTATATCGACATGCTGGATTTTGCGAAAACCGCGCTGGGGGATCCCGCCCTGATCGTGCGCTTCGCCCAAGACATCGCCATGTCGCGAATCTCCATTGTCGCGCTGATCATGGAATCGGCGCCGGACATGGGTGAGGCGTTTCGACAGATGCAACGCTATGGACGCTTGGCGCTTCATCTGAAGGAGCAGGATCCCGGTGGCGGGATGGAGCTGGATATTCGGGACGGTCGCCTGTTCATGGTGGACCGCCGTATGTCATCGCGTCTCTATCCCGATCTTGTGGAGATGGACTTCATCCGTCTCACATGCGGACCCAGACGCTTTCTGGCCCAGTCTCATGTCTTGTCGGTGTCGTTCATGCACCCCGAGCCGCCCCATGCCCGCGTTTGTGAAGACGTGTTCCAGTGTCCGGTGAGCTTTGGCGCGCCTCAGAACGCCCTTGAGCTTCACCCCGAAGTGGCCAATTGGCCCGTGGCGCAGAACGATGGCTATGTGCATGGCGTGCTGAAAGAACGCGCGGACACGTTGATGGACGCGCTGACCACGGCGCCGACGATCCGGGCGGCGCTGGAAGCGGAATTGCTCGGCGTGCTGCACACGGGCGAGGTGAGCTCAGAAACAATCGCCGGACGGCTTGGCTATACGCGTCAGACGCTGTTTCGCAAACTGCGTGCGGAAGGCACGAGCTTTCGCAAGGTCCTGGCGGAATTGCGCCGCGAGGTGGCGATGGATTATCTTGACCAGACCGGCTCATCGGTGAAGGAAACGGCCTATCTGGTCGGCTTTTCCGAGCCGGCCGCCTTTTCGCGCTGGTTCAGGCGTTCGACGGGGTTGAGCCCGAAGCAGTACCAGGCCCACACACGGTCCGAGCGTAACGGCAATGCCCTTGAAGACTGAAGCGCACACGGACCAGGGGCTGGAGTGCTGAGGCAGAGCGAATTAAGATGCGTGTCAGGTCAGAGGCTCGTTCGGGGCCTTGGCCTTCTTCGTCACAAACCCTCCAGATTTCACGGTGATCGACCATGACTTCCGACCGTATCGACCGTCTTGAAATCCATGTCGCCGAGCAGCAGCAAATGCTCGATGACCTGTCCGAGGTTCTGACCCGTCAGACCCGCGAGATCGAAGCGCTCAAAGCGCGTTTGAGCCAGTCTGACAACCGCATTGCGGAGCTGGAGGCGGGGCTTCCGGCGCCGGGAAATGAGAAGCCACCGCATTACTGAGTGCGCCTGCGCCGAGGAGCGGACATGACAAGTGTCATGCCCGGAGGGTGACACCTCTCCCTGTGACGCGGCTCGCTTTGACGCCATCCTGTCTGAGCTGACCTAAAGCACCGGTCAGTCAGGACGCGCCGCCCCTGGCGCGCAGCAGACAGGAGAGCCAGCCATGGACAGCGTCGTCACCCTTTTCAGCGCCTATTGGTGGTTGCTCTTTCCGTTCGGCTTCCTGCTGCTCGCAGGCTGGAACAGCCTGATGGAGACCAAGCGGGCACAGGCCCGGTTCGAGCTTCTGAAGGCTTATGCGAAATCGGGGCAGGAACCGCCCCGGTCATTGCTGGCGGAGATCCGGGCCATGGAGCAGGGCGAGGATGAGACCCCTGCGCCCCAGAACGGCGCGACGGGGTTCCTGGTGACCCTGTTCACGGGCCTGGCCGGGGTCTTCGCCATCCTGGGCTATACGGGCGCGCTGGGCGCTTATGACGCCGAATTCTATGTCGCCGCAGCGTGTCTGGGCGTGCTCGCTCTGGCCTATTTTGTCTCGGGCATCGCCACGGGCGGTCGTCGCCGGAACGCCTGAACCCCTTTTGTCTGAAGATCATGAAAAAGCCCCCGCCGGCGCGCCAGCGGGGGCTTTGTCGTTCAGGCGGACCGCCTAGCCGATCTTGAGCTGGGCGAGGATCGCTTCGGCCACCGGCTTGGAGGAGGCCGGGTTCTGGCCGGTGATCAGGCGGTGATCGGACACTGCGAACGGCGCCCAGTCATCGCCCTTGTGATAATCCGCGCCCTGTTCCTTGAGGGCGTCTTCCAGAAGATGCGGGACGACATCGGTCAGGCCCACAGCCTCTTCCTCTGAATTGGTGAAGGCGGAGACCTTGCGGCCTTTGACGAGCGGATTGCCGTGCTCATCCTTGACGTTCAGCAGGACCGTCGGCGCGTGGCATACTGCGCCCACCGGCTTGTCGGCTTTCCAGAAGGCCTCGATCAGGGCGACGGAATCCTCGTCATTGGTGAGATCCCAAAGCGGGCCGTGACCGCCGGGATAGAACACGGCGTCGAAGTCTTCGGAGTTCACAGTGTCGAGCTTGACGGTGTTGGCGAGGGCTTTCTGGGCGTCCTCGTCCGCCTTGAAGCGGCGAGTGTCCTCGGTCTGGGCGCTTTCGTCATCGCTTTTAGGGTCAAGCGGGGGCTGGCCGCCCTTGGGCGAGGCGAGGGTGAGTTTCGCGCCGCCATCCTTGAAGGCGTAATAGGGCGCGGCGAATTCCTCGAGCCAGAAACCGGTCTTTTCGCCGGTGTCGCCGAGTTCGTCATGGGAGGTGAGGACCATCAGGACATTCATGGGGGAGCTCCTTTGGGGGACAGGACAGTCTTGGGATCGGTGCGTAAGACGTAAGAGCGCGCCAGACCGCTTCAACCGCGCGCCGAGTGGGGGTATCAGACAAGCAAGATCAGCACGGCGAGGGTTCCGCCAATCGCGAAGGCATCCTCGACCAGCGCCGCTTGCAGGTCAGATTTGAACCGTTTCGACAGGACATTGCGTGCGTAGGCGCAGCCATAGGCGCCGCCCGCAGCCCCCACTATGCCCGCGATGGCGGCGGGGATGCCGCCCAGGGCGGCGCCCGCAACGGCGGCGGCGATCAGGCGCGCCAGCACGCCGCCGATCCGGGTGCGTGACGGGGTGCGCGGTTGCTTGTCGCCCCACAATTCAAGACCGGCCAGGGCGATCAGGGGGATGAAGGCCCACCACTCGCTCAGCCAGGCGAAGGACTCAATCAACGGATCGGGCGCGATAACGAGCGCATAGCCGCTGACAAGCGCCAGCGCCATGAAGGTGCGTGCGCCCGTGAGTAACCCGAGCAACAGGGCTGCCAGTAGGATCATGTTCGGCCTGTCATCCGCTTTTGACTGACAGGCTAACGAGTGTCGTACGCGATGGTTCCCTTAGACGGGCTTGACCGCGTCGGGATCAGATAACGCGTTCTTGACCCGGGGCAGGATGCGGCGGCTGACCGGAACCTCGCCGCCCGCGCGCAGGATCAGGCGACCTCCGCCGCCCGGTTCACGCTCCAGCGTCTCGACATGGGCGGTATTGACGATATGAGAGCGATGCACGCGCAGGAAGGTGGGGGGCAATTGCGCTTCGAGCCGCGCCATAGTGAGGCTGTAGAGCACGCAGCGCCCGTCCTCGTAATGCAGCTCCACATAATCGCCGGCGCCCTGGATCCGGGTGATCTCCTGGGTGCGCACATAATCGGTGCGACCGCCGCTATCGAGTTGCAAGGTGGCGGGATCGGCCGCCTGTCGCGCCAGGGCGAGCGCGGCGTCCAGGGCTTCGGCGCGACGGGTTTCTGACAGGCGGATGCGTTGTTCGCGCAGCAAGGTCAGCGCCTGCTGGACAAACAGGGTGATCAGGAACAGGCCGGCCAGCCAGAACAGGTGAAAGTCGATGAAGGCGCTGTGGGTGAACACCGCGATGAGCGCAGCAAGGGCGAATGCGCCGGCAAAAGCCAGTGCATCCCGACGGCCTTTCAGGCCCTGATAGCCGCAAAGCAGGGCGCACAGCGCCAGGGCCAGCGCAAGCACCGCCCAGGTCTTGCCGTCAAAGCCCCGGGTCAGGAACACAGGGAGCAGCAAAACCAGCCCGCCGGCGCCGAGCGCGGCGAGACGGGTCCTGAGCGCCAGCGCAGTGAACCGCTTGAGCGCGAAGGCGATCAGGCTGAGCGAGGTGAGCAGGGCGCTGGCGACGATGCCGACCAGTCGGATGTCATGAAGAGGATAGGGGTAGCTGATCAGCCCGCGCGCCGCTTCTATCAACAATTGCGCGCCGAGCGCGGCGCTCAGAATGGCGAGGATGACGGCTTCCTCGCGGTCCTCGGCTCTCGCCGCCATGGCGGCGAACACCAGAACGCCGAGCGCAAAAACGCCGAACATGATCAGGCTGCGCCAGTAATGGCTGAGAATGCGATCCGTCGGAGAGCCGTATTCGGCCAGGAACGCGCCCTGCATGGGAGCGGTCAGGGTCAGGAACCCATGATGGGAGGACATCTGAAAGGTCAGCGTGTTCTCCCCGACCCGGAACAAGTCTCTGGGGGCGTGGGCGGCGTAGTCGATCAGGCCGGGATTTTCCTCGGCGGCCGAGGCGCCGGGGATGCCGTTCGTCCCGATCCGGACGCTATTGAGATGGATGTCGCTGGCGGCGAGCCCAGACAGGTAGACCCCTTTGGGTCCCGGCGAGTCGATCCAGGCGCGGTCCAGGAAGACTTGGGTGCGTACCCAGAGATGCCGGCCCTGCGGGTCGAGATCGTAAAAACGCAGGATTTCACAATCCGCCGCGGAGAAGTCGGGCGGGCCCTGTGTCCCGCTCGCGGCCGGGCAGGCCGTGAAGGGCGCGTCCGTCAGGCTGATTGTGTGTTGGCCCCAGGCGGCGCCCTGCGCCAGCACGGTGAGCGCCAGGGCGCAAAGGATCAGGACAATTCGGGTCATCTTGCAGTCAGGGTCAGGGGCGCCATTCGTCGATCCGACCGCGCCGTTCACCGATAGGCGCCTGACGAAGCCGGGACATGGAACAACCATGCCGGATGTCCCGCCGCAAGAGCGGGAGGCCAATTATGGAGACAATCATGCGGTCAGGACTTCTCTCCCTCATCCCCGCTATCGCGCTCGTCGGCGCCGCTTCGGCGGAAGAGCCCATCACCTTCACCAGCCAAGAGGGCGCGTCGGTCGATGCCTTTCAGGGCGCGTTCACGGTGCCCGAGGATCGCAGCAATCCGGACAGCCGGATGATCGAGATCGGCTATGTGCGGTTTCCCGCGCTCGACGGCGCGGACGGCGCTCCGATTGTCTATCTCGCCGGCGGGCCGGGCGGCTCGGGCACCGGCACGGCGCGCGCGCAGCGCTTCGAGCTGTTCATGCAGATGCGTCAGCATGGCGATGTGATCGCCTTTGACCAGCGCGGCACGGGCCTGTCGAGCAATGACTTGCCCAGCTGCGTGTCCCATGTGGCCGTGCCGGAAACCGAACCCACCACGGATGCCGAGTTCGCGGACGCCTATCGTCAGGCTGCGCTGGAATGCCGGGTGTTCTGGCATGAGCAAGGTGTGGAGATCGACGGTTACACCACGGCGCAGAGCGTTGAGGACATTTCCGATCTGCGCGCCCATCTGGGCGCAGAACAGGTGACGCTGTGGGGCATTTCCTATGGCACGCACCTGGCCATGGCGGCGCTCAAGACGATACCGGACGAGATCGATCGCGCCATTCTGGCCAGCGCGGAAGGGCTCGATCAGACCGTCAAACTGCCATCACAGACAGAGGCTTATATTGAAAGGCTGCAGGCGGCTGTGAACACCCAGCCGGCGGCGGCTGCGACCTATCCCGATATTGCGGGCCTGATGGCGCGGGTGCATGCCAAGCTCGAGGCCGAGCCCATGATGATTCAGGTGCAGACCCGTGAGGGCGTACATCCGTTCTTGCTGCAACGCCGGGATCTGCAACAGATGGCGTCCGGTCTGATCTCGGATCCGGGCTTTGCGGCGATCGTGCTCGCCATGTATGCCGAGATTGACCAGGCGGACAGCGCCTTCATCGCGTCCGGGATCGTGGGACGCTTCTACGAGCTGGGCCAGCCGATCATCTTGCGCCCGATGTCCACCGCCATGGACCTGGCGTCGGGGATCAGCGAGGCGCGCCTGACCCGGGTTGAACACGAAGCGCGGACATCGCTTCTGGGCGCCTATCTGAACTTTCCGATGCCCCAGCTGAACGGGGTGTGGAGCGGTTTCGGACTGGATGACGATTTCCGTGCAGCCCCTGTCGGCGATACGCCCATCCTGCTCCTGTCGGGCACGCTCGATGGCCGCACCTATCCCGACAGCCAGCGCGAGGCGCTGTCCGGCATGGCGAATGTGGATTGGGTGATCGTCGAGAATGCAGGACACAACCTGTTCATGACGACGCCGGAGGTGCACGCCGTCATGCACCGCTTCATGGCTGGGGAGACGGTGGACGGGGAGCGCATCATCGCGCCACTGCCCGATCTCACAGACCTGCCGTTCTAGGCGCTGTCCGGCCGGGTTCGAGGACCCGGCCGGATTCTCCCGGGCGGGCTGCAATGCGGTGATTGCCAGCCCATCTGATCGCCGCCACTCTTCGGCCCTTCTTGGATGGCGGGACGGCTTGGAAATGATCGAGCTCTGGGTGCAGTTCATTTCAGCCGGTGCGGCGGGTATCGCGCTGTTTGCGGCGCTCCAGCTGTGGTTGCTGGACCGTCGAGAAACCAACACTCACCCACGGCACGCGCGTAAGGCGCTGGCCGCGTTTCTGGTCCTGAGCGCGCTGTCCGGACTGGAGTTGCTGTTCGAGCAGTCAGGCCTATACGAGCATGCGCCTGCGCTTGTTGGGGTCCTGTGGCCCTTCCGGCTGTTTTATGGGCCGGTTCTGTTGATCTATGTGCTGGACATGACGCGCCCGCCCCAGGCGGTCTGGCCTGCTCGACTGAGTATTCTTGTCTGGGGTCCGGCGCTGGCCGCCTTTGTCGCGAGCCTGAGTTTCTTTGTGTTGCCCGGCGCCATTCGCCACAGCGTGTACGGGCTGAGCGAGGCTGAAAGTCCGCTCGCGTTTGTCGTGGTTGTGGCGTTCAGCGGCCTGTTCCTGCTGCTGACGCTGGGATATCTGGGCGTCGCGTTCTGGGTGCTGACCCGCAATCTCCAGACCGTTCGGCACATCTTTTCCAATATCGAGAACCGGACCCTGTCCTGGCTGCGCGCGGTTCTGTTGCTGATGCTGGCCGCGTGGGGCTGGGGTGCGATCAAGACCTTCCTGCCGGTTCCGATGATCTCGAATCCGGTCACCGATCTCGGCGATGCGCTCGTGGAGGGGCTCTGGATTGTGACGGTGGGGTTGTACGGCTTGTGGCAGAAGCCGGTCTATCAGGATCCGTCAGATGCGCCCCAGGCTGTGCAGCCAGTCGAGAAGTACGCGCGATCTGCGCTATCGGCTGAACGTCAGGCGCAAATCGCGGGGCGGCTCGAAGCCCTCATGCTCAAAGACAAGCTCTATCGCGATCCCATGTTGTCGCTGAGCACGCTGGCGTCGCGGCTTGCGGTGCGTCCCAACCATCTGTCTCAGAGCCTGAATGGCCATCTGGGCGTGAGCTTTTTTGACTATATCAACCGCTTGCGGGTGGAAGAGGCGGTGACGCGTATCGCCCGGACGTCTGACCCCCTGCTGACGATCGCCTATGATGTGGGTTTCAACTCGCGCTCCACCTTCAACCTCGCCGTCAGGAAGGTGACCGGGCAGCCGCCGAGCGCGTTTCGCGACAGCTGAGCCGTGTCCGACCCGTCCCGTTCGGACACCGCACAGGTCTGATCGTGCCCGATCGGACGCTTGCCGGATGCAGTCTTGATAGAGCCGACATGTCATCTCCCCCAATATAAGAGACATGTCATGACAAAACTCCTGACGGGCGCCGCCCTTGTTCTGGCGGCGGTCGCTCTGCCTGCTTCCGCTTCCGCCCAGTCTGATGAGCGCGCGCCTGGACGCGTCCTCATGCTTGGCGCGGGCGCTTATGCCGTCACCAATCCGTATGAAAGCGCGAAGGATGATGTGGCGCTGGGCGGATTGCCCTTGTTCGTGTTCCAGCAGGGACGCCTCAATATCGATCTGAGCGGGCTGAGCTGGACGGCTCTGGATGGCGGAGCGGTGCAGCTTCATGCCCGCATCAGCCCGCGCATTCCACTTGTCGATCCGGATGAGACCGAGCTCTTTGACCATCTCGACCGCGATGTCGGCGTGGATGCCGGCTTCCGGCTCAGCCTGGATCAGGGCGCCTTCAGCGTCAGCGCGGAATACCTGGTTGATATCAGTGATCAGTCTGGCGGCCAGTCGGTGGATCTGGCCATGGGCTGGCGCGTGGCCGCCACGCGGAAGCTGGAGCTTGAAGCCTCCGCTGGCGCGGTCTGGAGTGATGCGGACCTGTCCACCTGGTTGTATGGGATCGGGCGCAATGAGGCCCAGAATGGACGGGTTTACGAGTTCGGCGAGACGCCTGGCGCGCCCTCGGGCGGGGTCTGGACGCCGAATCTGGGGCTTCAGGCTCGCTATCAACTGACCGAGCGGACCGTCTTGATCGGCGGCGTGGAAGCGGATTTCTACAGCTCTGATGTCACCGACAGCCCGCTCATGGCGGATGACAGCTCGGCCGGGCTGTTTCTTGGCGTCATGCGCCGGTTCTGATCCGGTATGCGGCGTCGTGTAAACGGGCAGGGCGGCGCCAAGGCGCCGTTCCTGTCATTCGTCCTGCGCATGACCGAATGGGCGCTCGTGCTGATCTGGGTCGTGATCAACGGGGCGTCGGGTGCGGTTTGAGCGGTGCGGGTTGAACCCGGGAGAGTGCGCCACGCGCCGCCGCATTCACAATGCGCTGGAATTTCGGACAGTCCATATGCCGCGGATGCGGACAGTCGGCGGCATGGCGCAGCCCGTCCCGCATGGCGGTGAGCCGCCTGATGGTCTGGTCGAGTTCGTCCGCCTTCGCCAACAGCCTGCCTCGCTCGATACGCGGCTCATCGGCCTCTCCGAACATGACCGCGATTTCGGACAGGCTGAAACCGGCCGCCTGTCCCAGGGCGATCAGGGCCAGACGTTCAATGATTGAAGGGTCAAACAGACGTTTCAGGCCCCGCCGACCAATGGCGCGGATCAGTCCGCGCTCCTCGTAATAGCGCAAGGTGGACGCGGGCAGGCCGGTCTGGCGCGCCACTTGGCTGATATCAAGATCGGGCATGGCTTGACCTCAAGTTCGCTTGAAGTGGCACCTTGCTCCTATTGCGAGTTGTTCGCAATTTCTTTTCAGGAGTTTTCATGTCCAGCAGATACACTCACCCCCCGGACCAGACGCAGATCTGGAATGGACCGGCCGGACGCGCCTGGGTCGAAGCCCAGAACGTTCTGGATGACATGTTTTCCGAGATCGCCGGTTATCTCGCTCAGCAAGCGGTCCAACTGGGCGCCAGACGCGTGCTCGACGTGGGCTGCGGCGCGGGCGCGACGACCTTGCAGATCGCTGAGGCGACAGGCGAATGTCTTGGGGTTGATATATCCGCGCCGCTGATCGAGCAGGCACGTCAGCGCGCGGCCCGCTCTGGCGTCGCTGCCAAGTTCGTCCAGGACGATGCCCAGACCCATTGGTTCGAACAGGCCCGGTTCGATCTCGTCACCTCCCGGTTCGGTGTGATGTTCTTCAAGGACCCGGCCGCGGCCTTCGTCAATCTGCTGGGAGCGACGCGACCGGGCGGGGCGATGCGTCTGGTCGTCTGGCGCAGCGCGCGGGAGAACGGCTTTCTGACTGCGGCCGAGCGCGCCGCCGAGCACATGCTGCCGGAGCTGAACCGGCGTCAGGATGGAGCGGTCGGCCCCTTCGCCTTTGCCGATCCTGATGCGGTCCGTCCTCTGCTGGCTCACGCTGGCTGGCGCACTATCACGTTCGAGCCGGTGGACTTTCCTGCCTGTTTCGCCGCCAGCGCCCTGGAGCTGTACATGACGCGGCTGGGCGCGGTGGGGCTGGTATATCAGGAGCTCGAACCGGCGCTTCAGACGGCCTTGCTGGACTGTCTGCGCCAGGCTTACGCCCCGTATGTCGTTGAGGATCGCATCTGCTTTACGGCGAGCTGCTGGGTGATCAGCGCCGAGGCGCCAGAAAGCGCGTGTAGCTGATGTCGGGTCTGTTCATCGACAGTGTGGTCCTGGGGCTGGGCGCAAGCCTGATCATGGATGGCTGGGCTGTGGCGCGGTGGAGGCTGACTGGCGCGCCCATGCTCGATTATGGCTGGCTTGCGCGATGGCTGGCGGGCGTGCCCGCAGGGCGGGTCAGTGTGAGCCCCGGGCAGGGCGCGCCGCTGACAGCCCTAGAGCGTTGGATTGGCTGGACGCTGCACTATGGGATCGGCGTATTCTACGCCGCGGTGTTCCTGGTGTTAGTGGGCGAAAGCTGGCGGTTCAGCCCCGATCCGGGGCCAGCGCTCGTCTATGGCGCGGTGACGTCGCTAGCGCCCTTTGTGATCCTGCAGCCCGCGCTGGGCCGGGGCGCCTTCGCATCGCTGACGCCTGCGCCCTGGATGGCGCGTGTGCAGACGGTCCTGACGCATCTGATTTTCGGAGCCGGGCTCTATTGGACGGCCCTGATCCTGACGATGCTCGGGCTTTGAATGCAAAACGGGCGGCTCGATGAGCCGCCCGCCTTGTCTTGTCGCACTGAGGTCGGCTTATTCGCCGTCTTCCTCTTCACCCGGCACCGGGAAGCCGCGGTCGCGCATCAGCGGCTCGACCGTGGCGTCGCGGCCGCGGAACTCGCGATACGCTTCCGCCGGATCGACCGAATTGCGTGGCGCGAACAGATACTGGACCATACGTTCCGCCATCTCAGCGTCATAGAAGCCGCCCGGGGCTTCCATGAAGGCTTCGGTGGCGTCCGAGGTCAGAACGTCAGCCCACATATAGCCGTAATAACCAGCCGAATAGCCTTCACCGGAGAAGATGTGCCCAAAGTGCGGGGTGCGGTGACGCATCGGCAGCTCTTCAGGCATGCCCAGACGCTCCAGCGTTTCACGCTCGAACGCATCGGGATCAAGACCTTCGGGATCGGCGGTGTGCAGGTACATGTCCACCAGTGCGGAGGCCAGGTATTCGGTGGTCGCGAAGCCCTGGTTGAAGGTGGAGGCGGCGCGGATGCGGGCCACCAGATCATCCGGCATCGGCTCGCCGGTTTCGGCGTGGCGCAGATAGTTCTCGATGACCGGCTCGGTCAGCACCCAACGCTCCAGCAGCTGGGACTGGAACTCGGTGTAGTCGCGAACGCCACCATTCAGTGTCGGATAGGCGACGTTGGAGGACAGGGCGTGCAGGGCGTGACCCATTTCGTGGAAGAAGGTCGTCGCGTCATCAAAGCTGATCAGCACCGGTTCGCCGGGCGCACCCTTGATGAAGTTGGAGTTGTTGGACGACAGCACAGTTTCTTCACCGTCAAAGGTGGTGTGACCGCGATAGCTGGTCGCCCAGGCGCCCGAGCGCTTGCCCTGACGGGCATAGGGGTCAAGATACCACAGGCCGATATGCTCGCCGCTTTCGTTGTCCGTGACTTCCCAGACGCGGACATCGGGATGGAAGACCGGCACCGAGCCGTCGGTGATCTCTTCAAACGCGAAGCCGAACAGCTCGCCCGACACGAAGAACATGGCTTCGCGCAGGTTCTCGATGTTGAAGTACTGCTTCACTTCTTCGGAGTTCAGGTCGTATTCGGCCTGACGCACCTTTTCCATGTAGTAGCGATAGTCCCAGGGCTCGATCGTGATGTCGTCGCCGCGCTCATCGGCCAGCGCCTGCATCTGGGCGACTTCTTCCTCGACGCGGGCGATGGCGGCCGGCCAGACCGTCTCCATCAGCTCGAGCGCATTCTCCGGATTGCCGGCCATGCGGTTCTCGAGACGCCATTGGGCGTAATTGTCATAGCCCAGAAGCCCCACGCGCTCGTCGCGCAGCTGCAGGATCTCGGCGATGATGGCGTTGTTGTCGTACTCGTCGGCATTGTCGCCGCGATTGTAATAGGTGCGCCAGACTTCCTCGCGCAGATCACGCTCGTCTGAATAGGTCAGGAACGGATCCATGGAAGAGCGGGTGTTGAGCACGGCGTACTCGCCCTCGCGGCCCCGCTCGGCGGCCAGGTTGGCCGCGGCGGTGATGAAGCTGTCCGGCAGGCCCGAGAGCTCGTCTTCGCTCAGATAGGTGACATAGTTTTCCTCGTCCGCCAGCACATTGTTGGCGAAACGGGTGTGCAGCTCGGCCAGGCGCGCCTGAATTTCGGCGTAACGCTCGGCCTCGGCGCCCTCAAGGGTCGCGCCATTGCGGGCGAAGCCGTCATAGGTCAGTTGGACCAGGCGCTGCTGATCGGGACGCAGCGTGTCCATCTCGTCGCTGTCATGGACCGCCTGAATGCGGGCGAACAGCGCTTCGTTCTGAGTGGTCTCGGAAAAGAAAGCCGACAGGACCGGCGCCATTTCGCGCTGGATTTCCCGGAATTCCGGCGAGCTCATGTTCGACGACCAGATGCCGTAATAGACAAAGACGCGGTCCAGCGTGTCGCCAGCGCGCTCCATGGCCACAATGGTGTTCTCGAACGTCGGAGGCTCGGGATTGTTGGCGATCTCGTTGATCTCGGCGCGGCTGCGCTCCATGCCGATTTCAAGCGCTTCGCGCAGATGATCGAGATCCATCTGGTCAAAGGCGGGCACGCCGCCATAGGGGCCGGACCATTCGGCGACCAGCGGGTTGCTGGTTTCCGCTTCGGCGGATGCGGCCATGTCCTGCATCTGGGCGTCGCCGGCCTGTGATGCGGTGGTCTCGGTGTCTGCAGAGGTGTCCGCCGGCTGGCTGCAGGCGGCGAGTGCAAGGCCGCTGGCGGCGGCGAGAAGCAGAGAACGCATGAAATCCCCTCCCAAAGGATACAGAGTCAATTGGCGCACACCATAGGCGACAGGCCCGCGCGAGCGAAACCGTCCACACAGCGCGTGCGCATTACGAATTGGACAGATGGGAAAGGCGGTCAGTCTTCGCCAGCCCCCCGGTCGTCGTCATCACCGCCCGGCGGTGCGTACATGACGGCGATTCCCATCTGAAGACTGGCGAAGGTAGACCCGATGAAGAAGGCGAGAAGAAGACGCACCCCTGTTCCGGTGGCGTCGCCTTCCGTCAGGCTGCGGATCTGGCCGATGTCCAGCACCAGGATCACGGCAGTGAACGCAATCCCCATCGCCATGCCCAGCACGGCGTGACGCAACAGGAAACGCAACAGATCCGACATGGGGCCTCCTCGGCCATGAAAATAAAGCTGCACGGGCGCGCTTCAATCTGACCAGACGCCGCACATGGCCAAGCCCACTCGCCAGCGAGAAGAGAGTCGGTTTAGACTTCTCGCGCTCAAGGGGAGGGCGGCTTATGGGCGTGCTAATCACGGGCCTCGTGATCTTTATCGGGGTGCATCTGACACGGGTCCTGGGGATCAAGGCGCTTATGGTCAAGGTGACCGGTGAAGCGCTTTTCGCGATATTCTATTCCGTCATCAGCACGATCGGCCTGACGCTTATTATTTATGGTCAGATCCTGGCTCACCCGTCGGTGACGATCTGGTGGCCGCCCGCCTGGACCCGCACCGTGGCGCTGATCGCCGTGCCGATCTCCCTGGTGCTGATTTTCGCAACCTATCTGCCCAGCCATATCCGCTCTGTCACCCGTCACCCGATGACGCTGGGCGTGTTCCTGTGGTCGGGGTCTCACCTTATGGCCAATGGCGAGCTGGCCTCGATCATCCTGTTCGGCGCGTTCGCCGGCTGGTCGCTGATCTTGCTGGTCGAGGGCTATTGGTCCGGCGGGCACTTCGCGCGGCCGGGCGTTTTGTGGGCGGATCTGACCGCAATCCTGCTCGGTTTGCTCTCGGCGGCTCTCATTGCGTATTTCCACATGCAGCTTTTTGGCGTTGCTGTCGTAGAGTTTGCATCCAATCGC
The DNA here is from genome assembly GCF_030733545.1 of Oceanicaulis sp. MMSF_3324. Classification (GTDB taxonomy): domain Bacteria; phylum Pseudomonadota; class Alphaproteobacteria; order Caulobacterales; family Maricaulaceae; genus Oceanicaulis. Next base: position 146,475 of record NZ_JASHIU010000007.1, read on the forward strand.
GCCGCACCCGGCATCTAAGCGGTATCGGACGCGAACACAGCGTCCTCATTCTGGAGGTTGATCATGGAAGATATTCTGGTGCCGCTGGGCCTGTTCGGGATGGTGGTGGCGATTGTCGCCATCAATGTCGCAGGGTCCGCATCGCGTCGCAAAGCGGTTCTGGCCACGGTCCAGGAAGCGATCCGCTCGGGTCAGGAACTCAAGCCGGAAACCATCAAGGCGTTGGGCGTTCAGGAAAAGCCCAAGGGCGGCGATCTGAAATCGGGTTCAATCCTGCTGGCTGTGGCGGCGGCTCTGATCGTATTGGGCTTTGCCGTCAGCGGCATGGAGCCTGATGAGGACATTCTGTCTATCATGACCGCAATTGCAGCCTTCCCGGGCTTCATCGGCATTGTGCTGATCCTCTTTGGTCTGTTCTCGAAGAAAAAAGACCAGGACTGAACCGGTCTGACGACGAGGAGTGCAGGGCATGACGCCCAGTGACGGCGAACTGATTGCGATGGTGATCGCGGGCAAGGATCAGAGGGCGTTTTCCTCTCTGGTCTCCCGCCACCAGTCCGCTGTGCGCGCCGTGCTGATGCGCCTGTGCCGCAACGCCGCCCTCGCCGACGATCTGGCGCAGGAAACGTTCATCAAGGCCTATAACAAGATGTCCGCCTATACCGGGGCAGGGACGTTCAAGGCCTGGCTGTGCCGGATCGCCTATACCGAGTTTTTGATGAGCGCGCGCAAGCGCAAGGCGATCGACAAGACGATGGAAAAGCTCAAGGCCCAACCCATGGAGACCCACCAGGCGCCCGCCGATGGCGGCGCCCGGGTGGATCTGGATCGCGGCCTCGCCACGCTGGGCGAGGAAGAGCGCACCTGTGTGATCTTGTGTTATGCGTCAGGGCTGTCGCATTCTGACGCGGCGGAAGTCACAGGGCTTCCCCTGGGCACGGTGAAGAGCCATGTGAATCGCGGCAAGGCCAAACTCAAGGCCTGGTTCGAACGGAAGGAGGCGGCGGCATGACGGACGATCTTGATCCCATGAATGATGACGCCTTTGACGCGGAGCTTTCGGCGATGTTCGCCGAGGTCGCGCCGCCTCAGGAGGATCCGGTCTTTGTCGAGCAGGTCAACAAGCGACTCGCCAATCCCGATCGCATGCGGTTTCTGGCGCTCGGCGGCGCCGGCGCCACGGGCTCGGCGGTGGCGGGCACCCAGCTGGAAAACCTGGTGGGGCTGATCCCGGCCGATCAGGTCAATGGCGTGCTCGGCCAGGCGCTGGGTTTCTTTGGCCCCGAAGCGATCGTCACGGCCTTGTTCGGTGTGATGGCGCTGGGGTTCGCCTGGGTTCTGCCGGGCATGCGCAGCGCGATCTGATCCGGACACACGACAGTGAAACAGGCTGACTTGTGCGCCTGCGAAAGCGCGATAGGCTGCGCCTCTCTGACGATCTAGGGAGACGCCGTCATGTCCGCTCAAACACAAGCTACCGTCAAACGTCTGACGCCGCCGGACATTCGCGCCCGCAAGGGCGGAGAGCCCATCGTGTCCCTGACCGCTTACGACGCGCCCATGGCGTCGGTGATGGATCCGCACACCGATCTGATCCTGGTCGGCGATTCGGTGGGCATGGTTGTCCATGGCCTGCCCAACACCATTTCGGTCACGCTCGAGATGATGATCCTGCACGGCCAGGCGGTGATGCGCGGCTCGAAGCAGGCGCTGGTCGTGGTGGACATGCCGTTTGGCAGTTATGAGCAATCCAAGGAGCAGGCCTTCGCCAACTGCGTGCGGGTGCTGCAGGAGACCGGGGCCGGCGCGGTCAAGCTCGAAACCAGCGTGCAGATGGCTGAAACCGTACAATATCTTGTCGAGCGTGCGGTTCCGGTGGTCGCCCATGTGGGGCTGCGTCCCCAGGCGGCGCTGGCGGATGGCGGCTTCAAGGCCAAGGGACGCGATGCGGACAGCCGCGCCAAGGTGCTTGAAGAAGCGCGCGCCATGGATGCGGCTGGGGCTTTCGCCATGGTGGTCGAGGGCGTCGCCGAAGATGTCGCTCGTGAAGTGACCGAAGCGGTGTCCGCGCCCACGATTGGCATTGGCGCATCTTCAGCGTGTGATGGTCAGGTGCTGGTCATGCAGGACATGCTGGGCCTGTTCGACTGGACACCGAAATTCGTCAAGAAATACGGAAGCTTGCGCGAAAATGCCGACGCGGCCTTCAAGGCCTATGCTATGGATGTGCGCAGTCGTGCCTTTCCAGGACCCGAGCATGTCTACAGCGCGAAGAAGCGCTGATACCGCAAGCGCGTATTGCTCGTTGCGAAGCACGCGGCTAGGGTCCGGCCCACTGAATTTTATAAACAAGTGGAGCGCCCCCAGTGGTCGACGTTTTCGACGAAGTTGAAGAAGAGCTGCGCCAGGAACGGTACAACGCCCTTCTCAAGAAATGGGGGCCGTGGGTCGGCGGCGCAGCGGCGGCGATCGTGCTCGGCGTGGGCGCCTACCAGTTCATGGAATGGTCGTCCAAGAATCGCGCCGATGCAGCGTCGGACCAGTACCAGGCGGCGGCTGAGCTGTACGAGGCCGGCAATCTGGCGCAAGCGGACAGCCAGTTTCAGACCCTGATCGACTCCGCCCCACGCGGCTATGAAACGCTGGCTCTGATGCGGCGCGCGGATATAGCCCTGTCTCAGGGCGAAGCCGAAGAGGCGGCCCGGCTGTTCAATCGGGCGGCCGAGCTCAGCCCCGAGCCGTTGATCCGGGACCTGGCACGCTATCAGGCCGCGCTCGCCCAGTTCGAGTCCCTGTCTTACGATGACATCGCCAACCGGCTTGAGCCGCTGACGGATGGCGCTGCGCCGGTCGGTCTTCTGGCGCGAGAGCTGATGGCGGCCGCCGCCCTGCGCGATGAACGCTGGGATGAGGCGCGCCAGCGCTACCAGCTGCTGTCGATCGCGCTCGACCTGCCGGAGGGCATGAGCCAGCGCGTCATGCAGGCCCAGTCCTATCTCAACCAGAATGCGCCCGCACCGGAAGCCAGCGCCGAAATGTCGGAGCAAGCCCCGGTGGATGCCGCGGCCGAGCCCGCTCAGCTAGAGGAGGACGGGCAGTGACCGTGTCTCGCACCCTGCCGCTTTTCGCGTGTCTGGCCGCCAGCCTAGTCCTGACGGGCTGTGGCGCCGGCGAACGCCTGAGCAATCTGAACCCGTTCCAGGGTGAGGAAACCGATGATCCCAATGCGCCGCCCGAATCCGAGCGTCGCTCGGTTCTGGAGCTGAGCGATACGCTGCAAGTGGGCGAGGCGGGCGTCGCCACCTTGCCGCGGGCCTATGTGAACACGGCTTGGCCGCAAGCGGACGGCTATCCGACCCACGCCATGCAGCACACCCAGGCGACCGGTGATCTGAACGTGGTCTGGCGCGAGCGCATCGGCGCAGGCTCCAGCCGCAATGCGCGGATCAATGCGCGTCCGGTTATTTCTGATGGTGTCGCCTATGTGATTGATGCGGAAGGGCGCGTGTCTGCGCTCGAGCTGTCGGATGGCGACGAAGTCTGGCAAACCCGGCTTGATGACCCGTCCCTGCACGAAGCCGAAGGCGATGGTTTCCTGCCGTTTTTCCGCGGCGGCGATCGGGTGCTGACCTTTGGCGGCGGTCTGTCGTTCGACAATGGCCGCATCTACGCCCATTCGGGCGGCGGGTTCTTTGTCGCGCTCGACGCGGCGACCGGGGACGAGATCTGGCGCGCGCATTCGCTGACGCCCTTCCATTCCGCGCCGACGGTCGTGGATGGCCGGGTGTTCGTCTCCACCGATGACAACGAGCTTCTGGCGCTCGACGCCAGCAATGGCGACGTGCTGTGGTCGCACCGGTCCATCGCCGAAACCGCACGCATTCTGACCGCGCCGAGCCCGGCCGTGCTGGGCGATGTGGTCATCGCGCCGTATTCTTCGGGCGAGATTGTCGCCTTGCGGGCCCAGAACGGTACCGTTCTGTGGTCGGATTCCCTGACACGCGCGGGCGGGCTGACCCCGCTTTCCACCATCAATGATATCGCCGCCAGCCCGGTCATTCTGGGGGATGCGGTCTACGCCATGAGCCATTCGGGCTCCATGGCGGCGTTTGACATCCGCACGGGCGAACGGGTCTGGGAACAACCGGCTGGCGGACTGAATGCGCCTGCAATCGCAGGGGACTATCTGTTCCTGGTGTCAGTGAACGCGGAACTGGTGGCGATCGATCGCACGACCGGCGATGTGCGCTGGCTGACCCAGCTCCAGCAGTTCCGCAATGAGCGCAAGCGCAAGAACCGTATTTCCTGGGCGGGGCCGATCCTGGCCGGCGACCGGCTGGTTCTGGCCTCCTCGGAAGGCGATCTCGTCCTCCATGACCCGGCTACCGGGGAGCGGATGGGTGATCGCGATCTGGGAGATTCGGTTTACATTGCGCCTGTGATCGCAGATGAAACGGTGCTTGTGCTGACCGATGAAGGCCGCCTGATCGCGCTACGCTGATTTCAGGGGGCTCTGGAGCCCGGTAATTGAAATCGACCCTGCCTGCCCTCGCTATCGTAGGACGGCCCAATGTGGGCAAGTCCACGCTGTTCAACCGCCTCGCTGGCAAGCCGCTGGCGATCGTGGACGACCGTCCGGGCGTGACGCGCGACCGGCGTGAAGCGCGTGGCCGTATTGGCGACCTCGAACTGCGTCTTGTGGATACCGCCGGTTATGAAGACGACAAGGCCGGGATCGAGGCGCGCATGCGCGCCCAGACCGAGGCCGCGCTGGATGAAGCGGATGTCTGTGTCTTCCTGATTGATGGCCGCGAAGGCATCACCGCCATGGATGAGCGCTTCGCCGAAGTGCTGCGCAAATCCGACAAGCCGGTCATTCTCGCCGTCAACAAGTGCGAAGGCGCCAAGGGCGAATACGGCGCCATGGAAGCATGGAAGCTGGGCATGGGCGAACCCGTGCCGGTGTCCGCCGCCCATGGCGAAGGCATGGGCGATCTTTACGCCCGCCTGACCGACGCCATCGAGGCCGCCCAGGACCGCATCCGCGCCGAGCTGGAGGCCGACGGCCTGGGCGAGGACGCGGACGAAGAAGATCCGCCTCTGCGCCTCGCCGTCGCCGGTCGCCCGAATGTGGGTAAATCCACGTTGATCAACGCCCTGATCGGGGAAGACCGCCTGATCACCGGGCCGGAAGCGGGCCTGACCCGGGACGCCATTGCGGTGGAATGGGAATGGGATGGCCAGCGCGTGCGCCTGCACGACACCGCAGGATTGCGCAAGCGCGGCAAGGTGGATGATCGGCTAGAGCGCATGAGCGCCGCCGATACGCTGCGCGCCATCAAGTTCGCCGAGATCGTGCTGTTGCTGGTCGACGCCGAACGTCCGTTCGAGAAGCAGGACCTGACGATCGCCGACCGTGTGGTCACCGAGGGGCGGGGCCTCGTGGTGCTGATCACCAAATGGGATCTGATCGAGGATAAGCAGGCCAAGCTGGTGGAACTGCGTGAGGAGTTCGAGCGCCTTCTGCCGCAGATCAAGGGCGCGCCCCTAATCCCGATCTCCTCGATTTCCGGTCGCGGGCTTGAGAAGATCATGCCGTCGGTCACCGCGCTGCACAAGAACTGGGACGTGAAGGTGAAAACCCGCGATCTCAATGACTGGCTGGCGGAGATGGTCCAGCGTCACCCACCGCCCGCTGTGGACGGGCGCCGCGTGAAACCGCGCTATCTGAGCCAGACCAAGGCGCGGCCGCCGACTTTCGTGCTGATGGCGAGCCGAGCCTCGCATCTGCCCGACAGCTACAAGCGCTATCTGATCAATGGCCTGCGTGAGGCATTTGAATTGCCCGGCGTGCCGATCCGCCTGATCGTAAAGGGGCAGAAAAACCCCTACGCCAAGGACAAATAAAAAAAGGCGGCCTTCGGGCCGCCTTCTTCGTCTCGGTCTGTCGGGGCGTCCTAGCCCTGCGCGCTGATGATCTCGCCATTGCGGGTTTCTGACGGCAGGCACAGCTCCACCACTTTCGGAGCGATTTCGTCGGGCGTGGGCAGGGTTTCAGGGTCTTCACCCGGCGCCGCCTTGGCGCGCATGCGGGTGCGGGTCGCGCCCGGATTGAGCAGATTGGCCCGCAGGGGTGTATCTTGAAGTTCCTCTGCCCAAGATTGCACCAGATTGTCGAGACCGGCCTTGGACGCGCCATAGGCGGCCCAGTAGGCCTTGGCGCGCTGGCTGCCCACGCCGGAGGTCATGAAGACGGCGCGACCGGCGTCTGAGGCCTTCAGCAGGTTCTCGAACGCGCGGATCATGCGCGCGGGCGCAATGAGGTTGGTGGCCAGCACTTCGTTCCAGACCTTGGACTGGATCTGGGCGGCGGGCGTCAGCACGCCCAGCACGCCGGCATTGGCGACCATGATGTCGAGCTTCTTCCAGCGATTGGCCACCGCTTCGGCGAGCTTTTCAATGCCGTCCTGGGAATTGAGATCGAGCGGGACAAGGGTGGCCTTGCCGCCCATCGCCTTGATGGCGTCATCAAGCTCTTCCAGGCCGGCCTGGGTGCGGGCGGTGGCGATCACCTCGGCCCCGGCTTCAGCCAGTTTCAATGCAATAGCGTAGCCCAGCCCGCGCGAGGCGCCGGTCACCAGCGCCACGCGGCCTGCAAGCGGTTTCGTATCGGTCATGCGTCAACCAGAAGTGAGAGTTGCTCTTCCTTGGAGGACGCAGCGCGATCGTGGTCCACAAGGCGAGTGGGGTAATCCCCGGTGAAATAATGGTCCGCGAGCTGCGGGCGCTCGGCATTGCGCGCTTCGCCGTGAACGGCCCAGTACAGGCCTTCGACAGAGAGGAAGCCCAGCGAGTCGCATTCCAGCATCTCACCCATCTTTTCAGGGTTCAGGCTGGCGGCCATCAGCTCTTCGCGCATCGGCATGTCGATGCCGTAGAAGTCGGGATGGGTGATCGGCGGGCAGGCGGAGCGGAAATGCACTTCCGTGGCGCCGGCTTCGCGCACCATGCGGACGATCTTCTTGGACGTGGTGCCGCGCACGATGGAATCGTCCACCAGCAGCACCTTCTTGCCGCGCAACACCGAGGCGTTCGCCGAGTGCTTGCGCCGGACGCCCAGATCGCGTTTGGCCTGGGTGGGCTGAATGAAGGTCCGGCCGGCGAAGTGGGCGCGGATGATGCCCAGATCGAACGGCTTGCCGATCTCTTCTGAAAAGCCGAGCGCGGCGGCCATGCCCGAATCGGGTACCGGCACCACAACATCTATGTCGGCGGGCGCTTCCTGGGCCAGTCGGATGCCCATGCGCTTGCGCGCTTCATAGACGGAGATGCCGTCGATGACGGAATCGGGCCGGGCGAAATAGATGTATTCGAACGCACAGGTCCGCGCCGGACGAGCCGGGGCGTAGCGGCGGGTCTCGATGCCTTCATCGGACACAATGACCACTTCGCCGGGCTCGATATCGCGGATATAGCGCGCGCCGATCATGTCCAGCGCACAGGTTTCGGACGCAAAAATGGTCGCGCCATCAAGCTCGCCCATCACCAGCGGACGAATGCCCAGAGGGTCCCGCGCGCCGATCAGCAGGTCATTGGTCATCGCCACCAGAGCGAACGCGCCTTCGATCTGGGTGAAGGCCGAGATCAGGCGCTCAACGGAATCAGGCTGCTTGGAGCGGGCGGCGAGCTGCAGGATGACTTCGGAATCCGAGGTGGACTGGAAGATGGCGCCGCCGGCGACCAGTTCCTCGCGCAGCAAGCGGGCATTGGTCAGATTGCCGTTATGGGCGAGGGCGATGCCGCCGCCGCGCACATCGGCGTAAAGCGGTTGAACATTGCGCATGCTCGACCCGCCCGAGGTGGAATAGCGCACATGCCCGATCGCCATGTCGCCGGTCAGGCGCTCCAAGCGCTTGGGTTCGGTGAAGTGCTCGCCCACCAGCCCCAGATGGCGCTCGGTGGTGAACCGGCCCTTGTTGCGGTCATAGCTGGTAATGCCGCACGCTTCCTGTCCGCGGTGCTGCAGGGCGTGCAGTCCGAAAGCGGCCAGGACCGACGCATCGGCCACACGACGCACGCCGAACACGCCGCATTCTTCCTGCGGGCGGTCGGTGGCGGGATCATAGGTCAGGCTGGGGAAGCTCATCCGTCCTCGTCCTCGTTTGTGCGTTCGATAAGCCGACCGATCGGGTCTTCGTCAACGCTCTCTTGCGGTTGGTCTGCAGGCGTCTTGCCTTTGACCCAGCTGGTCTCGGGAGCCAGCGATTGAAGCAGGTTCGCGCTGGACTCCGCCAGCGGATACACGCGTGAGCCCGTCAGCCAGTTTGGCGTGGCGCCGGGCAGGGTGTTCTTGAACACCAGAACCAGAAGGCCCAGCAGCACGAGCCCGCGCGCCAGACCGAAGACAAAGCCGAGGGCGCGGTCCAGAACCGGGACGTCCTCGCCCTGTTTCACATTGTGCGTCAGCGGGCCGGTGACAAAGCTCACGGCCAGATAGACCAACAGGAACACCACACCCATTGAGATCAGGTTGGCGAAGAGCGCCGATCCGATCACCGAGTGCATCAGGGGGGCGAATACGGGCCGCGTCCACAGCGCGGCGAGCGCGGCGGCGACCAGCGCGGTCACGGTGAGCGCTTCGCGCACAAAGCCGCGTGTCAGCGCCATGATCCCGGACGCAAAGAGGATGAGAAGGGCGAGGATGTCAAAACCGGCTAGCGCTGCGTTCATCGTCGTCCCTCCGGTTTGCGCCTTAAATGGCGTCCTGGCCCAATCGGCGCACAAGCGCCTGTACGGTGGAGACGGTGTCCACCTGCATGCCCGCGCCTTCAACGCCCTCGGGGGCGAGCGCGCGGTTAAATCCCAGCTTTGCGGCTTCTTTCAGGCGCGCATCGGCGCGGCCCACCGGGCGCACATCTCCAGACAGCGAAATCTCGCCGAACGCCACGCCCTCTGCGGGCAGGGGGGTATCGAGGAAAGAAGAAATCAAGGCTGCCGCCACCGCCAAATCCGCTGCGGGTTCGTTGATCTTCAACCCGCCTGCGACGTTCAAATAAACGTCACGTCCGCCGAATCCAAGACCGCATCTCGCTTCCAGCACCGCCAGCACCATGGCGAGGCGGCCCGAATCCCAGCCCACAACCGCACGTCGCGGCGTGCCGAACGCGGCGGGCGCGACAAGCGCCTGAATTTCCGTCAGAACCGGACGCGTGCCTTCCATGCCAGCGAAAACCGCTGCGCCGGATGCGGCTTCGCCTCGCCCATCAAGAAACAGTGCGGACGGGTTCGCCACTTCCTGCAGACCGGCGTCGGCCATTTCAAACACGCCGATCTCGTCGGTCGGGCCGAAGCGGTTCTTGACCGCGCGCAGGATGCGGAACTGGTGGCTGCGCTCGCCCTCGAAATACAAGACGGCGTCGACCATGTGCTCGACCACGCGCGGGCCCGCGATCTGACCATCCTTGGTGACATGGCCGACGAGGATGATGGTGGTGTTCTTTTTCTTGGCGAACCGCACCAGCTCCTGCGCGCAGGCGCGGACCTGGGCCACGGTGCCGGGGGCGGCGGCGAGCTGGTCCGACCACAGGGTCTGAACCGAGTCGATGATGGCTATGTCGGGCGTTTCTTTCTTCAGGCCATCAAGGATGACCTCAAGGCTCGTTTCCGCCGCCAGCGCGACAGGCGCGTCCGCCAGGCCCAGACGCCGGGCGCGGCGGCGCACCTGGTCGGCTGCTTCCTCGCCTGAGACATAGACCGCCTTGGCGCCGGCCTTGGCCAGCTGGGCGACCGCTTGCAGGAGCAGGGTGGATTTGCCGATGCCGGGGTCGCCGCCGACCAGCACGGCCGAGCCGGGCACCAGACCGCCGCCCGCAACGCGATCAAGTTCGACAAGCCCGGTTTCAAACCGTTTGGGGTCTTCGGTGGCGCTGCCCAGATCCACCAGCTCAAGCCGCGAGCGACGCGTGGAGCGGCTGGGCGCCTTGGCGTTCGAGCCCAGGGGCGCGCTGGCGCCGCTTTCTTCCTGCAACGTGTTCCAGGATCCACAGGCGTCACACCGGCCCGCCCATTTGGCGTGCACGCCGCCACAGGACTGGCAGACATAAACGGTGTCGGAACGGGCCATGCGGGCTCCTTGCGGCGGGCGAGGGCGAACTATAGCGCAATGCGGATGATTCGGCTTCGCACGTGTCAGCCAGACCCCTAGTCTTCCGAGCTCTCGCCCCGGACAAACCGGCACACCTCGTCATTGGCGCAGCTGTCTACGCCATCCAGACTGCCGCGCCACAGGATCTGGCCGTCCTTCACCATGGCGACATCATCGGCGATGTGATGCATCGACACCATGTCGTGGGTGATGGAGACGGCAGTGGCGCCCAGGTTTTTCACCTGGCGAACGATCAGCTTGTTGATGACATCCGCCGTTACCGGATCAAGACCGGTGGTGGGCTCGTCAAAGAACAGGATTTTCGGCCGCGCGACGATGGCGCGGGCCAGCGCCGCCCGCTTGAGCATGCCGCCGGACAGCGAGCCCGGACGCTGATCGGCCACATGGGCGTCAAGATCGACCTGATCGAGCGCTTCCAGCGCCCGCGTGCGCGCTTCATCCTCGCTGATATGCTCGGCATGCAGCAGACGGAAGGCGACGTTTTTCCAGATGGGCAAAGAGTCAAACAGGGCGCCTGACTGGAACAGCATGCCGATCTGGGCGACGCCGGGATCGTCTTCATGGCCGGGGCGGACAGGCTTGCCGTCAATCTCCACACAGCCCTTTTGCGGACGGATCAGGCCGAGCGCGGTTTTCAGGGTCACCGATTTGCCGGTGCCGGACCCGCCGATGACCACCAGGGACCGACCTTCATAGGCTTCCAGGTCCAGGCCGTTGAGCACGGGTTTGCGGCCGTCAAAGCCCACCGTGACGTTCTTCCAGGCGATTTTGACGCGCTCGGTCATGACAATCACACAAACAGGGAGGTGAGCAGGAAATTGGCGGCGAAGATGAGCACGGCTGCGGCGACGACGGCGTTGGTGGCGGCCCGGCCCACGCCCTGGGCGCCGCCCTGGGCGTAAAAGCCGTGATAACAGCCCATCAATGTGAGGATGAAGCCGAACACCGCCGCCTTGATCAGGCCCGAGATGATGTCCCAGTCCGACAGGAAGTCCCAAGTGTTGCGTACATAGATGGTCGGGTTGAAGTCGAGCGTGTGCACGCTGACCAGGAAGCCGCCATAGATGCCGATGATGTCGGCGGTGGCCACCAGCACCGGAAGGACCAGCACGCCCGCGAGCACGCGCGGCGCGATCAGGTAACGCATCGGGTCGGTGGCAAGGGTGTGAAGCGCGTCGATCTGTTCGGTTGCGCGCATGGCGCCGATTTCGGCCGCAATGCCCGAAGAGACCCGGCCCGCCAGCATGAGCGAGGCGATCACAGGGCCCAGCTCGCGCACAATGCCCATGGCGACGATATTGGGCACGAAGCTCTCGGCGTTAAAGCGCGAGCCGCCCGTATAGATATTGAGCGCCAGTGCGGCGCCGGTGAACAGGGCGGTCAGCCCCACCACGGGCAGGGAGAGAAAGCCGATCTTGAAGATCTGCTGGGCCAGCTGGCCGGCGAAATAGGGCGGACGCACGAGCGCAGCCAGGGTCTGGCCAGCGAACAGGGCGACAGCGCCGGCAGAGCGCAATAGCGCGATAAGGCCGGCTCCGATGGCGCGTAACGGGTTCATGTCGCTCCCTTGTAGATGCGCTCCGCCCGGACGCTGAGCCCGGTCAGGATTTCATACGGCAATGTGCCGTCCAGCGCCGCCGCCTGATACAGGTCAGGCCCGAAAAACTCCGGTACGGCGCCTTTGGCGATTTCTTGTTCCAGCCCGGTCACGTCGATAATGGTCAGATCCATGCTGATCCGGCCCAGCACGGGCGCGCGCAGGCCAGCGATACGGGCGCATCCTGCCCCGGAAAGCGCGCGCGGCAAGCCATCGGCATAGCCAGCGGCGACAGTCGCGACGAGGCGTGGCGAATGGGCCACATAGGTTGCGCCATAACCCACGGTGTCGCCGGCGTCGATTTCGCGAAGCTGGATGATCGGCGCCTGCAAGCTCACGACAGGTTCAAACGGATTGTCGGCGTTCAGGTCCGCCGTGGCGCCGTAAAGTCCGATGCCGGGACGGGTCAGGTCGAAATGATAGCGCTCGCCCAAAAGGACGCCGCCGGTATTGGACAGGCTCAGCCGCGTTTCGGGCAGGGCGTTGGTCAGGGCCGTAAAGCGTTCGAGTTGGCGCACATTCTGGGTCGATGCGGTCTCCTCGGCGCAGGCCAGATGACTCATGATCAGGGACACATCGAGGTTCTGCAGAGCATTCAGCAGCCCGCTGATGTCGCCCGCTCCATAGCCCAGACGCGCCATTCCGGTGTCGATATGAACGGCGCACGGCCCTGTGGGGGCGGCGCGGAACTGGTTGGTCTCGCCGGGCTGGTTCAGCACGGGCCCCAGCCGATGCTTGATATAGAGCGGGCGGTCCTTGGCGCGATAGCCGTTCAGAACCCAGATGTCGGGCAGCGGGTCGCCAAGCGCTTCGCGTACGCTCGCCCCTTCCTCGACCGTCGCCACAAAGAAGGTCCGCGCGCCTTCCTTGGCCAGGCGGCGGGCCACTGCGTCAGCGCCCAGACCATAGGCATTGGCCTTGACGACGGCGCTGGTCTCGGCGGACGGGGTCTGTTTCTGCAGCAGCTTGTAGTTACGCGTAATCGCGTCCAGGTCGACGACCAGACGGGAACGCGTGTTTTCGACGGAAGGGGTCGCGAGAACAGACATATGCGTCTCTATGTGGCCGTCCTCGCCGCCAGCTGCAAGCGCTCGCGCACAGCGCAGGGGCGCTAGTCGAAGTCCTGACGACCCGTAATATCAAGATCGGAGAATTTGGTGCGGTCCGGATCGAACGCCACTTTGACCGAGCCGATGGGACCGTGACGCTGCTTGCCGATGATCACATCGGCCTGGTTGCGGATCTCACGCATTTCGTCTTCCCAGGCCAGGTGCTGCTCAGTGCCTTCCTTGGGCTCCAGGCGCTCGAGATAATAGCTTTCACGGTACACAAAGAGCACCACGTCGGCGTCCTGCTCGATCGAGCCCGATTCCCGCAAGTCAGAGAGCTGAGGCTTCTTGTCCTCGCGGTTTTCCACCTGACGCGACAGCTGGGAGAGCGCGATCACGGGCACCGCCAGCTCCTTGGCGAGCGCCTTGAGCGCCTGGGTGACTTCGGAGATTTCCTGCACCCGGTTCTCGCCCGAGCTTTTCGAGCCGGTCACAAGCTGCAGGTAGTCGACCACCACAAGATCAAGACCGACCGTGCGCTTCAGGCGGCGACAGCGCGCCATCAGCGAGCCGATGGGCAGACCACCGGTGTCATCGATGTAAAGCGGGATGCCGGCGATCTCGTGCACGCCGTCACGAATGTCCTCGAACTGGGCGGCGTCGATCTTGCCCTGACGGATCAGATAGCCCGAAATCCCGGTATAGTCGGCCACCAGACGGGTGGCGAGCTGGTCGGACGACATCTCCAGCGAGAAGAAGGCGACAATGCCGCCACTCGTGGTCTTGCGCGTGCCATCGGGCTGTTCCTCGGCCTGATAGTTCCGCGCCACCGAGAAGGCGATGTTGGTGGCGAGCGCCGTCTTGCCCATGGACGGACGACCAGCGAGGATGATCAGGTCGGACGGGTGCAGGCCGCCCATCTTGGCGTCCAGTGAGTTCAGACCCGAGGAGATGCCCGACAGACCGCCGCCACGCTTATAGGCGGCCGAGGCGATCTCGAGCGATTTGTGCACCGCCAGATGGAATGGTTCGAGCGCCTTGGAGGTGCCGCCCTGTTCGGCCAGCGCGAACAGGCGTCGCTCGGCGCTTTGCAGGATGTCTTCGGCGCTGTCGTCCGGTTCGGGCACATTGGCGGCGTGAGAGACTTCGTCGCCAAAGCGGATCAGCTCGCGCCGCATGGCGAGGTCATAGATCAGACGGCCATATTCGCCCGCCGAAGCCGGTTCGGGGGCTTCGCGCATCAGGTCGGCGAGATAGACCGCGCCGCCCACTTCCTTCATGCCCGGATCGCGTTCGAACCGGGTCTTGAGCACCACGGCGTCCGCAAGCGCGCCAGAGATGATCAGCTGGCTCGCCGCTTCATAGATGCGACCATGCAGCGGATCATAGAAATGGTCCGGCTTCAGCCAGTCGCCGACCCGGTGATACACCTCGTTATCAAACAGCAAAGCGCCCAGAAGCGCCTGTTCCGCCTCGATATTATGGGGCGGAGACGTGGTGGTCTCGAGCGGTGCGGGTGTGTGGTCGTAGGATTCTGCGGTCATGGTCTGCCATCCTTAACCCGGTCGGTCGTGCAATACACGTCTTGAAGTTTCCGGGGAGCGATTCCCGGTCTTCCACAGGCGTCTGTGGACAAGTCTGAAAATCGCGCCGGAACAAACCAAAAGCCGGTGTGAGGTGCGGGGAGGGGGATGTGCTGGGAAAAACAAACCATGTCAATGAACCCGATCTGCGCAGGCGCGCACCTTGTGTCCTGAATGAAAGGACACCGTATGAGCCAGGATCTTGAACGCGCGCTGGACGGCTATCTGGTCGCCTCCGCCCGGACCGGCGATCGTCGGGCGCTTGGCGCGCTGGCGGGACGCTGGACGCCGCGCCTGTCCGCCTTCGCCTGGCGCCTGATCGGGGATGCGGATGGCGTGGAAGAGGCGGTGCAGGACGCCTGGGTCGAAATCCTCAAGGATTTGCCGCGTCTTCGCGATGTGGACGCTTTTCCGGCCTTCGCCTTTCGCATCGTCCAGCGCCGCTGTGCGCGCCTGATCCGGCAACGTCAGTCCGGTCGGCGCCTGAAAGCGGAGGCGCAGGCCGAACCACCACCCGAAACGCCGGACATGGATCGGTCCGTGGACGCCGTGCGCATTCGCGAGGCGATGCGCGACTTGCCGACCGAACAGCACGCCGCGCTCTGGCTCTATCACATCCAAGGTTTGACCGTGGCGGAGATCGCCGCCGCGCTCGACGTCCCGACGGGCACGATCAAGACCCGTCTCATGCATGCGCGCCGCAAGATCGCCGCGCAGCTCGAAGGAGGATCCGATGAGTGATCTCGACCGCATGATTGAAGACAGCCTGCGAGAGGCTGACGGCCACTCGCCCCAGCTCGATCTCGAGCCGGGCTATTTCGCCCAGGCCATGAGCCTGTTCACCGGGCGCACCGCCTGGGTGCACTGGACCATCATGATCGCTCAGGCGCTGATGTTCATTGCCGGGGCGTTCTGCGCGGTGAAATTCTACCAGGCCGGGACCGTGATGACTGCGCTCCACTGGGGAATGCCTGCGGTAGTGCTGCTGGTCTTCGCGGCCATCTTCAAAAGCACGCTCGCGCCCAAGATGGAGACCAACCGTCTGTTGATGGAGATCCGCCGGGTGGAATTGCGCATCGAACGCCTGCGGGCTGACCGCAGCTAGGTGCAATCTGTCACACTGTATTCCCCCCGGTCTGGTCTAGGCTTGAACGCGTCAGATCGGGGGGATGAGGTGAAACGCGGCTTTCTCAAACTGTATGGCCTTCAGCGCCTGGGTGAATGGTTGTCAGCGTCGGTTCTGGGCGTCATCGCCATCTTCCTGGGCGGGGATATGTTCGGGGTCGAGCGCTCTGACTGGGCGTCGGTCGTTCTGGGCGTGGCGGGGCTCTGGGCCGGTTTGATGGTGTTCAGCGGCTGGGTTCTGGCCTCGACGCTTGGCCTGTTTGCCTTTCGCCTTCTCGATCGCGCAATCGAATACGCTTTGGCGATGACGGGCGGGGCGCTGATCTGGCTTTTGATCTGGATGCCGGTCCTGCGTCCGCTCAGCGAATACCCGCCCGCGCTTTATGCGTATCTGGCTGTGTGTCTGGGGGCGGTGTTCGGCGTCGCCTGGCTGGCCCACAAAAGGGTCGCGTCGCGCGTCCGCGTCTCCGGCTAGTCCGCCTTCAGATGCAGCACCATGCGGTGGTTCTGCATCTCCACGCCATTGGGGCGCACGGTCTGGGTCTGCACCAGCACCCAGCCGTGTTTGGCAAAGAATTTCCGCGCGATATGGCTGGCGTTCACGGTGAGGGTGGACAGGCTGCGCTTGCGCGCTTCGTCCAGGATCGCCTGATGGAGCCTCGCCGCCAGACCGTCGCCTTTGCGGTCGGGCCGCACATAGGCCATGTCGAGCTCGCCTTCAGGCGTCAGGGTGAAAAACCCGGCCAGCCCCTCATCATCCTCACCGACCAGTACGATCTGCCCGGACAGACGCTCGGTCATGACCGCCGCGCTTTTGGGGGCAGGGGACCAGGCCTTTAACTGCGCCGCATCATAGGCGCCGACCGCGCCAGCGTGCA
Source organism: Oceanicaulis sp. MMSF_3324 (assembly GCF_030733545.1). Lineage (GTDB taxonomy): Bacteria > Pseudomonadota > Alphaproteobacteria > Caulobacterales > Maricaulaceae > Oceanicaulis. The sequence continues at coordinate 162,872 of NZ_JASHIU010000007.1, forward strand.
CCGCGTCGTGCCAGAGCCGGCCCAGGCCAGCCATGTCCCCGCAATGGGCGAGGCGAATGCGATCGGTCATGGCGGGGCTCCGGCCTTGGGTTAAATGCGCGCAGGTTTGATGCGGGACGTAGCGCCCTGATCCGGATCATGCCAGAACGAGGCTCACCTCAGAGGCGAGTTGTGGGGCGCGCTATGAAATTTGATTTCTGGAAGCTTTATGCGGTCCAACGGATCGCGGAGTGGATTGGAATTTCCGTCCTGACGTTTCCATTTCTTGTGTTGAACAATTCGACGGATATGTATGCCGCTGAAAATCAATCCCTTTTGTGGATGGTGTTAAGTGCCTTCATGATCTGGGGTAACATTGTCATTCTCAGTGGATGGTTTTTGATCTCGATGCTGAGCTACTTGCTTTATCGGTTATTCAAGCATCCACGCCGTTATGCCTTTTCATCGATGCTATTCTCTGCCTTTTGGTCGGGGCTCTGGCTGGCGATACTCTTGCTGACAGGCCTAATTCAGTTTGACTGGGGGCTTCTTGAGATAACCTCCCTCTCGCTGCTCGGTCTCACCTCCAATTTTTTCGTGGCGCTGTGGACCCATCGTTGGCTGATCCGCTGGCCCGATCCCGTTGCCGCATAGCCCAAACGAAAACGGGCGGCCCTCGATGAGAGCCGCCCGCCATCTGATCGGAAGATCGAAAGCCTTAGCTTTCGGTTTCTTCGGTCTCTTCAGAGGCCTCGGAAGAGATCTCGTAATCATCGTCATCGCCTTCGACGCCGGACTCAGCGAGTTCGACGGCCTGGGCTTCAGCCAGCGCGCGGTCTTCATCAGCGGCCGCCTGGATGACGTCTTCGCCAGCCGCCTGACGCTCGGCCTCGTCCTCGGTGCGGGCGACGTTGATGGTGACGATAACGTCCACATCAGCGTGCAGCACCAGGCGCACTTCGTGCAGGCCCAGGGTCTTGATGGCGGTGTTCAGGTCCACCATGCCGCGGGAGACGTTGAATTCCGGGGTGGTGGCTGCTTCGGCGATGTCACGGGTGGACACCGAACCGTACAGCTGGCCGGATTCAGACGCCTGGCGGATCAGCACGAAGGTCGCGCCGTCCAGGTGAGAGCCTTCCTCGCGAGCCTTTTCGGCGCGCTCGGCGTTGAGCTTCTCGATCACTTCACGCTCGCGTTCGAAGCGTTCCATGTTGGCTTTGGTGGCGCGCAGCGCTTTGGATTGCGGCAGCAGGAAGTTGCGGGCGTAGCCCGGCTTCACCGTCACCACGTCGCCGATGGCGCCGAGCTTGTCGACTCGTTCAAGCAGAACAACTTGCATGGTCTTGAGCTCCCTTAGTCCACGGCGTACGGCAGAAGAGCCAGAACGCGGGCGCGCTTGATGGCGCGAGCGAGTTCACGCTGCTTCTTGGCCGACACGGCGGTGATGCGAGACGGCACGATTTTGCCGCGTTCGGACATGTAGCGCTGAAGCAGCTTGATGTCCTTGTAATCGATCTTCGGCGCGTTTTCGCCGGAGAACGGGCAGACCTTGCGGCGACGCTGGAAAGCGCGGCGGGCAGGCACGTTGGAGATGGAAAGTTCAGCCATTGATCCGGGCTCCTCTAGCGACGTTCGCGACGCTTGCGATCTTCGCCTTTGCGAAGCACAGCGCTCGGCTCTTCGTTCAGCTCGTCGACGCGGCAGGTCATGTAGCGCATGATGTCGTCGGCGAAGCGCTGACGATAATCGAGGGCGTCAAGCACCTCGTTGCCCGCTTCCATGTCGAGATAGCCGTAATGGCCCTTACGGTTCTTGTTCATACGGTAGGCGAGCGTGCGCAGACCCCAGTATTCGGTCTTGTGCACCTTGCCGCCTTTTTCCTCGATCAGAGCCTTGAGCTCTTCGATCGCGGATTCCACCTGCGCCGGAGACACATCCGGACGCGCGATGAACACGTGCTCGTACTTGTTCATTAGACGTTTTCGTCCCTTCTGAAGGGCTGCGGCGCGAGCAACATCCGAAGGGCCGGATGGTCTCACGTCGGCTCCTCAGGTCCCGCCTGTCAACCAACGACAGACGGACCGCGACCAGAGGACCGCAGCCGGTGAAGCCGCGGCTTATAAGCGATGGCGCGCGCGTGCGCAAGCGCTCAACCCGCATAAAGCCTAGCGATTTTCATATCCCAGAATGGCGCGGAGCCCGGGCGCGGCGTAATCGACCAGCGCCTTTTGCGTCGGGCTGAGTTCATCGGGAAAGCGCATGGTCATGTTGGCGAGATTCTCGCGCGCCGTGCCGCTCTGTTCGCGGTCCGAGCCGATGCGCACCCGCTCGCGCCAGTCATCAGGCAGGGTGTCGAGCCCGCAGGCGCTCAGAAGGCGTGCGAAGAAGGCGTGCGCGTCAATCGTGTCGAGGTTCTTGACGTGATGCAGCAGCTCTTCATAGCGGAAGATCGTCGTGTCCGTGCCGATCCAGGAAACGGCATTGTGAGTGTAG
>NZ_JASHIU010000008.1 GCF_030733545.1 Oceanicaulis sp. MMSF_3324
GAAGCTGCGCTTCGCCATCCGTGAAGGCGGCCGGACCGTCGGCGCGGGCGTTGTGTCCAAGATCACCGAGTAAGCGTTCGCTTCACTCGACGGCAATCGCCAGAATTAGCCCCGGAGCCTCGCTCCGGGGCTTTTTCGTGCGCGGTGATTCTGTTGGCTTGCGGGTGAGCGTTCCCCGAGACGCAGATTGATCTGCTGAGATCTGTTGTTTAACCGCGGGCGAACAGGTACACAGACCTTGTCAGCGCCGAGTCACTCGTCGCGCCAGACGCCGAGGCGTCGTTTAAGCTCTTTGACAGCCCGACAGGGCGATCAATTCCCCGTCTATGCGCGATGCGCACCTGGCGAAGAGTTTAAACTGCCGAAGTGGTGGTGAATCTTGTGGCAGGGTGTTGACGGGGAGGGGCGGAGCGCGTATTGCACGGTCCCTCTGATGAGCTGGCAGTGCCGACAGGCAAACGCAGTTCTTCGAAGCGAAAAAATTTGGATTGCAAGAGCTGCCGGGGCGATCGTTCCCTTTGCGCGGCTCTTGTGCATGTTGGGACCGGACCGATGGCGCAACAAAACATCAGAATCCGCCTGAAGGCGTTCGACCACCGCGTGCTCGACACTTCGGCGCGTGAGATCGTTTCTACCGCAAAGCGCACCGGCGCGAACGTGCGTGGACCGATTCCGCTGCCGACGCGGCTGGAGAAATTCACTGTTCTGCGCGGTCCGCACGTCGACAAAAAGTCGCGCGAGCAGTTCGAAATCCGCACGCACAAGCGGATGCTGGACATCGTAGACCCCACTCCTCAGACCGTGGACGCGCTCATGAAGCTCGACCTGTCTGCTGGCGTGGACGTCGAGATCAAGCTGGGAGCGTAAGGCCATGAAGCAGGCTGCATCCATGCGCACGGGCCTTCTGGCCAAGAAGCTGGGCATGACCCGCATCTTCACCGAAGATGGCGATCATGTGCCGGTGACCGTGCTGTCCCTGGACGGGCTCCAGGTGGTCGCACAGCGCACCTCCGAAACCGATGGCTACACCGCGGTCCAGCTGGGCGCGGGCAAGGCCAAGGCCAAGCGCACCTCCAAGGCGCTGCGCGGCCACTTCGCAAAGGCTTCTGTGGAGCCCAAGCGCAAGCTGGTTGAATTCCGCGTGCCGGAAGACGCACTGATCGAAGCGGGCGCTGAGCTTTCCGCCGAGCACTTTGTGGTCGGTCAGAAAGTGGACGTGTCCGGCACCTCGATCGGTAAGGGTTTTGCTGGCGGCATGAAGCGTTGGAACTTTGGTGGTCTGCGCGCCTCGCACGGCGTGTCGATCTCTCACCGTTCCCACGGTTCGACCGGTCAGTGTCAGGACCCGGGCAAGGTCTTCAAGGGCAAGAAGATGGCCGGTCATCTGGGCGCCGAGCGGGTCACCGTTCAGAGCCTTGAGATCGTGCGCGTCGACGCCGAGCGCGGCCTTGTGCTCGTAAAGGGCGCCGTGCCGGGCTCCAATGAGGGCTGGGTCGAGATCCGCGACGCCGTCAAGGGCGTTGGCGCTTCGGACCTGCCGTACCCGGCCAAGCTGATCGAAAAAGCCGAACCGGCTCCGGCCGAGGCTCCGGCTGAGGCTCAAGAAGCCCAGGACGAAGGGGCTAACTGATGAAACTCGATGTTGTGACGCTCGACGCCGGCAAGGCCGGCTCGATTGATCTCTCCGATGCCGTGTTCGGCATTGAAGAGGTCCGCGCGGACATCCTCCAGCGCGCCGTCAAGTGGCAGCTGTCGCGCCGTCAGGCCGGCACCCACCGGACGAAAGAGCGCGGTGAGATTGCCCGCACCAAGAAAAAGTTTGGTCGCCAGAAAGGCGGCGGTGGCGCCCGTCACGGTTCGCGCAACGCCCCGATCTTCGTGGGCGGCGGCGTGGCCCATGGCCCGCGCGTTCGCTCCCACGCGACCGAGCTGCCGAAGAAAGTGCGCGCCCTGGCGCTCAAGCACGCCCTGTCCACCAAAGCCGGCGCCAAGCAGCTGGTGATCCTGGACGAGGCGCGTCTTGATGAAGCCAAGACCAAGGCCCTGACCGAGAAGTTCTCCAAGCTGGGCTGGTCGAACGCGCTGATCATTGATGGCGATACGCTGGACGAGAACTTCGCCCGCGCCGCCCGCAACATCCCGCTGATCGACGTTCTGCCGGCGCAAGGCCTGAACGTTTACGACGTGCTGCGTCGTGACGTGCTGGTCCTGACCAAGGCGGCTGTCGAGAAGATCAACGAGCGGCTTGCGCCGCAGGAGGCTGCGTAACATGCCCGCTGCTCGCCATTACGACACCATTCTGTCGCCGGTGATCACCGAGAAGGCGACCATTCTCTCTGAAGAGAACAAGGTCGTCTTCCGCGTGCCGCTGTCTGCGAACAAGAAAGACATCGCCGAAGCGATCGAAGAGCTGTTCAAGGTCAAAGTGAAGGCCGTGAACACCATCGTTCAAAAAGGCAAAACCAAACGTTTCCGCGGCATTGCGGGCAAACGTGATGACGTCAAAAAGGCGGTTGTGACCCTGGAAGAGGGCCACTCCATCGACGTCAGCACCGGCCTGTAAGCGCGCAGAGGAGAGAGACCCATGGCTCTGAAGACTTTCAAGCCGACCTCGCCTGGCCGCCGCGCTCTCGTGCTGGTGGACAAGTCCGAGCTGCACTCCGGTCGTCCGGAAAAGACCCTCGTTGAAGGTCTGACCAAATCCGGCGGTCGCAACAATACCGGCCGCGTGACGTCTCGTCGTCGCGGCGGCGGCGCCAAGAAGCTGTACCGCGTCATCGACTTCAAACGTCGCAAGTTTGACGTGCCGGCGACTGTTGAGCGTCTGGAATACGACCCGAACCGCACCGCTTTCATCGCACTTGTTAAGTACGAAGACGGCGAGCTGGCCTATATCCTGGCTCCGCAGCGTCTGTCTGCTGGCGACACCGTCGTCGCAGGTGAGCGCGTGGACGTTAAGCCGGGCAACGCCATGCCGCTCAAGGCGATGCCGGTCGGCACCATCATCCATAATGTTGAGCTCAAGCCGCTCAAGGGTGGGCAGATCGCCCGTTCCGCCGGCGCTTACGCTCAGCTGGTGGGCCGCGACGCCGGTTACGCTCAGGTTCGCCTGATGTCTGGCGAGCTGCGTATGGTGCACCAGGACTGCATGGCGACCGTTGGCGCGGTTTCCAACGCAGACCACCTGAACACGAACCTGGGTAAAGCTGGTCGCAAGCGTCACATGGGCAAGCGCCCGGCGGTTCGCGGCGTGGCCATGAACCCGGTGGATCACCCGCATGGTGGTGGTGAAGGCCGCACCTCGGGCGGTCGTCACCCGGTCACCCCGTGGGGCAAGCCGACCAAGGGCCGCAAGACCCGGTCGAACAAAGCCACTGACAAATTCATCATTCGCTCGCGCCACGAGCGCAAGAAACGCTAAGGGACGGCTGCGCCATGCCTCGTTCTGTCTGGAAAGGTCCGTTTGTCGACGGATACCTCCTGAAGAAAGCCGAAGCTGCTCATGACGGCGGCCGCAAGCATGCGATCAAAACCTGGTCGCGCCGCTCGACGATCATGCCGCAGTTTGTGGGTCTGACCTTCCAGGTCCACAACGGCAACAAGTTCATTCCGGTTCTCGTCTCCGAAGAGATGGTCGGTCACAAGTTGGGCGAATTCGCTCCGACCCGGACCTATTACGGCCACGCGGCGGACAAGAAAGCCAAGAGGAAGTAAGCGATGGGCAAGGCTGCAAATCCCCGCCGCGTCGCGGATAACGAAGCGCGCGCAAAGCTGCGGATGCTCCGTATCAGCCCGCAGAAGCTCAACCTCATTGCCCAGCTTATCCGGGGCAAAAAGGTCGAGCGTGCTCTGGCTGACCTGGAATTCTCGCGCAAGCGCCATTCCGCCGACGTCAAGAAGGTGCTCGAGAGCGCCATCGCCAACGCGGAAAACAACCACGGTCTGGACATCGACTCCCTGGTCGTTTCCGAGGCCTATGTGGGCAAAAACCTGGTCATGAAACGCTTCCGCGCCCGTGCGCGTGGTCGCGGCGCCAAGATCCTGAAGCCGTTTTCTGAGCTGACGATCGTCGTGCGTGAAGTTGAGGAGGCCGCCTAATGGGTCAGAAGGTTAATCCGATCGGCCTGCGCGTCGGCATCAACCGCACCTGGGAATCGCGTTGGTTCGCCAAGGGCGAAGAGTACGCCGACCTGCTGCACGAAGACCTGCGCATTCGCGAGTACCTGAAAAAGGAACTCAAGAACGCGTCCGTGTCGCGCATCATCATCGAGCGCCCGCACAAGAAATGCCGCATCACCATTCACACGGCGCGTCCGGGTGTCGTGATCGGCAAGAAGGGTGCGGACATCGAAAAGCTGCGCCGCAAGGTCTCGAAGATGGTTGAGGGCGAAGTGTTCCTGAACCTCGTCGAAGTGCGCAAGCCGGAAGTCGACGCGACCCTGGTCGCCGAGAGCGTGGCTCAGCAGCTCGAGCGTCGCGTGGCGTTCCGCCGCGCCATGAAGCGCTCGCTGCAGACCGCCATGCGCATGGGCGCCCTGGGCTGCAAGATCATGTGCGGCGGCCGTCTGGGCGGCGCAGAGATCGCACGCGTCGAGAAGTATTCGGAAGGTTCGGTTCCGCTGCACACCCTGCGTGCGGACATCGACTATGGTTTCGCTGAAGCCAAGACCGCGATGGGCATCATTGGCATCAAGGTCTGGATCTACAAAGGCGAGATCCTGGAACATGACCCGATGGCGCAAGAGCGTCGCATGCTCGACTCTGGCGAGCAGCGCACCCGCTCTGGCCGTCAGGCAGCGTAAGCGGAACGAGGGAGTAGCATCATGCTTCAGCCGAAGCGCACCAAATTCCGCAAGGCGCACAAAGGCCGCATCCACGGTCAGGCCAAAGGCGGCTTTACGCTGAACTTTGGCTCCTATGGCCTGAAAGCGGTCGAGCCTGAGCGGATCACCGCCCGCCAGATCGAGGCGACCCGTCGTGCGATTACCCGTCACATGAAACGGGCCGGTCGCGTGTGGATCCGGGTGTTCCCGGATCTGCCGGTGTCCAAGAAGCCGACCGAAGTCCGGATGGGTAAAGGTAAGGGCTCGCCGGAATACTGGGTGGCCAAAGTCAAGCCGGGCCGGATCATCTTCGAGATCGACGGTGTTCCGGATGATGTGGCACGCGAAGCGCTGCGCCTGGGCGCCGCCAAGCTGCCGATCAAAACCAAGGTCGTCACCCGTCCGGGTGAGTAAGAGGAGGGAAGAATGAAAGCCGAAGACGTCCGCGCATTCAGCGACGATCAGCTTCAGGACGAACTCCTCAAGCTGAAAAAAGAACAGTTCAACCTGCGTTTCCAACAGGCCACCGGCCAGCTGGAAAACACTGCGCGCTTTAAGCAGATCCGCCGGGACATCGCCCGGGTCAAAACGGATCAGCGCCGCCGCGCGCTTGAAAATTAAGGGGGCTTGGGTCCATGCCGAAGCGCATCCTTCAAGGCGTCGTGGTGAGCGACAAGCAGGCTAAAACCGTGATCGTGCGTGTTGAGCGCACCTTCCTGCACCCCCTGCTGCGCAAAACTGTGCGCCGTACGAAGAAATATCACGCCCACGACGAGTCGGGCGCGATCAAAGTTGGCGAGCGTGTCCAAATCCAGGAATGCTCTCCGAAATCGAAGCTGAAGCGGTGGGAGGTCGTCTCCGAGCAGGCGTAAGCCGGTTCGTGGATGATCCACTGATAACGGAGGATCGCGATGATCCAGATGCAAACCAATCTGGACGTGGCCGACAATTCCGGGGCCCGCCGCGTGCAGTGCATCAAAGTGCTGGGCGGCGCCAAGCGCCGCTACGCCGGCGTCGGCGACATCATTGTCGTCTCGGTCAAGGAAGCCACGCCCAAAGGCCGCGTTAAGAAGGGCGACGTTCGTAAGGCCGTCGTCGTGCGCACCGCTCGCGACATCAAGCGTCGCGACGGCAGCGTCATCCGTTTCGACGGCAACGCGGCTGTTATCCTGAACAACAACAACGAGCCGGTCGGCACCCGGATCTTTGGCCCGGTTCCCCGTGAACTGCGCGCCAAGAACCACATGAAGATCGTCTCGCTCGCGCCGGAGGTCCTGTAACCATGGCTGCGAAGATCAAAAAGGGCGACAAGGTCATCGTTCTGACCGGTCGCGACAAAGGTAAGACCGGCGAGGTCACCCAGGTTCTTCCCAAGGAAGATCGCGTGGTGGTTTCGGGCGTGAACGTGGTCAAGCGCCACCAGCGTCCGTCCCAGACGACCCCGGGCGGTATTGTTGAGAAAAACGCGTCCATCCACGTCTCCAACGTGGCTCTGGCCGATCCGAAAACCGGCGAAGCCACCCGTGTGGGCTTCAAGGTCGAAGACGGCAAGAAAGTGCGCGTGGCCAAGAAATCCGGTGAGGTGATCGATGGCTGACGTTGCTGAATACGAACCGCGCCTGAAGACGAAATACCGCGAGGAAATCCGCGCGCGTCTGAAGGAAAAGTTCGGTTATGCGAACGAGATGATGATCCCGCGCCTGGACAAGGTCGTGATCAACATGGGCGTTGGCGAAGCGGCTCAGGATTCCAAGAAAATCCGCGGCGCGCTTGCTGATCTGGAAGCCATCTCCGGCCAGAAGCCGGTTGGCACTGTCGCCAAGAAATCCATCGCCGGCTTCAAGCTGCGCGAGGAACAGGTGATCGGCGCCAAGGTGACCCTGCGCAAGGATCGTATGTTCGAATTCCTTGATCGCCTGGTGACCATTGCTCTGCCGCGCGTCCGCGACTTCCGCGGTCTGAACGGCAAGAGCTTCGATGGCCGGGGCAACTATGCGATGGGCCTTAAAGAGCACATCGTGTTCCCCGAGATCGACTACGACAAGGTTGAGAAGATCCGCGGTATGGACATCGTCGTCTGCACCACGGCCCGCACCAACGAAGAAGCGAAGGCCCTGCTGGCCGAGTTCGACTTTCCGTTCTCGAACTAACGCAGCAGGAGAGCGGGACCGTGAGGGTCTCGCACGCGAGGAGAAAACTGAATGGCTAAGAAGAGTGCAGTCGAACGCAATCTCAAGCGCCAACGCCTGGCTCAGCGTTTCGCCGCCAAGCGTGAAGCATTGAAAGCGATCGCACGCGACACGGACAAGCCGGTTGAAGAGCGCTTTGCTGCGCAACTGAAACTGGCCTCGCTGCCGCGCAACTCGGCGCCGACCCGCATCCGTAACCGATGCCAGGTGACCGGTCGCCCGCGCGCGTATTACCGCAAGCTGAAGATGTCGCGTATTGCGCTGCGTCAGCTGGCCAGCCACGGGTTGATCCCGGGCATGGTCAAGTCGAGCTGGTAGGAGGGATTTAGATGTCCGTGAACGATCCTCTCGGCGATATGCTGACCCGTATCCGCAACGCGCTGATGCGCAAGCGGAACAACGTGGTGACCCCGTCCTCCAAGCTTCGCGGCCGCGTGCTCGAAGTGCTTCTGGAAGAGGGCTTCATCCGCGGTTACACCGAGACCACCGACGCCAAGGGCTTCAAGCAGTTCGAGATCGAACTGAAGTACCATGAAGGCCAGCCGGTGATCTCCGACATCAAACGCGTGTCCAAGCCGGGCCGTCGCGAATACCGCAAGGTGCGCGATCTGCCGCTCGTCATGAACGGCCTGGGCATCGCCATCATTTCGACCCCGCAAGGCGTTATGAGCGACGCAGCCGCGCGCTCCAACAATGTCGGCGGCGAAATCCTTTGCCACGTCAGCTAGAGACAGGGAGGCCAGAACTATGTCGCGTCTAGGCAAACTGCCTGTCGAAATCCCCAACGGTGTGACGGCCAACGTCACCGGGACACAGGTGTCGGTCAAAGGTCCGAAAGGCGAACTCAGCTTCGAAGCGCCCGCATGCGTGCGCCTCAAGCAAGAGGACAACGCCATCTCGGTCGAAATGGCTGAAAATTCCAAATTTGCGAAAGCCATGTATGGCACCGCACGCGCCCGCATCAAAAACATGGTGCACGGCGTGACCGAGGGCTTCAAGAAAGACCTCGAGCTGATCGGTGTCGGTTATCGCGCACAAATGCAGGGCACGGACCTCAAGCTGTCGCTCGGTTTCTCCCATGACGTTGTCTACACCCCGCGTGCGGGCGTGAAGATCGCAACGCCGAAGCCGACCGAGATCTCCATTGAAGGTCCCGATGCTCAGACCGTGGGTCAGACCGCGGCGGAAATTCGTGAATTCCGTCCGCCGGAGCCTTACAAAGGCAAAGGCGTGAAGTATTCGAACGAATATGTCCGCCGTAAGGAAGGCAAGAAGAAGTAAGGGGCCAGGCGATGAAAAATGCTGCAGAAACCATGCGGCGCCGCGCTCAGCGCACGCGCACCCGGCTCCGCAAAATGGGCAACGGCCGTCCGCGACTGTCGGTCTTCCGTTCGTCCAAGAACATCTACGCCCAGATCATCGACGATGCGAACGGCGTGACCCTGGTGTCGGCCTCCACCATGGAGAAAGACAACAAGATCACGACCAGCGGCGTCGAGGCCGCTGCCGAGGTTGGCAAGCGCGTCGCCGAACGGGCGAAGGAAAAAGGTTTGACCGAAGTGGTGTTCGACCGCGGCGGTTACATCTTCCACGGGCGTGTGAAAGCGCTCGCTGACGCCGCTCGCGAGGGCGGTCTGAACTTCTAAGGAGCGAACGCATGGCACGAGAAGACAATCGCGGCCGCGATCGCCGCCGCCGGGACGACGACAACGCCGAACCGGAACTGGTCGACAAGCTGGTCCAGATCAACCGTGTCGCCAAAACCGTGAAAGGCGGCCGGAACTTCCAGTTCGCCGCACTCGCGGTGGTCGGCGATCAGAAGGGCCGTGTCGGCTTCGGACAGGGCAAGGCGCGTGAAGTGCCGGAAGCCATCCGCAAGGCGACCGAAGAAGCCAAGAAGATGATGGTGCGCGTGCCGCTGCGTGAAGGCCGCACCCTGCACCATGATGCAAAAGGCCGTTGGGGCGCCGGCAAGGTGATCCTGCGTTCCGCACCTCCGGGCACCGGTGTTATCGCCGGCGGTCCGATGCGTGCGGTGCTGGAATCGCTCGGCGTTCAGGACGTGGTCGCGAAATCGACCGGTTCGTCCAACCCGTACAACATGGTTCGCGCCACGTTCGAGGCTCTGAAGGCCCAGAACAGCCCGCGCACCGTGGCCGCCAAGCGTGGCATCAAGGTCGCGGATCTGGTCGAGCGTCGCCAAGATGGCGCCAGCTCGCCGGAAGCCATCGAATCCTAGGAGGGACGCATGGCTGACATGAAAACCCTGGTGGTGCGCCAAACCGGTAGCCCCATCCGTCGTCCGAAGGACCAAGGCGCAACCCTGAAGGGTCTGGGCCTCGGCCGTATCGGCCGCGAGCGCGAGCTTGAGGACACCCCGTCCGTGCGGGGCATGATCCGCAAGGTCGCCCACATGGTTGAGATCGTGGAGGAGCGCGGTTAATCCGCGTCCTCTCACCAAGGAGACAAACGATGCGCTTGAATGAACTGCGCGATAACGACGGCGCGACGAAGTCGCGTATGCGTGTCGGCCGTGGCATCGGCTCTGGCAAGGGCAAAACCGGCGGACGCGGCGTTAAAGGCCAGAAGTCTCGCTCGGGTGTCGCCATCAAGGGCTTTGAGGGCGGTCAAATGCCGCTCTATCAACGTCTGCCCAAGCGCGGCTTTAACAAGCCGAACCGCCTGGCTTTCGCTGAAGTGACCCTGGCCCGACTGCAAGCCGCTGTGGACGCTGGCAAGCTCGACGCGAAAGCGCCGGTCGATGCTGACGCCCTCATCAAGGCTGGCGTCATACGCCGCGCCAAGGACGGCGTGCGCGTGATTGGCGGCGGTGAGCTGAAAGCGAAACTTGAGCTGACGGTGGCCGGCGGCTCCAAGCCGGCGATCGAAGCAGTGGAAAAAGCAGGCGGTAAAGTCACCGTCCTCGCCAAATCCACCAACGATCAGTCCGAATAAGCTAGCGTTGAGATGGACCGCTTCCTAACTGGAAGCGGTCCCTCCGCGCTTTGAGGGCTTTCTCAGGGAGCATCCGACCGATATGGCGTCAGCCGCTGAACAGCTCGCCCAGAACATGAATTTCGGGGCGTTCGCCCAAGCGAAGGAGCTGCAGAAGCGCATTCTGTTCACGCTCCTGGTCCTGGTCATTTATCGTATTGGCACCTTCGTGCCTGTGCCGGGCATCGACCCTTCGCAATTTGCGCTTGCCTTCGAGCAGCAAAGCCAGGGCGTGCTGGGCATGTTCAATATGATGTCCGGCGGCGCCGTTGAGCGTATGGCGATCTTCGCGCTGAATGTGATGCCCTACATCTCGGCTTCCATCATCATGCAGCTCATGGCGGCGACGATCCCGTCTCTTGAGCGCCTGAAGAAAGATGGCGGCGAGCAAGGTCGCAAACAGATCAACCAGTACACCCGGTATCTGACCGTGGTTCTGGCCGGCGCCCAGGCGTTCGCCATCGCCATCGGCATGCAGACGGTTACTGACGGGGCATCCATCGCCATCAATCCGGGACCGTTCTTCCTGATCACGACTGTCACCACGCTTGTGGGCGGCACCATGTTTCTGCTGTGGCTGGGTGAGCAGATCACCGCCCGCGGCGTGGGCAATGGCGTATCCCTGATCATCTTTGCCGGCATTGTGGCCGAGCTTCCGCGCGCGCTCGTCAATGCGCTGCAGGCGGGCGCCTCGGGCAGCATTGCCGGTCCCGTGATCATCGCCATGCTGGTCGGGATCATCGTCGTGCTGGCCTTCGTGGTCTTCATGGAACGCAGCCAGCGTCGTCTGCTGATCCAGTATCCCAAGCGTCAGGTGGGCAACCGCATGATGGGCGGTGAATCAAGCTTCCTACCGCTCAAGCTGAACACGGCGGGCGTGATCCCGGCGATCTTCGCCTCGTCACTGCTGCTGCTGCCGGCCACCATTCAGGGCTTCTCTCAGGCAGGGCCCGAGTGGCTGGGCAATATCGTGGCCATGCTTGGCCCGGGGCAGCCGCTGTTTCTGGCCTTCTACGCGGCCATGATCATCTTCTTCACCTTCTTCTACACGTCCCTTGTCTTCAATCCGGAAGAAACCGCGGACAATCTGAAGAAGTATGGCGGTTTCCTGCCGGGCATCCGTCCTGGCAAGCGTACGGCCGAGTACCTGGACTATGTGCTCACGCGACTGACCGTTATCGGCGCTGCGTATCTGACTTTGGTCTGTGTTCTCCCCGAGTTCCTGAAGGCGCAAGTTTCGGGCATCCCGTTCTACATTGGCGGCACCTCGCTGCTGATCGTGGTGTCGGTGACGCTCGATACGGTTGGTCAGATCCAGTCCCATCTGCTGGCCCACCAGTATGAAGGCCTGATCAAGAAGACCAAACTGAAGGGGCGCAAGCGATGAACCTGGTCATGTTCGGCCCGCCGGGGGCGGGGAAGGGCACCCAAGCCAAGCGTCTTGTTGCGGACTATGGATGGCTTCAGCTGTCCACTGGCGACATGCTCCGCGCCGCGATTGCGGCCGGCAATGAACTCGGCCGCAAGGTCAAGGACATCATGGACCGTGGCGATCTGGTTTCCGACGAGATCGTCATCGCCCTGATCGAGGAACGCCTGCCGGAGGCTGAAATCGCCGGCGGCGCCATATTCGACGGTTTCCCGCGCACCGTGGCCCAGGCCCAAGCGCTGGACGAACTTCTGGCCTCACGCGGCTCGCAGATCGACAAGGTCGTGCGGCTCGTGGTTGACCAGGACGAGCTGGTGACGCGTATGGAAAAGCGCGCCGCCCAGGAAGGCCGCGCCGATGACACCGTCGAGGCGTTCAAGGTTCGGCTCGAGAATTACAACGCCCAGACCGCGCCGCTGATTCCCTATTACGAGGGGCAGGGCAAACTGTTTGACGTGGACGGCATGGGTGAGATGGACGAGGTTGCTGCACGCATTGCAGCTGCACTCGACCAATAAAGAGCAGCTTCCAGATCAGTCTGGTCTGGAAAAACAGGACGGGTGGCTTCCCATCGCGGTTGACGCGACAGGTGAGCGCCTATAATAAGCGCCCTTCGCTCGCAGGGGCAGACGTTGAGATAAGCGCCGCCAAATCGGTTGCGCTCTTTCAGCGTCTTCTGCTGCGAAGGCTGATGAGACAAGGAGAGCGTCGTGGCACGTATCGCCGGCGTCAACATTCCGACTAACAAGCGCGTCACGATCGCGCTGCGCTATATCCACGGCATCGGCCCGGCTATGGCGGCGGAAATTTGTGAAAAGGTGGGTATTCCCGCCGAGAAGCGTGTGAGCCAGCTCACCGACGCTGAAATTCTGCAGATCCGTGAAGCTATCGACGCGGGTTACACCGTGGAAGGCGATCTTCGCCGTGAAGTCGCGGTGAACGTGAAGCGTCTGATGGATCTGGGCTGCTATCGTGGTCTGCGTCACCGTCGCGGCCTTCCGGTCCGCGGTCAGCGCACGCACACCAATGCGCGCACCCGTAAAGGCCCGGCCAAGCCGATCGCCGGCAAGAAGAAGTAAGGAACGAGGGTAATGGCAAAAGAACCGTCCCGCGTCCGCCGCCGCGAGCGCAAGAATATCACGGCTGGCGTCGCGCACGTGAACGCCAGCTTCAACAACACCATGATCACCATCACCGATGCCCAGGGGAACGCGATTTCCTGGTCGTCGGCTGGCGCCATGGGGTTCAAGGGCTCGCGTAAATCCACGCCGTATGCTGCGCAGGTGGCTGCTGAAGATGCAGGCCGCAAGGCGCAAGAGCACGGCGTCAAGACGCTTGAAGTCAAGGTCTCCGGCCCGGGTTCGGGGCGTGAGTCCGCACTTCGTGCGCTGCAGTCTGTCGGTTTCACCATCACGACGATCCACGACGTGACCTCGATTCCGCACAATGGCTGCCGCCCGCCGAAGCGCCGCCGCGTCTAAATTCTTTCAGCGTTTGAGGCGCTGATTGACGACTTTGGTCCGGCGCGCAGCCTTCTGGCTGTCGCGCCGCACGCCTGAAGGGGTGATGTCCGTGATTGAAAAGAACTGGCAGGAACTGATCCGCCCGATGAAGCCGGAAATCCAACCTGGCTTTGATCCGGTGCGCCAAGCCAAGATCATTGCTGAGCCGCTCGAGCGCGGCTTCGGCATGACGCTGGGCAATGCGCTGCGCCGCATTCTGCTGTCCTCTCTGCAGGGCGCGTCGATCACGGCGGTGCAGATTGATTCCGTTCTGCACGAGTTTTCGTCCATCAAGGGCGTGCGGGAAGATGTCACCGACATCATCCTGAACCTCAAGCAGGTCGCTCTGCGCATGCACGGCGAAGGTCCCAAGCGCCTGACCTTGAAAAAGCAGGGCCCGGGCGAAGTGACCGCCGGCGACATCGAAGAGACCGCTGACGTCGAGATCATCAACAAGGATCACGTCATCTGCACCCTCGACGAGGATGCGGATGTGCGCATGGTCCTGACCGTGAACACCGGCAAGGGCTATGTCCCGGCTGACCGCAACCGCCCAGAAGACGCCCCGATCGGCCTCATCGGCGTGGACGCGCTCTACAGCCCGGTCAAGCGCGTCGCCTATCGCGTGGAAAACACCCGTGAAGGCCAGGTGCTGGACTATGACAAGCTGATCCTGGAAGTCGAAACCAACGGTGCTGTGACCCCAGAGGACGCAGTGGCCTATGCGGCTCGCATCCTGCAGGACCAGTTCCAGATCTTCGTGAACTTCGAAGAGCCCTCCGAAGCCCGTGCGGCCGAGGACGACAAGCCGGAGCTGGACTTCAACCCGGCCCTGCTCAAAAAAGTCGACGAGCTGGAACTGTCTGTGCGTTCGGCGAACTGCCTGAAGAACGACAACATCGTCTATATCGGCGACCTCATTCAGAAGTCCGAGGCGGAAATGCTCCGCACCCCGAACTTCGGTCGCAAATCGCTCAACGAGATCAAGGAAGTTCTCGCACAGATGGGTCTGCATCTGGGCATGGACGCGCCGAACTGGCCGCCGGAGAACATCGAAGATCTCGCCAAGAAATATGAGGATCAAATCTAGGAGGCGCGCCGCGAGGCGTCCCTAACCGGGATTGAAGGAGAAAACCGATGCGTCATGGCGTCGCCCACCGCAAGCTTAACCGCACCTCGACTCACCGTCGCGCCATGTTCGCCAACATGGCCGCATCGCTGATCGAGCACGAACAAATCGTCACCACCCTGCCGAAGGCCAAAGAGCTCAAGCCGATCATGGACAAGCTCATCACCCTGGCCAAACGCGGTGATCTGCATGCTCGCCGTCAGGCGATCTCCAAGATCCGCAACAAGGATCAGGTGGCCAAGCTGTTTGAAACCCTCGGCCCGCGCTATGAAGACCGCCAGGGTGGCTACACCCGCGTTCTCAAAGCCGGCTTCCGTCATGGCGACAACGCCCCGATGGCTGTGATCGAGCTGGTTGACCGCGATCCCGAAGCCAAAGGCGCCGCCGACCGTGCGCGTGAAGAGGCTGTCGAGGGCGCTGAAGACTAAGGTCTTCACCTCATCGAACATGAAAAGCCCCGCTCATCTGAGCGGGGCTTTTTTGTATCTCAGTCCGGCTGCTCTGGGGGCAGGGGCGGCAGTCCCAGCGCCTGGCGCGCCTTGCTCCGATGGTCATCGGTGATCGCGCCCCCAACTTGCAGGATGATCGTGGTGAGCACCGTGCCGTCATCGGCATAGCCGATCAGCCCGAGGAAGTCGGGAATGATGTCGAAGATCCACAGGAAGTACAGCAATCCCAGGGCGAGGGCGGCCCGGACCTTCAGAGGCGCGTTCGGGTCACGCATGGCGTAATAGGCGGCGACGAGGTCTTCCAGAAAGGGGATCTGACGCGCGACGCGCTGGACTTTGGGCCAGAAATTGGCTTCCACCTTGGCTTCATCGCGCTCGAATTCGGCCTCTGTCCGTGTGGACGCTTCCTCGACCCGCTGCCTGGCCAGCTCTTCCGCCCGGTCAAGCGCCTTGGTGCGGCCCTCCTTGTAGAGCGGCGCATACGCCTTTTCGGCGCGCGACTGGATATTCTCAAGGGCCTTGTCACCCTTGCCGCGTCTGAAGATGAAAGTCTCGATCCGGTTGCGCATGATGCATCCCCCTTGGGGCAGTATACCCTGTTTGAAACCAAGCGCTGCGACGATCTTGCGAAACCGTAATTGCTCAGCCTCTGTTCAGGCCGCTTGTGTGATCCTAAATCGGCCTATCAATTGCTTACAGACTTGCAGGCTTACCCTGAGGAGATGGCTCCATGTTTCGATCCCTGTCGCTCGCGCTGCTGACCAGTGCAGCCCTTGTCGCCCCCGCAGCGGCTCAGGAGCGCGTGGTTCCCGATACGCAGGCTCAGGTTCAGCTCTCTTTCGCTCCGGTGGTGCGCCAGGCGGCGCCGGCCGTGGTGAACGTGTATTCCCGCCGTGTCATTGCGCAACGCACGCCGTTCGCAGGCGATCCCTTCTTTGAACGCTTTTTCGGACCGCAAGTGCGTGAGCGTGAGGTGAACTCGCTGGGGTCTGGCGTCATCGTGGATCCCACCGGTGTGATCGTCACCAACAACCATGTGGTCCAGGGCGCTCAGGATTTGCGGGTCGTCCTGTCTGACCGCCGGGAATATGAGGCGGAATTGCTGCTGGCGGATGAGCGCACCGATCTGGCGGTTCTGAAGATCAATACCGAGGAGCCGCTGCCGGTTCTGCCATTTGATGAGATCGGCGACAGCGAAGTGGGCGATCTGGTTCTCGCGATCGGCAATCCGTTCGGCGTGGGCCAGACGGTGACCAGCGGGATCGTCTCGGCGCTGGCGCGCACGGATGTCGGCATTTCCGACTATGCCTTCTTCATTCAGACCGATGCGGCAGTGAACCCCGGCAATTCCGGCGGCGCCCTCGTGGATATGGAGGGCCAGCTGATCGGGGTGAATACGGCGATCTTCTCGCGCTCTGGCGGGTCGAACGGCATCGGCTTCGCGATTCCGTCTGAAATGGTGCGCACGGTCGTGGATGCGGCTCTGGAGGATGGTGAAATCATCCGACCCTGGCTGGGCGCGCGCTTGCAGCCGGTCACTCAGGATCTGGCGAGCTCATTGGGGCTGGAGCGCCCGCGCGGCGCCATCGTTGCCGATATCTGGGAAGGCGGCGCCGCAGACCGCGCCGGGCTTGAGCAAGGCGATGTCGTGATCGCAGTGGATGGCGTCGAGGTCAATGACGAGGTGGGCGCGCGCTTCCGGTTCGCGACACGCATGATCGGCGACAGCGCCGAGCTGACCGTGCTGCGAGATGGCCGAGAGCAGGTGTTGCGTGTGGATGCCGAGCCAGCGCCGGGCGCGATCGAGGGCGCGCGGATGGAGATCACGGGTGAAAATCCGCTGCACGGTGCGGAACTGGTCCAGCTGAGTCCGGCCTTCAATGAAGAAAACGGGATCGATCCCTTCATGGACGGGGTCCTGGTGTCGTCGGTCGCCCGACGGTCCGCCGCCGCCTATTTCGGCTTTCAGCCGGGCGATCGCATCCTCTCGGTCCAGGATGAGCGCGTGGACAATCTGGTCGATCTGAACCGGATCCTGCGCGAGAAGGATGGGGCGAATGACTGGCCTGTGGAGATCGAGCGTCGCGGCGAGCGGTTCTCCCGCAACCTGTCGCTCTAGTCCGACCCAGAGCGATTTGCGATGACGAGGTCCCAGTCCAGCCAGGACCGGGCCTCGTCCTCATCTCTGAATTGAGCGATCAGGCGATGGTGCAGGCTGATCGTAGTGTCGATCAGGGTGTATTCCAGTTCCTGACGCTCTGAACCGGGATCATAGACCACAGCGATGCGGCCGCTGCCTCCGCTGAGGATGGCGGACAGGGTGCGACCGTATTCAATGGCCTCGGCCTCGCTGAGCCGGGATGTGGAGGCTCCCGGGATAACGAGCAAGCGAATATCATCAGTACAGGGGCAAGCGTGCAGGAACCTCAGGAAAGCGCGCGCATCCTGGGATGTGAACGCCTCGTCCAGATCCAGCCGGACTCTGCCATGGCCATACTCGGTTATACGCATGATCATCCGTAAGTTATATGCGTATAACTTAAAGTTAGACCGTCCGGCGCTCGGGGCAAGGGCGCTCCGCTAGCGCCAGAGCTCGGCCTGTCGCCAGGGGGCGGGCGGCTCAAGCACGCCTGCGGCCGGACCCTGCACCTGCAATGTGCGCATTCGCCAGGCCTCGGCCCATTCAGGTTTGAGCGGGTAAGGCGCTTCGACTGGGCTGACGGCGTCAAAACCCATTCGGCCATAATACTCAGGATCGCCCAGAACCAGAATGGCGCGGATCTCCGCTTCAGCCAGCCGGTCGGCGCCCGTCTCTATCAGTTGGCGCCCGACACCCTGATGCTGGGCCTGGGGCGCCACGCACAGCGGGCCGAGCAAAGCCACGGGATGATCCGATCCGGACACCCCGCACAGGCTCAACAGCGCATGACCGACCACCTGACCGGCCAGGCGCGCCGTCAGGGACATGACATCCCCATGGGCCAAAAGCGCGCGGACGAGGGCGGTGAGGTCCTCTTCGGGAAAGGCCTCCGGATACAGAGCGACCAGCGCTTCGTGCTCATCAGGCAGGCTGGCCGTGATCTGAAGATCCGCCATGCGCTCTAATCGCGCGAGAGGGCGCGCCAGCCGATGTCGCGACGATGGACGCCCTCAGGCCAGTCAATCGCGTCCACGGCCTTGTAGCAGCGCTCGACGGCCTGTTTGAGGTCATCGCCCACCGCCGTCACATTCAGCACCCGGCCGCCATTGGCGACCAGGTCGCCGGCCTCATTCGTTCCGGTGCCGGCGTGGAAGATGGTGACGCCGTCGATCTCACCGGCGGCCTTCACATTCTTGATGACCGAGCCCTTCTTGTAGGCGCCGGGATAGCCTTCGGTGGCCAGAACGACCGTCGCCGCCGGGCGCGCCTGGTCGATCGTGGGCAGCAATTGCTGGAAGTCCCGTTCAGGCATGCCGCCCGTGGCGCAGGCCAGCAGCGCCGGCACGATGTCGTCCAGCATGGACGCCATCAGCACCTGGCATTCGGGATCGCCGAACCGGACATTGAATTCAACGACCTTGGGCCCCTCGGCGGTGATCATCAGGCCGATATACAGGACGCCCTGGTAAGGATGGCCGGCCTCGTTCAGCCCGTCGATCATGGGCGCGGCGATCTTCTCATCCACTTCGGCCATCAACTCGGGCGTCATCACCGGAGCCGGGCAATAGGCGCCCATGCCGCCCGTATTGGGGCCTTCGTCATTGTCCAGCAGCCGCTTGTGATCCTGACAGGCGGGCAGGGTGATCCGGTTCACACCATCACTGAGCACGAAGACGCTGGCTTCCTCGCCATGCATGAACTCTTCAATGACAAGCTCGGCCGAAGCGTCGCCGAACTTGCCCGACAGCATTTCTTCAGCTTCCGCCTTGGCGTCATCGAGCGTGGGCGCGATGACAACCCCCTTGCCAGCCGCCAGGCCATCCGCCTTGAGCACGAAGGGCGCCTGCAGGGTATCCAGAAACGCCTTGGCGCTCTCCGCTTCGGTGAAGCGTCCATACCGGGCCGTGGGCACGCCGAGCTTGGCCATCAGATCCTTGGAGAACCCCTTGGAGGCCTCAAGCTGGGCCGGTTCCTTGTTGGGGCCGAACACGTCAAACCCGCGCGCGCGCAGACGGTCCGCCGCGCCAAGCGCCAGCGGGACTTCCGGACCGATGACGATCAGGTCCGGCTCGATCTGAAGCACCAGCTGCTCCATCTTCTCGATGTCATCGGGTAGAACGTCAAAACACGGACCCAGCTGGTCCAGCGCCGGGCTGCCGGGGGCGGACCAGATGGTGTCCACGAGCGGGCTCTGGGCGATCTTCCAGGCGAGGGCATGCTCGCGGCCGCCCGATCCGATGATGAGAATGTTCATGTCCGCCCTTGCCGTCTTGCTGGTGAGTGGGGTGTTGGTGGTCTTCAGCAGGTGAATGGCCCCGACCGGCGCGCAGGTCAACGGCGCCAGAGCGGTACACGCGATCCGAATCCGCGGTTAGGGTGAGATCATGACTGATGCGACCGCCTCCAACACCCCCGAATATACGGTTTCCGAGCTCTCCAATGCGCTCAAGCGCACGGTCGAGCAGGCCTATGACCATGTCCGCGTCCGCGGCGAGCTGGGGCGGGTGACCGTGGCCAAGTCCGGCCATGTCTATCTCGACATGAAGGACGACAAGGCCGTCATCGACGGGGTGATGTGGAAGGGCGTCGCGGCGCATCTCAATTTCCGGCCCGAAGAGGGGCTTGAGGTGATCGCGGAGGGGCGTCTGTCGACATTCCCCGGGCGGTCGAAATATCAGATGATCATCGAGCGGATGGAGCCGGCTGGCGAGGGCGCCCTAATGGCGCTTCTGGAAGCACGCAAGAAAGCGCTCGCCGCCGAAGGCCTGTTCTCCCCCGATCGCAAGCGCGCCTTGCCGTTCCTGCCCCGCGTGATCGGGGTGGTGACGTCTCCGACCGGCGCGGTGATCCGGGATATTCTGCATCGGCTGGATGACCGCTTCCCGACCCATGTGCTGCTTTGGCCGGTGCTGGTGCAGGGCGACAAGGCGGCTGACCAGGTCGCGCATGCGATTGAAGGCTTCAACGCTCTCGAGCCCGGCGGCGCCGTGCCTGTTCCCGATGTGTTGATCGTGGCGCGCGGCGGCGGGTCCATCGAGGATTTATGGTGCTTCAATGAGGAGCGCGTTGTCCGCGCCGCCGCCGCTTCGCGTATCCCGCTCATTTCGGCCGTCGGGCATGAAACCGACACGACGCTGATCGATTACGCTTCGGACCGCCGCGCGCCCACGCCGACCGGCGCCGCGGAAATCGCGGTGCCCGTCCGCCGCGAGCTGGTGGAGCGCATTTCCACAACGTCGGCTCGTTTGATGAGCGCGCTGGTGCGCGGGCTCGATCGCAAGGCGGCGGATCTCAAATCCGCGTCCCGCGGATTGCCGACGCCCCGGGCCATGCTCAATGAGAACGGTCAGAAGCTCGATTTCATCGCCAGTCGCCTCAATGGCGCCGCCCAGGCCGGGCTTGAACGCAAGCAGACCCGTTTGCAGGCTGCTGCGCTTCAGATGCGGCCGACAGCGCTCAGGCGGGATCTGGCGATCAAGACCGATCGCTTCGAGCAATCGCGCAATCGTCTGGACCAGGCGTTCCGGCGCGAGCTCAATGACCAGTCTCGGGCCCTGACCTCGCTGGGCGCGCGCCTGGAAGCGCTCTCGCACAAATCCGTCCTCAAGCGGGGCTTTGCCCTGGTGAAGGATGACACGGGCGCCCTGGTGCGTCAGGGCGCAGCCTTGCAGGCAGGACAGTCGGTCAGCCTGGTCTTTGATGATGCAACGCGCCAGGCCGTGATCGATGGCGTAGACGCGGGGACGCCGCCACCTGCGCCTGCTCAGCCCGTCGCGCGGCCCAAGTCGGCCCCGAAGGCGAAGAAGCGTCCTTCTAATCCGGATCAGGGCAGCCTGTTCTAGGCCGCGTTCAGCTTGTCTAGAAATTGCGTCATGTCAGCCTGGAGCTGATGCGCCAGCTGGCCCAGAGAATCCGACGCCTGCACCACCGTGTGGGCCGCGGTGCTGGTTTCCTCCGCACCGGACTGGACCAGCAGGATTTCCTCGGACACCGAGCCGGCGCTTTTGGCGGTCTGGCCTGTGGTGCGGCTGATCTCTGCGGTGGCGGCGCTTTGCTCTTCCACAGCGCTCGAGATGGTGACGCTGACCGTGTTGACCTGGTGAATGGATCGGGTCACCGACTGGATGGCGGTGACCGCTTTCGCCACGACGCTTTGAATATGTGAGATCTGCTGCGAGATCTGCTCAGTCGCCTTGGCGGTCTGACTGGCGAGCGCCTTGACCTCGCTGGCCACGACCGCAAAGCCCTTGCCGGCTTCACCTGCGCGAGCGGCTTCGATGGTGGCGTTGAGCGCCAGCAGATTGGTCTGGTCCGCCACCGTTTCGATCAGGGAGATGATCTCGCCGATGGTGTCGGCGGCGGCGCTCAGCTGGGACATGGTCTCGCTGGTCTGCTCCGCTTCGACATGGGCGCCGCTGGCGGTTTCAGAGGACAGGGCCACATTCTGGGCGATCATCCGGATGGCGCCATCCAGCTCGGCGGCCGACTGGGCGACCATCTGGGCGGTGACGTTCGCTTCTTCGGCGGCAGCTGCGACGGTTTCGGAACGGGAGGAAGCCGAGTGCGCCGTCTGGGACATGGAGCGTGCGGTTTGTGAAAGCTCTGATGCTGCAGCCGACACGGTTTGCACGATGGTGGAGACTGAACGCTCG
This sequence comes from Oceanicaulis sp. MMSF_3324, assembly GCF_030733545.1. Lineage (GTDB taxonomy): Bacteria > Pseudomonadota > Alphaproteobacteria > Caulobacterales > Maricaulaceae > Oceanicaulis. Next base: position 21,308 of record NZ_JASHIU010000008.1, read on the forward strand.
AAATCCTCCGCCAGACGGCGGCGTTCGATGGTCCGGCGGTGGCGCATATCCGCTTCAATCGTGCTCAGGCACAGATCCATGTCCAGAAACGCCGCCTTGGTCAGTGCCTCGATGTCCTGGTCAAGCTGGGTGATGAGCTTGCGCTTCATCAGGCCCGCTTCCTTCAGGCGCAGACGGTTGAGAGCGCAGATCACGCCGCTGATCACCTTCTGATACGCGGCGAAGTACCAACGTTGCTCAAGCTCCAGACGGGCATGGGTCATGCCGATACGGGCGACAGAGGTGATGTAGTCATCCCCGAACTGGGCGCTGCAAATCTGCATCCAGTGCTCGAACTGCTTGGCCTGGGCGTGCTGGCGGATGGCGTCGGTGGGGAAGAAGGCGGCTGTGGCGGGCGTTTTCAGGACATCGGTGTAGAACTGGTCCAGAACGCCGGGCAGAACTGTTTCGATGAAGGGCTTCAGCCGCTGTAGCGCGTCCCTGTCAGCCTGGGTCAGGTCCAGAAAGTCCAGCCGGGAGGCCAACTCCGAGCGGATGCGGTCGGATGCTGTGATGATATCTGCTGAAAAGGAGTCTGCCGCCGTATTCATATATGAAGTACCCGATACCAGTTGCGCCGCGAAAAACCAGAAATATTGTTATAAAAAACAACAATATAGCAATGGTTTCTCATTGGCGTTCTTCATACGCGGGCGGGCTTAAGCGGCTCTTAAACGCTCTAGGAACTCCGCCACATCCTTGCGCAGTTTCGACGCTTGCTGGCCGAGTTCATCAGAAGACTGGACAAGTCCCTTGGCCGAATTCGCCGTGCTTTGAACGCTGTTCAGGACGCCGGAAATGGTCTGGGACACCGAGCCTGAGCTTTGGGCGGTCTGTTCGGTGTTCCGGCTGATCTCGGCGGTGGCGGCGTTCTGTTCTTCGACAGCGGCGGAGATGGAGGTGGAGACGCCATTGACGCGCTCGACCGAGCGGGCCACGTCTTCGATCGCTTCCACCGCGCTTTTCACAACCGTCTGTATGTTATTGATCTGCTGTGAAATTTCATCGGTCGCCTTGGCGGTTTGACCGGCCAGGGATTTCACTTCGCTGGCCACGACCGCAAAGCCCTTGCCGGCATCGCCGGCGCGGGCGGCCTCGATGGTGGCGTTGAGCGCCAACAGATTGGTCTGTTCGGCCACCCCTTCGATCAGGGTGATGATTTCACCGATCTTCTGGGCCGCTTCATCCAGCACATTCATGGTTTCGCGGGTGCGTTCGGCCTGTTGCGCCGCCTGGGAGGACCCGGACGCGGCTTCCCCGGCGCTGGCGGAGATTTCCTGAATGGCCTTGGTCAGCTCAGAGGAGGCGCCGGCCACACTCTGCGCCGTCGCCGTGGCTTCCTCGGCTGCGGCGGCGACGGTGGAGGCTTGCTGGGATGACATTTCAGCGTCGCGCGCCATGGTGCGGGCGCTTTCCGCAAGGGTCGTCGAGGTCTTGGCGAGGGTGTCTGAGATGGCGCCGATCTGGCCTTCCATTTCAGTGGCCAGCTCATCAAAGATAGCTAGGCGCTCCTGGTTCTGGCGTTCGTAGATCACCGTGAGCACCAGTTCCATGTCGAGCATGACGGCTTTGACAAGCACCGAGACGCGTTTGCGCGCGGATTCCGAATGCCGCTTCCAGTTGATCGGAGAGCCTTTCTTGCGCTGATCGTTCAGCACGGCTTCGATCAGGCCCATCATCAGGAAGTTATAGGCGCCGAAATACCATTGCGGCTGGAGTTTCAGCCGGGCGTGCGCATCGCCAATGGCGGTGACGGACCGGGTATAATCATCGTCAAACTTGGCGTCAGCGATCTTCATCCAGTGCTCGAGCTGACGGTCGCGCGCGTGCTTGACGCCGGCATCGCCACCGAACATGCCGTAAATGTCCGGCCAGCCCTTCAGATGCTCGTAAAAATCATCCAGCGTTGCCGGAAATTCCCGGGCGATCACGGGTTTGAGTTCTCGAAGCAGTTCGCGTTCCTGCTCCTTGATTTTCATGAAAGCGATGCGCGTTTGGTAATCAATCGAGAACGTCATGGTAACCTGCGAGATGAGAGTGAATCGCAGCGAAGTTGCGTGCGCCCACACACTCGATCCGGGCTGGTTAACAGCACATTTCTCTTATGCGGCGATCCCGGCCTCAACGCCTGAATGCGGCTTGCACATAAGGCCCGGCGGACCAGATCGTCAGCAGAGCCAGGAACCAGACCGCCCCGATCCAGTAGTGATACCAGAGCGCAGGGTCGGTCAGACCGATAATGACGAGCACGAAGGGCGCGGCGGTGATGATCATTTGCAGCGCCGTTTTCATCTTGGCCGCTGGCGTGACCGTCAGTGCGCCCTTGGACGGCCGGATGAAACGCAAGGCTGTGATGGCGATATCCCGGCCCAGGATGACCAGAACCGGCAGAACGAGATAGATGTCAAAGCCGCTGATGAAGCAGTACGCCACCAGATAACCGCCAACCAGGAACTTGTCGGCGATGGGGTCGAGAAGGGCGCCCAGTGCGCTTTCCGCGCCCATCGTGCGCGCCGCCCAGCCATCCAGCCAGTCGGTCAGAGCGGCGACCACGAAAACCAGCCCCGAGATCAGTCCCAACCGGACCGCGTCCGATTCCACCAGCGCGAGCGAGCTCTGGACCAGGAGCCAGCCGCCAATGGGGCCGGCCAGCGCACGGCCGACGGTCAAGGCGTTGGGCAACTGGCGCAAAAGGCTATTCATGAAAATGCTCATAGATCTTGCGGGCCAGCGCCTTGGAGACGCCCTCAACCGCTTCAAGGTCGGCAAGATTGGCGCGTGACACCGCCTTGGCCGAACCGAAATGCTTCAACAGGGCGCTCTTGCGCGAGGCGCCGACACCAGCAATCTCATCGAGTGGGTTGTCCCGCATCTGTTTGGCGCGCTTGGCCCGGTGGCCGGTAATGGCGAAGCGGTGCGCTTCGTCCCGGATACGTTGCAGGTAATACAGCACGGGGTCGTTCATGGGCATCCGGATAGGCGGCTTGCCGGGCATGTAGAAGACTTCTCGGCCCGCATCCCGGTCAGGGCCCTTGGCAACCGCGGCGACCGCCACGTCATCCACGCCCAATTCCTCCATGACCTCCATCACCGAGGAAAGCTGGCCCTTGCCGCCGTCAATCAGGATGAGGTCCGGAACCGGCGCGCCATCCTCGCGCTCTTTTTGCAGCCGGGTGAACCGGCGGCGCAGCATGGCCTGCATCATGGCGAAATCGTCATTGGTGGCGGCGTCATCGCCCTTCATGTTGAAACGGCGATAACTCTGCTTCTCAAAGCCCTCCGGCCCCGCGACGATCATGGCGCCCAGCGCGTTCGTGCCCTGGATGTGCGAGTTGTCATAGACCTCGATGCGGGAGGGGCGCTCCTCAAGGTCAAACACCCGCGCGACGCCATCCAGCAGTTGCGCCTGTGAACGGCTTTCCGCAAGCGTCCGGCCCAAAGCTTCCTTGGCATTGCGTTCGGCGGCTTCGACCAGCGCTTTCTTGGAGCCGCGCTTGGGAGTCTTGATCTCGACCGGGTGGCCCGCGCGCAAGCTCAGCGCTTCCGCCAGCAGGTCGGCCTGTTCGGGATCGGAGCTTGTGAGGATCAGGCGCGGCGCGGGCTTGTCATCATAGAACTGGGCGATGAAGGCGGAGAGAATTTCATCCGGCGCCGCGTCCTGCTCATGCTTGGGATAAAGCGCGCGATTGCCCCAGTTCTGACCGGCGCGGAAGAAGAAGATCTGCACGCAGGTCTTCCCCCCTTCCTGGTGCAGGGCGATGACGTCCGCGTCCTCCACGCCATCGGGATTGACGTCCTGTTGGCTCGTGACGGCGGCGATGGCCCGGATGCGATCGCGCAGCTTGGCGGCGGTCTCGAAGTCGAGCTCCTCCGATGCCGCGGCCATCTCGTCCTGAAGCCGCTGACGCAGGCTGTTCGAACGCCCCGACAGGAAATCCTTCGCCTCGCGCACCAGCTCGTCATAGTCGGACGGGCTGACGAGATCGACGCACGGGCCGGCGCAGCGCTTGATCTGATAGAGCATGCACGGACGGGTCCGGCCTTCATACACGCTGTCGGTGCAGGTTCTTATGCCGAACGCCTTTTGCAGCGTGTTCAGGGTGTTGTTGACCGCGCTGGGGCTGGCGAAGGGACCGAAATAATCACCCTTGGCCTTGCGGGCGCCGCGATGCTTGGTCAGCTGCGCGCTCTCATGATCGCGCCGGATCAGGATGTAGGGAAAGCTCTTGTCATCACGCAGCAGGATGTTGAAGCGGGGCTTCAGGCGCTTGATGAGATTGGCTTCCAGCAGCAGCGCTTCGGTCTCGGTGCGGGTGAGCACAAACTCCATCGACCGCGTCAACGAGATCATCAGGGCGATGCGGTTGGTGTGCCCGCCGGATTTGGCGTAGTTCGACACCCGGTTCTTGAGCTTCTTGGCCTTGCCCACATACAGGACTTCGCCATCTTCGCCATACATGCGGTAGACGCCCGGCCCCTGGGACAGGTTCTTCACATAATCGGCGATGATCTCCGGCCCGGTGCGATACTCCTTGGGCGCCGGCTTGGGACCAGCGTCTGAAGCTTTGTCGAGCGGGGGCGCGTCGGGGCGATTGGCTTTGACCATGAGCCCAAGATAGGTCTGATCAGACGAGTCGTCAGCCGCCTACATCTCTACAGATGCATAGAGTTCATCGCACTCCAGCACGGAGGGGATCTTGCGGATGCGCACCTTGACGGTGTTCACATGCGTCAGGGTCTTGAGGCGTTCGGCTACCTCGATCGCCATGCGTTCGATCAGATCGAAATGCTTGGAGGTCGCCACCTCGCGGGCGGCTGCGGCGACTTCGTCATAATTCGCTGTCGCGCTGATGTCGTCATCCTGGGGCAAGCTGCGCAAGGCGATGGTGATGTCCATGCGCACTTGTTGCTTGCGGGCACGTTCCTCGTCATAGATCCCCAACGAGACCATCTGATGGACACCGGCAAGCTCGATCTCTATTTTAGGCACGCTGCGCCCCATCCAAGTTCATCAATAATCCACATCGCTTACAGGAGGCCCTTCAGGCTTCCAAGCAGAAAGGTGAGTCTGTCAAATGATTGATTCCGAGCGATTGGTCTATTTGCCGCCATGGGCCAGATTTCTGGCGCTGGGCACCTTGATGGCCGGGCTGGCGGTCTCGCTTTTCGTCGCACTTCGATTTGTCGGTGAGCCTGATCGCGCGGACTGGATCCTGATGGCCATGTCGGTCTCCCAGGTGTCCCTAACGGCCCTGGTGGTGCTCTTCGTCGTATTGTTTTCGGAGAAGGACGCCTCGCTCGACACGCTCGACAAGAAGGCGGACCAGTTCGTGCGCGAATACGTTCCGCGCTTTCTCGAACGCATTTCCCTTGAGACCGGCGAGAAGGCCCAATGCGTGGTACGCGACAAGGAGGCCGACCGGGATCTGTTCGGGCGCGTGGTCACCTTGGACTTCAATGACGATGTCAGCCTGAAGATCTGGGTCGGCCTGAATGTCAGCCGCATCTTCGCCATCTATTTCGTAAAGTCCCGCGGCGATGACCCCGCCGATATCGAGGCGATCAAGGATGTGTTCCGGTTCACCTTCGGCGGCGCTGAATCTCTGGGCTATGACATCTATTACGAGCAGAGCGAGGTTGAGGGCGAACGCTTCGTGTCTATCTGGACCACCGTCAGCGCCGATGACGACATGATCGTCGATCCCAAGCGCAAGCTGTTCTGGGCGCAGGATGTCGCCATGATGACGCAATCCTTTCTGCGTACAGCCTTGCGTCGGTCGGACGTCATTGATCTGTCCCTGCCGTTTGATCCGCGCCCGTTATAAGTCTGGAAGCTGCCATGACCGATCACACTTCCCCCCAAGGCGCAGCGCTGGTCACCGGCGGCGCCAAGCGACTGGGTCGCGCCTTTATCGAGGCGCTGGCCGCAGACGGGCGCGATGTGATCATCCATTACAATCGCTCTTCCAATGAAGCCGAGGCGCTGGCGAAAGAGCTCAAAGGCGTGCGCGCCATCGCGCTGGGCGCTGATCTCAGCAAGCCCGAAGAAGCCGCGGGCTTGATCAAGCGCGCCAACCAAGCGCTGGGGTCGGTGGGGGTGCTGGTCAATTCCGCCTCGGTGTTTGAACAGGACCAGCTTGAGAGTGTGGGCGAGGATAGTTTTCATCGTCACATGACGGCGAACACCCTCGCGCCGGCGCTTCTGACCAAGGCGCTGGCCGGGCAGGGGCTGGAGCGCGCCTGCGTGGTCAATGTGCTCGACTACAAGCTCTTCAATCTCAATGCCGATTATTTCTCCTACACGCTCAGCAAAGCCGCTTTGAAAACGATGACGGAGATGCTGGCGAAGTCACTCGCGCCGAACGTGCGGGTCAACGCCATCGCCCCCGGCCTGACCTTGCCCAGCGCGCATCACTCTGAAGCAGAGTTCGAGCGGATCCATGACGACAATCCGCTCAAGCGCGGCGCGAACCCGGAAGACCTCGTGGCGGCGCTGCGCTTCTTCGTGAACACGCCTTCGGTTTCAGGTCAGATCGTGTGCGTGGATGGCGGCCAACATTTCGACCCCCGGCTCAGCCAGGACGTGTTCGAGGCGCTTTAACTTAGGTCACGCCCGTTCAGGGTTTTAAAGCTGCGGGCGGCCTTTGGCCTTGCGAACCCTGTGGGTTCGGTCTCTCCAACATGAATTCTCGGGAGAGCTTGGCCCTGGGCTGGGCTTTTAGGTAAGGAACACATGTCATTCGCCGGTTTATCCGGCGAACCCATACCGTGACCTGACATCGGAGCAACCGGCATGGATCGGCCGGACAAGCCGTCCGATGACAGCGAGAAAGCTAAGTGACCGTCATCCTGACGAAAGTCAGGACCAGGGGATGACGGGGCTCCTATTGGGCCCGGATCAAGTCAGGGAGGACGAGATATGTGAGGAGGTGAACGGGCTAGCCCCGACGCACCACGGCCTTCTCGCCACAGCTCGGGCGGCGGATTTCCACCGCGGTCAGGCCAGGCAATGTCTTCTCGAGCCGTTCAAACACCCAATAGGCGATGGCTTCGAGCGAGGGGTGTTCCAGCCCTTCCACATCATTGAGAAGGCGGTGATCGAGTTGCTCGCGGATCTTGTTGATCTCGGCCTCGATTTCCCAGAAATCCTTGACCATGCCGCTCTCGGCCGCACGCGGACCGGTCAGCGTCACCGTGCCGGCAAAGGAGTGCCCGTGCATCCGCGAGAACGGATGATTGGCGTCCTTGTGCTCGAAATGGTGAGCCGCGTCGAAGGTGAAGTCCTTCGAGATTTCCAGGTGCAGATCGGTCATGGTCAGGGTTTCATGCTCAGGCAAGGCGCGCCATATACAGGCAAAGCGTCCAAAAGAGAACCGTTCCCGGCTGTTTGTCGCAGTCCGGACCAGAGAGAAGCCCGATGACCGAACCCGCCGCTCGCCCGCCGCTCACCAAACTCACCCTTCTGCTCTGGGCCTTGCCAGTGCTTGCGGGCGTGCTTGTGCTGATCCTCAGCCTTGCGCTCCATTGGGAGCCCTGGTTCGGCTATGCCAGCATTATTGCAGGCGGTCTTATGACCGTCATGCTCATAGGCAATCATTACAATGTCGGGCCGGACGCCTGATCAGGCCTGGGCCTTCATCGTCACCAGCGACCAGACATGGCCATAGGGGTCGCGCACCTTGCCGTGCCGGCCGAAGAACTCTTCGGTGACATCACGGATCGAGGTGCAGCCGGCCTCGACCGCGCGGGCATGCCAGGCGTCCGCGTCGTCCACCTGCAGGCTGATCGTGAAGGTCGTGCGATCGCCCAGCGTGGGCGGCGCCACATTGCCGGTCATGGCTTCGTGTTCAGGAAACTCGTCCGCCATGAAGATCACCCCGCCATTGATGCGCAGAGCCGCATGGCCCAGCTTGCCCTCGAACTCATAGCGTTCAGCCTCTTCCGCGCCGAAAGCCTGTTCGTAAAAGGTGATGGCCTCGATGCCGTTGCGCACGCTCAGATAGGGCACGACCGGGCTGGGTTTGGGCGTCTCACTCATGTCTGCGCTCCGCTGGGGTGAACATTTGCGAACACCGGCCAGCTTAGCCCATAGTCCCGGCCATGAGCGATCTGTTTTCTTCCGCCGGTCTTGAGACCGAAGCGCCGCGCCCGCTGGCCGACCGTTTGCGTCCGCAAGCCCTCGAAGAGGTGGTGGGCCAGGACCATGTGCTGGGCCCGGAGGGACCGCTGGGGCGCATGCTCGCGCAGGGGCGTCTGTCGTCCCTGATCCTGTGGGGGCCGCCGGGGGTGGGCAAGACCACCATTGCGCGCCTCCTGGCTGAAAAGGCGGGGCTCGAGTTTGACGCCATCTCGGCGGTGTTCTCCGGCGTCGCCGATCTCAAGAAGGCGTTTGATCGCGCCCGCGCCCGGCGTCAGGCGGGACGAGGCACGCTGTTGTTCGTGGACGAGATCCACCGCTTCAACCGCGCCCAGCAGGATGGCTTTTTGCCGGTCGCGGAGGAGGGGATCATCACCCTTGTGGGCGCCACCACGGAAAACCCCAGTTTCGAGCTGAACGCCGCTTTGCTGTCGCGCTGTCAGGTGATGGTGCTCAAACGGCTCGACGCCGAGGCGTTGGAGAAACTCCTCAAGCGCGCCGAGGCCGAGGAGGGCGCGTCACTGCCGCTCACCGAAGAGGCGCGCGAAGGCCTGATCGCCATGGCCGATGGCGATGGCCGCTATATGCTCAATCTGGCTGAAGAGCTGATTGCGCTGAAGCCCGAGACGCCGCTCGACCTCAAGGACCTCTCCTCGGTGTTGCAAAAGCGCGCCCCGGTCTACGACAAGGACCGCGAGGAGCATTACAACCTCATCTCCGCATTGCATAAATCGGTGCGCGGTTCGGATCCGGATGCGGCGCTTTACTGGCTGGCGCGCATGCTGAGCGCGGGCGAGGACCCGCTCTATCTGGCGCGCCGCATCGTGCGCATGGCGAATGAGGAGATCGGCCTGGCTGATCCCGGCGCCGTGCATGCCGCGCTGGCGGCCAAGGATGTCTATGAGTTTCTGGGCAGTCCGGAAGGCGATCTGGCGCTGGCCCAGGCCGTGGTCCACATCGCTTGCGCACCCAAATCCAACGCGGTCTACACCGCCTGGAAAGCCGCCCTGCGCACCGCCAAGGGCACAGGCTCCTTGATGCCGCCCGCCCATATCCTCAACGCCCCCACCAAGCTCATGAAAGAGGTGGGCTATGGCAAGGGATATGAGTATGACCACGATGTGGAAGGCGGTGTCTCGGGCCAGAACTATTTCCCTACCGAGATGGGCAAGCCGCCGACTTTCTACGAGCCCAAAACCCAGGGCCGCGAAGCGGCGCTCTTGGAACGGCTGGAACGATTTCGCGCGGTGAGGGCGGATCGGGCCAAGCGCGGGGATTGACGCTTTTCTCACCCTCGCAAGCCATCCCCACCGCCTGATCCTCTTGCGCCTTCGCGCTTGCGCGCCTAACCCTGCAGCCGATGCAACATGTGCTTCTCATAGCGCTGGGCGGCGCGCTGGGCGCGGTGTCCCGGCATTTCGTCAATCAGGCGGGCCTCAGGCTCATCGGGCCCGAATGGCCGTACGGCACGTTCACGGTGAATGTGCTGGGCTGTCTGATGATGGGGCTTCTGGTGGGCTGGCTGGCCAGTGCGGGCCGGCCTGATGCTACCGAGCTGCGCTATGCGCTGGGCGTCGGGTTTCTGGGCGCGTTCACGACCATGAGCGCCTTTTCCCTCGACGTCATGGTGATGGTGGAGCGCAAGACTTATGTGATGGCCGCGATCTATGCCGGCGGCACGCTGATGGCCTCCATGGCCGCCGTGCTGGCCGGTCTGATCCTGGCGCGAAAGGTGTTTGCCGCATGAGCGGAGTTCAGACCAAGGAAGTCACCCGCGATGAAGACGAGATGCGCGTCGATCGCTGGTTCAAGAAGCATTTCCCCCATGTCAGCCATGGCATGATCGAGAAATTGCTGCGCAAGGGCCAGATCCGCGTGGATGGCGGCCGGGCCAAGGGCAATCAGCGCCTGAGCGCAGGCCAGGCCGTGCGCGTGCCGCCCATGCCTGACGCCAGCGACAAGCCCGATGAGGGCTCGATCTCGCGTCAGGATGCGCAGTTCGTGCGCTCGCTGGTGATCTATGAAGACAAGCAGATGATCGCGCTGAACAAGCCGCCGGGACTGGCGGTGCAGGGCGGCTCGAAGGTGACGATGCACCTTGATCATTTGCTGCAGGCGTTCGGCAAGGGCGATCAGAAACCCAAGCTGGTGCACCGGCTCGACAAGGACACCTCCGGTGTTCTGGTGGTGGCCAAGACGGCGCAGAGTGCGAAGAAGTTGTCACGCCTGTTCCAGACCCGCGATGTGAAGAAGACCTATTGGGCGATCTGCCTGGGTCTGCCGGCGCCGCGGGCGGGCGAGATCAAGGGCTTCATGAAAAAGGCCATGGAAGGCGATCGCGAGCTGATGGTCGGCGCCCGCCATGGCGAGGACGGCGCCCAGCACGCGCTGACCCGCTATGCCGTGGCCGACAATGCCGGCGCGCGGGCGAGCTGGGTCGTGCTGCGGCCCGAGACCGGACGTACCCACCAGCTGCGCGTGCACATGCAGGCCATGGGGCATTCCATCTATGGCGACGGCAAATACACCTGCGACTATCCCGACCCCGAGGGCCTGTCGCGCAAGCTGCACCTGCATGCGCGCAAGATCGAGATCCCGCGCGAGGGCCAGAAGCCCCTGGTGATCGAGGCGGACCTGCCCAAGCACATGGCCGACAGTTTTGACGCGCTGGGATTCAACCCCTCCGACAATCTGATGCTGGTCGAGGAGGCGCTGGAATGAGCGAACTCAAGCTCGCCGTCTTTGATGTGGACGGCACGCTGGTCGATAGCCGCGAGGTGATCCACCGCGCCATGACCCGCGCCTTTGATCGCGCCGGTCTGGGCGAGATCGCCTATGACAAGGTGCGCATGATTGTCGGGCTGGAGCTGACCGAGGCCGTTCTGCGTCTGGCGCCGCCGGACTATCCGGCCGAGCGGATCCCCGAGCTGGCCAATTTCTACAAGCAGGCCTTTGTGGAGATGCGCGCCCAGGACGGGTTCTCCGAGCCGCTTTATGATGGCGCGCGCGAAACCGTGGAGCGGCTGGCCGATGAAGGCTGGCTTCTGGGCGTGGCGACCGGCAAGGCGCGGCGCGGGCTCGACATCGTGTTCGAGCATCATGATCTGCACAAATACTTCCAGACCTTCCAGACCGTGGATGGCGGGGCGGGCAAGCCCGATCCGCGCATGGTGCTCGACGCCATGAAGGAGACCGGCGTGGACGCCCATCGCACCGTCATGATCGGCGACACCAGCTGGGACATGCTGATGGCGCGGGCGGCCAACACCCATGCGCTGGGGGTGAGCTGGGGCTTCCATACGCCTGAGGAAATCGCCGAGGGCGGGGCCCATTCCATCCACGATGAATTTGACTGCCTGAATACGGCGCTCGACGCCTTTGGCGAAAACGGAGTGAGCGCCGCATGAGCATGTCCAAGGCGAAAGCCGAAAACCGTGAACTGCCCAAACGCTTCTACAAAGAGGTGAGCCTGCAGCCAGGCGAGGGCGGCTGGTCCGTGCTGCTCGATGGCCGACCGGTGAAGACCCCGGCCAAGCGGGCCCTGCAGGTGCCGTCTGAAACCCTGGCGACCGCGCTGGCCGCTGAATGGGCGGCGCAGGAGACGGTGATTGATCCGTTCACCATGCCGATCACCCGCATTCTGCATGTGGCGCTCGACCGGATGGAAGCGGTGCGTGAAGGCGCCGCCGAGGAAGTGGCGAATTTCGGTCGCACGGACCTTTTGAGCCATCGCGCGGATGACAGCCAGCTGGCCGCCCGCCAGGCCGAGCTGTGGGACCCGTATCTGGACTGGGCGAAGACCGCGCTTGATGCGCCGCTCAACGCCGCCGCGACCGTGCTGGCGCTGGAACAGCCTGAAAGCTCTATTGACGCATTGAAAGCCCGCGCGCTGGCCCAGGATGATCTGCGCCTGACGGCGCTGGTCAGCGTGACGCCCATTCTGGGCTCGGCGATCCTGGCGTTTGCGCTGCTTGAAGGCGAGGCGGATGCAGACGCTGTCTGGAAAGCTGCGCGGGTGGATGACGACTATCAGACCGAGCGCTGGGGTGAGGATGCGGAAGCGGCGGAAGCCGCCGCCAATCGCAAACGCGACCTCAAGGCGTGTGAAACCGTGATGCGGGCGCTGGATGATGCCGGGGTGTAAGCTGGATGCTCTGGCCTCATCCACAATTTGCCCCCATCACCAAACCGGTGCTAGCAAGCTCATAACGAACAAAAATCTTGGGAGTGAAGGCTGATGAAAGCCGTCCTGGAACAGCTCGACGCGAAACGTGAAGCGGCCCGCATGGGCGGGGGTGAAGCCCGCATCAAGGCCCAGCATGAAAAGGGCAAGCTGAGCGCGCGCGAGCGTCTGGACGTGCTGCTGGACGCGGGCAGCTTTGAAGAAATCGACATGTTCGTCGAGCACGACTGCACCGAGTTCGGCATGGCCGACAAGAAGATTCCCGGCGACGGGGTGGTGACCGGTTCGGGCACGATCAATGGTCGCCTCGTCTACGTCTTCGCCAAGGATTTCACCGTGTTCGGCGGATCGCTGTCCGCCGCCCATGCCCGCAAGATCTGCAAGGTGCAGGATGCGGCCCTGAAGAACGGCGCGCCGATCATCGGCCTGTTTGACGCCGGTGGCGCCCGCATCCAGGAAGGCGTGGATGCGCTGGGCGGCTATGCCGAGATCTTCCAGCGCAACACGCTGGCTTCGGGCGTGATCCCGCAGATCTCCGTCATCATGGGCCCGTGCGCGGGCGGCGACGTCTACTCGCCCGCCATCACCGACTTCATCTTCATGGTGAAGGACACCTCCTACATGTATGTGACGGGGCCGGACGTGGTGAAAACCGTCACCAACGAGGTCGTCACCCATGAAGAGCTGGGCGGGGCATCCGTCCACGCCAAGAAGTCCGGCGTCGCCGAGGGCGCGTTCGAGAACGATATCGAGGCGCTGGTCCAGGTGCGTCGCCTGATCGACTTCCTGCCAGCCTCCAACCGTGAGAAGCCGCCGCTCCGTGAAGTCTTCGATGCGCCGGACCGCGCCGAGCCGAGCCTTGATACGCTGGTCCCGCCGAACCCGAACAAGCCCTATGATATCAAGGAATTGATCGAGAAGGTGGCCGATGAGGGCGATTTCTATGAAATCGCACCCGATTACGCGACCAATATCGTGGTGGGCTTTGGCCGGCTGGAAGGCCAGACCGTGGGCTTCGTCGCCAACCAGCCGCTCTCGCTGGCGGGCGTGCTCGACATTGACGCGTCGAAGAAGGCCGCGCGTTTCGTGCGCTTCTGCGACGCCTTTGAAATTCCGCTGATCACCTTTGTGGACGTGCCGGGCTTCCTTCCGGGCACCAAGCAGGAATATGGCGGGCTGATCAAGCATGGCGCGAAACTGCTGTTCGCCTATGCCGAAGCCACTGTGCCCAAGCTCACCGTCATCACCCGCAAGGCCTATGGCGGCGCCTATGACGTGATGGCGTCCAAGCATTTGCGCGGCGATATCAATTATGCCTGGCCGAGCGCGGAGATCGCGGTGATGGGCGCCAAGGGCGCCGCGGAAATCATCCACCGCAAGGATCTGGGCGATGAGGCCAAGATGGCCGAACACACCAAGGCCTATGAAGACCGCTTTGCGAACCCGTTCGTGGCGGCCTCACGCGGCTTCCTCGATGATGTGATCCAGCCCCACAACACCCGCCATCGCCTGATCAAGGCCCTGCGCACCCTGCGCAACAAGGAACTCACCAATCCCTGGAAGAAGCACGACAATATTCCGCTTTAGGGGGATGAAATGAGCGTTCCGTCCGCTGATAAACAGTCATTTACTTGCCCCCATTGCGGAGCACTAGCTCATCAAACTTGGTTTGATTGCTTCGCTGCAAGTCGTCCTAAAGGAGAAGAGGGGCTTCCTGTTTTCTATGACTTAGAAAAGGTGGAGAAGGCCATTTCTGAGATTAAAGAAGGGGAAATGAGTGAAGCTGATCTTGCTAGCTTTGGCCTTGCCAAGCTTGCTGCTCAAGGTGATGTGGTATTGTGGAATCGTGGAGCCAATTTATACGCCCGTGAGGTAAAAAACCTAAATATTTCACAGTGCTTTAGCTGCGATAAGTTTGTCGTTTGGGTCAACGCAAAACAATATTGGCCACACCCTGAATATGAAATACCTCCCGCCTCTAACATGCCGACAACGGTATTAGATAATTATAGTGAAGCTAGGCTAATTTATAAAGATTCTCCGCGAGCGGCATGTGCATTACTACGCTCTGCGATTGAGTGCCTATGCAACGAAATAAATGGCAAAAACCAGAGTGTTTTTGAGGGTATCGGTCAGCTCGTAAAAGCTGGCTTAGATTCTAAAATTCAAAAAGCATTAGATGTAGTTCGAGTAACAGGAAATAATGCCATTCATCCTGGTACTATGAGTTCTGAAGATAGTTTAGATACTGCGATCAGGCTCTTTAAGTTGGTTAATATAATTGTTGAAAAGCTCATTAATGAGCCAGTTGAGATCGATAGCCTCTTCGAGGGTTTAGGTGATGGTCAGAAAGAGGCTATCGCGAGGCGTGACAACCGAGAGTGAATCCGACTTATCCTCCCCCACCCAAACCACGGCTATCCTGCAGCTCTCCCCGGTGAGAGGGCGGATCGCGACCGCTGGTGTTGGACGGGGAGCGGCGGTGCAGGCCGTCGGTGACGCCTTGAGTGTGACAGGGCTTCGCCAGCGTCGGGAAGGCCGGTTCGCGCTTACCCTTTGCTTTTAACACACACTCCGAGCCGGTTTTCCCGCGTTCGCCCCCTCAGCCCTTTAGGCGTGAGGCGTTTTGGCGTGTGTGGATGCCGTGACTTTAGATGTATGGCGCTAATGCGGGTGCGCGTCCCTCTCCCATCTTTGAGGGGAGAGGACAGGTGAGGGGTGTACTGCGTTTCAGTTTTCACGGGTTGAGCGGATTGAGGCGGACCCCCTCACCCAACCTCTCCCCCTTGATCAAGGGGGAGAGGGGCTTTGCGTTTGCGCAATGTCATCCCGGACGCGAAGCGAGCCGGGATCTACTGGAATCGCTTTGTTCTGATTACAGAGACGCTGTCACCAGATCCCGGATCAGGTCCGGGATGACGATGAAGGGGCGGGAGCAGCGAAAACTATAGGCCCTCGACATGGCAAGGCTTGTCCTTGCCATCTGATCCCAAGATCAGGCCCTGGGATGACGGGGCGGAAACCGCTATTCCAGCTCGACGGCTTCGACCTTGCCGTTTTCCAGCACCAAAGCCAGTTCGCCGCGCTTGAGGCGCAGGGCTTCGGCGCCGAAGACGTCCCGACGCCAGCCCTTGAGGGCGGGGATGTCGGCCTCGTCGTCGGCGGCGAGTTTCTCAAGATCGGGCATGGTGGCGATCAGGCGGCTGGCGACGCCTTCCTGGTCGGAGACGACCTTGAGGAAGACTTTCAGCATTTCGATGATGGGGCCGAGATTGGGCGGGCTCGGTTCGGGCTTCTCCACCTTGGGCGCATAGGCCTTGGGGTCTTCGAGCGCTTCGGTCATCAATGCGATCAGGCGCTCGGCCGGCTTGGAGCGTTCAAAGCCCTTGGGCACCGCGCGCAGGCCCTTGAGATCCTCCAGCGAGGTGGGCGAAGCGTGCGCCAGCTCGTACAGGCCATCATCCTTTATGATGCGCGAGCGGGGAATGTCGCGGGTCTGCGCTTCGGTCTCGCGCCAGAAGGCGGCGGCCTTGAGACCCGCCAGCCATTTCGCGGTGGTCTTGCGCAGCTTCAGGCGCTTCCAGGCGTCCTCGGGATGCATTTCATAGGTGGCCGGATCGGTGAGGGTCTTCATCTCCTCGGCCAGCCAGGCTTCACGCCCGACCTTGGCGAGTTTCTCGCGCAGGATCGGGAAGAGGTCGCGCAGATGGGTCACATCGGCGAGGGCGTAGACTTTCTGCTTGTCCGACAAGGGGCGGCGCGACCAGTCGGTGAAGCGCGAGCCCTTGTCCAGATTCACCTTCACCAGCGCGCGCACCAAATTGTCATAGGAGATGGAGTCGCCCAGCCCCACGGCCATGGCCGCGATCTGGCTGTCAAACAGGGGTTTGGGGATGATCCCGCCGCCCTCGTGGAAGAAAATCTCCAGATCCTGGCGGCAGGCGTGAAACACCTTGATGACGCTCTGATCGGTCAGAAGGTCGTAGAAGGGTTGAAGATCAATCCCTTCGGCCAGCGGGTCGATCAGCACCTCTGTGTCATCGCCTGCGGCCTGTATCAGGCACAGCTGCGGCCAGAAGGTGCTTTCGCGCATAAACTCGGTGTCTACGGCGACGAATTCAGCCTGGCGCAGCTTGGCGCACGCCTGGGCGAGGGACTCAGTATCGGCGATCCATTCCATGGCCCGCTCGAATATACCGAACTTCGCCCTTTGGCGAGCGTTCTGCTCACTGAGCGCTTTTTCGTCGCGCCAGCATGCGCGATGCAATGAATAGCGCCGCGCCCACAGAGCCTAGTGCGACAAAGCCATAGGCCGCCTGCAGGGGCAAAGCGCTGGCTCCGATCACCAGCAGCACCAGAGGCCCCAAAGTGCCGCCCAGGCCGTTCAGAACGCCGGAGGCGGCCAGAAGGCGCCCGCGCAATTCTTCCTTGGCCCGGCGCTGCGCCATGGCTTGGAGCGGCACCAGGAACAGCCCGCCGCCCACTGCAGACAGGGCGAGATCGATCAGGATGCGCCAGTTGGCGCTGTCTGACAGGAAGGCGCCGGCGGTGACCAGCTCTGCGCCCGGCGCCCGGTTCAGCGTATAAAGCGCGATGTCGGCGGGGAAGATCGCCAGCATGATCGCCCCGATCAGGGAAAAGCGCAGGGCGTCGCCCGATTTGGACAAGGCGCCGCAGATCACGGCGCCCAGAGCCGCGCCGATGGTGAAGATCAGCTGGAAGACAGCCACGACGCCTTCATCTGCGCCCAGAACGTCGCGAGTGAACAGCGGCAATACGGTGATGACCGCCGCGGCCAGCATCCAGAACCAGGCCACGCCCAGCAACGGGCGCAACACGTCCGGCGCCCGGATCGCGAAGCCCAGCATGCGCGGGGTCTCCCAGACAATGCCCAGAATGCCCCAGCGAACCTTCAGGGACGGGTTGCCGCCCGGCGCCGGCGTTTGCTGGCGCATGGCGATCCAGCCCAGAACCGCCATCAGGACAAGCAGGATGCTGATCAGCGTGACGCCCCAGTCGGGTCCGATCAGCAAGGTGCCGCCAATGGCGCCTATGAGAATGGCCACATTGATCGCGCCGGACAGTGCGGCGTTGGCGGGCACCAGCTCGGCAGGCTGCATCAGCGAAGGCAGGGCGGAATTGCGCGCGGGCAGGAAGAAGGTGGACTGCATGCCCATGGCGAACAGGGTGACCAGAAGCGCCAGCGGCAGCTTGAACAGAAAGCCGATCGCGGCGGTGATCATCAGGATGATCTCGGCGAACTTGGCGATGCGCATGATCTTTGTGCGGTCGTAGCGGTCCGCCACCTGACCCGCGATGGCGGAGAAGGCGAAGATCGGCACGGTGAAGGCGGTGGCCGCCAGCGGCACCATGATCTGGTTGTCCAGGCCAAACACCGTCCAGCCCTGATAGGTGGCGAGCGCCACCAGGGCATAGCGGAACAGATTGTCGTTGAAGGCCCCCAGGGTCTGGGCGACCCAGAGCGGCAGGAAGCGGCGCTGGGTCATCAGCGCAGAGACGATCTTCAGGCTCATGTCAGCCCCTCTTTCACCAGTGCGTCGGTGCGCGCTTCGATCACGGCCTCCAGCCGTTCCATGAACGCGTCCTTGTCGAGACCGGGCTCGATCGGGTCGAGAAACTCGACGATGGCGCGGCCCGGCGTCTTCCTGAACTCTTGCTGGTTCCAGGCGAGGCCCAGATTGGTGGCGACCGGGACGCAGGGGCGGTTGAGATCAGCGTAGAGGTGCCACACGCCCTTGCGATAGGGGTGTTTTTCGCCCGGCGCGGCCAGATGGCCTTCCGGATAGATCAGCACGTCACGGCCTTCATGGCGCAGCATGTCGAGGCTCTCATTCATCCGGGCGCGCGCTTCGTCCCCGCCGCCATTGGACAACACGATCACGCCGAGTTTCTTGAGGATGCGGCCCACCAGCGGGAAGCGATAAAGGTGATCGCCCGCCACGAAGGATAGATTGGCCAGTTCGGAGATCATCACGAAGCCGTCGCCCCAGCTTTGGTGCTTGGCGGCGATCACGCTGGGCTGGGGTGGCAGACGGTCGCGTCCGCGCACGTCGATGCTGACGCCGGCGATGAAGTACAGCGCCACCCGCTGGGCCGAGCCATAAAGCTGGATGCCATAGGCGAGGGGTTTGCGACCTGGCGCCAGGGCCAGCAGTGAACAGACCAGCGCGAAAACCGCAGTGATCAGCCAATAGGCGATGAAATAGGCGGCGGAGCGGATCATGGGACTCCTCCTTTTGCCGTCGAGAAGAAGGGAATGGCTCAGGCCGTCAAGAGCGCAGCGAGCGCGGCGCGCGCCAGCTCAGATGTCCGGGCCGTCATTTGCCCCTGGATGCGCCCCGCCATGCGGTGCGCTGCAGGCTGCAGCACGACACCCAGAGCCGTGGCCGCCTTCAGCTCGGGATCGCCCTGGGGGCAATCGCCGCTCTCCATGGCGCGTGCGATGGCCTGGGCGATCAGGCTGACCGGGTCGGGACGGCCTTCTCGGTCCGTGCGGCCAAAGCGGAACATGTGGATGAGGTGGTATTCAAACAGCGCCGGGTCTTCATCCGCCGCCTCGCAATAGACGCCCACGACGCGCGTTACGGCGTCTTCAAAGTTGTCTGCGTCTTCGAGTGCGGTCTCCACCAGATCGAACAGGCGCGAATGGATGGCCTCGAACAGGGCTTCGGCCAGCACTTCCTTGCTCTTGAAATGGCGGTAGATCGAGCCCTCAGCCACTTGAGCGGCGCCCGCGATTTCGCGGGTCGACACGGCGTCGACGCCGTTTTGCGAAAACAGCACCAGCGCTGCGCGTTCGATCCGCGCTTTTGCGGTGCCGTCAACGGCCGTCACGCCGCGGGGGTCGGGGGCGCCGGGAAGTGCGTCATGGGCCATTTGGGTCTCTCCAAGGCAAAGCCCGCAGAACTGCGAGCGGCGGCTATCGAAGGAGTGAGCGTTCACTCACTGTGCCGCCACTATGCCTCTCAAATGTGACCGTGTCAACGATGAGTGAGTGTTCACTCACAATGTGGGCGCCGGATCATTTCAGGCGTTGGGAGATTGAGGCGTTTGTAGCGTCAGGCTGGAAGCGCTTAGTCGGTGCTGCGCAAGGTCAGGGCTTCCGCCTCCAGCTCCCGCGTGCGGCCCTCCACACGCACCTGTAGGGCTGTCATGAAGCTGCGGCTGTCCGTGTCTGCGCTCATGGGCGGCAGGAACTCGACCACTGCCTTGCCAGGATAGAGAACAGGCTCCTGCTCAGGCCAGAAACAGCCCAGATTGGTGGCGACCGGGATGACGGGGCGATCAAGCACCTGCGCCAGACGATGCACGCCCTTTCGGAACCGGCGCCCGCCGCCGACGGGCGTCAGACCACCCTCGGGAAAGATCAGGGCCGACCGGCTGTCTCGCGCCAGACGCGCCACGCCTTCATCCAGTGCGCCATTGGCGCGCCGGCCGGCGTCATTGTCCACGACCACCGCCTGGGCGCGTTTGAGATATAGCCCGACGAGCGGAAACCGCAGCATATGATCGCCGATGACATAGGCGAGGGCGGGGTCGCGCGCGATATGGCACAGGCCGTCGCCATAGGATTGATGCTTGGCGGCGAGGATGACGGGCTGATCAGCGGGGAGATGCTCGAGGCCGCGATATTCGACGTGGACGCCGCAAATGCGCAGCCAGCGACGAAAGAGTTTCGCAAACGCGCCGATGGACATCGTCGCCGGTCCCGGACCGGGCCATAACAGGAGCGGGGAGCATAGAATCGCCAGCGTTCCCGCCAGCGCCCAGAAGCCGGTATGGAAAATCTTGGCGCGCATCCGAGCAAAATTGCTGTGTTCGGCCCGCCTCACAAGCAGGCTGTGTGCAGCATTACGGGCTTAACTCTGTTGCATGGCTTGACAGAAAGCCTGCAAACGTTCCTTTTCCAACCGCTTCTCGACCGCCCAATTGAAACGGACGATTTTCCATGCACGCCTATCGTACCCATACCTGCGGACAGCTGCGTAAAGCCCAGGTGGGCGAAACCGCGCGTCTTTCCGGCTGGATCCACCGTAAACGCGACCATGGCGGTCTGCTGTTCGTGGACCTGCGCGACCATTACGGTCTCACCCAATGCGTGCTGGAACCTGACAATCCCAATTTCGAGACGCTTGAGCGCATGCGTGCGGAAAGCGTCGTCACCGTGACCGGCAAGGTCGTGGCGCGCAGCGCGGACACCATCAACGAGAACCTGCCCACGGGTGAGGTCGAGCTGCTGGTCGAGGATCTCGTGGTCCAGTCCGCCGCCGAGGAATTGCCGCTGCCCGTGTTCGGCGAGCCGGACTGGTCTGAAGAGGTGCGTCTGAAGCACCGCTATATCGACCTGCGCCGCGAGAGCCTGCACAAGCGCATCGTGCTGCGCTCGAAAATCATCGACTCCCTGCGTCGCCGCATGGTCGATGAAGGCTTCACCGAATACCAGACCCCGATCCTGACGGCGTCCTCGCCGGAAGGCGCGCGGGACTTCCTGGTGCCGTCCCGTCTGCATCCGGGCCAGTTCTATGCGCTGCCCCAGGCGCCGCAGCAGTTCAAGCAGCTGATCATGGTCTCGGGCTTTGACCGCTACTTCCAGATCGCGCCGTGCTTCCGTGACGAAGATGCGCGCGCCGACCGCGCGCCGGGCGAGTTCTATCAGCTCGATATGGAAATGAGCTTTGTCAGCCAGGATGAAGTCTTCGGCGTGATCGAGCCGGTTCTGGCGGGCGTGTTCAACGAATTCGCCGAAGGCCGTGAAGTGCCTGAAGGCGCTTTCCCGCGCATTCCGTATGCCGAAGCCATGCGCAAATACGGCTCGGACAAGCCTGACCTGCGCAACCCGATCGAGATGGAAGCTGTGACCGAGCACTTCGCTGGCTCCGGCTTCAAGGTCTTTGCGGGCATGATCGAGAAGAACCCGAAAGTGGAAGTCTGGGCGATCCCGGCTCCCAAGGGTGGCAGCCGCGCCTTCTGTGACCGGATGAACTCCTGGGCGCAGAAACAGGGGCAGCCGGGCCTGGGTTACATTTTCTGGCGTGAAGAAGAGGGCGTACTCGCCGGAGCCGGCCCGATCGCCAAGAATATCGGCCCTGAGCGGACCGAAGCCATCCGCACCCAGCTGGGTCTCGAAGCTGGCGACGCGGTGTTCTTTGCGGCCGGTGAACCGTCCGCCTTCGCCAGCTTCGCGGGCAAGGCGCGGGATGTGGTCGGCCGTGAGCTCGACCTGTTCGAGAAGAATGTCTTCCGCTTCTGCTGGATCGTCGACTTCCCGATGTACGAATGGGATGACGAGAACAAGAAGGTGGAGTTCTCCCACAACCCGTTCTCCATGCCGCAAATGGACCCCGATGATTTCATGGCCCTGAGCAAGGACGACCATGAAACGCTTCTGGGCCTGAAAGCCTGGCAGTATGACATTGTCTGCAACGGTATCGAGCTGTCCTCGGGCGCCATCCGGAACCACCGTCCGGACGTGATGTTGAAGGCGTTCGAATTCGCCGGTTATGGCGAGGAGGTCGTGGAAGAAGCCTTTGGCGGCATGCTGAACGCCTTCCGCTATGGCGCTCCGCCGCACGGCGGCATCGCGCCGGGCGTGGACCGTATCGTCATGATGCTGGCCGATCAGGAGAACCTGCGCGAAGTCGTGATGTTCCCGAAAGACCAGCAGGCCCGCGACTTGATGATGAACGCGCCGGCTCCCGCCGAGATGCGCCAGCTGCGTGAACTGCACCTGCGCACGGTAGTGCCCGACGCCAAGAAGGACGGCTAGGGGGCAGCCTCAGCCAGACACGAAAACGGCGGGTCGATGACCCGCCGTTTTTGTATTCCGTGTCAGCCTTCGTTTTGAGGCGGCCGCGGCGGCGCAGGCGGTCGCGTGTCATCGCGCTCTTGTTCTCGCTGGCGCCGCTCTTCAGCGCGCTGGGCGGCCTCTTGCTGCCGACGCTCACGCTCGGCTTCGCGTTCAGCCCGCCGGGCCTCGATCTGCTCGAGCTCCGCCTGCATGCGCGGCGTAGGCTGCTTGGGTGGAAACGCAGGGGCGGGAACGGGATCTGACGGCGTTTCTACGACAGGTTTGGGCGCCGGAGCCGCCTGTTGAAGGATTGTGCGGATATGCTCGCCCAGCTCCGTCGGATGAATGTCGAAATCCCAGTCCATGTCTTCAAGCACGACAGTGGTTCCGGCCTCTGAATGGGCTTCGGCGTAGGCTTCCGCATGGGCTTCGGCGAGCGCATGCGCGGCGACGCGCAGGGAATCGCGCACGGCTGCAGCTGTGGCCTGTTCGATCGCCAGCTCCACGCCGTCCTGGTTTTCAGATTCATTGATCCGCACGGTGATGTCCTGCGCCGCATGGCGCAGCTCGGCGACCGCTTCGCGCAGGGCGGCGGCCATTTCACGCTCCCGGACACGACTGGCCATACCGTTTTCAGCCAAGGCTGCTTCGAGCTCAGCACTGGCGCGTTCCAGTTCTTCGCGTTGCGTCTCAAGGCTGGGCGCGGGCAGAGCGGCCACAGCTTCTGACGAGCGGCGCAGGGTGAACACCAGCGCGCCGTCTTCCGAGCACCGGGTCAGGGTGTAGTCAAAGGGCAGGCGGGTGTTCTCGTCACCGCACACATGGTGGAAATTGTCAGCCGTCAGCCCGTCTGCATCGCGCAGGTCCGTGGAGGACAGATTCACCGCAATAAAGCGGGAATTGGAGAACTCGGTGTCGCGCAGGTCGGCATAGCTGAGATCGGTGTTCTCGAAGATCACGTTTTCAAACAGGCTGCCCCGTGCATCCACGCCGCGCAGCCTCGCGCCATAAAAATGCGCGCTCCGCAGGTTGGAGCCACGCAGATTGGCATGGCTGAAATCGGCTTGGCGGAATACGGAATCGGGCAGATTGGTGTCGCGCATGTTTGCGCCGGTGAAGTCTGACAGCAGAAACACGCCGCCCTGCAGATCTGAATCTTCAAGATCTGAACCGCGCAGGCTCACCTGGTGCGCCCTTAGGCGCTGCAGCAGTGCGTCCTGAAGGTTCGCGCCGTCCAGCGTCACATTCGACAGGCGCGCTTCGGTCAGTGTCGCGCTTTCAAAGTTCGCCCCGGTCAGGTCGAGATCAACCAATTGGGCGCCGAGCATCTGGGCGTCGGAAAAATTCGAGGCTGTCAGATCGCCGCCGACGATCTGGGCGCCTGCGAGATTGCCGTCGGTGAAGACGCAAGACCGGCAATCACCGCCGATATACAGACGGCGATGCGGTTCTCCAGCCTGTCCGGGGGCGGACAAACCTGCGCTCAGCGCCAGAGCCAGTATGACGGTACGATAAGGCATGCCCTAGATGTAGTCCGCCTGTCGGCTATGAGCGACTTAAATCGTAGTAAGTTGCAGTGAACCCGTTTAGCGGCAACGCGGAATCGTCAGCCCGGCAGGCAGTTGCGTACTTTCATCGCCGCAAGCGAGATTCAGTTGGGACTGGGTGAGCCCCCGTGCCGTGGCCATCTCGGCGCCGGACAGATTCGCGCCTTCCAGACGGGCGCCGGTCATATCGGCGCTGCCGAAATAGGCGCCGACAGCCGTAGAGCGGCTCAGATCGGCGTGGACGAAGCTCGCGGACGTGAAGCGGGCGCCGAACAGGTTTGCGATCGACAGGTTGGTGCGCGTGAAATTCGCCCGGTTCATGGTGGCGAGGCTGAGATCCGCTTGCCGCAGCCGGGCGCCCGAAACATCGATGTCCGGCAAGTCCAGATAGCTCAGATCCGCCTGGAAGAGATTGCAACCCGGGCAAGACTGGCCCGCTCGAACGCGCTCGATCTCGCTGGCGTTCTGGGCAAAAGCGGGACCGCCAAGCATCAGAGCCAGGACCAGAAGGGCCGAAACCTGTTTCAACATGGTGCACACCTTGTCTGTTAGCGGTCTGCACTGCGCAAGTTTCAGGCCTTAGACCTTGCCCGCCCAGCCGCAGGCGTCACATCCCAGAAGCCCGGCGTTCTCGATCACGGTAAAATGGCCGCATTCCGGGCAGGGATCGCCGTGGTAATTGACCACATGCTCTTCCAGACGCTCCACATTGGCGCCGCCTGAGCTGCCCGATCCGCTCGACTGAGGTTTGGGGTCAAACTCGAATCCGCTGCCTTCTGCAGCATCCTCAGGCTTTCCCGGCTTGGGACGGCTCCCCAGCATGACCACATTGTCGGGCAGCTGGCCGCGCGAGAAGCCCTTTGAAATCAGGCTCGCAGGATCGGCCTCGCGCACCAGCTTCTCTTGCTCGACGCCTTTGCCCAATCCGCCCGGATCGTAATTGTGCGGATCGGTCTGGGCGAGATCCTCCCGCCCGAGATAGCTCACTGCCAGCTCGCGAAAAATGTAATCGAGGATCGAACTGGCGTGCTTGATGGAGTCATTGCCATCCACATCGCCCGCCGGTTCGAACCGGGTGAACAGATAGGCGTCCACATACTCTTCCAGCGGCACGCCGTATTGCAGGCCGATGGAAATGGAGATCGCGAAATTGTTCATCAGCGAGCGGAAGGCGGCGCCTTCCTTGTGCATGTCGATGAAGATCTCGCCCAGCTCGCCATCTTCGAACTCGCCGGTATGCAGATAGACCTTGTGACCGCCCACGGTGGATTTCTGGATATAGCCCTTGCGGCGGTCGGGCAGCTTGCGGCGCTCTGTGGCGCGCTCGACATATTTCTCCACCACGCGTTCGACCACGCGTTCTTCGGCGATTACGGATCGGCGCACCGAGTCGCCCGTCTCGTATTCAATGGTATTGAGAAGGTCATAGAGCGCATCGCCTTCACGCCGGATCGCAAGGCCGGTCAGCCCGCGCCGTGCGCTGGAGGCAATCAGCGCGCCCAGTTCCTCAATCGAGCTTGATCCGGGCAGCGCCAGTTCCAGGCTGGCGGTGCTTTCCAGAACGTCTTCGCAGGCTTCAGCCATGGCCAGACGGGCTTCCGGCGTGGGATCGGCGAAGACGGCCCGCAGCTCCGGGCTAAGGACTTCGCAATCATCCAGCCGGCCTGCGCCATGGACATAGCGTTCGGCGGCGATGACTTCGAGCGGATCCACGCCCAGCTTTTCCAGAAGGCGCGGGCCAGCTTCGTCAAAGTGTTCCGGGCTCAGCCCGCAACGACGCGCCACCTCGGGGCCCAGGCTCCAGCGGTTGATCGCGAAACGCAGCGGGACGCCATCGCTCAGAGCCGCATCGATCCGGGCGAAACCGGCCTGATCGACGCCCGCATTTTCCAGTTGGGTGATCCAGGTGGCGGAGTGACCAGCCAATGCGCCAGCGCCCAGGGCATGGCGGCGCGCGATGGCTTCTTCATCCGCGGTCAGCGAGCCCAGGGCAGCGCTGACACAGCTCGCAAAGCTCCGCCCGCCCGGTGCATCAAGCGCAGCGGGAGGATGAACGCCAACCGATTCTGCGCCGATCAGACCCGCCGTCAGAGGATCAGGACGCTCCAGGCTTACGGGAGCGGGAGATTCGTTACGCACGATCTGCACGATGTGCTGGGCGCGTTCGCGCGCCTCTTCACTGTCATAGGGCAGGGCAAGCGCGGTCAGAGCGGCGCCCAGACCCGACAGACCCAATGCGCCGGACTGGCGGGACGCCACATCGCCCCACAAGCGCGAGGCATGGGCCAGACCGTCTTCATCAAGCGCACGGTCGCTGACGAAACGCGCAAGATTGATCACGACCGCCACGGCGGTCCGGGCTTGAGGCTCGGTGAAGTGCAGCGCCGGACGCCCATGGGTCCAGACCGCTTCGGACAAGCGGTTCATGACGGCGCGCGCACTCTGACCATCGGCCAGCGGGGCATCGGTCTCGACCGCTTCAAAGAAAGCCGGGTCGAGTTGGACGTCGGGCAGCTCTGGCGTGGATGGCGTGGAGAACAAGCCTTGTTCGGGTGTGATCAGGCCCTGCCGGGCGCGCGCAATGGCGCGTTCGATCATGGCGTCCGGCGCACCATCCCGGCGGGCCGACCGCACGGCGCGCGCCAGCGCCCGGTTGCGACGCGGGTCAAAGCATTCATCGTCCGCGCCGTCGCAGTTCACACAGGCAAGCGCCACAGCTTCCAACCGCTCGGCCAGCACGCGGGCGCCCACATTGGCGGCGGCCTGGCCCATTTCAGCGGCATTGAGCGCGTTGATCGCCTCTGTAAGGCCTTCCGCACCGATGAGCGGGCGGGTGTCGGGGGCGGTCAGCCCTTCATGACGCCAGATCGAGGCGACGGGGCCGGCCTCGCGATGCAGCAGACTCGCGAGAAGCTCATCGCGTTCGATGTCACTGTCCTGTGACAGCGATTCAGCCAGTTCGCTCAGGACATGGCCGGCATGGAGCTGGTCGCCGGGGTGGGCATCGCTCAAGGCCACAAGCGCGGCGATATTGCGGGCGTCCCAGCCTTCCGGGGCCAAGAGCTCGATCTCGGCCTCGCCAGCCACGGCGTCAGGATCAGGGCTGTCCGCCTGACGGCTGAGAAAGGCGAAATCATCCAGCGGTGAAACGCCGTTACGGGACAGGCGGCGGTTGTGGCTCATGACGGCTCCTACCAATCGGGCGCGCGAATCACCCTCATGGTACCGGAGGCGTGGGCTTGGAGTCGAAGTCTGAACAGGATGGTCTTAACCTGAGCGTGGAAAACTGATGGTCCACAGCGACCATAGGGTCACGCTGCGCGATTGAAAGCAGGGTTTTGGCGCCCAAATGAGGGTGCATGACTGGACCCGACGCATGCGCAGGGGCATATAGCGGTCACGAGTATTAGTTCGAAGGAGCACGCCATGCTTGGCCTGCTGTCAAAAGCTTTCACCTGGTGGAATGGCGCATCCGCGGGCGCTGTCTGGACGATCTGGCGCTCGGGAGAGCTCGTCGGCGAAGACGAGTTCGGCAACAAATACTACCAGGAACGCAAGGGCGGCACCGGTGCGGACGGAAAAGTTCGCCGCTGGGTCGTCTATAACGGCTATGCCGATGGCTCTCGCGTGCCGTCTGACTGGCATGGCTGGATGCACCACACCTTCGATGAAGCGCCGGCCAGCACCCCCTTGCCCCGCAAGGACTGGGAGCAGGAGCATCAGCCCAACATGACCGGCACGCTGCACGCCTATCGTCCCACGGGTTCGCTGACCGCCGGTTCGGCCCGTCAGCGCCAGTCGACAGCGGCAGACTACGAAGCCTGGACCCCGGGGGATTAAGCCCATGCGTGGCGGCGCCATTCTTGAGACCGTTCTCGGCCTGATCGTCCTGCTCGCGGCAGGCGCTTTCTTCCTCTATGCCCAGGGGCAGGTGGATGATGGCTCGGGCGCCGACGGTTACAAGCTGACCGCCCGTTTCTCCTCGGTCGGTGACCTCACGCGCGGCGCGGATGTCCGTGTCGCCGGCGTGCCCGTAGGTACGGTCACGGCGGTTCGCCTGGATCAGGAAACCTATTTCGCCGAAGCCGAGCTTGAATTGAGCGGCGCGATCGAAATTCCTACCGATTCCACGGCCAAGATCGCCACGGCCGGGCTGCTCGGCGGGTCTTTTGTCGAGATCGAACCGGGCGGCGATATGGATGTGCTGTCCGAGGGCGATGAAATCTCATACACGCAGGGCGCTGTGGACATGTTCGACCTGATCGGTCAGGCGGTGATGAATCGCGGCTCTTCATCGTCGGAAAGCGAAGGGTCTTGAGGCCGAAACGCCTTGGTCTCGCCCCAAACGCCTGACAGAGTGATGACCATGACCCGATTGCTGCTTCTCACCTCTGCCGTCTCTGCCCTTCTTGTGTTCGGCGCGGCGCCGCTGTTCGCCCAGGGCATGCAGGACCCGTCTTCTGACGATCCGGCGCTTGAACAAGAGTCTCCCCAGCCGGTGGAAGACCCTGAGGCGCCTGAGCTGACGTCAGAGCCGGGCTCGATCGCGGTTTTGCGCGGTCTGGACAAGGTGACGGCCCGCACACGCGATTTCGAGGCCCCTGTGGGCGAAGAGGTGCGCTTTGGCGCGCTGTCGATCACCGTCCCGTATTGCCGCAAGCGTCCGCCGGAAGAGCCGCCGGAAGTCTATGCGTTTCTTGAGATCGAGGATCGTCGGACTGACGGGTTTGGCGTTCAGGCTGAAGGCGAGTTGATGTTCTCGGGCTGGATGTTTGCGTCCAACCCCGCGCTCAACGCGCTGGAGCATCCCGTCTACGACGTCTGGGTGATCGATTGCAGAAGCTGATCGCCGCTCACCCCTTCAGGCAGGGCGAAGAAGTCTGACGGCTCGGCAAGCGCCGCATCCAGATAATTGCGATAGGTCGACTGGGCGATCGTCTCGGTTCCGAACCGCTTGAGATGCTCTGTGTTAAACTGGGTATCGAGCAGGCGATAGCCGCCGGTTTTCAAACGGGCGATCAAGGCCACCAGCGCCGCCTTGGAGGCGTCGGTTTCACGCGAGAACATGCTTTCCCCGAAAAAGGCCGCGCCCAGCGAAACGCCATAGAGCCCGCCTGCCAGCTTGCCCTCTTTCCAGGCTTCGATGGAATGAGCATGGCCTTCGGCATGCATGTCCAGGTACAGCATCAGGATCTGATCGTTGATCCAGCTGTCTTCCCGACCGGGGGCCG
Source organism: Oceanicaulis sp. MMSF_3324 (assembly GCF_030733545.1). Taxonomy (GTDB): domain Bacteria; phylum Pseudomonadota; class Alphaproteobacteria; order Caulobacterales; family Maricaulaceae; genus Oceanicaulis. The sequence goes on from NZ_JASHIU010000008.1 coordinate 50,253, forward strand.
GCGCAGCGCAGCTGCGCACGACAGTCTCGAAGCACCGGTTCACCGTGAAGGTGAAGGCGTCGCGACGGATGGTCTTCTTCAGGGATTTGGGAATGTGGAACTTGTCGAGCGGAAGCACGCCGCGCTCATCGGGTTCCAGCAGATAGACACGGGTGTCACTGCGCGACTCCGCCATCGGGAAAACGCCGCGGGCATAACATGCCAGCAATTCCTCAACACCGAAGCCGCGCATGACTCGTCTCCGCGGACTATGAGCCCTGACGCTCGGCCAGCCAGCTTTCCAGCCAGCGGATATGATAGTCCCCGCTCAGGAAGGCGGGCTCGTCCAGGAGCGCCAGATGCAGCGGAATGGTGGTCTCCACCCCGCTCACGACCATTTCGGACAGGGCGCGTCTGAGGCGCAGCAGGGCCTCTTCACGGTCCCGGCCATGCACGATTAGCTTGCCGATCATGGAGTCGTAATAGGGCGGTATGCGATAGCCCGAATACAGCGCGCTATCGAGCCTGACGCCCAGGCCGCCAGGCGCATGGAACTCGGTCACCGTGCCCGGTGAGGGCGAGAAGGTTTCCGGGTTCTCCGCATTGATGCGGCATTCGATGGACCAGCCCTCGAACTTGATGTCGTCCTGGGTGATGTCGAGCTTGTGGCCCGCGGCGACGCGGATCTGCTCGCGCACCAGGTCGATGCGGGTGATCGCTTCGGTGACCGGGTGCTCCACCTGGAGACGGGTGTTCATTTCGATGAAATAGAACTCGCCGTTCTCATACAGGAACTCGACCGTGCCGGCGCCGCGATAGCCGATGGCTTTTACGGCGTCGGTCACGACCTTGCCGATCTTGGCGCGGGCTTCACTGTCGAGCGCCACCGACGGCGCTTCCTCGAGCACCTTCTGGTGGCGACGCTGCAGCGAGCAATCGCGTTCGCCCAGATGGACGACATTGCCATGCTGGTCAGCGAGCACCTGGATCTCGATATGGCGCGGCTGACCGAGATATTTCTCGATATACACAGCGCCGTCGCCAAACGCCGCCTGGGCTTCGGATGAGGCCGTCTGCAGCGCGCTTTCGAGCTTGTCTTCGCTTTCAGCCACCTTCATGCCGCGACCGCCGCCGCCGGAGGCGGCCTTGATCAGCACCGGGAAGCCGATGTCGAGCGCGACCTTGCGGGCCTCGTTCATGTCGGTAATGGCGCCGTCCGAGCCGGGCACGACCGGAATGCCGGCGTCCATGGCGGCCTGCTTGGCGGTGATCTTGTCGCCCATCAGGCGGATGGTGTCCGCGGTCGGGCCGATGAAGGTCAGGCCATGCGCTTCCACGATTTCGGCGAAGCGGGCGTTCTCGGACAGAAAGCCATAGCCGGGATGGATCGCCTGGGCGCCGGTGATTTCGGCGGCGGCCATGATGGCGGGCACGTTGAGATAGGAACGACCGGCAGGCGGCGGACCAATGCAGACGCTTTCATCGGCCAGCTTCACATGCATGGCGTTGGCGTCGGCTTCGGAGTGCACGGCGACGGTCTTGATGCCCATTTCCTTGCAGGCCCGGTGGACCCGCAAGGCGATCTCGCCGCGATTGGCGATAAGGACTTTATCAAACATGAGCGACCGCCTAGCTGATGATGAACAGGGCTTCGCCGTATTCGACCGGCTGGGCGTCATCCACCAGCAGCTCGGTCAGAGTGCCCGATTTGGTTGCGGTGATCGGGTTGAAGGTCTTCATGGCCTCGACCAGCAAGATGGTCTCGCCTTCCTTCACGCTGTCGCCGACCTTCTTGAACTGCTCCGCCTCCGGGGAGGGGCGCAGATACACCGTGCCGACCATGGGCGAGGTCACGGCGCCGGGATGGCTCTTGGCGTCAGCGGCGCCGCTCGAGGCCGGGGTTTCAGGGGCGGACGCGGGCGCCGGAGCCGGAGCCGGTGCGGGCGCAGCAGCCGGCGCGCTCATGGGCTGGCTGGCGTAAATGGCGGGCGCAGCGGTGACTTCGCGCGCAACGCGGATACGCAGTTCGCCCTTTTCGACCTCGATCTCGGTGAGTTCGGTGTCGTTGAGAATATCGGCCAGCTCGCGCACGAGCTTGGAATCGACCTGCGGGTTCGACGTGGTGGACGCCATAGGTTTACTACCCTTTCTAGTCATTATTTAGCACGCGCCTGCGCCAGTTGCACAGCGGCTCTCATCCCCAGCTCATAGCCGCGCGCGCCTAAACCGCTGATCGTGCCAGCGGCGGCAAGTGACACATAAGAGACCGCACGAAAGGCCTCTCGCGCAACAGGCTGGGACAGATGCACCTCTATTGCAGGCACGTCTACCCCTTTGATTGCGTCAAGCAGCGCAATCGATGTGTGCGTGTAGGCGGCGGGATTGATCACGATCGCCGAGCCCTTGGCGCCGGCGGTGTGGATGAGCTCGACCAGCTCGCCCTCATGATTGGTCTGCTCGAAGACGATGGAAGCGCCGAGCGACTCAGCGGTTTGCCGGCACAAGGCCTCGATATCCTTGAGGGTGGTCGTGCCGTATATTTCAGGCTCGCGGGTCCCAAGAAGGTTGAGATTGGGGCCGTTCAGCACAAAAACGGGTTTCAGGGTCGACACGTTTGCTCACTCCGGTCCGGCTGAAGGGCGCCCGCGCGCCTTGACTGCCAGCCTCGGTTCTACGACCTGATGAGAGTGTGAACAAGCAAACCCGTGCGTGGGACGCAGGTCATGACCGAGATTGATGTCGAGTTGAACGGGGAAACCCGCCAGATCCCGTCCAGCCTGACCCTGAAAGGGTTGCTGGAGCATTTGGAGCTGGACCCCCGCAAGGTCGCCGTGGAGCGTAATCTCGAGATTGCGCCGCGCGACGGCTATGATTCGATTCGCATCGAAGCGGGCGACCGGCTCGAAATCGTGCATTTTGTCGGAGGAGGGTGAGCCATGACCGCTCAGACCCAGGACGACGCCCCGCTGGTCGTGGCGGGACGCAGCTTCAACTCGCGCCTGATCATCGGCACGGGCAAGTATGAAACCTATGAGCAGAATGCGCGCGCGCTTGAAGCCTCGGGCGCTGAGATGATCACCGTCGCGGTGCGTCGGGTAAATCTCTCAGACCCCAGCCAGCCGCGGCTTGTCGATTTCATCGATCCCAAGCAATACACCTTCCTGCCCAATACGGCGGGCTGCTTTACCGGCGAGGACGCGGTGCGCACCCTGCGCCTGGCGCGCGAAGCGGGCGGCTGGGATCTGGTGAAGCTTGAAGTGCTGTCAGATCCCAAGCACCTCTATCCGGATATGGCCGAAACCCTTCGGGCCTGCGAGATGCTGGTCAAGGAGGGCTTTGAGGTCATGGTCTATTGCTCGGACGATCCGGTTTACGCCAAGCGGCTGGAAGAGGCGGGCGCCTGCGCGATCATGCCGCTTGGGGCGCCGATCGGCTCGGGGCTCGGCATCCAGAATCCGGTCAATATCCGCCTCATCATCGAGGAGGCGAAGGTGCCGGTGATCGTGGATGCGGGTGTCGGCACGGCGTCAGACGCCGCTGTGGGCATGGAGCTCGGTTGTGACGGCATCCTGATGAACACCGCCATCGCCGAGGCCAAGGACCCGGTGCGCATGGCCAAGGCCATGAAGCACGCCGTCATTGGCGGACGTGAGGCGTATCTGGCGGGACGCATGCCCAAGAAGCGCTATGCCGATCCGTCGAGCCCGCTGGCGGGGCTGATTTAGGTCAAAGCCTAGCGGGAGCGTCTTAGCGCTTCCGCTCCGACCGGCAGGTCATCCACGACTTCTGAACAGACAGGACGCGAGACCCGTTCGCCTCGCATCAGGAGGCGATGCTCATATTCGCGCATCGCTGTGCCGCCCAGGCAGGGCAGGACGTGGGTGATCTCGATCATCTCCCGTTGCGCCATGGTGCGCATCACGGCCGCGGCGAGGGCGTCGCTGACGAGCGCATTGACCTGCCAGGCCCGCTCGGCGCCCGACCGGGCGCCATAGGCGCGTCCTGACGGACCCACCATCAGCGCATTGTCCGTCTCGCGCATGCGAATAGGGACGAGCGGCAGCCATTCCGGCCCGGAATAGGGCGGGTAGGTGGTGTCCCAGCGGGCGCCGACGCTGAACCAGGGACTGTCAAAGAAGAAGGGCAGGATGTTCAGCACGCTATAGACGCCGCCATCGGCCCAATCGGCTTCATCAATGCCGGGCCAGTAGGCTTCGCGGTGCGCGCTGACGGGCTCGTCGAGCACAACGCGCCCGGTCATGCGATCGGTGATCCAGACCCGGCCCAGCAGGGCCGCGTCCATGTGCGAGCCGAAATCAGGCCCGTCCACATGGTCAAAATCCATTGAGATGACATAGCGCGCCTGATCCCGGTTCGGCGCGGCGAGTCCGGCCTGTTCCAGCGCGGCTTCAAAGCGGGGCCGCAGGATCGTGCGATTGGGTTCGGGCAGGAACCAGGAGAACTGAGATGTCCCGGTAACCGGGCCAAGCGCCATCTGGTGGTAGAAGGGGCTGGCGGCATCCACCCGCACGCTTTGCGTGATGAGCGGTTGCGGCGCTTGCCGCGCCGAAATGGCGTCACGGCTGGCGCAAGCGGTGACGGTAAGCGCCGCACAGGCGGCCAGTACGAGTTTGAAAGACGTCATCATCCCCTCCAGATCGCGGGGATGATTAACCACAAGCGGGAAACAAGCTGTAAACGGCGCCGGGAAATGACCCGGCGCCGCTGACAATCGTGATTAATTGGCGAGCGCTTCGTTCACGGCGCGCTCCAGCCCCTCAATGTCCGCACCGGGAATGACCGTGTCGCCGACAATGAAGAAGGGCGTGCCGGTAATGCCGATGGACTGGGCCAGCTGGCGAACATCGGCGAGCTGACGGGTGATCTCTTCGGACTCCATTTCCGCGCGCATGGCGTCCACATCCACCCCGGCGGTGACGGCAAAGGCGTCGATCCGGTCATCGGGCAGGGGGCCGCTGGCGTTCATGAGGGCGTTGTGAAACGCCTCATAGCTGTCCGGCGCAATGCGCCAGACGGCGAGAGACGCGCGCGCGGCGTTGGTCGATTGCTCGCCACGGATCGGAAATTCCTTGTAGATGAAGCGGACCTGGTCGCCATGGTCTTCCAGGGTGGACTGGATCCATTCATTGGAGACGGTGCAATACGGGCAGCGATAGTCAAAGAACTCGATGACGGTGATCACTGGATCCTCAGCGCCGACTTGCGGATCACGTGAGTCCCCGAAGAGCTGGTCCTCGCTGGAAGTCACAGCGCCCAAAAGGGCGTCCTGTTCACGCTGACGAGCCCGGCGCTGCAGCTCGATCAGCGCTTCCTCGATGATTTCGGGATTTTGCAGAATGTACTCACGGACAATCTGTTCGATCTCTTCGCGATTGGCCGGTTCTTGCGCCGGCGCGCAGGCGGTCATGCCCAGAGTGAAAGCAAGGGCGAGCAGCAAGGTGCGCATGAAAGCTCCAGTCAGATATCAGGTCTTGGTCGCCCCGCCTTTAGCGCGTTTGCAACCGCGGGCACAATCACAAGCCCGTTTAAGGCTGTAACAGCGTGTGCCGGTCCAGGGTCTGGAAATTGGGACGCCGGTCTCGCTCGCGCCGATTCCACTCGCGCATTTCACGGGTGTCGGGTCGGGTCACGGCGAGGATTTCAGTCGCACGCACCCAGGCTTCGGTGCCGCGTTCGAGCTCTTCCTGCGCGCGCGTGGCGAAAATGTGAGCCTGCATCTCGTCGCCAACGGCGTATGCACGTTCTGCCGTCGCGAGTTCAGCCTCCGCCGTCTCTCCCAATTGCTGGTGCGCCAGCGAGCGCTGGAACCAGGCGAATGGATTTTGAGGTTCGCTCACAAGCGCGATTCTGAGTTGGCTCAGAGCTTCGCGCGCATTGGCGTCATCATTGGTCGCGACCAATGCAGAGGCATAGCCAATCCGCAGGAGCGGCGCATCGGGCATGATCTCGACGGCGCGGCGATAAGGTTCGATCGAGCGCTCGATGAACCCGCTTTCATAGAGCATCTGGCCCTTGAGCTCGAAGAAGTATGGGTTCTCCGGCTCCAGTTCGAGCAACTCATTGACAGCCTGTTCGGCGTTATCGGTCAGGCCCTGCTTGTAATACGCCACGGCGCGGGCATAGCGCGCCGGAATGGAGGTATCGGTTTCAGGGTAGCGCGAAAAGGTTTGCGCGGGCGGCGCCATGAAGCCGATGATCTTCGCCTTCAGCCGATCGAGTTCGGCCAGTTCCTCGGCGCTGTCAGTGACATCGGAATAGGGCGAAGCCTCCACGTTTCGACGCAGGGCGGCGACCCGGTCTGCCGATAGCGGGTGAGACCGGAAGTATTCCCACCGGCGCTGGAAGGAAATGCGCTCTTGATAGGCCAGCCGTTCGAAGGTCGCGACAAGGCCTCGGCCAGACTGCTCGGTTTCAGTGAGAAAGCGGACAGCCGCTTGGTCAGCCGAGGCCTCTTGAGCACGCGTATAGGTAAGCATGTTCAGCTGACCGAATTGCGGTGCTGAGGCGATGATGGCAGCGCCAGCGTCCGGAGCCCCGGCCAGGGCGGCGATTAGGCCGACCCCCAAGGAGGCGGCCATGGTGGCGAGCCCAGCCCGGCTGGCTTCGCCGCGGCGAATGATGTGGGCGCCTTCGATGTGTCCGATTTCGTGGGCAATAACGCCCTTGATTTCGTTGGGCGTCTCGGCGCGGATAATCGTGCCGGTATTGAGGAAGATATTCTGACCGCCCGCAACAAAAGCGTTAAATTCCATGTCGCCGACCAGATAGAAATCCACGGCATCGACATCGAGGCCGGCCGCTTCCAGCAGCGGGTCGGTGTATTCGCGCATGGCGCGCTCGGTTTCAGTATCCCGGATCAAGCCCTGAGCGTGCGCACCGGAGAGGCTGGCGAACGCCAGCCCTGCTGCTGCTGCCAGATGGACAATGCCGCTCCGCATGGATTTGAGCATTCAGAACGCCTTCTTCAGTGTCAGTCGACCCAGCCTGAGGCGATGAGCCTATCGCGTTGACCGTGTAGACGCCAGAGAAGGTGAGAACGGCGCCGGAAGTGTGACATCCGGCGCCGCTCGTTGATCTAGCCCAGTCCCAGGAACTTGGAGGATTTCTGCCACCAGCCGCGTTTGGCGGGGCGGGCCTCTTCATTGCCGTCATTGCCTGAGTCGCTCTCTGCCGCGGCTTCGTCCGATGCATCAGAGGCTTCAGATTGAGGCTTATCAGAGGGCGTTGGGGCTGCGACAGGCGCAGGCTGAGCATCGTTTCCACCTGAATCGGCTGGCGTGCCGGACTGCTCCATGGCTTCACGCGCAACTGCGTCTGTATTGTCCGGCTCGGCCTTCTTGCGGCGGGTGCGCCGCTTGGGTTTTTCCGTTTCGGCGTTCTCGGAGTCAGCCTTGGACGGTTCCGTCTCGGCGCCGGTATCCGCAGCCGGCTCGGCCTTTTTGCGACGGGTCCGACGCTTGGGCTTTGCGGGAGGCTCATCTTCCGTACTGGCTTCAGCGGCGGTGTCATCACCCTGGGCTTCGGTCTGCGCCTCGGCCTCTTCCGTCACTTTCTTCCGGCGGGTACGGCGTTTGGGCTTGGCTGGCGCTTCCTCAACGGCTGACGAGGACGCCTCTGTGGCAGGGGCTGCATCAGCCTCGGCAGATGGCGCCTCATCGGTCGAAGCGGCGTCTTCATTGGCCGTTTCGATCCGGTCTGTCGCCTTGCGGCGGCGGCGGCTGGGACGCTTGCGACGGGGCGCGGCGTCCTCTTCGGTCTCGCTGGCGCCGATCGGATCTGATTCTGACGGCTCAATCACTTGCAGGCCGGCGACCTCGTCCTTGTCTTCGGTTGAGGCGGTTTCGTCGCGGGATTCATCTTGCGTATTGTCCAGAACGGCCTGGGCGTCATCCTGCGAGCCGGCCTCCTCATTGCGCTTGCGACGGTTTCGGCCGCCGCGACGTCCACGACGCCGACGCTTCTTGGAGCCGTCTTCATTGGTCTCCTCAGAGGCCGTGCGAGACGGGCGAGACTCGCGTTCGCTCGCCTCGTCGCTGTCCTCTTGCGTGTCCGCTTCCGCGATGGCGTCCACTTCGACGGCGTCCGCACTGGTGAGCGGCGTCTCGGCGCGCGCCGCTTCGGCCACAGCCCGTGCGGCTTCGCGACGACTCTCCAGGCGCTCGAGCTGGCAATCAGGACGGATCAGGCTGTCATCGGCGGTCACCGTGACGCTGATCTCGTACCGCGCCTCGATAGCGGTCAAGTGATCGCGCTTCTCATTGAGAATATAGAGCGCCACTTCGGGCGAGCAGCGCAGGCGCGCCTTGGCGGTGCGACCGCGCACGCCTTCTTCCTCGAGCGCCCGCAGGGCCACGAGAGCACTCGATTCAATCGAGCGGATATAGCCCGAACCACGGCAATGCGGGCAGGTGTCGGTTGACCCTTCCACAAGCGAGGTGCGGCGGCGCTGACGGCTCATCTCCATCAGGCCGAACTGTGAGATGCGACCCACCTGCAGGCGGGCGCGGTCGCGCTTGAGGGAGTCCTTCATCTTCTTCTCGACGGCGCGAACATTCTTGTTCTCGTCCATGTCGATGAAGTCGATGACCAGCAGACCGGCGAGGTCGCGAAGACGCATCTGGCGCGCCGCTTCCTCAGCCGCCTCCATATTGGTCTTGAGCGCGGTCTGCTCGATATTGCGTTCCTTGGTCGCCTTGCCCGAGTTCACGTCGATGGAAACCAACGCTTCGGTCGGGTTGATGACGATATAGCCGCCCGATTTCAGCTGTGCGATGGGCGAATGGATCGCCTCAAGCTGGCTTTCCACCTGATGACGCAGGAAGAGCGGGGTGGCGTCGCGGTAATTCTGGACCTTCTTGGCGTGGCTGGGCATGAGCATGCGCATGAAGGCCTTGGCCTCCTTGTAGGCATCCTCGCCGTCGACCAGCACCTCGTCGATTTCCTTGTCATAGAGGTCGCGGATCACGCGTTTGACGAGATTGCCTTCCTCATAGATCAGCTTGGGCGCGCTCGATTCCAGCGTTGTGGTGCGAATGGTCTCCCAAAGCCGGATTAGATAATCATAATCGCGCTTGATCTCGACCTTGGTCCGTGCTGCGCCCGCCGTACGGATGATCAGGCCCATGCCCTGAGGCACAGACAGCTCAGACACGGCCGATTTCAGGCGCTTGCGGTCTGACGCATTGGTGATCTTGCGCGAAATGCCGCCGCCGCGCGCAGTGTTGGGCATCAGCACGCAATACCGGCCGGCCAGCGACAGATAGGTGGTCAGGGCGGCGCCCTTGTTGCCGCGCTCTTCCTTGGCGACCTGCACCAGCAGCACCTGACGGCGCTTGATGACTTCCTGGATCTTGTACTTGCGCAGGAAGGAGCGACGACGCCGCGCCGCTTCGTCAATCAGATCGTCCTCGTCGGGCGCGGGCGCGTCCTCGTTTTCGTCCTCGGGAGCAGCCTCGTCATTGAGGTCGGCCGTGGCTTCGGCTTCAGCCTCGCGCAGGGCGGCGCGATCCTCATGCGGGATCTGGTAGTAATCGGGATGGATCTCGTTGAAGGCGAGGAAGCCGTGCTTGTTGCCGCCATACTCGACGAAGGCCGCCTGAAGCGAAGGCTCTACGCGGGTGACCTTGGCGAGATAGATGTTGCCCCGAATGGGTTTCTTCGAGGCGGATTCGAAGTCGAATTCCTCAACCCGATTGTTGTCGACAATCACCACCCGGGTCTCTTCCGGGTGGGCGGCGTCGATCAGCATTTTGCGTGACATAAAAAAACGCTCCATACCGCACGTCGACCGCCGCGCTCTCCAGGGAGGCGGCGTCAGACATGCAGCGATTGTGGATGGAACGCGCTCGGCGGCGATCTGTTCTTAGAAAAGATGATCTCGCGGCGGGAGCGCGCATCATGGTTCTGTCCTTAACCGGGCAGGGGCGGTTCTGATTCGAACGGTCACCCGTGCGCCAGTTGTTCTGGCTTGTGGCGCCGGCGGCGGGCTTTCGGCCCTCCCGCGTCGTCCAAAAATCTGTTGGCTCTGAAGATTTGCGCCGAAGCGCGGATCTTCAAGGGCGTTCGAGGCAGGCGGCGCGCGGACGCGTCCGAACCTGACTATCGAACATAGTCACATTGCACGATAATGTCGCCAATGAAAAGCGAGCTTCGCCGTGTTAGAGTCTCGTAAAGGACTCGCTAACCGAATCTCAAGGCGTGTCGTTTTACCTTGTCGCTGAATGGAGTTTTGCGCGCCTCACAATGACGCAGAACCCGCTTGGGACCTCGGGATGGTGGTGGTCATGTTGCGATTGATGGCGAGTCTGGTCGCGTGCGCGCTGACGGTGGCAACCGGCACGGCGTTCGCATCCGATATTACGAAAGTCCGGTTTGGCGCCTACGAAACGCACACCCGGATCGTCATCGAAAGCGAAACACCGCTTGATTCCCGCGCCTTCACCCTGGCCGAACCCGTTTCCCGCCTTGTTGTTTCCTTTGACCAGGCAGGCTGGGACGTGCGCGAACTGCCGAATCGCCAGGGCGAAGGGGATGGCCTTGTGGGGCGCTTCCAGTTTGACGGTCAGGCGGGCGCGCCGCGTCTGGTGTTCGCGTTGAACGAACCCTCCACGGTGGATCACCATTTCTCGCTGGACCCGGACGGGGGCGGCTATCGCACGGTGGTCGACCTGGTGCCGGTGGGCTCCTCTACGTTCCAGCAGGTTTCGGGCTTCCCCGCCGAGTCGACGAACATGGCGCAGTTTCTCGTCGAGAATGCGGTCGTGTCCGCTGCGCCGCCTGCCTGTGAAGCGGTGCGCGTGGTAATCGATCCTGGTCATGGCGGCCGGGACCCGGGCGCGCTGGCGCGCTTTGGCGGCGGTGACGAGGCGGATGTGAACCTGGCCGCTGGCCTCGTACTGCGCGACATCCTGAACGCGACCGGGCGTTATGAAGTGATCATGACACGTGACCGCGATGTGTATGTGGATCTGTATGACCGTGTGGAGATCGCCCGTCAGGCCGAGGCCGACCTCTTCATCTCGCTGCATGCGGATTCCGCAGGGACGTCCACCACGCCTGAGGGGGCGACCGTGTATTCCATGAATCACCGGGCCGTGGACCGGGCGCGTTCGCGCGCCATCAGCCAGGGCGACTGGGTGGATTCCAACCGTCCGGAAGAAGTGTCGCGCATCCTTGTGGAAATGTCGCTGACCAACAAGGAAAGCCAGTCCGAACGCTTCGCCGATGCCCTGCGTACCGAAGTGGGGCGGGTGAATCCGTTGTTCCGTGATACGCCGATGCGCGCCAACTTCGCCGTGCTGATTGACGCCGAAGTGCCAGCGGTTCTGTTCGAAATGGGCTTTTTGACCAACCGGACCGATGCGCGTCGTTTGAACAGCGCCACGGATCGGCGCCGGTTGATGCAATCGGCGGCGGCGGCGATTGATGCGCATTTCGCCCATTGCCAGGGCGCTGAGAGCGAGCGTTACATCGCCCAGAACGCGGCATCGGCGTCCAGCACCCGCTGATCGGGCCTCTCATCTGCATCTCTGATTGGGTTGACGGCCAACTCACGTCATAATGACGCCATCTACGGGCGTAATAAGGCGGGGCGGGCAGGCCTTGCGCGCCGTCTATGAGGGCAAGATGAAGCTGTTGAGTTGGAAAAACGCGTTGCGCGCCCTGATCTGGGGCGCCAGTGCGGCGGTGGTTCTGGGCGTGATCGCGGTTATCGCCGGCGCCGTCTACGTCGTTCGGGTGACCGAAGACCTGCCGGACTATCAACAGCTGGCGGAATATGAGCCGCCTATCATGAGCCGCGTGCATGCCGGCGATGGCCGCCTGATCCAGGAATACGCCATCGAGCACCGCGTCTTCGTGCCGATCGAGAATATTCCGCCGCTGGTCATCGACGCCTATCTGTCCGCCGAGGACAAGAATTTCTACAGCCATGGCGGCGTGGATTACCTGGGCATGGTCCGGGGCGGTATCCGCTCCATCCTGGCGCGCATGCGCAATCCCAATGCGGCGTTGCAGTCGGGCTCAACCATCACCCAACAGGTGGCGAAGAACTTCCTGTTCAGTTCCGACCAGCGCATTGATCGCAAGATTCGCGAGATCGTCATTGCGCGCCGGATGGAGCGCGCTTTCACCAAGGATCAGATCCTCGAGCTGTATCTCAACGAGATCTACCTGGGTAATCGCGCTTACGGAATCGCTGCAGCAGCGCTGAACTATTTCGACAAATCCCTCGACGAGCTGGAATTGCACGAGGCCGCCTATCTCGCCGCTTTGCCCAAGGGGCCCAGCAATTACCATCCCACCCGCAATACCGAAGCCGCGATCGGACGCCGCAACTGGGTGCTTTCGCGCATGATCGCCAATGGCGTGATCACCCGCGAAGCGGGCGAGGCGGCGATGGAGATGCCGCTGGAAACCGCTGAGCGCCTCGACGGGGATGAGTATCTGGCGGCCGAGTATTTCGTGGAGCAGGTTCGCCGCGAGGTCTTCAACCGCTATGGCCAGGATCAGCTTTACGAAGGCGGGCTGTCGATCCGCACCACGCTGGATACCCGCATGCAGCTGGCTGCGCGCCGCGCGCTTCGCGATGGTCTTGAAGCCTATGACCGGCGCCATGGCTATCGCGGCCCGGTGACGACGCTTGAATCCTTTGACGCCTGGCCCGAACAGCTGTCCGAGATCGAACCGCCTGCCGATATGGATTCAGGCTGGCGGCTCGCCGTCGTGCTTGAGCTGACCGATACGGACGCCTTGATCGGCTTTGCCGATCGCAGCCGTGGTCGCATTCCGCTTTACGCGCTGGCCTGGGCGCGCGAGCCGCGGCGGGACGAGGACGGCTTCCCTCGGACCGGCAGCGCCATTCGACAGCCGTCTGACGTGTTCGAGCTGGGCGATGTGGTCATCGTCGAGGATCTGGTGGCCGAAGACGCGCCGGATGAAACCGTGGAAGACGACCATTACGGCCTGCGCCAGATGCCGGCGGTCAATGGCGGGATCGTCGCCATCGACCCGTTCACGGGCCGGGTGCTGTCCATGGTGGGCGGCTATTCCTTCCAGCACAGCCAATTCAATCGCGCCGTTCAGGCCCGCCGCCAGCCCGGCTCGTCCTTCAAGCCGTTTGTCTATGCCGCGGCCTTGGAAAACGAATACACGCCGGTCTCCATTATTCTGGACGCGCCCTTTGTGGCGTCCGGTGATGCGGAAATGCGATTCTATCGTCCGCAGAACTATTCCGAAGTGTTCTATGGTCCCTCGACTCTGCGTCGGGGTCTTGAGCTGTCCCGGAACGTCATGACCGTGCGCCTGGCGCAGGACATGGGCATGGCGCCGATCGTGGATATGGGCGAACGCACCGGCATTTATGACGACCTCCAGCCCACCCTGGCCATGTCGCTGGGGGCGGGGGAGACCACGCTGATGCGGCTCATCGGCGCCTACGGCGCCCTGGTCAATGGCGGACGCCTGATCGAACCGGCGCTGATCGACCGGGTTCAGGACCGTTCGGGTGATACCATCTACATCCACGACGAACGTGAATGCGTCGGCTGCGACGTGCCCGAAGGATATGATCCTTCCCTGCACGAACCACGCCTGCCTGAACTGGGTGAGCAGGTCATCGACCCTGTGACCTCCTACCAGATCGTGCATATGCTCGAAGGCGCCGTGGAGCGGGGCACTGCCACCGCACTGCGCTCGCTGGGCCGTCCGCTGGGCGGCAAGACTGGCACCACTAATGACTTCCACGATGCCTGGTTCGTGGGCTTCAGCCCCGACCTGGTCGTGGGCGTCTATGTGGGCTTTGACACGCCCCGTCCGCTGGGTTCGGGCGAGGCGGGCGGCCGTGTGGCGGCGCCGGTCGCCGCACAATTCCTGGGGACGGCGCTTGAGACCTATTCCTCCGCGCCCTTCCGGGTCCCTGATGGTGTGAACCTCGCCCCGATTGATCGCGAAACCGGCGAGCCGGGCGTGATTGGTCGCCCCGGCGTCATTCTGGAAGCCTTCAAGCCGGGCACCGAGCCGCAACGCGGCCAGAGCGCAGCGGAAGAAACCCTGAGCTTTGGCGCCAATGCGCTGGGCGTGAACTTTTCCGATGAGTCCCAGTCCGATGCGCCTGAGGATGAAGAGGAAGAAGACGCTTTGGGCGGTCTTTACTAGCGCGACCAGCTTACGCTTCTCACAAACAGGCGCAGTCTCTTGTCCAGGGGCTGCGCCTCGTTTATCGACCCCTTCCAGACCTGTTTTCCAAGACTATCGGAGATCCGCTATGCGCGCCGAGATCGCTGAACTCAAAGACGCCATCGAACAGTCCACCGCCTTGCTACGGAGGCGTCTTTGACTGGCCTACGGCTGAGAAAAGACTCGATGAACTGAACGCCAAGGCGGAAGATCCCGGTCTGTGGGACAATCCCACCGAGGCGCAGAAGCTCATGCGTGAGCGCAACCGGCTCGATCAGTCCATGACCGAGGTGCAGGAGATCGACGCCGATCTCGCAGACACGCTCGAGCTGGCCGAAATGGCCGAAATGGATAGCGATGAGGATCTCTATCAGGACGCAGCCGAGGCGTTGAAAGCGCTGCGGGCGCGGGCCGGCAAGGCCGAGCTGCAAGCCTTGTTGTCTGGTGAAGCGGACAGCAATGACAGCTATCTCGAGATTCACCCCGGCGCAGGCGGCACCGAGGCTCAGGACTGGGCTTCCATGCTGGCGCGGATGTATACCCGTTGGGCGGAGAAATCCGGCTTCAAGGTTGAAGTGATCGAGGCGCAGGCCGGGGATGAAGCCGGTCTGAAATCCATCACCATTCTGGTTAAGGGCGACAACGCCTATGGCTGGCTGAAAACCGAGGCGGGTGTTCACCGGCTTGTGCGGATCTCGCCCTATGACAGTTCCGGGCGTCGTCATACCAGCTTCGCCTCGGTCTGGACCTATCCGCTGGTTGATGACGCCATCGATATCGAGATCGAGGACAAGGATGTTCGCGTGGACACCTATCGCGCTTCGGGCGCGGGCGGTCAGCACGTGAACAAGACCGATTCCGCCGTGCGTCTGACCCACGAGCCGACCGGTATCGTCGTGGCCTGCCAGACCGACCGCTCGCAGCACAAGAACCGGGCCAATGCCTGGACCATGCTGCGCGCCCGTCTTTACGAGCTGGAGCTTCAGAAACGTGAGGAGGCCGCCCAGGCCGACGCGGAATCCAAAACCGATATCGGTTGGGGACATCAGATCCGTTCTTACGTGCTGCAGCCCTATCAGATGGTCAAGGATTTGCGCACCCAGGTCGAGACGTCTGACACTCAGGGCGTCCTTGACGGCGATCTTGATGACTTCATGGCCGCCGCCCTGGCGCAGCGCGTGGGCAAGTCCGACGAGGACTAGGCCTGACAAGCTGAGCAAAATGAAAAGGGCCGGTGCTCAGCACCGGCCCTTTTTGTATTCGCAAAACCCGTCGTCTCAGGATTTGGAGGTGAACGGGTCGTTGGCCACTGCCTTGTCCGAGCTGGCTGCCGCAGCAGGCGGCGGCGTGGTGGAGGAGGCGGTTGAGCCGGTGCTGGAGCCGGAGCCGGAGCCGGAGCTCGTGCTCTGAGCCGCAGGTTTGGCGTTGGCGGGCGGCGATTTCACATCCGAGAGCGGATCGGAGGAGCGCTTGCACAAGCCATCGAAATAGGCGCCGCTTTCGATCGCGAGGGTCGCATGGATGACATCGCCTTCGACACGCGCAGTCGAGGACAGCTGCACCTGACGGGCGCGAACCGAACCGTTAACGCGGCCACGGATGACCACATTCTCGGCGATGACTTCGCCCTTGATGGAGGCTTCTTCGCCAATGGTGAGGTCCGTGGCGCGGACATCGCCTTCTACAGTGCCGTCCAGCTGCACTTCGCCATCAGAGACGATCGAGCCGGTGATCTTCAGATCAGCGCTCAGAATGGAAGGGGCTTTGGCTTTCATGGCGGACCTCTTGGTCGGAGCAGGCGCCGCAGCGGCGGCTGTGTTGTCGCTCGGGGGCGTGTCTTTTTTAGTGAACATAGCGTCCGGCTCTTATGTAGTCTTCGGGGTCAATGTGTTCGCCGCGGAACCAGATTTCGTAGTGGAGGTGCGTCCCGGTTGAACGACCGGTCGACCCCATCCCCCCCAGTCTTTGTCCCAGCTCCACATCATCACCGCGGCGCACATCGATGGAGTGAAGGTGGCCATATCGCGTGCGGAACCCGTATCCGTGATCCACTTCGACCGTACGACCATACCCGGCTCGCCAGCCCGCGTAAACGACCTCGCCCGGCGCCGGCGCCACGATCGGGGCGTTCCTGAAGGCTGCGAAGTCCTTGCCGGCATGCATGGCGAGACGGCGCGTGAACGGATCGATGCGTGCGCCATAGCGTGAGGTTTCACGGAACGGCCCGTCAATCGGCAGGCCGAGCGGGGTGTGGTTCAGAAGCGTTTCGATCTGCTCGCTCTCCACCAGCCGGTTGGCGATGCGGGCGACGCGGGCATTGAACGGGTCTTCGAGATTGAGCGCTTCGCTGAACAGCGGCGCCTGGTCCAGGCTGATGAGCGGGCCGCCGGTGCCGCCATCCTCATCTTCCAGCGGGCCTTCCTGCATGGCTTCGTCGACGCGCATGCCGGTCAGGCGCAGAACCGCGCGCAAATTCTCCAGGCGACGTTCGGCCGCATTCTCGGCTTCCGCAAGCGCGGCTTCCTGATCGGCGAGCAGGGCGGCCACGCGCTCCTCGGCGAGGCCGTCAAACGCCTCTTCTCCGACAGGATCGACGAGCGCCTGACGCGGATCGGGGTCCGCTGGCGCCGCGGCCATCAGGATCCGGCCTTCATCAAGGCTGGGGCTTTCACGCTCTTCCCCGACTGACAGATCATCGGCGAAATCGAGCAGTCGGCGTAGGGTGTCGTGGCGCATCTGGAACTCGCCCGCCGTGCGGTCAAAGGCGTCCGTGCGCGATTCCATATAGGCGATGGCGGCGGCCTCTGCAGCGCGCGCTTCATCAACCTCATTTCGGTATTCCGCTTCGATTTCAGCAAATTGCTGCTTGGCGCGGTGATCGGCGCGCCCGTCCAGCAGCATGCCGACCGTGGTGAGGGACAACCACACCGCCAGCAAACACACGCCAGCGATAGCCGAGAGCTGCATCTCGGTCGTGATAGCGAAGTATCGCACCTGACCTTCGGTCCGGTGATAGATCTGCCGATCTGGGAAGCGCTGTTTGATCTGCTCCCATGGTCCGGCCAGTAGTCGTTTCACCATCCGACTGCGTTGCCTCGCTATCCTCACCCCTCGATGCGCTATCTCGCATGATAACGCATCGTTTATCAACTGATCCGTTGCAAACCTCGTTCCGGTCCCTAAGGCGCGGACAGAAATTTGTCTGGTGTGTTGCTGAGTCTTGCAAGCGCTGGTTTCAGGAAAGCGCCTCCGCCAAAGGTTCGTAGAAGCATCCCGGCAGCCCTGCAGCAGTGCGGGCGGGCTCGTTGAAAGGACGCTTCAGCGCACCGCGGAAATAGGTCGAAACTAGACGGTGGAAGCACTGTTCAGGCGTTTGCGTTTCATCCCGGCACACATGGTTGAACCAGCGTGACCCTGCGGCGACGTGGCCCACCTCTTCTTCGTAGATGATGTTCAGAATGGCGACGCTGGCCTCATCCCCGACCGAGCGCAGCTTCTCGATCATCATCGGCGTGACGTCAAGACCGCGCGCCTCCAGCACCATGGGGGCCACAGCCAACCGGGCGGCGAGATCGCCGGCCGTGTTGCTGGCGGCTTCCCACAGGCCGTCATGCGCGGCGACATCCCCATAATCCCCGTCCAGCTCTTTGAGGCGGTCTCTCACCAGGGTGAAGTGTCGCGCCTCGTCATCACCCACGCTGATCCAGTCCGACACGAAGGCGTGTCGTTGGTCGTCGGCGATACGCGGATCCCCGGCGAAGCGGGCGACCATGTCAAAATGCAGGTCAATGGCGTTGAATTCGATATGAGCGACCGCATGCATCAACGCAAAGCGTCCGGCGGGGCTGCCGAGCCGGCGCCGCGGAACCCGCGCGGGCGGCTTGAGCTCAGGGTGAGGGGGGCGGCCTGGCGTATCCGGCGCGCAGGATGCCGCGCCGCGTTCGGGCGCCTCAAGCTCGCCCGCCCGCCAGGCGGCGGCCGTGGCGTGCGCTAGACGGACCTTGTCGTCCGGTGCGGCGGTCGCCACGACTTGAGCCGCCATCGCCATCACTGAATCCAGCGTGCCCGGCGTCATCAGGACGCTTTGACCGCTTCGAGCACGGCCTCGACATGGCCCTTGACCCGCACCTTGCGCCAGACCTGCTGGATCACGCCGTCCGAGTTGATGAGATAGGTACAGCGTTCAATGCCCATATAGGTGCGGCCATACATGTTCTTTTCGACCCAGGCCCCGTAGGCTTCGACGACTTCGCCGCTTTCGTCCGACGCCAGCATCACTTTGAGGTCATGCTTGTCGCGGAACTTGTCATGCTTGGCTACGGTGTCCTTGGAGACCCCGATGACAACGGCGCCCGCGGCGTCAAATTCGTCGATGGCTTCTGAAAAGCCGATCGCTTCTTTCGTGCAGCCCGGGGTGTCGTCCTTGGGGTAAAAATACAGGACGACAGATTTGCCCTGCAGCTCGCGTAAACTCACTTGGCGATCGCCATCTGCAGGCAGCGTGAAGTCTGGGGCCTTGTCGCCGGGCTTAAGCTCGCTCATGAGTGTTGTCCTTGATGTTTTCCGAACCGTTGGGGCGGAAGATTGTCAATTCGACCCGCCGCGTCCAGTCGCGACCCGACTTTGAGTTCACATGCGCCGTATCGCCCGCCTGTCTCTGCTTTACCTGCTTGAAGTGATTGCCGCGCTTCTGGCGCTGGCTGTGGTGGCGTTCGGGGCCGCGCTCTGGCGGCTGGCGGAAGGCCCGGTGAACGCCGAGATGATCCGCCCGGTCGTCACCGAAGTCCTGCTCGAAGCCGTCAAGGGCGATGAGGCGGCGATCGGCGACCTGGAGATCAGCTTTGACCCGGCCTATGCCGCGCTGGTCGTGACGGCGCGCGATGTCCGGATCACACGCGCCAATGGCGATGTCATCATCGCGTCTGAACAGATCGAGGCCGGCGTGGCGCTCGACCTGCTGATGACGGGACGGGTGGCGCCCGTCAGTCTTGAAGCGCGGGGCGGCACGCTCTGGCTCTATCGAGACGAGCTGGGCCGCCTGACCGGGGGCTTGGGCGCGTTGGAGGACCGGTTCGGGGCGACCCAGGAGAGCGAGAACGCCGTTCCCGATTTCGACATGGATCGTGCGAGCCGTGTCTTTGCGCGTCTGCTGCGGGTGGATGTGTCAAACGTCACCTTGCAGATGCGTGATGAGTTTCACGACTGGACCGGCTTGTTCACGGGCATGGGCGGCGTGCTGGAGATGACCGAGGGCGCCTTGTCGCTGACGGCCGAGGGCGGGCTCATCACCTCGGCGGGGCGCGCGCCCATCACGCTCGACATCCAGTCAGGCCGCTCGCTTGAAAGCGTGTTCGTCGAGGCGCGATTGTCTGATCTGGTGCCGGCGGCGGCGGCGCCCCTGCAGGGGCCGTTTACGGGCTTGTCTGCTTTGGATGCGCCCTTTGACATGCATCTTGTGTTCGATGCGTCCCGGGAGGCGGGACTGCGCCAGGCCAGCTTGCAGATGGAGGCGGATACCGGCGTCATCCGGTCAGGCGGGCGCCAGACCGCGATCCGTGCGGCCAGCATCGACGCGGCGCTGGATGTGGAGGCTGGTCGCCTTGACCTGAATGCGCTGAGCGTGGATTCCGATCTTCTGACCCTGACGCTGAGCGGCGCATTTCAGGACTTCTCGGCTTATGACAACGCCATTCCCGCCCGGGCCTCCTACGAATTGTCTGCGGGAGAGGGGCGCCTTGATCTCAGCGGGGTGTTTCCGCAACCCGTGCAATGGCGATCTGTGGAGATGGCGGGTGCGCTCGACATTGATGAACCCCTGATCAGTTTCGAGGCCCTGAACGCGGTCTTGCCGGCGGCCACGGCGCGCCTGACGGGCTCTGTGGCGCTGGAAGACACAGATGCCGGACTCTTGCCGACCCTGAAACTTGAGGGGCCGGTCCAGGGGACGCTGTCCAAGGCCGATGTGCTCAACCACTGGCCTGTCGATTTTGCGCTCGGCGCGCGGGACTGGGTGCGCGACAGCATACTGGACGGCCAGTTATCGAATGCGCGTCTGAACCTCAACCTCGGTGCGCAAGCGCTCGCAGCCAAGGCGATCGAGGACGATGCGCTGACTCTCGGCTTCGATTTCAGCGATGCCGATGTGCGCTATATGAGCACGATGACGCCGCTGCTGGGCCTGTCGGGTGAAGCGGTGCTGCGCGGCAATTCCCTGTCTCTTGAGGGATCAGGCGGCGCGATCGGCGATATCGAGGCGACCCGGATCTATGTCGAGATTCCGCGTCTGAATCCGAAAGGTGCGATCGCGCGATTTGGCGGTTCCGGCATGGGCGATGTTGCTGACGTGCTGATGCTGGTCAGCGAGCCGCCGCTCAATCTCGCCAGCGAGTATGGCTTCGATCCTCAAGCGTTCGGCGGTCAGGGCGAGCTCAGTTTCGAGATTCGCCGTCCCATGTTGCGCTCTGTTCCAGCCGAGGATCTGGACTTTGAATTCTCCGGAACGTTCGAGGACGTTTCCGGCCCGGCGGGGCCTCCCGGTGTGGAGCTGACCGATGGCGTTGTGTCCATTTCGGTCACGCCCGAGGGCTTGAACGCGGAAGGCGATGCCCGCATCGCTTCGGCGGACGCCAACATCGTCTGGACCGAAACCTTCGGTCTGGGGCCAGACGCCCAACCCACCCAGGTTCGGGTGAACGCGACCATGACGGCGAGAGAGCTCGATCAGGTGGGACTGCCCCTGCGGCGGTTCATGGACGGCGCGGTGGGCGTGGAAGCGGTGATGAATGGTCGCGGATTTGACTTCTCGACAGTCAATCTGGACCTGGATCTAGAGAACACGGCAATCGCCTTGCCAGCCAATCTCTGGGACAAGCCTGCGGGCGAGCCGGCCACGGCCTCTCTGGCCGCCACCCTGTCCGAGGACGGGGCGATCGCGCTAGACAGCTTGCAGCTGGATGGCGACGGCGTGGTGCTGAACACCCGAGCGGAAATGGCGGCGGATGGTCGTTTGCTGTCTGCAGAGGCCGAACGAGTCTTCATCGAGGATCGCATGGACCTCAGCGCCGTGATTTCGCGTCCTGACGGACCTGAGGGCGTGCTCGACATTGCGGTGCAGGGCCCCTTCCTGGACGCTCGGGACCTGTTTGGCATGGCGGCGCCCTCGGGCGGCGGGGATCTGGGCGCCAGCGTCAATTTCGAGGGCGTTCTGGGACGCGCCCTGGTCCGCGATCAGGCGTTCACCAATGTGGGGCTGACACTCTATTCACGCCCGGAAGGCATCGCCCGATTTGTGCTGGAGGCGGATGCTGCAGGCGGGCCGGTGATCGTCCGGTTTGAACCTGAAGCGGTGACGGGCGTGCGCCGCCTGAGCGCCATGGGACCGGATGCCGGTCTGTTACTCTCCGCCTTTGCCGGTTTTGACAACATCTATGGCGGGGCGCTGAGGCTGGAAGGCGTGGCGCCTCCGCTGGGAGAGACCGGTGGTGTAAGCGGTGAGATCGAGGTGGGTGATTTCACGCTCAATCGCATGCCCTTGCTGGCGCGCATACTGGCGGCGGGCTCGCTGGAGGGGCTAGGCGGGCTTCTGAGCGGGCAGGGCATCGGTTTTGAGCGGCTTGAAAGCCGGTTTGTCTGGCAGGACGGCATTCTCGAAATGCGCGATTCCCGCGTGGCCGGCCCTTCGCTGGGCGCCACATGGACCGGTCTGGTCGATTTCAGCGAAGAGCGCCTGACCGTCAACGGCACGCTGCTGCCGTCCTATGGCGTGAATTCGATACTGGGATCGGTGCCTGTGCTGGGCGAGCTCTTTACCTCGCGGCAGGGCGAAGGCGTGATTGGCGTGACGTTCTCCGTCAGCGGCCCGTTCAGCGAGACCCGCGTGACGGCCAATCCGCTCTCGGCTTTGGCGCCCGGCGTGTTCCGCCGCATCTTCGAGGGCACTTCGGCTGAACGTGAGCTCGATGCGCTGGAGGCCGAACGACAAGCCGACCAGTCAAATGCGCCAGAGAATCCAGAGGACGCCCCCACTCAAGCAGATGAGCAGGGAGAGGCGCCAGAGCCGCCTTCTGAAGACGAAGCGGCGCCGGATGCAGACACGCCAGGGGATGCGCAATGATTGCAATCGGCCTTATGAGCGGCACCTCTCTGGATGGTGTCGATGCTGTCCTGCTTGAAACCGATGGTGAGACCATCAGTCATTTCGGACCCGGGTGTGAGATTCCGTTTAAAGCGAACGAACGCGCAGTCCTCAAAACGGCTGTGGAGGCCGCGCTCAGCTGGCGGTTCGAGGGCGATGAGCCCGATGTGTTTTCCGACGCTGAAGCCGTTCTGACAGACACCCATGCCCGAGCTGTGGAGCAGGTGGCCCGGTTGGCGTCGCGTTCGGTCTCCGAGATCGATCTTGTGGGCTTTCATGGTCAGACGGTCATACACCAACCGCCGGCCGCGGGCCTTGCAGGCCGGACTCGTCAGCTGGGTGATGGCGCGGCGCTCGCCAAACGGCTGGGCGTGCCGGTCGCCTATGACTTTCGCACGGCGGACATGGCGGCGGGCGGCCAGGGCGCGCCTCTGGCGCCCATTTATCACGCAGTGCTCGCTCGGTGGGCCGGGTTGGAACAGCCGCTGGGCGTCCTCAATATCGGCGGCGTCGCCAATCTGACCCTGATCCGGTCGGATGGCGCTCTGGATGCCTTTGACACGGGGCCGGGCAATGGTCTGATCGACGCCTGGGTCGAGGAGCAGACCGGCGCGCCCATGGATCGCGACGGGGCGCTGGCGTCGCAGGGACGCGTTCTGGAAGCGGGACTGGCCGAGCTGATGGCGCATCCGCATTTTGCTCTGGAAGGCCCCAAATCCCTTGATCGGTGGGACTTTTCGCTCGACCCGGCGCGCAATCTCACGGTTGAGGATGGCGCCGCCACCTTGTCCCAATTTACCGCAGAGGCGATTGGTTTGGGCCTGAAAGCCTGTAAGGAACGCCCGCGCCGACTGATTGTGTGTGGCGGCGGTCGCAAGAATGCGGATTTGCTGCACCGGATCAGCGCCGTCACCGGCGTTTCGGTCTGCAGCGCCGAGGCCGTGGGCTGGCGCGGGGACCTGATCGAGGCGGAAGCCTTCGCGGTTCTGGCGGCGCGCACGCTACGAGGACTGCCCCTCAGCTTTCCCGGAACGACAGGCGTGAGCGCGCCGCTCACCGGCGGCCAGATCGCCCGACCCTGAAACGAAAAAGCCCCGGCCATCCGGACCGGGGCTTTCTGTTTCGGTTCGCGCTGTGGCTAGCGCTTGCCGGTGCTGACCATTTCCGAACGTTCGACTTCCACTTCAGGCAGTCGCTTGTCCAGATAGGCTTTCACCGAGGCTTCGAGCGGTTCGAGATGGTCGGTGAAGAGGTGACCGGCGCCCTTGATGATGTCGTGTGTGATCACGATGCCCTTCTGGGTTCGCACCTTGCTCATGGCGCGCTCCATCTCGTCATGGGGCACGATGGCGTCCGACTCCCCGTGCGCGATCAGGCCCGAGGCCGGGCAGGGCGCGAGGAAGCTGAAGTCATACATGTTGGTGGGCGGCGAGACCGACAGGAAGCCCGCAATCTCCGGACGCCGCATCAGCAGCTGCATGGCGATCCAGGCGCCGAAGGAGTGGCCGGCCACCCAGCAATAGGAGGCGTTGGGATTGTGCGCCTGCGCCCAGTCGAGCGCGGTGGCGGCGTCAGACAGCTCGCCCAGACCCTGGTCATAAGCGCCCTGGCTCCGTCCCACGCCGCGGAAATTGAACCGCAGCACGGAGAAACCGCGCTCCTTGAACTCGTCATACATCATGTTGGTGACCGGCGTGTCCATATGACCGCCGCCACGCGGGTGCGCGTGCAGGATCAGCGCAACGGGCGCGCCAGGGGTCTTGGAGGGGCTGTATTTGCCTTCAAGGCGGCCGGCCGGGCCGGGAATGATAACGTCGGGCATGGAAGGATTACGGGTCCTGCTGCAATTTCCCTAGCTCTGCACTCAGGAATTGATTTCCAGGCGGTGCAAGGGGTATGGGAAAACCAAGTCCTAATACTTGACTCTCGCGCTAGGGATCCTAGCTCCCTTGTGCGCGATAGATGTGAGACAAACGGGTCGGCCTCATAGCACAGCCGGGCCGCATAATGCGAGCGCGCCGCGCTTATTTGTTCGGGTTAGCCAAGGATAATGTCATGAAGCTGAGCACCAAGGGGCGTTACGCAGTGATGGCCATGGTCGATCTCGCCCAGGCCAGCCTTGAGAAACCCGTGCCGCTGGGCGATGTCGCCTCGCGTCAGGAAATCTCGCTGTCCTATCTGGAACAGCTCTTCGCCAAGTTGCGTCGCGCCGGCGTCGTCAAGTCCGTGCGCGGGCCGGGCGGCGGCTACAAGCTGGCGCGCGCCCTGAATGAAACGCGTATCGCCGACATCATGCTCGCCGTTGAAGAGCCTGTGGATGTCACACGCTGTCAGGGCAAGGCGACGGGCTGCATGGAAAGCGGCCGACGCTGCATCACCCACGATCTGTGGGATGAGCTGAGCCGCCACATTCATCTCTTCCTCAACGATGTGACCCTCGAAGATGTTCTGGAGCGCCGCGTGATGGGGATGTCCATGCGCCGACGCACCGGTGAGACGACCCTGGAGGCGGCGGCGGAGTGACGGTCTATCTCGACCATAACGCGACCGCTCCGGTCCGGCCTGAAGCCCGCGACGCTGTCATGGCGGCGCTGCAGGCTGTAGGCAATCCGTCCTCGGTCCATGGGCCGGGGCGGACGGCGCGCGCCCGTGTCGAGGCGGCACGCACTGTCATTGCTAAAAAGATTTGCGCACGCGCGGAGGATCTCGTTTTTACGTCGGGCGGCACGGAAGCCAATAATCTCGGTCTGAAGGCAGGAATCGCGGCTGGCGCCAAGCGCGTTATCGTGTCCACCATAGAGCACGATGCGGTGGGCGCTGCAGCGCAAGCGCTGGGTGTGCCGTGTGAGGTCTGGCCGGTCCTGAGCACAGGCCAAGCCGATCTCGATTGGCTGAAAGAACGCCTCCAACGCGCTGAGACAGAAGGCGAAACGCCGATCCTGTTCGCGCTGATGGCGGCCAATAACGAGACCGGCGTGATCCAGCCCTATTCGCAAGCGGGCCGGATGATCCGCGAGGCGGGGCATCTGTATCACATCGACGCCGTGCAAATGCTGGGCAAGGCCGGGTTCGACTTTGCGGGATCCTTCGCGCACTTCGCCGCCTTCTCCTCGCACAAGCTGGGTGGGCCGCAAGGCGTCGGCGCTCTGGCTGTGGCCTGTGAAGCGGGCGTTGAAGCTCAGCTGATTGGCGGCGGGCAGGAGAAAAACCGCCGCGCAGGCACTGAGAATGTGGCTGGCATCGCCGGATTCGGCGCCGCTGTTTCTGTAGCGGGTGGTCAAGAAGAGCTGAGCCAGATCAAAAGCTTGCGCGATGATCTGCAAGCGCGACTGAAAGCGGGCGCGCCCCAGATCACTATCTGGGGCGAAGCGGCGGAACGCCTGGACAATACGCTGTGTCTGTCCGCGCCGGGTTGGGCCAGCGAGATCCAGGTGATTGCGCTTGACCTTAACGGCTTCGCGGTGAGCGCCGGCTCGGCCTGCTCATCGGGCAAGGTGCGCAAGTCCAAAGTGCTCGAGGCCATGGGTGCGGCGACCGGCGATGCGGAAAGCGCGCTGCGCATTTCGCTGGGCTGGACGACGACCCGGGACGATATCGAGGCGTTCGCGAACGCCTGGCTGAATGAATACGACCGTGTGCGCCCCCGCGCTGCGGTTTGAGACTGAAGAAGGAAGCGGCTTATGCCTGCGGTCAAGGAAACTATCGAAGACGTACGTCAGCTTGAGTCTGACAAGTACAAATACGGCTTCACGACCGAGATCGAGCAAGAACGCGCGCCCAAGGGGCTGAGCGAAGACACCGTGCGCTTCATCTCGGCCAAGAAGGGCGAGCCGGAATGGCTGCTTGAATGGCGTCTGGAGGCGTTTCGCCGCTGGACCCAGATGAAAGAGCCTGACTGGGCCAAGGTCGGCTATCCTCCCATCGACTATCAGGACGCGTATTATTACGCGGCCCCCAAGGACTCTGCGAAATACAAGAGCTTGGACGAGGTTCCTCAGGAGCTGCTGGACACCTACAAGAAACTCGGCATTCCGCTGAAAGAAGCGGAAGTCCTGCTGGGCGTGGAAGGCGCGGACGCCAGCGCCGCCGATGCGCGTACCGAAGGGTCGCAGCGCAAGGTGGCGGTTGATGCCGTCTTCGATTCCGTCTCGGTGGCGACGACCTTCAAAGAAGAACTCAAAAAGGCTGGCGTGATCTTCATGCCGATCTCTGAAGCCGTCCACGAATACCCCGAGCTCGTGAAGCAGTATCTCGGCTCAGTCGTTCCGGTGACAGACAATTTCTTCGCCACGCTCAACAGCGCCGTCTTTTCCGATGGCTCTTTCGTCTATGTGCCCAAGGGCGTGCGCTGCCCGATGGAGCTGTCCACCTATTTCCGGATCAATGCGGAAGGCACGGGCCAGTTCGAACGCACGCTGATCGTTGCGGACGAGGGCGCCTATGTGTCCTATCTCGAGGGCTGCACCGCGCCCATGCGTGACGAGAACCAGCTGCACGCCGCCGTGGTGGAGCTGGTCGCGCTTGATGACGCCGAAATCAAATACTCGACCGTGCAGAACTGGTGGCCGGGCGATGCGGACGGCAAGGGCGGGGTCTACAACTTCGTCACCAAGCGCGCCGACTGTCGCGGCCGCAATTCCAAGGTCAGCTGGACCCAGGTCGAGACGGGCTCCGCCATCACCTGGAAATACCCGTCCTGCGTCCTCAAGGGCGATAACAGCCAGGGCGAGTTCTATTCCATCGCCGTGACCAATGGACGCCAACAGGCCGATACCGGCACCAAGATGATCCATCTGGGGCGCAATACGAAGTCGCGCATCATCTCCAAGGGCATATCGGCGGGCAAATCCGACCAGACCTATCGCGGTCTTGTGTCCGTCAATGGCAAGGCGGAAGGCGCGCGCAACTTCACCCAGTGCGACAGTCTGTTGATCGGTGATACCTGCGGTGCGCACACCGTGCCCTATATCGAGTGCAAGACGCCCAAGGCGACGCTGGAGCATGAGGCGACCACCTCCAAGCTCTCTGAAGAACAGCTCTTCTATGCGCGCCAGCGCGGGCTCGATGAAGAAAGCGCTGTGGCGCTCTTGGTGAACGGCTTCTGCCGCGAAGTGCTGCAGGAATTGCCCATGGAGTTCGCCGTGGAAGCCCAGGCGCTCCTGAAGGTTTCGCTCGAAGGAAGCGTGGGCTAGAGATGGCGCAGCACTACCCGACCATACGGTTTGCATCTAACGAGCTTCGTGACTGGGCGTCTTTCCATGAGGCCTGCGCTAAAAAGTTTGGTTTCCCAGACTATTACGGGCGCAATCGGGATGCCTGGATTGATTGCATGCGTGGCGATGAGCTTGCGCCAGGCAATCCCGCGGATGATGCGAGCATCGACATTCTGCTTGTTGAGTTTCCAAACACTCACGGCGTTTCTGGCGAAATGAAAGATGTGTGTGAGTTTCTCTACTCCGGCTTCGCCAGCGTGAACGATTACAGACGTAAGGTGGGCTGCCGTCCTCTCTTCGTTCTGGTGGATAGTCCAGAATATGGAGGACAGGATGCAAGGGTTTAAACGACTGTCCTTGTCTGGGGCGTCGTTGCTTGGAGCCCTTCTGCTGTCGGGCTTCGATCAGCCTGAGAGTCAAGCTGAAGCACCGACTTCAGCGTCCCGCCTCGCCATGTGTGGCGAGGGTTTTCCTCAAGGCTGCGTTCAGCCGGTCGATGAAGCGCGCGCTCTGATCTACACCGCGGAGGAAGACGGCTATGCCTTCCGTCTCCTGACGCTGTCAGACAGTGAGGAACTTCAGAGCTTCACCCAAGCGCGGGATGTCAGTACGCCAGACCCGATGCTTCTGGACGTGAATCTGGACGGCGTTTCAGAACTCTTCGTGCCGGTGACCGGGGGCATGTCGAACACGCTCTATCGGGTCTGGCGGCTTGAGCAGGGGCGTTACGTCCTTGCCGATGAGGTCGGCGCCAACACGCTGGAGCGTGATGAGCAGACCGGCTTGCTGGGCGTGGGCGTCGCCGTTTCGGCAGTGCGCTACAGCTATCAGGTCCATGGCTTGGGCGAAGATGGGCTGGAGCACGTTTATACGCTTGAGAGCGATCTGGCCGATGGCGCCTGTGTTCTCATGCCCGGTCCGGGATTTGATGAGATGGAGCTTGATGCAGATGCGCTGCTGAGCGCTTGTGAAGCAGAGCTCTAGAACGAGATGACATGCGTGCGCCATCGGGCGTGACGCTGAGACGATAAAGGGTTCGAGCCGGCCTCCCTCTCATGCGCCGGCGCGACGATAAGGAAGACGACCATGTTGGTGATTGAAAACCTGCAAGCGCGTGTGGATGCGGAAGACGGCGACGGCCGCGAGATCCTCAAGGGCGTCAGCCTCGAGGTGCCGGCGGGAGAAGTGCACGCCATCATGGGCCCCAATGGCTGCGGCAAGTCCACCTTGTCCTATGTGCTCTCGGGCCGTGAGGGATACGAGATCACCGGCGGGACCATGCGCTTTGACGGCGAAGACCTGGCCGAGATGGAGCCCGAAGAGCGCGCCGCGACGGGCGTCTTCCTGTCCTTCCAGTATCCGGTTGAAATCCCTGGTGTTCCGACCCTGACCTTCATCAAGGAAGCGTTGAACGCCCAAAAGCGCCTGCGCGGGGAAGAGGAAGTGCCGGCGCCGGCTTTCATGAAGCTGGCGCGCGAAGCGGCCGCTCAGCTGGGCATCAGCAATGACATGCTCAAGCGCCCGGTGAATGTGGGCTTTTCGGGCGGTGAGAAGAAGCGCATGGAGATTTTCCAGGCGCTGATGCTGCAGCCCAAATTCCTGATCCTCGACGAGACCGATTCCGGCCTCGACATCGATGCGCTCAAAGTGGTCGCTGACGGCGTGAACGCCTTGCGCAATGAAGAGCGCGGCATGCTGGTGATCACCCACTATCAGCGGCTGCTCGATTATCTCAAGCCGGACGTGGTTCACGTCATGGCGGCGGGCCGCATCCAGGAGACCGGCGGTCCCGAGCTGGCGCACAAGCTCGAAAAAGAGGGCTATGACAAATACGCAGGCGAGGCGGCGTAATGACAGCAGCGCTCAAACTCACCGATATGGAAACGGCGCTGATTGATCAGCTGCCCCAGGATGCGCCCCTGCGCGCCTTGCTCAGTGAGCAGGGCTTGCCGCATCGCCGCGTGGAAGACTGGAAATGGACCGATCTGCGCACGGTGGTGGGCAAGTTGCCCGCCGAGCCCGGCGTTCTGACCTTCACCATTTCGCGCGAGCCTGATGCCTGGGCCGAGCAGGATGAGGAGCCGGGCCTTCTCATGCCGCGGCTCGCCTCGGCGCTGGGCGAGGACATCCAGGTTTACACCCTTGAAGACGGCGAGCGGCTGGAGCTGGGGGTCGAAGCGACCAAGGGCTTTGCTCATCAGCAGGTCCTGATCCTCGTCCCGGAGGGCGTGAAGGCCGAACTGGTCGAGAACTACGCCGTTGAAGCGGATGGCTTCGCCAATCTGACGCTGGTCATCGTCGTGATGCCGGGCGCCCAGCTTGATCGTGTGATCGAACAGCATGCATCTCCGGATGCAGCGCTGGTGGTCACAAGCCTGATTGATCTGGCGCCCAAGGCCAGGCTCAACCAGACGACACTGGGCTTTGGCGCCAAGCTCGCTCGTCTTGAAACTCATGTCAGTCATGCCGGCGAGGGCGCCGAGCTGCAGCTCGATGGCGCCTATGTGCTCGATGAAGGGCTTCACCTCGATCAGACATCGCTGGTGCGCCATGAGGGCCCCAACGGGGTGACCAAGGAATTGTTCAAGGGCGCCGCCATCAAAGGCGCGAAGGGCGTCTTCCAGGGCAAGATCCATGTGGAGCAGGCGGCCCAGAAGACCGATGCCCAGATGCAGCATCGCGGGCTCTTGCTGGATGACAAGGCCGAGATCGACGCCAAGCCCGAGCTTGAAATCTACGCCGACGACGTGGTCTGCGCCCATGGCAACGCCTTTGGCGCGCTGGACGAGGACGCCTTGTTCTACATGCGCCAGCGCGGACTGCCCGAGACCAAGGCGCGGGCGCTTCTGACCCAGAGCTTCCTCGCCGAGCCGATCGAGCGCATCCGGGACGACGATGACCGCGAACGCCTGATGGCCCGTCTCATGGCGATGTTGGAGGCGCTGTAATGACAGCGGAACTGAGATCCATGACCGAGTTTGACGTCACGGCGGTGCGCCGCCAGTTCCCGATCCTTGAGCGCGAGGTGAACGGCAAGCCGCTCGTCTATCTCGACAGCGCCGCCTCGGCGCAGAAGCCTGAAGCGGTCATCGAGGCGGTGGCGGATGTCTGGCGACATTCCTACGCCAATGTGCACCGCGGCCTTCACACGCTGGCGAATGAAGCCACTGAAGCGTTCGAGGCGAGCCGCGGCAAGCTGGCGAAGTTTCTGGGCGCGGCATCGGCGGACCAGATCGTCTTCACCAAGGGCGCGACCGAAGCCATCAACCTGGTGGCGGACAGCTTTGGCGCGACCTTGCAGGAAGGCGACGAGATTATCGTCAGCCAGATGGAGCACCATTCCAACATCGTGCCCTGGCATTTCCTGCGCGAACGCAAGGGCGTGGTCCTGAAATGGGCGCCGGTCACCGATGAGGGTGCGCTCGACATGGAGGCGTTTGACGCGCTCGTCACGGAGCGGACGAAACTCGTCGCCATCACTCACATGTCCAATGTTCTGGGCACGATTTCGCCCATCGAGGCGATTGTGGAGAAAGCCCATGCCGTGGGCGCGGCCGTGCTGGTGGACGGCTCGCAGGGCGCCGTGCACATGCCAGTCGATATGGCGGAGCTCGGCTGTGACTTCTACGTCGTGACGGGCCACAAGCTGTACGGGCCCAATGGTGCAGGCGCGCTTTATGCCGCCGGCGACTGGCTGGACAGGCTGCGGCCCTATCAGGGCGGTGGCGAGATGATCGCCGAAGTGCGCGAGGACGGTGTTGTCTATGCCGATGTCCCGCACAAATTCGAGGCGGGCACGCCGGTCATCGCCGAGGTGATCGGCCTGGGCGCCGCGATCGACTGGCTGTCGGGGCTGGATCGGATCGCCTTGATGGAACACGAGCGTCAGCTGATGGACCGCTTTGAAGCGGGCCTGGCGGACTTCGAAGGCGCTCACATTCTGGGTCGCACCCAGGACAAGGGCGCGATCACCTCCTTCGGTCTGGCCGGCGCGCATCCGCATGATCTGGCTCAATTGATGGACAAGTACGGCGTCGCCGTCAGGGCGGGGCACCATTGCGCCCATCCGCTGATGCAACGCTTCGGCGTGGTGGGCACGCTGCGCGCCAGCTTCGCCGCTTACAATACTCAAGCGGATGTGGACGCGGCGCTCGACGCATTGCGAAAAGCCAAGAGCTTTCTCATCTAGAGGGCATGATGAGCATGGACACTGAAAATACGGGTGACACCCGTGACGTTCTGGATCTGGGCGCAGCGCCGTCGATGACCGACGCAGATGCGGGAGACGCGGCTGTGACGTCTGAAACGACGGACGGTACTGCCAAGGCCGAACTCGATATTCCTCAAGAGGAGATCGAGCGCATAACCACGGACGTGATCGCGGCATTGAAAACCGTCTTTGACCCGGAAATTCCGGTCGATATCTATGAGCTGGGCCTGATCTACCAGGTCGATCTCGAGCCCGATCACGCGCTCAAGGTTGAAATGACACTGACGGCGCCGGGCTGCCCGGTGGCGGGCGAAATGCCCGGCTGGGTCCGCGATGCCTGCGAAACTGTGGAAGGCGTGGACCGGGCCGATGTCACATTGACGTTTGATCCGCCCTGGACGCCGGATCGCATGTCCGATGAAGCCAAGCTGACGCTGAACATGTTCTGAGGAGCCGATCATGGCCCGACAACGACCCAAGGCCGTCACTCTGACTGAAGCCGCTGCTGATCGCGTGAAAAAGCTCATGGCGGATCGCGACGCCGGATATTTGCGCGTGGGCGTCAAGAATGGCGGCTGCGCCGGCATGGAATACGTGATGGATTACGTCACGGAACCGGACCCGCTTGATGAGCGTGTGGAGGACCAGGGCGTTGAGATCGTCGTGGACGCCAAGTCGCTGTTGTTCCTTCTGGGCGCTCAGGTCGACTATGAAGTCACGCCTTTGCACGCCAAGTTCGTGTTCCGCAACCCGAACGAGACGGACGCTTGTGGCTGCGGCGAGAGTGTGACCCTCGTACCCGCTCAAGCCGCTGACTAGCGCACACTCTGCGGGCAGTGCTTGCCTTTCACGGAGACGCACGGCCTCATGCCGGTTCTGACGGAGGACTGGTGCTGTGAAACTTTTTGTGTCGCCGACCTCGCCCTATGCACGCAAATGCCGGGCGCTGATCATCGAGAAAAGCCTTGAGCACAAGATCGAGGTGATCGAGTGCGACCCTCGGAGCGATCCCGCGGATCTGCTGGAGGCCAACCCACTAGGCAAGGTGCCGGCCCTGACGCGCGAAGGCGCGCCTGCGCTCATGGATTCGCCGCTGATCTGCGAGTTCATCGACAGCCTTGATGACGAAAACTGGATCCCCAAGCGCGGCGCCAGCCGGATCCTCGTGCTCCGCCAGCAGGCGCTGGCGGATGGTTTGATCGATTTGACGATTGGTCGCCGCATCGAGATGCAGCGCGATTCAGACAAGCAGTGGGATTTCTGGTCGGATCGCTGGGAGCGCGGCGTCAAGCGCACGCTTGAGGCTCTCAATGATGACCGAGGCCAATACGAGCGTTCCGTGGACCTGGGCGCGCTCAGCGTCGCTGTGGCCTTGCACTACCTTGATCTGCGCTTTGCTGAATATGACTGGCGCAGCGATTATCCCGAGCTTGGCGCATTCGCGGCTCGTTGGGACCAGCGCGCCAGCTTTGCGCAAACCCGTCCGCCCCAATAGGCGACAGGGCGCAAGACCTGAAGGACAGCCTCATTGATCTGATGAGGCCGTTTTTGTTTGCGCGGAAGCTGTAGAGTCGACGGTTTTCACTTTGGCTGTCGCGCGCCCGCCCGCAATCCACGCCACAACGCCCATAAGGGCATAGGCCATGCCGACGAAGGCTGAATAGGTTGTGGGAAGCATGAAGGCGGAGACCACGATCAGTATCGACAGAACGACGACGCCAAGCGCGAACTCCACTTCGTAACGGGTGTAGATACGCTCTACTGGGTCGAGGCCGATATCGTCTGCATGTCGGAGAGCATGCGCGTACAGCAAGGCGAAAAGGCCGAAAACGGCAGCGAAAAACCCGCCATAGATCAGATACAGCCATTTGACCTGGGCATATTCCAGCACGGCATTCGGCGGGTGGGCGGCGGTGTAATACCCGGTATAGAGATTGATCACGAAGTCCGTCATGAACTTCAGGGGATAGATATAGGCGAGCAGCAGGAAGAGCAGAACCGCATTGAGCGTACTGACCACGCTGTCTTGAAGATCGTAACGCCTGAAGAAGACATGGTGCGTGCGCCATAGGAATATGATCAGCGCGAAGCAAGCTGCGAGCGACAGGGCGTCGCGCCACAATCCCGCCAACTCATCAAAGGTCGTCGGTATCGATTGTGTGGCCGCCAGTGCAAGCACCAGGGCGAAGACGATATCGGACAGGTTTTCTATGCGGGACACGTCTCGTCCACGCCATTGAAAGTGCCGTTCTCCCCGAAGTGCGTAGTGTCGCGCCATGTCGCCCCCTCAGGGAAGCATGCACGATCCTGTCAGGAGCGCAAACCGGAACAGTTTGTCTTTCAGGCCGCAGCGGTGCTGCGCCGGCCAGACATGTCAGACCCATCGGCGGTCACACGGTTCCGGCCTTTCTGTTTTGACTTGTACAGATTGGCGTCACAGCGCTCGATGAGGCATTCCACGACTTCGGAGGGTCTGAACTGTGAGACCCCCATGGAGATCGTGATGTTGCCCAGGTCCTCATTGGTGGATTTACGCAGCAGGCGCTTGCTCTCGACGACCTGTCGGATCTTCTCGGCGATAGCCGAGGCTTCCTGCAACGAAGTGTTCGGCATGACGATGCCGAATTCCTCGCCGCCATAGCGGGCGACCACATGGTGATCAGAGGCGTAACGTGACAGGCAGGCTGAAACGAAACGGATGATCTGGTCGCCGGTTTGGTGGCCCCAGGTGTCGTTAAAGCGCTTGAAGTGGTCGATATCGCAGAGCACCAGCGAGAAGGGCGAGCCGGTCAGATCGGCGTCGCGGCGCGACTTGCGCATGGACTCGTCAAAACGTTTGCGGTTGGCGACGCCGGTGAGGGCGTCCGTCATCGCTTCCTCGCGCACTTTTTCAAGATTGCTGCGGAGCTGATTGACTTCCTGGCTGGTCTCCTGGAGACGCCGCTCCAGATCGCGCGACCGGCGCTGCATGCGCGCCGTGGCGGCGACCAGGCCTTCTACCATCTGCTTGATGGCGTTGGCGTCGGTTACTTTGTCCAGTCGGCCCGAAGCGCCAGCGAGTTCCGCGCCATAGGCGGCGGTATCGCGTTCAGCGGCTTGCAGGGTTTGCACCACCGAACCCAGCTCGCGGCTCATGGCGCCGCCGGCGTCGAGCACAGCGCTTTGAATGCGCTTGAAGCTGAAATGGGTATCGTAAAGATCTTCGAGGGTTTCAGACGTCAACGGCTCGTCGCGATCCAGATGCCCCTGGATCACCGAGCACAAGGCCGGAATCGTATCTGACACATATGCGGTGAAAATCGCATAGTTGTGCGGCGTGGGCACGAGCCCGAGACTTGCCATCAAATCAAGCGCTTTGCGCCCGATTTCGATACCTTCAGCAGCGTGTTGACGACCGTTCAAAGCGAACCCCTGACCTTGGACCGCTATTCTGCGGTTCTTGTCGGGAACCATCGCATCTGAATCGAAAGATCGGGTAAACGCAGGGCGCTTTTTTGACGATTAAAGCGCCGGACGGAGCAAGAATTCCGGTACGTGGTCACCGAATCCGACGGGGCTCAGATCGCGTTCGTGACGATCAGGACGTTCTTTCTTGTCCTGACGTTGCGAGCGCTCATTGCGAGACGACCGGCCTTTGCGCGGGGCGGCTTCAGTCTCTGACACGCTTTCCGAAGCGGCTTCGGCCTTGGCGGGCTCTGCAGCCGGGCTCTCAGCTTCGGCTTTGTTGCGAGAGCGCGAACGGCGCCGGGATTTGGGCTTGTCTTCGGACTGTTCTGTCTGCGGGGCGGCGTCCTGGGCCGGCGCGGCCTGCGTGTCCTCGGACAGCTTGAGCTCTTCGGGTTCCTTGCCGATCAGCTTGACGACTTTGGCCAGCGCCTTGGAGTCTTCTGAAGACACCAAGGTCACGGCTTCGCCTTTGTGACCGGCGCGGCCGGTGCGGCCGATGCGGTGGACATAGTCATCCGCGTTGCGGGGAATATCCACGTTGAAAACGTGGCTCACCGCCGGAATGTCGAGACCGCGTGCGGCCACGTCAGAGGCGACCAGAAGGCGCAGTTCGCCGGATTTGAACTCGGCGAGGGTTTTCGTTCGCTGGCTCTGATCAAGGTCACCGTGGATCGGGGCGGCCGAGAATCCGTGGCGCTGCAAGGAGCGCGCGACAATATCCACATCACGCTTGCGATTGCAGAAGATGATGCCGTTCTTCACGCCATCGCGATTGATCGCGGCGCGCAGGGCTTCGCGCTTGGTGCGCGCCTGATTGTCGGACACACGCAGGATGTACTGGGTGATCGTCTCGGCCGTCTGAGCCGGGCGGGTCACTTCAACCCGTTCGGGGTCGCGCAGGAAGGTGTCCACCAGATGCTTGATTTCGGACGGCATGGTGGCCGAGAAGAACAGGGTCTGGCGGCGCGGGGGCAGCAGTTTCAGGATCCGTTCGATATCGGGAATGAAGCCCATGTCCAGCATACGGTCGGCTTCATCGATGACGAGGATATCAACGCCGGTCAGCAGAAGTCCGCCACGTTCGAAATGGTCCAGCAGGCGTCCCGGAGTCGCGATGAGAATGTCCGCGCCCTGGTCGAGAATCTTCTTCTGGGGCTCGAACGATACGCCGCCGATCAGCAGCGCCATGTTGAGCTTGTGGTTCTTGGCGTAGAGCTTGACGTTGTCCGCCACCTGAGCTGCGAGCTCGCGCGTGGGCGCCAGCACCAGAGAGCGCGGCATGCGGGCGCGGGCTCGGCCGCGCGACAGGCGCTCGATCATGGGCAGGGTGAAGGATGCGGTCTTGCCGGTGCCTGTCTGGGCGATCCCCAGGACATCACGTCCGGTGAGCGCAACAGGAATGGCGCCCTCCTGGATCGGGGTGGGCTTTTCGTAACCGGCGTCAGCAATAGCTGACAGGAGTGCGGGGCTCAGCCCGAGGTCTTCAAACGTCATGCGCCTCTGAAGTCGCTTATCGGTCAGGACCGGGGTCGATCCTGTCTAACCGGCGCCAGCTCATCCGGCGCATTTGCGTCGCGCGAACATAAAAGGCCGGCGCGCGCTGTCAACGCGGCCGGCCCTTTTCTGTGTCTTAAACGCCCATGTGTGACGTTTAAGGGACGCGATCAGTGCTCGTAGGCGTACTGATGCTCGTCTGTGACGTCCGCATAGCGGTCGCGCAGACGGGTCTGGCGCGTTTCGAGGCTCTGCAGTTCACCGCCGATGATGACGCTTGTCGGCGCACTCATCACTTCCAGCGGGTCTCCATCCCAGACCACCACATCCGCGGTGTAACCTGTGGCCAGGGCGCCGAAGCGATCCCCCACGCCATAGATTTCGGCCGGGGTCAGGGTGACCGCCCGGAAGGCGTCATCCCAATCCGCCCCGTGCGCGACGGCGATGCCGGCGTGCTGGGCGAGAAGCCGCGGGTTGAAGTACAGGTCCGAACCGAGCGTTGTGTAAGCCACCTGTACGCCGGCCTCATGAAGAATCGACGCGCCTTCATTGGTGGAGGCGAGGGTGTCGAAGCTGTCCGGCAGGTTGCGCATCGGATCATAGATGACCGGAATCCCGGCATCG
Organism: Oceanicaulis sp. MMSF_3324; assembly: GCF_030733545.1. Lineage (GTDB taxonomy): Bacteria > Pseudomonadota > Alphaproteobacteria > Caulobacterales > Maricaulaceae > Oceanicaulis. Next base: position 87,550 of record NZ_JASHIU010000008.1, read on the forward strand.
GCCAGATCATCGGCGACAAGGTGCGCTTCCGCGCCACCGGCGATGATGACCCGGATCGCCGGATACTGGTCGGCAAAGGCAATGGCCCGTCGGATATCAGCCGCCCGATCCATGAGCATGATCAGCGGAATCTCACCGCGGACAGCACTCACGAGCGCAGCTGCATCATAGCGGTCAATGGCGTCGCCTTCATGGTGAGACATGAAGCGCCCTGGATAGAAACGCGCATCCTCGATCGCCGCACGCAGGAAGGTCCAGGCGGCTGTGCGCGAGCCGCCTGCGGTGCGACCGCCAGACTGGGACATGTCCACCAGCATGAACTGGCGCGAGGCGAACAGGCTGTCAGGTTCGCCTGTTGCGTCAGCCAGAGCGCCGCGTCCGGCCAGGATGGCCGATCCCGTCGTGGGATGAACCGCAAAGCGGGTCACGCCCTCAAGACGGGTGGAATCGATATGGGTGCCGGAGGGATTGAACCCGTCCGCCACATCAATCGCCGCGGTGAAGCTGCTGTCTTCAGCAGAGTCGTCATGGGTGGACGACTCAGCGCCCACCTCGATCAGACCGAGCTGGGTTTGCGGATGGAACAGTCCAGGCGTGATCCAGCCGCCTTCCGCGTCGATGACTTCAGCGCCGTCGGGAATGGCGACATCAGATCCCACTTCCACGATGGCGCCGTCGCGCACCACCACGGCGCCGTTCTGGATGACTCCGGCATTGGTGTTGGTGACCACGCGGCCATTATTGATCACGAGAGTCTGCGCGCTGGCGGGCGCGATCACCGCGGCGGCCAGCGCAAGAGAGGTCAGGAGCTTTTTCATCAGTAGTCTCCTTCACCGGGTTGGCCGAGCATGAAATCGCGCACGGTGCGACGCTCGGGATCGGCGCGGTCAAACATCAAGGCGCCGTCGAGATAGACGTTGTCCGCCAGCGCATAGCTGGAGAACGGATGGCCGGACCACAGCACGAGGTCGGCGCGCTTGCCTTCCTCGATGGAACCGGTTTCGTCGAAAATGCCCAGAGCGCGCGCCGGGTTCGAAGTGAACCAGCTGACGGCCTCGGCGTCGGAGATATCAAGGCCCATGCGACGACCATCGGAAAGCGCTTTCGCGACCTCGTGGTTCAGGCGCTGAATGCCCAGATCTGAATCCGAATGGATCATGGCGCAGGCGCCGCCGGCATGGGTCAGCGGCAGGTTCTCGCGGATGGAGTCATAGGCTTCCATCTTGAACCCGCCCCAGTCCGCCCAGACCGCGGCGCACGTGTTGTGCTCAGCCAGGATGTCGGGGATCTTGTAGGCTTCGACGGCGTGGTGGAAGGTGGTGACCTGGTAGTCGAACTCTTCGGCGAGATCGAGGATCATCGCCATTTCATCAGCGCGATAGCAGTGCATCTGGACCAGGATTTCGCCGTCGAGCACGCCCATGAGGGTATCGAGTTCGAAATTGCGGGTCGGCGGATCGACATCCTCACCGGCCTCAGCAGCCTCCCAGTATTCCCGCCAGCTCTGGCGATAATCGCTCGCCTGCTGCCAGGCCTGACGATAGCCCGCCAGATTGCCCATACGCGTCGCCGGGCCGCCGCGATTGCCATAAACGCGCTTGGGGTTCTCACCACAGGCCATTTTCAGCGTGTAGGGCGCATCGGGAAACTTCATGCCCTGCATCGTCCGGGAGGGAACATTGCGCAAGGTGACGCCGCGTCCGCCAAACAGGTTCGCCGAACCGGGCAGGATGTGAAGCGTGGTGACGCCGGCGGCCAGCGCCGTGTCAAAGCCCGGATCCTGGGGCCAGACGCTATGCTCGGCCCAGACTTCAGCGGTGACCGGCGCCACAGCTTCATTGCCGTCAGAGTGCGCGTTGACGCTGGGCGAGGGATATACGCCCAGGTGCGAGTGAATATCGACAACGCCCGGCGTGATATAGCGGCCCTCGGCGTCAATGACGCTTGCGCCTTCTGGCGCCGAGAGACCGGCGCCGATGGCGGCGATTCGGCCGTTCTCGATCAGGATGTCGGTGTTTTCAAGCTCACCGCCGACACCGTCAAACACGGTGGCGCCGGTAATCAGTGTGACGCCGGACGGCACCGGCTCATAGGTGCTGGGAAACGGATTGGAGTCATACCGGACGATGTCCACATCGCCGCTGGGCTCCGAACCGGAACCGGTCTCGGATGAGCACGCCGCCAGGCCGAAAGCGGACAAGGCCGCTATCGACGCGCCGAGCGCCTTAAGTGTTCTGTGCACGGAACTCTCCCCTTATTATCGCGCCGTTCGCGAGGCGCGGATCGCGAAGCGCGCAGACTGGCTTAATTTTGAGGGGTGAGGGAAGGGGTTACTTGATAACACCTGCCGTCAAGTCCGCCGTCGTGTCGTGTAATGGCGCCGTTTGCGCCACGTCTTCGCCTTTTTAGGACGCGACAGAGCCCATGCAGGAAAGAGGATGCACGGATGAACCCTGTCTCACTGGGCCTGAGCCTGATGGCGGCCCTTATCGTTAGTCTGCCGGCCATCGCGCAGTCAGATTCCATTGAACTCACCCTCAGCCGGGACCCGCATCTGGCCGCGATCGGAGATCGCCAGGTCAGTTTCATTGCGCGGGACATGGAAACTGGCATCACCTATGTCCTGGATGGCAGCGAGCCAGACCGTCGTCGGGGCCCCTGGTCGACGTTCAAGATCCCCAATCTCATCATAGCTCTGGAAACGGGCGTGGCCGAAGATCTGGAGGCACGACTACCTTGGGATTCGCAGGCGCGTCCGGCCGCGAATTACTGGCCCGCAGACTGGCGTCAGGACCAGACATTGAGAACGGCGTTCACGCGGTCCGCCGCCTGGGCGTTTCAGGACCTGGCTATCGAGATCGGCGCCCGGACCTATCAGGACCTCTTGCCCGCCTGGGCCTATGGCGACGCCGAGGTGGCGGACGGTTCAGATCGGTTCTGGCTCGACCAGACCCTGGAAATTTCTCCGCGTGAACAGATCGCCTTTTTGGAGCGTCTACTGAACCGCCAGCTGGGCATCAGCGAAGCGAGCCTTGATGCATTGGATGAAGTCTCACTGGCCGGCGAGAGGCCCGATGGCGCGCTGCATGGCAAGACAGGCGCAGGACCTGTGGAGCTAGGCAATTTCGAAGGACGATTTGAAGGCTGGTATGTCGGGTATCTGGATAGGGAGGCGCGCGCACCCATCGTCTTCGCCCTGCATGCCGAAGCCTCAAGCTTCAATGGCATTCGGACATTCCGCCGTGAAATGGCCGAGGCTCTTCTGACAGATGTGACCGAACGGATCGAGTAGGGCAGGCGTGGACGTCCGGGATCAGACGTCCACTTCTTCCACGAAGGGCGCATTGTCCTGAATGAACTGGAAGCGCAGTTCGGGTTTCTTGCCCATCAGCGTTTCCACGAGCGCGTCGGCGCTCTCACGCATTTCAGGCGTCACCACAACCCGCGCCAGCGAACGGCTCTCGGGCAACATGGTGGTGGATTTGAGCTGGGGCGGGGTCATCTCGCCCAGACCCTTGAAGCGCCCGACTTCGACCTTGCCTTTCTTGAAGGCGGTCTCCAGCAAATGGTTCTTCTCGGCCTCATCCTGGGCGTAGAGCGTCTTGCCGCCCTGCGTCAGTCGGAACAGCGGCGGCTGGGCCATGAAAAGGCGGCCCGATTCAATAAGGCCGGGCAGGAATTTGTAGAAGAACGTCGCCAGCAAAGCGGCGATGTGAGCGCCGTCCACATCGGCGTCACACATGATGATGACGCGCTCATACCGCAGATCCTCGAGATCGAACTTCTTGCCCGGCTGGACGCCCAGAGCCAGCAGCAGATCGGAAATCTCCTGGTTGGCCGCGATCTTGTCAGCCGTGGCGGAGGCGACGTTCAGGATCTTGCCGCGCAGGGGCAGGATGGCCTGGGTCTTCCGGTCGCGCGCCTGTTTGGCCGAACCGCCTGCGGAATCACCCTCCACCAGGAAGAGCTCGGCGCCATCGGCGGAATTCTGAGAGCAGTCCGCCAGCTTACCTGGAAGCCGAAGCTTTCGCGTTGCGGACTGACGTTTGACCTCTTTCTCGCGCTTGCGCTTGAGTCGGTCTTCGGCCCGGTCCACCGCCCATTCGACAAGACGCGCGGCATCCTTGGGCCGGCCCGCCAGCCAGTGGTCAAACTGGTCCCGAATGGCTTGTTCAACCAGGCGGCCCGCTTCGGCCGTGGACAGGCGATCCTTGGTCTGGCCCTGGAACTCGGGGTCCTTGATGAAGACCGAGATCAGGATGCCGGCGCCGCCCATGACATCGTCAGCGGTGATCTGGGCCGCCTTCTTCACATTGGCCAGCTCGCCATAGGCGCGCAGGCCCTTGGACAGTGCGGCTCGCAAGCCCTGTTCATGGGTGCCGCCCATGGGGGTGGGCACCGTGTTACAGAAACTCTGGCAGAAGCTGTCATCGGGGCCGAACCCGTTTTCGGAAAACGCGACCGCCCATTCCACGGCGCCCATGCGGCCATCGCGTTCGACGCGACCGGCGAACTGGTCGGTGACAAGCGAGGCGTTGGGCGTCAGCTCGACAAGCCGGTCAGCCAGCCCGCCCGGGAAGGCGAGGGTGGTTTCAGCCGGAATGTCCGTGCCTTCGACCAGGCTTTCGGGGCATTTCCAGCGGATCTGGACGCCGCGGCGCAGAAACGCCTTGGCGCGCGCCATGTTGAAGATGCGCGGGGCCTTGAGCACAGCGCGCGGCCCGAAGATTTCCGGGTCAGGCTTGAAGCGGACGGTTGTGCCCCGACGGTTGGGCGCCGCGCCGATTTTCTCCACAGGGCCCTGCGGGATGCCGCGGACATAGATCTGACGCCAGAGCGTCTTGTCGCGAGCGACCTCGACTTCGACCAGTTCGGACAGCGCGTTCACCACAGACACGCCCACGCCGTGCAGACCGCCGGCGGTCTGGTAGGCCTTGTCCGAGAACTTGCCGCCGGCATGCAGGGTGGTCAGCACCACTTCAAGCGCAGACTTATCGGGAAATTTGGGGTGCGGGTCGACCGGAATGCCGCGGCCATTGTCGGAGACCGAGACGAAGCCGCCTTCATCCATGGTGACTTCGATCCGGTCGGCATATCCAGCCACCGCTTCGTCCATGGAGTTGTCGAGAATTTCCGCAAACAGGTGGTGCAGCGCGCGTTCGTCGGTGCCGCCGATATACATGCCCGGACGTTTGCGAACAGGCTCGAGCCCTTCGAGCACTTCGATCGAGGCGGCGTCATAACCCTTGTTTTCCGCTGCGGCGGTCGGCGCGACGCTCGGGGCGGGCGCGGGTTTGGACGGCGCAGGCTTGGCGGTTTCGGGTTTGGGCTCAGACGGCGCTTCAGACGCCTTGGGTGCAGGCGCAGGTTCGGAAGGCGTCACGCGTGGAGCGGACGGCGTCGCCGGGCCCTTGGGGCCGGACGGAGCGGAAAACAGATCGTCTTGCGAATCATCAGCCATGGCCAGTCAATTTGCCCCAGCCTGATCCGATCGTGTAGGGGATCACGCAGCCTGAACGGCATTGCCATGTGGAAAGTCTGGTCGAATGACGCCTCTGACGGATCTGGATGCGCTGTTGCGCGATATGAAGCCCTGTCTGGATCCTGAGCGCTATGCTTATGCCGCCCTTCAAGATCAGGACACGCCCTGGCCTGAGCAGACGGTGGCTTGGTTTGAGGAAGACGAGGGGCGATCGGTGATCGCCCCTTATGACCATCTCCTGTCAGCCGGACTGCCGGTTCAATTCCCGTGTCGACGGATCACGCTGAGCGTCTATTCGGCTTTGGAGGCGGTGGGTTTGACCGCTCAAATCGCGACGGCTCTGGCGAGAGCCGGGATCAGCGCCAACCTGGTCGCGGGGCTTCACCATGATCATGTCTTCGTTCCGGAAACACGGGCCGAACAGGCGTTATCGGTGCTCGAAACGCTGTCCGAGACGGCAAGGCGCTAGAAGAACGGGATCAGGCCGCGGCCCAGACGCCGTTCGCACCGGCTGATCTGATTGTCATAACGCTGTGCATCCGCCTGGACGGTTCGAGCCGCCCGCAGCAGCCAGTCCTTGTTGCGGTAGGTGCGCCGGTTATAGCCGCCATGGCCTTCATGGTAAGCCAGATAGAGCGAATATGGATCGTCGAGCGAAATACCGGACAGTTGCTGGGACTTGTTGGCGTACCAACCGATAAAATCCACCGCATCGCCGAAATCATCCCGATCAGCGCCGCGCCGACCGGTGTCTTCGCGATACCAGTCCCAGGTGCTGTTGAGCGCTTGCGCGTAGCCATAGGCAGACGAGGGGCGTGCGCCTGGGATGAAGCCCAACAAGCGACGTCGGGCCGGGCGCGCATGGCGGTTGAAACTCGATTCTTTTTTCAGGAATGCAAGCTGGGCCCCCGGTGACAGCCCCCAACGCCGCTCCGAGCGCTGAAGATCGCGCCACCAGCTGCGATTGTCCTGAAGGATCAGGCAGGCGTCATGCACCTGATCAGGCGGCCCTGACGCGCACCCGGCCAGAATCATGAGGCTGAACAAGCCAAGAAGAGCAGACCGCATCATCATGACGCCACTCTGCCGCGACACGGTTAACCGGCTGTGAAACGGCTTTGACGGTGATCGGACCGTGAGAGCGTATTTGTTGTAATGAAGGGGGCGAAAGAAAGAGGGGTCGGCGCGCCTGCGTCATACGCGCCGACCCGATGTCTTCGCCGTCAATGCATGGGGTCAGGACAGGAAGACGATTTGTTCCCACCAAATTCCCCTCTGACGGGCAATGTAAATATGTGTAGTTGTCCTAGAATGTCAGGCGGATAACCAGTCGCGCGACATGCCGGACAAAGTCATCACGCACGTCCGCGTCGTAGGCGAAAGTGAATGTGGAGTAGTCCGAACCTGCGCTCAAGCCAAAGCCGATGAGCGCCCCCGAGTTTGCCAGCTGTTCAGATCGCAGGGTGAAGGGATTTCCCGTCTGCCCGAACTGCGCGGTTGTTTCGCCGCCGGAACTTGAGAACTCACCGCGATAACCCACGCGAATGGAGGGCGCCCACCAGGACTGATCCGTTCCGAAGCGCCGAGCAAGGCTCAACGTACCAGAGCCGAGCAGGATCGAGGAATCGCGATCATCGACGACCAGGCCCAGATCGGAAATGGCGTCAGCATTGGTTCCGGCAGTGGTTTCGGTGTAACCGCTCTCGAACAAGGTGACATAGGTCAGATCGGCTTCCGGACGCAGCACCCAGTTGCCGAACGCGAAGTCGCGACCCGCCTGGAAGCTGGCGGTGGCGTGCCAGCCGGTCCAATCCGCAGTCGTCAGGGCTGTGAAATCGCCAATGCGGATTTCGCGATCCGTTTCGAAATAGTCGTAGCCAATGCCGATATTGCCCGAAATGTCGAAACCGCCAAGATCCATGGCGGCGTAACCGCCAACCTGACCTGACATCGAGATCATCGGCTGGTCGAAGCCATCGCTTTCCTCAATCTCGCTTGCGGCCCCAACGAGCTGGACGCCCACGGCGTAGAACGGCCCGACAGGACGGTCGAGGCCCACGGCGAGGCCGACGCCCTGGCCCCGATATCCGGCGCCAAAAGCCGTGCTGGACCGGTCGGCGAAGTAGCCGAATTCCTGAATCCAGACACCTGCCAGATTGTCCGGCGCCAGTCGGGCGTTTCTCAGACGGCCCTGCAAGGCGCCGGCGGCGGCGTCATTGGAGGCGAGGGCGAACTGGATCGCGCTGGCGGCGTATTCGGGCAGCAATTGGTCATATGCGCCGTAAAACTGCTCTGCCGTGCGTAGGTTCGCAAACGCCGCGCCCAACGATTCCACGCTCTGGAAAGCCGCCAGGGCTTCGTCATAGGCGGCGGCCTGATTGGCGTGCATGCCCAGCTCTTCCGCCGTTTTCAGCTCAAGCGTCAGAACGATCTTGTTCGCATCCTCGCTCGAACGCTCAAGGCTGGCGTTATAAAGATACGGCGAGTCCGAGGTGGTGAGCGTTTCATCCTCATTCGCGATCGTCAGGGTGCCCGCCGTAATGATGTTAAACGTGCCCCCCTGGCCGATGACATTGGCCAGACCGACCGACAATGCGGACCCTTCTTCAAAGGTTACATCGCCAGTTGCGTTCAAAAAGGCGTTCGAGCGACCTTCGGTGTCGATCACCACTTCCAGCACGCCGTCATTGCGGAAAATCGCATCGCGCAGGGCCAGCGCGTCAGACCCGGTCAGCCCGATCTGGCCATTGGCGACGTCCAGCACCAGGTCGCCGTCAGCATCGCTGATGGCGCCATTCAGAGAAGCGTTATTGATGACAAGGGTGTCGGCGCCAAGACCGAACGCGATGTCGCCATCAATGGAGCCAGCGTTGATCTCGACCCGGTCGTCGCCATCCCCAAGAAGGATGTCGCCGCGGATGAGAGGCGTGCCCAGGGGCTCTCCATCGTCATCAAAGGCCTGATCCTGAATGATTTGCAGGCCGGTATTGTTGTTGCGCGCGTCAATGGCGATCGTTTGGATGTCGTCTTGCGAGAACGCATCGGTCAGATTGATGGCGGACGCGTTAATGACGCCGGTATTGTGGATTTCCTCGAGACTGTCGTCATTGGAACGGATGGCGACAGCGCTTTGGCCGCCGCCCGTCACCGTTGCGGTAATGGTCCCGGCTTCATTGAGAAGACGGCGCAGTTGCGAGTTTTCATCCAGATCGAGCGCGATCGCGACAGCCGCGCCAAACGCATCGTCGGCGAAGCCGTCTTCAGATGCGCCAAGGCTGGCAGAAGCCTGAACCGTGCCCGTGTTGTGAAAACTTTCCGCCTGGACGCCTTCGCCAAGCCGCACGGCGGTTGCCGTCCCGTCATAGGCAATGGCCTGAATGGTGTCTGCGTTGGAAATGCCGTTCTGACCCAGAATGACCGAGCGCAATTCGCCATTGTCGTTTCGGCCGACAATCAGGAAGGCCGTCGCATCCTTGCCATCGAAGATGCCGTTATTGGCGATCCGTCCTTCATTGACGACAGCGTAGCCGAGCTGATCGCCGTCATCGTCATCATCAGTTCTATCAGCGGTGTAATCGTCCGGCAGGCTGACTTCACCGATGACCACATCGCTGTCCGCCCCCTCATCGGGACGAATCTCCAGACCGGCGCCACTGCCGGTGTAGGCCTGGATGATGCCGGTCGCAGAGATGAAAACCCCATCGGTAACGGAGCCGGCCACAACAAAGGCCGAGCCCGAATCCAGATTGTCGGCGACATCGCCGCGTTCGGCGGCTTCAGCTTCGCTTTCGAACAGCGCCATCAGCGTGCCGCTGAAGCGGCGAGTGGTTCGATAACCGGTGGCCTGCACTGAACCGTTAGCTCGAATGCCGCCGCCCACATCACCTTCCACGACAAAGCCTTCGCCGCCGGGACTGGTCGCGGTCACGGAGCGTACTTCCACATCGCCGCTGACATCAGATTCGATGGAGACGCCACGGCTATTTTCACCGGTGACGTTGACCGAGCCACGGCTCAGGAAGTCGCCATCGATAGCGGTGACCGCGCGGACGCCAAAACTGTTCTGGCCCTGCACGACCACAGAGCCCGTGCTGGTGATGTTGATATCGCCGGTGATCGGAGCCTGGCCGTCGACGGGCGCGAAATCGCTGTCGACCTCGCCAAGCAGGATGCCGGTCTTGTTCTGGTCCTGGGCAAAGGCGCCATCGGCCTCGGTATCGGGATCGTCGGCCTGGCCATCGCCATCCGTGTCCGTCAGATCATCGGTGCCGCTGTCCACAGCATCCTGGCTATCATCGAGCAGGATGCGCCCCGCATGGGTGATGTCGCTGTCCACGCCTGAGTCGACTTGAACCCCGACAGCTCCATCAACATCGACGAAGTTGCCGTCGCTATCACGATCAAGAATGTTGATGGTCGAGCCTGTCTCGGTCGTCAGGTCGTGATTGGAATTGACCCGTACGGCCGGACCAGGCGTGCCGACCAGCGTGACGCGTCCGTTTGATCCAATGACGATGTTGTCAGCATTTCCGGCGCCGTCCGCATCCGCGGTCTCAACGGGCTCTGTGCGTTCGTCGTTGATCTCCTCATCCGCCCAGGCGGGTGCGGCGATCAGGGCGGACAGGGAAACGGCGGCGAGAAGGCTGCGGCGCATGCGTCGGTCTCCGGTCGGGCGCAAGTTCACAAGAGGTGAACCATACGTGCGTAGGAGAGTCTTTCTAGCCCATGGTTTTGTGCGCGTCGACCGTCGCCCGGTCCTGCGCCGCAGCCAATTTCGCTTTGTGAAGAAGAGGCTGAAATGAGAGCGGCCGCCCCGGACAGGTCCGGAGCGGCCGCATCGCCGTGTATCAGGCGTGTGTCCTACACCTTGTAGTACAGGTCAAACTCGACCGGGTGCGGGTGATGTTCGATGCGCGTGACTTCTTCCATCTTCAGATCGATGTAGGCGTCGATCTGATCGTCATCCATCACGCCGCCCTTCTTGAGGAAGTCGCGGTCAGCGTCGAGCGATTCGAGCGCCTGGCGCAGGGACGAACAGACGGTCGGGATGTCCTTGAGCTCTTCAGCCGGCAGGTCATAGAGGTCCTTGTCCATGGCGTCGCCCGGATGGATCTGGTTCTCGATACCATCAAGACCGGCCATCAGCAGTGATGCAAAGGTCAGGTACGGGTTGCCGGCCGGATCCGGGAAGCGGGTCTCAAGACGCTTGCCCTTGGCGGAGGGCACGTGCGGAATGCGGATCGACGCAGACCGGTTGCGCGCCGAGTAGGCGAGCAGGACCGGCGCTTCAAAGCCCGGCACCAGACGCTTGTAGGAGTTGGTCGACGCGTTCGCGAAGGCGTTGATCGCACGAGCGTGCTTGATGATGCCGCCAATATAGTAAAGGCAGGTGTCCGACAGGCCCGCATACTTGTCGCCTGCGAACAGCGGATTGCCGTCTTTCCAGATCGACTGGTGCACGTGCATGCCCGAGCCGTTGTCGGCATAGACCGGCTTGGGCATGAAGGTCGCGGTCTTGCCATAGGCGGCGGCGACATTGTGCACGATGTACTTATAGGTCTGCATGCGGTCGGCCATCTCGGTGAGGGTGGAGAATTTCATCCCCAGCTCGTGTTGAGACGGCGCCACTTCGTGGTGGTGCTTTTCAGGCTGCAGGCCGAGCTCTTTCATCACCGACAGCATTTCAGAGCGCATGTCCTGAAGTGAATCGATCGGCGGCACCGGGAAATAGCCGCCTTTGGGGCCCGGACGGTGGGCGAGGTTGCCGCCTTCCATCTTGGCGCCGGAATTATAGGGGCCTTCCTCGGAATCAAGCGCGTAGAAGGTGTTGTTCTGCGCGGTCGACCAGCGCACGTCATCAAAGATGAAGAATTCGGCTTCGGGGCCGAAGAACGCCTTGTCGCCAATGCCCGAGGCGGCGAGGAAGTTCTCGGCTTTCTTCGCCGTGGTGCGCGGATCGCGGTTATAGGCTTCGCCGCTGTCCGGCTCGAGAATGTCGCAGACGATCGACAGCGTGGTTTGCTGGAAGAACGGGTCGACGGCCGCCGTGTTCAGATCCGGCATCAGGACCATGTCGGACTCGTTGATGGCTTTCCAGCCGGCGATGGACGAACCATCGAACATGGAGCCTTCTTCGAAGAAATCTTCATCGACCATGTCCACGTCAAACGTGACGTGTTGCAGCTTGCCGCGAGGGTCTGTGAAGCGCAGGTCGACGAACTCGACGTCTTCATCCTTGATTTGTTTGAGGATCTTGTCTGCAGACATGGTCGTATCCTTAGTTGCTGACTGTGGGTGCTGGCGGACGGTTGGAAACTGTGTGCTCAGATGGCGTCATCATCGGTCTCGCCGGTGCGGATGCGGATCGCGCCTTCCACCGGGAGGATGAAGATCTTGCCATCGCCGATGCGCCCGGTCTGGGCGGCGTTCTGAATGGCTTCTACGGCGGCCTCGACTCGATTATCGGGGATCACAAGCTCGATTTTGATCTTGGGCAGGAAATCAACGACGTACTCCGCGCCGCGATACAACTCCGTATGACCCTTCTGGCGGCCAAAGCCCTTGGCTTCCGTCACGGTCAGGCCTTGAAGACCGATCTCTTGCAGGGCTTCCTTTACGTCGTCCAGTTTGAACGGCTTGATGATCGCTTCGATTTTTTTCATTCGGGGCCTCCGCTCACGACTGGCACGCTAAAGAACACGGTCTGCATCGCAAGTCATCGTGTCGCGGCGCAGATGCGCAAAAACGCGAATGTTTCATTTGTGAGCGCGGATGCTCGATTGTAGAGCAAATATCAGGAGCCGGGCGGAATGACCGAGCAACCCCACGCCATATTGACGGTTTCAGCCATGGCGAAAGCTGATGCCTTCGCCATTGAACAGGGTGTTTCGGGCTGGCGTCTGATGCAGATGGCGGGTCGCCAGGCGGCGCAGGCCATCATGGACAGATGGGCGCCGCGCCCGACCGTTGTCCTGTGTGGACCGGGCAATAATGGAGGCGATGGCTGGGTCATTGCCACGTCCTTGAGTTCGGCGGGATGGCCCGTGGAAGTCTGTTCGCTCGCTACTCCATCAGAGCTGCAAGGAGATGCGCGCAGGGCGTCTGAAAGATGGGGAGGCGAGGTCCGGACGCTTGGAGCATGCGATCTCAGCGGCTTTGGGCTGGTTGTGGATGCTCTGTTTGGAGCCGGGCTCAATCGACCGCTGGAAGGTGAGGCGGCGCGTCTGGCCCGAGACAGCCAGTCTCATGACGGGGTTTGCGTTGCGATTGATACGCCGAGCGGCCTGTCCGGTGATCTGACGCCCATGGATGGCCCTGTCTTCCGGTCTGATCTGACAGTGACGTTTCACCGCTACAAACAAGCCCATCTTCTCTCGCCCGCGCGCGCTCAATGCGGGGAGGTGGTGCTGTGTGACATAGGAATACCAGAGGGATGGTCTGAAGCCGCGCCGTCCTGTGCGACAGTGAACCACCCAGATTTGTGGCCCATACCTGGCGCAGACGTGCAAACAGATGCGCACAAGCACAGCCGGGGTCGACTTTGCGTACTGGCCGGCGGATATGGCGCCACGGGCGCGGCGCGGCTGGCGGCTCGGGCTGGACAGATTGGCGGCGCCGGCTTCGTAACTTTGCTGTCGGGGCAGGGGGCGCTGAATGAAATCGCCTCTGCTTCAGACAGCCTGGTCGCGCGATCGTATGAGTCCGCTGAGGACTTCGCAGACGTGCTCGGGGCGCACCGCGCCAGCGCCGCCGTGATGGGGCCGGGCGCTGGCGTCAATGACAGGCTCAAGGCCAAGGTGCGATCGGCGCTGTGCCAAGAGATCCCGCTGGTGCTGGACGCCGACGCCTTGAGCGTCTTCGAGGACGAGCCGGAGGCGCTCTTTGAGGGCTTGCATGACCAATGCGTGCTGACGCCTCACGCAGGGGAGTTCGCACGCCTGTTCCCGGACCTGACGGGGGAGGCGACTGACGCCACCAAGATCGAGAGGGCTCGCCAGGCCGCCATGCGAAGCGGCGCGGTTATCGTCTTCAAGGGCGCGGACACTGTCATCGCCGCACCTGATGGTGATGTGCGGGTCAATGTTCATGCCAGTCCGCGTCTTGCGACAGCGGGCACGGGCGATGTGCTGGCGGGGCTGATCGGCGCATTCCTCGCGCAGGGTGAAAGCGCGTATGACGCCGCATCCGCAGCGGTCTATGTCCACGGGGACGCAGGGCGGCGTCTGGGTGTGGGGAGCAGTGTGGATACGGTGCTGGCGCAATTGCCCCACGCGCTTGATTGCGTCGCCAGCCAGCAATTGCGCAAAGCGGCTCTGCGCAGATTGATGCGTGCGCCGGTGTAGCAAGCGGACCCGCAGACGCGTATAGCTCACCTACCTGTCCACCCAACCAGATAGATCCATCATCGCCATGTCCGAAAAAGAAAAGTTCTCCTCGACCGACGTTGACGCGCTGGAGTTTCACCGCGCGAGCCCGCCGGGCAAGGTGGCGATGCTCCCGACCAAGCCGATGGCGACTCAACGCGATCTGGCCTTGGCGTATTCGCCAGGCGTGGCGGCGCCGGTGCGCGCCATCGCCGAGAACCCCGACGCTGTCTACGACTATACGTCCAAGGGCAATACCGTGGCTGTCGTCTCGAACGGCACGGCGATCCTGGGACTCGGCAATCTGGGCGCTGCGGCCTCCAAGCCGGTGATGGAAGGCAAGGCGGTCCTGTTCAAGCGCTTCGCCGATATTGATGGCTTTGATCTCGAGATCAATTACACCGACCCGGACAAGTTCGTGGATTGCGTCGCCGGCTTCGGCGACAGCTTTGGCGGGATCAATCTTGAAGACATCAAGAGCCCGGAATGCTTCGAGATCGAGGCGCGCTTGCGCGATAAGCTCGATATTCCTGTGTTCCACGACGACCAGCATGGCACCGCCATCATCGCTGCTGCCGGTCTGATCAATGCCTGCCATCTGACCGATCGCAAGTTCGAGGACGTCAAGCTGGTGCTCTGTGGCGCCGGGGCGGCCGGGCTGTCGGTTCTGGAGCTGGTCAAGTCGCTGGGCGTCCAGCATGACAATGTCACGGTCGTGGATGTGAACGGCGTGGTCCATACGGGCCGCAATGACCTTCATGACCGACTGGCCCAGCATGCGCGCGAGACCGATCTGCGCACGCTCAAGGAAGCCATGGTCGACGCCGATATTTTCCTGGGGCTGTCCGCCGGCGGGATTGTGAGCCAGGACATGGTGAAATCCATGGCGGCTGACCCGATCCTGTTCGCCATGGCCAACCCCACACCGGAAATCATGCCCGATGAGGTGCGTGCGGCGCGGTCAGACGCGATCATCGCCACGGGCCGCTCTGATTTCCCCAATCAGGTCAATAATGTCCTGGGCTTTCCTTATATTTTCCGCGGCGCGCTGGATGTGCGGGCGCGGACGATCAATGAGGAGATGAAGCTGGCGGCCGCCCGGGCGCTGGCCGATCTGGCGCGCCAGGACGTGCCCGATGAAGTGTCCACCGCAAACAAGTCCGATGGCGGTTTGCGCTTTGGCCGCGATTACATCATTCCGTCGCCCTTCGATCCGCGCCTGATCAGCTTCGTGCCGCCCTATGTGGCGCGTGCGGCTATCGAGACGGGCGTGGCGCGCATTCCGATCGAGGATGAAGAGAAGTACCGCCAGTCCCTGGCGCGTCGTCTGGATCCCACCGCAGCGCTGCAACAGCGCGTCACACAGGCGATTTCGGGGTCGAACAAGCGCATCGTCTTCGCCGAGGGGGAAGAGCCGTCAGTGATCCGCGCCGCCTTCGCCTTCCAGTCCCAGGGGCTGGGTCAGGCCGTACTGGTGGCGCGCGAAGAGGTGGCCAAGGCGAACATGCGGTCTCTGGGGCTGCCCGATGACGTTCTGGAGATCCAGAACGCCCGCTTGTCCGACCGCAATGCCGATTATGCGGACTGGCTGTACAAGCGCTTGCAACGCCGGGGTTATCTGCGCCGCGACGTTCAGCGTCTTGTGAATAACGACCGGAATGTCTTTTCCGCTTGCATGCTTAAGTTCGAGGATGCGGACGGCATGGTGACCGGCGTGACGCGCCACTTCACCAATACGATGAGTGATATCCGCCTTGTGCTCGATCCGGCGCCTGGCGGCCGGGTGATCGGCCTGACCGTGGCGCTGGCGCGGGGCAAGATGCTGGTGATCGCCGATACCAATGTGACCGAATTCCCGGACTCCGATGGTCTGGCGGACATCGCTGTGGGGGCCGCCCATGCCGCGCGCCGTCTGGGGCTCGATCCGCGCGTGGCCTTCATGAGCTATTCCACGTTCGGCAACCCGCCCGGCGAACGGACCACCAAGGTCCAGAGCGCCGTATCGCGTCTGGACGAGCTGGATCTCGATTTCGAGTATGAAGGCGAAATGGCCGTCGATATTGCGCTCGATCCCAACCATCGCGAGCGCTATCCCTTCTCGCGCCTCTCGGATGCCGCCAATGTGCTGGTCATGCCGGCGGTGCACTCCGCCTCCATCGCAGCCCGACTGCTCAAGTCAGCAGGCGGCGCGACGGTGATCGAAGGGCTTCTGATCGGCCTTGAGAAATCCGTGCAGGTCGCCCGGGTCGGCTCGAACGTCTCCGACATCGTCAACCTGGCCGGACTGGCGGCGTATGATCTGAACCAGCATTCCTGACGGCTGAGGAAACCCGCCGGTCAGTTTTCGACAATCACGAATAGACGTTTTCCAGTCCAGCCATGGAACAGCGCCGGAGGGCATCCTACCTTTGGCGCTGTTTGATTTTTCCGACTTCAAGAAAGCGTTCTCATGGCCTCCACCCGCGCCTCGAACGATCTGACCCAGGGGTCGGTCTTCCGTCACATCATGCGCCTGGTCGCGCCGATGAGCTTCGGCATACTGGCCATGATGCTGGTGGGCGTGATTGACGCCTACTGGGTCGGGCGCCTGGGCACCGATCAGCAAGCCGCCGTCCAGTTCGTCTTTCCGGTCTCGATGCTGGTGATGAGCATTTCCATCGGTCTGGGCGCTGGCGCCGTCTCGGTGGTGGCGCGCGCTGCCGGCCGGGGCGACGGAGAATCCACCAAACGCGTGGCGACAGATGCGCTCAGCCTGTCCTTCATCGTGGTGCTGATTGTCAGCCTGATCGGCATTCCCCTGATCGGGCCGGTCTTCCGGGCCATGGGCGCCACCGATCAGATGATGCCCTATGTGCGCGAATACATGACGATCTGGTTCGCCGGGGCGGTCTTCATGGTCGGCCCCATGGTGGCCAGCAATCTGTTGCGCGCCATGGGCGACGCCATCGTGCCCAGCGTGATCATGATCATCGCGGCCTTCATCAACATGATCCTCGATCCGATCCTGATCTTTGGCCTGGGGCCCATACCCGCGCTTGAGGTAACCGGCGCGGCGCTGGCGACCCTGATTGCGAACATGGCGGTGTTCCTGATCGCGCTGGGCGTTCTGGTGTTTCGCGAGAAACTGCTCGATTTCAGCTGGCCCGGTTTTGATACCTTGTTCTGGAACTGGCGCGAAATCGCCCGCATCGGTGCGCCGGCATCGGGATCGAACATGATCGGGCCGCTCGCCAACACCATGGTGTTCGCCGCCATGGCGCCTTTTGGAGAGCCTGCGGTCGCCGGCCTGGGCGTGGGCATGCGGGTCGAAGCGCTGGCCCTGATCCCGCTGTTCGCGTTGTCGGGCTCAATCGGACCGATTACGGGACAGAATGGCGGCGCGGGTCTTGATCACCGGGTGCGTGAGGCATTCTTGAAATCCTTCCTGTTCTGCGCCGGCTGGGGGCTAGCGATGGCGGTGCTGCTGTTCGGGCTAAGCCGTTTTCTCGCTCCGGTCTTTCTGCCCTCAGCTGACGGCCAGGCCATTGCCAGCAGCTATTGGGCGATCGCTCCGTTCTCCATGGCCGGGTATGGCGTGGCGATGGCGGCGGCGGCCGGGTTCAATGGTCTGGGCCGCCCTCTGATCGGCGTGGCGTGCAATGCCTTCCGCGGGCTCGCGCTGATCATTCCCCTGGCCTGGTTGGGCAACTGGCTGGGCGGGGCGACAGGCGTGATCTGGGGCCTGTTCGCGGCCAACTTGATCGCCGGTGTGGTGATTGCGTTCCTGGTCCTGAAGTTTGCGCCTCTGACCGCCGAGGACGGCCGCAAGCGCTAGGTCCGCTCAGGCCGTCACGTCCAGACCCGCTGGAGCGGACAATTCCCCGCGCTCGATCATCTTGATCTGAAGGCGGACGCCGATCAGCTCGTCCTGAACGTCACGGGTGTAATCGGTGACGTCCTCATCAAGCGTCTTGAGCGCCTTGTCGAGCGTTTCAAAAGCGCTGTCACGCGCCTTGTCGCGCTCCAGGAAAGCGGACTGGATCCTGGCGGTTTCGAACAATTCCTTGATCTTGCGCTTGAGCCCGTCAACTGACTGGACAAACGCTTCATCACCCATCAGCGCGCCGAGGCGCGCCTCAAGATCATCGAGCGACGCGCGCGCCGGTTCAGGTGCGGATGCTGGACCAGCCATGGGGTCGGTCGCGCGAGCGGCTTCTTCAGCCTCTACCTCTGCGGCGACAGTCGTCGCGTCCTGCTCCGAGTCGGTCTCAGCTGAAAGCGCGTCGTCTGCTGGGGCTGTCCGCGTTTCAGAAGGCGCTGGGGCCGCCGCCGGGGCGGTCAGGCCAGCGCCGCCGACCGTCTGCATGTCTCCGCCCGCCTCTTTATAGGCCTTGAGCGCGGATTTGAGCTCCTTGACCAGATGCCGGAGGGCTTTGGCCATTTCCTTGGGGTTCTGGGCGTACAGCTCCTTGATGAGTTTGAGCTGTTCCCGAACGGCCTCGACCCGTTGGCGGGCCCGGTTGCGTGTGGCTTGCCGGTTCTCCTCCGGCGCCCGCTTCATGGCTTCAAGTGCTGCGCTAAGGCGGTCTTCAACCTCGCTTGTCGGCTTGTCGCCAAGAGAAGACGTGAGAAGCGACGCACGCTTGTTTGCGCCCGACGCCACAGCGCCAGCGTTATAGAGTGTCGAGACATAAGAGGCGCTTACTGCGGCCATGCGGACTCCATTCTGGAACCGTTACCCTGGCGCAAAGGGTTTAAAAGTCCGCTAGCGGCGCTTTATCGCCGTATCAGGACCACGGCCAGCTCGGCCTTGTCGTTCAGGCCGGGATGCGGGTAGACGCGCGGTTCGCTTTCAGGCCAGATCCAGCGCGTATCCGGAAACAGGGCTGTCATGGCCTCAAGGCTGCATCCGTATGGCGGCCCGCCCCATTTGTCTTTCTGCATGAACAACGCCAACAGTCCGCCGCCAGGCTTCAGGCTGGCATGCGCCATGGCTTCATAATCCTCCCGGCGCTTGGGATGGATGGCGCACAGGAAGGTCTGCTCGTAGATCGCATCAAAACCGGTCTCCGGGCGCCAGGCGAGGGCGTCTGTCTCAATGGCGCGCGCTTTCACCTTTTCTGATTGGAAACGCTCCAGCTGCCAGCGGATGGCGCTGGGGGCGATATCGGTTGCGGTCACTTCAAGCCCTTGTCGCGCCAGGAAAGCGGGCTCCTCACTGCGCCCGCATCCGGGCATCAGGACGCTTTGGCCGCTCTTGAGCACGTCCGCGTTGACCCAGTCGATTGCTGCAGGGTGCACGTCGTGGCGCTCCCAGGGCGCATCCTCAGCTTGAAACCGCGCTTCCCAATCCATGCCGCTGCGATCTTCAGAACGGGGCGTGTCGGGTTCGGAATGGGTCATGATCAGCTCGCCTTGCATATGCAAGCCTTCATGATGGCGCGCCGGAGCGTTTCGTCCACACCTCTGCGCAGAAGGCACTCAGCCTAGCCCTGAACGGCATAGCCTGATTGACCTTGGCTTGCGCCTGACGCTAATTCTGCCACCTGCCTTCTCGTGCGGGTGTGGCGGAATTGGTAGACGCGCTGGATTTAGGTTCCAGTGTCTTATGACGTGGAAGTTCGAGTCTTCTCACCCGCACCATTATACCTGATCTTCAAGCCCGTCCGGGCTTTCGCTCCTCGCTGTCGCTGCGGGCGGCTGTTCGCCTTGCGAACCGTTCCGGTTCGAGATTGGTCTGCTTGTGCGCAACCATTTCTCTCATGACCCCCGCACTCCGATCGGTCGATCATTGTAGCGTAGTAGGCGCGCGGTTGCGTGCGCCAGCCTATCGGGCACGGTTTTCCTGAGTTGCACCCAGATACAATTCGGGCGCTGGAATGGGGAGTGTTCCAGCGCCCGAATGCGGTTTATGGCCTAGCGGCGGGTGGCGATGATCCAGACGGCGTGGATGATGCCCGGCACATACCCGAACAGGGTCAGAAGAATGTTGAGCCAGAAATGAAGGCCCAGGCCGACCTGGAAGAACACCCCGAGCGGGGGCAGCAGGATGGCCAGCAGAATGCGAAGCACATCACCACCGGTCGCGGTTGCTTGTTGCGAACTCATAATCGTCTCCTTTACTCAAAAATTTACGAGGCTGACGCGGCGCTCAGGAAGAGGGCGGTATCCCGTCCGGCCAACGCATCCAGTTGGGCGTCATTGACATTGGCGGCGACCGTCCAGCCGTCTGGCTGGTCATGATCGAACTGGAGCGTGCTCACGGGGAGACGTCCCTCAAGCGTGTCAAACGCCGCCCATCCTTGAGATTCAAAATGAACGGCCATCACAGCTCCGCCCACGCTGATCTCGACATCTCCAACCGCAATCGCTTCTGAAGATGCGCTGACGGAGATGGGCGTGCCCATCATGGCGTTCACGGATCGAGCGTTGTCATATTCACTCGCCCAACCCAGCCCGATTGGACGATAGCCAGCCCCTTGACTGAGCAATTCGAAATCGGTGCTGTCAAAGTCCGCGCGCAATGTTTGGCGACCGGGTCCGCCAGCGCGATAGACCAGATCGGCAGCAATGGCCGCGTCTCCACTCAGAAAGTGGGGGTTGTTCACCACCACAGCCTGGAGATTGCCGGTCTCATCGAGCAAAAGGTCCTTGATCTGGACCTGGCCGTCCTCAAGCATCAAACGTGAGGACAGAAGGGTAGACGCCATATAATAGGTCTTTCCATCGGCTGTTTGCTGAACGAATTGGGTCTCGCTCGCCGGGGGCGTCTGCGTGAAGGCGCCTGCCGATAGTCCGGCCAACGCTGCAGCTGCAGTCAGGATCATGGCGGTCTTCATCGGTCAGGCCTCCTTCGCTGTCAGGCTTGCCAATAAAACGTTCCCCAAGCTGACCGGTTCCCGTTTTGGGTGAAATGCCTGTGAGAAAAAAAGTTGGCGGCCTCGAAAAAGGCCAAAGGCCGCCGATAGTTAGAGTCGGCGACTTCGCAGGGTAATCATTTGAAATTCAAGGGCGGTGGGCTTACCAAGCCTGACGGTATGTGAGGCCGACAAAGCTTGATTCCGCCTCCCAGCTATTCTCGCCGAAGCGAATTTCACGCTCCTGGCGGATATAGCCTGCCGTAATGGCGCCGTTATCGTTCATGGACATGCCAATACCTGCGAAGCCATCGGCCACACCGACTTCTCCGGCGACCCGCGTCAGGGCGCTGACGCCCCCGCCGCCCGGGCGCATGATCACGGTCTCCTGATCATAGGAGACGATTAGACTCAGCCGACGAATGGAGCGGAAAGCGATCGGATTGGTTTCAAGCTCCAGACCGAAACCCAAGGTCGACAATTCATCACTGTCGTTCAGGCTTTCACTCTGCGCCGAAACAATCGGGATGAGAGTCGGGCTATGTTCCCCGCCCAACGGCACGGCCCAACGGGTCTGGCTGGCGTCGCCGAACTCGGCGTGCAGCTGCTCCGTAAAACTGCGCAATATGGCTTTCGTGGAGGGGGCAGGATGCGGGAGGCGCGCGTCTGTGACCGGTGCGCCTTGCATAGCCAGCAACATTGCGGTCGTCACAAACATGCAGTCCTCCTAGTCCAGCCTCAATTCAGAAACGCATTTACAGAAAAGATGTTCCCGACTGAGTGCAGGCAGAGGAAGATTGATCGTGATTATTGACCGTCGCGCAAAGCCTTGATGAGTTCATCCTTGTTCATTTCGGAACGCCCTTCGATCCCGACATCCTGGGCCTGTTCGTAAAGCTCGTCCTTGGTCCATTCCTCATAGGGGGCATGTTCGCCCCCCTTCGACGAGGCGTCCTGGTCATCTGAGGCTTGCGCATTGGCGACGCGGGCGGCCTTTGATTTGGACGCGCCTTCTTCGCGCAAAGCCTGGTATGTTTCGTCATCCTTGATGAATGGACCATGATCCTTGGTCATGACGGTTCTCCTTTTTGCGAGTCGCCTGCGTCAGTCGGGCTGGGGTCGATGACCGAGCCGTCATCGCGAGCGAGCATGAGCGTGCGTGTGGGGTAGGCGAACTCGACGCCCTCTTCAGCGAATTTGCGTACGAGCGCGATATTCACTTTGTGCCGAACGTCCATGTAGATCATGTACTCCATGCTCTGGGCATGACAGACGACCTCGATTTCCAGGGCGCTATCGCCAAATCCGGCAAAATGCGCGCGTTCGAACCGGACCTGTTCGGTCTCATCGACGATGGTCTCGATCCAATCCGGGATCTGCTCAAGCTGATCCGCCGGCGTCTGATAGGTGACGCCGATCCGGAACCGCCACCGCCGTTCCTCGAGCCGTTGGTAATTGCGGATCGTCTCATCCAGCAGATTGGTGTTGCGGATGATGACTTCTTCGCCCGACAGCGAACGTATGCGCGTGGTCTTCAGTCCGATCTTGCTGACCGTGCCGAGGTAGTCGCCGAACTCGATGAAGTCGTCACGTTTGAAGGGCTTATCGAACAGGATGGAAACACCTGCGAACAAGTCGCTGAACAGGCCCTGGGCCGCGAGACCGATGGCGATGCCGCCAATGCCCAGACCGGCGATGAGGGCGGTGATATCCACCCCCGCATTGTCGAGAACCAGTAGAAGTGCAGCGGACCAGATAAACGTGCTGATCGCCCATTTGATGATGGCAATGCCGTTCCAGACCGCGCTGCGGGTGTCTGACCGCTTGAGCGCGCGACGTTGAACCATATCCACCAGGATGCCGCGGATCACCGCCGCCGCCTGAATGATGACAATCAGGCCCAGAACATACCACACAGCGTCAATAACGGTTGATGGCGCCCCAGTTGCGCCCAGACCGATGACGGCGCCTATGACCAGAAAGGTCATGGCGGACATACGGTCTGCGGTCCCCAGAAAGACATAGGCGAGACTGGTTTTGTCCGCGCGCTGGCGCAGCAGGGATATGCCCCATTTTACCAGAGTTGCGGCGACCGCCACGCCCAGCGTGATGGCCAAGGCCAGGGTGACAGCCTGGGTGTCTTCAGAAATCCAGTCCATGAACACGGAGAACGCCGTTCGGCCTTGTTCGACAACGCTCTGAACATTGTCTTCCATGGCGTTCAGCGCTTCGGACGCGGCGGAATCCGGTGTCTGGCTCATCAGGCTACCCCATACGAAAAAGCGGGCTCGAAAGCCCGCTTCTCCGGATTGAATGGTCTTACTTCTCAGCGATGATGGAGTTGAGCATCCAGATCGCTTCTTCGTGCCAGGCCATGCGTTCAATCATCATGTCAGCAGTCACGAAGTCTTTCTTGTCCTCGCACCATTCAATGGCGTCCCGCATCGACTTCACCGCGGTCCGGTGGTCGTCGATCAGCATTTTGACATGCTTCTCGGCAGACTGTTCAAGGTCGTAATCCTCGATGTCGGACAGTTCGCCATATTTGCGATAGGACGCCGGCGCTTTCTCTCCGAGCGCGCGGATGCGTTCGGCGATTTCATCAATCGCGCCGTAGAGGTTTTCGTAGTGCTCTTCGGTGAGCTTGTGCAGGCTGTAGAAGGTGGGGCCCACAACGTTCCAGTGCACACCCTGTGTCTTGATGAAGAGCATGTAGCTGTCGGCCAGGACCTTGCCCAGCTCGCTCGCGATCTTTGAGCGGTCTTCAGGTTGAATGCCGGCTTTCTGATCGAATTGAACGGTTTTGGAAGCAAGAGCGGCGCTGCTCATAATCAATCTCCATCTTGTTGCGAGACGGATAAACGCGCCTCGCGACGATACGGTTCCGTGATGGGCTGAATAAAAGCAGCAACCTGTCTGAATACTCGTCTTCGGAGAGCCGCAGTGAGCTGGCAATTGCAATCAGATGGAAAAAAGTATGCTTTATATATGCACGCCAAATTTGATGATGCACTTGGGTTTTTCTGGAACCTGTTTCCAAGCGGAGCGTTAGTTGTCGGCCTGATTGAAACACACGGAGCTAACCCATGCTGAGACTGGCCCTTGGATTTTTCGTCGTCGCCCTGATCGCAGCCTTGTTCGGCTTCGGCGGCATCGCAGCTGGCGCCGCCTCTATCGCGCAAGTGCTGTTCTTCGTTTTCCTGGTTCTGTTCGTCGTGTCGCTCCTGTTCGGTGCGCTGCGCGGCCGAGCGCCCCGCTGATCAAACACTGACGAGGCCAGGCGGGCTATGCCCGTCTGATAAGCACTTCTAATCACTAAAGGATTGTCATTATGAAAAAGTATGCACCTCTGTTCGCCGCCCCGTTCCTGCTGACCGTTGTCGCCTGTTCGGATGGTCCCGCTGAAAACGCTGGCGAAGACATGGACGAAGCCGTTGAAGAAGTGACGGGTGAAAACCAGGACACGTTCGAGAACGCTGGCGAAGAAATGGATGAAGCCGTGGACGAGGCTGAAGAAGCCGCTGAAGACGCCACGGACGAACCGTCTCGCTAATCAAATTTCGTCGCCCGACCAACCTTCAGAAAAGGAGAGCAAAATGGCCCGTGGCCCTGCTAAAGCCGAAATTACAACTGAAGAACTCAAGGCGGATCTGGACTCCTTGCGTGAGGACATGAACCAGCTGGTGGGCGATCTGTCCAAGGTTGTCCAACAGGGCGGGGAAAAAGGCGTCAAAGCCGGTCGCTCCGCGCTTGAGGACAGCCTTGAAACAGCCGAAGAGGCCCCTGACCAGCTTCGCGAACTTATTCGCGAAAATCCGCTGGGCGCTTGCGGCGCTGCAATCGGCGCAGGCTTTCTCGGCGCGCTTCTGATGCGTCGCTAGGGAGCGTATCGTGAACGCACTGCTGATACCAATCGCGCTTATCGGCCCGATTATCGGCGCAATATTCGCCACCCATGCGGGATGGAGCTGGGCCTCGGTCCAGTACTCCCCTTGGGTGGCAAGTGCGCTGATTGGCGCTATTTATGCCTGTCTGGGTTCGATCGCTGCGGCCATCCTACTTTGGAAAGCCAATCGCAAAGAGCCTCCTGCAACATCGTCCGCAAGTACGGCGTCGCCCCTGGCGCTGGTAGAGCTGGCCATGAAGCGGAAGCCTTTGCAAACGACCGCGACCCTCATGGGGTTTGGTGCGCTTCTGGCGCGTAAACCGAAGCTGGCCATGGAAACCTTGTCCAAGTTCGCGCTTTCCAATTAAAGGGTCTGCCCTTGCCGAAAAAAACAGAACACGAACTGCGCGCCAAACGCCTTGCGGCGCGCAGCGAAATTGCCTCCAAGACGCTCTACTCAGTCATTGCTGAAACCGGGAAGGAAGAGCTGCTCAGGCCTTCCAGCTCGCTCCTCTACTCAGCCCTCACGGCGGGTCTCGCCATGGGGGCTTCTGTCTTGCTAATGGGGGCGATCGCAAAGGCGGTCGGCGACGCTTCCTGGAGCGCGCTCGCCATTGCGGTCGGCTATCCGGCCGGTTTCCTGCTGATCGCCATGGCGCGGATGCAGCTGTTCACAGAGAACACGCTCACCGCCGTATTGCCCGTCACCAAGAACCGCCGCTGGCGTTCTGTGCGTCTATTGGGGCGCTTGTGGGCGATTGTCCTGGTGGGCAATCTGGTCGGGGCTGTCGCGATCGGCGCCGTGCTCAGTCATGTCACAGAGCCAGATCTCTATGACGCCATGGTCACGGCGTCTTCGCATATCACGCACCGTGACGCCCTGGGCAATTTCATATCCGCCTTGCCGGCCGGTTTCCTGATCGGCCTGATGGCCTGGTCATTGCCGGGCCTGCCTTATGAAAAGCTGGGTGCTGTCTTCATCGTGACTTATCTCGTAGGGGCAGGGGGCTTCCCGCATATCGTGGCCGGCACGGTCGAGACGACCGTCCTGATCGCCGCAGGGGTCTGGGGGCTGGGCGAGGGCCTGGCTTTCATTCTGCCTGTCCTGGTCGGCAACACCCTGGGCGGGGCGGCGCTGTTCGCTGGACTGGCCTATGGGCAGGTTCACGAGGAAATCGAATAAAAGCGAATTTGTCAGGAACCTCCTGCCTGACTGTTCGTTACCTAGCTGTCCCGAATCCCACGGGGCGTATTACGACCAAAGCTGCGGAGGTTGACCCTCCCCCCTGACCCCTTCCGCAGCCTTTCTTGAAGCCGCTCTCGATATCGAGGGCGGCTTCATTATGCGTGCCCGGATGGTCAGGCGGTCCGCCTTGCGCGCAGGCTCACGGTCGTGACGGACAAGTCAGCATCCGATGAGAGATGACGCCGCCCGCGCTGACGGCCAGCGGGAGAGGGCGACAGCTGTCGCTTGCCTTTATCAAGGCGTCTGGTGTTGGGGAGCCATGAAGCGGGACGTTTCTCGAGCGGATCAATGTGCTGCGAGACAGGCGCAAAAAAGGGGGCGCGCCGTAGCGCGCCCCCAGGCTTTGGGGTTGGTCATGCCCCTCAGATTTTAGCGGCCGTCCAGATAGGCCCCGGTGTTGACCGGCGTATCTTCCATGACGCGCACATCCTCGGCCGTCATGTCGGAAGTGACCGTCCAGCCGCTTTCGGCGCTGTAGGCCAGATCCAGTTCATCAAAGTCGACGACGCCAACTTCGCCACCCAGGCCGAGGAAGCCGCCGTCGCGAATGATGGCGTATTCCGTGTCGCCCTCGAGCGTGAACTTCACGTCCTCGAGATGGGCGATGGTTTCGCCGGCATCATTCATGATCGCAGCGCCGGTCAGGTCACTGTAGAACAGCTCGCCGTCCTCACGCTGATCCTCGATGGACACCACGAATGGGCTATCCTGGATGGCCTCGGCGTCCTCAAGCTGCTCGTCGGTCAGCGAAGCGGTGACGACGAGTTCGCCGTCTTCATCGTGTGAGATGCTTGCAGCGACGGTTGAGACTGCGACCTCCTCGTCAAACAGTCCCAGAAAACCACCGCGGGAAATGACGAGCGCTTCGGGATCGCCTGCGTCAGT
Source organism: Oceanicaulis sp. MMSF_3324 (assembly GCF_030733545.1). GTDB lineage: Bacteria > Pseudomonadota > Alphaproteobacteria > Caulobacterales > Maricaulaceae > Oceanicaulis. Next base: position 114,248 of record NZ_JASHIU010000008.1, read on the forward strand.
CATACGGATGTCGGTGATCGCGGACGCGCCGTCAGCATACTCCAAGTCAGCACCCACAACGTTTGAGGCTTTGACCTTGTGAGACGCCATCTCGGCTTCGGCGCCGGTTGTCATTTCCGTGTGCATCTCAGCCTCTTGGGCTTGTGCAGTCGCCAGAGCGGCGGTGGACATCAGAGCGATCGAGGTGCTCAGCATCAGCTTATTCAACATAACTTGTCTCCTTCATTGCTAGCGATCAAGTCGAACGCAATTAAGAAACGTTGTTATCGAGGTGCCGTTCCAAGTTAATCGGCGGCTATTCTGTGAATATATTGAGGCAGAAACTTGCGCGCCCATCATCGCGCTTCATCCATGCAAAAAGGGCGTCGTGAATATTCACGACGCCCTTTTGTAGTCTTGTTGTGGCTAGGTTTATTCGGCCGCGACGGGTTTCTTCTCGAAGAAAAACAGGGCCTGGCTGATGGTGGCCGACACCGTTTCCGGCATGAAGGGTTTGGTCACAAGGTAGGTGGGTTCCGGCTTCTCACCTGTCAGCAGACGTTCGGGATAGGCGGTGATGAAGATCACGGGCACATTCATCTCGTCCAGAATGTCCTTCACCGCATCAATGCCGGAACTGTTATCGGCCAGTTGGATATCTGCCAGCACCAGTCCGGGCGGTGATTTCTGGGCCAGCGCTACAGCTTGATCACGCGTGCGAGCAACGCCGGTGACGCTATGGCCTGCATTCTCCACAATGGCGCGCAAGTCGAGCGCGATCACCGGCTCGTCCTCGATGATCATGACCCGGGTCGCGAGGCCGGCATTGAGTTCCTGTTGAGCGGAGACCAGAAGGCTTTGGGCTTCACTGTCATCAATCCGCAGGATGTGCGCGACATCTTCGATGGAAAAACCTTCCACCGAAGTCAGCAGCATCACCTGGCGCGCCTTGGGCGTCACATGAGAGAGCGGGCTCGATTCCTCATCAGTGGAACTGGTATCAAGATCCGGGCTCCAGCACGCATGAAAGAGCTGGAACAGGGCCACTTGGGGAGACAGGTCCTGACCTAGCTCTTCATTGCCTTCGACGGCGGCTTCAAGACATGCGCGCACATGGGCGTCGCCGCTTTGCTGGGATCCGGTCAGGATCCTGGCATATCGACGCAAGTATGGAATGTGTGCGCGAATTGCTTGAACAAAACTCATTGTGGGCTCTCCCCAAAAAACAGTGTCACCGTCCAAACGGGCAATATGAGAAAGGGTTCCCAAAAAAATGCATTTTTATCGGAACCGGATCAGCTCAGGGACGTTTCACAGACAGATCGGCCTTTAGGGCCAGTATGAAATGACATGAGAATGGCGACATAGAATGGCAATGTCTGAGGGCAAGAATGGCGCGCGCAACGCGCCCGATCCGTCCATTGTGCAGCGGACGCGGAAGCAACAAGAAAATATAGGCCAAGGCTTACGGCACATGTTTGATTCCGTGCTGGACGAGGGCGTGCCGGACGACTTTGCCGATCTGCTGGACCGACTTGAGGAAGGCGAAGCCAAGCGCGGCGAGAATGATGGTGGCGCCCGTGAGTAAGGTCGGATCTGAATCTGCCGGCTTATCGCCGTCCGAAATGATGTCTCAGTCCCAGTTCCGCCAGGAGCTGACCGAGGCTATCCCCCATATGCGCGCTTTCGCGAGAAGCCTGACCGGCGAGGCCGCCAGCGCTGACGACTTGGCGCAAGACGCCATGATGAAAGCGTGGTCCGCACGCGACAAATTCAAGGCCGGGACCAATTTCCGGGCTTGGGTGCTCACGATCGTGCGCAACCAATTTTATTCCGACAAACGACGGTCATGGCGACAGGCTGAGTGGGACCAGGAGTTGGCTGAACGCACGCTTCCCGCCGTTGACAACCAGGAACAGATTGTCGCGCTCGATGAACTGCGTCGCGGGCTGGCGGAGTTGCCGGAAGATCAGCGCGAGGCGTTGATACTGGTCGGCGCAGGTGGGTATTCCTATGAGGAAGCCGCCGAAATCTGTGAATGCGCAATAGGCACGGTGAAAAGCCGGGTCTCACGCGCTCGTCTGGCGTTGGAGGGCATCATGAAAGCTGGCCCTGCCGCCAAAGCCAATTCCGACGGTGTGGCCGCTTCTGATGCGGTGGACACCCTCCTCGATCAGGTCAGCGACCTAGCTGAGCAGGCGCGTTAGCATGCCGTTCAGACCGGGCGGTGAAATGACCGGGCGATTGCGTTTCGTACTCGCTCTGGTCCTGGCTGTGGCGCTCTTTCCACTCTTGTTAGTCGCGATGGCGCAGACATGGGGTGAAGCGCGCGAGGAACAACGGGTCCAGCGTGATCGAATGGTCATTCTGGGCGCTCTTGCAGCATCAGAACTCAATAAATCGATTTCTCGGGCACAAGGCGTGATCGACGCCGTGTCCACTCGCGGGTTCGCCTTCATGAGCGCCCCCGGCGGCTGCGCCAACGCCATGGCCCAGATTTCCGAGGGCGACGATGTTCTGACCAATATTGCTCTCACGAATCCGAGTGGAGAGATCATCTGTTCGGCGCTTGATGATGCGCGCAGTCTCGACATGAGCACGGAGGGCTGGTTCCAAACTCTTGAAACCGGCTCTCAACGGTCAGTGTCTGGCGTCATGCTCGGTCAGGTGTCGCGGCGTCCTATTCTGGTGGTCGCATCCCGCCTTGGAAATCAGGATGAATTCAGGGGCGCGGCTGCCGCAGCAATCGATGTGCTGCAGGCGTCACGTATCCTGATCGACAATGCGACGGCCGAAGGCAGCAAGGTCTTGCTCGTAACGCCTGACCAGGCGCGTGAGGTCGATACGGCCCGCATTCTCAAGCCTGTCGCAATCGATTTGGAGCAAGAGCTGCTCCTGCGAGTTCTTGAGGTTGACCGACCTGAGCCCATGCAGGTGACCATTGACGGGCGGGAAACGCCTGCTGTCCTGGCCCCGCTTGTGGACCATGAACTGGCGCTGCTTCTGGTATCGCCATCTCCGACTGCGCAATGGGGGCTGATCTCGGTCGCCGCGACCTTTCTTGTGCCCTTGTTGATGTACGCCTTGGCGCTGGCCAGTGTCTGGCTGGCTGTGGACCACTATGTTCTACGCTGGCTGGGCTATTTGCGCCGCATTGCTGCTGTATACGGTAGCGGCCGGCTGGATGTTGTCCCCGTACGCGCCCGGAATGCGCCTCGCGAGATCCGGGGGCTGGCTGAAACCATGGGTGAAATGGCCGCGTCTCTGGAGGAACAACACAGTGAGCTTGAGTCCTCCCTTGAACAGCGTGGCGCGTTGCTGCGTGAAATCCACCACCGGGTGAAGAACAATCTGCAAATCATCGTCAGCTTGCTGAATCTGCAAGCTGGACGCATGGCGGATGGCGAGGGCCGCATGGCTCTCATGGAAGCGCGTCGGCGCATCAACGCGCTCTCACTGGTACACCGCAGCCTGTACGAAGCTGACGACCTTAGAGCGGTTCACATGCCAGGCTTTCTTACCGAGCTATGCATGAACCTGCAGCAGGTGAGTGATGATGGAGCGCGTTCCATCAGCGTGCAGGCGGAATGCGATGAGGTGTCCTTCGAGCCTGATGCGGCCGTGCCTATCGCGCTGTTTGTCACCGAAGCCGTCACGAACGCCTACAAACATGCCTTCAAGGATCAAACCAGCGGACGTGTTCTGGTGTCCCTGAAAGCCAGCTCGGCGGAGGACCTGACCTTGCGGGTTAGCGATAATGGCAGCGGCATGACCGAGACTGCCTCGCACGGTACGGGGTCGTCATTGATGGAAGCCTTCGCCATGCAGGTGGACGGCGAAACCTGGTCGGAGTCCAACGCTGAAGGCGGTACGGATTTCGTTCTTCAGGTGCGTCAAGAAAAGACGGATTGAGCCGGAACCAGTCTCGAACTGGATCGTTTCATAAGGACCCTGAAACGAGGAGGCTATTATGAAATACGTCATGCTTTGCGCTCTGGCCGTGTCCACCCTGATCCTGGCAGGCTGCAACACCATTGCCGGCGCCGGTCAGGACATTGAAGAAGCTGGTGATGCGATTGAAGATACGGCTGAGGAAAACCGCAGCTAAGGTCTTCCTCCCTCACATGAAGCGGCCCCGTCTCAGGACGGGGCCGTTCTAGTTTGAGCAGTGCTGGATAAAGCGTCTGAACAGGCGTCTCATATCGGCTCTGTAAACCAAAAGCTCAGGGTGAAACTGCACGCCGAATCTCAAGGGCGCATGGTCAGCCTCAATGGCCTGGACGCCGCCGCGTTCTCCGCAGGCAGTCGCATGAAAGTCCGGGGCGATCTTGCGGACAGCTCGCCTGTGCAGGCTGTTGACGCGGACTGTGTCAGCGGGACCGAAGACGTCCCTGAGGAAACTGTCGCCCGTGAGCTCGACCGGCTTTCGAAAGAAGGTGTAACCAACTGGGCCGTTTGGCCAGTTTTCTGTCAGGACCGGGTCGAGCTGCTGATGTAAATCGCCGCCATAGAATACATTGAGCATTTGAAGGCCACGGCACACGCCCATGACGGGAGTATCGTGATCTCGGGCGTGTTGTAGCCAAGTGATTTCGAGACGGTCCCGGTCCGGATCAAACTGGCTTTCCACTTCAATGCTGGCGTCATACTGGCTGGGGTGAATATCCAGCCCGCCCATCAGGATCAGGCCGTCAAATTGACGCGTTGCATTGTCAGGTTCGTGGCGCAGGCGTTTGGGCTTGCCGCCGCTCATCCAGATGACGGCATGCACCAGCGTGGACAACATCCAGTCGCCCTCGGGGGCGGTCACGTATGCGATCACCGGGCGGGTCATGAGCCAACGGAGTCAAAGCTCACTTCAGGCGGCAGTTCGCCATACTTCACAAGGTGGGAGACGATGAACAACGCGCCCAGCGCTGCCGCAGGGTCATCCTTGGCCAATAAATCCACGTCCAGTGTCGAGCGGTCCATGACCCGATGGGTGACATCTTCAAGCGCTTCCTTTGCGGCCTTGGCGTCCGACAAGGATGCAAGCAGACGTCCGAAACTCTTGAGGCTGAAGCCCTTTGATTGCTTGAGCCGCTCCCAGCTCTCGGACAATTGCTGGGCGTAGTCGCTTTCACTGAAAGCGCCGTCTACGGCCGAAGGGATCCAGGCGAGCGGCACCTGGGAGCAATACCCGATCTCCGGTTCTCCTGGCGTGGTCTTCAGCTCCCCATACAGGGTGAGTTCAGCCAGAAGCCGGGCGTAATCCACGCCGCTCAGCGTAGAATGACGCAGCCCCGCCCAGAAGCGGGCATTGACCTCGATGACGGCGGGCGCATCACCTTCTTCGCCATTCCACATGAAATCGGTCTCGAAAACGCCGGTCCAGTTCGTCGCCTTTGCGATCTTGCGAATATCATCCTCAAAGGGCGCGGTGCTGACGGTTTTGCGTACGACGCCTGCGCCTGCTTCACGCGGTTGGTTTTCCAGATTGGTATAAGCCGACATGACCAGCACGTCGCCGTCATGAGCCAGGGCGCTGACGCAATAATCCTCACCATTTGCGAGCGATTGAGCCAACAAGGGATACTGCTCGGCATGGTCCTTCAGATAACGGTCATAGGCAGTCTCATCCTCGACCTTGGAAATGCCGCGCCCGCCAGCGCCTCGGCTCGGTTTCATGAGCACGGGGAATTCCATTGAAAGGCCGTCGCGGGCTTGCTCCTCATCCATGAAGACTTTGGTCTGAGGGGCGTTGATCCCGTGCTCTTCCACGAGATCGGCGAAATGGTGCTTGGGCGTAACCTGCTCGATCGAGCTTTGTTCGGGCGCAGCCAGCTTGGCGTTGGCAGGTAAAAGGTCCCGGTGACGCGCCAGCGGCTCCATGTCTTCAAAGCCGGGCAGGACCAGCACTGTGTCTTCTGGAAAATCTCGACAGATTTCTGCGAGATCGCGAGCATAGCGCTCTTCGTCAGAGGGCTCGCAGACGGTGCGCGTCTCATCGCAATATTTCGAGAAGGACAAAGCGGTGAGCTTGATGGTGTCCACTCCGACGACTCGATCGACGAGCGAGTGTACGGATTCCGCCATTGTCAGCGCCATCAGGCTGCGACCATAGGTAATCAATGCAATTGTTTTCATGCGCGACAAACGAAGGAACGATCGAAAAGTTCCCAATTAATTCAGGAACTTTTTGATCCCGGCCTGCGTTGCATGGCCAAGATGCCATGGAGCAGGAGATGAAACACCAAAAACCAAGCCCTGTCGTCCTCATAGGGATCGCCATAATTCTTGTGCTGATAGCTACGCTGGCGACGCTGATATGGCAGGAATCTCAATCGGATACGGTAGAGATACAATTCGGTGACGGCGAAATACGCTTTGAAACCGGAGAGCTCAAAGCCAAGTGATGACAGGCCGGTTGTTTTTTGGCCATGTTTTGAGGCGAATGAAGCGATAAAGCGGCGAGGCGCAGGCTTCGCCGCTCTTATTCTTGATTTAAGGTGGACTGATTTGCAGATGATCGGGCTCCGGGCGCTTTTGCTTCTGGCGGGTTTGACCCTGACCGCCTCTGCCCATGGGCAAAGCGTGAATCTGACGGAGTCCGAAGACCCGGCGCTGCAGAATGCGCTTCAATCTCTCATTGATGAGAGGACCAAGGCCGGGGCCACGAACACGCGCGCCAGTTCGGAACAGCTCGTACGTTATCTGCGCTCTGAGGGGTATTATACCGCAAGGGTGATCGTGGATCAGAGCGAAGACGCGCCGGTGTATCAGGTAACGGCGGGTGAGCGTTTCCACTTCACGGCTGTGAGCGTGCAGACAGGTGGTCAGTCCGATGCGCGCTCCGTGGCCCGCCAGGCGCTTCCGATCGAGGTGGGCGACCCCGTCCGTGCGGAAGCTGTTCTCAATGCGGAGACCGAGGCTTTGAGGGCGTTGCGCAATTCTGGTTGGCCGGACGCTCAACTGGAAGATCGCACTATCACGGTGGATCATGCCGATGCGAGCGGTGACGCCGTTTTTGTGTACGCGCCGGGCGCTGAAAGCCTCTATGGAGATATCGTCCTTGAATCAGGGCGTTGGCGAGAGACATTCATACGCCGTCTCGCGCCGTTTCAACCCGGTGAACGGGTCAGCGCGTCACAAATGCGCAGTTTTGAAAGCCGCCTTGAAGCTCTGCAAAGCATGTCTAGCGCAGCCGTAACGCTCGAAGCGCCAGATGAGGCTGATGGTCCGCAACGGCGCGCTGTCAGGGTGTCTCCGTCACCCGCTCCGCGTCACGTGGCGGAAGCCGGGTTCAGCCTGTCCACCAGTGAAGGTGGCGGGGTGAGCGGAGCCTATGAAAGACGCAACCTCTTCGGCGGTGATGAAACCCTGGATATCAATCTCAACCTTGCGACGGTGCAAAGCGGTCTGCAGGTCGAACTGACGGCGCCGCACTGGCGACGTCTGGGCCAGGCCCTGACGCTGGAAGCGCGGGCTGAACGCGAAGAGACTGATGCGTATGACCTTGTCGAGGCCGGTGTGGGCGCACGCGTATCAAGGCCAATCACGGACGCCCTGACTGTATCCTTGGGCAGTGATCTCAGCGTCTCTCACAGTGAAAATGCGACGCTGGATCTCAACGTTTATACCGGTTCGGTGTCTCTGGGTGCTGTTTGGGACCAGCGCGATAGCGCGATTGCGCCCAGCCAGGGGCATCTGGTGTCCATGGAGGTGTCGCCCACGGTGCTGGCGGGTGATGCGACTTCCACCTATTTCCGGACAGTCGCTGAAGGGCGGACCTATCAGCGTTTGACGTCATCTCTGATCATCGCCGGCCGTTTGCGGGCAGGTGGGCTGATTGGCGCTCCTCTGGAATCCCTGCCGCCGGAGCAACGATTTTTCGCGGGTGGGGGCGGCTCGGCCCGGGGCTATGAGTACCAGTCGCTATCGCCGCGCAATGCGCAGGGCGATCTGGTCGGGGGGCGTTCCATTGTAGAATCCAGCGTTGAACTGCGGTGGCGCCAGTCCCGGCGCTGGGGCGGAGTTCTGTTTGTGGATTCGGCTGCGGCCGGACGTGACGAGACGCCGGATTTTGGCGCGGTCAGAAGCGCTGTCGGCCTGGGTGTGCGGTATTATCTCGATTTCGCGCCGGTCCGGTTTGATGTGGCGACGCCGCTCGACGCCAACACCGGTGATGCGGACATCCAGGTCTATATCGGACTGGGAGAGGCGTTCTGATGCGCGCTTCAACCGTTTTCAAATATGTCGCCTTCGCTTTGGCGGGCCTGGTGCTGTTGCTGGCGGCCGGGCTGTTCAGTCTGACGCAGGGGCCGGGCCGCGCCCTGGTCACTCACTTCGTGGACGACCGTGAGATCAGCGCCGTCGGCAGAGTGAAGCTGTCGGGCCTGGAAGGCGATGTGCTGTCCGATTTCACGATACGCCGCCTGACGCTCTCGGATGATCAGGGAGTCTGGCTGGAGGCGGAAGGGCTGCATGTCCGTTGGCGCGCCCGATCGCTTCTGGGCTCGGCGGTGAGGATCGAGGCGGTCGAGGCCGCTCATATCGAGATGCTGCGTCGGCCAGAGCTCGAACGCGAGCCGTCCTCGGGGAGTGGTGGCGGACCGGGCCTGCGGCTAAACGCGCTGCGGATTGCTGAACTCGTGTTGGCTGAGCCGGTATTGGGAGAACGTGCGGCGCTGCAGGCGCGGGCGTCCCTGGCCAGTGACGCGCAACAGGGGCAAAGCGCGACCATCGAAGTCGTGCGGACCGATGGCGCTTCCGACCGTCTGAGCGGAGAGTTCACACGAAGCCCGCAGGGTGTGATCGAAGGGCGGCTCTCTGCAGAGATTGAGGCCGACAGCCCGCTGGCCCAGCTTGCCTACGCGCAAGGCCGCGGATTGACCCTGAATGCTGAGGTTTCGGGAGATGCTGACGCCGGCGCTGCGGACTTCGTGCTCATGATCGCGGACCGCGCTGGCCTGGAGGGGCGAGGGCGTTGGGATGGCGGGAGCTGGAGCCTTGACGCCGACACAGACGCCGAAGCCTGGCCCGACTTGCCGGAAACCGTCCGTGCGCTCCTGCAGAATGGCGCAGTGACGGGGCAAGGCGCAATTGAGCCCAAGAGCGGCCAGGTGCGGGTGACCAGTGAGGCGGGACAAGTCACGCTGATCCGCTCGGACGACGCAGTGCTCTACATATCCGGGACCCTGAACGAGGACGGGCTTGCGCTGGTTCTCCCCGTAGCGATCGAGGTCAGCTCGGCGCGTTTTGACGCCCAAGTCGAACCGGACAATGACGAGCGCTGGGTGGCGGGTGATGTGCAGCTGGAAACGGTTTCTCATCCTCAGCTGCAGCTTGAGGCCATGAGCATCAACTTCACTCTGGGGCGCGAGGGTGAGCGTATCCTGTTTGACTTGTCAGGTGACGGGGAAGAGGCGCGTTGGTCAAGTGCGCGCGCCGGCGCTCTATTGGGAGAGACCGTCGAGTATTCCGCTGCTGGTTTGTATGAGCGCTCTAATCAGAGACTTCGCTTTGATCGTTTTCGGGCGAAATCGACTGGCCTGGCGCTGGAAGGCTCAGGCGATGTCACACTGGATCCTCTGGATTTCGACGGACGCTTCGCGCTGAATCTTGATGATGCGGGCCGGGTGCAGGAGGGGCTGAGCGGTCCGGTCACTGTGAGGGGGGAAGGCGGTGTCTCCGGCCTCATGCTTTACGTGGATGGCGAGGAGCTGACCGGAGAGGCGGCGCCCTACACCCTCGCAACGGGACTCAGCGGTGAGGGGCGAGTGGATTTCGCCGACGGCGTCGCCGTCTCGGATCTGGATCTGGAAAGCGACTATCTGCGTCTGACGGGCGAAATCCTTCGTCCCGAGCCAGAGCGCACATGGCAGGGCCAGATCGATTACGCACTCGATGCAGAAGGCCTTGGAGTGGGCGGATTGTCCGGTGTTGTGGCCGGTGCAGCCTCTCTCGAGCAGTCTGAAGTCGGACTTGCCGCCCGGCTCCAGGCCCAGGCCGACACCTTGTCGATCAGCGGAACCGTTGTGTCGGACCCCGTGCTGCGTATTGAAATCAACCCTCAGGTCGAAGGCGGATTGGGGGGCGAATGGCGCTTTGATGCGCAAACCTCTGACCGCACCCTGAATATGGCGGGTGATATAAGCTGGGCCGATGGCGCGGGGCGTGTGGGCGTCCAATCAGGCCGGTTCGCCGACATCGCTGTGGAGGGTGAAGCGCGATTGGACGCTGAGGCGCTGATTGTTGATTTCGCGGCCCGCCAGGACGGCGCGATCCAGCTCTGGTCCGCCTCTGTGGAATATAACGCTGCAAGAGACGCCTTGATGGACGGCCGTGTCGACTTGGCCGCCCGCCTGGAGAGCTATCGCATGTCCGGCGTGACGTTGAACGCGGCGAATATGCGCCTGTCCGGGCCCGTGGAGGCCATGACGTTTGAGCTGAATGCCGATGGCGCGGTGACAGAGCCCTTCACCGTGTCTGTTGGCGGCCCCGTCTCCTATGGCGATGACGGGCTCCAGGCCTCGTTGGATTTCGCGGGAGAGCTGACAGAGAGAACGCTGACATCCCCGCAGCCGCTGGAAATCGCCTATGCCGGCGGTGAACTGACCGCTCGTACCGGGCTTGCTCTGGATGGCGCGGGGCTGGACCTGGATTACCGTCACAACGGGGAATTCACAGAACTCTCCTATGATCTTCGCGCCATCCCGGCAGATCTCGTTATGGGCTTGTTGAGCTTGCCCCAGGCGGAGGGGGAGCTGGCTCTGGACGGTGAGTTCACTCGGCAAGGCGGCGCATGGTCGGGGCAGTCGGTGCTGGGCGTTTCAGGTCTGTCCTCGGCGGCCGAACCCGCGCTGGGGGCGCTCGATGGCGAACTACGCCTTGAACTGACCGGAGACCGCGCGGACCTGTCGGGCGCGTTCAATGATACAGACCTTGAGATACGTCTGGACCTGAACCGCGAAGGCGCTGTTACGGGACTTGGGTCACTGCTTGAGCCTGATTGGCGCGGGACATTGGGCGTCAATGGCGATGTCGGCGTTCTGGCGGCGCTCTACATGCCTGAAGGTGAAATCCTGCGCGGCGTGCTGTCCGTGGAGGCCGAGATCGATGGGCTCGATTCATCGGGACAGGTCCGGTTTCGCGATGGGGCCCTGCAGTCCGCCATTGCAGGTCGTGCGTTCGAACCCATCCGAGCCGATGGCGCCTGGCGTGATGGCGCCTTGATCATTGAAAGCATGCAGATTGGCGAAGGCGGGAAAAGCGGCGCCTCTGCCCGGGCTGAGTTTCGCGCTACGTCCGAAGGGCTCGAAGGGGAAGGGCGCATCGAGCTCAATCAGCTGTATCTGGTGGATCGCCCCGAGCTGTCTGGCGGCGCGAGCGGTTTTGCAGAGTTCACCCTGGAGCAACGCGTGGTCACGGTGACGGGCGAGGCCGACATCCAGCGTCTGGACGTGCGTCCGAGCGGTGGCGGCGGCAATTCCATACCCCAGATCGAGGTGGAAGAGGTGAACCGCCCCGACGTACTGGACCGGGCTTATCGACGGCCTGTCCGGATCGAGCTTGATTATCAATTGCGTGCGGATGACCGCTTGATGGTTTCAAGCCGGGCCTTCAGCTCGGAATGGTCCGCTGATGTTCACGTGACCGGATCTGCGCAACAACCGCGGCTGTCGGGTCAGGCCAATCTCATCTCCGGACAGGCTTCGCTCCTGACAGCTCAGTTCAACCTGGTTTCGGGCCGGGTGACGTTTGATGGCCCTGTGGCGCAGACCCGTCTGGCGATTGAGGCGCGTCACGAAGCGGACGACCTTACCGTCATCGGGCGTGTCGAAGGTTCGGTGCGGGCGCCGGAAGTGCATTTTGAAAGCACGCCCAGCCTGCCCGAAGATGAAATTCTCTCTCGCCTTTTGTTCGGATCCGGCGTGTCCGACCTCAGTGCGCTGCAGGCGTCCCAACTGGCGGCGCAACTGTCAGGGGCGGGCTGGATGGACGCGATGGCGGATGTGCGCGCCACCTTGGGCGTGGACCGGCTTGATGTGCGGCAGAACGCAGACGGCGCCATTACCGTGCTCGGTGGGCGTCAGCTGACCGAAGATGTCTATCTGGAGCTCGAATCCGGGGTGGGGCAGGCGCTGGGTTCGGCCCGGATCGAATGGCGTCTTAACCCGTCCCTTGTGCTGGCGTCGGAGGTCAGCGGGGATTCGAACAATGAAATCTCACTGAGCTGGCGCAGAAGTTTTGATTGAGTTGAGCAGGTATAATGCTGATAAGGCATGATCTGCCTCTTCGCGCCGCTCCGGTTTTTACTGACCGGGGCGCCGGACTGCATATATTCACCGCCGCTGGGCGTTGCGTCTGCAAATTCTGCATGACATAACGCGCGCTCATTCCCGGCCGCCGCCGGCGTGCATTGCGCGTCCGTGCATGGCGGCGACCGCTTTCTAACAAGGCCTCGCCAAGATGAACGTAGTTGAAAAATCCGCTGAAGGGCTCTCGCGCACGTTTGAGGTTGTCGTGCCCGCGTCGGAGCTCGAAGCCAAACTGACCGCCAAGATCGAAGAGATCCGTCCTGAAGTGCGCCTGAAAGGCTTCCGCCCGGGCAAGGTGCCCGCCAATCACATCCGCAAGATGTTTGGCGCCTCGATCATGGGCGACATCCTTCAGGAGCTGGTGCCGCAAGCCACCCAGGAAACCCTGGACGAGCGCAACATCCGTCCGGCGTCCCAGCCGGCCGTTGATGTGAAGTCGGAGCCTGAAGACGTTCTGAAAAACGGCTCGGACTTCTCTTTCGAGATCAGCCTCGAGATCATGCCGGAATTCGACACCGTCGATCCCAAGACCCTCAAGCTGACCCGTCCGGTCGCAAGCGTTGCGGACGAGCAGATCGACGAAGCGCTCGAAGAGCTGGCCAAGCAGGCCGTCTCTTACGAAGAGAAGAAGGGCAAGGCTGTTGAGGGCGACAAGCTCGTCATCGACTTTGTCGGCTCCATCGACGGTGAGGAATTCCAGGGCGGCGCCGCTGAGGGCGCTGAACTGGTGATCGGTTCGGGCCAGTTCATCCCCGGCTTTGAAGACCAGCTCGTCGGCGCCAAGGCGGGCGACAAGGTCGAGGTCAAAGTGACTTTCCCCGAGCAATACCAGGCCGAACACCTGGCGGGTAAGGACGCGGTCTTCGCCACCGAGGTGAAGGAAGTCCAGGCTCCGGGCGAGACTCAGATCGATGATTCCCTGGCTGAGCGCCTGGGCCTGTCCGATCTGGAATCCCTGAAAGACGCCCTGTCCAAGCGCTTTGAAAGCGAGCACGCCCAGGCGTCTCGCATGAAGGTCAAGCGCTCCTTGCTGGACGAACTTGATTCGGCGCACGACGCGGTCGAGCTGCCGGCCAAGATGGTCGATCAGGAATTCGAGCAGATCTGGCGTGAAGTTCAGAACGCCATCGAAAACGACCAGCTTGACGATGAAGACAAGGGCAAGTCTGAGGACGAGCTCAAGGCTGACTATCGCAAGATCGCCGAGCGCCGCGTGCGTCTGGGCCTGGTGCTGGCGGAAATCGGCCGCAAGGCCAATGTGGACGTCACCCAGGAAGAGCTGGCGCGCGCCGTGAACCAGGAAGCGCAACGCTTTCAGGGCCGCGAACGTGAAGTCGTCGAGTTCTACCAGAAGAATCCGGGCGCCATTCAGGCCCTGCGCGCGCCGATCTATGAAGAAAAGGTCGTCGATTATATTCTCGAACTGGCCGAAGTGACCGATCAGGAGATCGATCGCGAAGCGCTGTTCGCTGAAGACGATGAAGCGCCGGCCGCTGAAGAGAAAAAGCCCGCCAAGAAAAAGGCTCCGGCGAAGAAAAAGGCGGCTCCGAAGAAAAAGGCAGCCAAGTCCGACGAGGACTAATCCAGCCTTAACCCGATCGGGACCATGAAGGCCCGGGTCGTTTTCTTCTCGCCTGAGAGGGAAAAGGCCCGGGCCTTGTGCATTTGAGGGTTTGCGCGCAGCCGCGCGGCTTGTCACAGTGCGGGTCCATGGCCATATCGGGCCGACCTAGACGAACACTGCTTTCCTTGAGGAGCTGGCTATGCGTGAGCCGCAGGATGTGATGATGAACCTCGTTCCCATGGTGGTCGAGCAAAGTGCGCGGGGCGAACGCGCCTACGACATCTATTCGCGCCTGCTGAAGGAACGCATCGTTTTCGTCACAGGCCCGATCGAAGACCATATGGCCAGCCTGATGGTGGCCCAGCTTCTGTTTCTTGAGTCGGAAAACCCGAACAAGGAAATCGCCATGTACATCAACTCGCCTGGCGGTTCGGTCAGCGCGGGTCTCGCGATCTATGACACCATGCAGTACATCAGCTCGCCGGTCGCCACGGCCTGCATCGGCATGGCGGCGTCCATGGGCTCGCTGCTGCTGGCGGCGGGCGACAAGGACATGCGCTTCGCCACGCCCAATGCGCGCATCATGCTGCACCAGCCGTCCGGCGGTTTCCGCGGCACGGCCGCCGATATCGAGCGTCACGGCGAGGACATCCTCAAGATCAAGCGCCGCATGAACGAGATTTACGTCAAGCACACCGGCCAGCCGCTTGAAAAAGTCGAGAAAACCCTGGACCGGGACTTCTACATGGATGCGAATGAAGCCAAGGAATTCGGCCTCATCGACCATGTTTACGAAAAGCGCGGCGGGGCTGAAGCGTCCTGATTTCGGTCAGGTCTGTCTCAGTTCTGAGCATGTGAGCCGCGCTGCGCCAGACCGGGTCAGCGCGGTTTTGCATGCTTGATCCAACCCCTCTGGCTGTGATCACATGCGCTATGGAAACGTTTCGCTAAGGTCCGGCCTTGATCTTGCAGGAACGGGTCGAGTCACTTTGAGCTATGAAGTGACCTTAAAGGCCACAGCGAACCAACCGCGCTACGGCGCACAGCGGGACCGACGGGAGCAGCCATGACCAAGGCGACCACAGGCGACGGAAAGAGCACTCTGTATTGCTCCTTCTGCGGCAAGAGCCAGCATGAGGTCCGCAAGCTGATCGCAGGACCGACCGTATTCATCTGCGATGAGTGCGTTGAGCTGTGCATGGACATCATCCGCGAGGAGAACAAGACCTCGCTTGTGAAATCCAATGAGGGCGTGCCCAGCCCGCAGGAAATCTTTCAGGTCCTGCAGGACTATGTCATTGGCCAGGCCAAGGCCAAGCGCGTGCTCTCGGTTGCGGTGCACAATCACTACAAGCGTCTCAACCATGCCGGCCAGAACGGCGAGGTGGAGCTGTCCAAGTCCAACATCCTGCTGATCGGGCCGACCGGTTGCGGCAAGACGCTGCTGGCCCAGACGCTGGCGCGGATCCTGGACGTGCCCTTCACCATGGCCGACGCCACCACGCTGACCGAAGCCGGTTATGTGGGCGAGGACGTGGAGAACATCGTTCTCAAGCTGCTGCAGGCGGCGGACTACAATGTCGAGCGCGCCCAGCGCGGCATCGTCTATATCGACGAAATCGACAAGATCAGCCGCAAATCCGACAATCCGTCCATAACGCGCGACGTGTCGGGCGAGGGCGTGCAGCAGGCGCTTCTGAAGATCATGGAAGGCACGGTGGCTTCGGTTCCGCCCCAGGGTGGCCGCAAGCATCCCCAGCAGGAATTCCTGCAGGTGGACACCACCAATATCCTGTTCATCGTGGGCGGCGCATTCGCCGGCCTTGAAGGCATCATCTCCCAGCGCGGCAAAGGCTCCGCCGTCGGCTTTGGCGCCGATGTGCGCGATCCGGACGCCCGCCGTCAGGGTGAAGTGCTAGCCGAGGTGGAGCCGGACGATCTGACCAAGTTTGGTCTGATCCCCGAATTCGTTGGCCGTCTGCCTGTGATCGCGACCTTGGAAGATCTCGACGTTGCAGCCCTGGTTCAGATCCTGACCGAGCCGAAGAACGCGCTGGTCAAGCAGTACCAGCGCCTGTTCGAGATGGAAGGCGTGGGCCTCTCTTTCACCGAGGACGCGCTGACCGCCATCGCCGACAAGGCCATCGCCCGCAAGACCGGCGCGCGCGGCCTGCGGTCGATCATGGAGGGCATTCTGCTCGACACCATGTTTGATCTGCCCAGCCTTGAAGGCGTCGAAGAGGTCGTGGTCAACGCCGAGGTTGTGACCGGCGATGCGACCCCGCTTTACATCTACGCCAAGTCCAAGGGCGAAGCGGCGACCCCGAAACAGGGCGCCTGATCTCGCAGACTTGCCGCATTGATCGAAACAAAGGCCGGAGCGTGAAGCTCCGGCCTTTTTTGTGACCACGGTGGGCCGCACAGCTGTGTCACGGTTTGTTATGCTCGACGCGAAATCCTGTCTTTGAACAGATGGGAGAGCTGGCGGCCATGTATGGAATGGTCAATCAGGGGGTGCGGGCCTTCATCGTTGAGTATTTCGGCCAGCGGGACTGGTCTGAAATCTGTCAGTCCGTCGGATTGTCAGATGACGAGTTCGAGGCGATGGCGACCTATCCCGACGCAGTGACTTACGATCTCGTGAAAACGATTTCGGCCAAATACGACATGCCGGCATCTCAGGTTCTGGAGGTGTTCGGAACATTTTGGGTCGACTATTCGGGGCAAACCGCGATCGGACAATTGCTCCGCTTTGGCGGCAATGACCTCCTCGAGCGTCTGGATGGCCTGAATGAGCTGCATGAGCGCATCAAGCTGTCCATGCCGCATCTCAAGCCGCCCTCATTTGATTTCGTCGAGTTGGCGGAGAACGTTTTCTCTCTGCGCTATTTCAGTGATCGCGAAGGGCTGGAATCCATGGTCATGGGTCTCGTCCGCGGCCTGTCCGAGCAAACCGGACAAGCGATCGAACTCACACAGGACGAGACGCCTGCGGTGTCGGATGCAAGGGCCAGCTTCACCATCCGGCTGCAGGAGTGACCTGATGAAGGCCAGCACCGCTCAGACGGCCTTCCTGGACCAGATCCTCCCGTTCGGTGGGTTTGTCGATGGTGAAGGAAAGATCGTACACCTGGCTCCGTCCTTGAAGAAGGTGGTGGGTGAGCAAGCGGTGCAGCGCCGGTTCTTCGATGTGTTCAAGGTCAGAAGCCCACGCTCACTTCGGAAGTCACAGGAGATTTCCCAGTTCCTCAATGAACGGGTGTCTGTCGAGTTTTCGGCCCCTGATGCAACCGAGCCCTTTGTTCTGCGGGTTCATCTGTGTCCCACACCCGCCACGCCGGGCTTGTACGTCTTCAACGCCTCCTTCGGCGTGCAGCTGTCCAAGGCGGTGGACCTGTTCAATCTGACAGAGCGGGACTTCTCACCGGCCGACCCGTCTATCGACCTGCTCTATGTCATGAAGACCCAGTCCGTTCTTCTGGCGGACAGTCAGGCCATGGCCACACGGCTGAAAGAAGCCAAGGACGCGGCGATGAAGCTGGCGCTCACGGACCCTTTGACGGGGCTGCCAAACCGTCGGGCCTTGTCGCGTCAGCTGGAGACTGTGCTGGTTTCAGGCCGGCTGGGAGAGTGCCTGGCGGTCGTTCACGTGGATCTGGACCATTTCAAACGGGTCAACGACACCCTGGGGCATGGGGCGGGCGACGAGGTCCTGTCTCGCGTGAGCGAGATTCTGATCCGGGCTGCCGGTGAGCACGGCATGGCCACCCGGATCGGGGGCGATGAATTCGTCTTGCTGATTCCGATTGATAACGATGCCCAGGAACCCTTGCTGGAAATGGCGCAGCAATTGATCCGTGAGATTTCGCAGCCTGTGATGATCGCAGGGTACCAGGCCCAGATCAGCGCCAGCATCGGGATCACCTTTGCTCGGGCCGGAGAGAAGAAATCGGTCGATGATGTCCTGCTGGAAGCGGATCTGGCGCTCTACGAGATCAAGACCAATGGGCGCGGCCGGATTCATTTTTACGATTGCTCACTGAGCTCGCGACAGGCGCTTGTCCAATCGCTGACACGGGATCTGGAGCCGGCGATCGCAAGCGGACAGTTCGAACCCTTCTATCAGGTTCAGGTGGATGCGCTGACCGGAAAGGTCTACGGGGCCGAGGTGCTGGCGCGCTGGCGGCACCCTGTGCACGGCTTGCTGACGCCGGCCACATTTCTCGTCATCTCCGAGCGTTCCAAACTGACCGAAACGATTGATGCCTGCATTCTGACCCGTGCGCTCGATGACTTTGTCCAATGGAAAGAACGCGGACTGGATCTGCCCCATCTGTGCTTCAACATAACAGCCGACAAGCTCTCGGATTCCACGTTCCTCGAGACGCTTGAACGGGAAACGGATGCGCGTGGGATCGCACGCTCCGAGGTCATGATCGAGCTTATGGAATCGATCCTGATTGATGGCGGCAAGCCTGCGGTCAGGGCGGCGGCGGAAGACCTGGCGGCAGCAGGGTTTCGTCTCGCGCTGGATGATTTCGGCACCGGGCGGGCCTCGATCGCCTCACTCATCGCGGTCCCGGTGCATCTGGTGAAGATCGACCGGTCCTTCGTCACGGGCATCAACACAGACAGCAAGCGGCAAATGCTGACCCAGGCCATTGTCTCGCTGGCCGCGGGCTTGCGTCTGGAGGTGCTCGCCGAAGGCGTTGAATCGCCAGAGGAAGCGCAAACGCTCACGCGTCTGGGCTGTTGGAAGTTCCAGGGCTATCTCTTCAGCCGGCCCGTGCCGCCCGCCCAGTTTGAGCGCTTGTTGCAGCAAACCGATTGGCTGGCCTTCTGCAGTGAATGCGGTCTGGAAGATGACTGGCCGACCCACGATGAGCTGTTGAGCCATGTGGGTTTGGCAGGAGCGCGTTCAGCCGCTTCATAAAGTCCAAACTCAGCCCGGATACTCTCGGGCAGGACGGATCAGGCTGCAGACCGCGCTGAACCTCAGGCTTGAAGCCTCAAGGCGCCGCCTCCACTTGTTTGGGTACGCGAACACGGCGAGGCTCGGCTTGATAAGAGGGCTTGGTCGTGAGGCCGACGCCGCAAGGGTCGGCGCGGTTGAGTTGCGCCCCGGAGCGGGGGCGACCCGGCCCATTGGAGAATGACTATGAGCGAAACAAAAACGCTTCCCCTGCTGCCGCTGCGCGACATCGTCGTGTTCCCGCACATGATCGTGCCCCTGTTTGTGGGCCGCGAGAAATCGGTGCGGGCGCTCGAAGAAGTCATGCGCGCGGACAAGCAGATCCTGCTGGCGACCCAGAAGAACGCTGCGGATGACGATCCCGCCCATGAAGCGGTCTATACCGACGGTGTGGTTGCGTCCGTGCTGCAACTTCTCAAACTGCCCGACGGCACGGTGAAAGTGCTGGTCGAGGGTGGTCGCCGCATGACCATCACCCGCTTCCTGGACAATCAGGCCTATTTCGAGGCCGAAGCCGAGCTTGTTGATGAGGAAGTCGCCGATCCGGCGGAAGTGGAAGCGCTTATGCGCGCCGCCGCCGAAAAATTCGAGGACTACGTCAAGCTCAACAAGAAAGTGCCGCCCGAAGCGCTGTCTGCGGTGAGCGAGATTTCCGACGCCGCCAAGATGGCAGACACCATTGCGGCGCATCTGTCTGTGAAGATCTCCGAGAAACAGGAGCTGATGGCCAATTCCAAGGTCGCTGAACGCCTCGAGAAGGTGTTCGCGCTGATGGAAGGCGAAATCAGCGTGCTGCAGGTCGAAAAGAAGATCCGGAACCGCGTGAAGCGGCAGATGGAGAAGACCCAGCGCGAATATTATCTGAACGAGCAGATGAAGGCGATCCAGCGCGAGCTGGGCGAGGGCGATGACGGTCGCGAAGAGCTGACCGAACTTGAAGAGAAACTCGCCGAAACCAAGCTCAGCAAGGAAGCGCGCGAGAAGGCCGAGGCGGAACTCAAGAAGCTGCGTCAGATGAGCCCCATGTCGGCGGAAGCCACCGTGGTGCGCAACTATTTGGAGTGGATGCTGGCGCTGCCCTGGGGCAAGCGCAAGCGCCTGAAGAAGGATCTGGGCAAGGCCGAGCAGGTTCTTGATCGCGATCACTTCGGTCTGGAGAAGGTCAAGGAACGCATTGTCGAGCATCTGGCGGTCCAGACTCGCGTGAAGAAGATGCGCGGTCCGATCCTGTGCCTTGTAGGCCCGCCGGGCGTCGGCAAGACGTCGCTGGGTCGCTCCATCGCTGAGGCGACGGGGCGGGAATTTGTCCGCGTGTCACTGGGGGGTGTGCGGGACGAGGCCGAAATTCGTGGTCACCGCCGGACCTATATCGGTTCCATGCCGGGCCGGATCATCCAGTCGCTGAAGAAAGCCAAGTCCACCAATCCGATCATCCTGCTTGATGAGATCGACAAGCTGGGCGCGGACTATCGCGGCGATCCCGCTTCGGCGCTTCTTGAAGTGCTGGATCCGGAACAGAACTCCACGTTCAACGATCACTATCTCGAAGTGGATTATGATCTGTCCGACGTGATGTTCATCACCACGGCGAATACGCTCAACCTGCCGCAGCCGCTTCTGGACCGCATGGAGATCATCCGGATCGCAGGCTATACCGAGGATGAGAAGATCGAGATTGCTCGACGCCACCTCATCCCCAAGCAGCTCAAGACGCATGCGCTCAAAGAAAGCGAGTGGACGGTCGAAGACAGTGCTCTGCGCGATCTGATCCGGTATTACACGCGCGAAAGCGGCGTGCGGAGCCTGGAGCGCGAGATTGCGCGGCTGGCGCGCAAGACCGTGCGCAAGCTTGTTGCGGGTGATGTGGAGCATGTCACGATCAACGCGGACAATCTGGATGATTTCGCGGGCGTGCGGAAGCATCGCTTTGGCGAGACCGAGTCCGAAGACAAGGTGGGCCTTGTGACCGGATTGGCCTGGACCGAGGTGGGCGGCGATCTGCTGACCATCGAGGCGGTCCAGATGCCGGGTCGGGGCAAGATGACCGTGACGGGCAATCTCAAGGAAGTGATGAAGGAATCCATTTCTGCCGCGAATTCGTTCGTGCAGAGCCGGGCGCCGACACTGGGCATCAAGCCGACGGTGTTCCGCACCACCGACATTCACGTGCACGTGCCCGAAGGCGCAACGCCCAAGGATGGACCGTCCGCCGGCGGCGCCATGATCACCGCAATCGTCTCTTCGCTGACCGGCGTGCCGGTGCGAAAGGATGTGGCCATGACGGGTGAGATCACCCTGCGTGGGCGCGTTCTGCCAATCGGTGGTCTTAAGGAGAAATTGCTGGCCGCGCTGCGCGGTGGCGTGAAGACCGTGCTCATCCCCAAGGACAATGAGAAGGATCTCGCCGAGATTCCGGACAACGTCAAAGAAGGGCTCGAGATCATACCGGTCGAAACGGTCGAGGAAGTGCTCAACACGGCGCTGTCCGAACCGATCAAGCCAGTGGAGTGGACCGAAGCGGAAGCGGCTGCTCTTGCAGCATTGCCCGGCTCCACCGAAGTCAGTGGTGGTGGAGAACAACGCCCTCACTAAGCCTCTTTTTCAGGCGGATCTGGCCCCGGAGCACGCTCCGGGGCCTTTTCTATTGTGCCCAGGAAACAGTTTAGACGTTTAGCGACTTGGCTTTTCTGACCAAACTGGGATAGCGATAAATTGTTTTATGCCTGTTCTGTCGGTTGGACGGGCCTTGAATGCCGAGAGAGTGAATGAGCGACGCCAGCCCCCGTTTGTATTCCGCCGTGATCAAAACCGCCGAACGTTTGCGTCAGGAGGCGGATGCCGTGGTCATTGAAGCAGCGGGGCTGACTGTGGCGCAGGCTGCGCTTCTGGGCGTGGTGCTGAGTGACTCCGAGGCGACCCAGAGCGATATCGCCGTGCGGTTGGAATTGTCAGAACCCGCCGTCACCCAGATGGTGGCGCGTCTGCAGCGGGAAGGCCTGATCGAGCGCGCCCGTGACGCCAGTGACCGCCGCCGCTGGCGATTGACGGTCAGCAAGGAAGGCGTGGAGAAGGCGGATCGAGCCCGCATTGCTTTTGAGACCGTCAATGCGCGGCTTGAAAAGATGATGGGTGAAGCGACGGCGCATGATGTCGCCCAGCGCCTCACCGCGCTCCGGCTGGAGCTCAAGGACTAGTCTTCGTCGTTTTCGTCGACAATGCGCACGGTCTCGATCCGGACCGGCTCGACGATGTATTGCGGATAGGGAAAGTCGTCCGGCGCTGCCTCAAGGCTTGTCGGCGCCATCCAGATGCGCTCCACCACATCCATGCCTTCTATGACGGCGCCGAACACGGCATAGCCGGCTTCATCGGGATTGCGCTTGCCCGGTCCTGCATCAAGGCCGGGATAATCATCAACCATGATGAAGAATTCTGTCGTGGCGGTGCCCACTGCGGTGCGGGCCATGGAGATCGCGCCGCGGCTATGGGTCAGCCCGGTCTCCAGCGTGCTCTCATGGGCGATGCCTTCGGCTTCAGGCAGGCCGTCACGGCCATATCCGCCCTGGATGAGATGCATGGGTTCGACGCCGGGGCGCTCATTGTCGTCGCGTACGCTGCGATAGAAGCTGCCCGCATCGAGATGCCCCGCCTCGGCATGGGCGATGAAATTAGCCACTGAGACAGGCGCAGCGCTGTCGTTGAGCGCCACGACGATATCACCCTCGCTCGTCTCGATGACGGCGTGGGGCTGAGCGATCATGAGGGTTGCGGCGGTGAGGGCGGTGAGCATGTCTGGGCGATCCTTGCAGCAGATGAGCGGCTATCGGGCGGTGTTGCGCGCGGAAAGTCAAATGTCGGTCCAATAGGGCTTGACCGATGCGCTGAGACAGTTTCATGCTGCAACGCATGATGACAGCGAACCTCTTTTTCTTTGGCGGCTATTTTTATCGTCCCCCCGGGGCCGGTTGACGCTGCTTGCTTGCAAGAAAAAGTCACCAGCCCCGCCAATGGCGGGGTTTTTTATTGGGAGATGAGGCGATGAGCCCGACCAAGCCGCATGACGAACGCCAGATCCTGCGTCAGGCCATTGATGCGACCGATTCCGAAATCCTCAAGCTCCTGGCGGAGCGACGTCGCCTCGTGGAAACGCTGGTGGCGCTGAAGGCCGGCGATCAGAGCCCGGTGCGAGATACCGACCGCGAACGCGCCGTGATCGAACGCGCTGTCGCGAAGGGCCGTGATCTGGGGCTGGCGGACAGTTTCGTGGAAACCCTGTTCCAGGCGATCATTGACGACTCCCTGCGTCGCCAGCGCGCCAGCTTGGATGCGCGGGTCGGGGACGCCATGCTGACCGAGGCGCGCGTCGCTTATCTGGGCGGGCCGGGCTCATACTCCCAGTTTGCAGCGAACGCGCATTTCTCGGGCCGGTATTCAGGGGTCGCGCCGGTCATCAAGCGCGACTACGCCGCCATCTTCAAGTCGCTCGAGGATGGTGAAGCGGATTACGGCTTCCTGCCGATCGAGAATACCGCCACGGGCGGTGTGAACGAGGTCTACGACCTGCTGCGCGATTCCAATCTGAAGATCGCCGGCGAACACCATATGAAGATCCAGCACACCCTGATGGGCAAGGCGACCGATCTGGGTCCGGTCCGGACCGTCTATGGTCACCCCCAGGCCTTGCGTCAGGCCCAGCGATGGCTCAACGCGCGCACCGATCTCAAGAAGATCCCGGTCACCTCCACCACGCGCGCCCTGGAACGCGCGCTGGATGAGGGCCCGTCTGTGGCCGCCGTAGCCGGGCCCGACGCGGCGCGCCTGTTCGGTCTGAACCTTATCGAACCCAATATTTCAGACTTCGAAGGCAATGAGACCCGGTTCGTCGCCTTGGCTGTGGATCCTGCGCCGGCCTCGCCCCTGCTGCCGTGCAAGACCTCGCTGGTCTTCATCACGTCTGACGCCTCGGGCTCGCTGGTGGATGCACTGGATGGCTTCCGCCAGCATGGCGTGAACATGACCAAGCTTGAAAGCCGTCCTGTCCATGGCGCGCCCTGGGAGCAGATGTTCTTCCTCGATCTGGAAGGCCATGAAGAGGACAAGGCGGTGGCCAGGGCGCTGGAGCATCTGGGCGGATATGCAAAATCTGTCCGGCGCTTCGGATCTTACGGCTCTGACCGCTTGAAGCCCACCCAGCTTGAAGGCTAAAAGGGCGGCCCTTCCGAGTCGGAAGCGGGTGGTTAGCTCAGCTGGTAGAGCAACTGGTTTACACCCAGTAGGTCGGCGGTTCGACCCCGTCACCACCCACCAATCTTTTCAAAGGGTTGGCAAAAACAGAACCGGAACATTCCGGTTTGTGTGACTTCTGCAAACAGTCACACAGCCATTTTTGTGTGACTACCGTTCCGCGTGTGTTCCTGCAACCAGTTCCGGCTCGCACCGCCGCTGGCGCTCCTTGTCGATGATGGTCCAGGCCGCGCGGGCGTGGCCTTGCAGCGCGAGGATATATGCGGCCGCCACCTGATTGACGGCCGCCATGGCCGGGCGCCTGGGCTCGGCCGGGCTGGGCGCACAGAGGGACGGTGAGGGCGCGACAGGGCGAACAGGCTCAACCGTCATCCAGGAGTCCGGCGTCTGACAGCCAGTGATCGAGAGGGCGAATGTCGCCATAGTCAGCGCAAGAACAGCTCTCATAGGGGTCTGCCTCATTCGGGGGCGTCTGGGTTGCTGAACGCGCGGGAACGCTCCACAAGGCCGTCAGATCGGCAATGCGGGCGTCACAGCTTCGACGCTCCGCCGTTATGTCTTCGTCCGCATGTTCGCGCTCGTCGCTGCGGTTCTCGCTTTCACGCGCCCGCGCATCAGCCTGGGCGGCGGCTGCGCCTTGCGCCTTGGTCAAGCGCTGCTCCACGGCGCGCAAGCCGATATGAGGCGCGGCATAGAGCGCGCCCGCGCCCACGCTCGCGCCCAGCGTGAAGCTGATCGCGGCGACGATGCCGGCTAGGCCGCCGCCGCTCATGGCGTTTCATCCGTGATCAGTAGGGTTCCGCCATCCCGCGCCGCCATCAGCAGATATGGGTTGACCTTGGCGAAGGCGTCGCGGCTCGCCCAGACGCAATGCTCGCCATCCTCTTTCGAATGGCGCAGCCCTGGGGCCAGACAGCCCTTGATTTCGGTGTGGCGATTGGCCGGGTGACACAGGATCGCGGACCGGCCGGGCACATCGGCGATTTCCACCAGCGGCTTGCGGCCGAGGCGTTCGTACCAGTCGCCCCATGTGCGCTCGATCAGCGGATATTCCCCGGCCGGGATGCGATCGAGGTTCGGCCGGTTCGGGCCGGGGCCGCGTTCCAGCATCCACGTAATGAACAGACCCTGGGCCAGGTGCAGCGCGCCCAGCGTGGAGTGTTCGCCATGGCTTTTGCGATTGAGGACAAGATGGGTCATGCGTCGCCCTAGTCGTAAAAACCGTAAAGGCGGAAATCGTAAACGCGAGTATAGTCTGGTGTGATGTTGTTCACGCGCCAGCGCGCGGAAGAAACCGGCGCGTTCAGGTAGGCAGGGTCTAGATACGAAACCCCGGCGAGTGACATCTCTCCCACCTTAAGCCAAGCCCCGTTGACATAGGCCTCAACGTCACCTGATTGCGCCTTCTGGGCGCCTTGGTGTAGCCATGACGCCGTGTGGATAACGCAAGGTGCATTAAACGTGTACTCCAACCATGCTGGCGATGCTTCGGGAGTCCAATAATTCCCTGTACCGTCTACCGAGTAATAGGGGGGGCGCGCACCGGAATTTGAGGCAGATATAACCCCGGCTGCACTAGTATTGCTCGCCACATGATTGGGGATTGTCGCCTGCGCAAGTGCGGACGAACTTGTAAAGGTTGATCGCGCCGAAGGCGTTGTCATTATTTTGGAAAACAATCCATGAGACGAGAGCACGGCACGCATGGCGCTCTCAGACGCCGCAAGTTCAGACATGGCAGCAGCCGATGTAACGAGCGCTGAACTTGCAACCTCACTATCGCCCAATGAGGACAACAATGCAGGGCTAGCGAAAACTGCGGCCCGATCAGAGCTGGATGCAAATAAATCCGCGAATGTGTTGCTGACAATAGTCGCCCCGTAAAGGCGATTGATCGCCGCTGGTAAAGCAGATGCATCCTCAACTTTACGCCAGCCATACGACACCGATGCAGCGTTGACCGCCTGAACGATCGCCAGCTCGCCAAGGCTGGCGTCTGAGGAACCGCCGCCACCGCCGCCGCCGCCGCTGCCGCCGAAGAACGTTGAAGGTGCTTGCGCCTGGGCCATCTAGCTTCCCCATCCGATCTTGATTGCGCCCGCCGTGAAGGTGTCAGATCCTGTTTCCAGAACCCGCTTCACGCTCATGGCGTGCCAGCGCGAAGGCATGATTTCGCCCGCCGCAAATGTGATGGCGTTGTCAAAACAGTCATGGACCGTGACGGCCCCGACTTCGCCGAAGAAAATATGGGTGGGATACTCGCCCTGCTCATTGGCCAGATCCTCGCTGTCGTTGGGCGTGATGGCCTTTATGCCGACAACGCAACCTGATTGTGTGCGCAGGCGCTTGGGATCGCTCATGGCTTGCTCCTATCGCCCGCCGCCTGAACGCGGGGGCAGGTTGAAGATCCGGCGAACAAGGCCGGTGATCATGTCCACAAAATTGCCGGGCTCGCTCGCGGCGGCGCGCCATGCGCCGCGCCAGAGCGTGACAAGCGGCATGGCGCACAGGACGGACAGGAAGGCGATGGCGACGCGCATTTCCCCCGGCATGGAGGGCCAGTTGGTCGCCAGCACGGCCGCCCCCGCATGGGTGAAAATCAGCCCGGCCGCCACAGAGCCCGCCGCATAGTAGAGCCGCTTGCGAAACGGCACGCTCTCGCGCAGGAAGAAGACGAAGGCCATGCCGCACAGGAGGCCGAAACCCTCAAACAGCTGCGGCCCCGTCAAATGGATCGCGCCCAGGGCGATGACGGTGGCCGAGGCTTCGGTGACGTTCTGAACTGTCGGGTGCGTCATCATTCGCTCCTATGGGAAGATCAGGCCGTGCGCGCGCATCGCCGCCACAATGCGATTGAGGCGATCGGCGGTTGTGGCGAAATTCTCGTTGATCCGCTGAGCGCTGACGGCGTAGGCCCCGCCGAACGTCGCATCCATCGTGTTGAACAAATTGGTGTTGGTCTGCTGGGTGAGATTGTTCACATCACCAATGGAGGGCTGGCGGTCATAGACGACGCGGTTGCCATTGCGATCAAACAGACCATCCGCGTTCAATCGCTGGGTTGGCCCGATCTTGAGGGCCGTCACGCCGATCACGTCCGCCAGCTTGATGAAGCCGGGCGAGGTCGGGTCAAGCTCGATGCCGGCGCCGGCCGCGTAATAGGACGGGTCGCCATTGGTCTTCCAGCCGAGGACGCGCCCCGCAGTGCCCGTCTTGATTTCATTCAGTCCGACCGTGCGCGTGCCGGGTTGGCTTGTCCCGCCGCTGCCGGTCACGGTGCAGGTGAGCACGCCTCCGACCAGCTCAAGCCCGGTTCCGATCGTCACTTCGGAGGCCGCGCCCGTATTATCATGGCCCTTGAGCGTGTTCGCGGTTCCATCGGCGAGCTTGAGCGATGCGCCGTCAAAGGCCAGCCCCGCGCCCAGCGTGAAGCTCGCCGCTTCGCCCAGATCGTTAAAGCCGGACAGGCTGTCAGGCGTGCCCGTATTGCCCGAGCCGGAGCCGGAGCCCGGCCCGCCGACAATCGTGCCGTTGACCACTTGCACGAGCCCGTCTGTCGTATTGAGCGAGCCGGTCCACCGGCCGGTATAGTCCATCGCCTGCAAGTCCTTGACCAGGACATTGCCGATATGAACATCAATGTCGCCCGCCAGGGCCGTAAAGCACACGCCCATATCCACCATGGTTGGGTCTGGCGTGTTCTCGTCGGCTATGAGCGTGGCGCCGCCCAGCTGCTCGCCATCAAGATAGAACAGGGCCGAGCCCGGATAGGCGTTGGTGGCCTTGATCGCCTCGATCTTGACGCGGTGGCGGGTCTGGGCGGTGAGGAAGTTCGCGGCCGAGACTTGCGGTTTGGAGAAGCCGTTGACCGGATCATAGACAGAGAATTGCAGCCGGGCGCCCGTGGGAATGAAGATGATTTCCACGGTGATGTGCTGGCCGGACGGCGTGTAGGTGCGAAACAGGCTCACGCCTGCGCCGCCGCTGGCCACATGCCCGGTCACGCTGTCCAGCCACAGATCGAACTCCATGGACACGCCGCCGCCGGACAGGTCCAGGCTTGAGGCGCGAATATAGGAATTGCCTTGCAGCTGGCCGGCGCGCGAGGTGGATTTGAGCGCCTTGCCGCCGCCCCATGGGGCGTTGACGATCACGGGCGCGGTGCCGGTGCTGGTATAGGCGCTCAGATCGGTGCTGAAATCCTCGTCCAGGCGCGTAACCGCGCCGCCCTCGACAAAGGGCGAGGTGACGAAACCCTCAAACCAGCGCGAGTAGATCGGCGCGTGCTGGTTCAGATGCGCCAGCTGGCGCGAGCCGCGCTTGAGGAAATCACCATCATTGGCTTCCTTGATCGCGCCGCCGCGCGCCCATTGCACCCAATGGTTCGCAATCGCGGTCTGGGCCTCAAGCTCGTTGGGATGGACGTTATCGGTGAAGAAGGTGATGTGATCAAACAGCGCCACCTTCATCGCCTCGGCCACGTCGAAATAGGCCAGGCCGTGTTTCTCGGCCACGTCTCGGATCAGCTCGCCCACGAAGTAAATGCCGTGATCGAGCTTGCCGCCCGTGAAATTGGATGGCGCGCCAGACAGGATAATCGTCGGGTCCGGGCGGCCGTTCGCCCTGGCCGCCCAGCGGGTGTAATAGATCAGGAACTCCCAGGCGCCGTACACGGTGGTGCGATCGAGCTTGACCGCCGTGCCGGACGTGAAGCTGCCCGAATAGCTGCTGCTATCGACAATCAGGATCAGGTCATTGCCGCTGATCGCGTCCACACGCGCCGCGCAATATTTGAGCTGATCAATGCCCTCAATGAGCAGGGCGACGCCATCGCCCACGGCGAAGCGCTCTGGATTGGATACGGTGACAGCGGTGGAGGCGCCCTTGGCGATCGCGGTAATCGCGCTTTCTGGCGGAGACAACGTGCCGGCCGTGGTCTGTCGCCGGTCATTATGGTTGTGATCGAGCATCACCACGTCATAGGCATGGTCTTCAAACGGCTTGAAGATGCGCCAATCGGCGGTCTGCTGGCTTGTTACCGTAATGGGCGAATAGCTGTCATCGTAGAAGCTGTTCGAGCCGTATTCGGAAATCCCCCAGATCCGGTCCGCCTCCGTCATGGACAGGGCGCGGGTCGAAGTCTGATCGTTATAGGGGTCCTGGTCGGGATGCCAGCTGGCGTGTGAGCCCGCCCAGGAATTGTTCTTGACCGGCTCGCATTTCAGGCGCTCGCAGAATTGTTCGGGATAGCCGGTGGCGCGGTCGCCTGCGAACGGGATTGAGGTTCCCAGCCACAAGACCCGCTTGCCTTCCCAGTCCAGGATGGGCGTCTTGGTCGAACTGGTGGCGATCTGGTTATCCCGGATCGGGTATTGCAGGCGCAGCTCAACCGGATTGCCGACAATGTTCTCTGCGCCGATGACCCCGTTGAAATAGTTCTTGGTCAGCCCTTCATCGAACACCGTGGTCGCAACCGTGCGCCCGCCCAGATCCACATAGCGGGCGGACCCGCGCTCGACGGCCGCCACGGCGGCGTCATCATCGCCATACCAGGCCAGATGCACCGCGTCGGGATTGATCGGAAAGCGCTGCCAGACGCCAGACGCGCCGCTGCGATCGCTGGATGGCGCCACCAGCAAGCCGCCATCGCCTTGCCCGGCCGTCACTTCGTCAGCGTCCAGCTGGGCTGAATGATCGCCCGCGCGCCAGACAAACAGGCCGCCGCCGCCATCGCCCAGGGCCGTACGCGACGCCATGGCGATGCCGGCGCCGCCGCTCAGCTCGGACACGTCCACCGCTTGCAGCTCGGCCAGGGTCGGCACGGCCACTTGCGCCACCACTTGCCCCGGCTCGCCCGGTTCGGGCGTGTAGCCATTGAGCACGAGATTGACCACATCGGCGACCTGCTTTGCGGTGAAGGTCGTGGGTTCCAGATCGCCCGTGTCTTTGTTGCCCGCCATTAGACGGTCACGCAGCGCGGTGCGGGCGGGCAGGGCCATGGGCTTGGGATCGCTGCGCGGCATGCGCACGGTGTTCGAGGTGCGCGCATCCAGATCCTGAACCACACGGGTCAGCCGGTCATGGGCGTCCTCGACCGGCCGCGCCGGAAACGCGCGCGCGTCCTGAAACCGGGTCGGCTGGATGGCCGCCGACGCGCGCAAGCGCGTGACGGTCTGCCCTGCTTCCGGGGCCGGGCTGATCCGTGCATATTGCTGGCCCGCCGAGACGATCCGGGTCCAGTCATCACCCTCCACCAGGACGGTTTCAACCCCGCTGGCGTCCACCAGAATGATCTCATAAGGCGTTGTCGCCTCATTGCCGGGCAGGGTGAAATCGGTCTGAGCGCCGTTGGCCGGCGAACGCAGGATCTCGGTCTGGACGGGTTCAGTCATCATGCGCCTTCGTGGTTGACGGCTGGCATGATCACCCGGTTCTCGTCATGTCCAACGGCTCAGCCGTCAACAACCTCACTGGGCGGGACGATGAAGCGCTGATCGTTCTCGCGCTCGATGCGCTGTTCGTAGCGATCGAGATAACCAGGGCTCAACGCCTCCTGGGCGTGGTAGAGCATGAGATAGTCCAGCGCCGGACGCACATAGAACAGGTTGGCGAAGGGCGTGTTGTTCGCCGCAAAGCGCAGGGCCTGGGCGGGCGCCTGATCGGAATGCTCCACATCGCGCAAGGTGGCGTAGAGCCGGAACAGGCTGGACAGCTCGCCCACGGCCGGGCCGCCCAAGGTTTCCGCCAGCCCGCCGCCATAGCGGTTGTAATCGGCCATCAGAAGATCGCCATAGATGCCCGCGCCACCGCCTTGCAACAGGGACGCCACGAACAGATCGCCATTGGGAAGCCCGGTGTCTTCATCAATCGCGGGGCGCGGCATGCGCCCCTTGGTCAGTTCCTTCAGCTGCAAGGTCAGAAAGCCCAGCACCGCCGTGCTCAGGATCAGGTGGGCCATGGCCGCCACGGGCTCGCCATGGCCCACGCCGCGCAGGGCCGGATTGATCTGGCGCGTGATCACGGTGAGCGGAAAGGACTTGAACTGCATGAACAATTCCATGGCGAGCCCCGGCACGGTCCCGGCCTGGGTGCCGCCCCGGATCATGGCGCGCTCGCGGGCGCGCGGCTCGGTCAGGGCATTGTCCGCCTGATCGGTGAAATAGGCTTGCAACCGGGTTTCCGCCTCGCGTCGGGCGCGGGTCAGCTGTAGCTCTGTAAACGCCTTGCGATTACCCGGCGGGGTCATGCCAAGCGCGCGGGCCAGCCGGTCGGCCGGAACGCGCTTGACCGCATCCACCGTGATAAGATCGCCCACCTCGTCAACGCTCTGCGTCTTGTCGCGGATCAGCCCCCACAGGCGCTCATTGACGCCATAGCGTTCAAGCCCGCCGCGCGTGGCGTCGTCCAGCTCGGCCCAGCTCTGTTTCGCCTTGCGGCCCAGATTGCGCGCCAGAAGCACGCCCGCGCCCCGGCGCAAGCGCTCGTTCCAGAACTGGAAGCCATTGGCGCGGTAGAACACCGACAGCATGCGGCTCATGACGCCCTGTGCGCCATCCAGCGCATTGAAGCGGCCGGCCACATCGCCCGCCATGGCGAGCGAGGCCACGCGCAGATCATCGGCCACGTCCCGCGCCGCGTCACCATCCAACCCGGCCGCCGCCTTGTAGATCCACGAATAGGCGTCCAGGTAATCAATCCCGGCGCGTTTCATGGCGTTGGCGGCGAAGGCGGTATCGGTCTGGGCGCTGATCACCACGCCGCCCAGCTTGGAGAGTTGCTGCCAGTTGCGGATCGCCCGGCTGACGGCGGCGATGCGCACGCTTTCTGGCGCATCCGCGCTGCCGTCCAGCTGCTCGAACTCGGCGATGCGCAGCCAGTTTGACAGGCGGTTATCCACTTTCGTGTCCGCCCCGCGCGCCTTGGCGCGCTGGCGGGCGCTCTGCACATGGGCGTCAAAGGCCGCGCGCGGGTTCGGCCCCCAGGCTTTCATCAGCGCCGCATTGCGGGCCGCGCGGCGCACCTGGCCCAGCACCGCTTCCATCATCGAGCCCCGGCCGTATTTCTCGTTATAGGCAAACCAGCCTTCCGGGTCGCGGAAATGCAGGGTGCGGGACTTGCTGGCGGCTCGCGCCTTGCCGGGCGGCGGCCGGAAGCCGTCAAGATCATCGAGCGCGCCTGATGAGCCTTCATGCCGCCCGGCCGTAATGTCGTACCAGATGCTTTCCAGATAGGCTTGCTCCAGCGCTTCATCGCTCAGGGTGGTGAAGCCTTCCGGGTCCACTGTCTCGCGCACGCCGCCCGCCTCGATCTCCTGGGCGCGGCGCGCGCGTTCGGCGTGGATGGCGTCAAAGCTCTGCTCGTCCAGCAGGGGGCGGATATACGCCACCCAGTCCTTGCGGGCGCGCTCGCGCACGGTCGGGTTCATTCCGCCGCGCCAGAACCCGCCTGAAATCTTGATCGGGTCATGGGACTGGCGGCCCATATAGCCCGTGAGCGGTTCGATCCAGGCGCCGTGTTCGTTCTGAATGTCCATGGCGCGCTTGAGCGTTTGCTGAATGGCCTTCGCCGCCTGCGCCACGTCCGCGTCCGCAGCGGGCGCGCCATCCCCGCCATTGAGCCGATGGACTTCCCGCAGGATCTGTTGCTCAAGCGGCTTGTCGCGGCCGCCGCTCCACTTCATCAGCCGATCCATGACGCCGGACGCCTTGAGGTCGGCCAGCAAGGTTCCGGTCAGGTCCGCTTCCAGCGCGCGGCCCTGGGCGTCCACGCTGGCGCCCGATCCGGGCGCATCGCTTTCCTCGCCCACATTGAAGGCGCGCAGCGCGCTCGCCTCGTCAAAGCCCCGGCCATACATCGCGTCAAAGGTGCGGTTCCGGCCGTCCTTGGCCAGGGCCGCATAGCGGCGCATGCGCGCTTCAATCAGATTGTCCTTGACCATATCGGCCAGCACCGCTTCACGGGCCGCGTTCATGGCGTCCGCATCGCTGGCGTGTCGGGCCTTCTCGCGGCGAAAGCGCGCGGACATGCGCGCCAGCGCTTCGTCCAGTTCGGCGTCGGTGAAGCCTTCGCCCACCGCTTCACGCATGGAAGGTTTGCAGCTCATATCAGCGTCCCAGCAGGCAACGCGCCGCCGCGCGCAGCGCAGTATTGATCACGGATGGATCACGCACGCCGTCCGCCTCGGCGGCGGCCGCGCGCTCGTCTTCACTCAGAAGCGCGTCCAGATCCTCGATTTCCGATTGAAGGCGGGTGGCGTCATCGCCGCCTATTTCGGCGCGAGCCTCTGGCTCAGGCGCGTCAAATAGGCTGCGTCCTCTGGGCTCTCCGCCACCTCCTTCGCCGCCAATTCCAGCGCTTCGGCGTGCGCGGATCGCCTCAGCGACGCTGCGGAAACCCGCTGCGCGCTGTTCGCCCCGTCCGGGCTCTCGCTCTGCGGCGCGGGCGAGGGTGTCGAGGCTTTCAAGGGCCGCGTCCGTGACTGTGACATGGCGGGGTTCCTCCATGAGCGCGCCGCGCGCCCGATCCAGCTGGATGCGAGCGCTGGTGCTGATGAGCTTGGCGAGGCTTTCACGCGAACGCAACCGGTTGAGATCGCCGCTCACATGAAAGCGCGCCAGATACGAATAGGCGTCCAGGTCCAGAACGCCATCAAAGGCGTCTACCGTGTCGATGGCGGAAATCCCGTTCTCCCGGATCACGCGCAAGGCTTGCAGGGCGCGCCCGATCGCCGGGGCCGGGTCCAGATCGGGATGCAGGTCGCCGCGCTGGATCGCCGCGCGCAGCTGGCCCATATCGGCCGCCGCATCGCGCAATGCGCCGCCCAGTGATTTCAGCCCCGGTTCCTCGTTCTCGGTCAGGGCCGTGATCAGGTTCAAGTCATCATAGGCCCAGGCGGACAGGAAATCATTCAGGCGGCGCAAGCCTTCGGGCGACAGCGCCCCGTCCGCATTCTGATAGATATTGCGATCGGCGGCGGGCACGACGCGCTCGATGAAGGCGCGCTGAAAATCGGTGTTCTGTAGCTGGGCCGGGTCGCCGCCCTGATACAGGTCAAACAGTTCCGCGCTCGCCGATCGCGCATCGGTCAACGCCTGCTCGGCTGCGCTCAAGCCCGCCGTGGCGCGGGTGTTCGCATCGCGCACAAAGTCGATGCGCGATCGGGCGTCAAGCTGGGACGTGCGCACACGCACCAGAACCGGGGCCGCCATGGTCTTGGTGTTGAAACCCTGACGGGTCAGCCAGTCGCGGTAGGCTTCCGCCTGGCCGTTGGCATAGGCGCGGCGGATCGACATGCCCCGGCCATTGCCGCTTTCCACGATCCCGTCCGGGGCGATGACCGGCGCGCCCGATCCCGCTTCAAAGGTTTCGCCCAGGCGTTCGGGGTCCAGATGGCGGCTGATTTCCTCAACCTGCATCTGCATGGCGGCGCGGGTGCGGTCGCGCGGCTGCAAGGCTTCGGGGAAACGCGGATCGCGGCGGAAATCATCGGTGTGCGAGGTAATCAGATCATCTACCTCAACCAGCGCATACTCCACATCAACCCGGCTCCCGGTGGGCGTGATCGCGGTGGAGCGGCGCAAGGGCCGTGTGGCGATGGGCTCGCCCGGCGTTTCCAGCCGTTCGCGCTCGAGCGCGCGATAGGTCTGCATGACTTCGCCAGCGGTGGACACGGGCTGATCGCTCGCCAGATCCGCGATCGCGCCCTCCATGGCCGCTTGCCGGACCGGCTGGGGCGCGGGGGCGCTTTCGTTCAACGCCTCGGCCTGCTGGCGCGCGCGGCGTTCCGCGCCGGGCATGAAGGCATAGCCCATAGCCCCGGTCGCTGCGCCGAAACCGCCGCCGACCACAAGGTTCAACAGGCTGTCCGCCACGGTGTAGTCGCGTTGCTCGCGCACGCTCGCCAGCGGATAGATCGCTGCTTCCGCCCCGGCCGCGCCCGCAACGCCTTCCACTGCATTCACGCCCAGCCGGGTTGACAGTGAGGATGAGCGGGCGAGCCGGCCCATGACCGGCGCGGATCGCGCCAGCGCGCCCACCGGCAGGACCGACGCCGCCGCGCCCAGCGGGTCCAGGAATGACGCGCTCAGCCCCACCGCGAACAGTTCGGGCGCGGTGGCGTCAGAGCGCGACAACAGCGCCTGGCGCTCCGCCTCGGCGCTCTTGATCTGGTACAGCTCACGCGCGCGGCTTTCGGGCACGGCCGCATCAAAGCTCAGAACCCCCTCAATGCCGAAGGCGGCGTTGGCGTCCTCGGCCGACAGATACGGATCGCTCTCAAGACGCGGCACGCCCGGCGCAGCGAGGTTTTCAACCGCGCGGCCAAGATTGCGCGAGGCGGCGGTCAGGCCGCGCGCGCTTAATCCGGTCAGGGAGGTGGACAGGGCGTCATCCACGGCCGCGCCAAACGCAGCG
The DNA here is from genome assembly GCF_030733545.1 of Oceanicaulis sp. MMSF_3324. GTDB lineage: Bacteria > Pseudomonadota > Alphaproteobacteria > Caulobacterales > Maricaulaceae > Oceanicaulis. Next base: position 149,718 of record NZ_JASHIU010000008.1, read on the forward strand.
CCTCGGCCGACGCGCAAGGGGGCGCTCTGCTCAAATTCGGGATCGGGCTCAGGCAGGTGCAGGCCGAACGGGTTCATTCATCCCCCCAGATCTGTTCAAGGATCGGCCAGTTACGCCAGCCTTCCCCGGTTGCACGGCCATAGGGGCGCACGCCGGGCGCGTCAGGGTCTTCGCCGCGACGCAGGGCGGTCATGCGGTCAAAGACGGCGGAGGATTGCGAAGGCCGGGCGATATGCACGCGCCCCAGCTCGGTCAGCTCGTCCCAGCCCAGACGCACCGGATCGCCCGCTGCATCACGCACGGGCAACAGAACCCCGTCACGCTCGGCCATCAGCGCCAGCCCGCTTTCATCGTCCTGGGTCACCCATTGGCCCTCGCGTAGAACGCCGGACGCGGTAATGCGCGCGCGTGACAAGACGGGCAGGGCGCCCCCTTCGGTGGCCAGAAGCCGGGCGCCATTGTCCGCGGTCAGGATCGACAGGGCCGCATCCGCGCCTTGCGCGATCACATCGCCGCGACGCTGCGGCCCGGAACCGCCGCGCGGACGCGACGCCCCGTCCAGCTCGCGCGTCATCGGCAAGTGAACCTGCGCGTTCGCCACGCTGACGGGCACACGATAGCCGTCATGATAGTCATAGCGCTGTGTGAACGCCTGGGCCGCATCGCGCGCCGCCGCGCCCCGGCGTGTGCCGGACACGCGCGCATCGAGCGCCAGCGCATAGGCGGCCTCCACAAGGGCGGCGCTGCGCGGGGCGGCGTCCACATTGGCGGCGAAGCTCTCCACCAGGGGCGAGAGTTCGCGCGCAACCGCGTTTTCCAGATTGCGTTTTTCGGACGCGCTGAGCCGGTCCTCATTGTCGTCCCGGCTGGTCAGCGCGCGCGCATACCGCGTCACCATGCCCGGCGTCTGGGGCAGGGCGGCGGCCAGCCGCACTTCGGACGGCAGGCCCGCCGCTTCCAGATCCGCCAGCACTTGCGGCGCATACGCGCCCCAGCCATTGGCCATGTCCAGCACATCGCGCAAGGCGCGCCCCGGATCGGTTTCGCCCTCATAGCGGGCCACGGCGGCGTCGGCTTCGGCCTGGGTCATCACCCGGCGTTGGGTGGGCGGCACGCCAAGCCGCTCCTGCTCGGACAGCCGGGTGCGCGCCAGCAGGATTTGCGCCTGGCCCGGATCTGTAATCCCGCTCGCCTGCAAGGTCCGCGCGGCTTCGCTGCGCTCGGCTTCCCCGGTCATCGGATCAGACAGGATCTCGGCGGCGCGGGCGATCTCGCTGGCTCGGCGCACCGGTTCCGATCGCGCCACGGCGGCGGCCGGATCTTCGGCGCGTTGCTCCTGGGTTGCGCTCACCACGCGCGCGGCCTGTTCATACAGGGCGGCGGACTGGGCGAAATCGGCCGCGCCCGGCGTGGGGCGCAGGGTTTGCAGATGCGCGTTGATTTCCGCGCCCGTCATCTGGTCAATATCGCCAAGCGCGGCATAGGTGGCGTGCGCCTGGTCAATCTCGCGACGGAACTGGGCGGCGCGCTGCGGGCTACGCCGCGCCAGAACGCCCAGAATGTCGTCCTCGTCAAAACCCTCCACGCCCCGGCCGGTCGCCGCGATCGAGGCCACATGGCTTTCCATGGCCGGCTGCGCATTGATCAGGGCGAACATATCCGCTTCGCTCTGGGCGCGGGCGGCCTCCCGGCGCGCGGCTTCCCGTGCGGAACGCGCCCGGTTCAACACCGGTCCCTTGCGATCGCCAAGCCGTGCATCCCACTCGCCGCTGTCCAGCTCGGCGAGCGCCTGCGCCGGGTCATCCTCGATCAGCGATGAGAAGCGCGCCACCGCCAGCCGTTCTTCAGCGTCCGCCTGTAGCTGACGGCGCAAATGCTCGGGCGCCGCTTCCACCAGCACGGGCACTTCCGCGCGCACCGTGTCATAGCTCTGCCAGTCGCTCAGCACGGCATTGGCGCGCGACACCACGCCATCGCGCACCGCCCCGGCCTGGTAGGCGCTGCGGCGGCTGGTTTCCAGCTCCGTCGCGCTCAGCCCGAAATGCTCGCTCAGCCCTTCCGCCGCATAGCGCAGGGCCGTGCGGCGTTCGTCGGTCATGGTCGAGCCCAGGCGGGCGCTGATTGTCTCCTGCATGCGGGTCTGGAAGTGCTGGGCGAACCCGTCTTCCGCGCCCGTATAGCGCTCGGCCTCGGTGTTGAAGAGGGTGGTCAGTTCTTCACGCAGACCGCCGCTTTCCTGCGCCAGCCACAAGCGCGCTTCATTGCGGGCATGCTCGGCCTTTTCCGCGTCGATCTGGCGGCCAAGCGCATCACGTTGGGCCTCATTGCGCGCTTCACGCTGCATCAGCCCCCGGCCCAGCGTGGTTAGCCCCAGATCGCCAATATCGGCCTGACGCGCGGCCGTCTGGATGAACCCAAGACCGCTGCGCCGGTTTGCGCCTGCATCAATACGCGCCGCCATGTCGCCTCCTATCCGCCTGCGCTGGCGGCTTTGCTCGCGCCTGCCTGGATCTTCATGCCTTCCGCGCCAGCGCCGCTTGACCCGCCGCCCGACAGGGCGGTTCCGGTTGCAGCCAGGAGCGAGGACACCAGCGTGATCGTGCCCTGGGCGCGGGTGCTGGCGGCCTGATTGTTGAGCGCATCCTGTCGGCGACGCCCTTCATATCGGGCGCGGCGGGCATGGGCGTCGCCCTCAGCTTCCATGCGAGCCAGCACGTCGAGGGCGGAGCCCTCGATCGTTGCGCCAGACGCCCCGGCCGTCACGATGCCCCGGCCGATCGCGGCGCGGCTTTCGCGCGATCGCGCCCGCGCTTCGCTCTCCGCCACCCGGCGCGCCTCGCGGCCATCCGCTTCCAGGGCGGCGGCCTCGGCGCGTGAGCGATAATAGCCGCCCACCCCGGTGACGATCGCGCCGCCCGCCATCAGCAAATTCGCCATCAGACCGCCTCCTTCGTGATCGCATAAAGCGCAAAATCCTCGCCGGCCGCGCCGTAACGGCGCATCACGGCTTCGCGGTGCAGGCCCAGCTTGTCCAGAAACCGCGCGAACCGTCCCACCTCGGCATTGGCCACGCTCTCAATCCGATGGTGCGGGCTTTCGTCCAGCAGCTGGCGGCCTGCGCGCATGACCTTTCCCCAGCCGCTCGCGCCCACGCCCTCACTGGCCAACAGCCAGAAATAGCCGCGCCAGGGCGTGATCGGCTCGATGCCGCCGCAGATCCGCGCCTGCCCGTCTGACAGAAGGCTCAGCGCCGGCCCCTTGGGCCGCCGCGTCCGCCATTGGTCGCGCCAGCCCTCGATCAGCTCGCCGCGCTGATCGGGCTGAACCTCGATCGCCAGCACATCGCCGGGCGCATAGGGGCGCAACTCATACGCCAAGGCCAACCCCCGCCGCGATATGATCCAGCGTGAAGGGCTCCGGCCCGTCGCCGCTGATTTCCAGCCGCACTTCATAGGCGCGGCCGCTCTCGATATTGATTGGGGTCTGGCCGTTCTTGGCGCGCGGCGCTTGGCCCAGCGGGTCCGCATCATCGCGGATTTCAAGCGGCAGGGCGTGATGGGACACGCCTTTGTCAGACCCGGTGATGACGCGCACGCGGCCGCCGCGCGTGTTCACATAGCCAATCGCCAGATCCTTGATCCGCTTGCGCGCCAGCTTGGTTTCGCCCCGGCTGGGAAAGTCCAGATACAGGGTGCGCGCCAACCAGTCATGAGACAAGCCGACCTCGATCCGGGCGGCGGGCTCGATCAGCGCGCTCACGTCCACAACGCCCGCTTCGGCGCTCAGATCATCAAGGCGCACGCCGTCCGCCCAGCCGGTCAGGGGCATGCCATTCAGATGGCTTGCACCGCCAACCTGCAAGGCGCATTCGGCCCAGTCGCTGATCGGGCTGGCGATCCAGCCGCTCAGATCCTGGGGCGGGGTGTGCGTGAAACGGCCGCTGGCGGTCGCGCCGCTGGCGTCATCAGCCAGCTTGAGCTTGATAATGCGCGCGCTCAGCTGGCCGTCCCGGTCAGTGTCCACAACCCGCAAATGCACGGTCCGCCCCGCCAGGGCGTCCAGGGTTATGCCCGCCGCGTTCAGCGTGCAACTGGCGTCCCGCTCTAGCGCGGTCACGCTCTCGATCGTCAGCGTGCGGCTGGCGTCGGTGTTCCATCCGTCATAGCTCACGGCTGCGTCCAGATGCAGACACGCATCCAGCAGGGCGCGTTCGGGCGACCAGTCCGGGTCCAGCACTTCGATGGTGCGCACCACAGCGCCCGCATCATCAGTGCGCGCGACGCGCAACCAGAGCCGGTCCCGGCCGGACTGATCGGGCAGGACCGCAAGGCTCTCCACCTTGGGCGCGCGGTCCTCATAGCGTCCGCCCAGGGCCTGACGCGTCCAGCCATAGGCGCCATGGGTCGGGTCATAGGTGAAGCAGAACAGCTCGTCGTTTTCGTTGCGCATCCAGAGCCGGTGTTCGGGCTCGGCCTGCCAGACGATTTGCTGGATGCGGCCGCGCCGGCCGATATGGCCCGCCCGCGCCAAAAGGTCTTCAAAGCCTTCATCCACCAGATCCAGCGACACCAGACCGCGCCCGGTGCGCGAGGGGTAAATCAGGCGGCCATGGGCGGTTTCAGGCAGAACGTCCGGGGCGCAGCCGGGCACGCGGCGCAGCTTGCGCGCCACGGCCGAGGCCGGGCTGATGGGCTCATCCAGGGTCGGGCCGACAAAGCGGAACACGCCCAGAGGCGTCCCGATCAGCATTTGCTCGTCCGCATGGACCCAGGCCGGAAACAGCACCTGGCCGTTGGCGATGGTGCGGCGCACCGCGTCATTGTCGTTGACCTCGCCCGATCCGGTGCCGGGGCGGAACACCGCTTGGGTCGGCGTGTATTCGCCTGTCGCTGACAGATGCACCGTGTCCGGTTCGGCGGCGGTCGAGAACAGCACAAAGCGTTCTTCAAAGATCCCGCCAATGCGCGGCCAGCCGCGCGCATTCGAGAACGCGCCTTCAGCCCAGAATTTCAGAGCGACGCCTGCGGAGGGCGGGCGCTTGAGCACCGTGACGCCTGCACTCGTCGCAGAAGCCACGCTGGTGATTTCAACCAGCCCCGCGCCGTCATGCAGGTACTGCCACAACGCCCCCGCCTGACCGTCGCGCACAATGCCGTCCAGATGCACGGGCGGGCGGTTGCCGCATGTGGCGCTGCCCTGGGACTGATAGACATTCGGGCCATAGGAGCGCACCGAATTGGCGTCCACCGTTTCTTCCGGGGTCCAGACGGAATAATCCTCCATCTGATCGCCTTCAAACAGGCGCACCAGCGCGCCCACATGGGCGGCGGTGAACAAGGGCTTTGAACTGGTCAGGGTGGCCGCGCCCTCATAGGCGCTCACGCTCAGCGTATGCGTGTCATCCCCGTTCTGGGGTAGGTAAGGGCCTTGCTTGGCTTCAAACGGGTTCAATCGCCAGTCGGTCGTGTCATACCGGGCCAGTGACTGGGGCTGATCATCCCCCCGGCGATCGCTCATGAACAGCACGTCCGCCGATTGCCAGGTGTAGAGCGCCGTCAGGGCGGGCAGGTCCATGGCGTGCGCCAGCTCATAGGGCGCGCCCTCATGCTCGATCACGCTTTGATCGGCTGCATCAAAGAACCGGAACGCGCCCGCGCGCGCGTCAATCAGCACCATGTCGTCCTGCGAGCGGCGAAACGGCAGAAGCCGTCCCGGCGCATCATCCACGCAGCGCGCGACAAACCGGGTTCCCATGCGGCGGGTCAGCCCGCCTTCCTTGAGCGCCACCAGATTGAGGATGCGCGACATGCCCCATTGCCAGGCGTCCCAGTCAGACCGCCGATGCAGGCGCGGGTCATACTCGCCGCCATTGAACCGGGTTTGCTGAACGCCCGTATCCATCAGCTGAACGCCTCGTTCAGCATCGGGCTTTCGTCCTCGCCGAAGGGCCGCGTCAGCGCCGCGCCGCCTTCAGCGCCGTCATTGATCGCGGCCTGGCCGTAAAGCCGGCGCGCATCCTGGGCGATGCCTTGTCGGGTGGCGCCGCTAATGTCGGACGCTCGCGCGCTGACCAGCTGCGCCAGATGCGCGGCCAGCGCCAGCTTGAAGTCGGCGGGCATATGCGCTTCGTCCGGGCGCAGCACGTAACGCACGCGCACAGGCGCATCCGCGTTGACGCCCAGAAGCCCCGCTGCGCTGCCCGCTTCGCCCGCGCGCCGCGCCCAACGCAGTTCGGGGTCATCATTGACGGCAATGACCTTGATCAGACCTTCCGGCAGTTCGATCAGGGTTTTAAACTCGGCCTCACGATCCGTAGCCGGGCCGACATGGGCGGCGAATTGCTCGTATCGCATCGCCCAGCTCCACGCCCGGCGGCGTAGCAGATCATCAAGCGCGCTGCTGTAACGGCGAAAGGCCGCTGATTGCAGCGACCGCCCCAGAAGCTCGGCGCTGTCGGGCTCGCCGCGCACTTCAGGCTCGTCGAGATAATCCAGCGCACCGTTGATAATGTCGGTCCGGGTGTCCATCGCGCGCCTCGCTCCGGGTTGGAAAACTGGCGTGACGGGGGCCAAGGTTGCGGCCGAATAGCCCCCGTCACGCGCCCGACGCGCCCACCACGCGCCGGGGAGGGGTTAGCGCCCTTGAAGCAGGGGCAGGTAGAACGCGATCGAGGCCGGGTCGGGCGCGGCGTCCGCGAAAGTCCCGGTCAGGGTAATCATGCTGCCGGGCGCCGGGGCTTCGCTCAGCCCGCACCATTTCCAGAGCGGTTGATCAAAGCCGGTCACGGTGTTCTTGATCCCGAAGGGGTTGGCGCTGCCAGCGGCGGAAATATCCAGGCCGTCCGCCAGGCCGTTCGGATCTGCGGCCAGGCCGATCGCGCCATTGGCTTTCCAGCCAATATCCAGCGTGACGCCCGCACCGAACGCGCCGAACAGCACGGCGGCATGGATCGGGTTGAACACGGTGTCAGCCGGAAGCACGGCAATGTCCAGCACGTCATTCTGCGCCGGTTCAAGGACGGCCGGTTGCGTGCGAACTGCCCGCGCCTTGCCTTGCAGATAGCCTTCCGGGACAGGGCGGAACGGAGTTTCGTCAAGCCCCTTGGTCAGATTGGTGTAGAGGGTCGCCATGATTGGCTCCTTGCTTGTAAGGGTAAACAGGGAAGATCAGGGCGGGGCCTGAACCCCGCCCCGCTTATCAGGCGGCCTCGCGCTGGACCTCGATCAGCACAACACCGTCATCATACTCCCGCACGCAGGAGTCCTGGTTTTCGTAGTGGGCATACCAGCGGAAACGCTTCTCGGAGCGCTCCCAGACTTTCGTGCTGACCAGCGGCCGTTCCTTGTAATGGATCACGGCCGGGTTCCAGGTCGGGATGAACCAACGGTTCGCAGCGCCGCCCACCAGGAAGTCAGCCTTGAGCTGCTTTTCCGGCATGATGTGGAAGAAGTACGAGCCGAATTGCGCGGTTTCGCCATCCGCCACACGGGAGATCCCGTTGATCACATGGCGCTCGGCGGAGAACTCGGCCGAGGTGCGCAGGAACTCAATGTCTTCTTCGGTGCAGGCAATATGGATCGGGCCGGTGCGCTCCCGATCAGAACGGCCGTGGATGATCTTCATCTGGCGCAGCTTCGGCCAGCTCAGCCCCACAACCGCCGAGGCCGGCGCCGCGTCACCATCCGCTGCGCCCTTGGTCAGCTTGTTGAAGTCGTGCGCGATCTTCTGGCTGTTCGGCAAGGCGGAATAGGCAATATCGCCTTCCTTGTCGTAATAGGCCGCCTTGCCAACCATGCCTTTGAGAATGGTCCGATCGCGGCGGCGCTCCATGCCCCAGCCCATGGCCATGACCGTCGGGTTGGCCGGATCAATCAGGGTTTCAGCCCGCTCGATACTGCCGACCTTCTTGGTGTCAGTATAGGTCTTGAACATGCCGACGCGGCGGTGCTTGTCGATCTGATCGCCGTCCGGCGTATCACCGAAATCATCGTAGATCTCGGTAGGATCAGACAGGCCAAAGCCTTCAAGCGTGTAGCGGTCGCCTTTTTCGGCGTAACCCATCTGGGCCTGAACAGCACCGACAAGCCGGTTCTGTTTCTGCTGACCCACAAAGGTCACATTCTGACCAAAGGCGATGACTTTGTGCTGGGGAAGGCGGCCGCCTTCCGTGGGGGTATCGGCCATCTTGCGGCGCTCCCTTAGTGTTTCCGAATGAACAAGTGCTCAGACGGCTAAGGTCCCCGGCAGATACCGGACTTGCGCCTTGACGTTTTGCGGTCGCCCAACCGGCCTTCGCCAGCGGGCCGTGACCGGGTATCCGCCGACGAAAGCAAGGGTTTTAATCGCTGTCCTGATTTGGCGCGAGCGTCAAGCGCCGTGAGCGATTTTCATAAGCTCTGCGCGCTCTTTCACCAATTGCTGATGATCGGGGCGTTGACCGGTCCAGAAGCCATCCGTGCTTTCAATCTGCTGAATGCGCTTGCTGGCCGCGTCAGCTGACATGCGGTGCGGGCTGCTTGGGCTTGTCACCTGATCCAGCCCGCCTTCGGCGGTGGCTTCGGCGATCTTGCTCATGAAGGCGATCATGCGCGGATCATCACCCAGCCCGGTTTCATTGAGCATTTTGACCATGGGGCCGTGCTGCTCGCCCTCGGCGGGCTTGTCGTCAAACTGGCGCAGCACCTGGATGGCCCCGTTCACACGCCCGGCGTAATCATCACCCCATTCATCCTTGAGCGCTTTCAGCCCGGTTTCCACCTGCTGCTTGTAGGCGTCCTCGGCGCGCGCGCCCTCGTCCTTGGCCAGCTGGTTGTAGAAATTGAGCACGGCCGTGCGCGTTTCCGGCGTGGCGGCCGGGCCGCCTTGCTCGATCAGAAACGCATCGAGCTTGGTCATGACTTCATCGGGCACCTGATTGGCCAGTCCGTCAGGCGGCGTGTACTCGCCGTATTTGCCATCTTCGGGCACGCCCAGCGCCTTGTCATAGGCCGCCCAGCCTTCGGGGTCATTCTCCCGGCTCTCGCGCGGACGGCGCACAAGCTCGGCCTTGTCCATGCCCGTGTACCGGTAGGCTGCCTGATAGCCGCCGATCAGTTCCTCAAGCGAGTGTTCCCCATGGCCGCGCGACCGGATGAAGTCCTGCTGCTCTTTGGGAAGCGACGCCAGAAGCGCCGCCATATTGGCCGTTTCAGTCTTCGCCTGGGTCGTCGAGTTCGTCGTATCCGTCTGGTCCTCCGAGCTGGACTGCTCCCCGCCGAGGATCGTTGTATCCTTCGTCGTCGAGGTCTGCGTATCGGAGGGGGGCGGGTTCTGCGTCCCGTTCTCCGTCTCCGTGTCCGGGGTCGGCGGCGTGTTCGGGGTTTCGGTGGTTTCGGTCGTCATCAAACGCCTCATTGAGATTGTCGGCCGCGACAGCTCGGCCGAGGGCGCCGACATCGCCCCCAGCGGCTTTGAACAGCTCAAGCACCGCCTCGCGGCGGCCCTGAGCGATGAAGGCGGCGCGTGCATCTACGGGCCGGGCTTCGGCTCCTGCAAACACGCCATTCATTTGAAACAATCCCGCCATGACACGGCGGCCGCGCGGCCCGCCGAACAGGGCGCGGGCATCCCTTGCGAACGCCGCGCGGGCCTGCCATTCACGCAAGCCTTCAAACAGACGGAAGATCGACGCCACGGCCATCAGACAGCCTCCGGCGTCAGCCCGGCCGTATTGAGCGCCTGCGAGCCATCGCGCAGGGCGCGGGCCTGTTTCTCGGCTTGCTCGGCCTGTTCTTGCTGCTGGCGGCGCTTCTGACGCTCGGCGCGCAAACGCTCCACCTCGTCCAGGCTGCGCGTATAGCGAACCGGCGCGCCGGTCGCCTTGGCGCGCGAGCGGGCGATCTCGTCAAAATCGAAAACGTCCAGGCTGTCCGGGTCCAGATCCCGCAGCGCCATGGCGCCTTGAATGACCCGATCGACTTCCTCAAGCTCGCCGCGTTTCTGCGCCTGGGCGAGCGGGCTGGTGTAATCGTAATCCACCACCTCATCAGCCAGAGTTTGCGGGGCCTCGGTGAAGCCGCCGCTTTTCTGCAAGAGGTAGAACGCGCGGTCGCCGGTATGGGTCAGATCTTCTTGCTCGCCGCGCGCCACCATGGGCGACATGGCGCGCAAGCGCAGATCCCGGATCGACGCGGTATGCTCGGCGGTGACGTACTTGCCTTCGCCCAACGCCATCCAGTCGGTGAAAAACGCCTGTTCAATCTCGCGGCGCAGTTCGCGCACCAGCTCGACATTGATTTGCAGATTGCCTTGCTGCTGGACGCGCTGCAAAAGCTCGCGCGGCTGCGCCAGACCAAAGTCCGCGCCTTGCAGGAAATTCACTGCGCCGGGGCGGCGATCCAGCGCCTTGTCGCGGAACACGCCATTCACGTCGATCAGGGCGGGGTCCGCTTCCTGCTCGGCTTGGCGCAGCAATCCCTCTTTCAGGGCATTCAGGAGCTTGATCGCCGGCAGGGCGTTCCAGGCCAGACCTTGACCATAGGCGCTCCCGGCCCGCTTGGTCAGGCGCGAGACGGTGAAGGGGAACAGGTCAAACCCGGACACCTGGAACACGTCATCGGTGTCTTCGCAATACAGCACCGAAGAAAACGGCTTGTTGATCCCGGCCGCGCCATAGACGCCATCAACGCGCGGCTCCACCGCGCGCACCATGGTCAGTTCTTCCTGGTGATTGCACTTGCCGTCATTCCATTTGCGCTTGAGGCCGGGCAGGGCCTCAAACACGCCCAGCGCCTGAGCGCGCTTGACCGCATTGATCAGGGTCATGGTGAAGCGGCGATACAGCGTATCCACCGTGCCGTCCTCGCCCTCGGCCCAATAGCATTCCTTGAGCGGAACGGATTTGAAATAGGGCCGTTGCGCCGCCCCGGCCGAGCCGGACCATTTCACCGAATTGCCAAAGGTGATCCAGTCCAGAAGCGCTTCATGGCTGGCGGTGCGATAGCTCGATCGAGAGCCGGACAGGAAATTGAAGATCCGGTCGCCCGTATCCTCAAACCAGATTTCTTCCTCCCGCGACAAATCGCGCGGCGTTTGCAGTCGGGGCCTGATCCAGGGCTCCCAGGGATTGATCATGTAGCCATGGATCAGGGCGGCCGCGCGCTCGCAGTTGATCGCGCCGGACAGGTCCACCAGCTTCTTGCGGCGCAGCCCGCCCCGTGTCTTGGGAAGCCAGAAGTCACGCCGCGGCAGCACCCAGGGGGCCAGTTCCTCCCACTCGGTCAGCACATCGCCGTCACGGATCTGTTTCAGCTCGGCCATCCGCGACTTGATCGCGGACATGCCAGCCTTGTTTTCTTCTTCGCTCGCAGCGCCGGGCTTCAGTTTCATCGCAGATCACTCAAAAGCGTGGAGCGGGTCGCCCCGCCTTGCTGGGTCCAGGGGGTCAGCGCGCCGCCGCCCGTGCGGCGAATGCGGGCAGACCCAACCGGGTCGGACGGACTGGAAGGGGCGGACGCGGCCGGCGCATCGGTGCGACCGGTCAGGACCGTGGAGGACCGCCCCATATTGCGGCGTCGCTCGCGGAAGGCGCGGGCGCGACGGCGCGCCGTGGCGTCTTCGGCCTCTGGCGTCGGTTCGGGATCGGGCGCGGACGGAAACAGAAAACCCATGGCCTCACTCATGATCGAGAAGAATGGAAGGGGTGGGGGCGTAAAGCGCCGGACGGCCGCGCTGTTCGGGCAAGGTGTCGCGGTAAACGCCCGGCGCGACCTCGGTCATCCGCCCGATCGCGGGGCGGAACCGCTGGGCGGCGTACTGCAAGGCGTCATGAACGTGGCTGTATTCGTTCTTTTCCGCGCGATCGGAGAAGCGCGCCGTCTGGCCGGGCAGCTGGGCGCGCTTGTATGAGCCCATGAACCCCCGGCGCAGATACGGGCAATCAGGCGACACCAGCAGCCCGCCCACCTCGCGCAGCAGGCGCTTGACCGCATCCCAGCGCGTGTCCGGGTCATTGGACAGGGCCTGTTTGGGAACGACGCGCCCCACGCCTTCGCCCATGACTTCGCGGAAGCCGGTCATGAAGTTGAAGGCGAAATGGTACTCGGTGCTTTCGGTGTTGAAGCTGGCCGGGTCGAACGCCAGTTCGATATTGGCGGTCACACTGGTGCGGCCAAACTCGGCCAGCATCTTGCGCGCCACGCGCCGCCCCAGATCCGCCGCCACCTGGGTTTCGCCGGGCGGCGTCACCAGCTCGAAATGCACATGCGCGCCGCCCAGCCGGGTTTCCTCGCACACGACTGCGGCCGGGGTTGAGCCCTGGTCAACGCCAATGACGATCCGCCCGCCAGACCAGGGCAGGGCCGCCTTGCCCGTGTGAACCTCGTCCACATAGGTGTCGTAGATGGACTTGCCGCGCCGCGAGATCCCCGGCTCGTTCTCGATGAAGCGCTTGACAGCCCAATCGCCGTTCTCGTTGCGGTATTTCTCCGCCTTGTCCTGATAATAGTTCGGATTGATCTTGCGCAGATTGACCGCGTTTTCGTGACGCGGATCAAAGCCGGACGGCTGGCGGTAGAGCCGGAAGCCCGCAGGCTTGGCGTTGATGTAATCCTCGGTGAACCAGTTATCGAGATCCGGCGCATTCAGATCGCCAAAGACTTTCGAATACTGCACGGGCGGCAAGTCATCAGGCCGTTCGTCGAGAAAGGCCCGGCCCGCGCGGTCATAGCATGCGCCCAGCGCGCCGGGCGGCAGTTCGTCCACCTCGTTGAGCCACCAGGCGGTCGGCTCGAAACCGCGCACGAAGTTTTCCAGGCTGTGATCCGCCAGGGACCGGAAGTCCACAATGATCATGATGGGCGGCTCGCCCTTTGGCTCGAACCGCAGGACATGCCGGCACGGGCCGTCCTTCTCGCCCGTCCATTCCGAATTTGGAAAATCGCGCGGGAACATCTTGTTCCAGCTCGGGATGAGCGATTGGTGCATCTGGCGATAGTTCATGCGGATCGCGCAGATATAGGCTTTACGCCAGCCGTCCCGTGTGGAAGGGTGCTGCGCGCGGCCGATTTCCAGAACCTTTTGACCCCCTGTCGTGGTCTTGGCGCTGCCAACCGGCCCCATGATGAAGCTCATTTCCGTGGTGTCATAGAGCCACGCTTGAGCGATCGGGCCGGGCGGCGTGTAGGACTGGAACATTCCCAGCCGCTCTTGATAGCTCCGCTCGCTTTTGGGCCGCGCCGCCATCACACACCCCCCAGACCCGCACCCGGACCCAGACCCGGACCCCAACCTTTCCGCCCCTTCCGGTCGCGGATGCGCCAGAGGCGATCAGAGGCGAAGCCCGAAGGGGCTTCACAGGCCGTTGGCCACCCGTAGGATTTGACAGGGGGGCGGCGGTTTTTGG
>NZ_JASHIU010000009.1 GCF_030733545.1 Oceanicaulis sp. MMSF_3324
CGGTCTGGGTCATGGCGATCAGATCGGCGCTCCGCCCATCTTATGCAAGTGTCTGGAGATGCGGACAGGCTGCGGTTTATCCGCGCAAGAGACGAGGCCGGCCTGTCAGCGCGGCCTTTCCCGAATCGCCAGCCGGGTTAGACTTTGAACCAAATCCTCGTCCCAAGGAGACCGCCATGGTGCTCGCCGACACCCCCAAGCCTTACGCTGGCTCTCCCATTGAGCGCGCCTATCTCGACCTGCTGCACGAGATCATGGAAACCGGCGAGGATCAGACCGATCGCACAGGCACCGGGACGCGCGGCGTGTTCGGTCGACAGATCCGGTGTGATCTCGGCGATGGTTTTCCGCTGCTGACCACCAAGAAGGTCCATTTCAAATCCATCGCGGTGGAGCTGTTGTGGTTCATCAAGGGCATCACCAACGTCAAATGGCTTCAGGAGCGCGGCGTCACCATCTGGGACGAATGGGCGGACGAAAACGGCGAGCTTGGCCCGGTCTACGGCAAACAATGGCGTCGCTGGGAAGGTCCGGACGGGCGGGAAATCGACCAACTGGCCGGTCTGATCGAGCAGATCAAGCAAAGCCCGGATAGCCGCCGCCATGTCATCAGCGCCTGGAATCCGGCCGATGTGCCCTCCATGGCGCTGCCGCCCTGCCACACGCTCTTCCAGTTCAAGGTTTTGGGCGGGCGCCTGCATCTGCAGCTTTATCAACGCAGCGCGGACATGTTCCTGGGCGTGCCGTTCAATATCGCCAGCTATGCGCTCCTGCTCGCCATGGTCGCCCAGGCGACGGGCTATGAGCCGGGCGAGTATGTGCACACCTTTGGCGACGCCCATATCTATTCGAACCATTTCGATCAGGTGCGCGAACAGCTTTCGCGCGATCCGCGCGCCCTGCCGACCCTGACGCTCAATCCGGATGTGACCGATCTGTTCGCCTTCGAATACGAGGACATTACGCTGGAGGGCTATGATCCTCATGCGCGCATTTCCGCACCGGTGGCGGTGTAGGCATGACCCAGATCAAGCTCGCCATCGTGGTCGCGGTCGCCCGAAACGGCGTGATTGGCCGAGACGGTGATCTGCCCTGGCGCATTCCGTCTGACCTCAAGCGGTTCAAGGCCGCCACACTGGGCAAGCCGGTGGTGATGGGGCGCAAGACCTGGGACAGCTTGCCGCGCAAGCCCTTGCCGGGACGCGCCAACTTCGTGATCAGCCGATCCGTGACCGCGGCGGCGGGCGCTTATGTCTTCGCCGATGTGGACGCCTGCCTGGAAGAAGCGTGCGGCGCGGCCGTGGAGGCGGGTGTGGATGAGGTCTGCCTGATCGGCGGAGCGCAGCTTTACGCCGACCTTCTGCCCCGTGTGGACCGGATCTACCTGACCGAAGTCGATCTGGAGCCTGAGGGGGATGCGCATTTCCCGACACTGGACCCGGAGGCGTGGCGAGAGGTCCGCAGCGAGCGGGTCGAGGCGTCTGAGGGTGATGATGCGGGCTTCACCGTAAAGGTTCTTGATCGCATCGCGGCGTCCTAGCGCAGCATCCCGATACCGGTTTTACTTGAACCGGAGGCGCGGACCCGCCAAATACTCGTATACCGAATAAAACACGAAACCCTATAACCAGCGGGGAGATTCATGCCCTGGAACGACAATGCAGGCGGCGGCGGCCCTTGGGGCTCCGGCGGCGGCGGTCAGAATAACAACAACCCCTGGGGCCGCGGCCCCAACGGTCCGGGCCGCGGCCCGAACGGTGGGGGGCAGGAACCTGATCTTGAGGAACTGGTGCGCCGGTTCCAGCAATGGCTGGGCGGCAAAGGGCCGCGCGGCGGCGGTCGCGGGGGTTCCGGCAAAGGCGGATCCGGCGGCGGCATCGTTGGCATTGTGGGCGCCCTGATCGTTGTGGGCGTGATCACTGCAGCCTCGGTCTATCAGGTCGGCCCCGGTGAAGCGGGCGTCGTGCAGCGCTTTGGCGAGTATGTCCGCACCACGGGCGCGGGCCTGCGCGTGAAGCTGCCCTATCCGATCGAGTCGGTGGAAACGGTCAATGTCACCGAGATCCGCTCGATCACGATCGGCACCACGCCGCAAGAAGCCTTGATGGTCACCCGCGACGAGAACATCGTGGACCTGTCCTTCACGGTTCAGTGGCAGGTGGATCCGACCCGCGTGCGCGATTACGTGTTCAACGTGCGCGACCAGCGCGCCATGGTTCAGGCGGTGTCTGAAAGCGCCATGCGCGAAGTGGTCGGCACCTCCGATCTGCAGCCGATCATCGGTACAGGCCGGGGCGAGGTCGCTCAGCGCGCCGAAGTGATCATCCAGGACACGCTGAACCTTTATGAAGCCGGCATCCAGGTCGTGGGTCTGCAGCTGCAGGAATCCGCTCCGCCGGAAGACGTGATCGCGGCCTTCCAGGACGTCATCAGCGCCGAACAGGATGCTGAAGCCAACGCCCTGCAAGCCACCGCTTACGCCAACCGGATTGTTCCCGAAGCGCGTGGTGACGCTGTGCGCCTTCTGGAAGAAGCCCGCGGTTATCGCGATCAGGTGGTGGCCGAGGCCCAGGGTCAGGCCGACCGCTTCAACGCCATCTATGACGAATACGCCCAGGCGCCGGATGTCACCCGTGAACGGATGTATCTGGAAACCATGGAGCGGGTGCTCGGACGTTCGGATCTCCTGATCCTGGATCAGGAAGGCAATGGCGCGGTGCCTTATCTGCCCCTCGACCAGCTCGGTCGGAACCGGGGCGATGTCAATCGCGCCGCAGGCTCGGGTCAGGGAGGCTAAACCATGAGAGTTCTCACGATCGCCCTTGTGGTCATTCTGGGCGCGGCGCTGATCGCGCTCGCCACAGCCACCTACACCGTCAACGAGCGTCGCTCCGCCCTGGTGCTGCGGTTCGGTGATCCGGTCCGCGTCATCAACGAGATCGGCGACGACGAGGCCGGCCTTCACTTCAAGCTGCCCTGGGAAGAGGTCCTGCTGTTTGATCGTCGCAATGTCGAATTCGACATGCGTCCGCAACAATTGCAGGCCGGCGACCAGGAACGTCTCGAAGTGGACGCCTTCCTGCGCTACCGGATCGTCAATCCGCTGCGTTACTACCAGACGGTGCGTAACGAGGCGGGGGCCAATGCCCGACTGGGTTCGATCATGGAAGACGCCCTGCGCGCCGTGGTCGGCTCCATCTCCTCCCAGGACGTCATCTCCGGCCAGCGCGCCGAGCTGATGGACCGCGTGGAGCGCTCGGTGGATGCTGCGGTGACCCGCGCCGATCTCGGCATCGAGGTCATCGATGTGCGCATCCTGCGCGCCGATCTGCCCAATGAGGTCGAAGAGCGCGTGTTCCAACGCATGCGGTCCGAGCGTCAGCAGGAAGCCTCGCGCATCCGCGCTGAAGGTGAGGAACGCGCCCGCGAAATCCGCGCCTCTGCGGATCGCGAGCAGACGGTGATCCTGGCCAACGCCCGCGCCGATGCGGACCGCATCCGCGGTGAAGGCGACGCCCAGCGGAACGCCATCTATGCAGCGGCCTATGGCCGGGACGCGGAATTCTTCCGCTTCTATCGCTCCATGATCGCCTATGAGACGGCCCTGCGGGACGGCACGCCCATCGTGGTGGGCCCGGACAGCGCCTTCTTTGACTATTTCGAATCCCAGAATGGGCGTTAAGCGCCGGTTCTGAGTTTGGAAAAACGGGACGGCCGGGCGCAAAACGCCCGGCCGTTTCACTTTTTGGACCTCAATAACAGGTCTGTGCTTGGCGTCGCCGGGGCGGCGCCGTTAAGAGTTGTGGCCACAGAACACAGACTTCGACCACGGGGAATGCTCATGCGCGTGCTTGCTGCTGCGATCTTTGCCTTGGCCCTGGCGCTTGCGTCGGCGGCGACCGCCGCAGCGCAGCCCAATGATGGCTTCGCCGACCTTAATGACCGGCTGAGCCCGGCCGTGGTCAATATCGCCACCGCTCAGCGGGTGGGGGATGACGAAGGCTCTCCCCTGTTTGCGCCAGGCACGCCGCTCGAGCGTTATAATGACTTGTCCGGCAATCGCTTGCGCATGCAGCGTTCGCTGGGCTCGGGTTTCATCATAGACGCCGAGGGCGTGGTCATCACCAACCACCACGTGATCACCGGCGCGGACGAGATCGAGGTGGTGCTTCAGAATGGGCGCGTGCTGGATGCGCAGATCGTGGGCAGTGATCCTGCTACGGATATCGCTGTTCTGCGCGTGGAGCCTGATGAGCCGCTTCCGGTCGTGCAGTTTGGCGACAGCGAGGCGGCGCGCGTGGGCGAATGGGTGGTGGCCATCGGCAATCCGTTCGGTCTGGGCGGGTCGCTGACGGCAGGCGTCATTTCGGCGCGCGGGCGTGAGATCGGCGGCGCCTATGACGATTATCTGCAGACCGATGTGGCCATCAACCGGGGCAATTCCGGCGGTCCGCTGTTCAATATGGATGGGGATGTGATCGGGGTGAACACGGCGATCTTCTCGCCCACCGGCACATCGGTCGGCATTTCCTTCTCTGTGCCCAGCGCCATTGCCGTGCCGGTCATCGATCAGCTGATCGAGTATGGCGAAACGCGGCGGGGCTGGATCGGCGTCAATGTGCTCGAAGTGACGCGGGACATGGCGCAGGCCATGGGCTTGAACGAGCCGCGCGGCGCTCTGCTGACCCGCATCGACCCTGAAGGCCCGGCGGCTGACAGCGGATTGCAGGAAGGTGATGTGATCCTGGCGTTCAATGGACGGCCAGTCGCCGATGACCGGGTGCTGCCGCGCATCGTGGCGGAAACAGAGCCCGGTTCGCGCGTGGATGTGGAAGTGTTCCGTCGGGGGGAATCCCTGACCCTGCCGTTGGATGTGGAGCGGCTGGAAGAGGACAATCGTCCGACACCGCCGGCGGGCGCCGAGCTGGACGAAGATGGGGCCGGCCCTGCGGTTGAGGGGGATCTGTTCGGCATGACGCTGGAGCCGATCTCCGACGCCTTGCGTCGCCGTTATCGCATCCCCACCGACGCCAGCGGCCTTGTGGTCACCGAGATCGACCCCAATAGCGACGCCGCCGGCAAGGTGCGCCCCGGTGATGTGGTCGAGGAGATCGCCTGGACCAGGGTTGAAGGGCTTGAACAGGCGCGCGAGCTTGTCGCTCGGGCCGGCGCGGAAGATGCGCCCGTCTTGTTCAGCCTCAATCGCCAGGGCCAGTATGTGCTTGAAACCCTGCGCCGCTAGAGCGTTTTGATGGGGGCCAAGCCCGATATTCTTTTCCTGGCCGGGCCGACCGCTTCGGGCAAGAGCGCACTGTCCCTTCACGCTGCGCGGGCGCTGGACGGCGAAGTGATCAATGCGGACTCTATGCAGGTCTATGACGGGCTGGGCGTTATCACAGCCCGGCCGCAGGCTGAGGACATGGAGGGCGTGCCCCACCATCTGTTCGGCGTTATCGATCCGTCTGAACGCTGCTCGGTCGGTCAATGGGCCAGGTTGGCGCTTGCGGCGATCAAGGATGTGACGGGCCGGGGACGCCGCGCCATACTGGTCGGCGGCACAGGATTGTATTTCAAGGCGCTTGTAGAGGGGCTCGCCCCCACGCCGGACATTCCCCAGTCTGTCATTGCAGAGGTCAATGCGCTCTACGATACAGGCGGGATTGAAGCATTGCGGGCGGCAGCCGAGCAGCTTGATCCGGTCGCCTCGGCGCGCATCGAGTCCGGAGACCGTCAACGCCTGATGCGCGTGATTGCAGTTGCGAAGGTTGCGGGTCGTCCACTGTCCGACCTCCAGGCGGAGACTCGCCCTCTGGTCGCGCCGGAGCGGACGCTGGGCGTTGTCATCGCGCCGGATCGGGAGGCGCTCTATGCGCGGATCGAGGCCCGGTTTGACCAGATGGTCTCCCAGGGCGCTCTTGAAGAAGCGCGCGCCTTCGCCGAACGCGGCCTGGCTGCGGACCTGCCCGCAATGAAAGCAGTGGGGCTGCCGCCCTTGATGGCGCATGTGCTGGGGCGGCTTGAACTGGATGAGGCGATTGATCTCGCCAAGCGCGACACGCGCCGTTACGCCAAGCGTCAGTTCACCTGGTTCTCCAACCAGCATTCAGATTGGGCCCGAGTCAGCTCCCTGGACCCGGTGACGGCCCGCGCCGAGCTTGACCGGATTTTACTCACGCCTTTCTTCGGAGCCGCATGATGGCCGAACCGCTTTACCAGGCCGATCTCGACCTGAGCCTTCTGGAAACCGAAACCATCGCCATCATCGGCTATGGCAATCATGGACGCGCCCACGCGCTTAATCTGCGCGATATGGGGGCGCGCACCATCCTGATCGCCTTGCGCGATGGGTCGCCCTCGCGAGCCAAGGCGGAAGCGGACGGATTTGAGGTCGTGTCCATGGCCGAAGCGGCGCAACGCGCGGACATGTTGTCGGTGCTGGCGGCGGATGAAGCCCATGGCGAGATCTGGCGTGAGCACATCGCGCCGCATTACCGCCCCGGCATGACGCTTCTGTTGTGCCACGGCTTTTCCATCGAATACGGCGTCATCGAACCGGCGGACGATATCGACGTGGTGCTGGCGGCGGCCAAGGGGCCGGGCGGGGCGGTGCGCTCGAGCTTTGAAAAGGGGGGCTCGCTGATCGGTTTCTGGGCTATCCATCAGGATGTGACCGGCCAGGCGGAAGCGCGGGCGAAAGCCTATCTGGGCGGGCTTGGCTGCGGACGCGCCGGGGTCTACTCCACCACGTTCGGCGAGGAGGCTTTGGCCGACATCCTGGGTGAACAGGCGGTGCTGGTGGGCGGCGTCTGCGCGCTGGCGCGTGAAGGCTATGAACAGCTGGTCGCCGCCGGGATCAGCCCGGTCATGGCCTATATCGATACCGTTCACGAGATCAAATACATCGCCGATCTGATCCAGTCTCGCGGTATTGCGGGCATGTATGAAGCCATTTCCGATACGGCCGAATTTGGGGCGCACGAGGTTGAAGGCCCGATCCGCGAGGCTGTGCGTCCGGTGTTCGAAGCCATCGTCAAGGACGTCACCAAAGGCGATTTCGCACGGCGCTGGGTGGCCGATTACGAAAAAGGCCGGTCCGGTCTCAAGGCCATGCGAGACAAGGCGGCTGAGCATCCCCTCGAAGAGACGGGGCGGTTGATCCGCCGCGCATCCTCGTTCGGAGACTAGACGGCCGGGCAAATTCATTGCGGCGCCCGATTGCCAGCCGTGTAAAAAAGCGTATGCGTACCGCCGCTATGCTTCGGAGCGTTTTCGCGCCGGAGGTCAGAGGCTCTTGTTGCCGGATATGACCGTCATGAACCCGCTTATTCGTTTCTTCACTCGCATGGACGCGCGCGCCGCTCGCGCGGTCTACATCTCGCTGGCGCTGTTCGCGCTGGTGTTCGCGATCTTCCTGACCGGCAAGTTCGTGCTCGATATCGAGCCGGGCCAGATCGGGGCCTGGTTCGAGCGCGCTGCGGACCAATGGTACGCCCTGCCGGTGACCATTCTCATCTTCACTGTGCTGGCGTTCGTCGGAGCGCCCCAGTTCGCCTTGATAGGCGCGGCGGTCTTTGCGTTCGGCCCGGTGCAGGGCTTCTTCTATTCCTGGGTGGCGACCATCGTTTCGGCGACCGTGACCTTCTATGCCGGACGGATTGCAGGGGCCGACGCGGTGCGCCGCTATGGCGGACAGACGGTCAATCGCATTTCGGAATTCGTCGGGCGCAATGGCTTCTTCGCCTCAATGATCGTGCGAATCGTTCCAAGCGCGCCCTTCATCGTGGTCAATATGGCGGCCGGCGTGTCGCGCATGAGCTTTTTCGCCTTCATTGGCGGGTTGGCCGTGGGCGTGCTGCCCAAAACCGCGCTCATCGTCTTTGCGGGCGGCGGTTTGATGTCACTTCTGTCCGGAGGCGGATGGCCTGCAATCCTAGCGCTCATTGGCATTGTGGGCGTCTGGATCGTGTTCATGCTGATGGCGCGACGCTGGCTGCGCGGCCCCGAAACAGAGTTAAAAAATACCGTGGAAGACTCAGCTGAGGCTGATGCTGAGGGGGGCGAGCGGCTTGCAATCAGTGACGCGCCATCGCACAAGGAGTCATGATACTTGCCCTAGCGCAGCGACTCGCCTGCTGCGCCTGACAGCCAAAGAGGCAGAGAATGTTCTCCAGCGTGTTCGGTCTCCTTTCCGCGGATATCGCCATTGATTTGGGGACGGCGAACACACTGGTCTACGTCAAAGGCCGTGGCGTCGTTCTGAACGAGCCTTCTGTCGTGGCCTACAAGGTCGACAAGGGCCGCAAGCACGTGCAGGCCGTCGGCGCCGAAGCCAAACTCATGCTGGGCAAGACTCCGGGCAATGTGGAAGCCATCCGACCGATGCGCGACGGCGTGATCGCCGACTTCGACGTGGCCGAGGAGATGATCAAGCACTTCATCCGCAAGGTGCACAATCGTCAGACCTTCGTCAGCCCGCAGGTTGTGATCTGCGTGCCGTCCGGCGCCACCGCCGTGGAACGCCGCGCCATTCATGAAAGCGCCGTGGGCGCGGGCGCGCGCAAGGTCTACCTGATCGACGAGCCGATGGCGGCCGCCGTGGGCGCCGGCCTGCCGATCGACGAGCCGACCGGCTCCATGATCGTCGACATCGGCGGCGGCACCACCGAAGTGGCCGTGATGTCGCTGTCGGGCATTGTCTACTCGCGCTCTGTGCGTGTGGGCGGCGACAAGATGGACGAAGCCATCATCAACTATATTCGTCGCTCGGCGAACCTTCTGATCGGTGAAACCTCCGGTGAGCGGATCAAGAAGGAAATCGGCTCGGCGACCCCGCCGCAGAAAGGCGAGGGCCTGACGCTTGATATCAAGGGCCGTGACCTGATGAACGGCGTGCCGCGCGAAATCGTCGTCACCGAAGCGATGATCGCCGACGCCCTGTCCGAACCGGTCGAGCAGATCGTGGAAGCGGTCAAGCAGGCGCTGGAAGCGACCCCGCCGGAACTGGCCGCGGACATTGTGGACAAGGGCATCGTGCTGACGGGCGGCGGCGCCCTTCTGCGCAATCTCGACACCGAACTGCGCGACCGCACCGGCCTGCCGGTGAGCCTGGCGGACGAGCCGCTCTCCTGCGTGGTGCTTGGGTGTGGAAAAGCCGTCGAGAATCTGCGCCTGTGGCGTCCGATCCTCGCGGAAGCGGTTTAATTAGCGAAAGTCAGCCTGCCAGGGGGGACGTCCTACGTGGCTCAACGGCGGAGTTCCAGACGGCGAAATGACGAGGGCGTGCGGTTTCCGCCGCTCCTGTTCATCGTCTGCATCCTCGTCAGCTGTATTCTCGTCTATCTCGACCGTCCCGAAACCCGGCCCCAGGCGCTGACCGGATTGCGCGCCGGGTTCAATGATCTGGCGACCCCGGTGCTGGATCTCGGCGTCAGGCCCTTTCGCGGCTTCGCCAATATCGGCCCGTGGTGGAAGCGCCAGTTCGAATTGGCCGAAGAAAACCGCGCCCTGCGCATGCAAGCGGCTGAAATGCGGGCCTGGCGTGACGCCGCCCTGTCCCTGCAAGAGCGCAATGCGCGTTACCGTGAAGCCCTGAATCTGCAGGCGGACGCCGCCGAGGACCGCATCAGCGCCTGGACCGTGGCGGATCGCTCGAACGCCTTTGTACGTTCGCGTCTGATCGATGCCGGGTCCGAAGACGGCGTGCGTCCGGGCTATCCGGCGGTAAATGTCTATGGCCTTGTGGGCCGGACCGTGGAAGTGGGGCGCAGCTCCACGCGCATTCTCTTGCTGACCGATATCAACTCACGCGTTGCGGTGATGGCGGACCGGTCCAATGCACGCGCGCTTCTGGTCGGTGACAACACCGAATTTCCCCGGCTTGAATATCTGGGCGCCGAGCCGGACCTGCGCGAGGGCGACCGCATCGTCACCTCGGGCGATGACAATGTCATGCCGCGCGGCGTGCCGGTGGGCCAGGCTGTGCGCGACAGGGACGGCCGCTGGCGCGTGGCGCTGTTCAGCCGCACCGCGCCGATTGACCTGATCTGGGTCTGGCCGTTCGAGCCGGTTGCGGCGCCGGAGACCGACCCGGTTCCCGAAGAGCTCTTCAATGAGGGAGCGGAGTGATGCGGCCATCGGTGGAACGCAGCAATGGCGGCGCTGATCTGGTGCTCTTCATCGTGACCATGCTGGTCGCGCTTGTTCTGCACGCCCTGCCCAGCCGACTGGGCAGCGGTCCGGATCTGGCTCCGGCCTTTCCCTTGATCGCCCTGTTCATCTGGTCCGTGCGTCAGCCCTGGTTCATCTCGCCGCCCGTTCTATTATTGGTGGGCGTGGTTCAGGATTTGCTGGCCGGGGCGCCCATGGGGGTGTGGGCCCTGGCGTTTCTGGTCGCGTTCAGCGTCATGCGCCTGCGAGAGCCGGAAGGGGCAGGTGAAGTCGGGCCGCTCGCCCTGCGCTTCGCGTTGACGGCCGGCGCGGCATTCGCCGTCGCCTGGGGGGCGGGATCGTTCGCAATTGGCGCCCCTGTGGCGCCAGGGCCGTTGATTACTGAAGCGGTTCTGAGCATCCTTCTGTTTCCGATATTCGCCTGGTTGTTCGCCCGGCGTAAGGAACGCAGCACATTTTCCTAACGCAGCAGAGCTGAGAAAGAGCGCGAATGCGTCGCGACAAGCAGGAAGCCCAAGCCCAGTTCAATCGCCGTTCGCTTCTGTTGTCGGGCCTGGGCGCGGGTGCGTTCGCGGCTTTGGGCGCGCGCATGTACGGGCTGCAAGTGCTTGAGCAGGATGCCTATCGCCTGCTGTCCGAACAGAACCAGTTCAATTTCCGCCTGCAGCCGCCAGCGCGAGGACGTCTGCTGGACCGGTTCGGAGAGCCGCTTGCGGAGAACCGCGAAAGCTATCGCCTGATGATCGTTCGTGATCAGGCGGGCGATCCGCGCGCCGCGCTTGAGCGTCTGTCGCGCTACATGCCGCTGAGCGAAGCCCGGATCGAACGCATCTTGCGCGCCGTGTCGCGCACTTCGCGGTTCACCCCGGTCACCGTGGCCGAGGATCTCGATTGGGAGACCTTCGCCCGGATCAATCTGCACCTGCCCGATCTGCCGGGCATCACGCCAGATGTGGGTGAAGTGCGCACCTATCCGCGTCCGTACGATTTCGCCCATGTGACCGGATATGTGCAGGCGGCGCCGCCCGAAGCGGCCAATGATGATCCCTTGCTGCTGCATCCCGGTTTCCGGATCGGGCGCACCGGGGCCGAGCTTCAGCATGAAGACCGGCTGCGCGGCTCCGCAGGTCAGCTCAAGGTCGAGGTGAACGCCACGGGCCGCGTCATGCGCGAGATTCCCGAGCAGTCCATTCCCTCGGTGCCCGGCCAGGATGTGACCCTGACCCTGGATGCGCGCGCCCAGCGCACCGCCATGGAAGCCTTGGGCGATCAGAGCGCGGCGGCGGTTGGCATTGACGTGATCACCGGTGAGATCCTGGTGCTGGCCTCCACCCCCAGCTTTGATCCCAACGCGTTTGTTCTGGGGATCGGCCAGGAGGCGTTCGCTGCGCTGAACAACAACCCCTACCGTCCGCTTTTCAACAAGGCGACCACGGGTTTGTACGCGCCCGCCTCCACCGTGAAGGTCATGTCCTCGCTGGCTGCGCTGGAGCACGGCGTCGTGGATCCCGACGAGACGATCTATTGCGGCGGGCATACACGCTTGGGCAATCGCAACTTCCACTGTTGGAGACGAGAGGGCCATGGCCGGGTCAATCTGCATGAAGCCCTGAAAGGCTCCTGCGACGTTTATTATTACGAAATGGCCCACCGACTGGGCATCGAACGCTATAACGAGATGCTCGAAAGCTGCGGGCTGGGCCAGTTCTTCGAGATCGGCCTGCCTTATCCGCGCCGCGCCGAAGGCCTGGTGCCCGGACCGGCCTGGAAACGCTCCCGGCGCAATGAACCCTGGACCACGGGCGACACCTATAATGTGGGAATCGGGCAGGGCGCGCTCCTGAGTTCGCCGCTCCAGCTGGCGGTGATGACCGCACGCATCGCCACCGGACGCCGCGTCATGCCGACCCTGTCCCGCATGGAGGGCGCGCAGCCTGATTTCGGCCCGATGGGCTGGACGGATGAACACATCAATCTGGTTCGGCAGGCCATGTCGGGGGTCGTGAACGAGCCCGGCGGGTCGGCCTACTGGCCTCTGGGTACGCGGGGCATTGATCTTGAAGGGCTGGAGATGGCGGGCAAGACCGGCACCTCCCAGGTCTATTCGATCACCACCGAAGAGCGCGCCGCCGGCGTGCGCGACCAGGATGACCTGCCCTGGCGTTTGCGCAATCACGGCCTGTTCGTGTCCTATGCGCCCGTCGCAGCGCCGCGCTATGCGGTGACGGTGGTCATCGAACATGGCGGCGGCGGCACGCGCGCCGCCGTCCCGGCCCAGGCGATCCTGCGCGATCTGGTGCGGCGCGATCCGTCCAATACCCGGCCGGACATGTTTGCGTCCGCAGCCCGTCCCGTGACGGAGGGATAGGACATGGGCGTTTTCACCCAGTCAGCGCCACGCGGGTTCCGCGGCAAGCTGTTCGAGATCAACTGGGCCTTCGTGCTCTTGATCCTGCTCGTCGGGCTGATCGGCGTGGGCATGCTCTATTCGGTGGAGGGCGGCGCCTGGAACCCCTATGCCTCGCGCCATGCCGCGCGTCTGGGCGTGGGCCTGATGGCCATGGTGGTGATCGCGCTTTTCCCGCCGCGCTTCTGGATGGGGATCGCCTATCCCGCCTTCCTGGGCGCGCTGGTTCTGCTGATCGGGGTGGAGCTGATCGGCGCCACCGCCATGGGCGCGCAGCGCTGGATCGATATCGGCCCGATCCGCATGCAGCCATCAGAAATCATGAAGATCGCGCTCGTTCTGGCTCTGGCGCGCTATTACCACGACCTGCCCGAAGAGAAGGTCTCGTCGCTGGGCGGTCTCATCATTCCCGCCCTGATGATCGCGGTGCCCATGGGGCTGATCATCAAACAGCCCGATCTGGGCACGTCGCTGCTGCTGGCGGCGACCGGAGTTGTGATCGTCTTCCTGGCGGGGCTGAGCTGGAAAGTGATCATCGGCGCGGGCGTCATGGGCGGCATTGGCGGCGGATTCTTCTTCCAGTACGGGCTGCAGGATTATCAGCGCCGCCGCATCATGACCTTCATCAATCCCGAAGATGACCCCATGGGCGCGGGCTATCACATCCTGCAGTCCAAGATCGCGCTGGGATCGGGCGGCATGACCGGCAAGGGCTATATGGAAGGCACCCAGGCGCACCTGAACTTCCTGCCGGAAAAACAGACCGACTTCATTTTCACGATGCTGGGCGAGGAATTCGGCTTTATCGGCGGCCTCGTCGTGCTGGGGCTGTATGCGCTGATCCTGGCCAATTGCATCATGATCGCCACCTCCTGCCGCTCGGTCTTCCTGCGGCTTGTGGTGATGGGCGTGGCGACCACGTTCTCGCTCTACGTCTTCATCAATGTGGGCATGGTGATGGGCATGCTGCCCGTGGTGGGCGTGCCGCTGCCGATGATCTCCTATGGCGGCACCGTGATGATGACGGTGCTGATCGGGCTGGGCCTGATCCTGGGCGCGCACGTGCACCGCGACACCGAACCGCCCAAAGGCGCAGGATTGTTCGGTTAACGCCGCATTGCCCAACTTGACCACAGGGCGCGGATCGACCAACCTCCCGCGCCAAACCGTCGCAGGGCGGTATCGGATTTATAGCGCGCGCCCCGGGGCGCGGCTGAGGGGAGGAGACTGCATCTATGGCGATGGGCGGCGCGAGCGCGCACGGGACTTGGAGTAGCCGGTTCGGCTTTCTCATGGCGGCGATCGGCTCGTCCGTCGGGCTGGGGAATTTCTGGCGTTTTCCCTATACGGCGGGAGAAAACGGCGGTGCAGCCTTTGTGTTGATCTATCTGGTCTGCGTGGCGCTGATCGGGTTCCCGATCCTGATGGCCGAACTGAGCGTGGGGCGTCATGCCCGCCGCTCGGCCGTGGGCTCGACCCGCAAGATGGCGTTTGACGCCGGCGCTTCCGAAATGTGGTCCATCGCCGGCTGGGTCGGCATGGCCGGCGGCGTGATGATCCTGTGTTTCTACTCCGTCGTGGCCGGCTGGGTCGCCTCTTACGTCTACAAGATGTTCACCGGCGCCATGGTGGGCCTTGACCCGACGGAAGTCTCCAACGTCTTCGGCGAGCTGGTGGGCGACACCGGCACCGTGCTGCTGTGGCATACCGGCTTCATGGCGGTGACCATCGGCATTGTCTGCTTCGGCGTTATCAAGGGAATTGAACGCACGGTGTCGATCCTGATGCCGTTGTTCTTCCTGATGCTCGTGGGCATGGTGATCTATGCAGGCCTGACCGCGGATATGGGCGCGGCGATCAGCTATCTGTTCGCGCCGGACTTCTCCAAGATCACTGCGCAGACCTTCCTGGAAGCGCTGGGTCAGGCCTTCTTCTCCATGAGCGTGGGGTCGGCCATCATGATCACCTATGGCTCCTATCTGTCGCGCGACGACAACCTGCCGCAATCGGCCGGCATCATTGCGGGGTCGGATACCCTGGTGGCGATCATCGCCGGCCTGGCGATCTTTCCGTTCGTGTTCGCCTTCGGCCTCAGCCCTGATGCGGGTCCGGGCCTGTTCTTCCAGACCCTGCCGGCGGCCTTCTCGCAAATGCCGGGCGGCCAGTGGGTGGGCGCAGCCTTCTTCTTCCTGGCCCTGATCGCGGCGCTGACGAGCTCGATCTCGCTGCTGCAGGTGATCGTGGCCTTTGGTGAGGAACACACCGATTTCGGGCGTGTGGGCTCGGCGCTGTTCTTTGGCGCAATCATCTACATGTTCGGCGTCGCCGCTGCGTTCTCGGGCGACTTCTTCGACGTTCTCGACAAGGTGTCCGGCACGATCCTTCTGCCGCTGGGCGGCCTGTTGATTGCGCTCTTCACCGGCTGGGTCGTCTCCAAGGCGCTCATGCAGAAAGAGCTGCCGCATGCGGGCGAGAAGTTCTTCGCCTACTGGCGCTTCACCATCCGCTGGCTGGCGCCGGTGGCGGTGGGCCTGATCATCGTGACGGGTCTGGCCAGCATGTTCGGCATCAGCCTGCCGTTCATCGGCTAGCGGCGGATCTCGTCCACATGAAAAGCCCCGGTCGATGACCGGGGCTTTTTCTTTGCGGTAAAGCAAATGTCAGCCGAAGCGCCGGGCGAACATGTCGGTGGCGCGCACCAGGCCGTCGACAATGCCCGGTTCGCCGGCGGCATGACCGGCGTCGGCGACAAAATTCAGCTGGACGCCCGGCCAGACGCGGGACAATTCCCAAGCGGTGCGCGGCGGCGTGACCATGTCATAGCGCCCCTGAACGATGACTCCGGGAATCTCCTTGAGATGGCGGGTGTCCTCCAGCAGGACGCCCTCGCGCTCGAAAAAGCCGCCATGATGGAAGTAATGGGACTCAATTCGCGCCAGCGCGTCGGAGCGATGCGGATCAGGGTTCACATGCTCGGGCACCGTGCTCATGGAGATCAGAGCGCTTTCCCAGCTTGACCAGGCCAGCGCGTCATCGCGGCGCTGGTCCATGCTCGCTCCTGAGGTCAGCCGCTTATAATAGGCCGCGATGACATCCTCGCGCTCATCCGGCGCCAGCCGGTCGGCCAGGCGCGCCCAGGCGTCCGGAAACAGGCGGTTGGCGCCATCGCGGTAGAACCAGTCCAGCTCATGGCGCGTGCAGGCGAAGACCCCGCGCAGGATCATGCCGAGCACGCGATCAGGGCAGGCGCGTGCATAGGCCAGCGCCAATGTGGCGCCCCAGGAGCCGCCGAACGCGACCCATTTGTCGATCCCCAGATGCGTGCGCAACTGCTCGATATCATTCACCAGATGGGCGGTGGTGTTGTGTTCGAGCGAGGAATAGGGCCGCGACCGCCCGCAGCCGCGCTGATCGAACACGATGATGCGATAGCGCCGCGGATCAAAGAAGCGTCGCATGGCCGGCGCCGCGCCGCCGCCCGGCCCGCCATGCAGGGTGATGACAGGCACGCCGTCCGGCCGTCCGCAGTCCTCGTAGTACAGCGTGTGGCCTTGACCCACGTCCAGAAACCCCGATCGGACCGGGGTGAGGGGCGGATACAGGCCGAGGCGGCGATGGGATCGAGCGGTGTCCATTTTTCCTGTGCTAATCAGCCGATTAACTTTCAAGTCTGTTTACCGTGAGACTATGTCGTTTTATCACTATGTGGAACCAGCTTCGCGAGGGGGAGTTGGTCTCTGTATGAAGGATCGCTTCGACATGCACATGGTCATCAGGACTTTGGGCCTGGTTGTCGGATTATGCACGTGCACCGCTGTAACAGGATGCGCCAGCCAACCGATAGCCCTGGGTACAGAGTCCCAGGTTGATATCGAGGCGGAGGCTCGCTTGCGCGCCCAGGCGTCGAGACTGAGCGCGCTTGTGGATGATCGGGGCTGGACCCTGAGCGCCGGACCCGCCGACGCCGCCCGCGAATTCTTCAGCCGCCTCGTGAATGGCGGCGGCGCGGAAGAGACGGCGGACGATCCGGTGAGCGTCTACATGGAAGCCCAGGGAGGGAATGCGGCCTTGGCCTTTCACGAGGACATCGCGCAATTGTCGACGCTGGCCCAGAGTGTGGCCGACGCGGCCCAGCAGATCAGCAACAGTGAGCAGGGGCTGGGCCAGGCGACCCTGACCCGGGATCTCGCTTCCGCGGAAAATGCGCTGGGCGCGGTGCGTCGCGCCGAGGAATTCTTCATCGCCGTCTCCGAAGAGCTTGATGCTGCGGCGGATGGCGATCAGGTCATTCAATCTCTGCAAGGTCTGGCGGATCAGAAGGCTCGCCTCGCCGATGCGGCTGACGCCCTGGCCGAGCGCCGCTGGGCGGTGCAATCCAATCAAGGCCTATCCAGCTGATGACACAGACTGTTCCGGGCGACGCGCTCGACCCGCAATCCGTCAAGGGCTTCCTCGCCGATGACGAGGGTCAGGCTCTGGCGCGACATGCGCTCAAGGCGGCCGAGGCGTTGCCGGGCGCATTTGTCGAGATTGGCAGCTGGTGCGGCCGCTCCAGCGTCTATCTGGGCCGCGCAGCGCGAGACGCGGGCCGGGTCCTGTTCGCGATTGACCACCATCGGGGCTCTGAAGAGCATCAACCGGGCGAGGGGTATCATGACCCCGACCTGTTTGACGCCGAGCTGGGCCGGGTCGACACCCTGCCGGCGCTACGGCGCACGATCGCCCTGGCGGATCTGGAACAGCATGTGGTTCCCGTGGTCGGACCGTCCGCCGTGATCGGTGCAAGCTGGTCGGCGCCGCTGAGCTTTGTCTTCATTGATGGCGGGCACGCCATGGATACGGCGCTGGCCGATTATCGCGCCTGGGCCGGCCATGTGGCGCGGGGCGGATTGTTGGCCATTCACGATGTCTTTCCCGATCCCAAGGATGGAGGGCGCCCGCCCTACGAAATCTGGAAACTGGCTGTGGCCTCGGGCCTGTTCGAGCCGGTGGAGCGGATCAATACGCTCGAGATTCTGCGCCGTCTGTAAGCCAGGCATCGGGGCGCGCATGCCGGATCAGAAGCTCTGATCCATTGCTGAGACCATACAGCGCATCCGCCGCCAGCACGACCGCGCCCGCCGTCCAGCTGGGGCGTTCCTTGGGCCAGACCTGGCCCAGCTCGAACTGCCAGCCCATCCAGTAGCCTTCGCCATCGCGCGCCAGGGGCGCCAGCGCGTCCAGCAGGCGCTGCGCCCGAACCGTCTCTCCAATGCTCAGACAGGCCAGCGCCAGTTCGGCGGTTTCCGCGGCAGTGATCCAGGGCTCTTCGCTGACACAGCGGCAGCCCAGATCCTCGACCACGAAGGCGTCCCATCCCGCATGCAGGTGGGCCTTGGCGCTCAGCCCCGTGTAAACGCCCGACAGGACCGGATAATACCAGTCCATGGCGTAGCGGGAGCGATCCTCGCCGAGCCGGTCAAACCGATGGGGTTTGTCGGTGAAGGTTCGTGCGATCTGCTGACGCGCCCGCGCCCAGTCCGGGCGCGACTGGTCCAGTGCGTCGGCGATCCGCAATCCGCATTCCAGACTCTTGTAGAGCGAGGCGTTCCCGGCCCGCAGCGAATCCACGCCTTCCAGCGGCTGCCCGTCATCGGGCTTGCGCCAGACCACATCGCCATGGGGCGTCTGATGGTTGACCACCCAGTCGAGCGCCTTGGTGATCATGCCGGCATGGCGGGCGATCAGGCGCGGCTCATCCAGCGCCAGCGCGCAACGCAGGACGGTGACAGCGGCATAGCCGGTGAAATTGGTGTCGTGGGCGGTGACCGGGTTGTCCGGCGGGGCGATCCGGTCTCCGCTCTCGTCCATGGGCACGCCCGCGCCCAGCTCGCCCAGCCAGGAGCCGTCTTCATGCTGGCGCTCGGCCAGCGCGTCGAGTGCGGCGTGAACCGCCGTTTCGCGCCCCGCGACCGCCAGCGCCATCGCGCTCTCGCCATGGTTCCAGGGATCCCAGACGCCGGTCTCGATCCACGGAATCGACCCGTCGCGGTGCTGCAGATCCTCGATCCGGTCTGCGCAGGCGGCGATGTCGACGCCAATGGCTTGCGGACGATGGCTCATGCCGCGTCCTTCTGGAAATAGAGCGCGACGGACTTGCCCATGACCGGGTTGAGCGCGGCCTCGGTCCAGCGGGTCAGACGCGGCTTTTCCATCAAGTCCCATTCCAGGAGCTTGCGGAAGGCGTTCACGGAACGACTGTCTTCCTGACGTTCCCATTTCGCGCAGCGCAACCACCAATAGGGCGAGTGCAGGGCGTGGGCCCAATGGCGCTTGTAGGGACGATACCCACGGCTCGCGACCCGCTCGCGAAGCTCATGATCCTTGAAGATTCGCACATGCCCGCCCGGCGTATTCTGATAGCCCTCAGACAGCGCCCAGCAGATCTTCTCAGGCCAGTAGCGCGGCACGGATAGCGCAAAGCGTCCGCCCGGCTTGACGATGCGGGTGATCTCATCGAGCGCGGCGTCCACATCGGGCAGGTGCTCGAGCACTTCTGAACAGATCACCACATCAAAGCTGTGATCGGGGAAGGGCAGACGACCGGCATCGCCCACGCACCAGACTGCGCTGCGCGGCGGGGTCTGCGGGGGCGGCGGCAATTCGAAAAAGCCGTCGACCGCGCCCTTGAGATCTTCCAGGCTGAGATCGAGCATGGTCACGTCGAGCGCCTTGTCATGCCAGTAGAAGGCATGGCTGTGGCGGCCACGGCCACAGCCCAGGTCAAGC
Organism: Oceanicaulis sp. MMSF_3324; assembly: GCF_030733545.1. Taxonomy (GTDB): domain Bacteria; phylum Pseudomonadota; class Alphaproteobacteria; order Caulobacterales; family Maricaulaceae; genus Oceanicaulis. Next base: position 19,343 of record NZ_JASHIU010000009.1, read on the forward strand.
ACGCGCTGGCCGTCCTGAAGGTCCAGCGCATCAAGGTCCAGCGTCACCATCATTGGGCGGCAAGCTCCGTCACATCCGGCAGGCGTCCGCGCTCTGTCAGCGCGTCATAATAAAGGTCGATGCTGGCGCGGGCATGCTCGTCCCAGCGGAAGGCGCTGTGCGCCCGGGCGGCGCAGGCCGCGCTCATCTGCTGTTGCAGTTCCGGATCCGACAGCACGCGTTCGAGCGCATCCGCGAGCCCGTTTGCATCTTCGACTTCGGTGACCATTCCGGCATCGCCCGCCACTTCCGGTAGTGCGCCGCCGCGCGAGACGATGACCGGCGCGCCGCACGCCATGGCTTCGGCCGCGGGAAAGCCGAAGCCTTCAAAGCGGGAGGCCGAGACGAATACGGTCGCCTTGCGATAGAGCGCCACGATCTCATCCAGGCTCAAACCGGAGACAAATTCGACGCTGTCGAGCAAGCCAGTCTCGACAAGCGCCCGTTTGGTCGGTCCGTCACGCAGCTGGCCGATGACCGTCAGACGCGGCGTGCGGCCGCGGGCCTTGAGCTGGGCCATCGCGTCGATCAGCACGTCCAGACCCTTAATGGGCACATCCGCGCTGGCGAGAGCGAGGACATGGTCGGCGTCGCGCGGCACGCTCGGATCGGGCTTGAAGCTATCCAGATCAAGCCCGTTGAACGCCACGCGCACCGTGTCCGGGTTCACGCCGCAGCGCTCGGCATAGGACTGGCGCGCCGCGTCGGACACCGCCAGGAAGCGCGGCAGGGCGCGGGCGGCCCTGGCCTGATGCTCGACAAAGGAATGCCAGCGCCGGGTCAGGGCGCGGCGCCACCAGTTCGCAGCGCCCGCGACGGCGAAGTCGCGGTCAATCGCGATGGGGTGGTGCAAGGTGGTGATCACCGGCAGGTATTGATCCACCGCGGCCATGGGCAGGGCCAGGGTCTGATTGTCATGGATGACGTCAAACTGATCGCCATGTTCAGCCACCCAGGCTTCCAGCCGCATGGCGTAGCTGATCATTTCAGCGAAGGCGCCGGTATTGTGCGCCAGCCATTCGGTGCGGTCGGCGCGATCAAACAGCGTCTTCCAGCGCAGGGCCAGAAAGGCGTTGTCCTCGCTGAACAGGTCCATGGACGGCAGTTTGATCAGGCCGATATCCGGATCGAGATCAGGGTAGGGCGGGCCGGAAATCACCGACACGTCACAGCCCTGATAGGCCAGGGCGCGCGACAATGCGCGCACATAGACGCCCTGCCCACCCACATGAGGCGCGGAGCGATAACTGGAGACCAGCACACGCAAGCGCGCGCAGCGAGTCTGGGGCGGATCAAGGACGGCGTCTTTCATGAAGGCGCGAAGCTATCGTCAGCCGCGCCGGAAACCAAGAGCAAACAGTGTTCACCGCACCGTGTTGGGTGCTTTCTTCTTGGGCGCGCTCAGGCTAAGCCAAGCCCATGTTCGCATTGCCGGTCCAGATTCCGCGCCCTGTGCGCTTCGCGCTGTTCTACGGCGCTTTCTATCTGGGGTTCGGCGCGTACCTGCCTTACATGCCGGTCTGGTACGAAACACGCGGTCTGAGCCCGGAAATGATCGGCGCTGCGGCGGCGGCCTCCATGGCCGGTCGGATGATCGCCGCGCCGCTGGGCGCCATGCTGGCGGATCGGGCGCCGAAAAAGCGTTGGGCGCTGCTGACCTACTCCCTGGTGTCCTTCTTCGCTTTCGCCGCTTTCATTCCGGCGACCCATCCCTGGGCGATCATCGTGCTGGCCGGTATCGCGGGCGGCGCCTTCACCGGCATCATGCCAATCGTCGACGCCTTTGCGATCCAGGAATCCACCCGCAAGAAATTCGCTTTCGGGCCACCGCGCGCATTCGGCTCGGCCACCTTCATTCTGGGCAATGTGGGCGCGGGTGGGCTGATCGGCTGGCTGGGCGGAGAAGCGGCTCTGGCCTGGACCCTGATCGGGGCGGCGCTGGCGGTGCTGACGGCGCTGATGCTGCCCGAGGGGCGCAACCGACCGCAGGACCGCAAGCCCCAGGCTGATGCGCAGGGCGGTGTAGTGCGCGCCATGGTGTCAAACGGATTGCCGCTGGCCTTTGCGGCGTCGGCGCTGATTCAGGGCGCGCATGGCTTTTATTACGGCTTTTCCGCGGTCGCCTGGCGCGCCGAGGGCGTGCCGTCCAGCGCGGTCGGTCTGCTCTGGGCGACCGGCGTCGGCGCCGAGATCGTCTTCCTGACCTTCTCCGGGCGCCTTTTGAACCGGGTGAGTCCGGCGATGATGCTGTCGCTGGGCGGGGCGGCGTCCATCCTGCGCTGGCTGGCCCTTTCGGTTTCGCCGCCGCTCTGGCTGCTGTTTCCGTTTCAGCTGCTTCATGCGTTGACATTCAGCGCCACCTATCTGGGTTTCCTGCGCTATGCGGCGGATAACAGTCCTCAGCGGTTCGCCTCGATGGCCCAGGCGATCAATTCCGCGTTTTCAGGCGGGCTGATCCTGGCGCTGGCGGCCTATGCGTCCGGCTTTGCGTTCAAGGCGTTCGGCGCTGGCGGGTTCGCCGTTATGGCCCTGCCATCAGGATTGGGCTTGATCTTCGCACTCTGGCTCGTGCAATCGTCGCGAACACAGACATAATGGAGCCATACTCCCGGTTATCGTCAGGGACGCAGGGGAAGACGGGGACCATGACAACAGCGATCGCCCAAGAGCGCCAAGCGGCGGAGCTGACCACGCGTCAGGACGGTGCCCGTGTGATCGTGGAGCCCAAGGGCGACTGGGTGATGGAAGCGGTGGGTCGCTTTGATCGCCGACTCAGGCGCATCGAGAGCGAAACCGATCCCAAGGACCTCGTGATAGACCTGTCTGGGCTCGGTCGGATCGACACCGCTGGCGCCTATCTGCTGGGACGTACCCTGAGCCGCTGTAACGAGCCCGCCTCTGACAGCCATTTCATAGGTGAGCACCAGACCGCGCGCCGGATGATGGGGGAGATGCGCGAGCGTCTGGCCGATTGTCCTGAAGACGAGGTGAAGCCGCGCGGCGTGATCTCGACGCTGGCGCGCATTGGCGAGGGCGTGGAAGACGGCCTCAAGGAAACCGTTGAATCCTTCGCCTTCTTCGGTCGCACCTTCACCACAGGCCTGAGTGTGTTGATGGTGCCGACGCGCATGCGCTGGACCTCGACCATCCACCTGATGGAGACGGCGGGCGTGGACGCCCTGCCGATCATCTCCGTGCTCAGCTTCTTCATCGGCGCGGTCGTGGCCTTCATGGGCGCGAGCCTGTTGGAGACCTTTGGCGCATCGGTGTTCACGGTGGATCTCGTCGGGATCGCCGTCTTGCGTGAGTTCGGGGTGCTGATCACCGCGATCCTGCTTGCAGGGCGTTCGGACTCGTCTTTCACGGCCGCGATCGGCTCGATGAAGATGCAGCAGGAAATCGACGCCATGAAAGTCATGGGGCTGGACCCCTATGAAGTCCTGGTCCTGCCGCGGGTCATCGCCTGCGTGGTGATGGCGCCGCTCCTGACCCTGTCCGCCATGGTGGCGGGGGTGTTCGGCGGCATGCTGGTGAGCTGGTGGACGCTTGATATCTCGCCCAATTTCTTCCTGACGCGCCTGAACGACACCATCGATCTCAAACACTTCCTGGTGGGCATGTCCAAGGCGCCGGTGTTCGGCCTCGTCATCGCCATTGTGGGCTGCCGTCATGGCCTGCAGGTGGGCGGGGATGTGGAAAGTCTGGGGCGGCGCGTAACGACCTCGGTGGTGCAGGCGATCTTCGCCGTCATCGTGATCGATGCCCTGTTCGCCATGATGTATCTGGAGCTCGACATATGACCGAGGCTCCCCTGATCGAAGTGCGCGGTCTGCGCAGCCAGTTCGGCTCCCACGTGGTCCATGACGATCTCGACTTTGAAGTGCGCCAGGGCGAGATCCTGGGCATTGTGGGCGGATCGGGCACGGGCAAGTCGGTGCTGGTGAACACCATTCTGGGTCTGAAACAGCCCGATGCCGGTGAGGTCTATTTCCGCGGCCAGGCCATGTCGGGCCTGACCGGCAAGGACCGGCTGGCGCTTGAAAAGCGCTGGGGCGTCCTGTTCCAGTCCGGCGCGCTGTTCTCGGCCTTGACGGTCCAGGAAAACGTCATGGCCCCGATGCGCGAGCACATGCGGATGAGCGCGCGGCTGATGAAGGAGCTGGCCGATCTCAAGATCGGGCTGGTCGGCTTGTCGGGGGAGGCCGGGAGCAAGTTTCCCGCCGAGCTGTCGGGCGGCATGAAAAAGCGCGCCGGCCTGGCCCGAGCCCTGGCGCTGGATCCCGATATCCTGTTCCTGGATGAGCCGACAGCCGGGCTTGATCCCATTGGCGCGAGCGCTTTTGACAAGCTGATCAAGGAGCTGTCGGACACGCTCGATCTGACCGTGGTGATGATCACCCATGATCTCGACAGCCTGCATGCGATCTGCGATCGGGTGGCGGTCATTGCCGACAAACGTGTGATCGCGAATGCGCCCTTGTCCGAGCTGACGCACAATGAGCATCCCTGGATCCAGGAATATTTTGGCGGTCCGCGTGGACGCGCCGTGTTAAGACAAGCGGCCGAGGACTAGGACAGGTCATGGAAACCAAAGCCCATCACGCCATTGTCGGATTCTTCGTTGTCTTCCTGACGGTCTCCGGCGTCATGCTGACGCTCTGGCTGTCGGGCGCGTCGCTCGACAAGGAGTTTCGCGAATACGATGTCGTCTTTGACGGCGCCGTGCGTGGATTGCGACCCGCCTCCGAGGTGCGGTTCAACGGCATTCAGGTGGGCGAGGTCACGGATCTGGGCCTGAATCCGGACAATCCCGGGCAGGTGATCGCGCGCATTCGGGTGAATGTGGAAACGCCGGTCAAGTCGGACTCCGAAGCCCAGCTCGAGCCTCAGGGCCTGACCGGTCTGTCCTACATCCAGATATCGGCCGGATCGCCGGACGCCGCCCGGCTGGAAAGTCGACAGGGCGACCGCGCGCCGCGCATTTACGCCAACCAGGCCCAGATCGACCAGCTAGTGGAAGGCGGGGAGAGCCTTCTGGAATCCGCCCAGCTCAGCTTTGTGCGTGTCAGCCGCCTCTTGAGCGATGAGAACCTCGAAAGCCTGACCAACACTTTGAACAATATCGAGACGATCACGGGCAATCTGGCCGAGCGCGAGCGACTGATCACCGAAGCGCGTGAAGCGCTGAGCAGCATTCGCAGGGCGGGCGATGACGTGTCTGTGGCGGCCCAGGCCATGCAGCAATTCGCCGAGGTGACGGAACGCTATGTGGTGGACGATCTGACCCCGGCCACGCTGGATACGGCAGCGGCGGCCCAGGAAGTGGATCGTACGGCGCAGGAGACCTATGACGCGCTGGTCACCATTCGACCCGGCGTCGAGGAATTCTCTGAGGATGGTCTGACCCAGCTGACGGCGACCTTGCGCGATTTGCGCTCTCTGGTCGCCGCGCTTGAACGCGTTGCGCTGGAGCTCGAGGCCGACCCGGCCGGATTTATCGCCGAACCCGAAGGCGCTGAAGTGGAGGTGCCGCAATGAGCACGATGAGCCAATACGCACTCGGCGCGCTTGCCGCTGTAACCCTGATGGCGACCCCGGGCTGCATTTCGCTCCTGCCTGAAAGCGAGCCGGTCTCGCTGTATCGCCTGAACGGGCTTGTCGAGGACGAGCAGGCGCCGTCCGCGAACGCCCAGACGATCGTGATCGAACGGATCACCGCGCCGCGCGGCCTGGCCGTGGACAAGGTGGCGCTGCTGCGAGAGGGCGAACTGGCCTACATGGCGGGCGCGGCGTGGATTTCTCCGGCCCCTGTGCTGGTCCAGGATCGTATCCTGGATGTCCTGCAAAGCGAGACGCCCGAGCTGACCCCGGCCCGGACCGAGGATGGCGTGGATGCGCGCTATCGCCTGCAGATCGAATTGCGCCGGTTCGAGGCCGAATATGATCAGGGCGCCAGCAATGCGCCGCTGATCCAGATGCGGGTCATGGCGCGTCTGATCGACCGTGAAACCCGGACACTGGCGGCCGCCCGCCGCTTTGATACCAGCGTCCGCGCCAGCGATAACCGACAGAGCGCGCTTGTGGCGGCGTTCAGCGAAGCGACCAATGACACGGCGCGTGCACTGGCCCACTGGTCCGCCGAAACCGTATGCGCTGAAAGCGGCTGCTAGCGCGCCAGGACGTTCCAGACAGTAAAAAGGCCGGCGCCATGGGCGGCCGGCCTTTTAGTTGAGTCTGAGCGGAGCCTAGCTGTCCCGGCCGCCGCGATTGCGTTTGTCGTCATTCTTGTTGGCGGGCGGGGTGTCGCTGGAATCGGAATCCATGTTCGCCAGAAGGTCGCGCCAGCGCCAGCTGGCTTCCTTGCGGGCCTTGGTGACCCCGTCCCGGATGCTGTCGCGGACCGGATCCTCTTCGTCATCGACGAAGTCGGCCTCGTCCTCATCCTCGTCGCGGGCGCGTGTCGGTTCAACCGCGCGCAGAGCCGGTTTGGACTCTTCCTTGCGCCGAGCGCGTTCCGCCTTGCGTTCCTCAACCTTGGAGGCTTCGCGATCGTCATCGCGTTTCTCTCGGGACAGGCGCTTGGACGCCGGCTTGTCGGAGTCAGCGTCGGTTGCCGGGGCGTCCTCGCTTTTGTGCCGGGCGCTCAGCGGATCGGGCAGCTCATTGAGGTTCAGATCCATCGGCTTGTGCCCGCCGGCGACAGCGCCCATGCGCAGGATGAAGTCGCTGAGCAATTCATAATTCTGCCGGATGCGGGACTGGAACAGCGCATCAATATCGCGCGCCTGATCAGAAGCGGTCTGAGCCGTTTCATTCAGTTGGGTGAGACCGTCTTCCAGCGTGCGCTGCATGGCGCGGGCGGCGTCGCGCGCAGCGTCGGGCGCATCATCGAGCTTGCTGCGCAGGCCCGACAGTTCGTCCTCGATCCGGCGACTTTCGCGACGCGCGGCGTCCAAGGTTTCAGAGAGTTGTTTGCGAACCGCTTCGGCAGCTTCCTCGGCGGCCTTCTCGGCGCGGGCGGTCAGATCCTCGGCTTCCTTCAGGCGCGCCTGATAGGCTTCATCGGACCGACGGGCGACTTCAAAGCCGCGCTCACTGACCCGTTCGAGCGACTCCTCGGCGTCGTCGGCCTGTTTCTTGAGGCTTTCACCCGCTTGCTCGGCCGCCTCACGCGCGGCGCGAGCAGCATCGCGCATGCGATCAAGCGCGCGTTCCTGAGCCCGGGCGGCTTCCTCGCTGCGCTCCGACAGGGAGTTGGCGAGATCCTTGGCCTGCCCCAAAGCCTTGTCGACGGCATCCAGGAAGACTTCGCCGGAATTCTTGGCGGTGCTTTCGAGGACTTCAGCCCCGTCGCGCGCCTTGCGCGTCATGGTTTCCAGCTCGGCCTTGTGGAAGTCGAGCGCGGCGCCGATCTTTTCCTGCTCCTTGCGCAGGGTCTCGGTGACCTCCTGCAAGCGATCACGATGCTTGAGATAGGCGTCTTCCAGACCATCGGTGCGGTTGCGCAGCATGTCGGAGAAGTCGCGCAGCTCGGTCGCGCGGGCATCCAGCGACAGGGCCACACGGTCGCCCGCTTCCTCGGCGGCCTGACCGGCGGCGCTGAGGCGTTCCGCGCCCGATTTGATCAGACGTTCGCCGGCCGCGGCCTTGGCGTCCGCCAGTTCGGCGGCGGCGGCGACCATCTTGGACTGGTCCTGAATGGCGGCGGCGATCATGGCGGCCTTGTCATCAAGGCCTTCGGACACGTCGTTGAGGCGCAAGCGCTCCTCGCGCAGTTCGCGGGTCAGTTGCTCGGCGCGTTCGCGGGCGCGGGTCGATCCGTCCTCAAGGCTTTCGAAATGGTGCGTAATGACCTCTTCCATGGCGGCCAGGCGCGCCAGGGCGCTTTCCATGGCCTTGTTGACGCGATCAACCTGCATGGTGATGGCGTCAGCCAGGCGCGAGGCATCTTCCTCGGCATGCTCGGTGGGTGTGGCCAGACGCAAAACAGCGGCGTCCAGACGACGTGCGCGCGATCCGGCGCGAGAGACTTCACGGCCCAGAAGGCCAGCCAAAACAAACAGAAGGGCCGGAGCCGCCGCAAAGACCGACAGACCCGCAAGCTGGGCCGGGCTGAGCGAGGTCAGGTCCGTATATCCCGCCAGATAGGCCGCCGCGCCGCCAAACCACAACAGACCGAAGGCTGCGCCGCCGAACGCCAGCCATCCGCCGCCTTCGGTTTTGGGGGCCGGTGCGTCCATCAGGGGGGCGAGAGGTTTGCGGTTTACCGTGTCCAGCATGCCGCCGGAGGCTTCGGTGATGACGCTTTCCTCAAGTTTTTCAGTCTCTTTGGAGTCGTTGGCAGCCATGACGTCTCGTCTGGTTTGGCGCGTTCGCCGATGCGGATCCCGCCGTGAATTGGCTATCCTAACAGAAACGCGCAGCTCTGCAGGCCTGTTTGTTCAGACCTCTTGTTTAATGCCAGACAGTGAGTCGTTCAAAGCGTGGGAAGCGCCGGGCGGTTCGGTATGGTTTCACAATCATTAAGAATAATGATTTGCGCCGTGGCGACGGGGCCCTGACCCTCGGAAGAGACGACGCTGGCCTGCGTGACGAGGTTGGGGCTGCACAGGCTATGCGCATTCCGGACCGGGACAGACAGGGTCGCCGGCGTCAGCAAGGCGCCGTCCATCGACTGACGGATTTCCTGAGGAGCGACATGGATCGCATGGGGTTCCTGCTCGCGCTCATAGCCCAGTCCCAGGAAGGACAGGGTGGCGGCCAGGATCATGTGAGCGATGTCGATCAGGAGCGTCATGTCGGAACCGAGTGTGTATCGGGAAAATCTATGCGCCTGCAGGCCGGATGAGACAAGTTGCCCGGCCGCGATTTTTCATGAACTCTTGGTAAGGCGCCCCGGAGGCGGACACAGACAGTCTTGCGCATTCGGCGAAATCCGGTGAGCTTGCACGGGACTGGAATGAGGACGGGGGCATGATGAACCAGCATACGGCGCCAGTGGCGGCAAAGGACCGCTTCGTGAGTCTGGATGTTTTGCGCGGCATTGCCGTACTGGGCATTCTCATGGTGAACGCACCGACCTTCTTCATTTACTGGGGCGCGATGGAATATCCGCCCGCCCACATGGATGTGACCGGCGCCAATGCTGACGCCTGGCGCATCATGACAGTGTTTTTCGAGCAGAAATTCATCACCCTGTTCTCCGCCCTGTTCGGCGCGGGCATCATGCTGATCGTGGGCGAGGCCGAGGACGCCAGTCTGAAGCTGCACTATCGCCGCATGATCTGGCTCCTGGTGTTCGGCCTGGTGCACGGTTTCGTGTTCTGGTTCGGCGACATCCTGACCGCCTATGCCCTGATCGGCATGCTGGCGGTGCTGTTCCGGCGCATGTCGGCCATCAAGCTCGTATTGTGGGGGCTGGCGCTGATCGCCCTGACGAACCTGATGCTGGTCCTGAACGAGGTGTCCATGGCGCAGAACCCCGCCATGATGGAGCCGACCACCTTTGGCGTCGTACCCGATCAGGAAAGCCTGGACATGTGGGTGAACGCCTATCAGTCCGGCTTCTGGCCGAGCCGGCTTTACAATGTGATCGGCAATGCGGTCGCCCAGTTGTCCGGCATCATCTTCTTCGGTCCGCGGGTCTTGGGGGTCATGCTGGTCGGCATGGCGCTGTTCAAGACCGGTTTCCTGCTGGCGCGCTGGGGCGTGGGCCTGTACGCCGGGCTGGCGACGCTCTGCCTGGGCGTGGGTCTGCCTTCCCTGTGGTGGGCCAGTAGCCAGGTTGTTCAGTCCGGTTTCGCGCACGAGACCTTGTGGATCGTCGGCACGCTCAACGCCTTCGCCAGCCTGGTCGTGGCGTTTGGCTATGCCAGCCTGGTGATGCTGATCAGCAAGATAGACCTGCTCAGGCTGGTGCGCCTTCCGTTTGCGGCGGCGGGCCGCATGGCCTTCACCAATTACCTGACCCAGACCTTCGTGATGACTGCGCTGGCGACCGGCATATTCGGCGCGCCGCTTTATGGCGCGATCGAGCGTCACGAGATCGTGTATGTGGTGCTCACGGTCTGGGCGGTTCAGCTGATCATCTCGCCGATCTGGCTGAGCGTGTTCCGCTTCGGCCCGTTTGAATGGCTGTGGCGCAGCCTCAGCTATGGCAAGCTGCAACCCTTCCTGAAAGCCAAGGCGTGACAGAGGTCAGGGCCGGAGAGGCGTTTGCCGTCTATGGCCTGTTGCGGGCGGGAGAAAGCGGTTTCGCCCAGTTCGGGCTGGAGCACGCCTTCGCGCCGCTCGGGCCCTGCGTGCTGCCGGGACAGCTTTATGATCTTGGGGCCTATCCCGGTCTCGTCGATGCGCCCGGTGAGGTGATCGGCGAATTGTTCGAAGTGCGCGACGCTTCGGTCATGCCCAGGGTGGATGCGTTCGAGGATTACTGGCCCGAGGATCGGGCTCGCTCCCGCTATGAACGGCGCAAGGTCCGGCTCATCGAGCCGGACCGGGACGCCTGGGTCTATATCTGGATCCTGGGCGTTGAGGACGCCCGGCTGATCGAGAGCGGGGACTGGTTCCGGCGCTAGACCGCGTCGGGCTGGTTTTCCGGCGCGGCGCGTTCAAATTCGGGCAGGGCGCGGGCGGCCTCATCCGCCGCCACAAGCCGGGGGTAGGGCGCGAGGTCCACGCCGAACCGCCGGGCGTTGAACATTTGCGGCAGCAGATAGATTTCCGCCAGTGTCGGGCCGTCTCCAAATACAAAGCCGTTCCGCCCGTCCGCCTGCTCGGCCAGGGTTTCCAGCGCATCAAAGCCGGTTGCGATCCAGTGGCGAGCCCAGGCCGGACCGGCTTCGGGATCATCGCCCGAGATCTCGCGGGCCTTTTTCAGGATGCGCAGATTCTGCAGCGGATGGATGTCACACCCGATGGCGGCGGCGAACGCTCGCACGCGGGCGCGCTGGATCGGATCGGCGGGGAGGAGCGGGCGGTCTGGGAAGGTCTCCTCGATCCATTCCAGAATGGCGACGGACTGGGTCAGCATGACTCCATCCACCTCCAGCGCCGGCACCAGGCCCTGCGGGTTCTTGGCCTTGTAGGCGTCTGAATGCTGCTCGCCCTCAACCAGGTTCACGCCCACATATTCGAAGGGAACACCTTTCCAGTTGAGCGCCAGGCGCGTGCGATAGCTGGTGCCGGAGCGAAAATAACCGTGCAGGACCAGTTTCATGGAACAATTCTCCGCAGTTTGAGGGGCGTTCGCTGAGATAGGGGGTGAAATTAGTTGCAAATGATACTATCTTCCGCCACATGACGATGCGCGCCGAAACCGAGCGGATCAAGCCTTTCGGCGCATCACCATTGCTTTAAGGGAGCGCTCCATGGCCGATCTGTTTGAGAACCCGCTGGGCACCGACGGCTTCGAGTTCGTCGAGTATACGAGCCCGGAACCGGAAAAAATCGAAGCGCTGTTTGAAAGCCTCGGCTTCACCGCTGTCGCCAAGCACAAGACCAAGAACATCATCCGCTACAAGCAGGGCGACATCACCTTCCTGGTGAACAAGGAAGAGACCGGCCAGGCGGCGGATTTCCGCAAGGAGCATGGCCCGAGCGCGAACGCCATGGCGTTCCGCGTGCAGGACGCCAAGAAGGCCTATGCCGACGCCATCGAGCGCGGCGCCGAGCCGTTCGGCGAGGGCGTGTGGACCGATGAGATCCCGGCCATCAAGGGCATTGGCGGTTCGGCTCTGTATCTGGTCGACACCTATGGCGAAAAGACCATCTACGACGATCTGTTCGAGCCGATCCCGGGCGCTGAGGACAAGGGCGGCGTGGGCCTTGAGGTGCTTGATCACCTGACCCACAACGTCATCAACGGCAATATGAACAAGTGGGCGAGCTTCTACGAGAACGTCTTCAACTTCCGCGAAATCCGCTATTTCGACATCAAGGGCCAGCACACCGGCCTGTTGTCGCGCGCCATGACCGGCCCGTGCGGCAAGCTGAAGATCCCGCTGAACGAAAGCTCCGACGACCAGTCCCAGATTTCCGAATATCTGCGTGAGTATAATGGCGAAGGCATCCAGCACATCGCCCTGACCACGCCGAACATCTATGAGACGGTCGAGAAGCTGCGCGAGAACGGCGTGATCTTCCAGTCCACGCCGGAGACCTATTACGAGCTCGTGGACGAGCGCGTGCCGAACCATGGCGAGGATCTTGATCGCCTGAAGAAGAACTCCATTCTGGTGGACGGCAATCCGGAAACCGGCGATGGCCTGCTGCTGCAGATCTTCACCACGACCAATATCGGTCCGATCTTCTTCGAGATCATTCAGCGCAAGGGCAATGAGGGCTTCGGCGAGGGCAACTTCAAGGCCCTGTTCGAATCCATCGAGCTCGATCAAATCCGCCGCGGCGTGATCAAGACCGAGCCGGCGCAATAAGCCCTTGGCGGACGACGCCCGCATATCATCGGACGCAGGCGAGGGCGCGAGCCTTCGCCTGCCGTCCTATGTGCCCTACCGCCTGTCCGTCACGTCCAACAAGGCGTCGAGCCTGATCGCCAAGGCCTATCAGGCGCGATTTGGACTGACGATCTGGGAATGGCGGGTGATTGCGGTGCTGGGCGAAGGCGCGGCTATGACAGCGCAAGCGGTGTGCGAAGCGACCGCCATGGACAAGGTCAGCGTCAGCCGGGCCATCCGGGCGCTGGATGAGCGTGGACTGGTGGCCCGCATCCGCAACAAGCAGGACCGTCGCGCCAGCGATGTGTCGCTGACGCCTGAAGGTCAGGCGATCTATGCCGATGTCGCGCCGCTGGCGCTGGACTATGAACAGAAACTACTGGCGGGGTTCAGTCCCGAAGAGCGCGACCAGCTCATGAGTTTGCTCGACAAGCTGGAAGCGCAACTGGATGAGGTGGGACAGGCGTTCGAACGCTAAAGCTGTTTCCCACCTTCGCTGTAACAGGCCTTAGCCCTGGGCGACCAGGCTAAGCCATTGGGCGATCAGAGCCGGGCTCTCAGACCCTTCAATCTCCACAACGGCGTCCTGAACCAGCTGAAGCTGGCCGGGCTTGCGTTCGGTCACGCTCGCGAGCGTGAACGTGCCGCGCACCTTTGATCCGACCCGCACCGGGGTCAGGAACCGGACCTTCTCAAAGCCGTAATTGATGCCGATGACGCCTTCGGCGAAGGGCGGCAGCGCCTGCTCGGCGAAATGGCTGAGCATGGACAGCGTCAGGAAGCCGTGGGCGATCGGGCCGCCAAAGGGGCTTTCCGTCCGGGCGCGTTCCGGATCAACGTGGATGAACTGGTGATCTTTGGTCACGTCCGCAAAGGCATTGACCTGATCCTGAGTGACCTCAAACCAGTCCGACGAATGCGTTTGGCCGATACGGGCCTTGTAAGTGTCTAGCAAGCTCATGGCGTTACTTGAACGCTTTAGCGCTTAACGGTCAAGGGAGCGTTGGGCGCGACGGCGTTTGATCACCCATTTCACCAGCCCGAAAATAGAGATGGACAACCAGCAGATCTCGATCACGAAGCTTGCGAGGTTGAACGTCACCATCAAGGAGACGATCAGCAGCAAGGCGCCGCACAGATTGAGCAGCAGGTAGCCAAGACCGTCGCTTTTGACCTTCTCGATCTGCAGCAGGAAATAGCCTGACAGGACGCAGGCCACGCCCATCAGTCCGATGATGTCCGTCACGGTCATGTTCAGGGGCGTCCTTGTCTGGCGGCGGGTGCGCTCTGGCCATACTGGTCCTGCGCACAGGTCACAAGCCATGCGGCTGCGTGAAGGTCTGTTAACGGCCCCGCATCTATCGTCGAGCGCTCATCTGCAAGGAGGCTTCGCCGCGATGAGCGCGCCCGTACTGGACCGAGACCATCTCGAACAATACACAGCCGGAGACGCTGCGCTGGAAGCGGAGCTGTTCGGCCTGCTGTCTTCCCAGATCGAGGCTTGCCTGAGCGCTTTGAAAGCCGCCCAAACCGACACCGAATGGAATAATGCGGCGCACACCCTCAAGGGCGCCTCGCGCGGCGTTGGCGCCATGGAGCTGGCGGAGGCTTGCGAGCTTGCGGAAGGGCGGTTTGGCGACGCCGAGGCGCTGCAGGCTGTCGAGACGGCGGCGGGCCGAGCCAGCAACGCCATGGCGGCGGTGCGCGGCTAGCGCGTCTTGTCCCAGACCTTGAACTCGTAGGCGATCGATTGTTCCACGAGCTCGCGCCAGACCGGTTCCGCGATCTCGGCGGGCAGGCCGGCGGCCTGGGCGGTCTTGAGCACCTTGGTCACGACGTCTTCGATCCGGTCTTCGTCGCGCACCACGTCCCGGCTGGGTTTGATCCGCGCGGCGGCCTGCATGTAGCGCGAGCGTTCCGCAATCAGCGCCACGAGCGCCCGGTCCATCCGGTCCACCCCATCGCGAACCTCGACCATGGTTTCACAGGCCTCAGGCGCAGTGCGGGCATTGAGGTCATCAAGGTCGAAATGGTCGGGCGATTGAGAAGTCATATCGGCGTTATAGGCTGAACTCGGAGTGCTCCAAACCCCTTCGTCGCATTGCATCGCGCCGGGGCGCAGCTAAAACGAAAAGAGGTACTCAGGAGAGCGTCATGCAGCCCGTCACCCTTTATGGCAATATTGAAAGCGGCAACTGTCTGAAGACCCTTTGGGCGGCGAAAATCGCCAATGTCCCGCATGACTGGGTCGAGGTTGATATCTTTGGCGGAGAGACACGCAGCGATTCCTTCCTGGCGCTCAACCCCGCGGGACAGGTGCCGGTGCTGCGCCACGAAGATGGACGGACGCTGGCCCAGTCCAACGCCATCTTGCTGTATCTGCTCGATGGCACGTCGCTGATCCCCTCAGATCCCTTTCAAAGCGCCCTGATGATGCAATGGCTGTTCTGGGAGCAGTATTCCCACGAGCCTTATATCGCCGTGCGCCGCAGCGCCCTGCGCTTCAAGGGCGCGAACGAGGCTGATCTCGATCCGGAGCTTTACGCCAAGGGGCGTCGGGCGCTGGGCGTGATGGAGATGAACCTGCTGTCGCAGAGCTTCATGGTGGGTGAGGAGATGACCGCCGCCGATATTGCGCTGGTGGCCTATACCCGCGTCGCGGACGAGGGCGGCTTCGACCTGTCAGAGTTTCCCGCCGTCAATGGCTGGGTGCGCCGGGTCGAAAGCGCGCTGGGCATCGAACACGGCCAGGCGGCCGTGCATGGAGACCCCGAATAGGGCGGCGACCCGCCGGAAACAGGAAGGGGCGGTTTCAGCGCCCCTTTTTTTTGTCTACCGCCGCTTGGCCAGTTCCTTCATGCCCTTGTCCACGCCGGACAGGGTGAGCGGGTACATCCGCTCCTCGCCGATGATCTCGCGCACCAGCTGCACCGAATAGGTGTGCGGCCACCAGCCCTCGGGCGTGGGGTTCAGCCAGATGAGATGGGGATAGGTCTCTTTCAGACGGCGCAGCCAGACCCCGCCCGCTTCCTCGTTCCAGTGCTCCACCGAGCCGCCCGGATGGGTGATTTCGGTCGGTGACATGGCGGCATCCCCCACGATCACCACCTTGTAGTCGCTGGGGTATTTGTGCAGCACATCCCACATGGACCGGGTTTCGGTGCGCCGGCGTAGATTGGACTTCCACACGCCTTCATAGATGCAGTTGTGGAAGTAGAAATATTCGAGATTCTTGAACACGCCGCGCGCCGCCGAAAACAGGCGTTCGGTCAGATCGATATAGGGATCCATGGACCCACCCACATCGAAAAAGACCAGCACCTTGACTGCATTGCGCCGCTCGGGCCGCATCTGGACGTCCAGATAGCCCTTGTTGGCGGTGGACCGGATGGTGCCATCAAGATCCAGCTCTTCCTCGGCCCCGTCGCGGGCGAACTGGCGCAGGCGGCGCAGGGCCACCTTCAGATTGCGGGTGCCCAGCTCGCGTTCGGAATCAAGATCCTTGAACCGGCGGTTCTCCCAGACCTTGCTGGCTTTCTTGTTCTTGGACTTGCCGCCGATGCGGACCCCGTTCGGGCTCCAGCCCGAATTGCCATAGGGGCTGGTGCCGCCTGTCCCGATCCATTTATTGCCGCCCTCATGGCGTTTCTCCTGCTCCTTGAGACGCTCTTGCAGCGTCTTCATGAGCTCGTCGAAATCCATTTCCTGAAGTGCGTCCATCTCTTCCTTGGTGAGGTGGCGCTTCATCTGCGCGGTCAGCCAGTCTTCGGGAATCTCGTCTGTCTTGAACAGGTCTCCCAACGCTTCAATGCCCTCGAAATGATGGGCGAAGACCTTGTCGAACTTGTCGAAATTGCGCTCGTCCTTGACGAGGGCCGCCCGGCTGACGGCATAGAAGCTGTCCACCTCCTGCTCGATCGCCCCCTTTTTCAGGGCTTCGAGCAGGGTGAGGTATTCCCGGGTCGAGACCGGGATCTTCGCTGCGCGCAGGTCCGTGAAGAAGCGGTGAAAGAGAGCCATGGCTACTCCGCTAGCAAGCTGTCCACCAGCGCGAACAGATCGGCGCGGGCCGCATCCTGTTCGTTCGCCGGATAGCGCATCATATAGGCTGTGAGCCCGCCGTCATGGGGGCGCGTGCCCAGAACGACCCGTTGCACGCCGGTCGGGGCGCGATGCTCGAAGACCCGCTCATTCGAAGTGACCCCATCCGCGCTCTCAATCTCGGTCCAGTTCTCCCGGCGTGCGGCCGGGATGGCGCTCAGGAGCGCGTCCATGGCCGCTGCGCTATTGTCCGCGTCAGAGATCTGTACGCGGAGGCCGAAATCATCGAGCGACCAGTACTGGCAGCCCGGCGCTTCGTAGATGTCAAACAGCAAGAAGCCATCGTCCATCATGGCGCAGCTGAGCTGGTCATGGACGGCCCTATTGGCGTCGGCATGCCAGCCGGCGTTTTCAGGGTGCAGGCTGACAAACTGCTCGGTCAGCGCTGTCGCATCCTCGCCCGTCATGCTGACGCCGCGCCATTGCTCGGCGGCCAGGTGGGAGGGATTGGCGGCGAGCCCAGGCGGCAGTTCGCCCATGCCGCTCAGGATCTGCCGACCGGCCTCGGCATGCCGGGCCGCATCATCCCAATCGGACTGGCGCGCATTGATATCGGTCAGCATATGCCGGACCCGGTACTCCGATAGCGGATCAGGCGCCGCCTCCAGGGCCAGCAAGGCCTGGGCCTCCGCCTGATCGTACTCGCTGGCGAACATCGCCTGCAAGGCGCCGCGCAGGGGCTCCATGAAGCTCGGATCAGGCTGTGCGGACAGGCTCAGAGCGGCGGCGAGTACGAGGGTTTTCATGAAGGCGCGTCCATTGAGTTTGGAAGGTGGAAAAGGCTAGATGAAACCTAGCCTTACCCTTCCCGGCGCGTCATGAAAGCCAAGCGTTCGAAGAGTTGAACATCCTGTTCGTTTTTTAACAGAGCGCCATGCAGCGGCGGGATCAGCTTGCGGGTGTCGCGTTCCCGCAGGATGGCGGGATCAATGTCTTCGGCCAGCAAGAGCTTGAGCCAGTCCAGAAGCTCGGACGTGGAGGGCTTCTTCTTCAGGCCGGGCGCGCTGCGCACCTCGAAGAACATTTCCAGCGCTTCGGCGAGCAGCTCTGACTTGATGCCCGGGAAGTGGACATTGACGATCTGCTCCATCGTCTCCTCGTCGGGAAAGGCGATGAAGTGGAAGAAGCAGCGACGCAGGAAGGCGTCCGGCAGTTCTTTCTCATTGTTCGAGGAAATGATGACGATGGGGCGCTGCTCCGCCTTGATCGTCTCGCCGGTCTCGTAGACGTAGAATTCCATCCGGTCGAGCTCCTGCAGGAGGTCGTTGGGGAATTCGATATCGGCCTTGTCGATCTCGTCGATCAGCAGCACGGGGCGCACATCGGAGTCGAACGCCTCCCACAGCTTGCCCTTGCGGATGTAGTTCTTGACGTCGTGGACCTTGTCGTCGCCCAGCTGGGAATCGCGCAGGCGCGCCACGGCGTCATACTCGTACAGCCCCTGATGCGCCTTGGTCGTCGACTTGATGTGCCATTCCAGCAAGGGCGCGTCCAATGAGCGTGCGACTTGGCGCGCCAACTCGGTCTTGCCGGTGCCGGGCTCACCCTTCACCAGCAGCGGACGTTCCAGAATGATGGCGGCGTTTACCGCTGCGGCCAGCTCTTCGGTGGCCACATAATCCTTCGTGCCTTCAAAACGCATGATCGGGTTTTTCCCTGTTTTTCTGTGCCTTACAGACGCTCCCCGACGCCCGGTTGCAGCGAATACAGCCGCAGTCTAGCGCTGCGCTGCGTCCGCGTCATCCGCGCGCAACGCCTGGAACATAAGCTCGGCGCGGCGCCAGTCATACTCGGTATCAATATCCTGAACGCGTTCAGGTGCAATTGTAATGGGTATGGAGCGGGGGGAGAAAACCGGCGCTTCAGCTTCCAAGGCCTTGGGGCGACACCAGAAAAACTGAGCCGCATCATGGAAGGCCTCTTCCAGGTCCTGCGACCGTGAACGGATGAATTCGGGATACATGGGCGCCAATCCGGGCCCGGATTCGCTGTGGACAGCCTTCAGTGCGCGCTGCACCGGAAAGGCGAAGGGCGTGACGGAAATGGCGTAATCCTGCTGCGGCGCCGCGCGCAGGGCGTCATGGCCGCGCGCAATGTCGGCCGCGCTGAGGAAAGGGGCCGTCGCATAGATGGCGCAGACCAGCTCCGCCGGCGCTCCGGTCTCCGCCTCCATCGCCCTCATGGCGTGCTTGATCACGGGAATGACGCCGGTGAAGTCATCTGCCAGATCCGCGGGGCGCAGGAAGGGCGCTGTGGCCCCCGCCGCGATCGCGGTCTCGGCGATGTCCGGATCATCCGTGCTGACCACCACATGATCAAACAGGCCCGTCTCCAACGCCGCGGCGATGGGCCAAGCGATCATGGGTCGCCCATGAAAGGGCCGCACATTCTTGCGCGGAATGCGTTTGGAGCCGCCACGGGCCGGGATGACCGCGATCTTCATGATCAGCGCTTGGTGTTGAGCGCGATGCCGTGGATCTCCGACACCGTGGAAGGCAGGTGGAAGCTCTTGGACACCTTGGTGTGTTCATCAAACACGGTGATGGCGGTGTCGATGGCGATGTTCTGGCTCACACCCATGGCGGCGGAATAGTTTCGGTTCCGGCTCTGACCGATGAAGAAGCGTGCGCCGTCATGGGCCAGGCCGCGGGCGAAGCCGGGAAATTGTCCGACGCTCTGTGCGTTGTTCTTCAAGAGACGACCGCGCAGGGAGTCGAGCACGACCAATGAGCCGTCCACAAAGTCGATGGAGTGCGGCATCCAAAGATCGGTGATCACCGGGCCGACCCAGCGTTTCTCCGCCAGGTCGTATTCCAGCACCACGCCGTCGAACACGTCGCGCTTCCAGTTGCCGGTAGCCGAAAACATGGACAGGTAGACGCTGTCGCCCAGCACCAGAATGTCATTGCAATGGTGCTGCGCCGCGCCGGTGCGCGCCTGTTTGGGGCTGATCGGGATGCGGTCGATCTCGTCACCGTCTTCGGAATAAACGAGGATCGCATCAAGATAGGAGCAGGCGATGAAGTATTGCCGCTTTTCCTCAGACCAGCTCACGCCATGACAGCGCGCGCCCTGGGGCAGGGCGAAGGCCTTGAGGATGTTGTAATCGCGGTCAAAGGTGATCAGGCCGCGCTCGTCATCAATGGCGATGAAATGCTCGCCATGGGGGCGTAGTCCGTGAAAATTGCCTTTGAACACCTTGCGAAAACTGTGCTTTGCGCTGGCAATGGTCAGCTCATAGAGCCCGCCGCCCGCTTCGGGATCATCAAGCGGCGGCAGGCCACAGGTGAACAGCACGGTTTCTTCCAGGCTCTCCATTTCCGCGATGATACGCAGATCGTTGAGCACGGGGCTGACGACAAAATCCTGACCGGGGACAAGGCCCATCCCGGCCAGTTGTTCACCCACTTCCACAAAGGATGTGGTGCAAATCACCACAAACGGGCGGGGCGTCGCGTCTTTCAGGCTGTCCGGCTGTGCAATGGTTAGCCCGGCCTGGCTCTCGCCGTGAAGATTGGGATTGTTGTCGACAATGCCGGTCACGCCCTTGATCCGGCGCAGGGTCTTGTCGGCGATATTGCCCGCGCCCGCCAGCACGATAGGGCGGCCCCGGCCGCGCATATTCACATCGGCGAAGGTGGTGAACTCGGCTGTGGTCGTGCGGCTCATACTTCAGCGCCCTTGACCTGATACTGCTCGCGACGCGGATCGTTTTTGTCCAGATGCACCGGGCCATAGCTGGATGCGCCGCCCCAGACATCATCCTTGACCCATTGATCGTTCTCGATGCGCCAGACGCGCGGATCGCGGAAGGTGTCGCAGATCTGGTCGAACTCGGCTTCGCTCATATCGACATATTTGAGCCAGCGCTCGAGATCGCGTCGCGGTTTGACGTGGTCATGCTTTCTGACCATTTCGAGCCCGGTCTTGTAGTCCATCACCCCCAGCCGCACGTCCTGGCTGGCATGGTCGGTGGCGCGGCCATAGCCGAACTTGATGAATTTGAGATAGTCGTGAATTCCGTTCTCGTGCATGTCGTCGAGATTGGAGATTTTCCGATAGGTGCGCTCGAACGGGTATTCGGCTTTCTTCCAGCCATATTCGGCTTCGGCCACGGCGGCGCACTTGTTGCCGTTCCACTTCTCGTAAAAGCCCAGATACACGCCGCGCACGCCGACCCGGTCGATCTCTTCGTCAGACGGGTAGACAGCGAAGTCGAGCTCTTTCTCGGTCAGGCCCATTTTCAGGTCCGGACGCCCATGGCGCTCCAATCCCTCATCAGTGAAATCATCCCAGTCCAGCCCGTGAAGGTCGTGTTCCTTGCGGGTCTTTGCGGTGAATTCGGGGAAGTCCGAGTAAGAGAACATACCGCCCAGATCGACCCAGCCATGATCACCCCACAGCATCAGCGGGATGTCATGCAGGACGGCCTGCTTGATCGGATAGGTCTTGATGCCGGCATGATTGTGCCAGTTCATGTCGCCATGCAGCTTGAACCCCAAAAGGTTCATCTTGATCAGCACGTCCAGGCCGGGGCGATAGATGATGTGATCCGCGCCGAAGGCCTCGCGCATGAGCTGGAGGTTATACTCGCCTTCGGGCAGGAAGTTGTTGCCGTGATAGGTCACGAGAAGCGGGCGCAGGCCCAGCTTTTTCACCGCCAGGTGGGTCTGGTAATAGCTGTCCTTGCCGCCGCCCACGGGAATGACGCAGTCATAGCCCTTGGGGTTGCGATAATCGTCGACCAGCTCTTCGAGCATTGTCCAGCGCTCGTCCCAGTCGATATCCACCGTCTGGCCGGCCACACGGCAGCCCGAGCACACCCCGTTTTCGTCAAAGGTCAGCGGCGCCGCTGACGAGCTGGGATAAAAACAGGTCTTGCAGAACTGGACACTCATGGCGCTTCCCTCAGGCTGGAGCGTAGCGGAGACGAATCATCGCCGTGCTTAAGGCTAACAAAACGCCTCAATCGTTAAGTTTAGCCCAAGCGATGCACCACAAACGGGAAGGGTGGGCCCTTGCGAACCCTGAGCGCACACCAGCCGGTCTACCTGCCGGGGCTGATCCTGTTTCACAAGATCGCCCTGAGCGATGTGTTTGTCCTACTGCCGGACGTGCAGTTCCAGCGTCATAGCTGGCAGCAGCGCAATCGCGTCCGGAATGGCAAGGACGCGATCTTCCTGTCCGTGCGGGTGAAGAAATCGGGCGATCTGCACCGTACGATCCGCCAGACCGAAATCGCCGATGAGCCCTGGCGGAAGAAGCATCTGACGACGCTAAGACAGGTCTATGGCAAGCGCCCGTTCTTTGACGCCTATTTCCCGGCCATCAAGGCGCTGATCGAAACCGAATACGCCAATCTGTCAGACCTCAATTGCGCCCTGATCCGTCATTTCTGCGAAGTGCTGGAGCTTGAAGCTCAAATCCTCGATAGCGCCGAGCTGGCTCATGAGGGCGAGAGCCAGGACCGGCTGATTTCCCTGTGCCACGCCGCTGGCGCCGACGCTTATATCTCCAATGTGGGAGCAGCGAGCTATGTGGATGAGGCGGGCTTTTCCGCCAAGGGCGTCACCCATTACTGGCAGGCGTTCACGCCGCCTGAATATAGCCAAGGCAGAGCCTTCCTTCCCAATCTCTCCATCGTCGACGCTCTGTTCAATCTGGGTCCGGACACGGCGAAGCTGGTGCGTGCGTGCGGAGAGATGACGCGCGATCTCGAGATCGCGCAGGCGGCTTTGGGATGACGATAACAGCTGAAACCCCGGCCAAGCGTAGCGCAGAGCCGGGGCCTCCATCAGGATTGGGCGCTTAAGTCAGAGAGAGGTCCCGGGTCGTCGCTACGCTCGCCCGGGAATTCATGAGTGTTCGAATAGAAGAACTTGGCCCGCCAGACCCTACATCCGCACATCGAACCCTGCCCGCTGCAGGGCGCGTTTGCCGCCCCGGTCAGCGAGTTCCTTGAAATGCCAGATATTGGCGGCGGCGACGGCGTCGGCGCCAGCCTTCAGCCCCTTGGCGTAATGCTCGTACACCCCGACGCCCGAACAGGCGATCACAGGTATGGTCACGGCCTGTGAGACCTGTTCGATCAGGGCGACATCATAGCCTGTGCCGCGTCCGTCGCGGTTGAGGCTTTGCAAGAGGATTTCGCCCGCGCCGCGGTCTTCAGCCTCCTTCGCCCAGCTGACGGGATCGCGGCCCGTGGGCTCGCGTCCGCCCCGGGTCATGACCTCATAGCCATCCTCGGTCTGGCGGACATCAATGCTGACCACCATGGCCTGGGCGCCGAAGCGTTTGGAGACCTGGGTGATCAACTCGGGCGTTTCAAAGGCGGCGGTATTGATCGCGACCTTGTCGGCGCCGCGCTTGAAGATGTCGCGCACCTGATCAAGCGAGGTGACGTGTCCGCCCCAGGTCAGCGGCATGAAGCAATGGCTCGCCACTGCCTCAAGCACCTCCATGGCGTCGGCATAGGCGCGATTGCCTGAATCCCGGCGGCCCTGGGCCAGCCCCGCGGTGCGCGAGATATCGAGATAGATCAGCTCGTCCACCTTCCACTCATTAAAGCGCGCCACTTCATGCAGCGGATCGCCAATGATCTGATGGGTGGTGAATGTCTCCGAGCGGACCAGCTGGCCGTTCATCAGCAGAAGGACCGGGATCAGGCGCGGCATCAGCATGAGGCGACGAACTCCAGCCAGTTGGTCAGCAGGGCGAGGCCTGCCTTGTGACTCTTTTCGGGGTGGAACTGCGCCGCCCAGACCGAGCCGTGCTCCAGCGCGCAGACAAAGCGCTCGCCATGCTCGCTCCAGCCTGCCGCGTCATCCGGGCGTTCAGGTTGGCAGACAAAGGAATGGACGAAGTAGAAGGCTTCATTCTCGGGCAGCCCCTTGAACAGGCCTTCCGTCTTCGACGCTTCCACATGGTTCCATCCCACATGCGGCACGCGATAGGGCGGATCATGGGGCGGCGGAGCGAGGCGGCGGACCTTGCCGGGCACGATCCCCAATCCCTTGTGCTGACCATGCTCGGCGCTGTCGTCGAGCAGGAGCTGCATGCCCAGGCATATGCCCAGCAAGGGGCGGTGCTGACCGGCGATTTCGTCCTTGAGAAGCTGAGCCAGGCCCAGCTCCTGCAAGTGCGCCATGCCTTCGCCGAAGGCGCCGACACCGGGCAGGACCACGCCCTTCGCCGCGCGCAGCACGCCGGGATCATGGCTCACCACCACATCGGCGCCCAAATGGGCGAAGGCGTTTCTGACCGACGTCAGATTACCCATCCCATAATCGATGATCGCGATTGTCATGAGGCCTTTGCCTACAGCTCGAGCACTTGGCTGATCGCCTCGGCGGCGCGGTTCATGCCCAGACCGTCAATGAGCTCGGGGCCTTTTTGACGGAGCGCCTGGGCCTTCTTGTCATTCTTGAGCAGGCCGTGAAGTTGGGCGGAAAGCTGCTTGAGGTCGTCCCCTGCATCATGGCCGAGATTGATCAGGGCCCCGTGCTCGGCGAACCATTCGATTTCAGGCTTGAGGTTCTCCAGCTGGGGAAAGACGAGGGCGGGCGTGCCGGCCGCCAGCGCCTCATAGACGACCATACCGCCGGTCATGATGGCCACAGGGGCGCGCGCGAGATGGCTGGCGATCTGGTGCGCGGGCACGGCCTGTTTGGCGATGCCGCCATTATAGACGGCCATTTGCCGAAGCGACTCAAAGTCAGGGAAGCTGGCGCCCACGATCAGGATGAAGGGATGGGGCTTGGCCAGCGCCGGTCCGTGCTCGGCCAGCATCATCGCCCAGTCGGCGGCGCGTTCGCCGCCGCCACATATGGCGACCACGGGGCCCTTGCGCGCCTCGTCATGGCGCGATTTGGCGAACACCGGCGCGATCAACGAATAATCGCCGCCACAAAGCGCCTGACCGCCCTCACGCAATCCCGGATAGACATGGTAGTCGCTGATGACCGTCCCGTTGATCACGAGGTCGGCGGGGGCGTCGGAGCCGAAATCATCGATCATGACGCGCTTGAGCTGGGGCATGGCCTCGAGCGCCTGCCAAAGGAGCGGGTCCGGCTTGGGTTCATCGACCAGAACCGCGTCGGCTTCGGTCTCGATCACCAAGGCCTTGAGAAAGACATCCACCGGCCCCTTGAGCGGGACGACCTTGTCGTGCGGGAAGAAATCCTTCAGCGACTCGCCCTGGCCCAGCACATGGACGGTCGGGCGCTGGGGCAACAGGTCGAGCAGACGCGAGCAGCGCGCGACATGGGCGAGACCGGTCTCGTGCAGGGCGTCCACGCGGATGATTAGAGAAGTCATGTCAGCGCCTCCAGTACGGGCTCCATCACGGTGCGCGCAGTATTGATTCTGGCGTCATCATAGCGTGCATCGAGCCAGAGATTGATCACAGACCGGGACCAGGCGTCCGCATCGGCATGCGCGTCCGGTCCGGTCAGATTGGGAAAGGACTGGGTCAGGGCGGGATAGTTCGTTCCCGCATCAAGGCCGGCCTTGCGAAGGGCGTTGATCAGCGGATCGCGTAAGGGCTCATCCACTTTCACGATCAGGCGCCAGGGCGCAGTCTGGTTGTGGTCCAGAACCTGGACATGGGGGGCGAAACCGCTGAGCGCCTCTATCCAGTTCTCGCGCCGTTCACGGCGCTCCGCGAGCCTGACCGGTAGGCGGCCAAGCGCGTGCAGCAGCGCGTCTTCCACATCGGGATCGAACCCGAACCGCAACTGACGCACCTCTTCAAGCAGCGTGGCCTCGATCTGTTCGGACTGTCCGGCCTGGCGCAGGGCGCGACGCGCCAGCATCAGCTTGTCCTCATCGCGCTCCGCCCAGTCATCAAGCCTGGGATAACGGGCGGCGATCCGCTCCAGTTCGTCGGCGAGCCTGGCGTCGCGGGTGATGACGGCGCCGCCCGATCCGGCGTCGAGCACCTTGCCGGGCCCGAAGCTGACAATACGCGCGACATCTTCAAGTCGGGCCTTGGGGGAGAAACTGGAGACGTTGGCGTCGTTCTCGATGGTGATCCAGCCCAGCTCCTGCGCGGCCTTTCGGGTTTCGGTGAAGTCGAGCCGGAAGCCGTATAGATGGGTCAGTAGGACAGCGCCCCTGCGGCCGGGGCGGGAGAGCGTGCGGATCTGCTGGGCGAGGCGGGCATCCTCGGTCACGCCGGTTTCCGCGCTCACGGGCGCCAGACGTATTTCCGCGCCGCTCGCCCAGGCGCAGGCCAGAAGGCTGGGGCAGACATTGGACGGGATCAGGATGCATGAACGACCGTGAAGGCCGAGCGCTTCAAACAGTGCAAGATGGGCCGAGCGCGCGCGTCCGAACATCACGGCGCGGGTCCCGTCAAAGGCGTTGGCCAGAGCTGTCGCTGCGCGGTCCGTCATGCCTTCCCGTCAGAGATCATCGACCAGTCCAGCGGCTCGCCGAAACTGAGATCGCGGGCTGCCGTCCGGCCCAGAACCCTGGTCCATTCGCGCGGATGCAGGCCGCCGCCCGGACGTACCGAGCGCACATTGTCTTCGGTCAAGGCTTCGCCCGCCTTGATGTCGCGCGTGACATAGAGCGATCGGCGCACTGTGCGCGAGCCGAGTTCGGATTGCGCCAGGCCCTGGCGCACGCCGCCCAGGGCGGCATGGGCGTTCCGGGTTTCCCGGACAAGGCTCGCCAGCTCATCGGGCTCGAGCGAGAACGCCGCGTCCGGCCCGCCATCAGAGCGGCGCAAGGTGACATGCTTTTCAATCATGCGCGCGCCCAGGGCGGTTGCGGCGACCGGCGCCGCAATGCCTGGCGTATGGTCGCTCAATCCGATGGGAAGCTGCAGCCGGGTGATCAGGTCGGGAATGGAGTTGAGGTCCGCCTGCTCGATCGGGGTCGGATAGCCCGAGGTGCAATGCAGGATGCACAAGCGGTCGCAGCCCGCCTGCCGGGCGGTCAGAACCGCTTCGATGACTTCGTCCCAGCTGGCCATGCCGGTGGACATGATCAGCGGTCGGCCGGTTTGCGCGGCATAGGTGATCAGAGGCAGGTCGATCAGCTCAAAAGACGCGATCTTGTAGGCAGGCGGTTCGAACTGTTCGAGAAAATCGACGGCGGTGAAATCGAACGGGGAGGAGAAGACCTCCATGCCGTGATTGCGGCCGCGCTCGAACAGGGCGGCGTGCCAGTCCCAGGGCGTGTGCGCTTCCTCATAGAGGTCGTGCAGCTTGCGCCCATCCCAGAGCCCGCCTTCGAGCACAAAGCCCGGCCCGTCATGATCCAGCGTGATGGTGTCGGCGGTGTAGGTCTGCAGCTTCAGCGCATCTGCCCCGGCCTCGGCGCAGGCGTCGATGATCTCCAGGGCGCGCGACAGGTCTCCGCTGTGATTGGCCGACAGCTCCGCCACGATCACGGGCGGACGGCTCGGGTCCTCGATCTGGTCAAACACGGAAGAGGGGGCGGTCATGACAACGCTCCTGCCGATTGCTTGGGCGAGTTTACTGTTATGGGGAGTCTTGGTTCATTAAGAATGAAGCCAGATGGAGATCGGCGTCAGATGACACTGAGCGCGCACAACGCCCGGCAATGGGATGAGTTCTATAAATCCTCCCAGACGCGCGTGCCTTACACCGATGCCACGGTGTTCGCCCTGATCGCGCTGGCGCGCAATCCCGATGCGGTGGTGTTCGAGTTCGGCTGCGGAAACGGGCAGAATCTCGGCTTCCTGCGCGGGCTCTATCCCGAAGCCGTGCTGCTGGGCTGCGATGTCTCCGAACAGGCTCTCATCAAGGGGCGCCAAAGCTATGACCGGCTGGGTCTCTTCGTCAGTGGCGATGCGCTGGGGCTCAAGCCCGGCGCGATCGATGTCATTGTCGAACGCGCCACCTTGCAGCACATCCCCAAGCCGCTCGCGGCGGCCTATGTGGATGAGATGTATGAAGCGCTCAAGCCGGGAGGACGCGCCTTCTTCGAGGTCGCCAGCACCGATCACGGCTATGCGCAGATGGGAGACGGATCCGACGACCCGGTGTTCGGCCATCGCGTCTTCTATGATCTGGACGAACTCAAGGCGCTCTTCGCTCGCTTTGACGTCGATCAGGTCTTTGACCGTCGGCGCAAGCAGGTCGATGGCGACGCCGTGCGTGATGGCCGCCCCGTGTATGACGAGGCGGCCTTCCAGTTCTATCTCAGCAAGCCCGCCTAGGCGGCCCTGGCGGCTTCAACCTCTTCCGCCAGCGCTTTGGCGACTTGCTTGAGGATGGAGATCCAGTCCGCATATCCCTTGCCGAAGAAGGAGCGCGTCGTCGGGAACCAGGGCGAACGACCGGCGCCCATATGGCTCCAGATGCGCCCGTGGGGGTGGATGTACCAGATATTGCCGCCGGCCGCCGCGCCCAGCGAGGTGGTGGCGTTGGTCGGACCGATGACGAGGTCGCAGGCTTTGGCCAGGGCCGTGACCTGATCCAGATCGTTTTTCAGATCAATGCCGTCGAGCGTGTGCACATCCACGCCGAATTTGGATTTGGCGAAGGCGATATCCTCTTCCGCATCGCCATATTGCAGGTTCACGAAGGTCACGCCGGGCGTTTTCAGAACCGGCTTCCACAATTCGAACGCGGAGAAATGCTTGGAGCGTTTGGCGTCCATCTTCAGCGACTTCCACAAAATGCCCACCTTCAGGCCTTCGGGCAGTTCGCCGAGTTTCTCGCGCCAGTGGTCCACATCCGCCTGGGGCGGTTCGAGCGTGGGCGCCTTGGCGAAGGCATCCAGCGACGTGCGGAAGGCGCGCGCAGGTTGGGCGAAGGGCGTCCAGTAGTCGAACTCGATCCCGTCCTCGAAGCCGACAATGCCGCGCAGATCCTTGCCTTCCCGCTTGACGGTGCGGTGCGTGCCGACAATCGCCTCGGGATACACCGCCTGCACCATCGCCATGAGGCGTTTCTCGACAGCGATGTAGAGCTGGCCTTCCGGTCCGATGGCGTCGATCAGGTCCCGTCCCAGCTGCAGGAACAGGATCTCGTCGCCCAGCCCCTGTTCGCCAATCCACAGCACCTTCTTGCCGCGTATGGCGTCCACATCATCGCCATCCCAGCGCGGCGCATCGATCAGGAAATGCGTGACATTGGTGTATTCAGGCTCCAGACGGCTCTTGTAGAGATCCCAGCCGGCTTCCAGCTCGCCCAGCGCCAGCAGGGACTGGGACAGGCCATGGTTCATGATGATCACGTCCTTCTGGGACGCGGCGGTTTTCAGAGCCTCGCGGAAATGATGTGCGGATTTCTCAGGCTCGCCTAGCAGCTCATAGGCGAACGCCGTATTGTGATGGGCGCGCGCAAAGTCTGGCTGAAGACGCAAGGCTTCGCTGTAAAAGGTCAGCGCCTGATCGGGTTCGCCCTTTTCCAGCAAGGTCGTACCCAGAGAGTTCCAGAAATCTTTCTCTTCGGGATTGGCGTAGATCGCCGCGCGCAGGATTTCGATGGAATCCTCGAACTTGCCCTGATCGCGCAGCACGCCGGAGAGATTGATCACGCCTGCGGGATGGTTGGGCGAGAGCTGGAGAAACAGGCGCAGGAACTTTTCCGCCGCCGGCATCATGTCCAGCTTCCAGGCCAGCATGGCGAGGTTGAGATAGACTTCGGAATTGTGCGGGTTCAGCTTCCAAGCGCGCTCGTAGAACTGAAGCGCTTTCGCCAGGCGTCCGAGACGCTCCAGGCAGATCGCCAGGGCATGGTTCGCCAACGAGCTCTGGGGGGCGATGTCCACAGCGTCGAGGCAAAGCTTGGCGGCCTTGGCGGCGGAGACGCGGTCGTCATCAACGATTTTCATCGCACGCTTGAGCAGGCCGATCGCCTTGGGCGAGAGATTGTCGTCCTTGCTTTTGGTCGAGGACAAGGCGCGCTGGACTTCAGATGAGGCGGACTCATCACGCCGGCCTCGAACCTCGCGAACGGCTTCTTCTTCACCCGCCGCCAGCTCCGCTTCAAGATCGAGCAATTCGCTCATCACGCTTTATCCCTTGCAGTTTATGAGGCCAGCAACGGATGCTTCGATTAAGGTTCCGCTAATAATGAGCGCCTGCGGCACAGAAACGGTTTCTTCACTCTGTCCTGATTGAGTGGGGCGGTCGGTTGCCCTCAGGCCGCACCGACGATGAAGGGTCAGACTAGCCATGCCGCTTAAGCTTTCTTTGAAGCCGGGTGAGAAGTTCGTTCTGAACGGAGCCGTTGTGGAAAACGGGGATCGCCGGGCGACCCTGGTTTTGCAGAACAAGGCCAGCGTTCTGCGGGAAAAGGACATCATGCAGGAGCATGAAGTCGATACGCCCGCCAAGCGCATCTATTTCCCGGTCATGATGATGTACCTCTCATCAACCAGTCAGGACGGATTATATGACGAATTCGTTCTGCGTATGACAGAGTTCATGAACGCTGTGGGCTCTTCGGACGTCATGGCCGAGTGCGTATCGGTCAGCCGGGAAGTCATGGCGGGTGAGTTCTACAAGGCATTGCTGCGTTGCCGGAAGTTGATCCAATACGAAGCCAAGCTTCTTGCTGGACCGGACGAGGCGTAAAGAGGCGAAGCGTTCATGTCGTATCAGGCCTATAAAACTGCGTCGTCACGCACCGAAGATCCCCGTCAGACCGAGTATCGATTGCTCGGCGAGGTGACGCGCGGTCTTATGGAAGTGCGCGATGCGCCGAAGAGCGAAATCCGTCAGCGTGCGGCGGCGCTGGACCGCAACCGCCGTGTCTGGTCCGCCTTTGCGGCCGATTGCGCCAGCGAGCACAACAATCTGCCCGAAGCGCTGCGGGCGGGGATCATCTCTTTGTCGATTTTCGTCTCCAAGGAGACGAGCGCGGCCATGCGTGGAGAGAGTGATCTCGAGGCGCTGATCGATATCAACCGTACGATCATGCAGGGCCTCTCACCCTCCTGACGCAGCGGGTTTGTCGGCAAAACCGCCCTGCCGGTCGAAATTGCCGGGCAGGTCGTGCTGCGCATCGTTGGCGGTGCGCTGGGAATTTTTCAAAACATTGAAACATATAGTGTAATTCTTGCTGCGTATGCGTGATGTGCGGCACGGGGATTGCTGTGTCTTGGCCGGGACAAAATGTCCGCCGGCCAAGAACAGGCCGTTCGCTTCCAGAACGGAGGAACCCCACAATGAACGTTTCTGTGAACACCAACTCAGGAGCCATGATCGCGCTCCAGAATCTGAACAAGACCAACATGGAACTGCAAACCACACAGAACCGGATCAACACCGGTCTGGAAGTGTCTAGCGCAAAGGACAATGGCGGCGTGTACGCCATCGCCCAGCGCATGCGCTCCCAGGTTTCAGGCTATGGGGTTGTCGGACAGATCCTGGACCGGGGCGAGGCGACGCTCGACGTTGCACTTGCCGCCGGTGAAGCGATCTCGGATCTGATGGTCGAAATGAATGAGAAGGCCTTGGCGGCGTCTGACGCATCATTGGATACGGCTAGCCGGAGCGCTCTGAATGAAGATTTCAAAGCGCTGCGCGACCAGATCTCAACGATCGTCAACAATGCCGAGTTCAATGGCGTGAACCTCATCGATGGTTCAACCAACGCCTTTGTTGCGCTGGCCAACCAGGACGGCTCGAACACGATTACCGTGAGTTCCGAGAACATGTCGCTCTCGGGCTCCATCGTGTCCCTGACGTCCACGGCGTCGTTCGCGACCGCCACTCAGGCCAGCAATATTGCTTCTCAGATCAGCACTTCGCTGGATGCGGTGAACTCGTCGCTTGCGCGACTGGGCACCAAATCCAAAGCGTTGGAGATCCACTCCTCGTTTGTCACAAAACTTTCCGACGCTCTGGAAGTCGGTATCGGCAATCTGGTCGATGCGGATCTGGCCAAGGAGTCTGCCGAGTTGCAGGCCCTGCAGGTCAAGCAGCAGCTGGGCACGCAGGCGCTTTCGATCGCCAACCAGCAGCCGCAATCGATCCTGTCGTATTTCGGCTAGGGCGTGCGGTTCGGGCCGGGATTGCAATTGCAATCCCGGCTTTCCTTTTTCTTTCAAGCTTTCATTAACCAAATCAACCA
Organism: Oceanicaulis sp. MMSF_3324; assembly: GCF_030733545.1. Lineage (GTDB taxonomy): Bacteria > Pseudomonadota > Alphaproteobacteria > Caulobacterales > Maricaulaceae > Oceanicaulis. Next base: position 50,997 of record NZ_JASHIU010000009.1, read on the forward strand.
GCTGGCCGTGCTGCCTGCTCGGCAAAAAGTGCCGCGCCCGGCAATTCCTGCCGGGTCTAGGCGGCAAGAATTGCCCGCTCCTCGTGACAAGGTAAACGAAACCGCATTCGGGCTGCGACGAACAATCAATGGCTTAGTGGTGGTTTCTTAGGCAAAGGGTGAATCTGGCCCCGGCCTTGCTCCTAGATGTGCGGACCAGAAGGTCTGACGCGCAAAATGCACGTCACATCAAACGTAGAAACGTGACAGGAGCCAAGAAATGGCGACGATCAATACCAATCCGGGCGCAATGATCGCCCTGCAAAACCTGAATCAGACCAACAAGGATCTGCAGCAGGTTCAACAACGCATCAACACCGGTCTGGCGATCAGCTCGGCCAAGGATAATGGTGGCGTGTTCGCCATCGCTCAATCCATGCGCGCTGACGTGGCTGGCTATAATGCCGTGTCCCAGTCGCTTGACCTGGCCCAATCCACTGTGGACGTCGCCCTGGCGGCGGGTGAAGCCATCTCCGACTTGATGGTCGAGATGAAGGAAAAAGCGCTCGCATCCACCGATTCCTCGCTGGATACCGCGTCCCGCAATGCGTTGAACGAAGATTTTGTCGCCCTGCGCGACCAGATTTCGACCATCGTGGAGAATGCCGAGTTCAACGGCACCAATCTCATCTCCAACGGCGCGTCCGATATCACGGCGCTCGCCAATGCAGATGGCTCGAACACCATCACCATCGGTGCTGAAGACCTGAGCCTGACGGGCGGTACGCTGTCCATCGGCGCCGGCAGCACGATCTCGACGGTGGCCGCCGCCAGCACGGCTGTGGCTGCGATCGAAGCGGGTCTGGACAACCTGAACTCCGCGCTGGCCCGTCTGGGCACCGGCTCGAAGTCCCTGGAAATCCACTCCACCTTCGTCACCAAGCTGTCTGATGCCCTGGAGAAAGGCATCGGCAACCTGGTCGACGCGGATCTGGCCAAAGAGTCGGCTCGTCTCCAGTCGCTGCAGGTCAAGCAGCAGCTGGGTACGCAGGCGCTCTCGATCGCGAACTCCGCACCGAGCTCAATCCTGAGTTACTTCCGGTAATTCAAGCCCAGTTTCGGCGATGGCGTCATAGAACATGGCGTCGTCGCCGGATCCCTGGCGCGCAAAAAGCGCGTCTCAACCGTAGAAACGGATCTTTGAAGGAGCCAAGAAATGGCGACGATCAATACCAACCCCGGGGCGATGATCGCCCTTCAGAACCTGAATCAGACCAACAAGGATCTGCAGCAGGTTCAGCAGCGCATCAACACCGGCCTGGCGATCAGCTCGGCCAAGGACAATGGCGGCGTGTTCGCGATTGCCCAGTCGATGCGTGCGGACGTGGCCGGCTACAAAGCCGTCAACCAATCGCTGGATCTGGCTCAGTCCACCGTGGACGTGGCCCTGGCGGCGGGTGAAGCCATCTCCGACCTGATGGTCGAGATGAAAGAGAAGGCGCTGGCGTCCACGGACACCTCGCTGGACACCGCGTCCCGCAATGCCCTGAACGAGGATTTCACCGCGCTGCGTGACCAGATCGGCACCATCGTGGCGAACGCCGAATTCAACGGCACCAACCTGATCAATAACGGCGCGACCGATATCACGGCGCTGGCCAACGCTGACGGCTCCAACACCATCACCATTGGTGCGGAAGATCTCAGCCTGACCGGCACCACGATCACTCTGACCGCCGGTAGCGTGATCAACACCACGACCACCGCGAACGCCGCGGTGTCCGCCATCGAAACCTCGCTGGACAACCTGAACTCCGCGCTGGCTCGCCTCGGCACCGGCTCGAAGTCTTTGGAGATCCACGGGACCTTCGTGAACAAGCTGTCGGACGCTCTTGAAAAAGGCATCGGCAACCTGGTCGACGCGGATCTGGCCAAAGAGTCGGCTCGTCTCCAGTCGCTGCAGGTCAAGCAGCAGCTGGGCACGCAGGCGCTCTCGATCGCGAACTCCGCGCCGAGCTCGATCCTGGGTTACTTCCGGTAATCCCTAAGACTTCGAAGGCGGGCTCATAGAAAATGGCTCGCCTTCGGGAGTGTCGCACAAAAAGTGCGTCGTAACCGTAGAAACGGATATTTTGAAGGAGCCAAGAAATGGCGACGATCAATACGAACCCGGGCGCAATGGTCGCCCTTCAGAACCTGAACCAGACCAACAAGGATCTGCAGCAGGTTCAACAACGCATCAACACCGGCTTGGCGATCAGCTCGGCCAAGGACAATGGCGGCGTGTTCGCAATTGCCCAGTCGATGCGTGCGGACGTGGCGGGCTACAAGGCGGTGGGTCAGTCTCTTGACCTGGCGCAGTCCACCGTGGACGTGGCCCTGGCGGCCGGCGAGGCGATCTCTGATCTGCTGGTGGAAATGAAGGAAAAGGCGCTGGCTGGCTCCGATTCCTCTCTCGATACCGCATCGCGCAATGCTCTGAACGAAGACTTCAAGGCGCTGCGTGACCAGATCGGGACCATCGTGGCCAACGCCGAATTCAATGGCACCAACCTCATCAACGGCACGCAAACCGGCGGCATTTCGGCTCTGGCCAATGCTGACGGCTCCAACACCCTCAATGTGGGTCAGGAAGTGATGTCGCTGGGCGGCACCAACGTGACTGTGGCGGCGACCGCGTCGTTCACCACGGCGGCGGCGGCGTCCACCCTGGTGGCCACCATTGAAACCTCGCTGGACAACCTCAACACGGCTCTGGCCAAGTTGGGCACCGGCTCGAAGTCTCTGGAAGTCCACAAGTCCTTCGTGGGCAAACTGTCTGACTCTCTGGAAAAAGGCATCGGCAACCTGGTCGATGCGGATCTGGCGAAAGAGTCCGCTCGTCTTCAGTCGCTGCAGGTCAAGCAGCAGCTGGGTACGCAGGCGCTCTCGATCGCGAACTCCGCACCGAGCAACATCCTGGGTTACTTCCGGTAATCCATAGTGAAATCGGCCGGGGCGTTACGTGGGGTTCCTCCCCGGCCGACTTTCCCAGGTGACATGTCAGAGAGCATAGGGAGAAAGTAGGAGGCGCCGACGCCGCCAAAGCGTGGACGAAGCAAACATGAATATCGGCAATATAGTACCGGTTACAAACGCCCAGGGCGTCGCCCCTGAAGCCGACCCGTCTGAAAAAGCCGCCGCTTCCCTGTCGAAGCGTGGCCAGGTGGGAGGCGAGGAAACAGACAAGGCGGTCGCCGAAAAAGGCTCGGCTGTCGTTCAGAAGTCTGCGGACCTTGAGCGGATTGAATCACTGCGCGATCGCGTGAACGCCAGTTTGCGGACCCGTTTGCAAATCGATCGGGAAGAGGAGAGCGGCAAGTTCATCTACCGCCTGTTCGACCCGGAGACCGGCGAGGTCATGCGGCGCTGGCCGCCCGAGAAGTATCTCGACCTGATCGCTTTCCTGAAGGATCAGCAGGGCGGCGTGGTCGATGAGCGGGTCTGACCTGTCGGCAGATTTGATCTGGCGCATCGGCAAAAATTAACCATGCGTCCCGCTGACGGCCCCATGCCGTTCGGCGTCAAAATGATTCAATATACTGATTTACAACAAGATTGAGCGTTCTGGCCAAATTGGCCCATGGATTGCTCCTGTATGCGATGAGCGGCCGTCGAATGCGGCGCAGAATTGCAATCGGGAGAAGACCAATGGCGCTCAGCGTCCACACGAACACCTCGGCGATGATCGCCCTGCAAAACCTCAACAAGACCAATGAGGACATTCAGGGCGTCCAGAACAGAATCAATACCGGCCTGAAGGTCGCCGGCGCAAAAGACAATTCCTCGGTCTACGCGGTGGCCCAGGGAATGCGCTCCGACATCGGCGCCTACGGCTCGGTCAGCTCCTCTCTTGATCGCGCCGTCTCGATCGGCGACGTGGCCATGGCGGCCGGCGAGTCCATTTCGGACCTGCTGATCCAGATGCGCGAGAAGGCGACTGCTGCGCTCGACCCGTCCATCGATACCTTCTCCCGCCAGGCCTATGACAGTGATTTCAAACAATTGCTGGATCAGGTCCGGGTGGTCCTGAATAATGCCGAATTTGACGGCGCCAATCTGCTGGATGGCTCCCAGACCAATGGCATCGCCTTCCTGGCGGATGCGGACGCGACGCGCTCGGTCACGCTGGGCGGTCAGAACATGTCCATCTCCGGCTCCATCGTCACGCTGGCCAACAATGCCAGCCTGGGCACAGTGACGCTGTCCGCCAACGTGCTGACCGCGATCCAGACCAGCCTCGACAATGTGAACCAGGCGCTCGCCAATCTGGGCTCTGACCTGAAGAAGATCGAGGCCCACCGCACCTTTGTCGGCAAGCTGACCGACAGCCTGACCAAAGGGGTGGGCAATCTGGTCGATGCCGACCTCGCCAAGGAATCCGCACGCTTGCAGGCCCTGCAGGTCAAGCAACAGCTCGGCGTCCAGGCGCTTTCGATCGCCAACTCCGAGCCGCAGATCATCCTCAATCTCTTCGGCGGTTAAAGCCGGTCCTGACTTCACCACAACGGCGAACCGTCCGACTTCTCCCGATGTCGGGCGGTTTGTTGTTTTCAGGGAGGCGTGGACTCAGCACACTCTGGGCTGAGCCTCAGGGAGCAGATGCATGAGCGATTGCTTTATACCGTATGGGCGTCAGTGGATTGATGATGCGGACATCGCTGCGGTCACAGCCTGTCTGCAATCGGATTATCTGACGACCGGGCCTGCCGTTTCCGCCTTTGAGGCAGCCTTCGCCCAAACGGTTCAGGCGTCGCATGCGCTCAGTTGCCATTCGGCGACCGCGGGGCTGCATCTCGCTTATGACGGACTGGGCCTGAAACCGGGCCAGTGCGCGATTGTGCCGTCCATCACCTTTGTCGCGACCGCCAACGCGGCGCGGTATTGCGGCGCCGATGTGATCCTGGCCGATGTGGACCCGCACAGCGGGTTGATGACGCCGCAAACACTGCAGGCCGCACTCGCCGAGCTTCAGGGGCGGAGCGGCCTTGTCGCGCCCGTGCATTTGGCGGGGGTGCCCTGTGACATGCCTGCGCTGAGCGCGCTGGCGAAAGAACAGGGACTGGCCGTGGTCGAGGACGCCTCCCATGCCGTTGGCAGTCTGGATGAAAGCGGCGCGCCGACCGGTGCTTGCGCGCATTCGGATGCGGCCGTGTTTTCCTTCCACCCTGTCAAGACACTGGCCTGCGGGGAGGGGGGTATGGTCACAACCCAAGACGCCGAGCTGGCGGACATCCTTTCCCGGACGCGCTCACATGGCGTGGTGCGTGATGCGGCGCAGTTCGAGCGCGCTGAAGGCGCGGACGAACCCTGGTGGTATGAGATGCAGACGCTGGGCTGGAACTATCGCATGCCGGACATCAACGCCGCTCTGGGTCTGTCGCAGCTGAACAAGCTGGACCGGTTCGCCGGACGTCGTCGGCAGCTCTCGCAAAACTATGACGAGTTGCTTGTGGAGCTGGCGCCCCATGTCCTGGCGCCGGCCGGGCGGCCGGGCGTTGATCCGTGTCGCCACCTTTACAATGTACAGATCGATTTCGCGGCGTTCGGATTATCCCGGTCACAGGTCATGACCGGCTTGCGCGAGTACGGCGTGGGAACCCAGGTTCACTACATCCCGGTTCACCAGCATCCCTATTACAAGGCGCTGTACGGTGAGAAGGCATTGCCGGGCGCCGAGCTCTATTACGAACGGACCCTGTCACTGCCGCTTTACCCGTTGATGGCGGATGAGGATCCCGAACGGGTGGTGCGTGCGCTCGGAAGGGTGCTGGGGCTCTAGGCCGGTCGCTTTTCCATCAGGGCCCAGGTGGGATTGTCGAGACCGCTTGTGCGCTTCCACGCAAAGCCGTCCGCCACGACTTCAAGATCGGAAAAGCGATCCATGAAGAAGCCCGCGAAGTCGCGCTTCCACAAATGGTCCGTCATGCCGCGATAAACCAGCTCGACCGGATCGGGATTGAAGTATTCCGACACCAGAATGAAGCGCTTGGACACGCGATACATTTCGTCCGCGACCTGGCCCAGATTGTCCGGATGGACGTGGATAAGCACCCCATTGGTGAAGACCAGATCCATGCTGGCGTCATCAAAGGGCAAATCCTCGCCGCGACCGGCGCGGATATGGCTCCCGGGCAGGACGCCGTCCTTGATTACGGTTTCACGGGCGCTGTCATTGGGTTCAATCGCAAACAGCTCGGCGTCGACCAGCCGTTGAAGCGCGCGCTGGTTCAGGCCCAGATTGCAGCCGACTTCGCAAATGGTCTGCGGCTCGCGCGTGCCGAAAGCGTCCAGCCAGCGCGCCCAGAGGCGTGTCCGCGCACGAATGCGGAACTCTTCGGGGCTGCAGCGTTGAGTGTATTCGTCGCCAAACTCGCCTGACCAGGTGTTCACAGGATCATGGGTCATGAATCAGGCCTTCAGAGCGAGTTTTTCATTGAGAATGGTCTGGAGCGCCCGGGCGTCGAGACGCTCGGGATTGGAGTCAGACTGATATTCAAAGCCTTCCGCCACCGGAACGGCGCCGTCGGCGAACCATTCCGCGCGCAGGCGTTCGGAATTGTGCGGCAGGATCACATAGCGATCCTCCAGCTCAACCGTGGCGCGGGAATCGTCGGCGGGCACCATGACTTCGTGCAGCTTTTCGCCCGGGCGGATGCCAACCATCTTGTGCGGCAGGTTCGGTGCGATCGAGCGCGCCAGATCTACTGTGCTCATGGAGGGGATTTTCGGCACGAAGACTTCGCCGCCCTTCGCCATTTCCAATGCGGAAAGCACGAAGTTCACACCCTGCTCGAGCGTGATCCAGAACCGGGTCATGCGCTCATCGGTGATGGGCAGATGGTCCGCGCCTTCAGCCACGAGCTTCTTGAAGAAGGGCACGACCGAGCCGCGCGAGCCGACCACATTGCCGTACCGCACGACGGAAAAGGTGGGGCCGTCCTCACCGCCCATGTGCTGGGCGGCGGTGAAGATCTTGTCGGACGCCAGCTTGGAGGCGCCATAAAGATTGATCGGGCTGGCCGCCTTGTCGGTCGACAGGGCGCAGACATGCTGGACGCCGCGCTTGATTGCTGCGCGCACCACATTCTCGGCGCCGAAGACATTGGTGCGCATGCATTCGAACGGATTGTATTCTGCGATCGGCACATGTTTCAGCGCCGCGGCGTGCACAACCACGTCAACGCCGCGCATGGCCATATCGAGCCGGCCTTCATCGCGCACATCGCCGATAAAGTAGCGCATGAAGCGGTATTCTTCAGGGCTGAAGCGCTGCGCCATCTCGTACTGCTTCAGCTCGTCGCGCGAGAACACGATCAGCTTCTTGGGCTTGTACTCATTGATCACGGTCTGGACGAAATGGTGCCCGAAGGATCCGGTCCCGCCCGTGATCAGGATGGTCTTGCCATTCAGGTCGATACGGGGCGTGCGGAAGTCGCGGCCCAGAAACAGGCGATCCACGTCTTCGGACGCGCGGTTCGAGTTGTTCGGCGGCTGGCTCATCGACAACGACTTTCCATAATTCATGGATCACAATTCAGGCCACGATCAGGGGCGTCGGTTAACGGCCCGTTAGGCGGGTAAAACTGATACTCGGATTCGAAGGAAGCGACAGCTTTCCAGCCTTTGGGGGATAAGATGGGCGCGACGGTGATCGTACAGGCGGGAGGCGGGCTCAACGCTCTGCCCGATCGCGAGCTCATCTTTCTGGGTGCAAGCTCGGCCCTGAGCCATGTTCTGGATCGGGCGCGTCGCATTCCAGGCGCCGACCTGGTGGTTTGCGCTGTTCCCGATGACCGCGAGCATGATCTGGTGGCTGAAGAGGCGGCCGATTGCGCGGTCATGGTGGTGCGTGGTCCCGCAGCGGATCCGTTGGGGTTGATGGCCCAGGCGGCGCGTGAAGCCGGCGCTGAAACAGTGGTGCGCGTCACAAGCCAGTGTCCGGTGATCGATCCGGTGATCGCCGGCGGCGTGCTGGGGCTGCTGACCGACGCCAAGGCGGATTACGCCTCCAACACCATGCCGGCGCGTTTCCCGCATGGGCTCGATTGTGAAGCCTTTCCGGCGCTGCTTCTGGATGAGGCGGACCGCAAGGCGGATACCCTGGCCGAGCGACGGTCCGTGACCGGCTGGATGCGTCGTCATCCGGGGTTGACCCGGGCCAACCTTACCGGGCCGGGCGGCGGGCTGGAGCATTTGCGCTGGATGCTTGAAACGCCCGAAGACGCCGATTTCCTGCAGGCGCTGTTTGATGCGCTGGGCTCTAAGGCCGCCTCGGCGACAGCGGCGGAAATGGCGGCTCTGTGCCTGCGTCGGCCCGATCTGAGCGAGATGAATGCGGATCGCGTCGATTATGCCCGTCTCGTGTCGCCGGAGCGGGCCAGCGTCGAGACGCGTCCGATGCGGTTTCCCTTCGCCGCATAAAAGCTTGCCGTCCTGTTTACGCTAAATCCTAACGATTTGTTTGCTCGCCGGGCCGTATTCTGCGTTGCGATGCAATAGGTGCGTCGTTTGTTTGGGTTTCGGGCTTACGGCTATGGTCATTTCGTCCAACCTTCTTGGCGCCTGGTATGGCGCGCAAAGTGCGGTGGCGCTGTCGCGGACGACAGCGGTCAGCACCTCTGCGAGCAACGCCCAAAGCGCCAGCCAGTCCCGCAACTCCGATGTCCTGCCGCCCTGGGATGCCCGCGGCGAGATCGTCGCGCTGGACGTGCTCAAGCGCAGCGCCCTCGGCAATGGGGTGTTTTTCGACAAGAAGCTGGGTGATTTCGCCGATCTCGATGTGGGCGATGACGAGAAGCAACTCTTCGCCATGTATCAGGGCCTGCGCCGCTTGCAGGCTTTGGGCGCGGAAGCGGCTGAAAAATCCACTCTCGATACCCGCCGCGATTTTCTGGACCGTCGCTTCCAGGAAGGCCTGGATCAGCTGAGCAGCTTCTTTGCGGATCTCGATCTTGAGGGCGTCAGCGTTCTCAAGGGCGAGGAATTATCGAAGGCGGAAAGCTCGCTCGCCATTTCACGCGGGACCTCTGAATACACGACGCCGATCATTCACTCAGGCGCGTTTGACGCCGAGGTGGCGAATTTCCAGGGTGATATCTCGTTCACGATCAACGTCAAGAAGTCCGGGGTGAATACGCCGATCGCCATTGATCTGGCGAATATGGGCGCAACCCCGCGCACACTCGACAACGTCGCCGACCACATCAACACCGAGCTTGAGGCGGCGGGCATGCTCAGCCGCGTCGAACGCGTGAAGATCGGCGAGAAGGACGAGAACGGGATCATCCCGGGCGATAATTTCGGCTTCAAGATCAAGGGTATCCTTACCGAGACCGTGAGCTTTGAGCCGTCGGCGGGCAATCCGGCTGTTTATATGGCGGGCGTGTCCGGCGATCGGGAAGGCGCGGGCGGCCAGCTGACCAAATATGTCGATATCGCTGGCGGCGGCACAGCCGCGTTCATGCGCCGGATCGAGGCGGATGGCAGCGTCACCGAATCCACCGTCGCTGTGCCAGGCGGCGAAGAGGGGGAAACCGAAACGCGCACCTCCACCGACTCCAATCCGCTGCGCATCCTGGATTCGGTCCAGGGCCCGGACGGGGGGCTGTACATGGTCGGTTATGCCGAGAATGGCGTGGCCGGTCAGTCCATCAAGGGCGAGCAGGATCTGATCCTGATGCGCTATGACACCACTGGCAAACAGGTCTGGGCGCGTACGCTCGGGGCAGCCGGCAGTGCGGAAGGCGCCTCGATCGCCCTGGATGCGAACGGCAATGTCGTGGTCGCCGGCTCGGTCGAAGGCGCTCTGGGCGATACGACCGAACTGGGCGGCTCGGACTCCCTCGTTTCGAAATTCTCCGCAGACGGCGTCGAGCAATGGACCAAGCGCTTCGGCGGCAACAAGGATGACAGCGCGACGGCGGTCAGCGTCGGCGCAGACGGCACGATCTATGTAGCCGGGCAGACCAATGCGCCTCTGGGCGGGGTCACCAATGCAGGCGGCACGGATGGCTATGTGCGCGCCATCGATGGCGACGGCAATGTGGTCTACACCCGCGCCGCGGGCGCCAGCGCCGGCACCGACAGGGCCCAGTCCATCGCCCAGGCATCGGATGGCGGCCTGATCATCGCCAGCGAGGTGGAGGGTCGCGCTGTGCTGACAAAATACGCCGCCGGTGATGACGGTACGGGCGCTGCGGTCTGGTCCATGGATCTGGGCGATCTTGAAGGCGGTCGGATCGGCGAAGTCACCGTGGGCGATGACGGGGCCATCTATCTGGCCGGGTCGGCGGGCGGCGCCTTTGCGCCATCCGCTCCGCTCACCGCCAATTCGGGCGGGCGTGACGCCTTCCTGATGAAGATCACCGACGGGCCCACGGCGAATGTGGATTTCACCACCTTCCTGGGCTCGGCCGAAGACAATTCCGCCAGCTCCGTGACGGTCAATAACGGCGTGGCCTATATCTCGGGCAAGACCTCAGGCGCGTTGCCGGGCCAGACCCAGACCGGTGACCGCAATGCCTTCGTGGCCGGCTTTGACACCACGAGCGGGGCCGTCACCTTCACCCAGCAGCTGTCTGGCCGGGGCGGTCTGGCCGAGGCGAATGCGGTGGTGGTCGATCCCACAGGGGACAATTCGCTGGACAAGCTGGGCTTCCCGACCGGTGAAGTGCGTTACGCCGACAGCCGTGTGATCACAGCGCGCTCGAGTGTGCGCGAAGGCGACCATTTTTATATCTCTGTCGATGGCGGCCGTAAGAAGAAAATCTCCATCGACGCCGACGAGACCATGCGGTCGCTGACCTTCAAGCTGAACGCTGTCCTGGTGCTGGATGGCACGTCTGATGTGCGCCGCTCGTCCAATGGCGACATGCTGCGCATCAAGCCGCGCGAAGGCGTGAAGGTTGAACTCTTTGCGGGCGATGACGGTCGGGACGCGCTGTCCGGGCTTGGCTTGCCCGAAGGGTCGATCATCGGCAAGGCGTCGCTGCTGGACAAGGAAGAGAGCACGTCCGATGCGCCGGAGATCTTCGCCATGGAGCTGCCCGCTTCCATGTCCATTTCTTCCAAGGAGGGCGCAGCCAAGGCGCTGGAAGCGCTGAGCAAGGCCCAGTCCGTCATTCAGCGCGCCTATCGCGACCTGACGACGGACCCGGCGCTGAAGGCGCTGCTGGAGGGCCCGCAAGCGGGCAAGCGCGGCGGGACCGCGCCGGCCTATCTCACCGCGCAGGTGGCGAATTACCAGGCGGGTCTGGATCGTCTTCTGGGCGGCAGCGGCAGCACCACGCTGGGCCTGTTCTAGAGAGCCAGCATTGCGATACAAAAAAGCCCCGGAGCTTGGCTCCGGGGCTTTTTTGATAAGTCGTCCGCTCAGACCGTCTGATTATAGGCGAGGGCGGAGACGCTGGCGCTGGCGGCGCCCGGGCCATACCCGACCTGGGATTGTTTCTGGCGCGCGGCTTCATCCGCAATCGCCTTCACAAGCCCTTCGGTCAGGGTCTTCAGCGCTTCCACCGCATCCCCATTCCGCGCCAGGGCCGCCTCGAACGTCCGGGTGGAGGCCTTCAGGCGCGCCTTGAGCTCGGGATCCAGGCCGCCCAGACGTGAGCGATCCTTGCTGGCGAGCTTGGTTTCGGTGCGATACAGCGTGGCGAGCTTGGTCTTCTCGGCCTGGAAATCGACGGCCTTGTGCGGCATGTGCGCTTCAAACAGCTCGGTTTCCTGGTCCAGCAGCTCGGTCAGGCGACCGGTCAGCTGGATCAGCGCCTTGGCGCGTTCAGTCGGATTGGCGGCGGCCAGTTCGGTCATCATTCGCCTCCTTCTTGCAGGGCGAGCATTTCACGCATCACGGAGTCGGCCAGGCCGATGCCGCCTGCCTTCGCCATCACCTTGGCGTATTCTTCATTGAGCATGGACTTGAAGGCGCTTTCACCCGGCCCGCCGCCAAAGGTGGACTCGGTGGTCTCCCCCAGCATGTGCTCCATCATCTGCGCCAGGAAGACCGCTTCGAAATCCTCCGCGGTCTTGCGCATCTGTTCGGGCGTCTGCGCGCCGTTCGGCCGTGATGTCGATCCCGGCCCGCGGGCTGCGAGCAGGGCGTTCTGCATCTGGGCGTCCAGCATTCCGTCCATTACAGCACCTCGATCTCAGCTTGCAGCGCGCCGGCCGCCTTGATGCTTTGCAGGATGGTGATCATGTCGCGCGGGCTGACTCCGAGGGCGTTCAGGCCGTCCACGAGTTCACGCAGGCTGACCGTGCCATCGAGGACGCCGAACTCACGCAGCTCTTCCTCGGCGGTGATGTTGGTGCGCGGCACTTCAATGGCCTCGCCGCCTTCTGCGAAGGGCAGAGGCTGGCTCACTTCCGGGCTTTCGGTGACGGTGATTGTCAGGCCGCCCTGGGCGATGGCCACGGTGGAGACACGGACATCCTCGCCCATCACGATCGTGCCGGTGGATTCGTCGATCACCACCCGGGCGCGCATATCCGTCTCGACGCGCAGCTGCTCGACTTCGGCCAGCAGCGCGACCATGTCGCCCTCAAAATAGAGCGGGCGGGTCAGCGCAACGGTGGAGGGGTTCTGCGCCGCAGCCGCTTCCGCGCCCAGATAGGCGTTGATCGCCTGGGCCATGCGGCGGGCCGTCGTGAAATCGGGGTTGCGCAGGGCTAGCCGGATCTGCGCCTGACCGGCCAGATCCCATTCCAGTTCGCGCTCGATCACGCCGCCATTGGCGATCCGGCCATTGGTGGGCACGCCGCGGGTGATGGAAGCGCCATCGCCTTCAGCCGCAAAACCGCCGACCGCCAGCGAGCCCTGGGCCACGGCGTACACATCGCCATTGGCGGCCATGAGCGGGGTCGCGATCAGCACGCCGCCCTGCAGGCTGTCTGCGTCGCCCAGTGCCGAGACGGTCACGTCAACGCGAGAGCCCTGCATGGCGAAGGGCGGCAGTTCGGCAGTAACGATTACGGCGGCGACATTGCCGGTCCTCAGATCGGCTTCACGCACATTGATGTTGAAGCGCTCCAGCATCGAGTTCAGCGCTTGCCGGGTGAAGACGGCGTTGCGCAGCGTATCGCCCGAACCGTCGAGCCCCACGACGAGGCCATAACCGACGAGCTGGTTGTCACGAACGCCCTCCACATCCGCAATATCCTTGATTCGCGGATTGGCCTCGGCGAGCGGGGCCATAAGGCAGAACATCAGGGCGAAAGCGACGAAAAGGCGGGTCATGCTGGCGGAGTTCTCCGACATGGAAAGTTTCTACATCTGTCCCATTGCGAGAAACATGCCAGTTCGTTTGGTCTTAAGTGATTGATTTTTTGTGCCGACTGGTGGGTAAAGCTTGCCTCCCAATCAGCCTTTCCTGCGCGCTAGGCAAAACATGCCCATAGGCGTCGTTTAAGCAGTCATTAAGTTTGATTAAGCACACTGAAGACATGCTTTGAGAGGATTCGAAGGGCATCATGAAGGTCAATTCTTCCCGGCCCGTTCAGGGCGCGTCGAGCGCGAAGCGCAAGGACGCCGCATCAAGCGCTTCGGGATTCGCGCCCGAGAGCACGACTTCGTCAGGCGGCGCGGTGTCGACCACGGCGCTCAGCAGCGCTTCTGCCATTGGTTCGGTGGATGCACTGCTGGCCCTGCAAGGCGCAGGCGATTCCCTGTCCGGCAAACGTCAGGCGACTGAACGCGCCTTTTCCCTGCTCGACATCCTCGACGATCTCAAGCTGGCCCTTCTGGATGGCGTCCTGCCCCAGGAAACGCTGGCGAAGCTCATGGAAACCCTTCAGAGCCGCCGTGACGCGACTCACGATCCGCGCCTGGAAGCGGCGCTGGATGAAGTGGAGATCCGAGCCGCGGTCGAGCTGGCCAAGCTAGGCGCCTGATCTCTTTGTGACTAAGGCGAATGCGTTCGTCACATCTTGTTCATGGCGCTGTTGAAATTACTCCGCAACCGTATGAGCAGATTGACTTGACCTTGACGGTCGATATTCTCCGCCGCGCTCAGGCCGGCGGGGGCTGCATACGGAGACGGTCTCATGAGTGTTATGGATTCAAGCATCGAGCTGCCGACGGGTTACCGTCCCAGCGAGTCCGAACCCTTCATGAATGAACGCCAGAAAGAATATTTCCGGCGCAAACTTTTGGCTTGGAAGGACGAAATCCTTCGCGAGAGCCGTTCGACCCTATCAAATCTTCAAGAAGATATCGGCGCCTTGCCCGATCTCGCGGACCGGGCGTCCACCGAGACCGATCGCGCGCTCGAGCTCCGGGCTCGGGATCGACAGCGCAAGCTGATCTCGAAGATCGAAGCGGCCCTGCGCCGGATCGAGGAAGACGAGTACGGCTATTGCGAGGAGACGGGCGAGCCGATCTCTCTGGCGCGTCTGGATGCGCGTCCGGTCGCCACCTTGAGCCTGGAAGCCCAGGAGCGTCATGAACGCTCTGAACGGGTCCATCGCGACGACTAGCGATCAGTCTCTAACGTCAGACGGCTTCAGCGCTCTGCTCGGGCGCCTGTTTCAGAAATTCCAGCGCGTCTTCGGCGTTCGGGAAAGCGCGCGCCTCAATGCCCGAGGTGTTGAGCACCTTGGTTGCGCGCGCCGACACCACAAAAGTCTGTGCATTGAAGACATAGGCGAGTCTGACCCGACGCGGGAAATGCTTAATGGCGTATTCCAGCCGCTCGTTGAACTCTGTGAGCGTGTAGCTGATCTGAGACTGGCTGTGATCAAACAGCACTCCTGTCCAGTGCCGTTCAATCTCCAGACGCTTGCAGATCTGCACCAGACCGGGCTCGGTCTGGGCGTTGGTTTCAAGCCCGGTGATGTTGTATCGCAAGACCCCGATCTCCGGCATTTCAATGCGTTCAAAGGAGTAGGGTGTCATTCTGGATCTATCCGTCTGGCCGCTTGCGATTTCGAAAGAAGTCTTAATCCAGACCTTCTTGATAAAGCCTTACAGTGAATGGACTTAGCGACGTTCTATCAGCGCTTGCATGAAAAAAGCGCACCCCGCGAGGGATGCGCTTTTGAGGGGGCTTGAGAACGGCCGGACTACCTAGTCGAGTATTTTGGGCTGAACCGGACTTGCAGCCTGCACCGGGGCGGCGCTGCTGATCTCTTCCCCGGATGCAAAAGCCAGAGCGCTTTCGAAACCACCGAGCGCTCGCGCGTTCAGTCCGGCCGACTTCATCAGGCGTGTGATGTAGGCGGCGTGGATCAGATTGGTCTGGTCGTAGACATAGGCGATCCGCAAGGACGGGGGCATGCCTTCGCTCAGGATCTCGGCCACCTTCGCGAACTGGCTGACGGTGTGATCAAACCGGCAGCCCTGATAGTTCATGATCAGGCCTTCATACTCGTTATCACGGATACGGGCGCACAGCTTGGGCGCATTGGAGAGGCTGTCCTGAGCCTTGTTCAGGCCGGTAATGTGAATGCTCAGGACGCGTCCATCCGCATAATCACGACGTTCGAGCGACAGGGTCATGTGCGCTCCCTAAAACGGCCAGAGCAGGTTGTAGAGCTCCTGGCCCACGGGCGGACGCTGCATCTCTGAGATGTGTCCACGACCGCCATAGGAAATCCGCGCTTCGGCGATCTGCTGGTGATCAATCGTATTGTCCGCGGCGATGTCCTGCGGACGGACAATGCCGGAGATCAGCAGCTCGCGCACTTCATTGTTGATGCGCACTTCCTGGCGTCCATGGATGACCAGATTGCCGTTCCACAGAACGTCGACCACGATCGCGGCGGCGGTCATGGTGATGCTTTCAGAGCGATTGATATTGCCGGCGCCCTGAGTGGAAGAATTTGATCCGAAGCTCGCCAGGCTGGCCGGGTCCACCGCATCGTTGAAGAACTGGTCCAGAGCGGCCTCGCCGCCAAAGAAGTTCGTCAGGTTGGAATCCTCGGATGTGGCGCGCGAACGTGTGGTCTGATTGGAGACCTGTGCGCTGTCGGAGATGTCGATATTCACCGTCAGGATGTCGCCCACATGGGCGGCGCGAGGGTCGCCAAAGAAGGTGGTCGAGTTGGTCGCCCGCCAGAGTGAGTTGGGATTGCTGCTCTGCGCACGAGCTTCGGCGATGGCGCGAGCGCGGGCCAGCCGTGCCGCTTCGGCCTGTCCTGCCGTCGGGCCGTTGGCGCCGGACTGACCCGTCAGCGCGGCGGCGTTGTCGATGTCGTTCATGGGCGGGGTCTGGCCCACATAGGACAGCCGGTCCGTGGTGGCGCAAGCCGACAGGGAAAGGGCGCCCAGAATGGCGGCGCTGCTCAACAGGAGACGTTTGGGAAACATGGCTCAGGACTCCACGGATGAGGCGCCGGAACGGCCGCCGAGCACGCTGGCGCGGCCCGGGCCTTCGACCCAGGCTTCGACCGTGCGGTTCGATTGAAGATTGACGAAGCGAATGAACTGGCCTTCGCCGCCGTTTTCCAGCGCGCGGGCTTGCGCGCTCAGGGTCAGCGGGCCGACTTCGTACACGAGAGAGACCAGCTCGCCGCGTTCCACAACGACAGGCGGTTCCACATCATAGCTGCGCACCGGGCGGTCCGGGCTCAGCGCCCGTTTGGCGGCCATCCCGATCAGGGAGTCCTGGGCCAGAATGATTTCGCCGCGCACCTGGCTCTCGGGCAGGCGCACCCAGTCTACATCCGCTGCGGTGATGGTGTCGCCGCGTGCAATGGTGCGGTTCAGGACCGGCACGTCAGCGACGCGCTGCGCTCGCCCGGACACGGTCAGGGTCTCACCGCCCGGATAGGGCGCGATCTGAGCGCGGAACAGGTTGGAGCCGGCGTCATGGTCGAAACTGATCAGCTCGGGGCCGCCCAGCGTGTCGAGCGGCGCATAAAGGTCCTGACGCAAGTTCGACAGGTTGACCGCAAAGGCGTGGCCGGTTTCCACGAACAGGGCCTCTTCCACCATGGCCGTGATCTCAGATGTGCTGACCGTACGCGCGGCGCGTTCAACGGTGACGCGCAGGACGCCGCCGGCATTGGCCCAGTGCAGTCCTTCGCGGGCTGCGGCGTTTCTGACGAAATCAGGATCCAGCGAGATCGACCGGCCCGGCGCGGGCGCCCGGGCCAGCTGAACGTCGCCTGCGTCGCCGGCCATATCGAACAGGTCGGACAAGGTGATGACGCCGTCTGCGCTGACCAGGCGCTCCTTGAGCACCACGGACGCGGCCGTGTCCTGGGCCTGCGCCGCGCCGGAGGACAGCGCCAGAATGAGAGCAAGGGTGCGAAGCATGATCTATCGCGTCCTCAGCGCAGGTTCGAAGAGGTGGCGAGCATTTCGTCCGCGGCAGTGATCACCCGGGCGTTCATTTCATAGGCCCGCTGCGCCTGGATGAGCGAGGTGATCTCGGTCACCGCGTCGACATTGGAGACTTCCACAAAACCCTGGCGAACCTGACCGAAGCCGGGATCGGTGGGGGCGCCCAGATTGGGCGCGCCGGACGCGGCGCTCTCCAGCAGCAGGTTATCGCCGATCTGCTCAAGCCCGGCTTCGTTGGGGAAGGTCGCCAGTTCAATCTGTCCGACGACCTGAGGCTGGGGTTGTCCGTCGAGCAGGACCTGCACCTGACCCTGGGTGTTGATCGCCACCTGGCGCGCTTCTGCGGGCACCACGATGCCGGGCATCACCGTATAGCCGTCGGCGGTGACGATCTCGCCATTGGGGCTGAGCGAGAAGTTGCCGGCGCGGGTATAGGCGTCATTGCCGTCCGGCATTTGCACGCGGAAATAACCCTGGCCGGAAATGGCGACGTCATAGCGGTTTCCGGTTTCACTCAGGCCGCCCTGTTCAGCGATGCGATAGACCGAGCCGGCGTTCACGCCCAGGCCGACCTGAACGCCGGTGGGCACGATCGTGCCGGCGTCCGACGAATTGGCGCCCGGCTGGGAGACGGTCTGGTACAAGAGGTCCTCGAACTCCGCGCGCTGACGTTTGAACGCGACGGTGTTCATGTTGGCGAGGTTGTGAGAGATCACCTCGACGGCCAGAGACTGGGCTTCCATCCCGGTGGCGGCGGTAGACAGTGCGCGCATGCGAGCGCCCTCCTTCAGAATAGAAAATTATGGCCGGCCGAGGCGATCAATCGCCTTGCGGCTGAGCTCGTCGGCATCCTTGATCATGCGGGTCACCGAGGCGTAGGCCCGGCTCACTTCCATCATGGTCGTGATTTCCAGCATGGGGCGAACATTGGAGCTTTCGAGAAAGCCCTGTTTGATCTGGGGCAGGTCTTCGATGACGCGCTCGGCGTCTTCCGGCGCCACATAGCGATTGTCGCCGGTCTTGTTGAGCACGCCCTGGTCGGCGAATTGAGCCACGCCCACCTGGGCGATCTGCTGGCCGTTCTGGGTGATCACGCCGCTCTCGCCGATGGTGATCTGACCGGCTCTGGGATCCAGCAGGATCGGTGCGCCGTTATTGTCCAGAACCCGTGCGCCATCGCTGGCCACCAGCTCGCCCTGGGGGCTCAGGGTAAAGGCGCCGTCCCGGGTGAAGCGCTCTCCCGCGTCGGTTTCCAGCATGAAGAAGCCGTCGCCCTGAAGCGCCAGGTCCAGAGGCCGGCTGGTGTGGGTGAGGGCGCCCTGGCTGAAATCGCGGCCCATCGCCCATTCATCGACGAATTTGGCGCGGTCCGGGCCGTCCTGATGACGGGCGCGCATTGAGGTGTCCGGCTCGAGCATCATGCGCTCGGCCTTGAAACCCTGCGTGTTGGCGTTGGAAATGTTGTTGGCGACCACATCCATCTGCCGACGCAGGGTCAGCTGGCGGGTCAGTCCGATCAGCATGGTGTTGTCCATCGCCTGTAGTCCTTCTGAACGCGATTGCTGCGGCTTCTGGCAGCATCACCAGACTCATGGCAAACACCGTGCCATGGTTAACGCATTGAAAAATATAGAAGCGATTGGTGGGCGCGGTGGTTTGGGCGGCGAGGCTTGCCTGCTGGCGCTGCATCGAGGGGAAAAATCTGCCCACTGGCGCCGTTTCCAAACGGATCGTTAACCGCAGCACTGATTAATCGTTGGCGGAACTGTGCAAATCCGCAAGCCAAGGGAATCAGCTTGATGGCTGAAGACACCGAAGACGAAACCCGCGAAGACGGCGTTGAAGGCGAAGAAGGTGAAGAGGAAGCCAAGAAGGGCGGCCTCAAGAAGATGATCCTGTTCATCGGCTTGCCGGTGATCCTCGTTATCCTGGCCGGGGTGGCGGGCGCCTTGTTCTTCCTGGGCGGCGGCGAGGAAGAAGTCGTCGCTGAAGGCGAGCATGGCGAAGCCCATGGTGAGGCGTCGGCGGATGGCCATGGCGATGGACATGCCGAGGAAGAGGCGCATCTCGCCGAACTGTTCCGGTTTGAAGAGCCGCTGATCGTGGACATGTCCGGCCCGGACAATCGCTCAGTGCTGCTCGAAGTGCAGATCGCGCTCGCCTATTCCGACCACGATGTGGGCGAAATGCTGGCGCGCGAGGACGTCCAGATGCTGCTGCGCGACGAATATGTGGAATTCTTCCGGGCCTTGCGGGTGGAAGACATTGACGGTTCGACCGGATCACACCGCATTCGGATGGAGTTGATCCGGCGCACCAATTTGGTGCTGGCCCCGAAAACTGTGGACGGCGTGCTGCTGCCCAGTTTCGTGATGCAGCAATAGCGGAGTTCGGAATTGAGCGACGAAATCGATCAGGATGCGATGGCGGCTGAATGGGAGGCCGCGGCAGCGGGCGAACAGCCTGATTTCGACTCCCTGGGCGATGACGGCGACGACCTGGCCTCTGAATGGGAGGCGATGGTCGACGGGGATGGTGAAACCTTTCTGCCGTCCCAGCAGTCTTCCGGCCCTGAGCGCATCCTCAATCAGGAAGAGATCGACTCCCTGCTCGGGTTCTCGGTTTCCGATGATGACGCCAATGAGCGCTCGGGCATCCGGGCGATCATCAATTCGGCGCTGGTGTCCTATGAACGCCTGCCGATGCTGGAGATCGTCTTTGACCGCCTTGTGCGGCTGATGACGACCAGCTTGCGCAACTTCACCTCCGACAACGTGGAAGTGAGTCTGGACAATATTTCCTCGATCCGCTTCGGGGACTATCTGAACTCGATCCCGCTGCCGGCCATTCTGGCGGTGTTTCGCGCCAAGCAGCTCGACAATTACGGCCTGCTCACGGTGGACTCCAACCTGATCTATTCGATCGTGGACGTTCTGCTGGGCGGACGCCGCGGCACTTCCGCCATGCGGGTCGAGGGCCGCCCCTACACCACCATCGAACGTACGCTGGTGCAGCGGATGATCGAAGTGGTGCTGGCCGATGCGCGTCAGGCGTTCGCGCCGCTGACCGAAGTGGATTTCGATCTGGATCGGGTCGAGACCAATCCGCGTTTCGCCGCCATTGCGCGTCCGGCCAATGCCGCCATCCTGGTCAAGCTGCGGATCGACATGGAAGACCGCGGCGGACGCATCGAGCTGTTGCTGCCTTACGCGACCCTCGAACCCATCCGGAAAATGCTGCTGCAGCAGTTCATGGGTGAGAAGTTCGGCCGCGACAATATCTGGGAAAGCCACCTGGCGACCGAGCTGTGGTCCACCAAGATGGAGGTCAGCGCGGTCCTAGACGAAATGCGCAAGCCCTTGGGCGAGGTGATGAATCTCAAGGTGGGCGACACGCTGATGCTGGATGCCGGCCCCGATGGATTGATCGAGCTGCGATGCGGCACGGTTCCTTTGGCGCACGGCCATATGGGCCGAATCGGGCACAACATAGGCGTTCGTCTGGATCGCCCGCTCAGCGCGACGGCGAAGAAAAGTTTGATGGGGTTCTCATGACGCTCGCCGGTATCGCCTTTGAAGCGCTTGTCTGTGTTCTTTTGTTGATGGCGGTCATCATGTGTTGGCGGGTCGACAGACGGTTGCGCGCGTTGCGCAGCGGTCAGGACGGGCTGGTCGGCACGATCACCGCGCTCAATGACGCCGTGGAGCGGGCGCGCGCCACGCTCAGCGCGCTGGACCGCGCCACTCGCGATGGCGGCGAGACCTTGCGCGAAGAAGTCGATCGGGCGCGCAAGCTGGCCGATGAATTGCGGTTCCTCTCCGGTGAGGCCGATG
The DNA here is from genome assembly GCF_030733545.1 of Oceanicaulis sp. MMSF_3324. Classification (GTDB taxonomy): domain Bacteria; phylum Pseudomonadota; class Alphaproteobacteria; order Caulobacterales; family Maricaulaceae; genus Oceanicaulis. Next base: position 72,132 of record NZ_JASHIU010000009.1, read on the forward strand.
TCAGCGCGGAGCGGTTGAGCCATCGCCCGCGCCGCGAAACGCCGCGCCCTGACGAAGACGATCCCGAAGCCACGCGCTCGCGTCGGCGACTGAATGCGTTGAAGGCGCTGCGCTGATCATGACGCCTGTTCGTCCCCTCATGCTGTTGACTGTGGTGCTGGCAGGCCTTCTGGGCCTGAAGGCGCTATCGCTGGCTGATGAGGCGGCGACGCTGATTTCCGAACGGGCTGACGCTGCTGCGGCGGCGCCGCCTGCTCAAGAAGAGGAAGAGCCCGAAGAGGAAGTGGATGAAGGCCCGGCGCCGCCGGCGGCGCCGCCGCCTTCGGCCAATCCGGCTCTGCGCGCAGCCCCCACAACGGCCCAGCTGGGCCTTGAACGGCGCCTTGCGGAACGCCGCCGGTCCCTGGACCAGCGCGAAGCCGAACTCGATACGCGCGAGCAATTGCTGACCGTCGCCGAACAGCGCGTCGACGACCGGGTGAGTGAGCTGGAAGCCCTGCGCGATGAGGTGCGGGGCCTTCTGGGGATGCTCGACGAGCGTCGCCAGGAGCAGATCGACGCCATCGTGGCGGTCTATTCCCAGCTCGAACCGCCGGCTGCCGCCGATATTCTCACCTCCATGCGGGAGACCGATCAAACCACGCTTCTTCTGGTCGCCGAGCAGCTGCAGAACACCAATGCGCGCAAGTTCGCCGCCATCATGGCGGAGATGCAGCCCAATTTCGCAGCCGAGCTGACCTATATGTTGCGCATGCGCGCCGAACCGCCTGAAACCACCGCGGAAGCGGAGGCCCGCCTTGATGCGACGGCGGGATAAGCGGCTCTCACTGCTTGCCGGAGCGGCGCTCAGCGTCGTCATGTCCGCGTCCGCGCTGGCCCAGGCGCCGGCGCGGATTGATGTGTCGCGCCAGGGCGCTACGGCGCGTGTCCAGATCATCCTGCCTGAACTGGACGGAGACGGGCTGACCGCCAATGCGGAAGTCGCGGCGGGCGCCGTGCTGGTCGCGAACCTGTCCGAAGCGATTGATGCGGACGCCACCGAGATCACCGAGGCCTTGCCCGAGTATGTCGCCATGGCGCGACTGGATCCGGATGGACGCACCTTGCGCCTGGCGCTCAACCAGACGCTGGAAGGCCGGGTTTCGGTGTCTCACAACATCGTCGCCATAGATATCGCTCCGCCCGGTACTGAGCCCTTGCCCGATGTGGTCAGCCCCTATGAGCTGGCCCAGCGTGAACGCGATCGCCAGGCGCAGGCGCGCGCCGCTGCGGCTGCCGCGGCCGCCGCCGCGCCGCCGCCCGCTCTGCCCGTTGATCTTCGTATTGGTGAAGCTGCGGAATACACGCGCCTGGTCTTCCAATGGCCCGAAGAGGTGACCTATGCCCTGGAACAGGGCGATGATCGCGCGGTGCTGACTTTTTCGCGAGCCGCTGATGGGGATTTCTCCGAACTGTTCGCGGCGCCGCCACGCTATATCGATGCTGTGACGCAGCGTGACGCAGACAGCCTGTCCCTGTCTTTCCTGCTGGGTCCTGGTGCGGAAGCGCGGGTCTGGTCCGATGAGCCGGGCCGTGTGGTCTTTGACGTATCCATGACCGCGTCCGGTGGTGCGGATTCGGTGATAGCGGCGCTTTCTGAATACGCTGATCAGCTCGAGGCCCAGTCCGGCGAGGAATCGAGCGGAGAAACGATCACTGAAGAGGCGAGCGCGCTGGATACGGATCCGGCGTCAGAGGCTGGTGAGCCGGCCATGCTCGAGCCTGCGGTCGATCCTGTGCCCGCCTCCGGCATCGTGCCTCTGGAAGCGCGGCGCAGCGGCACCGATGTGGTGCTCAGCGTGCCGTGGGAAGCACTGCCGGGCGCGGCGGTTTTTCGGCGCGGCTCGGCGATCTGGATCGTGTTTGACGCCGCGGCGGAACTCGATCTGGGCGAAATGAACGCGCTCGCTGGTCGGCATATCCGCAGTTATGACGTTCTGACCGGGCCCGACTACACCGCGATCCGCATCGAGGCGCCGAACTCGACCCAGACCGATGTCCGGGCCGTGGGTACGAGCTGGGTGTTCACCTTTGGCGAAACCGTGGACCGCCCGCCATCACCGATCCGCGTCATGCGCGAGACGGGCGTCAACCGGCCTGCACGCTTGCGCTTCAATTTCGGCGGCGCGCGCAGCGTGCGTGAAGTGACGGACCCCGTGGTGGGCGACACGCTTCTGGTCCTGACCAGTGATGGCGAGAAGTACGGGGTGATTTCCCCGCGCCAGTATGTGGAAGCGATCATGCTGCCCTCGACACAGGGCGTGGCGCTCCAGCCATTGGCCGATGATCTGGAGTTCACCGTGCGGGCGGGCGGCGCCGATCTGACCCGGCCGGGCGGGCTGGCCCTGACCCGGGCCGCCAGCCCCGGCCTGTCTGGCTCTCTGGATCGGCCGGTCACGCCGGGCTTTCTGGATCTGGCGTCCTATCGCGGCGCTCAGCCCTATCGGGACACCAAGGTGCAGCTGCAGAGGCGCGCCTCTGACCTCGACCCCGAGGCCATCCTGAATCTGGCGCGCTTCCAGCTGGGCTGGCAGCTGGCCGCGGAAGCGCTGGGGCTGGTGGAGCTCGCAGTGGAGGAAAACCCGTCTCTGGATGCGACCCCGGAGATCGCCGCTCTGCGCGGTGTGGCGAGCTATATGATGGGCCGGTATGACGATGCGGAACGGTATCTGTCCAATCCGATTCTGGTAAACGACCCGGCCGCTCAGCCCTGGCGCGGCGCGACGGCGGCCCAGCTTGGTGACTGGCCGCTGGCGCGGCGCCGCTTCGAACAGGGCCGCGAAGCCTTGTACTTCATGGATCCGGTCTGGCGAGCGCGTCTGACATCGCTGCACGCCATGTCTGCGCTGAAGACCAATGATCTGGGCGCGGTCGAGCCCTTGCTCAATGTGGTGATCGCCGAGGACTATGATCCTGAAGCGCGCGCCCAGGTCGGGCTGGTCGAAGCCGGGCTCGCCGCCGCGTCCGGTGATGCGGACCAGGCGATCGCGCTTTATGACGAGCTCACAAATTCGGACTGGCGTCCGACGCGGGCCCGGGCGCTGCTTGAAAAGGTCCGGCTGGAAGTCGCGGAAGATCGTATCCCGCTTGATGAAGCCGTGGAATTGCTCGAAAGCCTGCGCTTTCGTTGGCGCGGCGATGATGTGGAGGTCGAGGCCTCCACCATGCTGGGCGAGGTGTATGCCGAAGCTGGCCGGTACGCCGAGGCGCTCGACACCATGTCGAATGCTCTGTCGCGGTTTTCCGAAACTCCTGAGGCGCGCCGTCTGAGCGTCAGGCTTGAAACCCTGTTCCGCGACATCTTCCTGAACGGTGACGGCGACCGGATGGACCCAATGGCGGCGCTGGCGCTGTGGTACGAGCATCAGGACCTCACCCCGCCAGGCCCGGATGGTTTGCGCATGGCGCGCCGGATTGCAGCGCGACTGGTCGAGGTCGACCTGCTGGAGCCGGCGTCGGAGCTGTTGGCGCACCAGGTCTTCGAGCGTCGCATCACCATGACGTCATTGGCCCGCGCCCAGGTGGCTGCGGATCTGGCGCGGGTCTATCTGATTGATAACCGCGCCTCTGACGCCTTGCGGGCGCTTGAGAGCACGCGAATCGCCGGATTGCCTCAGGACCTTGTGGACGAACGCCGGGTGCTCCAGGCGCGCGCCCTGGCCGCGCTGGGCCGCACCGAACATGCCCTTGAGCTGGTCGCATATGATCAGGGCCCCGAAGCGGACCGGCTGCGCGCTGATATCGCCTGGGATGGGCGCAACTGGTCAGAGGCGGGCCGTCTGATGGAAGCGCTTCTGGGCGAGCGCTGGCGGCAAGAGCGTCCGCTCACGCCGGCCGAGGCCCATGATGTTCTGAGGGCGTTGATCGCCTATGCGCTGGTGGAAAACGAGGCCGGCATGGACCGGGTTGTGGCGCGCTATGGCCAGGCCATGGGGCAGACCGAACACGCCGCCGCCTTCTCCACGGTCGCCAACCGCACCGTGGCGCCGGGCGATACCCGTCTCAGTGCGATGGTGGGCCAGATCGCCAATGTGCAACGAACCGACGCGCTCATGGCCGGGTTTGGTCAGTACGACCAGGCCGGGCCCGAGAGCTAGCCGGGCGGCGGCATTCGCTCAAAGCTCTGCACCAGCGATCCGATCACCAGAGACCAGCCGTCCACAAGCACGAAGAAGATCAGCTTGAACGGCAGTGAGATGATCACGGGCGGCAGCATCATCATCCCCATCGACATCAGGATGCTCGCCACCACGAGGTCGATGATCAGGAAGGGGATGAACAACAGGAAGCCGATCTCGAAGGCGCGCCTCAATTCCGAAATCATGAAGGCGGGCGCCACCACGTGAACCGGGGTGTCCTGGGCGGTTTCGGGTTCTTCTCCGGAGATGTTCAGGAACAGGCCCAGATCTTCTTCACGGGTATGGGCCAGCATGAAGGTTTTCACCGGCTGGGCGGCGGCGCTGAAGGCTTCCTGATTGCTGATCTGACCCGCCAGCAGAGGCTCCACGCCATCTTGATAGGCCTGAGTGAAGACCGGCGCCATGATAAAAGCGGTCAGGAACAGGGACAGCGAGATCAGCACGGCGTTTGGCGGGCTTTGCTGCAGGCCGATGGCGGTGCGCAGCAGAGACAAGACGACCACGATTCGGATGAAGCTGGTGGTCATGATCAGGATGGAGGGCGCCAGGCTGAGCACGGTCAGCAGCGCAATCATCTGCAGGACGCGCTCGGTCAGCGCCGTGTCATTACCGCCCAGTGAAATGGACAGGCCCGGTCCGGCCGATGCATGTGCATCGGGGGCGCCCAGCAGCGCCAGAGCGCCGAGCGCGAGCGCGCCCGCCAGATAGAGCCAGCGCTTCATTGACCGCCTCCCAGCCGGGTGATGGATGCGGGAGCGTCATCTGAATCGGAAGCGCTGTCTTCAGGCTCTATTGGCTCGAAAACCGCTTCTTCCCTGGCCGGTCCGCTTTCGAGCACTTGCTCGCGTTCACCGCCCAGCAGCAGCACATGCTCGGTGTCATCGACCTTGACGATGACCACCTTGCGACGCGGATCGAGGATCAGGCTTTCGGTGACCGATAGCCGGCGTTTGCGCAATTGCGGCGACCAGCGATCAAAGGCGGGCAGGGCGCCGGTCCATCCGGCGCGTCTGGCCAGCACGGCGAATCCGCCTAGAAGGCCCAATACAAGGATCAGGGCTGCGAAATATCGAATGATATCAAGCTGGTCCAAAGTCGCTTCGTCCTGTGCGCGGGGCCGTGAGACACGAGCGTGTCTATCCAAGCCTCAAGCCCTAACGGGAGTCGGCGGGCGAGTTAAGCTCTCCTTAACCGGCGCAGCGCAGGGTGATGAATGCAAAGTTAACTCTGGCGGAGGCGCCGATGCGCCCGGACGACATACCGCTTCTGGCCATGCTGCGTGACACGATGGGCTATCACGGCGCCCGTCAGCGTGTGATCGCAGAGAATGTGGCCAACGCCAATACGCCCGGTTACACGCCCAACGACATCCCGCGCAGCGAGTTCGAGCGGGTGCTGGCGGGGCAACAGGCCCAGGGCGCGACCGGCCTGCGCACGACCCATGCGCAGCATTATGGCGGAGACCAGGGCGGAGGCGGTTCCGCCCAGTTCAAGACCGAGCGCGCGCCGGACAGCGAAACCACCGCCAACGGCAACTCGGTCGTGATTGAAGAGCAGATGGTGGACGCCAACGAGAACCGGATGCGGTTCGAGACGGCGCTCAGCCTCTACCAGAAAAGCCTGAACATGATCCGCATGGCGAGCCGCTCGCCGGGTCAGTGATCCTAAGCAACGCCAGAAAGGCAAACGGCTATGGTTGATCGCGTTTCTGAAACCCTGCAGATCTCTGCAGCAGGCCTGCGGGCGCAATCCTCGCGCATGCGGGTCATCGCCGAGAACGTGGCGAATGCGGAATCGACCGCGCAAACGCCCGAAGCAGACCCGTATCAGCGCCAGATCCCGGTGTTTGAATCCGAGTTCGACCGTCAGGTGGGCACCGAGCTGGTGCGCATGAACGATGTCACGCTCGATGACTCTGATTTTCGCATGGTCTACGAGCCGGGCCACCCGGCTGCGGACGGCGAGGGATATGTGAAATATCCCAATGTCTCTTCCCTGGTCGAGCTGATGGACATGCGCGACGCACAGCGGTCCTACGAAGCGAATCTGACCATGGTGGAAGGCACGCGTCGCATGCTCGAGCGGACGCTCGACCTGCTGCGTCGCTAAACACCGGATCTTTCCGGCTCTAGAAAGGGGCTGACCCATGGATCTCGCCGCCATACGCGCCTATACCGCCGCCGCCCAACAGGCGGCCGGCGTTCAACCCTCCGCCGAGACCAATCCCGTCGCCAGCCCGGAAGGCGGCGATTTCGGGGATATGGTCATGAATGCGGTGGAGTCGGTTCAGCAGACCCTGCAGCAGTCCGAGACCCTGACCTCCCAGGCCGCCACCGGACAAGCCGAGCTTGTGGATGTGGTGACCGCGGTCGCTGCCGCTGAGGTTCAGCTTGAAAGCGTGGTCGCCGTTCGTGACCAGGTGATACGCGCCTATCAGGAAATCCTGCGCATGCCGATCTAGGGCAGGGCCGCTTGAGACTTTCTGACCTGAGGGTCGACGAAAAAAAGCCCCCGGAGCCTGGCTCCGGGGGCTTCTTGTTGGCGGTTGACCGCGGTTTAGAACGTGGCGTTCACGCCGGCGAAGAAGAAACGACCCCGCGGCCCGGCCGGACGCGACAAGGTGCCCAGATAAGGCTCTTCGTCAAACGCGTTGTTGATGCCGCCATAGACTTCAAGCTTGTCGGTGAAGAGATAGCCGACCGAGAAGTCATGGACCCAGGACGACCCGGTGTGAGTCCGGTCCACGAAATCAGGGTCATTGGCGATATCCTCAAGGCCAAGGCCCGGCAGCAGCTGGTCGCCCTCAAAGCGCGCGCCCCAGCCCAGCGACAGATTGCCGATCATCCAGTCTGCGTTGAGGTTGAAGATCCAGTCCGGGCGCGTGAACGTGCCCTGCACATCTGTGATTTCATCGGGCGAGGAAACGTCACGGGTTTCATCGTTCTTGATGAAATGTGTGCCCAGCGTTGAAAGGGTGATTTCACCCGGATCCTCGAACGGCAGGAAGCTGGGCGCATCAAAGCTGTAATCCACACGCCAGTCTACGCCACTGACCTCCACGGCGGCGAGGTTGATGATGCCAGCGCGGAAATCGGTGATGAATCCGTTGACGGGATCACGATCCACAGCGGCGCAGAACTGGTTGTTGATGGTCGGTGCATCCACGCAGTTTGATGCAATGTCGAAGCCGGACAGGCTGTCGATCAGGCCGTCAATCTGGATATCGTAATAATCCAGCGTAACGATGAGGCCATCAAGGAAACCGCTGAATTCACCCTCGGGACGCCATACAGCGCCCAAGGTGAGGGTTTCCGCTTCTTCAGGGTCGAGATTGGGATTGCCGCCCGTCGTGCCCGAAACAAAGGCGGACAGGAACTGGGTGGAATCATAGGTGCCGTTAGCAACCGCATCGCCAATGAGAGCGATACAGTTGGCTTCCCGGAATTCCGACCCCGCATTGATGAAGTTCTGGTTGCACGGGTCATCGTCGGCCCCAAGCGAAGCGGCGAAAGTCGGCGCAAAGGCTTCACCGATATTGGGCACCCGAACAGCTTGTGAGTAAGTGCCGCGCAAGGTCAGCGTATCGACCGGCATCCAGCGAGCACCAACGGTCCAGGTATCGGTCTCGCCGAACGGATCGTAATCCGAGTAGCGATACGCACCTGTCAGTTCCAGATCTTCGATGAATGGCAAGTCTGACAGGACGGGCACCAGCAATTCACCGAAGAATTCGCTGACTTCATAGCTGCCCGAGGACGGGTTGGTGGGGCCGGAACGTGAGTCCAGCGTGCCGAAAGTCAGACCGGCGGCCGAGTAGTTGTCAGGCCGGAAAGAGCTCGATTCCTTACGCCATTCGTAACCCGCAGCGAAGCTGACTGGGCCGGCAGGCAGGTTCAGGAAGGCGGAGGTGTCGCCGGCAATGCTAGCGACAATATTCTCTTGTTCGATCTCGTTCTGGGATGTGGCGGGCTGATAAATAAAGTCCGCGCCTTCCTGGGAGATGGAGTTCGGCCCGAAAATGCTGATCGGCACACACTGACCGTCGCCGGCGTTGAACGTGTTGAAACCGAAATTGCTGTTAGCGGCCGGGAAGGGCGAGGTGGGCGGCACGGCTGTCGGATCCAGATCCGAGCGGCAGACGACCTCTCCCGTTGCGGGGTCAACCACAGCATCAATGGCGGCGAAGTAACGATCTTCAAGCCGGACGCGTGAGGTGATGTCAGCGTCCGTGCGGCCATAATTGTAGCTGATGGAGTAATCGAGACCCAGTTGTGGAATGAAGCCTTCAAAGCCGGTTACGATACGGAACATCTTGCGTTCAGCGACCGGGTTCGACCGTGCTGTCGTATCCAGGACGTCACGGGAGACAACCAGGTTGACCGGCACGCCTTCGCTTTGCAGCTGGCTGATCTGAGCGGACAACGCGGCCGGGATATAGGGGTTGTCCAGTGAGATCGGGATGTCATCGTTAAAGCCGTTGACCTGGTTGCTTTCCGTGGTCTCGGTGAAAACGTATTTGGCGTTTGCAAAGAACTGGATGTTGTCGGTGAGGTCATATTCCATCACCGTCTGGAACAGGGTCCGTTCGGTTTCCGGCAGGATCAGCTCGTCATCAGGCTCCGCCGGAACACCGTCGCCGCCGCTTGCGTTAAACGCAGTGATAAACACATCGCCCGGATTATAAGGGCGTAGGGTTGTGCCATCGAAATACTGACAGGTCGGAACGTTTTGAGATCCCAGCGGGAAGTCGCAGCCCGGCACACCGCCAGACAAGGCGGCGTCCAGGAAGGCGCTGCCGGAAAGAGAGATGACGCCGCCGCCTGAGGAGATCGGCAAGCGGAAATCGGGGACCCAGGTATTGGCGAAGCGCGGGTCCACGCCGAAAGCGTCCACAGTTGCCTGATTGTTGGGCACAAAGCTGAACAAACCGGAGCCGGCGAAGTCACGATCTCCGGCAAAGATCGCTTCAGTGGTCTGATATTCCCCGGCGAAGACTATGGAGCCGCGACCATCGGCGGTCTCAAAGCCGTTAGCGACGGACACGAAGAATTCTTCGGCGTCGCTTTCATCTGAAATGCCAGCCTGCGTGCGCACTTCCAGGCCGTCAAACGAGCTGCCATCCCGCAAAATGAAGTTCACAACCCCCGATACGGCGTCTGCGCCGTAAACGGCCGATGCGCCACCAGTCAGAACTTCCGTCCGGGCCAGCAAGCCGGTTGAAATGGTGTTCACATCGACCGAAGCGGTGCCCTCAATCGCTGAGACATGGCGCCGACCATCCTCGATTACCAGGGTTCGAACAGTGCCCAGATTGCGCAGGTTCAGAAGGCTCGCGCCCAGCGGTGTGCCATTGAAGGCAGAGAAGCTTCCCGGCAAAGACGCCTGAAGCTGCGGGGATTCACGCAACAGAGCGCCGATATCCAGCTGGCCTGAAGTGCGGATGTCGTCGCCGCCCAGCGCGACGACCGGGCTGGGCGCATCCAGCGTGTTGTCGGTCTGGATCCGAGAGCCGGTCACAACAATCGTATCAGTTGATGAGCGCGTTTCGGCCGATTCCTCATCTGATTGCGCGTAGGCGGGCGCTCCCATGAGCACGCCCAGTGAAGCGCCAGCGAGGGCGAAAGCGCGCAGCCCGAGTGTTTTGGTAGTCTTTGTCATGCTGTTCCCCATCTGAGCCCGGTTCCATTGAACTTCAGGCGAAAATTAAAATTTGGTCAGGTTGGGGTTTGGGGGGCAACCGGAAATTTGTCCGTATGTATAGAAATATACGTCATGCTCGAGTTTGTGGCGCCCTTGCTCGCAAAGCGAACATGAAAAACCCCGCAAGGCTGCAGTCCTTGCGGGGCTTCACGTGTGAAAACGGGCAGGTTTGAGGGGGCTAACCCGCCTTCACGCTGTCGATCCAGGCGTTCACGCGCTCTTCCAGCATGGGAAGCGGCAGCGGACCGGCAGTCAGAACCGCATCATGAAAACCGCCCCAGGTGAAATCGTCGCCGAGTTCGTCCTGAGCGCGGAAGAGCAGATCCTGGATGAACATCATACCGGTCTTGTAGGATACCGCCTGGCCCGGCCAGACGATGTAACGCTCGACTTCAGGCGTAATGTCACCTTCCGTCATTGGCGTGTTTTCCAGCATGTAGTCAATGGCTTGCTCGCGGGTCCACTGATAATGGTGGATACCGGTATCCACCACCAGGCGCACGGCGCGGAAGACTTCGTAGGAGAGACGGCCGAAGTCCGAATACGGATCTTCGTAAAAGCCCATCTCCTTGCCCAGCCACTCGGTGTAGAGCGCCCAGCCCTCGCCATAGGCGGAGTTCCAGGCGAAGCGCTGGAACATCGGCACGTTTTCCAGTTCCTGGGTGAGTGCGATCTGGAAGTGGTGGCCCGGCGCGCCTTCGTGCAGGGACAGGCTTTCCAGCAGGTAGGTCGGATTGTCCTGCATCTGGGACAGGTTGACGTAGTAATAGCCCGGGCGGGAGCCATCGAGCGCAGGCTGGTTGTAGAACGCGCCGGTGGCGGTGGCTTCGCGCCAGGGTTCGACCGCACGCACTTCCAGCTCGGCTTCGGGCAGGGTGTCGAAATAGGCCGGTGCGACCTCCATCACGTCCGCGATCACCGCGGTGGCGCGATCAAGATATTCCTGGCGGCCTTCGGGCGTGTTGGGCAGCTGGAATTGCTCGGCGGTGCGCATATAGGCGAAGAAGTCCTGCAAGGAGCCTTCAAAACCCACCTCAGCCATGATCTCGCGCATTTCGCCATGAATGCGTTCGACTTCCGACAGGCCCCGTTCGTGGATCTGCTCGGCGGTCATCTCCGGGATGGTCGTGAACTGGGCCAGGGAGGCGGCGTAGGCGGCTTCGCCATTGGGCAGTTTCCACACGCCGGCGCGATCATCAGAGATCGCTTCCATGCGGTCGAGCGCCGCCATGTAGCGCTCCATCGCCGGCACATAGACGTTCAAAAGGGCGTCTTCGGCGGCCATGATCAGCTCGGCCTTGGCCGCGTCATCAATATCCAGCGCATCCACCTTGGACTTGAAGTCCGCAAACAGGGCGCTGTCCTCTTCACCTTCCTGGAACGGCGCGCCGGTCAGCTGGGACTGGGCGGCGGCGGTCAGGCGCGGATAGGCGAAGAGCGGCAGGGTAACGCCGTTCTCGGCGCGTTCCTCGGCCTGTGCGCTCAGGGTGTCGATGACCGTGCCGATGCCTTCAAGCCGCGACACATAGGCCTGGGCGTGTTCGGGCGCGTCCACACGGTGATTGTTGATCAGGAAGGTGGTCAGGCTCGAAACGGCGTCTCCCATGGGCGAGAAGACATAACGGCTGTCGCGCACTTCGAATTGGCGGGCGTCGTTTTCCGCAATCTGGATCGCGAAATCATAAGAGACCTTGCCCGCATCGGTGAGGGCGTCCCGGTCAAACTCGGCCTGCATCTGTTCGGTGCGACGCTGACCGCGTTCGTAATTCTCGATCTGGGCGGCTTCGGACATGTCATCCCATTGGCCGTAAGCCTCGGTGTCGGCGATCATGCCCAGATAGGTCTGGGTTTGCGGCGAACGCGACACCTCGTCCATGAACGCTTCCTGGAAGAAGGCGTACAGGCGTTCGGTTTCGGTCTGCTCAGCCTCGGCCTGGACGGATGTTGCATGGGTCGCGGCGGCGCTGACGGACATATGGGCGCCGTCATGCGCAACAGCGCCGGCGGTCATGAGCGCTGCGGTGGCTGCGCTGCAAAGAAGCATCTTGATCATGTGTTGGTCTCCCCTTTGGCGGTCACAGCCGCTCATCGCGCGACATGCTGCACCTTTGAGAGCGCTGCGCCAATCTGAGCGAACATGACAAATTCTTTAGCCGGGCCAGCATTTCACACTTACGGCCTTACGCTTTGCGCTCGAGACCAGAATCCGTGCATGAGTATCAGACCAGTGGGCGCGCATCAGAAGGAAGCGCATCATGACGGCGGGCGAAGTCCTTGATATCGGCGCAGAAGCGATCTGGGTCATGCTGGGCATGGCGGCGCCCGTCATGTTGATCGGGCTGGCCGTCGGCGTCTTGATCGCCCTGTTTCAGGCCCTGACGCAAGTACAGGAGATGACGCTGGTCTTCGTGCCGAAAATCATCGTGATCTTTCTGGCGCTGTTGATCTTCCTGCCCATGATGGGCGCGCTCCTGAACGGCTTCATGCAAACCATCGCCGACCGAATCGTCGCAGGCTGACGGCCATGTTGGCCGGTTTCGACCTTTCCCTGACCATTTTCGCCGCCGCGATGGTCTTCGCGCGCATGGGCGGCATCCTCATGCTGATGCCGGGGATTGGCGAAACCTCGATCCCGGTGCGCTTGCGCCTGGCGTTTGCGCTGGCCTTTTCCTTCGTGATCGGGCCCATCGTGGCGCCGTCCCTGCCGGCGCCGCCGGAAACGCTCGCCGGCATCGGCATCATCGTCGGGCTTGAAACCCTGATCGGGGTGATGATCGGCGCCGCGTCGCGCATATTGCTGACGGCGGGTGCGATCGCCGGCCAGATCATCGGCTATCAGACCGGCCTGGCCATGGCGCAATCCTTTGACCCGGCCCAGGGGCAGGCGGGCGTGCTGCCGGCCCAGTTCCTGAACCTCATTTTCATCGTCATCGTCCTCGTTACGCCCCTGCATCAGGAAATGCTGCTGGCGGCGGCCGGCTCATACGAGCTGATGCCGGCGGGCGAACCGCCCATGTGGGGGGATGCGGCCTATTGGGCGCTCGACCTGTTCATCGACGCCTTCATCATCGGGGTGCAGATCGCGAGCCCGCTGATCGTGTTCGGCCTCGTCTTCTATCTGGGGCTCGGCGTGCTTTCGCGCCTGATGCCGCAGGCGCAGATCTTCTTTATCGCCATGCCGCTCAACATCCTGATCGGCTTTTCCATCATGGCCATGTCGCTGGGCGCCATGGTGATGCTCTGGGCGGACCGGTATGAACGGTTCGCCTCGACTCTGAACTGAGGCGAGCGCGATGGCGGAAGGCGAAGACAAGTCAGAAAAGACAGAAGAGCCGACAGACCGCAAACTCCGGCAGGCGCGGGAAGAAGGCGACGTTCCCAAATCCCAGGAAGTGTCCGGCTGGTTCACTCTGGCCGCGGGGCTCGCCATGCTGGCCTTTCTGGCGCCGGGCATGTCGCGCAGCCTCGCCGAGATGCTGCAGGTGTTCCTGGCGCAGCCCCATGAGCTGGCGGTGGACCCCACGGGGGCGCTGACCCTGGTGGCGGCGACGGCCATGCGACTGGTCATGGTGGTGGGGCTGGCTTTCGTCATGCTCCTGATCGCGGCGATCTTCGGCAACATCGTCCAGACGGGGGTGATGTTCACGCCCAAGAAGATCGCGCCCAAGATCGACAAGCTTGATCCGATCAAGGGCGTCACGCGCATGTTCGGCCCCGAGGGCTGGATGAATTTCTTCAAGGGCGTGGGCAAGATGACCATTGTCGGGCTCGCCATTGCGGCGGTGCTCTGGCCCCGGCGCAATGAATTGGCCGTGCTGCCTGGCGTCGCGCCGGTGGGCATCTTGCAGGAAGTCTATTCCGCCGCCATCCAGCTGATGATCGCGGCGCTCATCGCCTACACCGTCATCGCGGTTCTCGATTTCCTGTTTCAGCGCAAGCAGTACATCGACCGCAACAAGATGAGCCGGAAGGAAATCCGCGATGAGATGAAGGACACCGAAGGCGACCCCATGATCCGCGCCAAGCTGCGCCAGATCCGGCAGGAGCGGGCGCAGCGCCGGATGATGGCGCGGGTTCCGGACGCTGCAGTGGTGATCACCAACCCGACGCACTATGCCGTGGCGCTGGAATATGAGCAGGGGCGCACGCCCGCGCCGATCTGTATTGCGAAAGGCACCGACGAGGTCGCCCTGCGCATCCGGGCGCTGGCCGAGGAACACGATATCCCGATCGTCGAGGACCCGCCGCTGGCGCGCGGTCTGTTCGCCAGCGTGGAGCTTGAAGAGGTCATCCCCGCCGAACATTTCACTGCTGTCGCCAAGGTTATCGGTTATGTTCTCATGCTGGCGGGCAAGGGACCGAAATCCTGAGCGCGCGAGTGAAAATGCGCAGGACGGTCATTTCCGCCACTCACGCTGAAGTATGGTTAACTTTAACCTGTGATGCTGCGCGCTCGAATCGTGGACTCGCCACCGCGCCGATCCCGGCCTGAACTCATCGGAGCCTGTCATGTCAGACCTCCCGCTTTCTGCGCACCGCGCGCCTTCCGCAGCAAATCCGGCGCCCGATGGCGCGCCTGCTTCCGAAACAGACGCTGCGCAGGCTGAAAGCCCGCTGACACGGCCCTTGACCCGACTCATTTTCTGGACGGCCAGCCTGGGGGCGCTGATTGCAGCGGCGGTCGCGATTTTCGCCGGGGCAGGCGCCGGCTGGAACGGAGTCATCCTTCTGTCGGGCATCGCTTCTGTGGCCTTGTTGTTGATGTACGCGCTGGCGGCGGGCGAGACCGCCGGACGCTCACTCATCGAAAGCGGTGAACGCAAGCGCGCCAATGCGGGCCAGGCGGCGCACGCCATGGCGGTCTGGCCGGACCCGGTGCTTATCACCGACCCGCAAGGGCGCGTGTCCTGGGCCAATGCGGCTTACGTGAAACTCGCCGAAACGCTGTCCGGCGCAACAGGCAAGGGCGCGCCGGCCGCGCCCGAATGCCTGTTCAGCGGCGCCGGCGCCGGGGCGATCTATCGGTTGAACCGCGCCGCAGGCGCGGGCCTAGCCGCGCGCGAAGTGGTGGGTCGCATCCCGCTGGGCGGCGGCGAAAGCGTGGTCTATGCCGCCGATGTCTCCGTGCTTGATGATGGCGGCGTCCTGTGGCGCTTTTCCGAACTGCGCGATGAGGGCCCGTTCGAGCCCGAAGACACGCCCGACTGGGCCGATCACGCGCCGGCCGGTCTGTTCAGCGCCGATGCGGAAGGGCGCATCCTGGCCGCGAACGCCACCCTGCGCCGCTGGCTCGGCGTCAGTGAAGAGGCTGCGCTCAAGCTTCAGGACATCACCTCGGGCGACACTGCCGCAGCCTTTGCGCAATCGCGCGGCGCGGAAGGCGTGATGCGTCTGGATGCCCGGCTCAAGCACGCCGATGGCGAAGAAAGCCCGGTGGTCATCTGCGTGAGTTGGAACGAGGACCGTCCCGCCAAGGCGCGGGCGGTGGTCTATGAACTGTCTGCGACCGGTGCGCCGCCGGCGGTTGCTGGCCCGGCCTCTGTTCAGGACGCCTCACCGGTCGGCACGGCGCTCGCCGGCGGCTCGTTTGATGAAATGTTCGCCACCGCACCGTTCGGCGTGGCGCGGCTCGATGACGCCGATCCCGCCGTGGCGGTGGTCGAGGACGCCAACCCTGCGCTGTTGAAGCTGTCCGGCGGCGCGGCCGTGCCGGGCGCCGCGTTTGAATCCCTGTTCGAGATTGGCGGAGATGGTCGCATCGACAATGTGCTGGGCTCTGCGCTCGCGGGTCGGGGCGAGCCCAGCGAGGTGCGCCTGAAGGCCGGCGAGGATGGCGAGCGCGCGGTCCAGGTCTTCCTGTCGCCCTCACGCGAGGGCAAGCGCGTCGCCTATGTGGTCGACATTTCGTCCTGGAAAGCGCTGGAGCAACAGGTCGCCCAGGCAGGCAAGATGCAGGCTGTGGGCCAGCTCGCCAGCGGCGTGGCGCATGATTTCAACAACATGCTCACCGCCATTCGCCTCAATGTGGGCGAGCTTCTGAACCGCCACCCGGTGGGCGATCCCTCCTATCAGGACCTTCAGCAGATCAATTCCACAGTGACGCGCCAGGCGGGCCTGGTGCGCAAGCTGCTGGCCTTCTCGCGCAAACAGACCTTCCGCAATACCGTCTTTGATATTTCCGACGTGCTGTCGGATTGCTCGATCATGCTAGGGCAGATTCTCGAAGAGACCGTGCGTCTGGACATCAAGCATGGCCGGGATCTGCCGTTGGTGCGCGCAGACCGCAACCAGATCGACAACATTCTCGTCAATCTCGCCACCAATGCGCGCGACGCCATGAAATCACAGGGCGGCGGCGTTCTGACCATCACCACCGAGGCGGTCAGCGCGGCGGATGTGGCCCGCGCCGGGGCGCCCAATCCCAAGGATGGCGACTGGGCCGCGATCCATGTGTCCGACACCGGCACCGGCATGGATGAGGCGACGCTGAAGAAGATCTTCGAGCCCTTCTTCACCACCAAGGAGGCCGGCCAGGGCACCGGGCTGGGCCTCGCCACCGTCTATGGCGTGGTCAAGCAATCGGGCGGCTTCCTGTTTGTGGATTCCGAGCTGGGGCAGGGCACCACCTTCCATATCTATCTGCCCGGCCATGTGCCGAGCGAAGAGGAAGAGACCGAGCTGGCGCGGGAAGAGGCTGCCAAGACCGCCGAACCCGAACCCTCCGATCTCGCCGGCAAGGGGCGGATCCTGTTCGTCGAGGACGAGGATGCCGTGCGCGCCATCGCCGCCAAGACGCTCGTGCGTCGCGGCTATGAGGTCGTGGAGGCCTGTGATGGCGAGGAAGCGCTGGAGATTCTCGAGGAGGAGCCGGAAAGCTTCGACCTTCTGATTTCCGACGTGGTGATGCCGGGGCTGGATGGCCCGGGCCTGCTCAAGCAAGGGCGTCATCTGCTGGGCAATGCGCGAATCGTCTTCATTTCCGGCTACGCCAAGGAAGAGTTCTCCGACACCTTGTCGGACGATCTCGAGATTTCCTTCCTGCCCAAGCCGTTTGATATCCAGCAGCTTGCAGAACGGGTGAAAGAGGAGCTTGCGGCGCGCCAGCGCGCCTAAGGCTCTGATTGCATTCACAAGGCATGGCTTGCCCGCGTCGGCCATAAATGTTCTGCTTGCGTTCCGGGAACAAAATAAGTACGGTCGCCTTCATTGCTCGACTCGGTCGGGCGTGAAATAAGGAGGGCCGACCTGATGGCACAGTCAAATCTGCGCGTGGTGAAAGACGGCGACATGGATAAACAAAAAGCGCTTGAAGCGGCCCTGACTCAAATCGATCGCGCCTTCGGCAAAGGCTCGGTGATGAAGCTGGGCGCCAAGCCGAACCAGGACATTCAGGCGATCTCCACCGGCTCTCTGGGCCTGGACATCGCATTGGGCGTGGGCGGTCTGCCCAAGGGCCGGATCGTGGAAATCTACGGCCCGGAAAGCTCGGGCAAGACAACGCTCGCCCTGCACACCGTGGCGGAATGCCAGAAGGGCGGCGGCACCGCGGCCTTTGTGGACGCCGAGCACGCGCTCGACCCGGTCTATGCCCGCAAGCTGGGCGTGGATGTGGGCGAGCTCCTGGTGTCCCAGCCTGACGCGGGCGAACAGGCGCTTGAAATCGCCGATACCCTGGTGCGTTCGGGCGCCATTGACGTGCTGGTGATCGACTCCGTGGCCGCGCTGACCCCGCGCGCCGAACTGGAAGGCGATATGGGCGATTCCCTGCCCGGTCTTCAGGCGCGTCTGATGAGCCAGGCGCTGCGCAAGCTGACCGCCTCGATCTCCAAGTCCAACTGCCTGGTGATCTTCATCAACCAGATCCGCATGAAGATCGGCGTGATGTTCGGCTCGCCCGAGACCACCACCGGCGGCAATGCGCTGAAATTCTACTCTTCGGTGCGTCTTGATATCCGCCGCATCGGCGCGATCAAGAACCGCGACGAGGTGATCGGCAACCAGACCCGGGTCAAGGTCGTGAAGAACAAGGTCGCGCCGCCCTTCCGCGAGGTGGAGTTCGACATTCTTTATGGCGAGGGCATCTCCAAGACCGGCGAACTGCTCGATCTCGGCGTGAAGGGCAATATCATCGAGAAATCGGGCTCGTGGTATTCCCATGACTCCGAACGGATCGGCCAGGGCCGCGAGAATGCGCGCCAGTTCCTGCTCGACAATCCCCAGATCGCCGACAAGATCGAAGCCCAGGTGCGCAAGAATGCCGGCCTGATCGCTGACGAATTGCTGGTGGGTCCGGGCGAGGATGATGATCTGGACGACGAAGCCACCGGCTAGGCTGCGTTGAAACTGCCGCATCACCCCTGATTTCGGTGATGAATCTACAACGGGCGCTTGGCTTGACCGGGCGCCCGTTCGTATATGGGGGTGAACCGACTTTCAAAGGCCGCCGCGTGAGCGCGCGGCCTTCCTCTCAAACGCCGCGCGCCAGCGCCCGGAGTGCCCCACATGACCGCCTTGCGCGATATCCGAAGCCAGTTCCTCGATTTCTTCGCCAAAGAAGGCCATGAGATCGTCCAGTCCGCGCCTCTGGTGCCGCAGGATGATCCCACCTTGCTGTTCGTGAACGCGGGCATGGTGCCGTTCAAGAATGTCTTCACCGGCGCCGAGCGTCGCGACTATGTGCGCGCGACCACGTCGCAGAAATGCGTGCGGGCGGGCGGCAAGCACAATGACCTTGATAATGTGGGCTATACGGCGCGCCACCACACCTTCTTTGAAATGCTGGGGAATTTCTCCTTTGGCGACTATTTCAAGGAAAACGCGATCGAGTTCGCCTGGAAAATGGTCACCCAGGAATTCGCCCTGCCCAAGGACAAGCTGCTGGTCACGGTCTATTCCGAGGATGACGAGGCGGCGGCGCTGTGGCGCAAGATCGCCGGGCTTTCCGATGACAAGATCATCCGCATTTCCACCTCGGACAATTTCTGGTCCATGGGCGATACCGGTCCGTGTGGTCCGTGCTCAGAAATCTTCTTTGATCACGGCCCGGATATCTGGGGCGGCCCTCCGGGCACGCCGGAAGAGGATGGCGACCGGTTCATCGAGATCTGGAATCTCGTCTTCATGCAGTACGAGCAGCAGGCGGGTGGTGAGCGTATCAATCTGCCCAAGCCCTCCATCGATACCGGCATGGGTCTGGAGCGGATCGCGGCCGTGCTGCAAGGCGTGCACAACAACTATGATGTCGACCTGTTCAAGACGCTGATCAACGCGTCCGAAGACGCGCTGAAGGTGAAGGCCGAGGGTGATGCGCTGGCGAGCCACCGGGTGATCGCCGACCATATGCGCTCGTCATCGTTCCTGATTGCTGACGGCGTCACCCCCTCCAATGAGGGTCGGGGCTATGTGCTGCGCCGGATCATGCGCCGCGCCATGCGCCATGCGCACCTTCTGGGCGCCAATGAGCCGGTTCTGTACGGCCTGGCGAAAACCCTGTCGGACGAGATGGGCGAAGCCTTCCCCGAGCTGCCGCGCGCCCTGCCGGTGATCGAGGAAACCCTGCGGGGTGAGGAAGAGCGCTTCCAGCGCACGCTGGGCCGCGGCCTGACCCTGCTCGATGAAGCCACCGCCAATCTCAAGGAAGGCGATGCGCTGCCGGGTGAAACCGCGTTCAAGCTCTATGACACCTATGGCTTCCCGCTCGATCTGACCGAGGATGCGCTGCGCACCCGCGGGCTCAATGTGGACCATGCCGGGTTTGACGCCGCCATGGAGCGCCAACGCGCGGATGCGCGCGCCAGCTGGACCGGCTCGGGGCAGGCGGCGCCCGAAGCGCTCTGGTTTGAGGTGCGGGACCGTCTCGGCGCGACCGATTTCACCGGCTATCAGTCCCATGACGGGCAGTCCGAGCTCACCGCCATCGTCGCCGAGGGCGCTGAGCAATCTGAACTGTCCGCTGGCGCGGGCGCCGAGCTGATCTTCAAGTCCACGCCGTTTTATGCCGAAGGCGGCGGTCAGATCGGCGATGCGGGCGTCATCACCTTTGACAATGGCGCCGTGTTCACGGTCAACGATGTCCAGAAACGCGCCGGCGAGATCTACGCCCATATCGGTGTGCTCGAGAGCGGCGCCATCAAGATCGGCGACGCCGCCAGCCTGAAGGTGAATGCGGAACGCCGCACCAAGGTGCGCGCCAATCACTCCGCCACGCACCTGCTGCATGCCGCTTTGCGCGATGTACTGGGCCCGCACGTCACCCAGAAGGGCTCCTATGTGGGCCCCGATAGGCTGCGGTTCGACTTCTCCCATGCCAAGGCGCTGACGGAGGCGGAAACCGCCGCCATCGAGGCGCAGGTCAATGCGGTGATCCGGCAGAATGCGGCGGCGAAGATTGCTGAAATGTCGCCGGAAAAGGCGATTGAGGCCGGCGCGCTGGCTCTGTTCGGTGAAAAGTATGGCGAGAGCGTGCGCGTGCTGGCCATGGGCGAGTCCCTCAAGGACGACGACAAGGCCTA
This sequence comes from Oceanicaulis sp. MMSF_3324, assembly GCF_030733545.1. GTDB lineage: Bacteria > Pseudomonadota > Alphaproteobacteria > Caulobacterales > Maricaulaceae > Oceanicaulis. The sequence goes on from NZ_JASHIU010000009.1 coordinate 92,521, forward strand.
TTCGGTCGAGCTGTGCGGCGGCATCCATGTGGACCGCACAGGCGATATCGCCCTGTTCAAGATCATTGGTGAAAGCTCTGCTGCTGCAGGCGTTCGCCGCCTGGAAGCCGTGACCGGTGAAGCCGCCCGTCAATGGCTTGAAACCGAAGCGAACAAGGCCAAAGACGCCGCCGCGGCGCTCAAGGTGCCGACTGTCGAGCTAGTCGAGCGCATCGAAGGCCTGCAGGCCGAGCGCAAGATGCTCGAACGCCAACTGGCCGAAGCCAAGAAGCAACTCGCCATGGGCGGGGGCGGCGGCGCGGCGCCGGCGGGCCCGGAAGAGATCAACGGGATCAAGCTGATTGCGCGCGTCGTCGAAGGTGTTGGCGGCAAGGATTTGCGCGGTCTTGTGGACGAGGCGCGCAAGCAGATGGGTTCGGGCGTGGCCGCGTTCGTCGGCGTCAATGAGGGCAAGGCGGCGCTCGCCGTGGGCCTGACCGAGGATCTGACAGGCTCGATGAGCGCGGTCGATTTCGTGCGCGCCGGCTCCGCTGCCGTGGGCGGCAAGGGCGGCGGCGGTCGTCCCGACTTTGCCCAGGCTGGCGGGCCGGATGGCGACAAGGCCGAAGACGCGTTGGACGCCATTCGTCAGGTTCTGGCGGGCTGATGGTCAAGCGAGCCAAACCCGGCGCGGTTGTTCAGCTGACAGGTGACAAGGCGGCGGCGAAACAGATCGCCGCCGCCCGCACCGCGTTCAATCAGGCGCTGAGCGATCGCGATTACAGCGGCATCGAAGCGGCCTTGTGCGAAGATTGCACGCTGGTGCCCGGCGATGACGCCGAGCTGATGGCGGGGCGTTCGGCCCAGCTTGATGCCTGGCGCTCCATTATCGGTCAGGCGCCCGATGTCAGCTATGTGCGCACGCCCATGCGGATTGATGTGGGCGAGGACGGTTTGCTCGCCGCCGAGACGGGTCGCTGGAAAGGCCAATGGTCCGCTCACGGCGTCGCTGTGCGCTATTCGGGGCGCTATTTCGCCAAATGGCGTCTGGACGGGGATGGCTGGCGTATCGCGTCGGAAGTCTTCGTGACGCTGAAGCGGGGATAAATACAGCCCCGCCGTCACAGCCGGACAGGCTGATCCGTCAGATCTTCCAGCAAAGGGAGACTGACATGTTTTCACGACTGACCGTATACGCCTGCGCCCTGATCCTGATTGCGCTCGGGCTGGCCATGCTGCTGGACGGCGCGCTCTGGTACGCGCTTACCCCTGGCGTCATCGCGACGGGACCATACAACCCGCATTTCGTTGCCGATATCGGATTTGCGTTTCTGGCGTCGGGCATGGTGCTGGGCATCGGCGCCTGGATGGGCCATCGCGCCTTGATGCTGGCCGGGATCAGCTGGCCTGCGCTTCATGCGGGGCTTCATGTGTTCGGACTGGTCACCATGGGCCCTGCCAGTACAGCCGCGCTCTGGGCCGAGCTCCTGGGGGTGATTGCGCCTGTCATCGCGGCCGGCATCGCCCTCTTTCGTGTGCCGGCTTTCAGCCCGGGCTTTGGCGGACGAACCCTGCAGCACAGGCTGACGGAACAGTTTGAACGTCAATGGTCCTACGACGCCAGCTATCTGCACGAGATTTCCGAAATGGCGCCGGACACCCTGGTGCGATTTCAGACCTTCCAGGGGCTTGCAGCTTATCAGGGCGCGGCGCCGTCGCTTCTGCTGGCGGGCGCGACGCTGGGCGCAATGCTGGAAGAAGATTGTGGTCCCTGCGCCCAACTGACTGTGGACATGGTGCTGGCCCGGGGCGTCAGTCCGTCAGTCGTGCGCGCGCTCATTGATGGCGATCACGAGAACACCGAGCCGAGTGCGGTACTGGGGTTTCGCTTTGCACAGGCGCTGATGCAGGGAAATGAGGCTCTTCCGGAATTACGACATGCCATTACTCGGCAATACGGCAAGAGCGCTGTTTTGGCGGCGGCCTATGCGGTGCTGGTCGCGCGGAGTTATCCTCTGCTCAAGCGCGCGCTTGGTCATGGACAGGCATGCCTGCGTCTGAGCGTGGATGGTGAAACTCTCAATGTGAAACCCTCATGAGCCAGAATACGTCCGTTTCTGTCTTTGAAGCGCAGCGCCCCGCGCTTGTGGCGCTGGCCTATCGGATGCTGGGCGAGCGCGCGCTTGCAGAGGATGTCGTCCAGGAGGCCTGGTTGCGCTGGCGCACGGTCGAGGTGGAGGACCTCGACCAGCCCGCCGCCTGGTTGCGGACCGTGACGACGCGCCTTGCGATTGATGCCTTGCGGCGCGCGCGATCGCGTCGTGAAGCCTATATCGGTCCCTGGTTGCCCGAGCCCTTGATGGAAGATCCGGCCAGCGACTTCACCGCGCGGCTGGAAACCGTCCAGCAGGCCGAGCTTGCGCTTGTCTGGGTGATGGAGTTCCTGACGCCGGACGAACGCGCCGCCTTTGTCCTGCACGACACCTTCGAAGAGCCCTATTCGGCGATCGCAAGCGTGCTGGACAAGAGCGAGGCGGCCTGCCGCAAGCTTGTCAGCCGGGCGCGCGCCAAGACCGGCGCTGCGCCCATGCAGATCGGCGCCTCGCGTGAGGTAGTGATGGGCTTACTGGACAGGCTGATGCAGGCGAGTGCTACCGGTGACCTTGCAGTGATCCGTGATGTGCTGGCCGAGGATGTGGTGGCCATCTCTGATGGTGGGGGCAAGGCGCGCGCCGCGCTACGACCACTCTATGGCGCGGATGAAACCGCCCAGGTCATGCATGCGCTTGCGACCCGCAAGCAAATCGGCGCCGCGCCGGTATGGGTCAGCGTCAATGGCGCGCCGGCCATCGCCATTCTGGAGGGCGGTTCGCTGGACCATATTACCACCCTGGCGCCGTCACGGACTGATCCTGCGCGCATTGGCTGGCTCTACACCATGCGCAATCCGGACAAGCTGCCCGTGCGGGCTGCTGACTAGCGCCGGGGCGCTTTCGTCGCAGTCTTTTCGTACCCTGCGTTCATAAAGCGTCTGGATTTTCCCGTTTAAGGTTAACCTCAAGGCCAAATCGGGCGAACAGGGGCGCATTATGGAACACGGACACGGCTATGAAATCTGGTTGAAGGATGCGGTGGTCTTTCTGATCGCCGCCGGCGTCGTGGTGCCGCTCTTCCGCCTGTTCAAGCTCAGCTCCGTGCTCGGTTTCCTGATCGCCGGGCTGGCCTTGGGGCCGTTCGCTCTGGGCGGTCTTGCGGAGCGCTTCACCGTGCTCGAATGGGTGACCATTTCAGAGCCGGAGGCCGCCAAGCCCTTCGCCGAACTGGGCGTGCTCTTCCTTCTGTTTCTGCTGGGGCTCGAGCTGTCCTTCAAACGGCTCTGGCAATTGCGCCGCGCTGTCTTCGGCGCAGGCGGGCTTCAGGCTTTTGGCAGCGCGGCTGTCTTGGGCGTGGCCTGTTTTCTGATCGGTCAGACAGCGCCCACAGCATTGGTCATCGGTCTGGCGCTGGCCCTGTCTTCTACAGCGATCGTCATGCAGATCATGGCTGAAGAGCGTCGTACGGCGGCGCCCGTGGGGCGCGCCTCCCTCGCCGTGCTCCTGATGCAGGACATTCTGGTCGCCCCGATTCTGATCCTTGTAGGGTTTCTGACCCGGGATGCGGGCGCGGATATTGGCGCAGCGCTGTTGAGCGCCCTGTTCCAGGGTTTGCTGGCGCTGGCCTGGATCTTGTTGCTGGGGCGTCTGGTGCTGCGCCCGGTGTTCCGTCTGGTCGCCAAGGCGGGCGGCCGGGACTTGTTGATGGCGCTGACCCTGGCCGTGGTGGTGGGCGCCTCCATGCTGACGGCGGGCGCCGGATTGTCGCTGGCGCTGGGGGCGTTTCTGGCTGGGTTGATGCTGGGCGAGACTGAATTCAAGCATCAGGCCGAGATTGATCTTGAGCCCTTCAAGGGGCTGCTTCTGGGCGTTTTCTTCATGACCGTCGGCATGGGGCTCGACCTCGGCGCGGTCTGGCAGAATGGCGCCGTGGTGCTTGCCGGGCTTGTCGTGATGCTGCTCGTCAAGGCCGCGCTGGTCTATCTGGCGTGCCGCCTGTTTGCGGGCGACCATCGTCTGTCGCTGGAAGCTGCGTTCCTGCTCGCGCCGGCGGGCGAGTTCGCCTTCGTCGTGCTGGCCGCGGCGAGCAGCGGGGATGTCATTCCCGCCGAGGTCTCGACCCTGGTCGCCGCGATAGCGGGGCTGTCCATGCTGATGACCCCGGCGCTCGCCGCCATCGGGCGCAAGCTCGCCGCCGAGCCCGATGACACCACCGGGCAGGGGGAGTTGCCCGCGGACCTGGTGGAAATGGAAGGTCATGTGATCATCGCAGGCTTTGGCCGGGTCGGCCGCACCATGGCGCGGGTGCTGGAAACCGAGAATGTGTCCCTGATCGGTCTGGACATGAATACCCAGAAAGTCGCCGATGGCCGCAAGGAAGGCTGGCCGGTCTATTACGGCGACGCCGGTCGGGAGGAGTTTCTCGAACGGGCGGGCGCGGCCCGGGCGGACATGTTCGTGGTGACCGTCGACAATCCCCAGAAGGCGTCCGACATGGTGCGCGTTGCGCGCAAGCTGCGCCCTGACGCCCTGATCCTCGCCCGTGCGCGCGACCGGCGTCACGCGCGTGAACTGGAAGCGGCGGGCGCCAGCCATGTCACGCTGGAAACCGCCGAAGCGGCCTTGCAGCTGGCGGGACGCGCGCTGGAGGATATGGGGCTGACCGCGGATACGGTGCGCGACCGGCTCGCCGCCGAGCGCGAGGATGTCTACGCCTCGGAGACGGCCTGATGAGCGAACCCGTCAGTTTTCAGGGAGTGGCGAGCGATGCGCTGGTCTTCTGGGAGCGTGGACGCGTCTTCTACAACCTGCTCCTGCTTGTTGCGGTGGTCGCCGTGCAGGGGCTCGATGTCATGCACTGGAACGCGGACGGCCTGAGCCTGCCCGAGCTGATCGTCATGGCGATGGGCGCCAATGTGCTCTATTGCGCCGGCTACCCGGCAGACCTTCTGGTACAGATGTCGCGATTTCGCGCCCCGTGGCGGCATGGCCGCTGGTTGCTCTGGGCGCTGGGAACCGGGTTCGCGCTGATGCTGGCCTTGATGATCCTGCTCGCGCAGCAGCCCGAAGGCCTCTCTAGCTAGTTCTGGCTGTCATCCAGTATGTCGCTGGGGCGACGTCCTGCGAGGTCTTCGGGCACGCCCATGGCGCGATCGCGGGCATAGCGATCCTCGAACTCTTCACGGCGTCGCTGGGCTTCTTCCGCCGCTTCATAGCGCTCGTTCCGGGCGTCCGCCATAGTGCGGTCGATGCACACATCCCGCGCTGCCTTGTCGCTGATCTCACGACACTCGCTATAGGCGGCGCGTCGGTCATAGGTGTCCACGGACACGCAGGCGCCCAGGGCGAGCGGGAGGGTGAGACTGGCGAGGAGAACGGTGCGAGCGGCCATGGAACACTCCTGTCGATTAAAGTCAGACTTTAACATGTGGGGCCCGGACTCTGGCGAATTAATTCTTGTTCAGCTCACCTGCGGTAACAAAAAAGGCCGGGCGATCGCCCGGCCTTTTCCATTCAATATGTGAGAGGCGAAGCGCCCTACACCTTGTCTTTCATGACTTCGGCGAAACGCTCGGCCACGGTGTCCAGGAAGCCCTCGGTGGACAGCCAGCCTTGCTGGTCGCCGACCAGAAGCGCCAGGTCCTTGGTCATGTAACCGGCTTCCACCGTCTTGATGATGGTGTCTTCCAGGCTCTCGGCGAAGGCTTCGACCTGCTCGTTGCCGTCCATCTTGCCGCGATATTTCAGACCGCGGGTCCAGGCGAAGATCGAGGCGATGGAGTTGGTAGAGGTCTTCTCGCCGCGCTGGTGCTGGCGATAGTGACGGGTCACGGTGCCGTGGGCGGCTTCCGCTTCCACGGTTTTTCCATCCGGCGTCATCAGCACGGAGGTCATCAGGCCCAGAGAGCCGAAGCCCTGCGCCACGGTGTCGGACTGCACGTCGCCATCATAGTTCTTGCAGGCCCACACAAAGCCGCCGGACCATTTCATGGCGGCCGCCACCATGTCGTCGATCAGGCGGTGCTCATAGCTGATGCCCAGCTTTTCGAACTCGGCCTTGAACTCGCTGTCATAGATTTCCTGGAAGATATCTTTGAAGCGGCCGTCATAGGCTTTCATGATGGTGTTCTTGGTGGACAGGTAGACCGGCCATTTGCGGTCGAGGCCGTAGCGCAGCGAGGCGCGGGCGAAGTCCTTGATGGACTCGTCCAGGTTATACATGCCCATGGCGACGCCGGCGCTCGGGAAGTCATAGACCTCGTGCGTGATCGGCTCGCCGCCGTCGGACGGGGTGTAGGTCATGGTCAGCTTGCCCGGACCCGGCACTTTCATGTCGGTGGCGCGATACTGGTCGCCGAAGGCGTGACGGCCGATGACGATCGGCTTGGTCCAGCCCGGCACAAGCCGCGGCACATTCTTGATCACGATCGGCTCGCGGAAGACCACGCCGCCCAGAACGTTGCGGATGGTGCCGTTCGGGGACCGCCACATCTTCTTGAGGTCGAATTCCTCGACGCGGGCTTCGTCGGGGGTGATGGTGGCGCATTTCACGCCGACACCGTAATGCTTGATGGCCTCGGCGGCCTCTACGGTGATCTTGTCGTCTGTCTCATCGCGCTTCTGCACCGACAGGTCATAATATTTCAGGTCGATGTCCAGATAGGGCAGGATCAGCTTTTCCTTGATCAGCGCCCAGATGATGCGGGTCATCTCGTCGCCGTCGAGTTCGACGACCGGATTGTCGACTTTGATCTTGGCCATGAAGCGTGTCTTCCATGTTCTGTGGGCATGAGGTGACGCACATGGGATGTGCGACATGCCGCGTCGAGGGGTGGACGAATGTGTGGCGGGTGTCTAGCACCGCCTCGCGCGAAGAGAAAGAGGGCCAGCCCAAGTCATAACGCTAGCTTGACACCTCACATCTCGCGAAGCGCCTCATCGGTGAGCCTGGGCTTGAAGCCCGCATCCATGTCACCGATGGAGAAGGGGGTGTATTCTCCCTGAATGCGCAGGAACAGCGTGACGCGCAATCCCTCCTGATCGTCAGGCAGATCGAAACTCTGGGCGACCGGAAGGGCCGCCGCATCCTCCTCCCCCTGGCAGGGTTGGAAGGTGCGTTTCTCATCTACCGTGTCTGCACCGCGCCGCAAGGCGATATGGATCTGGAAGGTGCTGTCAGCGGGGCAACTTGCATCAAAGCTGACCCGAAAGGCTTCCATGTCTCCAGCTGGAACCGGGAAGGTGAAGTCCAACCTGTCCTCATCCTGCAGCCGGGAGTCCTCCCGGCTTTGGGCGATAAAGTCCGCAGTGGTCCGGTCACCCATGCTTTCGACCGGGTAGGCGATGGAGTTGTCCATGAGGAAGACGAGATGGTTATCGTAATCCAGGACCGTCTCGGCATGCGCACGCAAGATATCGTAATAGCTCACGTTCAGCCATCCGCGCCTGCGATGGGTTCCCATCACGATGGCGTCGGGCGCCAGACTCTGCAGTGTGGCGAGGACGGTTTCTTCGGAATCCGCGCGGTACAGGTCTTGTCGGGTTCGGAAGGTATACCAGCCGTCCTCGAAATTGGTTGCGGCGGAAGGGCCAATCTGCGTGGACAGGAACAGACGGCGATCCACGCCGCCAGGCCAGTTGTCCAGCATTCGGTTGATCAGGGCGATTGGCGCGTGTTCCGCCTGCAGCCTGTGCGCCTGATCGGGAAAGAGAGCCTGACCCAGATGCGGGCGCGTCAGCGCGACGCCGCCTGTCGGCAGCAATGCCAGCTGACCCATGACGGCGACCCAGATCGAGGCCTGCGCCAGTCTGCGTGAAGGCGTCCGGGTCTGGCTGGCCGCGATCACGATGGCGGCGGACAGGGCGTACAGGCTCGCCATGACCGTCCAGAGCAGGCGCAAATCATTCTGCATCAGGCTGAGCAAGACCCAGGTCAGGGTGAGCACGCTGAGAATAAAGGCCCAACGCCTTAAGCCCGGCGTCAAAACGCCGCCGATCAGGGCGGGAAGAATGAATACAAGGCCCAGCCCGGCAGCGCCCCGCAGGTCCAGGGGGGAGAAGCGACGCGTGTCAAAGATCGCCGCCAGCAGCATATCCCAGTCGTGATAGCCCTGATGGGGCGTGAAGTGTTGTTCGAAGGCATAGAACGGGGATTCAAATATCTGATTGTAGTATGGAAATACCGGGTTTCCGCTTTTCAGGTAAGCGACGATCACCAGCGGCAAGACCAGGACCGCCATGCCCGCTACGCCCGACAAGATCAGGGTGAGCAGGCTGCGCACGGGCCGGTCGTGACAGGCGAAAAAACTCACGGCCGCCGCTGTCCCCAGGGTCACGGTCATGATCCAGGCCGTATGCTTGGTCGCCGAGGCGCCGCTCAGACACAGGGCGAAGGCCAGGATATAGACCGCAGACTGTGCTGATGACCGGTCCTTCAGACTGCTTGCCCACGCAAGCACGGCGCTGGTCATGAACAGGGTGACGACATTGTCGTAATAAAAATCACCCGTCAGTTTCAGAAGGAGCGGTGCAGTGCCGGCCAGCGCTGCAGCGGCCCAGAAGCCCAGACGGGAGCCTGCAATCAGGCGGCCCATCTGTCCGGCCGCCAGCACATATACGATGAGACAGGCCAGATTGAAGAAACGCGGGCCTTGCTCACCGCTGATCAGAAATTGAGAGCCCGCGAGATGCAACCCGCCCAGAGGCTGCAATCCCCAGGCGGCGAGCGCAGGGTTGTGATGCCAGTGCAAATGCGCCTGAAGATGTTCGAAATAGGCGGCGTAGGCGGCGGTGCTGTCGGCGCCCAGCTCAGGCAGGGCGGCCAGTCCGGTGAGCGTGAACACGATCACAAGAGCCGGCGCGGCGAGCCAGGGCAGCCTGGACTGAAGCGAGGGCAGAAGGGCCTTGGGCAACGCCGCGAGGCCGGCGCGAACGTGTGGGGCCATAAGCCATAAGGCGATCAGCCCTGTTGCGGCGTGCAGCAGGATATGGCTGGCGCGTGTGTTGACCGGAAAGTGGGTGAGCGCCCAGAGCATTCCCGATTGCAGGGCCAGTCCGACGCTGAGCGCCAGGATGCCATCCCCGGGCTGGAGCGGTTGGTTGGCGAGGCTCGTCCTGAACCGGGTCAGCAGCAATAAGCCGAGCAGGAAGGCAGATCCCAGTTGCAGGATCAGTCCCGCCAACACGCCCAGACCGGCGAAAATGGCGGCCAGCGCCAGAGGCGGCAAGAGGGCGAAGGCCCGGTTCCCGCCGACGGGCCAATGGTTCAGCGCATAGCTGGCCAGCATGGTCAGGACGGCTAGGCCGACAAAAGAAGTGATGTTGTCGGGGCCGTCGAGCCAAATCGACAGCTGGGGCGAAGGGGCGAGGACATAGGCTGCAGCCGCGGCCAGGATGACAACAAGGCTTGCCCCGCCCGTAAGCGATGCGCGGTTCAATATCTGTGTGAGATCACGCATCGTCATTCGTCTTTTCAAACTGGGGCAGGGGGCGGGCGGCGCGATGCTTCAGCCGCGATGAAATGGCGGTCCTCGGCTCGCGGCTGATGTCAAAATTCAGAAATCCGACAAGGAATATCGCCGCCAGAATGATGAGCACCTCGACCATGGCCAGGGCGCCGCCAGAGCGGGGGATGCCGGTCACGGTGCTCTGGAACCAGGCGATAAGAGCGCCGCCGACGCCGAAAAAGCCGCAAACGAGCCCGGCTAGCAGGAACAGGCTGCCAACATTGAAGTCACGCAACGCGTACTGATAAAACAAGCGTTTGAAATACGTTGATAAATTGCGGCCTAAAAAGCTCAGGAATTCCTTGCGCGCATCCAGGCCGCTTTCTTCGTCGCCATAAAACGCCTTGTGCGGCACTTCCAGCACGCGCGCGCCCAGTGTGTTGATGCGGAACAGAAGATCGGTTTCGAAGAAATATCGCTTGGCGATCTTGTGAACGGGCAGGTTCTGAGCGAGCGGCGCGGATATGGCCAGATACCCGTTCGTGGGGTCGGACGCGGAAAAATAGCCCGTGGAGAAGCGGCTGATGAAGGTCAGGCCCAGATTGCCGATGCGCCGTGCGATCGGCATGGTCTCGGACGCATCCATATAGAAGAACCGATTGCCCTTCACGTAATCGGCGTCACCCTCGAGAATGGGTTCTGCAAATTGCGGGGCGAGCTGGGGGTCCATCTGGCCGTCGCTGTCTATCTTGATCAAGACATCGGCGCCGTGTTCAAGGCCGGTCTTGAAGCCTGCCAATACCGCGCCGCCAACGCCCTGGTTTTCCTCAAGGCGGACTAGCTTCAGGCGGGGATCGTGGAAGTTTTGCTCCACATAGTCTCCCGTCTGCACCGGGCATGCATCATCGACGACAATGATGAGCCCGATCTCCTCCGGCATCCGTGTCAGGACGCCCAGAATATGATCGCGCGCCTTGTAAGCGGGGAGAACCGCGCACAGAAGCGGAGGCGTTGCAGAGGCGGGAGCAGAGACTGTCATAGGGTGCGGGCAAGCCATTCAGAGTGGGGAAGTGGCCGATCCATATTCCCCTCAGGAGCGCTCTTTAAAGAAAGAAAATACAAGATTAAAGAGTTCGCGCCTTGCCATCGCCAGGTTTTTCAACGCATTGAGGCCTGTCGGCGCGCGCGATGGGGACGTTTCATGATCGAATATCTCAAACTGCTGGGTTTCTCCTGCCTTCTGGCCAGCGGTCAGGTCGCGTTCAAATACGCAGCGATCGACATCAAGGCGCGTCTGGCGGAGTCACAAGGCCTTTGGGCGTTTGTCTCCGTGCCGTTGATCGGAGCTCTGGCCCTTTACGCCGTCGCGACCGGATTGTGGGTCTGGATCCTGATGAGCACGCCTCTGTCCAAGGCCTACCCGTTCGCACTGCTGGGCGCTGTATTTGTCCCCATCGCCTCGGTCCTGTTGTTTGGCGAACGTTTGTCGCTCACCTATCCAGTGGGTTTGTTGCTGGTCTGTGTCGGCGTGTATCTGTGCGTGCGCTGAGATCGGGCTCTTGATCAGCTGGATGGCTCGCGGCAAGAGCTATGCATGAGTGATCCAATGCAGACATCCGAAGCCACCCCTGTATTCATCCTGGTCGAGCCCCAGATGGGCGAGAATATCGGCGCGGCGTGCCGGGTGATGGGCAATTTCGGGATTTCCGAGTTGCGGATCGTCAAGCCTCGTGATGGCTGGCCGAACCCCAAAGCCGTGTCCATGGCGACCGGGTCTCCGGTGCTGGATAACGCTCAGGTCTTTGAGACGCTCGAAGAAGCGGTGGCCGATTGCCAACTGCTCTTTGCGTCCACCGCCCAGCCGCGCAACATGGTCAAACCGGCCTTCACCGCACGTGCGGGCATGGCCGAGATCCGGGGGCATATTGAGGCGGGTCAGCGCGTGGGCGTTCTGTTCGGGGCGGAAAAGTCCGGCCTGCCCAATGCCGCGATCACCTTGTCGAACGCCATTATCACCTTGCCTGTGGATCGCAGCTTCAGTTCCTTGAACCTGTCGATGGCGGTTGGCGTGTTCGCCCATGAATGGCGCGCCGGTGATCCGGCGCCGGCTGAGTTCAAGCCGCTGGACGAACGGGCGCCCGAGCAGGAAATGACCGCGTTCTATAACCATCTTGAAGAGGAACTGGAGCGGGCCGGCTTCTTCTATCCGCCCGAAAAGACACCCCTGATGATGCAGAACCTGATCAACGCGTTTGCACGCGGAGGGTTAACGCAGCAGGAGGTTCGCACCCTGCGCGGTGTCATAAAAGCGCTCGCAATTGGACGCGGAAAAGCCCGTATTGAACGCGATTAATCAAGCATATCCAGAAGTTGAGTATTTCGGGCGAGTGATCGTTTAGGGCGATCCCCTGCTGCGTGAACCTGCGCAGGTGATTTACAATCCTGAGCCGAATTTGCGTCATCCTGCAAGCCTGTGAAGTGCTTACAGGGAGAGCACCGTGTTAAACGCATTGTCGCTGCGGACCCAGCTGTTTGGCGGGTTCGGCATGATGGCTTTTATCGTCATCATCATGGTTGTGGTTGGATTTTTGTTCGCTTCGAAAAGCGGTTCCAATTTTGACCGCTTCCGAACGATCTCCCAGGTTTCTGTGGACATGGCGGACATTCAGGAAACGGTCGCGAGCTTCCGAAATGACACCTATGTCTATCGCGTGACCGGTGACCCGTTAATCGCCGATCAGGCGCGGAACCAGCGCGAATTGCTCGAGACCGAAATTGTCGCGGCCCAGAGCCGTCTCGCCAATGACACGGTGCGTGAAGATCTGGCGCGCGTGGAAGAGTTTGGCGATCAGTATGCGGAAGCCTTCGAGCAGTATATCACCCGACGGCAATTGCTGGACGACGAAATCAATGCGTTGACGGATTTCGAGGATCGTCTTCTGGGTCAGCTTGGCGACACGCTGGCCGTTGCGGAGATGATGGGCGCGGACCAGTCGATGCTGCTCATGGCGGAAAGCATCCGCTCTCTCCTGCAAGCGCGGTATTACGGCCGCCGCGCGCTCACTGAAGGATATGGCGCCAGCTTTGACCGTTCTCAGTCCGAGCTTGAAACCACGCAGCGCATGCTCTCCCGCGTGCTGCAGTCTGATGGACAGATCATGAATGGCGCGGTCCAGCCCATTCTCGATGATGTGGTGACGTATACGGCCCGTTTTGAAGCCGCAGTGAACATTACCGAGGAGCTCAATGCCCTTGCGCGCAATGAGCTCGACCAGCTGGGTCCGCAAATGGCGGGCGCCGTGAGCACGGTCGTGAGCGATGTCGTGCATCTGCAGGACCAGACCGGCAATGAAATCGAGGCGGCCTTCACCCAGCAGAAATTCGTCAGCACGGTTTTGGGCTTTGTGGGCCTTGGCCTGGCGGTGCTGGGCGCCTTTATGGTGGTTCGCCTGATCATGTCGAATGTGAAGGCGGTGGTGAACGGGATTGCGCGCGTACGGCGCGGGGATCTCGAATTTGAAGTCACCGGCGCCGAGCGACAGGACGAGCTTGGAGACCTGTTCCGGGCGGTCGAGGATCTGCGCAAGGGCGAGATCAACCGGATCCGGATGGAAGAAGAGGCGTTGGCGTCCTCCAAGGAGCGTGAGGCGCGCTCGCTGGCGACCCACAACGCCATCGATGTCTTCCGCAACAAGGTTGAAGCCATTCTCAAGGTTCTGGGCGAACGCACACACGAGATGCGTCACACGGCCGGCCGTCTGAACTCGCAGGCGACCTTCGCCAACGAGCAGGCCAAGACCGCGGACGGCGCGGCCAGCGAAACCGCATCCAGCGTCGAGACGGTGGCGGCGGCGGCCGAGGAACTGGCCAGCTCCATCCAGGAAATCGCGCGTCTGACCGAGAGCGCCTCGGAGAAAGTCTCTGATGCAGGGGAGCGGTCCCAGCAATCGGTCAACCAGATCGAGGCTCTGGCTGATCGGGTATCGAGCATCAACGACGTCATCGACCTCATCAATGACATTGCCGAACAGACCAACCTGCTGGCGCTGAACGCGACAATCGAGGCGGCGCGTGCAGGCGACGCCGGCAAAGGCTTTGCCGTGGTGGCGAGCGAGGTGAAGGATCTCGCAGAACAGACCAGCAAGGCGACCGACAGCGTGGCTGGCCTGGTCCGCGATATTCAGAATTCCATGAGCGGATCGGTGGATTCCATCCGGGGCATCGCGAAGATGAGTGAGGAGATCAACGAAGCCACGGCTTCGATCGCCAGCGCCATCGAAGAGCAGGGCGCCGCGACGCGGGAGATTTCCGCCAGCACGTCCCGGGCGGCGGACAGCACGTCCACCCTGGCCAAAGGCGTGCGTGATGTGGGCGAGGCCGTCGCGGACACGGAAAGCGCGGCGGGCATGCTGGAGCAGACCTCGGATGCCTTCACCAGCCAGTCCGACACGCTGCGCGAGGCGGTCGAGCAATTCTTCGAAGCAATCAAGGAAGGCCCGCTCAATCGCCGTGAGGGCGATGACCCGAGCTATGAAGGGCCTGAACGTCGAAAGTCGAAGCAGCCCGAAGCCCGGACAATTCCTTCAGCCGCCTGACCCCCGAAAGGTGATGCTGCAGACAGGCCGTTCTTTCCTTGAAAGGGCGGCCTGATGCGTGCTGACGCCAGGTTGCGCCAGACGGTATCCAGACGCACCGATATCCTTTACGAAGGAAGGCTTTGAAGGATCCGCTGCCCGCGTCATGGCCCAGACTGACACTTCCTCGCCGAATTGGCTTACCGCACTTGTTCGCCGCTCGGGCCGCTGGTCGCCGCCCGACTGGGTGTTCCTGCCTGCATCCGTTGTGGTGACGGCTGCGTTGATTGTGCTGGCGTTCAATCTGCGTCCGGGGACCGTGGAGCCGGAAATCAGCGACTCTCAATTCGTGATGGAGGCCGAAGCGCTGGCCCAGCTTATTCCTGGTCCGGGCACGCGGTTTGAGCTGACTTACGGCCCGGCGGGCGAACCGCTTGCACGGCTCAGCGCGACTGCATCCTTCGAGGCGGCAGGCCTTTTGTCTGCAGGAGTGGGCGCAGCGCTTCCAGCAGAGTGGGAAGCGAACGCCATTGGCCGGATCGTTCGGTTCGAAGTGGAAGCGCAAGCGGCCCAGGATTCCGATGTGGACCAGATCCGTCTGGGATACTTCACGGTGGGGCATGGTGATTCCGAACGCACCCTGCGACCGGTGAGCCGTGGCTGGTCCACGACCGGCATCTGTTATCAGATCTCTGCGTCCGCCCAGCCCAATGGCGCGGAATGGCTGGGCATCTGGCCCGGTGATGCAGGCGACGGGCAGGGCGTGCTGGTGCGCTCGATCCGGCTGACCCTGGAACCGGAAGGTGAAACACTGGCGCAGTGTGAAGCGCGCCTGACTGAAAGCTGAAGCGCAGGAGCGTAGCATGACGCTCTGGCGCGTCGCGCTGGCGACAATCAATCATGGTCTCGGCCCCGCCTGGCGTCGCATGCTCCTGGGCGTGTTTCTGGCAGGGCTGGGCTATCTTGCTTTTCTGCCAACCTTCGAAGCGCGCCAGGAGGCGGCTCATACAGCTGCGCTGATCGCTTTCACGACCAACGGTCATATTGCTCTTGACCAGAGCGACGCCTTGCATCCTGACAGCCTCGGCTTCGCAGGGCCCTGGCCAGCCGGTCTCACCGGGCCGGGGCGCCTGGGCTATGCGGGAGAAGAGGACACCCTTTCGAATCAGCTCTTGGACGCTCCCTCTCAGAGATATCGGGCGCATCCCTTGGCCCTGGTGTTCCTGGCGCCTGCGCGCCTGGTTGCTCAGGACTGGAGCTGGCCTGCCCAGGTCCGGTTTTACAGGCTGCTGATCTGGACGATCGCCATGTTGGGTTTCGGTCTCGGCGTGGCCAGCGCATTGCGGTTTGGGTATGTGGATCGCAATGCGGCCGTGGTTATGGCGGCCTGGCCCTTCCTGTTTCCGCATTTCTTTTCACAAATGACAGCAGTCAGCGGCGCTGGGATCGCTCTGGGCTGCTTCGGGGTCACGAGCGCTGCGTTGATGGCTTTGTCGCGGCGCAATGATCTGACCGCGAGTCTGGTTCTGGGGCTGGCGCTGGGACTGAGCATCTGGGCGGATACGCTCATGGTGACGGTCTGGGCGGGACTGGCGCTCTATCTGGGCTGGCGTGGCTGGCGACTTCACAAATACGATGCGCTCGATAGTGAATGGCTGATCCTGCGCATCTTCCCCATGGGATTGGCGCTGCTGATCGGGTCGGGATGGCTGATCTATCTCGTCACAAGCGGCGAGGGACAGACCATGACACCGGTTCTGGGCGAGGGGATCCTGACCCGCCTGTGGTCGAACCTGGCGAGCTTCTCCGCCGATGGCGGCGCTTCCCTGATCCTGCCTGGGCCGGGATGGCGTCTGGTCTCGCTTCTCCTGTTGCTCCTGATCCTGATGCGCTGGGAGTTTCATTGGAGAGCGCTGCCCGACCTGGCAAAGGCGCCGGCTTTCATCCTGCCGATCTTCACGCTGTCCGTGCTGCTGATGGGGTTGCAGGGGTATGCCGCCGGCTTTGACGATCTGCATATGCTCGCGCCTGTGTTGGCGCTCATCGTGGGCCTGTGTTGCCGTTCATCCGCGCTGGTCATTGCGCTGGTGGTGCTGGGTCTGTTCGGGGCTGTCGCCCATGGAGCGTTCCAGGCCTCGGTTTATGCCGGCTGCGCCCTCTATGATCCGCAACTGGGGCGGTATGGATATGGCGCGGCGGAGTGTTTGCTGGATTGGGCGGCGCTGGAGCAAGTCAGCGCGCCGGGGTTTGCGCTCAAATCATTTGCTGTGGGCGGGTTGAGCGCTCTGACTGCGCTTTATAGCCTGTGGCGGCAGGCCTCATGGCAGCACGATGATTGACTCAAGGCCTGTGTTTGCTCATAACCCGCGCTTCCCTCGCTCGCCGGCTTGCCGGACGAGCCTTGTTTTCATGGCAACGGACGATGCGTGGACCGCCGTTTGAATTGCTCTGACCGAGGGATCAGGGCCGGGCCGCGTCATGAAGGAAAGACTATGTCAAAGCGTCATTCGCAGAAATACAAAATTGACCGCCGCATGGGCGAGAACATCTGGGGCCGTTCGAAGTCCCCGGTGAACAAGCGCGCCTACGGCCCGGGTCAACACGGCCAGCGCCGCGCCGGCAAGATGTCGGACTTCGGTCTGCAGCTGCGCGCCAAGCAAAAGCTCAAAGGCTATTACGGCAACATCACCGAGAAGCAGTTCAAGCGCATCTACACCGAAGCGCAGCGCCTCAAAGGCAACACGGCTGAAAACCTGATCGGTCTGCTGGAAAGCCGTCTGGACGCGATCGTGTATCGCGCCAAGTTCGTGCCGACCGTTTTCGCCGCTCGCCAGTTCGTCAACCACGGCCACGTCCGTGTGAACGGCAAGCGCGTCAACATCGCTTCCTACATGGTCAAGCCGGGCGATGTGGTTGAAGTGCGCGAAAAGTCCCGCTCCATGGCTCTGGTGCTCGAAGCACTGGGCTCGCCGGAGCGCGACGTGCCGGAATATCTGGACCTCGATCCGAAGGGCATGAAAGCCACCTACACCCGCAAGCCGGAATTCAATGAAGTTCCGTACCCGGTGAAGATGGAACCGAACCTCGTGGTCGAATTCTACTCCTCGTAATCGCTCGAGGACGAAACGACTTGGAAAAGCCCGCTGCCACGCAGCGGGCTTTTTCTTTGAGCGCAGTCCGTCAGATACGAAAAAGCCCGCCTCAGGAGGCGGGCTCTTGCTTGGCAAGGTGAGGCGGTTACGCCTCCACGAGGCCTTTCTCCTTGAAGAGCTGTTGCAGCTCTCCGGCCTCGAACATCTCCTTGATGATGTCGCAGCCGCCCACGAACTCACCCTTCACATAGAGCTGGGGGATGGTCGGCCAGTCCGAATAGACCTTGATGCCTTCACGCACGGCGTGGTCTTCCAGCACGTTCACGGCGGCGTATTCCACGCCCACATGATCAAGCACGCGCGCCACCACCGAGGAGAAGCCGCATTGCGGGAAGGTGGGGGTGCCTTTCATGAACAGGACGACGTCGTTCTCGGTGACGGCTTTCCTGATCGCTTCCTGGGTGGCGTCGTCAGACATGAGAGAGGTTCCTTATGGTGCGTTCGCCCTGAAATGGGTGGGCGGACGGGAAAGTTCAATTGCGCGGCGTCAGTCCGGCGTGCGGGTCTCCAGCGCCAGGGCATGCAGTTCGCCGCCCATCCGGCCTTTGAGCGCGGCATAGACCATCTGGTGCTGTTTGACGCGGGGCATTCCGGCGAAGGCGTCAGAGATGACCACGGCCTTGTAGTGGTCGCCATCGCCCGCAAGATCGGTCAGTTCAACCTCCGCGCCGGGAACGCCTTCCTTGATCAGGCTGACAATATCATCCGCATTCATGGGCATGGCGTCTCTCCTGCGCAGTGCTAGGGTGAGACTTACCATCACACCGGGCGTGCCCGGAACCCTAGCTTTCACAGGGATATTACGGAGATTCGCCCATGCTGCTGTCCGCCTTTCTTCTGACCACGGCTCTGACCGTTCCGTCCGCATCCGATTGCGCCGGACTGGAGCCGCAGCCTTGGGCTGATCTGTGCGTGATCAGTTCGGATGAGATGAAAGGGCGGATGGTGCAGAGCGAAGGCAATGCACGGGCCCGCGCCTATATCATCAACCGGTTGCAGGAGATCGGAGTCCAGCCGGTCGGTGAGAGCTTCGAGCAGCCCTTCAGCTTTGAGCGGGCCATCGATTTCCGTGACGAGAATTCGCCGCGCGAGACCATCAATGCGGTCAATGTGATTGGCGTCATCCCCGGGCGGGACCGTTCGCGCGCGATCGCCGTGACCGCCCATTATGATCATGTGGGACAGACCGAAGAGGGCGAGATCTATAACGGCGCCGATGACAATGCGTCCGGCGTCGCCGCGATTCTGGCGGCGGCGGAGCACTTTATCGCCAACCCGCCCGAACATGACATCCTCATCATGGCGTTTGACGCCGAAGAGGGCGGTCTGAACGGTGCGCGTGAGGTGGTCGCCAATCCCGTGGACGGCGCGGCGCCGGTCGTGTTCAACCTCAATTTCGACATGCTCGGTTACAGCCCCGACAATGATATCTGGGCGGCGGGTCCGTATCACACGCCGGCCCTTCACCCGATTGTGGAAGAGGTCGCGGCGGACGCGTCCATCACGCTGGCGGCCGGTTATGACAGCCCGGACGGTGATCCGCGCAATGACTGGACGCTTCTGTCAGACCAGGGCGCTTTCCATATGGCGGGGATCCCCTTCCTCTATCTCGGGGTCGAGGATCACGAGCACTATCACCAGACCTCTGATGAATTCGAGACCATTGATCCCGACTTCTTCCTGGGTGCGGTGAGCGTGGCCGTAGCGCTGGCCGAGCGGATCGACGCGGATCTGGACACGGTGCTGGAGACGCCCAGTACTGACTAGGCGTCCAAGTGATTGATGCGACGCAAAAATTTTCACGCGTTATGAATTGAGAATAAAAATAAACAGCGTTCACTTTTCAAAGCGCGGTGACATACCTATGTATGCGTCGTAATCAGCGGCGCATACCCGGTCCGGGGCGCCATCAGGGAGAGATTCATGTCCATCGCACTTCGTTCTGTTTTCGCTGGCGCAGCACTCGCTCTGGCCGGCTTCGGCGCCGTCCAGGCGCAAGACTGCCCGACCGAGCCGATGTTTGTCGGCGTGTCCGGCCCGAACTCTGATGTGCGCCAGTCCGCACGTCGGGTCGACCGGGGTGACTGGCGCACGGCGGCGCACTTCGCCTCCGAAGCGCTCGAATCCGGCACGTCGAACCGCAACAAGAACGCCGCCGCCATCAATCTGTGCGCAGCGCTCGCGAATGAAGGCGATGCCGGCACGGCCGAGGCTTGCGGCATGGCCATCGAACGCAACGGCGACAGCTGGGAAGCCTACACCAACCGGGGCGGCGCTTACTGGCTCGCCGGCAATCCGGACGCCGCCATCGCCGATTTCGCGCGTGCGGCCGAGCTCGGCGCCGGTGAAGACGCCGTGGCGCACAATTCCGCGCTGGCGCAGTGCAACAGCTAATCGGCTGACAGGCTGAAACGGAAAAGGCCGGGGCGTCGCCCCGGCCTTTCTTGTTGGCGCCTGGCGCAGCTTATTCGGCGACGCGCGCTTCGGGCTCGCCGTCCATCAGGGCCGGCATGAAGCCTTCATGGGCCTGTTTGAGGCGGATCAGATCGACGGCATGGCCGCCATTGATCGAGATGAAGCGACCGCCGGCCAGACCCACAACCTCGACCGGCACGTTCGCGGCCTTGGCGTCTGCGCGCAGCGCTTCCGCATCATTGGCGTCCGCCGCGATCAGGTAGCGGCCCTGATCCTCACCGAACATCCAGGCGAAGACCGGCAAATTGCCGGTATAGGCGAGCTTGATGCCCACGCCCGCCGCCATCGCCATGTCGGCGGCGGCGCAAGCAAGACCGCCATCAGAGAGGTCATGGACAGCGCTGACCTGGCCCGCGCGGATCGCGCTGCGGACAAAATCGCCATTGCGTTTCTCAACCGCCAGATCCACGCGCGGCGAGGCGCCTTTCTCCTGGTTCTCGATTTCACGCAGATAGAGCGAGGCGCCCAGCTCGCCGCGGGTTTCACCCACCAGCAGCAGCACCTGGTTCTCTTTCATCCCGCCATAGCCCATGCGCTGGCTCATATCCGGGATCAGGCCCACGGCGCCGACCGCCGGGGTGGGCGGAATGGCGACGCCGTCGGTCTCGTTGTAGAGCGAGACATTGCCCGACACGACAGGGAAGTCGAGCGCCTTGCAGGCTTCGGCCATGCCTTCCACGCAGCCCACGAACTGGCCCATGATCTCGGGACGTTCGGGATTGCCGAAGTTCAGGCAATCGGTGATGGCGATGGGATCGGCGCCCACAGCGGTGAGGTTCCGCCAGGCTTCCGCCACCGCCTGCTTGCCGCCCTCGAACGGGTCGGCGAAGCAATAGCGCGGGGTGCAGTCGGTGGTGATCGCCAGCGCCTTTTCGGTGCCGTGGACCCGCACGATGGCGGCGTCCGCCGGATCTTCCGAGCTGGCGGCGGTGTCGGCCATGACGTGACGGTCATACTGACGCCAGATCCAGCGCTTGGACGCCATGTCGGCGGAACCCATGAGGCCGGCGAGCACTTCGCCCAGATGTTCGGGTTGGTGCAGCTCGCGCGGGTCGATGGAGCCCCGCGCTTCGGCGGGGAACCAGGGACGGTCGTATTTCGGCGCGTTTTCGCCAATCGGGTCGAGCGGCAGATCGCAGACCACCTCGCCCTGGTGACGCAGCACCAGACGGCCATGCGGCGCGGTCTTGCCGATGGTGGCCACATCGAGATCCCATTTGCGGAAGATGCGCTCGGCCACATGCTCACGGCCCGGCTTGATGATGATCAGCATCCGCTCCTGGGATTCTGACAGCATCATCTCATAGGCGGTCATGTTCTCTTCGCGCTGGGGCACATGATCGAGATCAAGCTCGATCCCCAGACCGCCTGACGAGGCCATTTCCACAGACGAGGAGGTGAGGCCGGCCGCGCCCATGTCCTGGATCGAGCTAATGGCGTCTTCGCTCATCAGTTCCAGGCAGGCCTCGATCAGCTTCTTCTCGGTGAAGGGGTCGCCGACCTGGACGGTCGGGCGGTTCTCTTCAGAACCTTCGCCGAATTCCGCCGACGCCATGGTGGCGCCGTGAATGCCGTCGCGGCCGGTCTTCGCGCCCACATAAAGGACGGGATAATCCGGTTCGCGGGCTGCGGCGGTGAAGATCTTGTCGGTGTCCGCCAGGCCCACGGCCATGGCGTTCACCAGGATATTGCCGTTATAGCCCTTGTCGAAATTGGTCTCGCCGCCAACCGTCGGCACGCCCACGCAATTGCCATAACCGCCAATCCCGGCGGTGACGCCCGCGACCAGCTGGCGGGTCTTGGGGTGCTTGGGATCACCAAAGCGCAGCGCATTCATCAGCGCCACCGGGCGCGCGCCCATGGTGAAAACGTCGCGCAGAATGCCGCCCACGCCCGTGGCCGCACCCTGATAGGGCTCGATATAGCTGGGGTGGTTGTGGCTCTCCATCTTGAAGATGGCCGCCTGACCGTCGCCGATGTCAATGACGCCGGCGTTCTCACCCGGGCCATAGATCACCTTGTCGCCCTTGGTGGGGAATTTGGACAGGTGCAGGCGCGAGGATTTGTAAGAGCAGTGCTCGGACCACATGACCGAGAAGATGCCGAGCTCCACAAGGTTCGGCGCGCGGCCAAGCTCCTTGAGGATGATCTCGTATTCGTCAGCGGTGACGTGATCGAGGACGATCTCTTCGGTGATGCCCTCGGCGTAACGCGGGTTCACAGCTTCGCTCATGACAGTTTCCCCAGCACGCTTTCAAACAGGGCCAGCCCATCGGTTCCGCCATGATCGGCGTCCACGGCGCGTTCGGGGTGGGGCATCATGCCCAGCACATTGCCCGCCGCATTGGTGACGCCAGCGATGTCGCGGGCGGAGCCATTGGGATTGTTGGCGTAGCGGAAGGCCACCTGGCCTTCGCCTTCGATCCGGTCGAGCGTCGCCTCGTCGGCGAAGTAATTGCCGTCATGGTGCGCCACCGGAATGACGATCTCCTTGCGGTCGGCATACCCTTTGGTGAAGCGGGTGTTCGCCGTCTCCACCAGCAGCGGCGCTTTCTCGCAGACAAAGTGCAGCGAGGCGTTGCGCATCAGCGTGCCGTCCAGCAGCCCCGCTTCGGTCAGGATCTGGAAGCCGTTGCACACGCCCAGCATGGGCACGCCGGCTTCCGCCTTGGCCTTGAGATCATTGACGATCGGCGAGCGCGCAGCGACCGCGCCAGAGCGCAGATAGTCGCCATAGGAGAAGCCGCCCGGGACCATGATGAAGTCCAGCCCCTCGGGCAGTTCGGTCTCTTCGTGCCAGACCATGGCCGGCTTGACGCCGGTGACGGCTTCGAGCGCCATGGCCGCGTCGCGGTCACAGTTCGAGCCGGGGAAGACGATGACGGCGGTTTTCATATCGGATCCGCTTCTTGCTCGCCGGGGCGCCTAGGCGCTCAGCTCGATGTCGTAATTTTCGATGACCGGATTGGCGAGCAGCTTGTCGCACATCTCGGCCACGCGGCTGTGCGCCTCTTCGGCGTCAGCAGTGTTGAGATCGATCTCGATCAGCTTGCCCTGACGCACGCCCGCCACCTCGTCGAACCCCAGATGGTTCAGCGAGTTGGAGACAGCCTGGCCTTGCGGGTCCAGAACGCCGGGTTTGAGGTAGACATGAATGCGCGCTTTCATTCCGGAGACCCCTCTTCGGTAACGGAACCGTTTTCTTTCATGATGCCGAGGCGGCGGGCCACCTCTGCGTAGGCTTCGGTCACATTGCCGAGGTCGCGGCGGAACCGATCCTTGTCGAGCTTCTCATTGGTGTGGGCGTCCCATAGACGGCAGCTATCGGGGCTGATCTCGTCGGCCAGGATCACCCGCGGCATGTCGTTCTGGTCATAGACGCGACCAAATTCGAGCTTGAAGTCCACAAGACGAATGCCGACAGCCATGAACATGCCCGACAGATAGTCGTTCACCCGCAGCGCCATGGCGATCATCTCGTCCATATCCTGGGTGGTCGCCCAGTTGAACGCGGTGACGTGTTCTTCGGCCACCATCGGGTCTTCCAGCGCATCGTTCTTGTAATAGAACTCGACGATTGAGCGCGGCAGCGGCTCGCCCTCGGTCAGGCCGAAACGCTTGGCGATGGAGCCGGCGGCGACATTGCGCACCACGACTTCAAGCGGAATGATCTCGACTTCACGCAGCAATTGCTCGCGCATGTTCAGCCGTTTGATGAAGTGGGTCGGGATGCCCATGCGACCCAGATTCTCCATCACATATTCGGAGATCCGGTTGTTCAGAACGCCCTTGCCCTCGAGCACGGCTTTCTTCTGGGCGTTGAAGGCGGTGGCGTCGTCCTTGAAATACGCCACGACGGTGCCCGGTTCGGGCCCTTCGTAGAGGATCTTGGCCTTGCCTTCGTAAAGCATCTTGCGGCGGGACATCGGCAGCCTCGCTCCGGCTAATGGCGCGCTGCAAGCGCGCGAGTGGGGCGTTGGCCCGCTGTGATGTCGCTGGGAACAGAGACGCCGCGCCCGGGCCATGCCATGAGAAACGCGAAACGGCCCGTCGCCGCGGGCCGCTATCGTGGCGCCTACATACGCGAGGCGGGTCTTTCTATCAATATCTGTGCTGACCCTCGCGGTGAAGTCTGAGGTTTGAGGATCCGGTATTGCAACTCATAGTTTGTTGATCGAGTATGAATGTTCCTATAGCGATATTTATACGCAGCTTTTGCGTGCTTTAGGGAGGAAGAATATGACTATTGTAAAAGCATTCGTTGCCGCACTGGCGCTGGTTTCATCTGCCTTGCCGATGTTTCAAGCATCGTCCATTTATGAAGTTCCGGCGCAAGCCAACTGGTGGAACATCTGCGAGATTCTGCCAAACCCTCTTTGTGACAAACACTAAATAAGCGCATCAATGGCGTAAGGCGTGATGCACTCCATCAAGCCTTACGCCATTGAAATAACCCGGCACTTGGCGTACGAAATTCCAGTCAACAGAGGACTGCCGCCATGTCAGGTTTTGAGGATCGCGAAAACGCGTTCGAAAACAAATTCGCTCATGATCAAGAGCTTGAATTCAAGGCTGTTGCGCGCCGCAACAAGCTTCTGGGTCTTTGGGCCGCCGAACTTATGGGTCTGACCGGTGAGGACGCCGAAGCTTACGGCAAGGACGTCGTCAAAGCCGATTTTGAAGAAGCCGGTGATGACGATGTGTTCCGTAAGGTGCGCGGTGATTTTGACGCGCGCGGCATCGAGCAGAGCGACCACCAGATTCGCAACAAGATGGCGCAGCTTCTCGAAGAAGCGCGCGGCCAGGTTCGCGAATCCTGATCGCAATGATTGGAATGGAAAACGGCGGCGCAGGCTCTGCGCCGCCGTTTTCATGTCTGGGGCGGTTAGAGTCCAAACGCCTCCCGGTCTTCAATGATGTCGAGGGCGTAATCGAGGGCGCCAGCGATATCGTCCTCGGAATACCGGGCTGTGATCCGCGCCAGAACATCCTGGGTCTCGCGATCGATCAGCAATACGAAGCCTGTGCGGCCTGACGCGGCGTCATATGCCGAGGCGATGCCGGCCTCACGGGCGCGATCGGCGAGCGCATCCCGTCGTCCAAACGAACTGTCAAACCGGACGCGGTCCAAGGGCGCATCGGCGTATTCACTGATGACCCGCTCATATCGCGGTTCGAGTATCTTGCAGGGTCCGCACCAGTTGGATCGAAAGAGAGCGGCCACGAGACGCGGCGGAGCAGCCTCGGCCTGCATATCTGTTTGGGCTGCGGCCGATGAGGGCATGGTGAGCAGCAATGCCCATGCAAGCAGGAGCAGGCTTGGCCAGGCGATGGGGTTACGCATGGATATGGCGGCGACCTTTGTCATGCTGTTATTGGTTCAGACTGACCAGATCACGTCTGCCTGAACACGCGTACCGGTCCGTGCCGTCCATGGCCACATGTCCTGTTGCATAGTCCACGGTGATCATCGCGTCCTTGAGGACATCCATGCCGAGGATGATGGCGGGCTGGTCGCTCCAGCCATGATGGTCGAAGGCGTAAACATCAGAAACCGTGATTTCGAACAGGCGGATGCACAAATTATCGAGCTGAAAGCGGCTGAACCATTTGCGCATCTCGGCTTGAGCCGTCGGACCCGAGACGCCTGACACGGAATTGTCGCCGACTCGTACGGACCCATTTCGGGCCTCCAGCAGCGCCGTATTCACGATCGACGCTGTGGCGCCAGTATCCACGAGGACCAGAACCGGCTCATCAACGCCGCGGATGTTGGCTTCACCCATGATCAGGCCATTGCGGATCCACAAATCCTGACTGCCATTGGTAAAGGCGCTATCCAGCAGAGTAAGGCGCTGGCTGGGGAAATCGATCTGAATGGCTTCGTCCGGGAATGCGTTTGCTCCCAAGAGCCCGGCCGCACTCATTACGGATCCATATGCGTCTTCAAACACGGCGACCTCAACCTCACGCGGGCCCAGTCCGAAGTCCAGCTGGTCAACGAAGATCAGGCTGGTGTCGAACTGACCGGTCAGGCCGTGACCGATATCGTCGAGTGAAATGAGCGCATTATCGACCAGTTGTTGGGCGATCAGCCGCGGTACGGCGGTATGGCTCGCAGCGGTGTCGACAATGAAGGGGACGGGGTCAGCTTCAGGATCTCCGGAGAACAGCACTTGCCGACCGATACTGGTTTCGACGGTATACAGCCCGTAATTGTTCAGTGTCAGCGGGGTCGATCGCAGCTCGATTTCAGGCGCGCTTTGCTGCACGCCCAACAGACTGGCAACAATCAGGCTCGCCAGAACACTCATCCTGTCTCCTCATCTCCCCCACGCATCACACTAGTGGCGACGCACGAGTGTGGAAAGGCCTGCGGGATCGACCATACGAAAACGCCGCCCATAGGGGCGGCGTTTTGTGTCTCAGTCTAGGCCCTGGCTTTAGCCTTGATCAAAGACACGCTCGAAAATCGTGTCCACATGCTTGAAATGATAGTCCTCATCAAAACACGCTTCGATCTGGGCATCGGAGAGCAGGGCGGTCACGCCCTCATCCGCCTTGAGGTGCTCGACGAGCTTGCCGCCTTCATCCCAGGTTTTCATCCCGTTGCGCTGGACCAGGCGGTAGGAGTCCTCACGCGAGGCGCCCGCCTGGGTCAGGGCGAGCAGGACGCGCTGGGAATTGTGGATGCCGCCATAGGCTTCCAGATTCTCCCGGCAGCGATCTTCATGCACGATCAGGCCTTCGATCATGGACGCTGTGCGGTGGAGGGCGAAGTCCAGATGGACGGTCGCGTCCGGGCCGATGCCGCGCTCGACCGAGGAGTGGGAAATGTCCCGCTCATGCCAGAGCGCCACGTTCTCCATCGCGGGGGTGACGGCCGACCGCACCAGCCGCGCCAGACCGGTCAGGTTCTCGGTCAGGATCGGGTTGCGCTTGTGCGGCATGGCCGACGAGCCCTTCTGACCTTTGGAGAAGTATTCCTGCGCCTCGCGCACTTCAGAGCGCTGCAGATGGCGTACCTCGATGGCGATGTTCTCGATCGAAGACGCGATCAGCCCCAGCACCGCAAAGAAGGCGGCATGGCGGTCACGCGGAATGACCTGGGTGGAAATCGGTTCGATCGCGAGGCCCATCTGTTCGGCCACATGCGCTTCCACGGCCGGGTTCACATTGGCGAAGGTGCCGATTGCGCCGGAAATGGCGCAGGTGGCGATTTCTTCACGGGCAGCGACCAGGCGGGCGCGGCTGCGATCGAGCTCGGCGTAGAAGCGTGCGAACTTCAGGCCCATCGTGGTCGGCTCGGCATGGATGCCATGACTGCGGCCGATGCAGGCGGTCAGCTTGTGTTCGAAGGCCCGCGTCTTCAGAGCAGCGAGCAAACGGTCCAAACCGTCCAGCAGCACGTCAGAGGCGCGCTTGAGCTGAACCGCGAGGCAGGTGTCCAGAACATCAGAGCTGGTCAGCCCCTGGTGCACGAAGCGGGCGTCTTCGCCCACCAGCTCGGCCAGATGGGTGAGGAAGGCGATGACGTCGTGCTTCACCTCGCGTTCGATCTCGTCGATCCGGTCGACGTTGAACTCCATGTCCTTGGCTTTCCAGACCGCCTTGGCGGCGTCAGCGGGCACGACGCCCAGCTCGGCCAGCTTATCGGTGGCGTGGGCCTCGATCTCGAACCAGATGCGGTATTTCGATTGGGGCGACCAGATATCGGCCATTTCAGGCCGGGTATAGCGAGGGATCATGGGGCGCGGCTCTCACGTCTAGCGAAACGGTGCGGTTTGCGCGCAAACAGCGCCAACCGGCCCGCCGCGTCAAGTCCGCTGCTTCAGATCACGCCTGAGGGCGTAGCCGGCGGCCACGAACAGAACAGCGGCCAGGGCGAAGGCGGAGCTGCCCGCCATCAGCGCCAGACGCAGCGCTTCACCCTCCCCATGGCTGGGGCGCAGTAGGTCTGACAACGCGCCCACCGCCAGCGGTCCCAGACCAATGCCGATGAGATTGTTGAAAAAGCCGATGATGGCCGCCACGGCCGCGCGAGAGGCCGGCGGGGTCAGGGTCTGGGTCGCGGCCAGCCCCGGACCGATCCACGCATAGCTCAGCAGCAGCGGGATCGCGAAAAAGAGCAGGCTCATGCCGCCATCGCGCACTATCAGACCGGCCAGGAAGAAGGGCACCGTCAGTAAAAGGGTGATCCCCGGAATGACGCCATAGGCTTCCGGACGGCCAGGGCCGATACGGTCGGCGATCCAGCCGCCCGCCACTGACCCGACGAGCCCCAGGGCGAACAGGGGAGACAGGCCGGCGCCCACTTCCTCCAGTGTCATGCCCTGGGACCGTATCAGAAAGGACGGCGCCCATTGATACAGGCTGTAGCCGGCAAACGACGTCACCGCCGCGGCCGCCGTGAACAGGCGCAGGGAGGGGGTGGCGAACACCAGCTTCAAGGCGCTCAGGGCGTTGGCTTTCTGATTGCGCAGCGCTTCGGTGTCGAACATGCCCCGGCGTGGTTCCTTAACCAGAACCAGCAAGACCAGAGCCAGCAGCACGCCAGGCAGGCCCACCAGAATAAAAGCCCAGCGCCAGTTCAGCGCATCCGCGATGAAGGCGCCCAGCGCCGAGCCTGCCGTCAGGCCCAGTGGTGCGCCGACGGAAAACAGGCCGATCGCAAAGGCGCGCTTGGAGGGCGGGAAATAGTCTGACAGCACCGAATAGGAGGGGGATACGCCACCGGCTTCACCAGAGGCGACGCCGATCCGCGCCAGCAGCATCTGGATGAAATTGGTCGCCATACCTGACAGGGCGGTGAAGACGCTCCAGACCACACAGGCCGCCGCAATCAGGCGCACCCGGTTCGTGCGGTCCGCCAGAATGGCGATGGGGATTCCCAGCGTGGCGTAGAATAGCGCAAAGGCGGTCCCGCCCAGCAGCGCCAGCTGGCTGTCGCTGAGATTGAGGTCGGTGCGGAATTCCTCTTGCAGGACTGCAAAGACCTGCCGGTCCATGAAGTTGACGAGATAGACCACCAACAACACGCCCAGCGCGGTCCAGGCATTCCTGGCGGCGGGGCGTTTCGCAGTAAAGGGCGCGGGGGAGCTCATGGCGTTCCGTCAGGGCGGCTCAAAAGAGGCCGGGTTATGCGATAGGGGCGTGATTCAGTGAAAGGCTCGTCTTCATTACAATTCAGCTAGGTTGCACACGCTTACGCTCAGGGCGCCAGCATGGCCGGCGTGATGGGCTGGGTGCGGTCTAGGGTGCGCGCCAGATCCGGAAGCGGGTATTTCAGGCCAGATCCACAATTGAACAGAACGACTTCAGCGTCCTTCTCGATCAGGCCGCGGGACAGGGCGGACTGACAGGCGGCCAGCGTTGCGGCCCCTTCAGGGCACAACAGCAGCCCGTCTTCACGTCCGCACAACTGGCGCGCCTCTTCAATCTCGGTATCGGAGACGGACACGGCGGCGCCGCCGCTTTCCCGCACCGCACGCAGAATCAGGAAATCGCCAATGGCCTTGGGCACCCGGATGCCGGACGCGACCGTATGAGCGTCCAGCCATTCGGGCGCATGCTCTTCGCCCTCCTCATACGCCTTGACGATCGGGGCGCAACCCTCGGCCTGAACCGCAAACATCTTGGGGCGCTCCGAACCGATCCAGCCGAGCTTTTCCATCTCGTCGAACGCCTTCCACATGCCGATCAGGCCGGTGCCGCCGCCCGTGGGGTAGAAGATCGCATCGGGGAGCTTCCAGCCCATTTGCCAGGCCAGCTCGACCCCCATCGTCTTCTTGCCCTCGATCCGGTAGGGCTCCTTGAGGGTGGAGACGTCAAACCAGCCCATCTCCTCCTTGAGCGCGCCCACAATCGCGCCGCACTGGTGGATCAGGCCGTTGACCCGAAAGACCTGCCCGCCCTGCGCCGCGATCTCACGAACATTCACGTCCGGCGTGTCCTCGGGGCAGAACGAATAGGTGGTCATCCCGGCGCGTGCGCCATAAGCGGACAGGGCGGCGCCGGCATTGCCATTGGTGGGCATGGCCATGGTTGTGACGCCAAAGGATTTGGCCATGGAGACCGCGAGCGCCAGGCCGCGCGCCTTGAAGCTGCCCGTGGGCAAGCGGCCTTCATCCTTGACCCAGAGCGGCGCCTTCAGTCCGATCGATCCCGCGACCCGAGGCGTCTCGATCAGGGGCGTGTCCACTTCGCCCAGAGAGACGACATCTTCATTTCGCGCCACGGGCAAGAGTTCGCGCCATTTCCAGAACCCGGCCTCTTCTTCTGCGGGGCGCGCCGCGATCGCATCGCGATCAACCGCGTCTTTCATCCTGTCGAGATCATAGCGCGCCAGTAGCGGCCATCCCTCGGGGGAGAGATTGTGCGCCACGTCCTTGTCCAGCCTGGCCCCCGTCATCGAGCACTCAAGGTGGGTGAAAAAATTGGACGGGGCAGGGCGCATGGGTCACCGTATGAAGGGAAAAGTGGAGGTGGACATGCCGGTCTTGGGCATAGGTGGCGTTTTTGTGAAGTCTTCCGATCCTGACCTGAGCCGACGTTGGTATCAAGAGGTTCTGGGTTTAGAGCTTAATTCTTATGGGGGATTTGATTTCTCCCATGCCAAAGCAGCGGACGCCTTCGGCGACGGCGCCCGCACCATACTGGCGCGTTTTGAAGACGGCTCCGATTACTTCGCCCCGTCCCAACAGCCCTTCATGATCAATCTGATCGTTGAGGACATGGACACCCTGCTCGCACGCATTGAGGCGTCAGGGACCCAGCTGGTCGGCGACCCTCAGAGTTTCGATTACGGGCGCTTCGCCTGGCTGGTCGATCCGGATGGCGTGAAGATCGAGCTCTGGGAGCCGCCGGCGAAGACGGCCGCCTGAAGCCTGAAGTGTGTTGCCGTTTCAAAGAGGAGCTAAAGCAATCCCAGACTTTTGAAGCTGGCGGTGCGCTCACGTCCGATCACCAGATGATCGTGAACCACGATGTTGAAGGGCTTGGCGGCGCTGATCACCAGCTTGGTCATCTCGATATCGGCATGGGAGGGTGTGGGGTCGCCGCTGGGATGGTTGTGCACCAGGATCAGGGCGCTGGCGTCGAGCGCCAAAGCGCGCTTGACCACTTCGCGCGGATAGACCGGCGCATGGTCCACAGTGCCGCGCGCCTGATGCTCGTCGGCGACAAGCCGGTTCTTCTTATCAAGATACAGCACCCGGAACTGTTCGGTGGCGGCGTGCTGGAGCGCGGTGCGCAGATAATCCAGCAGCGCCGACCAGCTCGAGAGGACCGGGCGGCCGACGACCTGTTCACGCGCCATGCGCACCGCCAGCGCCTCGACCAGTTTGAGATCCAGCGCGGTCTTTTCAGACACGCCCTTGATGTCGGTTAGTTGATGGAGGTCCGCTGCACAGACGCCGCCTAACCCGCCGAAGCGCGCGATCAGCGCCTTGGCGAGAGGTTTGACATCGCGGCGCGGGATGGACCGGAACAGCGCCAGCTCCAACAGCTCGTAATCGGCCAGACCCTGTCCGCCCGCTTCAGAGAAACGCGCCCTCAGCCGGTCGCGATGACCGGCATGATGAGGGGTCGAAGAGGTCTGCAGGGTGTCTCGCACGGTGGGCTCGCCAACTTGCTGTTCGCCTGATAGGAGAATAACGACAATCTGGAAAACGTGGAGGGGAAATATGCCGCGTATCGTTCTGGCTGCCGCTGCAGCCTTGATTCTGTCGGCGCCGTCGCTGGCGCAATCGGACTCTGAAGCGCGTCTTTCTGCGGCCGAACGCACCATGCAACTGTCCGGCGGTGCGGATATGGGGCAGCAGATGATGGCGATGATGATGCCCAGCATCGAGCCCTCGTTGCGCGCCCAGTACGGGTCCGCGACAGATGCGCAGATTGCCGAAGCGATGGCGCTTGTCGAAGAAACGCTCAATGACCTGTTTCCCGAGATCATTGATGAGAGCGCCCGGGCTTATGCCGATGTTTTCACGCTTGAAGAGCTTGAGCAGATCAACGCGTTCTATGAAACCGACACAGGTCGCAAGCTCGTCGAGACCATGCCGCAGCTGATGGATCGGGTCGGGCGAATTTCCCAGCAGAACGCCATTGAGGCGATGCAGGCCATCCAGCCGCAGATCGACGCCATCATGGCCGAGTAAGCGGTTTCCCCATCTTCCGTACTCGTGTGATTTGACCTAACCGGTGTGTGTGCACACATACGCACACGACCGAGACGGAATCATGGAAGGGCGCGCAATGGCCGATCACGAGTTTGACTATGACCTGTTCACCATCGGGGCGGGGTCTGGCGGCGTGCGGGCCTCGCGGCTGAGCGCCATGAAGGGTAAGAAGGTCGCGGTGGCCGAAGAGTATCGGCCCGGCGGCACCTGCGTGATCCGCGGCTGCGTGCCCAAGAAGTACATGGTCTACGCCTCGAACTTCTCCAAAAGCTTCAAACAGGCCAAGGCCTATGGCTGGGATGTGGGCGAGCCCGAGTTCAACTGGACTCAGTTCCGCGACACCATGAATGCCGAGGTGGACCGCCTGTCGGGCATTTATGCGCGCAATCTCGCCAATGCCGGGGTCGAACTGATCGAGGACCGCGCCGAGCTTGAAGGGCCCAACACCATTCGCCTGGTGAACCAGGACCGCACGGTGACGGCGAAGCATATCCTGATCGCCGTGGGCGGGGCGCCGAACAAGGATGAGTCCCTGAAGGGGGTGGAACACACCATCACCTCCAACGAATTGTTCCACCTGCCTGAATTGCCCAAGCACATCGTCATCGCCGGCGGCGGCTATATTGCGGTGGAGTTTGCCCAGGTCTTCGCCGGGCTCGGGGTCGAGACCTGCCTGGTCTATCGCGGCGAGACCGTGCTGCGCGGCTTTGACGATGACGTGCGCACGGCTGTCCATGAAGGTCTGAAGGAAGCCGGCGTGCGCGTCATCACCCACACGGTGTTCGACAAGATCGAGCTGACCGATGAGGGGGCGAAGACCAAGCGCGTCACGCTCAAGAACGGTGACGTGATCGAGGATGTGGACCAGGTCGTCTTCGCGATTGGCCGCGATCCCTATACCGAAGGGCTGGGTCTTGAAAACGCGGGCGTCGAGGTCAACGACAAGGGCGCCATCAAGGTCGATGAATACTCAAAGACCAATGTGGACAATATCTATGCGGTCGGTGACGTGACCGATCGGGTCAATCTGACCCCCGTGGCGATCCGCGAGGGCGCGGCATTTGTCGACACCGTCTATGGCGACACGCCCAATGCTTATGATCACGCAACGATCCCGAGCGCGGTCTTCACCCAGCCGCCGGTGGGCACGGTGGGCCTGACAGAGGCCGAGGCGCGCCACGAGTATGGCGAAGTGGATATCTACAAATCCCAGTTCCGTCCGATGAAGGGCATCATCACCGATCATCCCGACAAGATGATGATGAAGATGATCGTTCGACAGTCCGATCAGGTGGTCATCGGCGTGCATCTGGTGGGCGATGACAGCCCTGAGATCATCCAGGCCGTCGGCATTGCGGTGAAGGCGGGGCTGACCAAGGCTCAGTTCGACGCCACGTGCGCGGTCCATCCCAGCGTCGCCGAAGAACTGGTGACCATGAAGGAAAAGTGGATCCCGCCTGAATTGCGCGCTGCGGAATAAGGCCCGGATCAGGCGCGACGGATTAACCCGCGCGTCACCCTTATCGTTGCTTTTTTGCACGCAGTGCGCCCCGAAGCGGTCCTTCGGGGCTTACTGCGTTGCACAATCGCCGCTAGAATATTCGGCCAAACTTAAGAAAGGCGAAGGCCATGACTGTGTGGAGCCCTGAGAGCTGGAGATCCAAACCCGGTAAGCAATTACCGACTTATCCCGATATGGATAAGCTTTATTGGGTGGAATCCGAGCTCGCCAAGCGCCCCCCGCTGGTCTTTGCAGGCGAAGTGCGTCGGCTGAAAAGCCAGCTCGCCAATGTGTCCGCCGGGCAAGCCTTCCTGTTGCAGGGGGGTGACTGCGCCGAAAGCTTCAAGGAGTTTTCCGCCGAAACCGTGCGCGACACCTTCCGGGTCCTGCTGCAAATGGCTGTGGTGATGACCTTCGCCAGCGCCAAGCCGGTGGTGAAGGTGGGCCGGATCGCCGGTCAGTTCGCCAAGCCGCGCTCGTCGGACACCGAGACCATCGATGGCGTCACCCTGCCGAGCTATCGCGGGGATTCCATCAATGACATGGCTTTCACCGAAGAGGCGCGGGTGCCCGATCCCGAGCGTCTGATCCGTGCCTATGACCAGTCGGCCGCGACGCTGAACCTGCTGCGGGCACTGGCTTCGGGCGGCTATGCCGACCTTCACAATGTGCACCAGTGGACGCTGGATTTCCTGGCGGGCAGCCCGGCGGGCGAGCGTTATCAGGAATACGCCGACCGGATTGGCGAGGCGCTGGCCTTCATGCGCGCCTGCGGCGTGACCCCGGACGGCGCGCCGTCTCTGGAAGGGGTGGATTTCTTCACCTCCCACGAGGCGCTGCACCTGCCGTTCGAGCAGTCCCTGACCCGGATGGAGAGCAATTCGGGCCGCTGGTACGACACCAGCGCCCACTTGCTGTGGATCGGCGACCGGACGCGTCAGCCGGACCACGCCCATGTGGAATTCATGCGCGGCATCGAGAACCCGATCGGGCTCAAATGCGGCCCGACGCTGGATCCGGACGAGCTCATCCGTCTGATCGACGTGCTCAATCCGCGCGATGAAGCCGGACGGCTGATCCTCTATGTGCGCATGGGCGCGGACAAGGTTGCGGACGGCCTGTTGCCGCTGGTGCGCAAGGTGCAGTCCGAGGGCCGTAACGTGATCTGGTCGTGCGACCCGATGCACGGCAACACGCACAAGGCCGCCAATGGCTACAAGACACGGGATTTCGACAAGGTGCTGTCTGAACTGCGCACCTTCATCGAGGTTCTCCGCGCCGAAGGCGCCGAGCCGGGCGGGGTCCATTTCGAGATGACGGGTCAGGATGTGACCGAATGCGTCGGCGGGGCCGGGCATTTGTCCGAAGCGGATCTGTCGAGCCGGTATCACACTCATTGCGATCCGCGCCTCAATGCCGACCAGGCGCTCGAAATGGCGTTCCAGATCTCCGACGCGCTCAAACCCGCTCAGGGGCTCAAGCGAGGCGTTGTAGCCGCCGAATAGGCGCGCTGCGCGCTCCGACGAGAAAAGCCCGGCTCATGGAGCCGGGCTTTTTGTTGGGCCATTTCGCCCAAAACAAAACCGCCGCCCTTTCGGGCGGCGGCTTCGCATCCACAGATCCGCCCGAAGGCGGGAAATGCTTAGATGTCTTTCAGCGCAGACGCCGGGCGGAACGCCAGTTGCGTCTTGGCTTTGGACATCATTTTTTCGCCGGTCCGCGGGTTGCGCACTTCGCGCGCTTCGCGGTGTTTGGCGTGGAAGGTGCCGAAGCCCGCCAGTTGCACGGAGTCGTCAGACTTCGCTGCGCCGACGATGGCGTCCGCGAACGCGTCGATGGCGTCGCTGGCCTGGGCTTTGGTGATGCCAGCTTTGTCGGCGATGGCTTTGGCGAGTTCAGATTTATTCATCAGGGTTCCCCCCTTGCTTTGATAAGGCGGAAGCGTGGGAATCGCGACCCGCCAACGTTGGACAGCGCCATGAAGCGCGATTCTGATCCCTGATTGCAAGGCTATACAGGCGTTTCCGCTGAATTGGTTTGCAGTCCTAACGGGAAATTACGCGTTATGGTAAACAAAGGGCTACGAAAGCGGCCTGTTGTTTGCTGTTAGGAAACCATGACCTACGCACCTGTCTCATGGCTGAACAGAATCAGCGCCATCGGCCTCGCGGTCGCCGCGACCTGCCTGTCCTATGCAGGTTTCCTGCACATGTTCGACAACGGCACGCTCGCGTGCTTCGTCGCAGCCGTGATTGGCGGCGGCGTGGTGGGACGGATGCACCGTGCGGCGCGCGAAAGCCAAGCTTAGGCCCGGCGTTCAGGTCCGTCTCACGACCAGCGCCTGACGGGGGCTGGCGTTTCTCATCATGGAAAAGGGAAGACCTTAGTCTTCTTTCTGCTCGCCGCGACGCTGGGGGTAGAGCACCATCTGGGTGCAGCGGAAGACGGCGATCTCCTTGTTGTCGCTTTCGCGCCAGCAATTGGCCGACCAGACCTGGGTGGTGCTGCCGCAATGGATGGGCACGGCTTCGCCCAGGACCCGGCCTTCACGGGCGGTGCCGAAGAAGCTGGATGAGACTTCAATGGTGGTGAAGCCGATAGCGCGATCGGGCATGTTCATGCCCGCGCCGTATCCGGCGAGGGTGTCCAGCATGGCGATGATGGTCGCGGTGTGCAGGAAGCCGGTGGGCGCCTGAAGTTCGGGGCGCACGGTCAGCGCGCCGCGAATGAGGCTTTGTCGGGCCTCCAGGACTTCAAGACCGACCAGGCCGGCGAGTCGGCCCTCTGCGCGCGCGTTCAACTGATCTACGTTCATGGAAACCCTCGGTCCGTTGCGGGCAACCGTTCTGTCTCAACAAACGGTATGGGTAAGCTTTAGAACCGAAAGTCTTCACAAGAGGTATAACAGGCGTGCTGTGAGGGCCTTTATTCTCGTTTTACAAGAAGTTTTGTCCGAGCTTGAAGGTTGTCGAACGGGGCGTCAGGTCAGGCGCAAAGCCCTGTCGCGCCTGACCTGAGCACGCTTTAGAGCTTGACCAGCATCTTGCCGATATTCGCGCCAGAGAAGAGACCCATGAATGCGTCCGGGGTCTGATCAATGCCTTCATAGACGGTGTCGCGGGTTTTGACCTTGCCGGCCATCATCCAGTCCGACAGATCGGAAATGAACTCGCCCTGCAGATCGAAATGATCCGACAGGATGAAACCCTGAACCTTGAGCTTCTTGGCGATGATCTGGGTCAGGTTGGTGGGGCCGGGCAGGGGCTGGTCGTCATTATAGCGCGCAATCATGCCGCAGACCGCCATGCGGCCATGCGGGTTGATCACATCGAGCGCGGCTTGCAGATGATCTCCGCCCACATTCTCGAAATAGGCGTCTACCCCGCCAAACGGCTCGGCCGCCGCCCGCACGGCGCCCGCCAGATCATCAGTCGCCTTGTAGTCGACCACGGCGTCCGCGCCGATTTCCGTACAGAAGTCGGTTTTTTCCTTGCCGCCGGCGGTGGTGATGACATTGGCGCCCATGGCCTTGGCGAACTGAACACCGGCCGAGCCGACAGCACCGGCCGCCGCGCTCATCCACAGGGTTTCGCCTTCCTTGAGCTCGATAATGCGCTTGAGGCCGATATAAGCGGTCATGCCCGTCAGGCCGGCGACGCCCAGATAGGCTTCAGGCGGCAGAACGCTGGCGTCGATCTTGGTCAGGGTGTTGGCGGGGGCGACATAGGCTTCGCGCCAGCCTTTCATGCTCATCACCCAGTCGCCTTCGGCAAAGCCGTCTGCGTTGGAGGCGACCACCTGGCCCACTGCGCCGCCTTCGAGCGGCTCGCCAACGGCGAACGGATCGATATAGGTCTTCACCCCGATCATGCGGCCGCGCATATAGGGATCCACGGACAGCCAGGCGTTCTTGACCAGAACCTCGCCTTCGCCCGGTTCGGGCAGTTCCACGTCCGCCATTTCGAAATAGTCTGATTTCACCGCTCCGGTGAAATGCTGGGTCAGGCGGATCTCGCGAGATTTCATGGCGCTGTGTCTCCCCTCAGCTGGACAATGTCCGATACGTTCAGATCAAAGCGATGCTCCATGACCTGATCAAAGGCGAGGAGCTGCAGCAGCACCGTGATCACTATGGTGACAGGGGTCAACAGGACGAAGGAAAAGAGCTTCAGTAATGTGCCCCACAGGGTGCTGGCGTAATGGGCGTACAGCACCCGGCCGGTGACGTAGAAATAATAGAGCGTCACGATAAGCAGGCCGAATACAAGGCTCATTTCCTTGCCCACAAAGGGCAACAGGACAATCGTCAGGACTATCTGCGCTGCCGTCATGGCGTTGATCGTGGTCAAGTAGACCAGCACGGCGCCATAGAGCGTGCGTCTGGGCGCATAGGCCTTGAAGAGCAGGGCGTAGGGCAGAGATGACAGCACCAGGATCGGCCAGATAAAGACCTGAAGCCAGAACCCCCAAACCGCATTGACTTCATCAAGACTTGTACCTTGCTCAGTCAGCCAGGCATTGAGGATTTCAGGTCCCGCCGGCGCAACAGCTTCCACACTTTGTGCATCCGTCCCCACGATAAAGACGGTCAGGGTCATGTAGAGGCCGAACAGGAAAACCAGCAGTCGGATGGGGTTGGCGTAGGCCTGTTGATCCTGATGCAGGACTGCGCCCGCGACCCATTCGGGATGGAGAAAACTATCCTTCAGGGTCCGGATGAAATTGCGGTTCCAGCCCATCAGGCTGTCCAGCATCTCGTCGAGCTGCGGGCCCTTGGGCCCGGGGTCGACCGGTGTGTGCGGCTCTTTGCTCATCCTAAATCCCCAGGCTGAGCCGCAAGGATCGCTCTGTCTGTCTCAATCATCAAGCGCTTCTGCGCACTCAGTCGTTTGACGATAGGGTGGCGGCGGTCTAAAGCCGCGCTTTAGTTCGCGCGCCCGCGCCCTGTCTCAGAACCAGAGTCGATATCCATGACCGTGAAAGTCCGTTTCGCCCCGAGCCCGACCGGCAAGCTGCACGTTGGCAATGTGCGCACCGCCCTGATAAACGTCCTGTTCGCGCGGGGGCAGGGCGGTCAGGTGCTGCTGCGGATCGATGATACGGACCTTGAGCGCTCGACCGCCGCGTTTGAAGACGCCATTCGCGCCGATCTGACCTGGCTGGGCCTGAGCTGGGACGAGACCTTCAAGCAGTCCGAGCGTTTCGACAAATACGAAGCGGCCAAGACGGCGCTGATCGAGCAGGGGTTGCTGTACCCGTGCTACGAGACCGAGGACGAGCTTGATCGCAAGCGCAAGATCCAGCGCGCCCAGGGCAAGCCGCCGGTCTATGACCGCGCCGCGCTGAGCCTGACCGATGATGACAAGGCCAGGCTGGATGCCGAAGGCCGCAAGCCGCACTGGCGCTTCAAGCTGTCGGGCGGCCGCATTGAATGGACCGACCTTGTGCGCGGGCCGAGCCATATCGAGACGAGCTCGGTGTCCGACCCGATCCTGATCCGCGCCGATGGAAGCTATCTGTATACCCTGCCGAGCGTGGTGGATGATCTGGACTCTAAGGTCACCCATATCATTCGCGGCGAGGACCATGTCACCAACTCCGCCGCGCAGATCGAGATTTTCGAAGCGCTGGGCGGCAAGGGTTCGGCCCCGGCCATGGGCCATATGGCGCTGCTGGTGGGCGCGGATGGCGACAAGCTCTCCAAGCGCCTGGGCTCGCTCTCGATTGAAGACCTGCGTGATCTGGATGGCTTCGAGCCGATGGCGATCTGCTCCCTGCTCGCCAAGATCGGCACCTCTGATGCCGTGGATGTACGCTCCGCGCTGCAGCAGCTGGCGGACGAATTCGATTTCGGCAAGCTGTCTCGCACCCCGGCGCGGTTTGACCCCGAAGAGCTCAAGCGCCTGAACGCCAAACTGGTGCACGCCATGGATTATGCCGATGTGCATGATCGCCTGGCGGCGCTGAATGCGGATGGCGGCGAGGCGTTCTGGGCGGCGGTGCGTCCCAATCTGACGGTGGTCAAGGATGTCGTGGAATGGGCGCGTCTGATCGAAGGTCCGGTCACGCCGGCCATTGCAGATGAGGATGTGGATTTCGCCGCCCAGGCGGCCGAGCTCCTGCCTGAAGGAGCGCTCACCCAGGACAGTTGGGGCGCCTGGACCTCTGCACTGAAAGAAGCGACGGGCCGCAAGGGCAAGAGCCTGTTCCTGCCTCTGCGCATGGCTCTGACCGGTCAGCAGCGCGGCCCGGAAATGGCTGACTTGCTGCCGCTGATCGGTGCTGAAAAGGCCAAGGCGCGTCTGAAGGGCGTGACAGTCTAGGACTGCCCACACATTGAATGACAAAACCCCGGAGCCCGGCTCCGGGGTTTTTGTTTTTGCTCTGTATCGTATCATGCCGGACGCCATGGGCGATCCAGGATTTACTGAAACCGCTCTGTTCTGATCACAGAAGCGAAACGGGTAGATCCCGGCTCAAGGCCGGGATGAGGTTTTGAGAGGGTCGTACAAACACCCCCATCCCCGCCTGTAGGAGCGAGGGCATGAGCAGGGCGCGCGGGAGCAGTCCGGGCGATTATGGGGTCTGTTTTATTGTTATGGAGCCCGATAAGGCTCCCGCGCGCGGTGATGTTTTCTACGGCCTCGACCGGCTTGCTGACGCCACTTCTACGCAGCCTGTCCAAGCTGGACGATTGTCAGTCGTCCGCCCAAGGGATTCCTGCCCCAAGGGCACGGCTCCAACAGGATCGCCGGAATGTACGAAGTCCCGCCTTTTCGCTGCAGCGCGGTGCGTTAAACCGCGCCCGCTCGGGACACCACCACTCCCCCCGAACCCAACGCGCCGGCCGCCTGCTCTGGAGGAGTGGGGAGATTATGGAGGAAGGTCGGGAGGGTGGGGATAAGTTGGACTTATCCGCAGGGCGGTTGGTCGAGGCCAGCGGGGGATTTGGTGAAGATGTCCACGCCATCCTTGGTCACACCCACCGAATGCTCGAACTGGGCGGACAGGGTCTTGTCGCGGGTCACCGCGGTCCAGCCGTCATTGAGGATTTTCACGCCCGGCTTGCCGATATTGAGCATGGGTTCGATCGTGAAGAACATGCCTTCCTCGATCACCGGGCCCGTGCCGTATTCGCCAAAGTGAAGCACGTTCGGCGCATCGTGGAACAGGCGGCCCAGACCGTGGCCGCAGAAATCGCGCACCACGGAATAGCGCTGGGCTTCGGCGTATTCCTGGATGGCGGCGCCAATATCGCCGAACGTGTTGCCCGGTTTGACCATCTCGATGCCGCGCATCATGGCTTCATAGGTCACTTCGACGAGGCGGGCCGCCTTGCGCTTGACCTCGCCCACCCCGAACATGCGCGAGGTGTCGCCATGCCAGCCATCAAGCACGCAGGTCACGTCGATATTGACGATGTCGCCTTCGCGCAGCGGCTTGGTGTTGGGAATGCCGTGGCAAACCACATGGTTGATCGAGGTGCAGCTCGACTTGGTGTAGCCGCGATAGAAGATCGTGGCCGGCGCCGCGCCATGGTCGAGATAGAATTCACGAACGAGATCATCGAGCTCCTGGGTCGTCACACCCGGTTTCACATGCTCGACCAGCATGTCCAGCGCCCTGGCGGACAGCTGGCCAGCCTTGCGCATGCCCTCGAAATCCTCAGGCTTGTGGCGTTTGATATGCCCATCGCGCGTCGGCGCGGCGTCGAGGTCTAGCCCGGTCTCAGTCACGTCTCATCCGTTCGTTGCCTGACCCCTATATAAACGCGCCCGAGCCATGATGGAATGATCCAAGGGCCCGGGCGCGCATTCGTTCGCAGTTTCGCCTGAATTACTGGGCGAAGAAGCTGTCTTCGTTCCAGTGCGGGGTCTCTTCCGCGTTGGCGATCGCGTTGATGATGGCGAGGTTGATGTTGGCGAACTTGGCGCCTTGATCGAACATCACGCCGGCATCGGTTTCATCGCCGGGGGCGTGATAGTCGCCGCCCAGGAAGTTCAGGAAGCCCTGGCCTTCATCATCATCCGGATTGGGGCTGGAAAAGCCCGTCATCAGGAAGACCGACGGCACGCCCTGGCGCACGAAGTTGTAGTGGTCCGAACGCACGAACAGCGCCTGTTGCGGCAGCGGGTCGGGCGAGATGCTCGCGCCCGCGCTCTGGGCGGCGGCCTCGGCGATCGGGCCCAGGCTGGAGTGCTCGGCGCCGAAGGCGATCAGGTCGTTGAACTCGTAGCGGATGACCGGCATGTCCAGATTGACGTTGGCCACCATGCCTTCCATCGCCGGGGTGATATTCGCGGCGATGTGCGCCGAGCCCAGAAGGCCTTTTTCTTCCGCGGTCAGGCCAATGAAGACCACGGGACGACGCTGGCGTTCCATCTCGGCCATGGCGCGAGCGGTTTCGATCATGATCGCCGAGCCCGACGCATTGTCGAGCGCGCCGTTGCAGATCCGGTCCACATCCTCTTCCAGGCGGCAGATGCCGATATGGTCAAGGTGGGCGGTCACGATCACGGGCTCATCAGCCAGTTCGGGATCGGACCCCGGAAGGACACCGACGACGTTATCAGAATAGACCATCTCGCGCTCGGTCTTGGCCGAGATCGTCACGGTCTGGTTGAAGGCAAAGCCTTCAGGAGTTTCGCCATTGATGGCCGCTTCGACCATGGCGGCGTAATCGTGTCCGGCGCTTTCGAACAGACGCGTTGCAATGGCGTCGGAAACAGCCGCGCGCACTTGCAGTTCAGAGGCGGCGGATGCGGCTTCCGTGGTCATGCTCTCGCCCGCGGCGTAGGGCGCCATGCGTTCAAAGGTGAACCGCGACAGGCCTTCGGGCATCAGCGCGATCATGCCGATGGCGCCATTGTCGGCGGCGTATTGCGCCTTGGTGCGGCTGGAATTGAGGTGGGCGCTGATATCGGAGGGCAGCTCACCCGGCGTTCCCATCAACACCACGACGATCTTGCCTTCAACGTCCAGGCCTTCGTAATCGTCATGGCCCAGTTGCGGGGCGTCGAGACCAAAGCCGACGAACACCGCCTCTGCTTCGACCTGAGCGTCATCCAGCACCGCATGAGCCGAGACGACGAAGTCTTCGCCGGGCGTCAGGTTGTCGCCGTTGAGGACAAAGCTGGCTTCATCCTGGTTGGCGGACATCACCTGAAGCGGCACCGGAGCGCGATAGCCGTCCATGCCGCCGGCCTCAAGGCCGATCAAGCGGAACTGGCTTTCCATATAGGCGGCGGCGATGTCATAGCCGCGCTCACCCGCTTCACGGCCTTCCAGAAGGTCATCGGCGAGGAAGCGGATATGGGCTTCAATGGAGGAGGCCGCGACGACGGGCGCGGCGTTCTCCTGAACCTGGGTTTGGGTTTGTTCTGTTGACGGAACAGTCGCGCAGGCGCTCAGCACAAGGGCGCTGGCTGCAGCGGCAAGAATGGAACGCATGAAAGTCTCCCCTTAATCACGGCCGGACTATAGGCCTGAGGGCGAGGGGATAAAACTTTCCGGTCTGTAATGCGCAGCAAGCGTCGCTTCAGCCACGCTTCAAACGGGCGTCCAGCGCATCCGCGGCCTGGCTTAAAGTCTCGTCCGGCTTGCCATAATGGCGGGCGAATCCTTCGACCAGTCGCGCCGGGCGTCCGGTTGAGAGCTGGAAGCAGACCAGCCGCGTGACGGCGCGAAACACCGTTTCGCCATCGGATAGGCGTCGAAACTGATACCAGCGTTCGGCGCGCAGCTTGCCGTCGGATCGGGCGATCCAAACGGCGCAGGCGATCTCCTCGCCCTTGCGGCAATGACCCAGATAATCCGCTTCGGTGCGCAGGATCGCCATGCCGCGATCCAGATTCCGACAATCGTCTCGGGTGTAGCCATCCGCCTCCCAATGCGCCCAGG
This sequence comes from Oceanicaulis sp. MMSF_3324, assembly GCF_030733545.1. Lineage (GTDB taxonomy): Bacteria > Pseudomonadota > Alphaproteobacteria > Caulobacterales > Maricaulaceae > Oceanicaulis. The sequence goes on from NZ_JASHIU010000009.1 coordinate 135,819, forward strand.
CGGTCCTGTCGGCCCATTTGAGATAGACCGAATTGTTGGCGTGATCGAAGTCGTCAATATCGTCCGCCGCGACGGTGACGGGCAGGATGAAAGGCTCGGGCAAATCCCAGCCGCTGTCATCAGGGTTCAGGATGTGGGTCTCGCTCACAGTTTCACCTCGATCTCACGAACGACCTCTATGCCGTCCAACGTCACAGCGCAGGCCCAGGCGATCACCTCGACACCCGAGGCGGCGGCGTCGCGCAGGGCCTGGGCATAGTTGGGGTCAAGGTCCTCGGCGGGGGAGAGGACGTCGCAATCATTGCGTTGAACGATGAAGAGCTGCACGGCGCGGCAGCCCTGGCGCACCATGTCGGACAATTCACCAAGATGTTTCGCGCCGCGCGTGGTGACGCTGTCAGGAAACTCCGCCAGGCCGGGCGTGCGCATCAGATGGCAGTTTTTCACTTCCACATAGCAGGTCGGGCGATCCTCGCTGTCCAGCAAGAGATCGATGCGCGAATTGGCCCCGTATTTCACTTCGCGCTTGAGGCTGTCATAGCCCGATAGTGTTGCGATCACGCCTGATGTGATGGCCTCTTCGGCCAGCGCGTTGGGGCGATTGGTATTGATGCCGATCAGGGCGCCGTCCGCCTCAAGGACCTCCAGCGTGTATTTCAGCTTGCGCTTGGGATTGTCGGTCTGGCTGAGCCAGCACCGGCTGCCCGGGTCCTTCAACCCCATCATGGAGCCGGGATTGGGACAGTGCGCCGTGACCGTTTCTCCGCTGTCCAGCGTCACATCGGCGAGGAAGCGTTTATAGCGCTTGATCAGCACGCCGGGATGGAGCGGGTCGGAAAAACGCATCATCAAACCTTGGAGAGCACGAAGGGCGGGACCATAGTCTGCCCATCAACGCACGCAAGAGAGGGGGCGGCCATGAGTGAGACCGAAACCCGGACTGTCAGCGCCGGGATTGTCGTTATCGGAGATGAAATCCTGTCGGGCCGCACCCGCGACATCAATGTGCAGCAGATTGCCGAATTCCTGGCGCCGCTGGGCATCGGTCTCAAGGAAGTGCGCATCGTCTCTGATGAGCAGGACGCCATCATCGAAGCGGTGAAAGCCCTGTCCGATCGTTGTGACTATGTGTTCACCACCGGCGGCATCGGGCCGACTCATGACGACATTACCGCGGACGCTGTCGCGGCGGCGTTTGGCCGGTCGATTGATGTGCGTGACGACGCGCTTGCGATTCTCAAGGACTGGTACGCCAAGGCCAAAACCGAAATCACGCCCGCACGCCTGCGCATGGCGCGCATTCCCGATGGCGCCGTGCTGATCGACAATCCCGTGACCGGGGCGCCGGGCTTCCAGCTTGAGAATGTCTTTGTCATGGCGGGCGTGCCCAAGATCGCCCGCGGCATGCTTGAAGATGTCGCGCCGCGCCTGACCCGCGGCGCGGTCACCCATTCAGTCACCGTACGCCTGGAGAATGCGCGTGAGGGGGATCTCGCTGAAGCGTTGGGCCAGATGCAGACAGATTATCCGTCTGTCTCACTGGGCTCCTACCCCTGGTTCCAGGAAGCGGAGGACGGGTCCATCACGCGCGGCGTGGCGCTGGTCGCCCGCGGCACGGATCAGGACGTGCTGGCCGAAGTTGAACGGGCCCTGCAAGCATTGGCTCAATAAGGCGTTCCAGCAACCGGGCCTTAACGTGCTGGAGGCCATGCTTGCCGTCCCGCGCAGGCCATCTTACGTTTTGGCCTGAACCCGCCTTACCGGCCCTGATGCGTCAGGGCTTCAAGCCTGATTTGAGGACCGCCGCCGATGTCTTACGGCTATACCGACCCGATCATCCGCAATGACGACGAAGACGGCGAAGACAAGGACGCGCCGAAAACCCCCGATTATGTGGGCAAGGCGCTCTTTGAAAGCCGCACCATCCTGATCACCGGGGGCATTTCGGACAAGACCGCGCGCGAGGTTTGCGCCCAACTGTTTGCGCTGGCGGCCAAGTCCGACGATCCGATCCTGATGGTGATTTCCTCGCCGGGCGGTCACGTGGAATCGGGCGACATGATCCACGACACCATGAAGTTCATCAAACCGCGCGTGATCGTGCTCGGTTCGGGCTGGGTGGCGAGCGCCGGGGCGCTGATTTATGTGGGCGCCAACAAGGAAGACCGCTACGCGCTCCCGAACACCCGCTTTCTGCTGCACCAACCGTCCGGCGGCGCTGGCGGCATGGCGTCCGATATCGAGATCCAGGTCCGCGAGATGCGCTCCATGCGTCAGCGGCTGAACCAGATCTTCGCCGACGCCACCGGCAAATCTCTCGAGCAGATCGAGAAAGACACCGACCGCGATTTCTGGCTGTCCGCCAAGGATGCGGTGGAATACGGCCTGTGCGGCAAGATCATCACCAGCCAGGACGAGATCAAACGCTAGACCTCTGACGCGCAAGTCTCTCCGAAAACCGGTTCCCATTTTTTCGGATTGCGCTCTAAGGGCTTCACCCTTCTGCGAAACCACAGCGGGCCGGACTTGGAAAAGTCCGGCCCGTTTCGTATTCAGGATGAACGGTGTTCGCACAACACACCTCGCGGGCGTGGCGGAATTGGTAGACGCACCGGACTTAAAATCCGTTGGGCGGTAACGCCCGTGCCGGTTCGAGTCCGGCCGCCCGCACCAAGTGTTCCTTATCCTCTAGCCGGTCCGGGCTTTCACCCCTCGCTGACGCTGCGGCCACAGGCGCAAGCGCTTTACACGTATGGCGAGTAAGGCCTGACTTTTGACAATCTTGATGTGAAGGCTTTCGTGATAATCAAGAGCAGTTACCATAAAAATGGTGTAGTTGGATGAAAAAATCTCCAATCAGGATTTTATGCAATTTCAATTTGATAGAATTTCGCGATTGATCCGAATATATAGATATTATTAACTGTAAAAAATACTCATACATATTGCCAATATGCGTGTGTAGAATAAAAATCTACAAGCGAATGAAGTTTAGATGGTCATTTGTAGTGGGGCCTGGCTTTGGATAGGTCATTGTATGCGCGCTTCTTGCTGCACGAGGAACCAAATATCTGGTATGCGGCTGTAGGCGGTGAAGTAACCATAGACAAATCAGTCAGAAACCTTCAAAGACTCTCAAAGCGAATAGTCGAAGAGCGTTTGAGCGGACTGGTCATTGATTATCGTGCGGCGCGCTTGAACCTGATGGCCGGTGAATTCGCGGAACTGGCGAAACGGTTCAGTCTCTTTCTACCGCCCTATTTTCAGGTGGCCTATCTGACCAATCGTCGAAATGCGCCACAAGCGGCTTTAATGATCAAGCTTCTGATAGAGAACGGTTTGTTCGTGCGCGGCTTCGCGGAGTGGGAGGTCATGGCGAAATGGCTTGGCTGTCCGTATGCGGTGGATCCCATTCCTTCGACCGTCTGGCTCTAGCTGGAGTGCGCCTCGTCGCTCAAATCGCTCAGAAGTCATTAAATTATAATCGGGTACACAGGCTCGATGACACACTCTGTCTATGCCAGTCAGCTGATCTGTGAAGCGCCAAGGGTGTGGTATCTCGCCCTGGGGACCGGGATTACGCTTGAGCAATCGGCGGCCTTGATCCGGAATCTGGCTAGGCAGCTATCCCGCCCGGTCGTGAGCGGACTCATCATTGATTACCGGGCAGCCACCCTGCGACGCTTGATCAATGAGTATGCGGAGCTGGCTCTCAGCATCAGCGTCAATGCCCCGCCGGGTTTGCGGATCAGCTATATAACGAACCGGCGCAACGGACGCTACGCGGCCCTGATGGTCGACCTATTGCGGGAAAGGTCCATGGATGCGCGCGGTTTTTCGCGTTGGAGCGAGCTGTTGAGCTGGCAAGGGTGCGACGGGTCCATTGAGGACCCATTGCCTGATTACCCGGAAGACTCTGTGGTCCTGATCTAACCCTAAGCGCCGGTGGCGACCTATTCCGCCGTGACCGCGGCAGGTGTCGCCTCAGCGCGGGGTTGGCGCAGTGCGTCGCCCGTCAGAACCAGAGCGCTCAGCATCATGCCCGCAAAGACGCCCCAGGCGGCAGGGCTCTGATAGCCGCTGACCCCATAGGCGAGGAAATGCGCGCTGGCGCCGATGCCGATCAACGCCGCTCCGGCCAGTTTCAGCCCGCACGACAGACCTGCCTTGGACGGGGCGAACTGGCTGAGGCCGGTCAGGACGATCAGCCCGATCCAGAAGACTGGAGCCAGCAGTGCATCTGCAAGCCCGAAAACCCGATCCAGAGTCAGGCACAGACCGATCAGCGCCACCGGTCCCCAGACCAGAGCGATCCAGGCGCGTTCAAGCCGGGGCTGGGGGCCTTTCTTGCGGGCGCGTTTGTACAGCCAGAGCTGGATGCCGCTGACGCAGACGACGCACAGGGCGAGGCCGAGCAATACATAGACGAGCTTGATCGGCACGCCGCCCCAATTGCCGAAATGCAGGTTGTAGACGGACGCCATGGCCTGTTGACCGAACTCCCCGTTCTCGAGTCCGGTCTGGCCGATGAAACGGCCATCGGGTGAGAACTGGAGGTATTCGCCGAAGATCAGGCGGTCGGGCGCGGCGGTCAGGATCTGCAGCGTCTGCTCATCCTCGCCCGGATGGTGGATCTGGACGATCCACGGGATCAGCCCGTCCTCGGCGAAATCGCGCTCCACCACGCGCAGGGCCTGGGCGGCGTCAGGCAGGGGGCCTGCGGGCGCCGCCTGTTCTGCGCCGGCGCCGAACACCGTGTCGAACATGTCGGTCACGGTCATTTCGGGCTCGGACTGGGCCAGCACCACAGCGACGATCGTCGCCAGCCCCAGGGCGGCGCCGGTCAGCGGGATCATGATGTGAAAGGGCGCGCCCCAGACCGATAGCCGGTTATGCCGGTCCGCCAGGCTCAGCTGGCCATTGCCCGGCTTGTGGCTGCGAAAGGCGTCCCTGAAGACCCGCGGATGGGCCAGAAAGCCTGACAGGACGAGCGCCAGCATCATCACGCCCATAAGGCCGACCACGATCAGACCCAGAGTGGAAGGCAGGTGGAGATAATAATGCATGTCGATGAGAAATTCGGAGAAGCCGTGGTCGATCGGCTCTCCCAGGGTCGCGGTCTCATCAATGAACCAGTAGCTGTCTTCATAGCCGCCCGCCAGACGCGGCGAATCCGGCGTCGGCATGAAGATCATGATCTCATGGGGGACTTCGCCGGCCGCTTGTGCGTGATCAAGAACCGCCTGGGCGGCGTTCTGCGCCAGCTCGGGCGAGACGCTCTGGACTTCGCGAATATGCGGCTGTTCCCAGCGGGCGAACTCGGCGTGGAAGACCACAAGCACCCCGCTCAGAGACACGATATACAAAAGCGCGCCCAGAATGACGCCGATGCCGGCATGGGCCGACAGCATGCGCGCCACCAGCTTGGCGGACAGGTCAGGCCAGAGAGAGGAGCGGGCGGAAGCGGCCATGGCGGGTCTCATGAAACAACAGGCGGAAGACAAAGCGCCAGAACGGCGAAGAGGGCGGCCAGTCCGGCCAGCGAGAGGGTGCGCCAGCGCAGGCGCGCCTCAAGTGTTGAGACGACGGCCAGACCCGCCCAGGCGATGGGCGCGAACAGGAATACAAGCAGCAAGCCATCCGGCATGGACCAGCCGATCACCTGCGTGATCCGCAACAGGGCGATGGAGGCGATCAAGGTCACGCCAAGCGCGAACGGTCCCGCCAACAGGCTGACGCCCAGCGTGCGCAGGGTCGCATAGCCGCGCCCACGCGTTTGAGGCGCGGAGGCGGCGGCGCCTGCCGGGGCGCCGATCCGCTGGCTCATGCCCGGCGTCATCAGGGTCATCGCGCCC